>NZ_JAYXHS010000003.1:104043-385801 GCF_036017035.1 Uliginosibacterium silvisoli | reverse complement strand
GAGAGCTGCGCAGTCGTGAGGATCGTGCCCGCCGTGACGGTGCCGCCGGAGTAGGTGAAGGTACCCACGGCCGGCACCGTATCGAAGCGCACGGCGCTGAGCGAGTCACCGCTATCGACGTCAGAGAAGCCGAAGTCGGAGGCGGCAAAGGTGTAGGCCGTGTCCTCGTTGGTCGTGATGGTCTTGTCAGTACCGGTCGGGGCATCGTTCACCGGCGTGACATTGAAAGTGATCGTGTTGGGCGAGGCGTCATAGACGCTGCTCTGGTCACGTACGCTGAAGGTGAAGCTGGCGTAGCTGTTGCCGTTGGCATTCGCGGCAGGCGTGAATACCAGGGTCGAGAGCTGCGCAGTCGTGAGGATCGTGCCCGCCGTGACGGTGCCGCCGGAGTAGGTGAAGGTACCCACGGCCGGCACCGTATCGAAGCGCACGGCGCTGAGCGAGTCACCGCTATCGACATCGGAGAAGCCGAAGTCGGAGGCGGCAAAGGTGTAGGCCGTGTCCTCGTTGGTCGTGATGGTCTTGTCAGCGCCGGTCGGTGCATCGTTCACCGGCGTGACATTGAAAGTGATCGTATTGGGCGAGGCGTCATAGACGCTGCTCTGGTCACGTACGCTGAAGGTGAAGCTGGCGTAGCTATTGCCATTGGCATTCGCGGCAGGTGTGAACACCAGCGTGGAGAGCTGCGCGGTTGTGAGGATGGTGCCCGCCGTGACAGTGCCGCCGGAGTAGGTGAAGGTACCCACGGCCGGCACCGTATCGAAGCGCACGGCGCTGAGCGAGTCACCGCTATCGACGTCAGAGAAACCGAAGTCGGAGGCGGCAAAGGTGTAGGCCGTGTCCTCGTTCGTCGTGATGGTCTTGTCGGCGCCGGTCGGCGCATCGTTCACTGCGGTGACGCTGATGTTGCGGGTGTTGCTGCCGGTCGTGCTGCCGTCGTTGACGGTGAATGTGACGGTACGCGTCGCAGTGCTCGGGCTGTCGCTGCTGTTGTAGTAGGTGATGGAGCGCAGCGCGGTCTGGTAGTTGGCGACCGTGGTGGTGCCTGAAAGCGTGAGCACGCCAGTGCCGGAGTTCCACGAGCCCGTGATGCCCAGCTGATTGGTGAAGGCCAGCACGTCCTGACCGGAGGCATAGTTGGCGCTGATCGTGATCGTCGCGCCGGTCATGTTGGTGCTGTCGGCGTCGCTGACGGTGAGCGCGTTGTCGATGGCCGTGGCTGCGGCGTTTTCCGTGTAGGCCAGCGTGCTGCCGGTGGTGGTCACGACCGGCGCATCGTTGACGGCTGCAACACTGATGTCACGCGTGCCCGACCCTGTCGTGCTGCCGTCGTTGACTGCGAAAGTGACGGTGCGGGTCGCTGTGCTCGGGTTGTCGCTGCTGTTGTAGTAGGTGATCGAACGCAGCGCGGTCTGGTAGTTGGCGACGGTGGTGGTACCGCTCAGGGTCAGTACGCCAGTACCGGAGTTCCACGAGCCAGTGATGCCCAGCTGGTTGGTGAAGGCCAGCACGTCCTGGCCGGAGGCATAGTTGGCGCTGATCGTGATCGTAGCGCCGGTCATGTTGGTGTTGTCGGCGTCGCTGACGGTCAGTGCGTTGTCGATGACCGTTGCGGCGGCGTTCTCCGTGTATGCCAGCGTGCTGCCAGTGGTCGTCACGACCGGTGCATCGTTCACGGCTGCTACGCTGATGTTGCGGGTGTTTGAGCCGGTGGTGGCGCCATCGTTGACCGTGAAGGTGACGGTGCGTGTCGCGGTGCTCGGGTTGTCGCTGCTGTTGTAGTAGGTGATGGAGCGCAGCGCGGTCTGGTAGTTGGCGACGGTTGTGGTGCCGCTCAGGGTCAGTACGCCGGTGCCGGAGTTCCATGAGCCGGTGATGCCCAACTGGTTGGTGAAGGCCAGCACGTCCTGCGACGACGAATAGTTGGCGCTGATCGTGATCGTCGCGCCGGTCATGTTGGTGCTGTCGGCGTCGCTGATCGTCAGCGCGTTGTCGATGGCCGTGGCGGCGGCGTTCTCGGTGTATGCCAGCGTGCTGCCAGTGGTCGTCACGACCGGTGCATCGTTCACTGCCGTCACGCTGATGTTGCGGGTGTTCGAGCCGGTGGTGGCGCCATCGTTGACCGTGAAGGTGACAGTGCGCGTCGCGGTGCTCGGGTTGTCGCTGCTGTTGTAGTAAGTGATGGAACGCAGCGCGGTCTGGTAGTTGGCGACCGTGGTGGTGCCGCTCAGGGTCAGTACGCCAGTACCGGAGTTCCACGAACCGGTGATGCCCAGCTGGTTGGTGAAGGCCAGCACGTCCTGCGACGAGGAGTAGTTGGCGCTGATCGTGATGGTCGCGCCAGTCATGTTGGTGCTGTCGGCGTCGCTGATCGTCAGCGCGTTGTCTATGGCCGTGGCGGCCGCATTCTCCGTGTAGCTGAGGGTCGTCCCGGTCGTGGTCACGACCGGCGCATCATTGACGGCCGTGACGCTGATGTCGCGTGTATCCGAGCCTGTCGCACTGCCATCGTTGACCGTGAAGGTGACTGTGCGGGTTGAGGTGCTCGGGTTGTCGCTGCTGTTGTAGTAGGTGATCGAGCGCAGCGCGGTCTGGTAGTTGGCGACCGTGGTGGTGCCGCTCAGGGTCAGTACGCCGGTGCCGGAGTTCCACGAGCCGGTGATGCCCAGCTGGTTGGTGAAGGCCAGCACATCCTGCGACGAGGAGTAGTTGGCGCTGATCGTGATGGTCGCGCCGGTCAGAGTGGTGCTATCCACGTCGCTGATGGTCAGCGCGCTGTCGATGATTGTGGCAGCCGCATTCTCGGTGTATGCCAGCGTGCTGGAGGTGTTGGTGACGACCGGGGCGTCATTGACCGCATTGACCGTGATACTGGGAGACGCCGTGGCCGTGCTGAAGGCTGTTGAGCCGCCGTTGCTGTTGGTGCTGAGCGTGCTGCCCGCCGTGCCGCTGGTCTGGTCCCATGCGCGATAGGTAATGGTGGCCGTGCCGCTCCAGTCGGTGTTCGGGACGAAGCGGATGTAGGTGTTGGCATCGGCGGCCAGCAGGCGCGCAGCGGTGTTCGACGGGCTGCCGAAGCTGCTCCAGTTGCTGCCGCCGTTGGTGGTGTATTGCCAGGTGCCGTTGGTGTTATCGACGGCCGTGACGGCAATGCCATAGGTGCTGCCGCCATCCGGCTCGGTAATCTTGCCGGACACCAGCGACGAGACCAGCGTGCCGCCGCTGGTGGTGTTGTCTTCGTTGATCGCGCTGAAGTTGTTGGTGCCTGACAGCACCGGCGCATCGTTCACTCCCGTGATGTTGATGGTCGTGGAGTCAGAGCCGGTCTTGGCACCGCCGGTACCGGTGTTGCCACCGTCATTGACGCTGACGGTCAGCGTGTCGCTGGCGGGTGGCGCATCGCCGCTGTAGATGTAGGTCAGCGTGCCGCTATTGTTGCCGGCCAGCAGGTTGTTGATCTGCGTGAGCGTACCGGTCAGCGTGATCGTGTTTGTGCCAGAGCCCGAGACGCCCGCACCCGTGCTGCCTGCGGCTACGGTCAGCGTACCGCTGGCGACCGAGATGGTCGCGGTGACGCTGGAGGCTCCTGCGTCGACGTCTGCAATAGAGATGCCCGTACCCTGCAGTGTCAGCGAAGTCTGTTCGGTCGCGCTGTAGGGGTCGGTCGTGATGGTGACGGTTGGGGCGTCATTGACAGCAGTAATGTTGATCGTTGCCGTGTCGCTGCCTGAGGCCACACCATCAGAGGTCGAGATCGTCATCGTGACCGATGCCGCGGGCGTGTCACCGGGCATGCGGAACGAGAAGGTGGCGCCGCCGTTGCCGGCGAAGAAGTTATTGAGCTGGGCGGCCGTGCCTGACAGTACGAGCGCGTTGGACGTGTTGCCCGACACGATGGTGACCCCGGTCGTGCCGACGGCGGCCGTGAATTGCGAACTGCTGTTGCCGGTGGAAATGGTAACCGTCAGTGGATCGTTGTCCGCGTCAGCGACGGTGATGCCCGTACCTTGCAGGGTGAGCGAGACCTGCTCGGTTGCCGTGTAGCTGGTTGGCGTGATCGTCGTGGTCGGGGCATTGTTCGGTGTGGCCTTGAGCGACACCGCGGTCGCGGCCCATTCGCTGCTGCTGATGGTCCACGACGACGCAACCGATGCGGCGCCGGCCTTGCTCGTGGTGCTGCCCCAGGCGTCGGCGCTCAAGGTGCCGTTCTGCTCGGTCCACAATTCTGTCTGGCCGCTGCCCACTGACGAACTGCTGTTCTGGCGGGAGGCCGCCACTGCCACGACGATTTCACCGCTGGCTGACGATGCCGTGACGCTGGCCGTTGTGCCGCTGCCGTCGTTGGTCGCCGCTGTGCCGAACGGAGTCGTCTGGTTGACGTTGAAGAAGCTGGTTGCGCCTGCCACGAACTCGTGGGTCGTCGGCAAGGTGACGACGATGCTCTTGGTGCCACTGGCGGGCGCCTTGAGGTACCACAGCTCGGCGGTGACGATGCCGCCGCCATCGGTGACGGAGCTGAGCTTGGTCAGGGCGGTGCCGCCGTAGGTAACCGATGACGCGCCTGCGTTATAACGCAGGGCAATCTCGACGATGAGGATGCCGTTGGAGCCGCTGCCAACGGTATGGGACCAGGTGAGGCTGGTCGCGTTGCCACTGGTGGCTGATGAGCTGACGGCGTCGAGCGAGATGGCCATCGTGCCCATCCAGCTTTGCTGAGCAGCGGCATCGAGAATGACCGCCGTTTCGATCTGGCCGTGCGTGTATTCCAGCGTCCAGTTGCCGCCGAGCGCGGTGTTGCCGGTGACGTCGGTACTGGCCGCAGTGTCGGCCCCGGTGAGCGTGCTGATCTGGTCGATCAGTTGCTGGCCGGACTCATTGGCGGCGACATCGCAACCGTAGAACAGGATGTCGGCATCTTCGCTCAGCGCGCCACGCCAGGAGCTGATGCTTTCCGCATAAGCGCCCAGCGTGATGTTGTCGACCAGGGAGCTGCCGATCACCAGATTTCCGGCCGAGCCGTGCGAGATGACGTGGATGGCGGCGATGTCGTTGCGCCCGGCCAGCATATCGGTGATCTGCTGGATACCGTCGCGCGTGGCGTCGAGCACGAACACTTCCGCATCTGGCTGTGACTTCTGCACGTCGGCCAGCAACTCTTCCCAGTGTTCGACGGTGGTGTCTATGAAGACGAGCTGCTGTCCTGGCTGGGTGGCCGTGCTTGCTGCGGTCGCCGCGCTGTAGGGGTCCGAATACGGATTGACCCAGGCATCTCCCTGTTGCTGATAAGTGACGACGGCCGGCGTTGCAGCCGGGGCATCGGCTTCGCTGTCGATGATGCGGACTTCGGCGCTCGTGCCATCACTCACGCCGGGCGCGACGTCGGCCGAGAAAAGGATGCGCGCTTCAACCTCTTCGAAGATTGCGCGGCGCGGTGGGGTGGCTGGCGTCAGCTCGCGCGCAGGCGTCGACGTTTTCTCTCCCTTGCGGCGGGAGAAAAAACGTTTGAGCCTTGCGCCGAGATCGGCATGCCCCATCCTGTTTCCTTGTGCTGGTTGCGGTCTGGTTCTGTGTCAGTCCGTGGAGTCTTACTCGCCGAATACGATCTTGCAGCGCAGGCCGGATGGCACGGCGTAGCCCGGGTTCGGCAATTCGAGGCGTACGCGGAACGTGTTACTTGCAGCGTCGATCACCGGGTCCACAAGTACGACCCTGGCGACACGCTCGGTGCTGCCTGCGAGGTCAGGTGTGACGCGCGCCGTGCTGCCGGGGCGGATCGAATTGAAACGGGTGGCAGGCGCGACGACTTCGACACGCAGCGGATCGATCTGCACGATCTTGGCGATCGCCTTCTGCTCGACGCGTTCGCCGGCCGACATGTAGCGGTCGGTCACGACGCCGGTGATCGGCGAGGTGATCGTGCGTTGCCCGAGCTGGGCGCGTGCCACGGCCATCTCCTGGCGCGCCACGACGCGTTGTTCCTGGGCTTGCGCATAGCGCATGGCGGCGACCTTGGCTTCGGAGTCGGCCTGCTCGAGGGCTTGCGGCGAGATGAATTGCTTGTCGACCAGCTCGCGTGCGCGGTCGGCTTTCTTCTGGGCGAATTCGTAGGCGGATTTTGCCGCGGCGATCTCGGCGCGATTTTCGAAGCGTTGCGCGGCAGCATCGGCCGAGGCGCGTTCGACATCGTCCATCAGCTGGGCGACGGCCTGGCCTTTCTTCACGCGGTCACCGCGCTCTACGAGTACGCGCGACAGCACGCCGATTACCGGGCTGCCCACTTCGGCCTCGGCCGTGGGGGCGAGCAGACAGCCGAGCAACTCTTCGCGTGCGCGTGCGCTGCTGGCAGCCGATCCCGCGGCCCAGGCGGAGCGCGTGGCGGCGTCGGTTGTCGGGGCCGAGGCATTGGCAGGCGGCGGCGCTGCCTGTGCCGTGGCGAGCACGAACAGGAGTGAGGCGAGTGCGGAAACGGTAAAGGGTCGTGTCATGTATGGGTCTCTGGAGCTACTCCGAGGGCAAGCCGAAATGCATTCTTTGCTGCATTGCGACGTCCTGCGCGCGCAATTGTTTACGCGCCTTGCGGGAGCGATTTTCTTCAAGCCATTGCGCAAGCCGGAACAGGGCCCTCGCAACAGATAACGGCAGGGTGCCATCCGACCTGAGCCGGATGCACAGAATGTGACAAATGGTTGGGTTGAGTGTGCGGCCCAGCAGGCCTTCTTCCAGCGATAGGACGGCCTCTGCGCTGCCGGGCTGGCCCTGGCGCGCGGCACGGCCATACAGCTGGCGGTCGATGCGCTTGGCGCTGTTGTGCTGGCAGGAGATGACGTGCAGGCCGCCGATGCTGGCGATCTCCGGCGCAATGTGGATGTCGGTGCCGCGGCCGGCCATATTGGTGGCGACGGTGATCGCGCCGTAACGACCGGCGTGCGATACCAGCTCGGCCTCTTCGCGGTCCTGGCGTGCGTTCAGCACGCGATGCGACAGGCCCTCCGCGGCCAGCATCTGGCTGAGGAATTCGGAATCGCGGACCGAGTCGGTGCCGATCAGCACGGGTTGGCCGCTGGCGTGGCGCGCCTTGACGACATCCAGCACGTAGGCCCAGCGCCGCGCGGCTGAGGGATAGACGCGTGGCGGGCTGATGTGCAGCTGTGAGGTCTTGTGGCTGGGAATCTTCACCACCGGCAGCCCATACACCTCGAGCAATTCGCGGCGTGCCTCGGCCAGCGTGCCGCTCATGCCGCCGATGCGGTAATAGCGCGGAAAGAAGCGCTGGAAGGTGATCTGCGCCATCACACGCGTGGCCGGCGAGGGCTTGCAGCCTTCCTTGATCTCGACCATCTGCTGCAGGCCGCGCGACCAGGCACGCCCTTCGGCCACGCGGCCCGTGTTGGCATCGACGATGTGCACCTTGCCGTCGCGCACGATGTAGTGCTCGTCGCGCTTGAAAATGCGCAATGCCGTCAGCGCGAGCTGCACCAGCTCTTCGCGATAGCGCGGAATCGCCCACAGCGCGTGCTCGTTGCTATCGACCTGCTCGGCGATGACGGCGCGGCCCGCGGCGCTGAGTTCCATGCCGCCCGCTTGTGGGTGATAGTCGGGGCCCGGTTGCAGGCGCTCGGCGATCTGCAGGGCCAGCGTACACAGCCGGACCTGCGCGGCTTCCTTGTACGACTCGGAGAGGATGAAGGGCGTCAGCGCTTCGTCGATGAGCACGCTGTCGGCTTCGTCGATGATGGCCATGCACAGGCCGCGCAGCACACGTGTCGGTGCGCTCATGCCGAGGTCATCGTCGGGCAGCTTCGGCATCGGCGACATGCGATCGCGCAGGTAGTCGAAGACCAGTTCCTTGGCGCTGCAATAGGTCAGGTTGCAGGCGTAGGCTTCGATACGTTCGTCGCGTTTGAATTCCTGCTTGATCGCTGACACCGACAGACCGAGCAGGCGATACAGCGGGCGCATCTGTTCGGCATCGCGCGCAGCGAGGTAATCGTTCGAGGTGATGACGTGTACCGGCACGCCTGCCAGCGCTGCCGTGGCAGCTGCCAGCGCGGTCGACAGGGTCTTGCCTTCGCCGGTAGGCATCTCGGCCAACTCGCCGCGCAACACGGTGAGGGCCGCCATGATCTGGTTGTCGCGCAGCACGTGGCCGCTCACTGCGCGAATGCAGCTGAGCACGCCGGCCATGCAGCGCAGCGTGGCTTCCGAGGCGAAACCATCGCGCGCCATCTCGGCGCGCGCTTCGTTCATGGCGCGGCGCAGCTCCGCACCGGGAAAGCCGGGCATGCCTGCCTGGTACTTGCGCACACGTGCAACCTGGCGCAGCAAGCGCTGGCGTTGCCAGCGCGCGATCAGCCGCGTGCCGCCCGCGTGCGCCTGCGCTGCGGCCAGCACGGACGGCACTGCAGGGGCTGACGTACTCTCAGGGTAGGGGCCGAACAGGTGACCCGGAGCAGGGATGGAGGCCTTGCGCATATCGTCGCTGGGCGATCAGGGCAGCGGGGTGGGCAAGTCGGTCGAACCCGAACCGATCTGCTTGACGAGAAGTTGCCGGATGCGCCGCGACCACTGTACGGCGAGTGGCTCGCGCGCATGCTCGAAGCGGATCCAGACACGGCTGCCGATGCGTTGCAGCTTCGCACCGACCACGTCGAGATCCAGCACGAAGAAGGATTCCAGCGTGCGCAGGCCTTCCTGATCGGCCGGGTCCGTCACGATGCTGCCGCCGGCGCGATCGCCCAGCACCACACTCGGCAACTGGAAGCTCGCGGCCGGTGCACCGTGGCCCCCAACATGGGCTTCGAGTGGCTGCAGGCGATCCTCGGCCATACGCACGTCGATGTGTTTCGGCGGGCGCCGCAGTTCGGCGACATCGGCTTGCGGCAGTACCGCGCGCACGACCACCTTGTCTGGCGCGACGACATGCGCCAGCGTGCTGCCGCGCGACAGGAAGCGGCCGGGCAGGTCCTGCGAGCGCGGTAGGGCCAGTCGACCGCTGACCGGGCTGGTGATGACCAGATGCGCGAGCTTTTCATCCAGCTCGGTCATGCGCTGCTGCAGTTTTTCCTGCGCCTCTTGCAGTGCCAGCGCCAAGCCGGGTTGCTGCATCAGGGCCGCGTTGAAGGCCGTGGCATTGCTGCTGATGCGCGTCGCCAGCTGTTCGCGTTCGGATTCCAGCTCGTGATTGCCGAGGCGCACCAGCGGCTGGCCGGCGGTGACCATGGCGTCGTCCTGCACATACACCTCTTCGACGAAGCCTTCCGTCTCGTTGCGCACGACAGCGTCATCCGGCACCCACACCACGCCTTCAGCCATCGTGGTGTAAGGCATCGGCAGGATGAACACGACGGTGACCAGCGCCACCGCGGCCACGCTGAAGCCGGCGATGGCGCGCATGCGATGGCGTGACAGGCGCTGATCCGACCACACCAGACGCGTTACCTGCCAGATCGGCCGCGCGGCGTAGCGCCAGGCCATCCACAAAGCCAGCGCGACGCCGAGCAGTACCTGTTTTGCCAACAGCCACAGGATCATGCCCGCGTAGAGCATGAGTCGATACACCAGTGCCGCCACGCCGTAGCCGAACAGCCAGCTGCGCTGATTGGCGGAGCCGGGTGGTGGTGGCAGCGATGCGTTGCCGAGCAGCCAGCGCTCGCCGAGGTAGCGCAGCCAGGCATCGGAGCGCGTGGCAAGGCCCGGCAGTTCCAGCCAGTCGGTGAGCACGTAGTAGCCGTCGTAGCGCATCAGCGGATTGGCATTGACCAGCACGGTGGACAACCCCCCGATCAGCATGCATGCAAATGCGATATTGCGGACCCAGCCGTCGCTGACGCTCAGCCATACGCCGAGCGCGATGAGTGCGATGCTGGTTTCGGCGATGACGCCCATGGCACTGACCAGCATGCGATGGCGCTTGTCGGGAAAACCGGATGCAGCGGAGGCATCGACATATGGCACCGGCACCAGCAGGAACAGCGTGGCGCCGACCTCGCGTACTTCGCCCTGCCAGAAGCGTATGGCAGCGGCATGCGCCAACTCGTGAATGAGTTTGATGATCGGGTAGAGCAGCCACATCAGCAGCATGTTGCGCGCGGTCAGGCTGTTGATGCTGGCGTAGTTCGACAGCTCCGGCCAGTTCATGGCGGCGACGACCACGCCCGCGCCAATACACAGCGCCCACAGGATCAACATCCAGCGCTTGAACAAGCGGTGGATCAGCGGTTCGAGCGCATCCAGCAGCGGCGTCGGGTCGAACAGCGGCACCTTGAGCGCCATCGGATTGAGCTGGTTCTGCGTCTTGCGGCGGCGTTCGGCCGCGTCGAAGATGCTGCCGAGGTCAGGCGAATATTCGCTCTGGATCATGCCGGCTGCGGTCAGCTCGGAGAGGATCGACAGCACTTCGTGTTGCGAAGGCGCTTCGGTGCCCATCTGGCGCACCAGCGAATCCCAGATCTCCTGCACCGACTGGCGCCCGTCGAGACGGCCGACGATCTGGTAGCCGAGACTATTCACGCGGAACTGCCGCCCACCGGTTGCGCTGGTGACCACGTACCACTGCTCGCCGCGAAACACCTGGCGACGTACATCGGCACTACTGACCAGACGAGGGTGCAGCTGCGCGGCGCGATACCAGTAAGGACTGAAAAGTGACTCAGCCATGGCAGACCTTCATCACCCGAACAACGTCCACAGATGGAAGCGCACCCATTCCATCAGGCGACCGCCGAACAGCAGGGCCACCGGGCGACGCTCGAGCGAAATCTTGGCGACACCTTCGAGGCCTGGCCGCAAACCTGGCAGGCCTTTCTGCAAGGCGGCCTGCACTTCGAAGACGTTATGCCCATCGACGAAACGCGCCAGCGGCGTGACGCGTTCGATCGTCACCTTCAGCGGCTCATAAGGCATGGCCGACAGCGTCAGGCGGCCCTGCATGCCGGGTTTGATTGATTTGATGTCGCGATCTTCGATCTGCAGCACGATGCGGAAACCATCGTTTGGCGCCAGCACCATCAGCGCGTCGCCGCGACGGACAGGGGCACCGATCTGCTGCTGCAGGTCGCCCTGGATCACCAGGCCATCGAACGGCGCCGTGACCTGCGTGCGCGCCAGTTGCTCCTCGATCAGCGCGAGTTGGGCGCCGGTCTCGTCGACGCGCGCCTGTGCTTCCACCATCTTGGCGCGATCCTGCTGCGCGAAAGCGCTGGCGTGCTCGCTGCGGAAGCGCGCCAGGGCGCTTTCGAGGCGACGTTGTTCGTTGCGCAACTCCTGATCGGCGAGCACCAACAGCAACTGGCCCTGACCGACCGTATCACCCGGGCGGACGAAGACTTCCTTGATGAAGCTGTCGACCGGCGCCGTTACGCTGCGCTGGATCAGACCTTCCAGCTTTGCGGGAGCGGTGACATTGGCATCTACCGGAATCAGCAGCGCGGCAGAGAGCAGGGCCAGCAAACCACATGTGACGAGCTTTGTCCGGTAGTGGCCGGGCTTGGTCAAGCGGTGACCAAAGGCAGTGAGGTCGCGGCGCAAGCGCGCGAAGGCCGAATCCTGGCTGCGCAGCTTCAGGTCGAGCACCGGGCCGATGACGCTGCCGAGGTTCTCGAGGCTGGCAATCTCGTCGTGCGGCCACGGCACCTTGCGCTCGCGGATGAAGCTCATGGCGCCGACGATGCGACGTTGCGCGACCAGCGGGATGGT
The DNA here is from genome assembly GCF_036017035.1 of Uliginosibacterium silvisoli. NCBI lineage: Bacteria > Pseudomonadati > Pseudomonadota > Betaproteobacteria > Rhodocyclales > Zoogloeaceae > Uliginosibacterium > Uliginosibacterium silvisoli. The sequence goes on along the minus strand of NZ_JAYXHS010000003.1, from coordinate 374,107 downwards.
CAGCACCGATTCGCCGACTCCGGCTGTGGCCAGTTCGGCGTGCATCAGGGTGATTCGCGGCGGATCGTCCGGTTCCGGCGGATAACGCAACGTTGCGTTCTGGTCTACAGACTCGTCCATGGCGGCGGCCACCATGCGGGCGAGACGGAATTCCTGGCGCAGATCGGCCACGCCTGACCAGGCCACCAGCTTGCAGGCACCGCCGTAGGTCATGCCGATTACTACATGGTCGCAGTCGAAGGCGCGCGCCAGCTCGCTCGCTACGGCTGTCGCTGCAACGTTGAAGGATTCTTGGGCGAGCGCCGTGTTGACGCAATCGACGGCTCGCAACCGTTCGCCACGACGGGCAACGGGGGCTTCGCTGGCGACTGCTGTCAGCTTGGGCGTCACAGTGATCTTGGTGCTTACTGTCAAACTCGGCTCATCCGTTTCATTGGCCAGGCATAAAGAAGTGCTGCCGGGTGCTGCGGTGCTGCCGGTTTGCCAGCGGGCGCTCGACGAAGGCGAGCGGAGGCTGAAACAAAGCTTATTACTTTCGTAATAAGGGCGACATTCTACACTGCAGCATCATGTTCAACGGCAGCATAGGTCTTTGTATTTAGATCGAAAGTCGGAAAAAAACGGCTTTCGTGATTTTGTCACGCCGAGAAGCTGTGCTGCCCTCTGGCGCAGGCAAGATTCCTGCCTGAGCGCGCCGCAATCCGGATCCCCGGCACACTCGCCAATACAGGTTTTCGCGGGCACCGCGATGAAATTTGACCAAAGGGGAGGTGCGGTCGACTTTCCGGTGGCATCATTTGCAAACATTGATGGCCTTGGCGCCGTTTGCTGACGCCCATCAGCCGGCAAGCCCGTTTCCAGGCGCTACGATGATCAACAAGAGCACAACAACAAACCCCCGTAACACTTCGAACACATCCCTATGAAACAGCACAGTCGTATCGCCCTGTTCGGCGAATGCATGATCGAGCTGCGCGGCCAGATGTTCGGCACGATGCAACAGAATTTCGGCGGAGACACGCTCAACACGGCGGTGTATCTCGCCCGACTCGGTACCGAGGGCGGCGTGCGCGTTTCTTACGCGACCCAACTCGGCACGGACGCCTACAGCAAGGCCATGATCGAGGCCTGGTCGGAAGAGAGCATCGACACGCGCCTGGTGCGCTGCGACGAAGGCAAGATGCCCGGCCTCTATACCATCCAGGTGGATGAAAACGGCGAGCGCACCTTCTACTACTGGCGCGACATGAGCGCTGCCAAGGACTACTTCGTCGATAACCCGAGCTTGCTCGAAGCGCATCTCGACGAGCTTGACGCGCTTTACTACAGCGGTATCAGCCTTGCCGTGCTGCCCAAATCAGGGCGCGAGCGCCTGTTCGACCTGATCCACAAATTGCGTGCGCGTGGTGGCAAGGTGTTCTTTGACAACAACTACCGGCCGCGCTTGTGGCGTGGGGATCCCGATACGGCTGCGTGGTACGACCGCGCTTTTGCCAACGCAGATCTGGCGATGATCACGCTGGAAGACAACGCCGCACTGTATGGCCTGGATGAAGAGTCGGCCCTCAGTCATGCTTTCTCGCTGACCTGCGACGAAGTCGTGATCAAGCGCGGTGTCGATCCGACCATCGTGCGCGTGCGAGGCGAAGAAGCCTTCATGGTGCCGACCTTCAAAGTAGCCAAGGTGGTCGACACCACCGGCGCTGGTGACTCTTTCGCCGGCGGTTACCTGGCAGCACGCCTGCAAGGACAGTCCCCGGAGGTTGCCGCACGCTCGGGCAACAAGATCGCTTCCATCGTCGTGCAATATCCGGGCGCGATCATTCCGCGTGAGGCCATGCCGGTGTTTTTCTTTACCTGAGAAACATCGTTCGAAGTCATCAGCAAACTTGGCGGGTTGTCAGGCAACCAGATATAATTCGACAAATTTGTCATTTTTTGTCTGACAACTCACGGGCGCTCGTCCGTGGTCTCAAAATGCACTTGAAACGCCCGGTGGCAGCACGCAATTGCGAGATGCGGCCGGGCCATTGTCATCACCTCGGCTGAATACGGGAGATACCTTTGCCTGGCTTGAATCGCAAGACGCTTTCTTCGGCACGCGCGGACGTCGCCGCCTCGAATTCCCTTCCTGAAGTACGCATCCTGCAGATTGGCGACGGCAATTTCCTGCGCGCCTTTGCCGACTGGATGGTCGATGTCGCCAATGGCGCGGGCCTCCTGAATGGCCGCATCACGATCGCGCAACCGCTGAACCAGGGTATCGCCGGCAAGCTGAACGATCAGGATGGTCTCTACACCGTGCTGCTGCGTGGTGTGCAGGACGGCAAGGAAGTCAAAACGAAGCGCGTCATCACCGCAGTGCGCGACTCGCTGAATCCCTACACGGATCGCGATGCCTTGCTGGCTTGCGTGTCCGATCCTGCGCTGCGTTTCGTCGTGTCCAACACGACCGAAGCCGGCATCGCCTACGTGAAGGAAGCGCTGACATCGGAATGCCCGCAAAGCTTTCCGGCCAAGGTTGCGGCGCTGCTGTGGGCGCGCTTCCAGGTGCTCGGCGGCACGGCGAAAACCGGTCTGGTGTTCCTGCCTTGCGAACTGATCGAGGCCAACGGCACCAAGCTGCGCAAGTTCGTGCTGCAGCATGCCAAGGACTGGAAACTGCCCAAGGCTTTCGTGCAGTGGGTCGAAAAGCACAACCACTTCCTCAACACCCTGGTCGATCGCATCGTGCCGGGCTATCCGGCGAACGAGGCAAAGGATCTGTTCGCAGACCTCGGCTACGAAGACACGCTGCTGGTGGCGGCCGAGCCTTTCCATCTGTGGGTGATCGAAGGTCCGCAGCATCTGGCTGACGAACTGCCCTTGCACAAGGCAGGCCTCGACGTGGTGTGGACCGACGATCTGCAACCGTACCGCACGCGTAAGGTGCGCATCCTCAACGGTGCGCATACGGCGAGTGCGCTGGCAGCCTACAGCGCAGGCCTCGACACCGTGCAGAGCATGATCGACGACAGCGTCGTGTCGAAGTATCTCAACACACTGATGTTCGACGAGATCGTGCCTTTCGTGCCGCTGCCCGATGCGGAGCGCAAGCAATACGCTGCGACCATCATGGAGCGTTTCGCCAATCGCTACATCCGCCATGAGCTGATTTCGATCACGCTGAATTCCGTGTCGAAGTGGCAGGTGCGCGTGTTGCCCACGCTGAAGGATTACGCGGCCAAGCACGGCACGGCGCCGAAGCTGCTGTCGTTCTCGCTCGCCGCGCTGCTGAATTTCTATCACGGCACGAGCGATGCGAACGGCGAGTACACCGGCAAGCGCGACGCCAATAGCTATCCGATCAAGGACAGCGCCGACGTCATCAAGGCTTTGGCCGACGCCTGGAGTGGCTGGTCTGAGGGTCAGGATGCGACTGCGCTGGTGCAGAAGGTTCTCGCCAATACAGCACTGTGGGGTGAAGACCTGACAGCCGTGCCCGGTCTGGCTGCACAGGTTGCCAAGGCTTTGAACCGCATCAAGGATGAAGGCGTCAAAGCAGCTATCAACGAGTTGCTCTAAAAAGCGCTAGAAATGAATCAAGGGCCGCCTACGCAGCGGCCCGTTGTTGAAGTCCCCGCCTGATACCGAAGTACTGCCTTGTGCAGTTGGAGAACCAAATGCCTCAAGCCGCCATCCGCCTTCACGCCAATGATGATGTCATCATTGCCACGCAGCAACTCATGCCGGGCAATCGCATCGATTCGGAAGACCTGGCTATTCACGATCTGATCCCGCCGGGCCACAAGGTTGCCACGCGCAACATCAAGGCCGGTGAAGCGGTGCGTCGCTACAACCAGGTGATTGGTTTTGCCAAGTCGGACATCGGTATCGGCAAGCACGTGCACACGCAGAATCTGGCCGTCGCCGAATTCGAGCGCGACCATGCCTTCTGTGCCGACCGCCACGACTCGCCGAAGGTGAGCTCGCCGGCAACGTTCATGGGCTACAAGCGCCGCAACGGCAAGGTCGGCACCCGCAACTACATTGCCGTCATCGCCTCGGTGAATTGCTCGGCCACCGTCGTGCGCAACATCGCCAAGCACTTCACGCCGGAGCTGCTGAAGGACTATCCAAATATTGACGGCGTCATTTCCCTGGTGCATCAGACTGGTTGTGGCATGGACAGCAAGGGCGAGGGCATGCTGGCGCTGCGCCGCACGCTGACCGGCTACGCCGTGCATCCGAATACGGCAGGTGCCTTGTTCGTTGGCTTGGGCTGCGAAGTGAATCAGGTCGCGCCGATGGTCGAGCAGCTTGGTGGCATGGAGCCGGGCATGCTGCAGAGCGTGAATATCCAGGACCTCGGCGGCACCTCGCACGCGATCCGCAAAGGCATCGAGCTGGTGACGGCCATGTTGCCGAACTCGAATGCATTCAAGCGCGAACCGGTGCCGGTCAGCGAGCTCATCATCGGTCTGAACTGTGGTGGTTCGGATGGCTATTCCGGCATCACCGCCAATCCTGCCCTGGGTGGTGCGGTCGACATGCTGGTCGCGAATGGTGGTACCGCCATCCTGTCCGAAACGCCGGAAATCTACGGCGCCGAGCACTTGCTGACGCGCCGTGCTGCGACACCAGCGGTGGCGGAAAAGCTGCTCGATCGCATCAGCTGGTGGCAGGACTACACCAGCCGCAATGGCGGGGAGATGGACAACAACCCTTCGGTGGGCAACAAGGTTGGTGGTCTGACGACGATTCTCGAGAAGTCTCTCGGCGCCGTTGCGAAGGGTGGCACGACCAACCTCAATGCCGTCTATGAGTACGCCGAGCCGGTGACGGAAAAAGGCTTCGTGTACATGGACACGCCCGGTTACGACCCCGTCTCGGCAACGGGTCAGGCGGCCGGCGGCGCGCAGGTCATCTGCTTCACGACCGGCCGTGGTTCGGCCTTTGGTTGTGCCGGCGTGCCGACCATCAAGTTCTCGACCAATAACGTTCTGTGGAATCGCCAGCGCGAGGACATGGACGTGAACACCGGTGATCTGCTGGATGGCGTGCCGATGGAAGAAATCAGCAAGCGCATCTTCGATGCCATCGTGCGTTACGCCTCGGGCGAGAAGACGCAGAGCGAAGTGATGGGATATGGGCAGGATGAATTCCTGCCATGGCAGATCGGCGCGGTGATGTAACTGCTGCTGCAGAAAAGAAAAGGGACGCCGCGGCGTCCCTTTTTATTTCGCCGAGTTGGCTTATTTGCTTTTCTTGGCTTCTGCACAGGCGTGGCACAAGCCATACAGATGCATGGCGTGGTCGCTCAGCGTGAAGCCCAGTTTGCCCGCGATTTCGTGCTGGCGTGCCTCGATGCTTTCGTCGAAAAACTCTTCGACACGGCCACAGCTCAGACAGACGATGTGATCGTGATGATGGCCTTCGTTGAGCTCGAACACGGCCTTGCCGGATTCGAAGTGGTGGCGCTTGAGCAGGCCGGCCTCTTCGAATTGCGTCAACACGCGGTAAATAGTGGCCAGGCCGACATCGAGATCTTCGGCCAGCAGCAGGCGATACACGTCTTCCGCGGTTAGGTGGCGCTCGTTGCTGCGCTGGAACAGATCGAGGATCTTCAGACGCGGCAAGGTCGCCTTGAGGCCCATGTTCTTGAGGCTTTGCGGGGTTGCCATCGTGTGCTCCGGGGACGAATGTTGTGAGGGTGCGTGAAAAAACGTGACGGACTGCAGAGCGCCCGGCAGGGCAGGCGCCATCGGGCGCTATGATATAGTTTCGCGCTTCCGCGTGGAACGTGCCAGTGGATTTACTGGTCGATGCATCGCCAACTACCTGGCCCGCTCAGGATTTTTCATGTTCAGTATTCGCTCAATCGGGGCTTCCGCCCTCTGTCGTCAATTGCTGCTCCTCGCCGTCGTGGCGCTGGGTATATCGGCCTGTGGCGTGACGCAGAAACTGCGTCCGTACCGCATTGATATCCGTCAGGGCAACTACGTGACACAAGAGATGGCGGCCCAACTCTCGCCGGGCATGACTGAAGAGCAGGTGCGCTTCGTCATGGGCTCGCCGCTGCTGGTAGACCCCTTTCACGCGAATCGCTGGGACTACATCTACAGCTTCGCAGCGGGTGGCAAACCGGCCGAAACCCGACGCATCACCTTGCTGTTCAAGGACAACAAGTTGAGTAGCGTCGAAGGCGACGTCATCGCGGCTATTCCTGCTGCACCTTCGGCTGCTTCTGCGCCGGCCGCACAAAGCGCGCCGCGCCTCTGAGCAAGGCCCCTTGCGGGCCTGGTATTCAAGACATTCCAGGACATTCCATGACAGTCAAACTCGCGATTGCCGGCAGCTCCGGCCGCATGGGGCGCATGCTGATCGAAGCCGCCCTGCAGACACCTGAAGTGCAGCTCGTGGCAGCGCTTGATCGCGATGGGAGCGTATGGGTTGGCCGCGATGCAGGGGAGTTCAATGGCGTCACGACCGGCGTTCTGATCAGTTCGGATGTGGCGGCGGCATTTGCCGTAGCGGATTGCCTGATCGATTTCACACGCCCTGAAGCGACGCTCCTGCATCTGCAGGCAGCACGTCAGGCTGGCAAAGCGATGGTGATCGGCACTACCGGTTTCAAGCCGGAAGAGAAGGCGTTGATTGGCGCTGCCGCGCAAGACATTCCGGTCGTGTTTGCACCGAACATGGCCGTCGGAGTGAATGCCGTATTCAAGCTGCTGGAAGTCGCTGCGCAGATTCTCAATAGTGGCTACGACGTCGAAGTGTATGAGGCCCATCACCGTTTCAAGGTAGACGCGCCCTCAGGGACCGCCTTGCGCATGGGCGAAGTGGTGGCACAGGGCCTTGGCCGTAATCTGCAGGAATGTGCTGTTTACGGCCGTGAAGGCGTGACCGGCGAACGCGATCCGCAAACCATCGGTTTTGCGACGGTGCGCGGTGGCGACATCGTCGGCGACCACACCGTGACGTTCGCTGCGCTGGGGGAGCGCGTCGAGATTTCGCACAAAGCCGGGAGCCGCATGCCTTATGCAACGGGCTCCATGCGCGCTGCGCTGTTCCTGAAGGGGAGGAAGAGCGGTTTGTTCGACATGCAGGATGTGCTGGGCCTGAAGTAAGCCCTGGCAAGGCTGGAGCAAAACAGGGGGAGCCGCTTTCATAGCGGCTTTTTTGCATTGATTGACCGATTCTGCCCGTGTGTCGGGCGCAGACGGACGGGGCGCGCATGTAGAGTCGTACGTGCAGCCTGTCACGCCTGTCTTCGGGGGCGGCACCTAGAATCGTTTACTTCGTTTTTCAGACAATTACACCGTGCGCCGAGCCGGGTCCGCCCCTTCTTCTCGCTTGCATATCCTGGGCCCTCATGCGGCCTGCGCTGACGAAGCCCTGAAACTGTTTGCGCGGTTGGGGCACGGGGCGTGGACGCGTGAGGCCTTGCTGCTTGGCTTGCAGGAAAGCCCGGTATTCAGTCTGCAGCTGTTGCTGGCGGTGCCGGAGGTGACGGCTGGGCAGAAATTCGAAACTGCCCTGCGCGCTGCAGTGGAGCAGGTCGGCGATGAATTGCTATGCCTGTGGTTATACGTCTGCGCCGCGCGGGGGGATGCACGGCAAGGGGCTTACGCTACGCTGGGCATTCATGCGCGCAGGACTGCCACGCTGGCGTCGCGCCTGGCTGCAGAAAGCGGTTTGTGCGATCCGGCGCATGCCAGGCTTGCCGGGCTCTGGCACAACCTTGGGCAGCTGGGCCTGTGTTGGCGCGTGGGCTATCCCGGCCCTGTGAGTGATGGGCGCGAGAAGCAACTGGCGGCTGGCGAGATGCGCCAGTACGGCAGTGATCACGCCCGCTTGCTCGCGGCACAAATCGAGGGGTTTCTGGATATTCCCTGGCTGGCCGAGGCCATCGAGCTCCATCATGACGACGTTAACTTCGTGCTTGCCATGCCGGGGTTGGTGCGGGTGTTGCGTGCGGCTGTCGTCCTGCTTTCCGAAGAGCCTGAGCGTGTTGCAGATGCAGTCAGGCTGACAGGCCTGGCCGAACCCTGGGTCGTCCAGCTGGCGAGCGAGTGCATGGCCATCGAGGCTGGAGCGAGCCAGGCAGGCACGACACCCGTGTTGCATGCACCCATGCTGGCCAGCCTGCTGCAAGAGGCTTTCCGTGGCTTGCCGACGCAGGTTAGAACCTTGCGACTGCGGGCAGGTTGCGCCTTGCTGGGACAACGCGAGTTGCTGTTGAGTCTCGCCGGGATGGATGAGCAGCTGCGCGTCGATCCCGCCATCGATCTGGTGCCGGATATCGAGCTTCCCACGTTCGATGCCGACAGCCGTTGCATGCAGGCCGTGACGTCACTTGCGGCGCGTCCGCAATCGGCTGCGGACTGGCTCCTGGCACGCCAGCTTGCTGTCGACGAGTTCGAATGCTTGCCTTGGCAATTTGATCGGCACCAGGGGGCTTGCCTATTCGCTGCGCTCGCGGCGCGCTCACCACTCGCAGTCGATGCCGCCGACGGCAGGCTCATCGGCTTGATGGTGGATGCTGCGCACGCGGCCGCAGCTGGTCTCGAGCAGCAGCAAGGGGTGATCACCAAGGCGGTCGAGCAGGGCATTGCCAAAGAGCGCATGCATGCAAAACGTATTGCGCACGAGGCCAGTAATCCGCTGACGGTCATTTCCAACTACCTCGCCATCATCGACAAGGACGCCTCGCTCGCGCAGCCGGTGCGCGACATGCAGCGCCAGATGCGTGCCGAGATCGGGCGCATCCAGCGCTTGCTGGGCAAGTTGGGCCAGCCGGTGGAGGAGGAAGCGGGCGCAAGCAGCTGCATGCCCAATGAGGTGTTGCGTGAAGTCGAAGGCCTGTTCTACGAAACGCTGCTGATCCAGCAAGACATACGCCTTGGCCTGCAGCTTGCCGAGGCGGCGCCACGGATCGCTGTGCCGCCGGATGCGCTCAAGCAGATCCTCGTCAATCTGGTGCTGAACGCGGCCGAGGCCATCGTGCATCACGGCACGATTGATCTGCGCTCGACGCTGGATATCAATCTGGACGACCGCGCATGGGTCGAGGTCTGTGTCGAAGACAGCGGGCCAGGGCTGCCACGCAAGGGAATGGCGCTCGTGCTGCCGCAAGCCAGCAGCAAGGGCGGCGAGCACGGCGGTGTGGGTCTGTCCGTCACGCGCAGCCTGATCGCCGAGGCCGGCGGCCGCCTGATCTGCCGCTCCCGCAGTGGCGTCGGCACAAGCTTTTCAATCCTGCTGCCTGTCCCGGGCAGTGCCAGCTAGGCTGCAGTAGCTGACGTCTTCCGTTGGCCGGCGTTTTCCTCGCATTTGTCCGAGGGTACTTGCCATCGAAAATAATCGTTATCGCCCTGATAAATTCACATTTTTTTGTGATATTGATACTTCTTCGCAGCTGAGGGGGCGAGCGTACAGATGGAAACGTTGAAAGTTTCGGGGGAAACCTTCCATATAACGGACCACGCATCGTCCGAGTTCGAACGCCTTTTTTCTGACCCTACCGAGACGGCAGTTTTCAGCCTGATCGACAGCATTCTCGTGGTTGAGGACGATGTCATGCTTGGCGAAAGCATGATCGCTTTGCTGGGGACGGAAGACCGGGAGTTCGTCTACGTTCCAAGCGTGGCGGAAGCCTTGCTGGAGCTGGAGGCACGCAGCTTCAATCTCGTCATGCTCGACTATCGCCTGCCGGATGCAACCGGTTTGTCGGTGATGGAATGGCTGCGCAGTCGTAACCGTCCGGAAGCCGTCATCATCATCAGCGGCGAAGACACCATCGAAGCCGTCGTCGGCGGTCTGCGACGCGGCGCGTGCGACTACCTGCGCAAACCCTATCACCCCGATCAACTCCGTCACGCAGTCGATAGCGCGCTACGCAAGGTTGAACTCGCGCGCAGCAACGAAGCGATGCGCTCGCGGCTGGTGCAGTCGGAGCGCTTGCATCGCTATGTCGTGGAGAGCTCGCTCGACCTCATTTTCACGCTCACGCCGGACGGGCGAATCAGCTACATCAACACGCGTGTTGAATCGCTGCTTGGCATGCCGCGCCACGAATTGATCGGCCAGCCATACCAGAGACTGTTGTGGGAGGACGATCACGACAGCGGCCACTTCGCCATGTGCGAACGGCGCACCGGTGGTCGGTCTTCCGCCAATATCGAATTGCGTTTGCGACGGGGCAACGGCATGTCGGGCGTGGATGGCTTTACGCCCGGCAACGCTTTCGTCACCATCGCGCTCAATTCAATGGGCATGTACGCGGGTAGCGATGGCAATATGCCGCGGCGTTTCATCGGCACCTACGCGGTGGCACGCGATATCTCGGAGCGCAAACGCGCCGAGGAGATGATTGCCTATCAGGCTTACCACGATCAGCTCACCGGCCTGCCCAATCGCACGCTGTTCAAGGACAGACTCAACGTTTCCATTGCCCAGGCACAGCGGCGAGATAGCCTGCTGGGCGTGATGTTTGTCGACCTCGATCGCTTCAAGCTCGTGAATGACAGCTTCGGCCATGCAGAGGGAGACAAGCTGTTGCATGGGTTGGCCACGCGCCTCAAACGTTGCCTGCGACGTGGCGACACGCTTGCGCGGCAGGGTGGTGACGAGTTCACCATCCTCTTGCCTGATCTGGCATCCGTCGACGATGCCACTACGATCGCCGACAAGATCTTCAAGGAGCTGCGACCCGTCTTCCAGATCGGCGGGACCGAGTTACGCGCGACGGTCAGTCTTGGCATCTCGATCTTTCCACGCGATGGCAATACTGCGGATCAACTGATCCAGCGCGCCGACATCGCCATGTACAGCGTCAAGACACATGGCAAGAACAAGTACAGCTACTTCCAGCCCGAGATGGATGCGGCCCATATGCAGCGCATTACGCTGGAGCGCGAGTTGCAGCGCGCCATTGATCGCGATGAGCTGTATCTCGAATACCAGCCGAAATACAGCATGCAGCATCAGCGCGTCGTCGGCGTCGAAGCACTGGTGCGCTGGTGTCACCCCGTCAAGGGCGAAATTCCACCCGTCGAATTCATCCCGATCGCAGAGGACACCAGCCTGATTCATGCCATCAGTGACTGCGTGATCGAGAAGGCGTGCGCGCAGTTGGGGGCGTGGCAGCGCGGCCCCTGTCAGGACATGCGCTTGTCTTTGAATCTGTCCCCGCGCGATTTCGATCGTGATGACATCGTCGAGCGTGTAGCAAGCACGGCACGTCAGTACGGCATACGGGCTGGCACGCTAGAGATCGAAATCACCGAAAGCTCCTTGCTACATAACGCAGACAGCGTGTCACAGAAGATCCGTCTGCTGCGCGACCAGGGCATTGGTGTATCGATCGACGATTTTGGCACCGGATTCTCCTCCTTGGCCTATCTCCTGAAACTGCCGGTGAATAGCCTGAAGATCGATCGCAGCTTCGTGCAGGAATTGGGCCTCAACTGCGCCCAGCATCCCATCGTGTCGGCTATTGCGGGCGTCGCGCAAGGCTTTGGCCTGCACATGGTGGCCGAAGGTGTTGAGACCGAGGAACAGGTCGAAGCACTCAGCGCAGTGGGCTGCGATGAAATGCAGGGCTTCTTCTTTAGCCGGCCCGTGTCTGCCGAGCAGATCACCGAGCGTTTGCGTCTGCGCGCCGTTGCCTGATTCGCGGTCAGTCGTTGTGGTGCTGCTCACTGCAGCATGGCGGCTCTGTGCGCCCGAAAAATCTCCGGTTGTGCAATTCCCCCTGTGTAGTGCGTAGAATGCCATGCACATAGAACAGGCCTGTCTGGTCTGGACAACAAAACAAGGGGACAAGAATGAACCGGATGTCGCTGCTGCGTGCCGTATTGGCATGCTCGCTCGCCGCAGGCGTTGCGGCTGCAAATTCAATGGAATACGTTGCCAAGGGTAATGTATTGACGCTGTCGGGGATGGTAACGGGCGATGACGTCCTCAAGCTCAAGACTGCGCTTGTGCCGGAAATCAAGTTCGTCATCCTGAAAGGACCTACCGGCAGTGATTTTCAGGACGCACTGTATGCAGCCCACGCGGTTCATGATGCAAAGGTGACGACCGTTGTGCAGGGTGTCTGTGGTTACGCTTGCGCACGCATGTTCCTGGCCGGCACGCAGCGCATGTTCTCGGGTGACGTGAGTGTGGAAAGATCCGTGGTGGAGCTGTCCGCACGCGCGCAGTACTTCGACTTCAGCAAGACATCGGACGACAGCAAGAATCTCAAGAGCGTGGTGGACTTTCCTTTCTCGGTCTGGCTGAAGTACGCCTTTCCGAATACGGGTGCAGGTAGCTTTTCCGTGGGTGCGATCCTGGTCATGCATCCCGACGTGAAGAAGAACGCCAGCGTGCTGGGTTGTCTGCCCGAGGCACGCAAGCGCGAGGATTGCGCGCCGCTCCCTGAATTGAGTGCACTTGAAACCAAGGTCATTACGACGACCGAGCTGTTCCGAGTGCCTCGCGGTGTGGCGCCGGAGTAGGCGCTGGAGCTCTCATGCCGGAGCGTCGGTGTGACATGACAGAAAGCCGTGGCATGCCACGGCTTTTTGTTTTCGGGGGCCGGGCCTGTCAAGTTACGGTACAAGCCTGCCGATATGTCTGAAGGAATTGCGGGTCCTTGACAGGAAAACTGACGGCATGGCGAGAAAGCGGCACGAAGAAGAACACGAGAATCACGAGCGATGGCTGGTGTCCTACGCGGACTTCATCACATTGCTGTTCGCCTTTTTCGTTGTCATGTACGCCGTCAGCTCGGTCAACGAAGGCAAATACCGGGTGCTGTCCGACTCGCTGGTGAACGCCTTCCGGAGCGAGGCCAATGTGATCGGGGCGACCATTGTTTCCCCCCCCAGTGCTACGGGCTCGCCGGTTCCAGTGATCATTGCACATACGCCCAAGGCCGATCCGCAAGTCGAGGCGCAACGCGCCAAACAGCGCGCCAAGATGCGCAATATGGCGGACGAGATTCGTCGCGTGCTCGAGCCTCTGGTCAAAGGCGGGCAGGTTAGGGTGAACGAAGGCATTCATGGCATTGCCGTGGAAATCAACGCAAGCGTGCTGTTTTCTCCGGGCGAAGCGGCGCTGGGGCCGCCCGCCACGCGTGCGTTGATGGCGGTGGCTGCAGTCATTGCGCCGGCTGAATTCCCGGTGACCATCGAAGGACACACCGACACGATTCCGATCAGTACGCCCATGTTTGCGTCGAACTGGGAGTTGTCGGCCGTGCGCGCTTCGTCGGTCGTGCGCTTGTTTGCAGGCGCAGGAGTTGATCCACGCAGGCTCACTGCCGCGGGTTATGGCGACCAGCGGCCGGTTGCCGACAATTCGACGCAGGAAGGGCGTGCGCGTAATCGGCGTGTGGCCATCCTGATCGAGTCCATGCTGCCGGAAGTGGGGTCGGCCAACTCCCCGGCGACTGCTTCCGACGCGGCGGGGGCACTCGGTACGCTGGAAGATCAGCCGCTTGGGTTGCCAGCTCCGCCTCCATCTGACGCCTCCAGACCTTGATTTACATGGGCGTACCGCCTGCAGGGTGAGCCACTTGCCGAGCACGGCCGCGGAATCTTTTGAACCAATATGCCCCGCATGCGACGGGGCGTTCTTTGGGGCGTAGTACTGTCGGGTGTGCAGGCGTTGCGTGTCGGGCGCGTGTCTGTTCGCCCGGGCCATTCAATCCCGAATATGTTTCTCGCCAGGTCTGGTGCATATTGTCGTCCTGACCGCTTCCTGTCTGTTGCCGCCGCTTCCCTGATGCTCCGTCTTCTCCCTTCTGCGGGTACGCCGCGCGTACCGCTACGCGGCATGCTGGTCTACGCGCTGGCCTTGTTGTTTTTTTCCGGCATGGATGCCGTGTCCCGCTATCTCGCGTTGCGCCATCCCGTGCCCCAGGTGGCCTGGCTGCGTTACGGGGTGCACCTGCTGCTGATGACCGTCATCTTCGGACCCTCGATGGGGCGCACGCTGCTTCACACGCAGCGGCGGGCTCTCATTCTGCTGCGCTCGCTGTGCCTGTTCTTCATCACCTTGTTCATGATGTTCGCGCTGCGCCGCTTGCCGCTGGCGGAGGCAACATCGATTCTCTTCGTAGCCCCCTTGCTGGTGGTCTTGCTGGCTCGCCCCGTATTGCAGGAACGCATTGGAGTGGTGCGTTGGGTCGCTGTCCTCGTTGGCTTCTCGGGGGTGCTTCTGGTCGTGCGGCCAGGCGGCGATCTTGATGCCATCGGCGTGGGATTTGCATTGATGACCGCGCTGGCAGGCACGGCTTACCAATTGATGACGCGCATCCTTAGCCACACGGAGAACCCGATCGTCATGCTCTACTACTCGGCGCTGGTGGGCACCGTATTGTTCGGCGTAAGCCTGCCCTGGTTCTGGTTCGAGGCGATGCCGTCACTGCTGGACGCTGTGTTGTATGGCAGCCTGGGCGTCCTGGGTTTTGTGGGTCACCTTTGCTTTACGCTGGCCTACCGTGACGCGCCGGCCTCGCTGCTTGCGCCGGTGACCTACCTGCAACTCGTTTGGGCGGGCTTGCTCGGTTGGCTGATTTTCGGGCAATTGCCTGACGGGTACACGCTGCTGGGCATGCTGATCGTCGCGGCTTCGGGGATCGTGGTGGCAATCGCGGGCAGAGCTCAGGACGATGTAGCGGGGTAGGGATAAATCGTTGACAGCGCCTCGGTGCGTCCCGTCGGCTGCGTAATGCGTACGTGTTCCCGGCGGAATTCGCGTGCGTGACGCAAACCGCAGGAGTGGGCAATCGTGTCGATTTCGCGATTCATGTTGTCGCAGTAGTTGGCGACACGTGTGGTCTTGTCCTCCACGACGAGGCCGCGCTGCAGCTTCTGGTCGTGTGTGGAGACCCCGGTCGGGCAGGTGTTGGTGTGGCACCGCAAGGCCTGGATGCAGCCCAGGGCGAACATGAAGCCGCGCGCCGTATTCACGAAATCGGCGCCGCAGGCCAGTGCCCATGCTGCGCGTGCCGAGGTGACGATCTTGCCCGAGGCGACGACCTTGACGCGCTCTTTCATGCCCGCCGCAATCAGCGCATCTACCGCGCGTGGCAGGGCCTCCGTAATGGACAGGGCGACGTGGTCCGCGAGCGCTTGCGGCGCTGCGCCGGAGCCGCCTTCGCCGCCATCGATGATGAGGAAGTCGGGCGCAGCATGCAGACCACGCCGCAGCGTTTCTTCGCACAGCTCGTTCATGAACTGCCAGCCGCCGAGCGGCGTCTTGATGCCTACCGGTTTGCCCGTGACGTCGCGCACACGCTCGATGAAGTCCAGGAGCTCGCGCATATTGGCAATATCCGTGTGCCGGTTCGGGCTGATCGAATCGAGGCCTGCAGGTATGCCGCGAATGCGCGCAATTTCAGGCGTGACCTTGGCGCCCGGCAGCACGCCACCCTTGCCCGGCTTTGCGCCCTGGCCGAGCTTGATTTCGAACGCGCGCACCGTTTCGTGCGCAGCGAGTGCACGCAGGCGCTCCAGCGAGAATGCGCCGTCGCTGTCGCGCACGCCGTACTTCGCCGTACCGATCTGCATGATGAGGTCGCAGCCGCCTTCGAGGTGGTACGGCGACAGGCCGCCTTCGCCTGTACCCATCCAGCATCCTGCGTTGTGGGCACCTTTGGAGAGCGCCTGTATTGCAGGTTTTGATATGGCGCCGAAGCTCATGCCGCTGACATTCACGATGGAGCGCGCGGTGAAAGGCGTCTCGCAGTGGTCAGCGCCAATGATGAGCGGCGGTGTTGGCAGGCGGTCCTCTTCAAGCACCGCAAAGGGCGCGTTCACGAAGATCAACGAGCCGGGCTCCATCAGGCGATAGGTCGAGCCGAAACCGATGACGCCGCCTTCGTTCTTCGCCAGCCGATAGATCCACGAGCGCGTCGAGCGATCGAACGGCATCTCGTCGCGATCGCCGAGAAAGAAATACTGGCGGAAGTATTCGCCGAGTTGCTCGAAGAAATAACGCAGCCGGCCGACGATAGGGTAGTTGCGCAGAATGGTGTGTTTCTTCTGCGTGATGTCCTGTACGTACCAATAAACCAGCAAGGCAATGATGATCAGCGCCAGGATAGTGCCAAGACTGACACTCAGGGCCGTAACGATGCTTGGTGCGACATCCTTCATGAATTGCTCCCTGCGTGTACAATCGTGCCATCAGATCACCTGGCAGTACCTACGATCATGGCCTTGACCCAACCAGCAATTCATCCAGCAGCTCATCAGATGAGCCAGCAATTGCGCGTCGAGATTCAGCGGGAAGTCGCCAGCGCGCTTGCTGAAGATATCGGCACGGGCGATCTTACAGCACAGTTGATTCCCTTAGCTGCGACTGCAACGGGGCGCGTCGTGACACGACAGGATGCCGTGCTCTGCGGTGCAGCCTGGTTCGATACCGTATTCCAGATGCTGGATCCGGAGTCTTCCGTCGTATGGCATGCCCGCGATGGAGACCAGATCAAGGCTGGCCAGGTGTTGTGCGACATCTTTGCGAGTGCGCGCAGCCTGCTGACGGCCGAGCGTACCGCGCTGAACTTCCTGCAACTGCTTTCCGGCACCGCCACCACGACCTCGCGTTTCGTGGCCGCAGTGGCGGGGACCAAGGCACGTATCGTCGATACCCGCAAGACTTTGCCGGGCCTGCGTCTGGCGCAGAAGTATGCGGTGTGCATGGGCGGTGGACAGAATCACCGTATCGGCCTCTACGATGGCGTCCTGATCAAGGAAAACCACATCATTGCTGCGGGCGGTGTGAAGCAGGCGCTGAAGCGTGCGCTGGAAATCGCCCCTTCGAATGCTTTCATCGAAATCGAGGTGGAGAGCCTCGACGAGCTGAAGGAGGCGCTTGCGGCTGGCGCCCGCATGGTCTTGCTGGACAATATGTCGATTGACGAAATGCGCGAAGCGGTCAGTGTCACCGCAGGGCGAGCGCAGCTCGAAGCCTCCGGAGGCGTGGGTTTGGAGCGCGTGCGCGAGATTGCCGAAACAGGCGTGGATCGTATTTCCGTTGGCGGCCTGACCAAGGACGTGCGTGCGATCGATCTGTCGCTGCGGCACATCGAAGAGTAATCAGAAAAGAAGAAGAGTGGCGGCCAGCTTGTAGTTGCTGCCGTGTGGATTGGCGTTGGACTTGTTGCTGGAGTGTTTGCCTGATGTGGTTCTACGTTTACTACTGTGTTGCGATTGCCATACTCATCATGCATTTCACCGGTTTTCTGGGGCGCCGTAATCTCGAATGGCTGATTTACGTTCTGGCCGTGACAGTTTTCCCTGCGGTCATCTATCTCTGACGCATCGCAGGCGCGTAGCTGATCCGGCGCTTGCCCAATAAAAAAGCCCCGATTTTCATCGGGGCTTTTTTGTTACTGCGCTTGATATTCGACGATAAAAAACTCGTAACTGTGAGTCGCGATTTCATTGAGTTTTGCCCGAGGATAAAGGTAAATCTGATGCCGAAAAGTCGTAAAAACTCGACGAATTCCGCGATTCAGTCGGGCGCTTGAAATAAAAAACTCGTAATTCGGAGCGCTTTGTCGATTAGCGCATTTTATGCGCACCCAGAAGGAGAAATTCAACGTAGGCGTGGGACTGGAGAATCGTGGCTGAATTGCAGCCGCGACAACGATTGACGACGGAACGATTGCTCCGTGAGGCTTATGACAGCTTCTCGGCCGAAGCGGACGGTGACGCTCAATTCCATGAACGGCCGCTCTGTAGTGATGTCTGTCGTTGGCCGACGGTGGGCAGGCTCAAAGCCTAACAACCGAACCTGGAAGAGGAAAGTGCTCTTGGGCTATTGCAGGTGCGGCCCGGACATCAGTGGCCGATCAAATATTTCCTGCGTGACATTAGAAGGTGTAGCCCGTCTTCAGGATCACGCCGCTGTTGCCGGCTTTGCCTTGTGCATATTCAAGATTCAGGACGATACCCACTTCGGGTTTAAGGATGTACTGAACGCCCGCGCCCGCCATTGGAAAGAGGTTGGAATTGTCCGAGCAACTCTTGCCGTTGCCGTAGGTGCAGGAAAGGGCCGCGAACAACGTGGCCGTCCATCTCTGTGCAAGCTTGAAGCGCTCTTCACCCTCGAACTGCGACACGTACTTGCCGGTGTACTGACCCGTCTTGTAGCCGCGTAATTGAACTGGCGCGAGGTTTTGCGTAGGCGCATCACTGGTCAGGTGATTGAGCTGCCGAAGTGCGAATACATTGCCATCGCCATGCGGAATGTAGTGACGGAAGTCGGCGCGGTAGACGTCAAAATTATTGGCACCACCCAAGGCCTCGCGGTAGGCCAGATTGTTCAGGCTGACGACCCAGCCTCGGCTTGGTTTGAAGTCGTTGTCGCGCGAATCGTAATAGCCGACGACGCCCAGGCCGCCCGACTTGTAGGGAGCGACACCGAGGACGTCGAGCACCTGTTCATCGAATGCTGTAGCGCCCGCAATTGTGAAGTTCTGATAGATCCCCTGAACGCCGATAAACCAGTCGCCAGAAACCCGGTAGAGATAGCGCAGGATGCCTGACCTCAACTCGGCATTGTTCTTCAAGGGAACGCCGGTGCCGAGATAGTCGGTGTAGTCGTTCTTGATATTGCCGTAGGTCATACCGATGTTCAGCCGCTGGCGGTCCTCGTCATAGGAGGTCCTCGCAAACGCTCCTGCGACAATCGAGTCGGTGCTCGAGTACTGCAAAGTCGTGGCGAACATTGAAGGGCGAGACTTCTCGTCGAATCGAGTCAGGTAGCCCGCGGTCGCACCTAGTGTTGTGCCAAGTTTCGGATTGCTGGTGAAAACCGGTGCGAGAAGCCATGGGGATGGCTTCTCCGGCGCTGGCGCAGATTCCTGTGCCTTGTCGGTCGGCACGCTGGGCGCTGCCGTTTGCGCAAACGCCCAAGGGCCACAAAGCGCCAATGCCGTGCACGACACCATGCGCGGCAACAATGCGCGCCCGCAACGAAGACTTGGCGAGGAGGAGCGCATATCGCCTTTCCGATATCGAAGGAATCGAGTGACCCGGGCTTGCTCCAGGACGCGCTTGTCTATCGCGGCGGAACTGGCCGCAACGATTCAGGTTTGAAGAACTTGCTGGCAATGGCCGCCAAGATGATCGGCATGAATCCGACCAGCGCGGCATAGGCCAGTAGGCCCGCATCGCCGAACAGCCCGGCCTTGTAAAGCCCGTAGCCCATGAAAAGGAACGTGTGCGTGAGAGCTCCGGCGGCGTATGCCGTGCCCACGACCTTGCCACTGTATGGGCCGCGAATCGCGCTGACGTAAATGACCCAGAGAGAGAACGGAATGAATAGGAAGAGCGCACTCCACAAACCGGTGTTGTAAGCGCCCGCCGCGATTCCGCCGAAGGTGTGCACAAATCCATTGGCGAAGAGCAGACCCCAGAAACTGAGGCCGATAAGGACGTTGCGCCTGAAAATGTATGCCGCGAGCGGTGCCCCGAACCACATGAGTGCGATGTTCACCACTGGGTAGAAGGCCAGCGGAATCGGGCAATCCGGATACGGCGGGAATCCGATCTTCTCGCAGATCATTTCTTGAATGGAGTAAGGAAGACCAATCGTCGGCAGGCTGTATTCCTCGAACTGATGGACCCAGTAAAACGGCACCGCCAGCCATGCCAGCCACTCCGGATCACGCCATCGCGATACTGTGGTGCTCGCGCGGAATGTGTCGGTCGCCAACAGCATGACAAACATTACGATTGCGCCGCCTATCCCTATGAACGGCCAGACGGTGTAGAACCAGTGCTGTGTTTGCATGCTGTTCCCCTGTTGAGTTGTGACTGTTATTGATGAGCTAGAAGGGCTTGGCCCGTGCTAGAAAATCAAAAAACGTTGATGCCTGACTCGCCGCGCGCAAAACACTAAAGAGATATGACCGGGGAGCGCGGCTGCGGACGAGTTTGAATCGGATTCAATCTCGTATCTGCAGATTAATCGCTGACACAACATTTTTCAATGCAGAATGATGACGAAATCATTAAATAGACGCCGCACCGACGGCGATGCAACCCGCGAGCGACTCTTGGAGGCGGGAGGCGAACTCTTCGCCGCAGACGGCTACGCAACGACCACAGCCAAAGCAGTGGCGGCCCGGGCGGAAGTGAGCCTGTCCTTGATCCACTACTACTTTGGCAGCCGTGAAGGGCTCTACCAGGCCGTGCTGATTGAGGCCCACCGACGCCTTGTCGATCTGGACGATCTGCGCCGCATTGCTGAAAGCAGCCTGTCCGCAACGGCGAAGTTGCGCGCAATGATTGGCGGCCTGGTACGGCAAGCGACCAGACGTCAGCTGGGATGGCATATCCACGTGCTGGCCAAGGAAGTCTTCGCGCCTTCAGGGCATTTCCCTGTACTGTTTCAGGCGGAAGTGATCGCCAAGCTGTCCATCGTTAAGCAGATACTCAGCGACATCACGGCGATTCCTGCGGACGACCCCGCGCTCGTGCGCTGCGTGGTCAGCGTGGTGGCGCCGTGCACGATGCTGCTGCTGGGCGCGAGGGGCGCACCCGGCCCTCTGGATCAAACCCGTCGTATGCCTCGCAAAGTTGTCATTACACATCTGCACAGCTTCGCAATTGCCGGGCTCGGGGCAATCGCCAGTGAGCACGGGCGCCGTGACCAAGTCCCGTCGAGATAGTGCCCCAAGGTGCCGCGGTCGCGTCCGACCGGCTGTGCCAAAAGTGAGTGCAAGTCCATGACCTTCCGTGCGAAGGATGAACGTCGCTGGCGGCTAATTGGTGGCAGCGGTCGTTGTGCGTTGTTACCGCGACCGACCGCTTTGGCCGAATATGCGTCACCGGCTTGCGCGTTGGTGCTCATCAAACCGCAAAGTCCTCGAGAGCTTTCCCTTGCGCCAGCGCGTCGCGGAGCCATTGTGGTCGAGGACCACGTCCAACCCAGGTATTGTCTGTGCCATCCCGGTACTTGATCTGGGAGCGCTTCTTCTTTGTTTTAGTCGTCGCCTTCTTCGTTGAGTCTTGATCGAGCTTTGGCTTCGGACCACGCTTCGCGCTTAAACCAAGGTCGCTCGCTGTCAAACCGTAAGCTTCGATAGCTTGCTTGATGCGAGCGACAACTTCAGCTGCTTCCTTGCGTTTTAGTGCTTCTGCCTCACGTGTCAGGGCGGTGATCTGCTTCTGGAGCTGTGCATACGTTTTCGTCATTTAGAAGTCCTTTTAGGAGTTACAGACAGGTGACTTAGAAAAGTGCGTCTCGTTTGATTTGCGCACACGGATTCTGCACACAGTTCTCAGTTCAAGGCTCTTTTGGAACAGTAGCCGACTGCCCAAGAATGATCTTTTTCAAGAAGTACGATCATCGCTAGGATGCGGCCAGCGGAAGAGCCGCTATGGAAGAACGCGTCGATCTCAGGAGTGAATGCCCCTGGACGCTTACCCATGGGATGTCCAAGCGCCTCGTACCACCAGTTGTGTGAGGTTTTCTGATAGGCGACGTCGCTCAGAAGCGGGGCTTCCTTTCCAAAGCACCTCCAGTCGCGGATGGCATGGACGTACAGGCATCTCCACAAACGGGCGATTGAAATCTGGTTTTGGCCCGTGAGCAATCTGGTCACGTTGAGCATGTATCGATATTCGAGATCCCAGCGGTCCGGGAATGGTTCATCGATACACGGCACTCCGGTACCTATAAGCTCATGTGGCTGTTCGCTGAGAGCGGCCGATGAATGTCGCATCAATGGAATCTTGTGTTTCAGACACCAACAGATACCTGGAACGTGATGCAGCCTCCGCCAATACGATCTGCCCCAAGTCTCGGCATCCTCGAACGAACACTTCGGGCAATGCGAAAGCTGGCCGTTTCTACCTGAGAATATCTTGCATCCGTGCCGTGCCACAGGAATGCGAGTAGAGGCAAAAGAGTCGTAACTGAATAGCTGGTAGAAGGCCAATACGGAATGCCTCCGTACAAGGTCCCGTTCAGACAATCCTGCCAGAACACCAATCTCAGCGGCGCGCGTCCTCGTTCGGATTCCTCGATCTCGGACCACTCTGAGCATTTGGATTTCTGTAACGTTGTTGATGCGACTAACAAAACTTAGGAACCCGCTTCCCAGTTCGTCGGGCAGGATGGTGGGCAGCTGCATATTATTCAACGATCTTTCCTCAGTCGTTCTAGTCGGATGACCGATGCGTGTGCTGCAAGATTTCTGCAATCGCGGCTCGGCTTTTGGGAAGGCGGTCTAGCCGCGGTGAAAACGAGAGCTTGGGCAAACGCCGGAGTATCGCGGGCGGCTTGATCCTCTCCCAGCTCTGCAACTGGAAGTCGAAAGCGAGCTGGGCGATCGCGCGAGCGCACTCTGCATCGCGTGCTTCCCAGTCAACCCTTGGGCGACGTTTGATCCGTGGTCTTGCAACGGCGGAGTAGGGCGCTGGAAGTCGTTCAGTCAGCCACGCGCGGTCATGCCGAGATAGCCAGCTAAACCCACCACCCTCCAGTTTTCGGAGTTGCCCTCTGGTGATGGTTGGCTCGGCGGCGATGGCTGACAGGAATGCCTGTCGGTACTTCTCTCGTTTCCATTCCAGGTTGGCAGCTTTCCATCGCTGCATTTGTTCTGGTGACTCAGAGCAAATTCGATCTATGGTGGATTCGGACAGTTCGAGTTGATCTCCGATGAGGACCAAGGGGAGTCCATCATCAAGCAAGCGTCTGGCTTCGGAGAGCACTCCATCGGTCAGCTTCTTGGGCCTCTTCGGGACCGGCTGGCCAAGCTTTGCCAACCAGCGCATCGCGGTGCCCACATCGACACCTTCTTCACGGCACGCCTTCGAAAGGGAAATATTTCCCGCCTCGCGCTTCTGCGAGATGGCCAACAGAGGCCCAATCAGGTGAGCCGGCGCACTTGGTCCTATCGGATTGTGGCAAGGGAGGTCAATTGGACTCGCTTCGGAAGATGCAGGCGGCCCCATGTGACCCTCCCAGGAAACCACGGCATTGAAGAGGTCCCATGTGCCGAACAGGAAGTGAATCAACAGCAGATGGCTTACCGGATTCGCTGGCGATCGCGGCTTTCTCACAAGCCTTAGCATTCCCTCAACGCAGCGCGGAGTAACGATCCGATCGAAGGGACGTACGGTTGCCAGTGGCTGGTAAGTGCGTTCAAACCGTCCCACAAACTCTGTGGCTCTAACTTGTCCTGTGCGCGTCAACAATCCATTCTGCTTCATGCCATGCAGATAGGCTTGGTGGAGTGTTGCGGCGCTCATGTCACCGCGGTCACTTCGCAGCGACATGCCCCCCAGTTTTGCCAATTGGCAGAACAGGGCAGTGGGCCGATCTATAAGTGGGACCGGACTCTCTCCATGATCTCGCGAGTCCAAAGGCAAGTGGAGACTCGTCCAGCCGGTCCCGTCCGCCCTGATGCCGGCCTCGTGCAAAGCACACCCATGTTCCGGGCATACCAGTGTGCTTGGTAGCTGATGCTCCCTATGCCAGTAGGCGAACCCAAATTGGTTCAGATCGTTCCTGGCGCACTCCATGCAATGACGCAGAGGAAGTAACGCGCCAGTCGGACATGGAGGGAGGCCCAGGGAAAATTTGAGATGCTCGACCGAGCCGCCACACATATGCTGCAAAGCCTCTTCGCGTGATGGCGCCGATCTGAATCGGAGGAAGTAAGGAATGGTCGTGAAATCATTAACAATGCACGCTGGCTCGCCGTACTGACCCTGCGTCGCAGAACAGAAGTGATCAAGGTTCGATGGAAAATCATGCCGAAGGCCTGCATACGGCGACCCGAACAGCAATTGACTCATAGCTCGTCCGTCGCAACCATTGAGTCGAGCGGTAAGGCCCACAATTGAATAAAGGGTGATGTCGTGACAGATCGGAGAGAGCAAGAGCGACGCGCTCATGCTTCGGCACCTGCATTTGCAATCACGCCTGCGAGCCCATCCATATGGCTTTTCTTGAGACCTCTGCGCAGGTCATCGTCAGATAAAGTCTTGTTCAGCTCTTCACGTTTGGCTTTCTTGTTTGTTTTTTTGGTCTGCTCCGATTTGAACTGTGTCTGTCCAGCCGTGGGGCCACCGGTAGCTGGGTTCGACCCTGCATTGCTCTTCCGTTTACCCGCTTGATTCGGCGCGCCTGATTGCTGTTCAACGCCTTCGCTTGGGACTTCATTGAACTGCCAGTGCTTTTTATAGAAACCGACGTCGACGTCCTGCTGTTCCATCAATAGTTCTGCATTCCTATACGTGAAGCCGTCTGCTAACGGACGGTGCTTCCTGAATTGGGGCGACTCATAAACTGCGGTGATGTCTTCCGGGCATAAGCTATCCGCTTCTCCGAAGAGGGCGTCTCTTTGAGCCATGCACCACAGGCAGAGCGCCAGCCGCGCAATACCACCGCTATACCTGCGGAGGAGACGCTTGCATTCGTCGGGGTCTGTTATGGGTATGTTTAAGCAATAGAAGCGCATGACGCCTCCGCCGATGGCGTCCCAGTCCGTGTCCGCATCGACACGGTCATCTTCGTCGATCGCAATCGCCCCTACAGGTGTGAAGTGCTCACAGGGAGTGCTGTACAGGCGTGTGGAGTCCTGGCTATGTGTTATCCAGTCGAACGCGAGTTCGTTGCCGAGGAACACAATTGGTATTCCCGAATTCATAAGCATCAGCAGGAAATTCTGAATGTGCTGAGAATGGGGCCCAATGACGAGGTTACGTAGCTGCCCCTCCTCTAAGAATATGATGCCGGTGTAGTGTGCAATCAATCGACATACAGTGGCGACAGCAAGGTTCTCGACTGATTTGAATTTTCTCGGAAGGTCGGTCGCATAGGTTGTGCCCAGAACTTTGTCCATCTCGTGAAGAATGCCTGTCAGGAAACCGCCGCGAGTACCGTCGTGGCTGATCGACACCTCAAGGTAGACGAGTTGGGTCATCGCCTGCCATCCGGCCTCTTCATTCTTTCCATGGCGAATGAATGGCGGTAGCAGACTGCAAAAACGCTGCATGGTTACGCTTTTGCCCGTTCCGGTGGAACCTTTAGTGATCTGAACTGAAATGCCTCGAGTCGGTGTCAAGAACGGATGGGTCTTGTCATTGGGTTGGTGAGTTACCGCTTCCCAATAGAGTCGACGTGCTGCGGCAAATTCCGGGTTGCGCCTGCGCAAGCCGGCGTGAAGCATGCTGTTCCATGTAAGCGTCGTTCGGATGCACTGAGAGGTTGGCTCTAGTGGTGTTTTCTCCCCTACGAGAAGGCAGTCGATCTCGACTTGTGTCAGTTGAGAGAGGTCCAATCCTTCAAGGGGATCGAACGCTATAGCGCGAGCGAGCTCGGCTGGAGTCGAGTAGGACGGCAGTTGAGCGGTAAGAAGGTTTGGCGCATTGAACCAATGAGCTTGGGAGCTTGAGTTCAAGTTATGCATGAGACATCTCCGTTTGACGATCCCGAACGATCTGGGTGAAGACCGACCTCCTCCTGGCTGGAGGCGAGGAAATCTGCGCCGCCGGAGCTGCCGTGGCGACCTTCTGATCGTTGGTCGGCGGCTCTGAGACGACGTGCTCCGCTTGCGCTGGCTTGGTTGAGCCATCGGAATCAAGCTCGTCCTCGGATTCGCAAGCAACTTCGGTGGCCGTGTCACTTTCGGGGGGGACGAGCGGTTGTCCGTACAGAAGCTCTTCCTTCTCGGCCTCCCGATTTGCCTTCTTGCCTTTGCGAATCGAGGATCTGGACGGAGGCTTTCCTGCTTTTGCCAAGTCCTTTTGATATTCCTCCTCGGCGATCTGGTTTGTCCGCTCCTGCTCGCCCTCAACATCACTGATCTGGCGCTCCCGCGACCTCTCCGCTGCGTACTGCCGAAGCTTGTTGCCGTCTCCAAGCTGCTGAACGTCAGGCAATGCGCACTCTTCGAGAAGTCCCGGATCGGAGGTTCTGGCCTCTAGCGGGATCAGTTCACCTGTGTGGAGATCGCGGTAGTAGATTTCGCTAGGCCGATAGGGGTCATGCAGGAAATCATCGTCGAAGCTCGTGGCCAGCACGCGCGAGCGGGATACTTTTGAGGCAATGCATTTGGAATGTACTACTTTATGATTGCTGACGTACCTGACATTCGGAATGAACTCTCGCTTGTCCCCCTTTCTTGGGTCCAGGAGTTGGATGCCTTTCTGTGTGAATGTGCCTCGGATCGGAATGAGCAGAGCCATTCGTGCGTCGGCTTCGCTTAGCAGGCAGGTGGCCAAGTTGCCACGCTCGATTTCCCAGCGAGTCAGGTTGGCACGAGTTAGCTTGATCCCCTTTTCAACGAGGTCACGCTGCATTTCCAGCGTCGGTTCAATGTCGATCTCCATCGTGTTCCACAGGTAAATCAGTCGTGCTGTTTCACGAATGGCTTCCACGATGGTTAATCGGGCCAGAGCATCTGCTCGCTCTTCGCCGCGCTCCGTGCGTTGGCCGTGTGTGGTGCCCGCAAGATTGTGATCGCCAAGGCGATGAAATGAGTGATGTGTGGTCTCTACATCGCTATTGAGGTCCGACCGCGAAACAGCGATGAACTTGATGCCTGTTTGCGCGTTGCCAATTGCGGCCATCGCTGCTTTGGCACGCGCATCAGTGTTGTCGGCGTGTAACGCAGAAAATCGAATCGGGATCCAGTTGTTCGGATCCTGATTTTCTAGACCTAGCCAACGTAGCCACTCAGTCTTGTCTGTCATCGCATGAAGGTACGCCAGCTGAACCGGCAGACTGCCAGGAGCGTCCAGGCCCATGTAGAAGCCGGGTATGTATTTGTACTTTCCATCGACGATCAAAACGCGATGGGCTTGGCCGATCCGCTTTAGTCGATCGATCACGGAAACCAGTTCGACGTCTGTTGTTGTCGAGTCGATAGCGCCTCGCTGACCAATCTTCACGATTGCCTGGTTGGAGTCACCGAACAGTACGCGGCCTATGCGGGCAAGGGCACGGGGGGATAGTTGCTTCCTCCAGGACTCGTGACCCTCTGATCGCCGCAATCCCCAGTACTCGAATTGTGTCTTGGTAGGGCAGAGGGAGTCGGCGCGAACTTGGCGTTTGGGGTCACCGTTTTCGTCAAGCACCACGTCGGAGAAAAATTGACGTAGGAACTTCCGGTGAGCCTTCGCGATCGTCGTGCCTTTCAGGTAGTAGTTCCGCCAGCCAAATCCGCACATTGCCTTTTCTTCTTCCGAAAGAATGTGCCCCGTGGCGTTAGGCTCACCTGCCCGGGTGGGGATATTGCGGGCGCCAGGTTTCTTGGTGGTCAGCCTCCTCTCTTTTCCACGTCCTCCACAGCGAGCAGTGAACGGCGTGACGGACCCCGGCAGGGAGCCCTCGGCCCAATACTGGTGCAAAGCATCCGTGATGCGTCGGCGGAGACTATTTGTTTTCTCTGGAGTGTTCCCAAGCTTCTGAGCAAGGTTACAGATTTGCTCGGCCCTTATATCTGGATCAAATAGGCTTTCATTGGAGCCTGCGGCGTTGATCAGCGCTTCGACAAAGGCATATCGCTCGGTTCGTTGCTTGCGGGCGAACGACTGCTCCTGTCCCTTCTGGAGGTATTTCTTGTCCAGTTCCTCGGCTGTCGCTCGCACATCCGGCCGCAAAGGAAGCCCGCCAGGAAGGACAGTGAATTGCTTACTGATGACTGGGGAAAGCAGCCATGAGAGCTTTTCAACTCTGGGAGAACTGAAGTACAGACGGCCTGCTGACCGCTTTGGCGTTGCGCGAATAAAGACGATTCGATCGATTGCTGAGTTTACAAGCAATACTCTGAAGAACTCGCCCTCACGTTCAACGTCAGCATCTCCGTGATGGGACGCAATTACTTGGCCAGGTAATGGCGGGCGCGTGATGAATTGATTCACGGTGTGCCCCCGCCTAGCATGTCGCGCAGGCCTCGGCGGAGCCGTCTTCCGCCTGGGCGGGGTGGCCGGTTGCGGTGAAGATGCCGGCTCAGATCGCAGTCGATATGCTGGTGCCACAGCATGTGATCGAGCAAAAACGTAGCGTGATGGAGTGGCAGATTCCAGTCTTGTCGGAGGCGCGCGTGAGTTTCCGTCAACGATTCCTGCTGGGCTTTTTCAGGGCCGTCGGCATCGAGGAAATCTTTCAGAATTCGTGTCAGATGGTGCGCGGCTGGCAAGTTTGCGCAGCCCACGATGCTCTCTAGTTGCGCGAAGATTTTTTCGGGGTAAAGGCTTGCGTCGCCGATCAAGTATGTCGCGTGAATGTCTGCGGCAAAGCGACGCTCAGCTTCCAATTTCTCCGCCCCTCGGTCCAGAGGGTCAATGCGAAGATAACGCTCACTTTCAAGCGGTTTGATGGAAACCAAAGTTGTCCGCTTTCTCGGATCCGCGATCCAAGGAAGCATGAGCAGAAGATCGATGGTCCATAGATATGGGATCTTGGTGCCAGGAAAATTTCCGTGCCGGATTGCCGCCGCTAGGCAGATTTCCAGCATGCCCGCCGAGCGAGGCAGAGCGGCGTCCTCCCGTAGATTGCGCCCGAACTCGGGGTGTGGGTGCGGCCACGGCCAAAGCGGATATTGCTCCCGAACGCATGCGCCGCACCATGCTGCAAGCAGCGCAATGAACCACTCGCTATGCGACAGAAAATGACATGGACGTCTAAAGGGAGGAAGTGCCTTCCGGACTTGAACTGACAACGGAGAAGGATTCCATCGATGAATTTGTAGGAGTGGCAGGTACTCCTCACCGAAACCAGTCCCGTAGCCTTCATCGATGATGCTACGGAGATACTTGGGTGTGATTTTGGGACGCGGCATGTCACAACCCTCTTATGCAAAGCGCGATCTTCGGTGCCACTTTGCGAGGGATGTGTCTACTGCATGAACGTGCGTGTTGCCACGCATCAGAGCGAGAGATCAATTGGCGGTCGGCCATCTTCTTTGCCT
Source organism: Uliginosibacterium silvisoli (assembly GCF_036017035.1). NCBI lineage: Bacteria > Pseudomonadati > Pseudomonadota > Betaproteobacteria > Rhodocyclales > Zoogloeaceae > Uliginosibacterium > Uliginosibacterium silvisoli. The sequence continues at coordinate 345,189 of NZ_JAYXHS010000003.1, read as the reverse complement.
TTCGTGGACGCAGGGCTACCCTGGGTGCACCGAGAGTTCAAAAGTGAACTGGCCGGCGTACTGATGAGGGAAGCAGAAATGCACGGGGGCTTGAGATGGACTTGACGGACCCGGCGAGTGGCTCGACACTGGCGTACCCCTACGCAGCACGAGCATCGTCAGACCGCGCCAGCCTTCACAGGCTCGTGCGGTTTTTTCGTTTACGTTTCACTCCTTCCTCTGCGGCAGCAGTGTCCTGAAGCGATAGCCCTCAACCAGAGACTGGATTGCCGAAACCTCCGCGGGGCTCATCTGCGGCGATATTTCAAGAAGACTGATTGCGGCCGAAGCCGCAGGGAACATCTCGGAATGCCCATGGATGACGCGCGCAATTTGCGTGAGGCAAGACGCGCGAACCAGGTGCGCCTTTTCGTCCTCCGTGGCGCCTAGTGCTGCGATGATTTTCTGTAGACCATCGTCTCCAGGAGGCGGCCGACGCCCACCTTCGAGCGAAGCGACGTAGGAGGGCGATACTCCTCCGTTGTACGCGACCTGTTTCTGGCGCAACCCATATTTCCGGCGTAGATCACCGAAACTTCGTCCGAAGAAGTTCCAATCCATTTTTGGTACTTCGTGCAGTAATTTTGTGAACCTTGATTGGAAACAAAGAAACGCTTGCAATCAAGAAACCCGCTAGTGATCATTTTTCGGTTGCAATCCCGGGAGCGGAAAAATCATTGCATCAGAATTCTTCGCGCGAATTCGTCTTCACGGCGGACATGTCGATGGGCTTCGGCAGAGAAATGGCATATGGACAATCGAGGCGGGCTTTCCCTTCGCTGAAAATACCTGTCCATCATGCTCGGGGTCTCGTACGCGAAGGCATGGCGGGCGCAAGTCATCATTTCGGGATTGCCCTGCCTCCGACGGCAAGCCTGTTCATCTCATAGCTTCTCGGCCACGATTTCTTTGCCGTGACTGTGGGAAGACGTTCATTGCGCAGGTGCCGTACTTGAGCGGGCGCGGCAAGATCACGCAAGGCATGCAACAGCACCTTGCCCGGGCAATACTTGACTACCCAAGCGTTAGAGCCCTCGCGCGAGGCGAGGGGCTCGCTCTCGAGACGGTTCTGGATGCGCTCAAGGATGCTGCAGCAGATGGGTTAGCTGGCAATCACGGATTCGTTGAGGCTATTGCAATCAGATCCCTGCGGATCGAACCCAGAGGCTATTGGTTGGCGATCAACCCCCTCGATTTGAAGACTGCAGTTTTTGTTGGGGACTGTGAGGAAAACCTAAAAAGATTCGTTCGATGGGTGTCGGAGCGATCCCCCCGATATGTGGATTTGCCACTGGATACCAGCTTGGCAAGGCTCTTGAAGAGCGAGTTGCCCAATGCCGCATTAACGATTTCAGCTCCAGAGATCTTCAGTTTCACCGAAGGCATTCTTCAAGCCTGCGCCAAGCGTCAAAGCTACCAACTGGGAGGTGAAGGTTTGACACTCAAGCGGGCCTATCAGCTGAGCTCCCAGCGCAGCGATTTGCTTTTCAATGTGGAGCAGCGTTGCTTTGACGAGCTGGCCGGGACGGCGCCCTTCTGGAATTCTTACTTGGTTCAAGACCGCCTGTTCTCTCTGCTCGAGGCCCGAGAGAAGAACTATCTGCAAGCTATGCAAGAAGCGTTGAGATTGGCAACAGCAGAGAATCACCCAATGTTTGTGACCGCGTACCGTGAGCTATCTCAACTGGATCAACTAGGGGTCACTCTTCAGTTCGACGAGAGGTATTCCATTATCCATTCCAAGCTCAAGCGACTTAGCCTCTGGATGAGAAGGGATGGGGGGCGCTTTGAGTTTCCGCTGTTCGAAGCGCTTGCGGGTTTGTTTCTTGTGGGCTTTGATGGGTTCTCTCTTCCAGAAGCACTCTGGCGGACGCTTAAAGAAATTGCTGATTTGATGGGGTTTTCAGCTTTATTGAGGCCGTCCGCCGCTGAATGCAGCGTCATCATATCGGCGCATTTTCTGACTGAGAGAAAATGCGCCACGTCAACCGAGTGAAGATTGGATTGGAACGCTTGTGTGGAGCTGAAAAGAAACAGCGCTCAAAGAGTTTGGATGCAACTTGAGGCGGCCACACGCAGGTTGGAATCACGTCCTTTCGGGCAGGCGGTTGTACCTCTAACCGGCATGTGCCTATCTAAATCGGATATCTGGGGAGAGAAACATGAGGGTGCAACACTGCTTGAACCTTCTGGTCGTCATGGCCGCGAGCCTGCTTCCTGTTCGGGAAGCAATAGCCTGGGGAGATATGGGTCATCGCATCATTGGCGTGATTGCCTACAGTCGCTTGTCTCCGGAAGCCCGCGAAAAGGTCGATGCGATCCTGGCAGCGGATCGCGATCAACTTACCGGCGCAGACTTTGTTGATCGCACCACTTGGGCGGACAAGTATCGTGACTCGGACCGTAGTTCGGATCGCGTTCGCTACCTTGCGACTCGTCAGTGGCACTTTGTCGATATTGACATCGACGGCGAGACACCTGATATCGATCTGCCATGCAGAGGTTTTCCGCCGCTGCAGGCGGGGAAACCTGCTAGCAAGGGACCTGCAGACGATTGCGTGGTCAGCAAGATCGAGCAATTCTCGAAGGAACTGTCAGGCTTAAGCTCCAGGACTGAGAAGCTGTTGGCACTGAAGTTCCTGCTGCATTTCGTGGGAGATGTGCATCAGCCGCTACACGCGGCTGAACATGACCACGACCGTGGCGGCAATGATGTGCTGATCTTGTTCGGCAGACATCGCGTCACGCAAGACAAGCTCAACCTGCACTCGTACTGGGATACGGAGCTTGTCAAATCACTCGGCACATCCGAGCAGGAAGTTGGAAGTACGCTTGCCGTCGGGATCACCGGATCGAATGCCGCGGCGTGGAAACAGGGCACGCCGCGAGACTGGGCTATCGAATCGCACAAGATTGCGAAGGCGACAACCTACAACTTGGGTCGGCTGCAACACCGGTCGATGCCGATAAAGCGGAAGGATGAAGACGGCAACTCCGTCACGACCACGGCCGACGTGATTTTTCTGGACGGCGAATACACGAAGGACGCGACGGCAGTCGTGAAGGAGCAACTGCAAAAGGCAGGGGTTCGTCTTGCCGACATTCTTGAACGGTCGCTGTAGCAGGCATTTCCCGGCCATACGCATGAAGAACCAACGTTGGCTCCGTCGGGTATGGGCCGTTCTGCATTGGGCAATATAGAGTCGAAGTGGTCTAGCCCGCCGATATGCGGAGCTCGCACGTGAGCCTTTGAGAGACTCCGCAAGTACGCGCCTGCAGTTGGTCGGGTTGGATGTTAGGCTCGACCTATTTCTTGGGTGGTGAAGGCGGAGCGACGGGTTTTTGGTAGGTGGGGGGCGGGTTTACATTCGCCTGTTCTCGCCGCTGTGGAGGTTGGGGGGCTTTTGAAGGGATGGATGGTGTGTTGGGTTTAGTAGCCATTACGCGGACTCCGGTTAGTTTATGAATTCAATCCACTTCACGTCAGCGACATTCACAAGCAGTCCCTCGACAGATTCCAATGGATGATCTTTGCCGTCTGCATCTATCCACGAAGGTACTGTAATGAAGAAATGTCCCTTTTCTGGATCGGACGGCCATGTTTTTGGCCAACCGTACAGCCTCCTGTCATCCTTAAAATTCAGCACAACATAGCGCACCTGCTCAGAAAGAGTGCCACACCATTCTGATGGATGAGCGCTCCGAGTTGAGAGCCTGAGGCTTCGGAGAGCACCATGAAAGCGATCCGTATTTATGACGAACGCAACAGTAAAGCCGAGTGAAATAGCGCTGGCTAGAGAGCACGCCAAATCCGCGTCGGAGTCCCACGAGCGGAATGCTCTCCATTGACCCACATACTCCAATATTAAGCGTTCGCAAAAAACGAGTACTCGAACGCCTAGCGTAAAGATGAGCGCTTGGACTACTCGTTCAAACTGAGATGGCTTTGAGTGCGAGGTAAGACCATAGAACACCCATGCAACAAGAAAGCCGGGAAGAAGATATTGTAGAAGTGCAATGACGTCCTTTGAGAGTTCAGGCATAGCGAATGGTCTTAAGTGCTTTGAGCAATCAGGCGGCTTTTCAGAGGCTTGACGCGTAAGTAGCTACGAGGCATCGCGTCAGTTGCTCGCCACGCTTGCTGAGAAGATCAATGTTGTTCTTTGACATCGGGCTGAAGTTTGTCGGGTAGTCGACTACGTGTTCACGCTTGACCAGATCCGCAGGTCGGACGGGCAATGCGTTATCCGACTGTCCAAGGTATGGCATAAGGAATCCCTGAATCTCACCATTCGCCGCCATCCTGTGTAGCAGATTCTGCGTCAGGGTCTGCGTTCGCCGGTGAATGGTGACAACGGTCGCCAGCATCCGCGACATCCAGAAAATCGGCCTCCTTGCCCCTGACGGCATGCCCTGTCCGGCATCACATGCAATGATAAAATCCGCCGGGAACACATTCGTACTAAACTCACTTGAGCGGCCTGGAAGCATGCAAGAGACGCCCAGGTTGTCATATACGCCTCCGTCCGTAATGATCACGCGATGCTTAGCCTCGACACCATTTCTGCTAAACGTTAGGTAGTCGTCAAGCGCGGGCAATAGAGCCGGGAATGCCGCAGATGCTGCAACTGCAGTTGCAACACGCGGGGTCTCAACCAGACGGCCGAACCGCCAACATCCACTCTCAACGGAGCCATAGCGGAATGCGGTCTCGGTGCGAAGCTCCGCCGCGTTAATGACAACAGAGAGGCCGTTCCGGCCAACAGCATCCATTCGTCGATCGCCGAAATAACTACGAACCAGATGTCGTTCGAAAGCTGTTGTAAAGCTTGCAAATCGTGGGGCTAAGTCGAGGATGTGCTCGGCGACCACTCCAAGCCACTTAGTTTGGAACTTGGCGAGACCTAGCACTCCTGCCAGGAGCTGGAGGGCTCTCGCCAAGACTGCAGCAATACCGCAGAGGCATGTCGCAAGCAGGATCTTTGGCATCTCGGGCGACAGAAAAGTCTCGCGAGCTATTCCTCGAATCATGCCGCGAGAAAGTAGTGCTTCGATGCGACTCGCAAACACGTCAAACGAATCATCGCTATAAGCGTAGAGCGCAGCGATGACGCCGCCGCCCGAGACACCCGAAAGCACAGTCACTTTGTCGAGCACTCCGCGGTCATGCAGCGCTCGCAGACAGCCCAAGTGAAATGCAATTGCTCGTGAGCCACCGCCGGAGAGTGCGAGACCAATTTTCGGAGGACTCATTGCTGTCCTCCATCTTGTATCTCGCGCCGAAGAATGAGAGCGAATTCATTGCGACGGTATAAGAAGTAGCTTTCTTCGCGTCGTGTTGCGGCATGACCGACGATTAGCATGACCACTTGACGTGGCGGGGAATTCTGGAAGTGAAGCAACGCTAACATCGCACGGAGGTCATCCTGGCTCGGACTTCCGCGACTGACGGGGTGCGTATGCCAGATGCCAATGAAACGGCTCGACCTGCCACTTGTTTTCGACTTGAACTCATTGAGCTCTGTAGTACCAACTGTTCCGCACAGGAACTGTGTTTCGCTCGCGGTACTGTCCGGCGGAGGTCCGCTTAGGCTATCGACCCAGACAACCCGATGAGCGTCGTCGATTTCGCCAAAGATGAGCCCTCCTGTTTCGATTCTGTCTGAAAGCGTACGTGCGATGCGCTTTAGTTCTCCTGTCATATCCAGAGCGGCAATTTCCGAACGAAGTACGGTATATCCGTGCAACTGCTCGTCATATCTCGCGTAACTTTGGAGCGTATAGCTGAGCATGCTCCGCCTACGATCACCCATTTGTAACCAGGATGCTGCGATAAGGTCCAAGCTTGCTGAGTCCTGCTCCAGACTCCCAAGCCGAGACAAGCCTACATTCAAGAGCCCTGCTGCGTGGTAGTCAATATCGGCTACAGAGCCGATGAAAGTCGGCGCAGAACACCCTGGCTCAGGCTGAAACACCTTTAACGTCTCGCGTTCCGGCCAGAATGCTTTCACCAGAGAATGGTCAGCATCCTTTGCAAAGGCCTGCAATTTGGCTTGTCGCGCGATGTAGTGCGGCCCTCCGCCAAACTTTGGCATCCTTACTAGAATTGAGCCATTCTCAGCCGCAGCGCTGACCGCCATTGAGAGCATTGGAATCGGAAGGTCTTGAGTCTTCAGTTCCAATTCAAGGCGATGGGTTACCTTCACTGAGGCAGTGGCGTCAATGACCAAATCCCATTGTGAATGGTCGAAACGCGACAATGCCTGAAGTGTGAGGGAGTCCCCGCTAGAGGTCACGTCGCACTTCAAGCCAATTGCCTTCAAACGCACGTGCAGCGCACTGGCCTTGTTCAAGCCAATATCACCGTCCGAATAGCGCTGCCTGACAAGAATGCCAGGTTTCACTTTGCCACTATCAACGATATGTAGCCTGGACGCTCCGGAACGAATTGCCATCTCGGCGACCGCAGAACCAAGGGCGCCACAGCCGAACAGAATGATGCGTTTGTCAGTGAGACCGGCGAGTAGTGTTCCGGTGTCTCGACGATTGACGATCTCTGGCCGATCTTCGAGAACGTCACACCAACTCGTGTCAGCATTGGCCATCCATTTAGCCAACTCTTGCCGCGCTACGTCATCGTCTCCCTTGCTTCCAACTATGCGCCGAAGTGACCTCAACGTTTCTGGGCTAATTTCCCAAACCGTCAGATGTGGTTTGAGAGGCTCGCCCGCCGCCTTTCGCCGCATCGGCGCGCCGAGTACAAAATATGCGTGTTCTTCATCTGTACCAACCAGGGAGAAAACTTTTAGGAGAGAGTACAGTAGGCCGAAAGAAAGACCCGCTTGCTCAACAAGGTTGATAAGGTCATGAACCTTCGTTGGATATTCGGATGCAAGAGGCTTGTTGAACAAGATAGTGGCGGCAATGGGGTGCCCGGGTTCGGTGTCTCCCCAGTCATTCAGATGGGTCCACCCGACGATGTCGAATCGGTTATCCCTAACTCTTCTCAGATCCGCACGCCCAATCCAGATTCCATCCTGAGGCAATGCATTTGGTGTATTTGATCTGGCCACAAACGTGGTGGAGGAAGTTGTATACGCCACAGGAGGATGCAAAGGGGCATCGTCAGGATCCAATTCGCCTTTTCCAGCAGCCCGCATCCAAATTTCGACCCGGTCAAAAAATCCGAACATACCATCGGACGGGTCGTACTCTGTTTCTTCTGACTGATAGAGGCAGATGTAGTCGCCCCACTGCACATGCGGAGTTCCAATGAACCGCTTGTGTCCGAAAAAGATCTCAGGCCTTTTGAACGGAAATGCAGGTGATATGTGCAGGCTTATGCGTTCTCGATCCCGAAAGGCAACACCATTCCCGGTCCGATATTCTTTGGTCTCCAGAGAGAGCCGAACCCAGATGTAGCCTTCTGACTTCGATTCATCTACCAGCTTGATGATCTCAAGAGCGCCGTTAGAGTTGGCGGCAATATCTGATATCTGGAGAAGTGCGAGCTCTTGGCCTCTACTTAGTTCGGGCATCCAAAGCCCACTTTGGTCGAAGGAGTTGCGTCGCTTCCGCGAGCCGTGCCAACGGCAGAAGCCAAAGCGCCTGCCGCATTTTTTGAGTTCTTTTTCCCCGCATACTCGATATTCGAACCGTGCACGGTGAACTTAAGAGGCTCTGCATGTTCGCCGTCGTCATGTGTGCAAACGAACCCGCCGGCCGCGATCTCCTGATAACGTGCCTTAGCCTTAGCATGAGGTGGGTTGTCGCCGTCCTTGTTAGTTGCAGGAACGCAGTTCGCGCTCGCAACAACGTAACCGGAGCCCACCTGACACGCCTCGAGGTCGTTGAGGATGTCTTTCTTGAGAACCTCTTTTCCATCTTCGTCTTGATACAGGACAGATTTGCTGCAATGGTGCGGCGCAAGCAGCACTTGCCACCGGAGGTTCTCCTCCTTCCCGTGGTACTTGGTAACGTCGAAGATTTTTCGAATGACGGGGTACTTGTGATCCCCGAAGAGCAGAACTCCCCCGGAAGCAGGGTCGTCGCCGAAGACGACTTGAATGGCCAAGCTCGTATCGTTCCTGTCGCCAACGTCCTCCTCGGAGCCTTGTTTAAACGGACCATGGATGAACACGCGAAATTCTCCGCTTAGGTCATCACCATCGAGAGTTCTCACTACATCACCAGGAACGTTGAAGAACTCCAGCGGGAATTTCCGATAACTGTCCTCGTCTAGTAAATCGTCCCACCCAACCAGACGCACTCGATTACCAGCCCCAGGATCACCTCCAGCTTTTACTGTGGCGGTTACGCGCCGATGCGCCTCGTCGCGGAACGCCACTGCATCAGGGCCGAGGCTGCCCGGATCATCGTCATGTTCGCGGAAAATCCGTGGCGAAAACCAAAGCTCACCAACAGTCACTCGTTCTAGTAGCTCTTCGAAACCCTGTATATGATCCTTGTCTGGATGCGTGATAGCAAAGGCAGACAGGTAAGGCTTCCCATTAACCTTGGGTAGATGTTTCTCAAGGTAATCAATGATAGGTGCGCTGTCTGAATCGTCGTCTTCAGACTTCCGGCTGTGTCGAAGGTCTACTTGAAACACAACCTCATTTGGACGGACAACGAACGTGGTGCTGTCCCCAGTACCCACCGGCCAAAAGTACACGCATTTCTCGTGGAACATCTCACTCCCCCGTTTTATCTAACAGCGCGAACCAAGAAGGCTTCGCGTCGTTTTGTTTTTTGGTGAGTCTTTGCTTTATGCGTAAAGCATCGCCTCAGCTCACTTCAGATAGTAATACTTGCATTCGCAATGTCGAGGAATTGATGCATGCCCTTCAGGGCATATTGCCATCTTGGCTTGCCAGTTGATCGCTCTAGATGTAAATGGGCGAACGAGGCAGAAAGGGACTTGTGATTTAAGTATGACTTGTGGGTAATTGATGTTTGATGCATACCGACTCAGGTATGTCGGACGCGTTGACCAGAGAGTCGCAGATCGTTACATTGACTACGCGCGTGTCGACGCCAGCTGCCCACCCCGGCAAACCCTCGCGGGACGATTTCCATGAACTTCATTAGCTGATTCCCTTTGTAGGCGAATTTTGGCAGTGGGCACCTTGAATTCGCATACAGAAGGAGTCTGTCATGCGTTATCTTTCTACCCCCGACGAAGTCGTCGAGCGCCTTAAAAAACAAGCTAAAAAGCTGCAACGTTCCGGTGCGGGCAAGCATTCAGATCTGCTTAACCGCGTGGCTAAGCAAGCTGGCTATGATCACTGGCATCACGTCGTCAAGTGCAACGAGCGGGCGAGCGCAGCATCTCAGATGCGCTCGATTCGCGATGAGTGCGAGGCCATCACCGCTGCGGAGCTGCATGGACAAGTAAATGCTGTATTGACGCAAGATGGGATTGCATGCCCGCCATTCGTGATCTTCTCTACCGGCATTGGCGATGCTTGGCTTCTTGAGCCCAATGAACAACTCGGCATGTGTCTTGTTTGGCGGGGCGAGTGCCAAACCATGGGGATTTGTGACGATCCAGACCGCCTCGAGGTCGAGTGGGACGGGACCTATGAACTCAGGGGCGACTTCTTCTGTGTTGAATCCCAGCACCCTCTGATCGGCACGCGCGCGATCGGCGGCTATCCGCTCGACGGCGTTCGAAAACTCTTGGACCAAGCGCAATCGACGATGACGAAGATGGCCCTAGTGATGGGGCAAGTCGATTCAGTGGAGATCACACCTGAAGTCATTGCTCAGATGGTCAAGAAGGGCTGGTCCGAAGATGAGATGCAGGTGCTGAAGGCGGAAGGCTATCGATATTCGCCTGGCCGCGACTCGCTTCTTGGTCCCGTCGTGAGCAGCGAGGACGAGAACTTCTAGAATCCGACAAGTTCTGCGGCCAGCGCCAGAGGAGAGTGAGGCTATCCGAGCGCCTGGCCAACCGCTTTGATCGAAAAAGCGCGCAGTGACTCTCGGTAAATATGTTGAACGAGCAAAGATTCTCCGAGCGCCACCTCTGCATTCGTAACACGGCTTCTCTACAGCTGTTGGCCTCATGCTTGCCAAAGGGCAGCGGGCGGCAGCCATGTGGATAAGCCCGCGCAGGCTACCAAGCAGAACGCGTCCGTCAACATTACCACCGCCGAAGTCCGCATGTTACGGCTTCGATGGTCAACTTCACCGGAATCTGCACTTGGTTCAACTCATGCCTCGAAAATGACAAGAGCCGGTTTACGCAGTCAGCAGGATTTGCGGACCATACGAGGTATTTCTTTGTCATGGACAAATGGTGGGGTCAAAAAAAAGGAGCCAAAGGCTCCTTTTTTGCTGGCTCGATTTACGAGTTTTTTATTCGTGGTCGCGCCGAAATTTACGACTTTAATATCCGTTTTACGAGTTTTTTTTCCTGAAATACTTGAGCTGAGATCAAGCGAAGTTCGCAGCAGCGAAATCCCAGTTGGCGAGGCTGGCCAGGAACACTTCAACGAACTTTGGACGTGCGTTGCGGTAGTCGATGTAGTAAGCGTGCTCCCACACGTCGATCGTCAGCAGCGCCTTGTCAGCAGTCGTCAGCGGCGTGCCGGCAGGACCGGTGTTGACGATGTCGACGGTGCCGTCTGGCTTCTTCACCAGCCAGGTCCAGCCGGAACCGAAGTTGCCGACGGCGCTCTTCGTGAAGGCTTCCTTGAAAGCGTCGAAGCTGCCCCATTTGGCATCGATGGCTGCAGCCAGAGCGCCGGTAGGTGCGCCGCCGCCTGCGGGCTTCAAGCAATTCCAGAAGAAGGTGTGGTTCCAGACTTGTGCGGAGTTGTTGTAGATGCCGCCGGAAGACTTCTTGATGATGTCTTCGAGCGATGCGTTCTCGAACTCGGTGCCTGGGATCAGGTTGTTCAGATTGGTCACATACGCTTGATGGTGCTTGCTGTAGTGATAGTCGAAGGTTTCGGCCGTCAGGTGCGGCACCAGCGCATCTTTTGCGAAGGGCAGGGGTGGCAGTTCATGAGCCATTCTTAAACTCCTTTTTGGGTTGTCCGGGGAAACCCGGCAAGTTTAGTCGGGAACAGTTGGCAGTGACAATCTGAAATTGTGCAGTGCTTATGCTGCGCCGAAAGCGTTCAGGCACGCTTCGTCGTGGTACGCACTTCGGTGGTCGCACGGCCCTTGGCGAGGACCAGTTCCAGCGTGTCGCCGGCATTCAGCGTGGATGCATCTCGCACGACACCGCCGGCTGCGTCACGGACAATGGCATAGCCACGTTGCAGCACGGCTTCCGGATTGAGGTGGCTCAGGCTGACCTCGAGCGCATGCAGCTTCTCCACACGCTGGGAATGGTTATGCGTCAGGGCCGTGTGAAGCCGCGCCTGCAATCCATCGAGCGCCAGTTGATGTGGAAGAACGGCCGGCGTGCGACGCTCGAGCCGTGTCTGCAGACTATGCAATTGTCGTTGTCTTGCCGTGAGTTGCTGTTGTGATACGTGTTGCAAGCGCAGCGCAAGCTGATCGAGTCGCGCCCGATGGGCCGCCACGCGTTCGCGCGGGTGCACGAGGCGACGCTCGAGCAGATCGAGCTTCTGACCTTGCTGTTCGAGGCGGCGCGTGGCTGAGCGGCTGAGGTCGCGGGCGAGGCGGGGCAAGCGCGTGCGCAGTTCGAACCAGCCGGCACTCAGGACTTCAGCCGCTGCAGTTGGCGTGGCCGCGCGCACGTCAGCAGCGAAGTCGGCGAGTGTTGTGTCGGTTTCATGACCGACGCCGCAGACTATCGGAATTGCACTGGCGCGAATGGCGCGTGCGACGGCTTCGTGATTGAAGGCCCACAGGTCTTCCATGCTGCCGCCGCCGCGGCACAGGATCAGCGCCTGCACGCCATCCAGCTCGGCACGCGCGCTGGCCGTGAGAATTGTCTGTGCGATCTGCTCGCCCGCAGCATCGCCTTGCACCAGCGTCGGGTAAAGGATGACATCCAGGCCCGGCGCACGTCGCCGCAACGTGATGAGGACATCACGCAGGGCCGCAGCTGCGGGTGAGGTGATGATGCCGATGCGTTGTGGCAGATGTGGCAGCTCGCGCTTCAGTTCGCTGGCAAACAGGCCTTCGGCTTCCAGGCGCGCCTTCAGGCGCATGAAAGCCTCGAAAAGATTGCCCTGGCCGGCACGTCGTATGTTTTCCACACTCAGCTGCAGGTCGCCGCGGGCTTCATAGACGGTGACTTGCGCCCGCACCTCGACCTGCATGCCTTCGCCAAGCTGGAAGGGGAGCAATTGCGCCTTGTTGCGCCACATTGCGCAACGCAGTTGTCCGCCGCTGTCTTTCAGCGTGAAATAGATGTGCCCCGATCCGGCGCGGACAAGGTTGGACACTTCGCCAGATACCCAGCCGAGCGGGAAGCCGCTCTCGAGATGTCGCCGCAGATGTCGGACAAAATCCGACACGGGAATGGCGGGCGTGCTGACGCCCGATGCTGCAGAAAACATGTCATTCATCCCCTGGATTCTAGCCAAATCCAGCGTGCGGCGCGGTCGCAAGGGAGAAAACAGGCTGCCGTGTCGAAAAGTCTGACCAGAAGTGTATTGACAGATCTAAAAATATGTAAGTTGTTGATTTTTAATGATTGTAACGGTAGCTTCATTTTTGACCGATGTGTCAAAAATCCTTGTGGGGGGGCTACTTAGCGCACCCATCCAGAAGCTACCCACACAGTTGTCCACAGATTCTGTGGATTGAAGTTTTGGCGGCCGTCGCCACGCAAATTTCCACTCGGGTTATCCCGTAGGCAGGGTGACGATGTTCTTTTTGACACGAGGCGATTTGCGTCTCTCCGTACCATCCGACGATCTGTACTTGCCGCTGCGGCAGCGCAAGGCTAAAGTTCGGCGCTGCCTCAATTTCACATCGATCCACAACGGGAGTTTCGCACGTGCTGGACATCCTCCGCGCCGCTGGTTGGCCGATCTATTTTCTTCTTGTCGCTTCCGTCATCTCCCTGGCTCTGATCATCGAACGGGCCATCTCGCTCCGCCGCAGCATCATCGTGCCCGCCGGCTTCCTCGAAAAGCTTGTCGCCGAGTTGCGCCAGAGTGGTGTGAGTGATGATCTGATCAAGCGTGTGCATGGGCATTCGCCCCTTGGGCGTGTGCTCGCTGCGGGCTTGCGCAATGTGCGTGCGACACGTGAAGTGATGAAGGAGGCGATCGAAGAGGCTGGCCGCGCGGTGGCGCACGATCTCGAACGCTTCCTCACCACCCTGGGGACCATCGCCACAGTTGCGCCGCTGATGGGCCTGTTCGGCACCGTGATCGGCATGATCGAACTCTTCGGCGCGCAGAACCCTACGGGCGGCGGCACCGATCCGCAGCAGCTTGCTCACGGTATTTCGGTGGCCCTGTACAACACCGGTTTTGGCCTGATGATTGCCATTCCTTCACTGATCGCGCATCGCCACTATCGCGCCCAGGTGGACAGCATCATCGTCGAGATGGAGCAGCAGGCCGTTCGCCTCGTTGATGTCGTACACGGCGATCGCAAGAAATAAGAGACGAGGGAACCGCATATGGACTTCCGTCGCGGACGTGGCAAGGAAGAGCTGGAGATCAACCTGATCCCGCTCATCGACGTGCTGCTGGTGATCATCATTTTCCTGATGCTGACCACGACTTACTCGCGTTTTTCCGGTCTGGAAATCAATCTGCCCACGGCGGATTCGCAGGCTTCCCAGGAGAAGTCCGAGGAGATCGACGTGGCTGTGACGGCACGTGGTGAGATCACCATCAACAAGACGCCGGTTGGCAGCACCGATGTGGCCGTCATCGCCGAGGCGCTCAAGCGCGCCGTGCCGAGTGGCGCGGCCAAGCCTCCCGTGCTGGTCATCAATGCTGACGCACAGGCGACGCACCAGCGCGTCATCGACGTCATGCAGGCAGCGCAGCGCGCCGGCCTGCCGTACGTGTCCTTCGCGACGCAAGTCGGGCGCTGACGCGCCATCTCTGGCATGCCCGGCAGTACCCCTTCCTGGTGGGCGACCCGTGGCCCGCGCGCCTGGCTGCAGCTGCCTTTTGCCGCGCTCTTTGCATGCGTGGCGGCCGTGCGGAAATCTGCATGGCACGTCGGCCTTCTTCGTGCGCATCGCCTGTCAGTGCCTGTCGTCGTGGTCGGCAATGTTGCCGTCGGCGGCAGCGGCAAGACACCGGTGGTGATCTGGCTGGCCGACGCTCTGCGTCAGCGCGGGTGGGCACCGGGCATCATTTCGCGTGGCTATGGCGGTCGTGCTGCGGTGCCAACGCCGGTGTGGCCACATAGCGATCCTGTTGAAGTGGGCGACGAGCCGGTATTGATCAGTCGTCGTACGGGCGTGCCGATGTGGATCGGCCGTGACCGGCCAGCTGTGGGTCGCGCCTTGCTGGCCGCTCATCCGCAGGTTGATGTCATCATCAGCGATGATGGATTGCAGCACTACCAGCTAGCGCGCGATGTCGAGATCGTGGTGCTCGACGAGCGCATCCTGGGCAACGCGTGGCCGTTGCCTGCCGGACCTTTGCGCGAGCCCTTGTCGCGCGTGCGCCAGTCTCACCTGGCGATCCTGCATGGCGAGAGCAGTACCCGCACGCGTGCCGCCATCGGCGCAGTGCCAAGCGTGAAAATGACGCTTGCGCCGGGGAGGTTCTACCGTCTGCATGCCCCGGAAGAGCAGGCGGATGCACGGGATCTGAAAGATCTGACGCTCAAGGCGTTGGCTGGTATCGGCCGTCCGGAGCGCTTCTTTGAAAGCCTGCGCGCCCTCGGGCTGGAGCCGCGCGATACGCGCGCTTTTCCGGACCACTACGTGTTCTCGGCCCGCGATCTGGCCCTCGATGGTGCAGATGCGCTGCTGATGACGGAGAAGGATGCGATAAAATGCCGGGCAATTGCGCCTGAACAGACTTGGGTCTTGCCCGTCGATGCCCATATCGACGTAGCGGCGCTGGAACACATTCTGGAGTGTCTCGATGGACCCGAAGCTGCTTGAAATCCTCGTCTGTCCCGTTTGCAAGGGGCCGCTGGATTACCGCAAGGCCGACAAGGAGCTGGTTTGCCGGCCCTGCCGCCTCGCCTACGCGATCCGTGATGGCATCCCGGTGATGCTGGCAGATGAGGCGCGGACGCTGACTGCAGAAGACGTGCAGCAGTGACGACGCCTTTCAAAGTCATCATCCCGGCGCGCTACGCTTCGACGCGCCTGCCTGCGAAGCCTCTTGCTGACCTCGCAGGAAAGCCCATGGTCGTGCGTGTCATGGAGCGTGCGCTCGCGGCGGGCGCCGAAGACGTCTGGATTGCCACGGACCATGAATACGTCGCCCAAGCCGTACGCAATGCAGGTGGCAATGCCTTGATGACTCGCGCAGATCATCCCAGCGGCACCGACAGGCTAGGTGAAGTGGTGGATGTGCTTGGCTGGGATGACAAGTCCATCGTGGTCAATGTCCAGGGCGACGAGCCCCTGATAGATCCGGCCATCATCGTGTCATGCGCGCAAGCGCTGGCCGACGATACCGAAGCCGCGATCGCCACCGCTGCGCATGCCATTCACACGCTGGAAGATTTCCTGAATCCGTCAGTGGTCAAGCTGATTGCCGACGCGCATGGGCGTGCCATGTACTTCTCGCGTGCGCCGATTCCGTGGCCGCGCGATGCGTTTGCCGCCGGCCTGCCAAGCAAGGGAAGCCTCCCTGACTGGCTCAAGCCTGCCCGTCATGTGGGTCTGTACGCCTATCGTGCAAGCTTCCTGCGTGCCTATGCGCGTCTGGCTCCCTCACCAATCGAGAGTGTGGAAATGCTCGAACAGTTGCGTGCCATGTGGCATGGTTACAAGATACGCGTCGTAATGCTCGACGCTGCGCCTGCCGGCGGTGTCGACACGCCGGAAGACCTTGCGCGCGTACGCGCGATTTTCGAAAACGCAGGGCGTTGAGCCGCGTTCTCATTCAGTAAGTGGAGGAATAAAAGATGCGTCTGATTCTGTTGGGACCGCCAGGAGCGGGCAAAGGCACCCAGGCCAAATTCATTGCCGAGCGCTACGGTATCCCGCAAATCTCGACGGGCGACATGCTGCGCGCAGCCGTCAAGGCGGGTACGCCACTGGGACTGGCAGCCAGGGCCGTAATGGATGCCGGTCAGCTTGTGTCGGATGACATCATCATCGGGCTCGTCAAGGAGCGCCTGACCCAGTCAGACTGTGCCAAAGGCTACATGTTTGATGGTTTTCCGCGCACCTTGCGCCAGGCTGACGCGTTGAAGGAGTCTGGCGTAGCGCTCGACGTCGTGCTGGAGATCGATGTGCCGGATTCAGAGATCATTGAGCGCATGAGCGGTCGCCGTACCCATCCAGCATCGGGTCGTACCTATCACATCAAGTTCAATCCGCCGAAGGTGGAAGGTCAGGATGATGACAGCGGCGAGCCACTTGTGCAGCGTGATGACGACAAGGAAGAGGTCGTGAAGAAACGTCTCGACGTCTATCACGACCAGACCAAACCGCTGGTGAAGTACTACTTCGACTGGTCGGCCACAGGTGACGTGAATGCGCCACGCTATGCCAAGATCTCGGGTCTTGGCACGGTGGATGAGATCACCAAGCGTACCTTCTCTGCGCTGAGTGCCTGAGCGGACTTGTCGCACCCATGAAAAGGCGGAGCTTTGGCTCCGCTTTTTTATTGCGGGTTTTCACATCCGGATCAATGTACGCCACCGCGTTTGAAGTCTGCAGGACGGAAACCCAAGGCAAACAGTGTGACGAAGTAACTCAGCGCAGCGGCGACCATCAGGCCTGCCAGCCAGATCACCCGTTTCGCGGTGGTGATCTGCGTCCAGGTGGTTGCTTGCCCCATGGCGAACCACAAAACCAGGCCCATGACGCACAGGGCGATGGCGAGTTTGCCAAGAAATACCGGCCATCCCGCACGTGGCGTAAACGCGTCTTTGCGGCGCAATCCGTAATACAGCAGTCCGGCGTTGAGTGTCGCGGCGAGGCCGATGGAGAGCGCCAGTCCCGCGTGCGCCAGACCCAATTGCCACACGAACAAGGCGTTCATGGCTTGCGTGGCGACCAGCGAGATGATTGCAAAACGCAGTGGTGTGCGGATGTCCTGCCGCGAGTAAAACGCGGGCGCGAGGATCTTGACGAGAATGATGCCAGCCAGCCCTACGCTATAAGCGACCAGGGCGCGGCTGGTCTGCAGTACGTCTGGCGCGGCGAATGCGCCGTGCTGGAAAAGTGTCGAGGTCAGTGGCACCGCCAGGATGCACATGCCCAGAGCGGCAGGAAGGGTCAGCAACAAGGCCAAGCGAAGCCCCCAGTCCAGCATGGCGGAGAACTCGGCCTTGTTGCCGGAAGAGTTCAGCTTCGACAGGGATGGCAGCAAGATGGTGCCGAGTGCTACGCCCAGCATGCCGGAAGGAAATTCCATCAGTCGATCGGCATAACTGAGCCACGATATGCTGCCGGTCGGCAGCCACGAAGCGAAGGCCGTGTTGATGAGCAGACTGATTTGCGCGACAGAAACGCCTATCGTTGCCGGCGCCATCAGTTTCAGGATACGCATGACCCCGGGGTCGCGGAAATGCAGATCGAAGCGTGGCAGCATGCCGACGCGCGCCATGGCCGGAATCTGTATGGCGAGCTGCAATACGCCGCCGATGAAAGTGCCCCAGGCGAGCGCTTCCACCGGCGTGGCAAAGTAGTCGCGACCCAGCAGCGCCGCCGCAATCATGCTGACGTTCAGCAATACGGGCGTGAAAGCGGGAATAGAAAAATGATTCCAGGTGTTGAGCACGCCGGAGGCGAGCGCCACCATGGCCATGAAGAAAATATAGGGGAAGGTGATGCGCGTCAGCTCGACCGTGAGCGCGAACTTCTCGGGATGCGCGCTGAATCCGCCGGCCGTGGCGTAGATCAGGAGTGGGGTGCCGATGACGCCCGCGACGGTAACCAGCATGACGATCACACCGAGCAAGGTTGCGACGCGGTTGACCAGCGTATGGGCCTCATCGGGACTACGCTTGCTCTTGTACTCGGACAGAATGGGTACGAAAGCCTGGGAGAAAGCGCCTTCGGCAAATAGCCGGCGTAGCAGATTGGGCAGGCGGAAAGCGACATTGAAAGCGTCGGTCATCATGCCTGCGCCGAAAACGTTGGCAATCAGGATTTCGCGCCCGAGGCCCAGGACGCGTGACAGGAACGTCATACTGCTGATCGTTGCAAGTGCTTTGAGTAGATTCACGTTTCGGGGCGGTCCGGGGACAATGCGCAAGCGGGGCGGGGGAGGCGATGATATCGCGCCGGCTGCGCCTGGGGTACAAGCCGAGCACAGAAGGGCTTGCAATCGGGCAGGCTCTCGATTAAGATTACCGGCTCTCGTTAAACCGAACCGGAATTAAAGATATGGCCAATACGGCACAGGCACGCAAGCGCGCGCGTCAAACGGTCAAGGCAAATGCGCACAACTCCAGTCTGCGCTCCCGTCTGCGCACAGCCATCAAGGCTGTTCGTAAAGCGGTCGATGCCGGCGACAAGGCAGCTGCGCAACAAGTCTTTCAGCAATCGATGAGCGTCATCGACAGCATTGCTGACAAGAAAATCATCCACAAGAACGCTGCTGCACGTCACAAGAGCCGCCTGTCCGCTGCCGTCAAGGCACTGGGCGCTGCTGCTGCCTGAGACTGATCAAGCTTCTTGTTGCCGGGTCGGTCTGAGCTTTTCGGACTGGCTAGGCGCAAAAAAAGGCGATGTCACTGCATCGCCTTTTTGCTTTTGTGCCCCAAGTTGAGTTGTCTCAGGTGTTTAGCCCGTGACTGATACGCTGGCCGATTCCTCTGCGTATTCGACTTTCAGGTCGTTGTCAGTCGCGAAATTCGCCAGGAATTTGTAGGCAAGAGGCTCCAGCTTGTGGAGTCGTTCGTCCACCATGACGCATTTGTCGCCATTCATGGTGCCTGGGCGGACGTAGGGGGAGAACTTCATCTTCCGGTCGGCGCCGAAGACCGACATGATGCCGCAGAGGCGATCGGCCCAATCGCTGGGGCGAAAGCTCTTGCCATCCGCTGTCCTGCCAATGATTGTGAAGCTGACGACTGTTGCAGACATATCAGTATCTAGGTCGGGTTGGCCAACTGGTGTGTCAGGCTGCTTGCGCAGGTTTTACACCCACATCCAAGCAAGTGTCGTGCGCACTTGAGGGCTTTGACGGGGTTTTGTTGTGTTGCAGCAATTCTGGCTGGCGAATTGATCAAGTCTCAAGAATTACTGCGGCACCGCAACAGCGGAAGTTTAGCAGAAAAGGGTGGTCCCTCTCCGGGCTACGCTGGCGAGGCAGGTGCAATAGCGCGCAAATTGATGTCGCCCGCTGGTGGCGGACATGCCAATCCTTTAAGATTGATGGCTCGGCAGCTTTTTACGGCTGCCGTTGTGTTTTGAAAATGCCCGGAAATGGGGCGGTGAGGGAGTGTTCATCGCCGTGGCCGGGCGCAACGCCGCAAGGCAAAAGTCAATGATGATGCGAGGCCCTGTGCTCTCCCTGAGTGTTCTCAAAGGGATGAAGTGCGGGTTGCAGACATGAATACACCGCTAAAGCACTACCTGCAGTTCAAGGATTTCAGCCGCGAAGAGTACGATCACCTGTTCGCACGCACGCGCTGGATCAAGGAAAAGTTCAAGCGTTACGAGCCTTACCACCCGCTGTTCGACCGTACGCTGGTGATGATTTTCGAGAAAGCCAGCACCCGCACACGCCTGTCTTTCGAAGCGGGCATGTTCCAGCTGGGTGG
The DNA here is from genome assembly GCF_036017035.1 of Uliginosibacterium silvisoli. Classification (NCBI taxonomy): domain Bacteria; kingdom Pseudomonadati; phylum Pseudomonadota; class Betaproteobacteria; order Rhodocyclales; family Zoogloeaceae; genus Uliginosibacterium; species Uliginosibacterium silvisoli. Next base: position 325,344 of record NZ_JAYXHS010000003.1, on the reverse strand, counting down.
TTCTGCCATCTATCTCAATACCCGTGACTCGCAGCTTGGCCGTGGCGAGCCGGTAGAGGACGCAGCGCAGGTCATCTCGCGGATGTCCGACGTAGTGATGATCCGCACTTTCGAGCAGGACATCGTGGAACGCTTTGCGCGCAACTCACGTGTGCCGGTCATCAACGGCCTGACCAACGAGTACCACCCGTGCCAGATACTTGCCGACATCTATACCTACATCGAACGTTTCGGTTCGATCCAGGGCAAGACCGTAGCGTGGATTGGCGACTCGAACAATGTGTGCAATACGTGGCTGCAGGCAGCTGAAGTGCTGGACTTCAATGTGCATGTCGCGACCCCGAAAGGCTACGAGGTCGAGCCAGAGCGTGCCAACCTGTATGGCACCGGACATTTCGAACAATTCGAAGATCCGATGGAGGCGGCCAAGGGTGCCGATCTCATTACGACAGATGTGTGGACTTCAATGGGCTTCGAGGCGGAGAACGAAGAACGCCTGCGTGACTTCGCCGACTTCCAGGTGGATGAGGACATGATGGCCGTGGCCAGCAAGGATGCGGTCTTCATGCATTGTCTGCCTGCGCATCGCGGTGAGGAGGTCAGTGCCGGCGTAATCGATGGGCCGCAAAGCGTGGTGTGGGATGAGGCGGAAAACCGCTTGCACGTGCAGAAGGCGCTGCTGGAGTTCTTGTTGCTCGGTCGCGTAAATCCCTGAGCCGGGTGTGTTCCTGTCAAAAAAATGCCGTTCGGGCCGAGCCCGAACGGCATTTTTCATTTCTGATTGACTGCAAACAAGCGTTCCTTTGGCAATTCAGACAGGCTTGTGATCACCGCGCTGACGCCTTCGCAAGCTGCCAGGCGCTCACTGCTCGTGAGCGGGCCAAGCGCCACAATATGGCCGATGCCCGCGGCCTGCGCTGATCTGAACCCGGAAATCGCATCTTCAACGACGATGCACTCCTGTGGCGGCAGCTTCAGATTGCTTGCCGCGCGGGCATACATGTCAGGGGCGGGTTTTCCGGGGAACGTGCCATCGTCATACACGATGAGTTCAGTGTCGAACCAGCCTGCCAGCTGCAGATGCTGGATGAAGAAATCCAGGTTGGTTCGCTCGGAAGCGGTGGCAATCGTGCGGGGTACGTTGTGCGCCACGAGAAAATCCAGGAGTTCGATGGCGCCGGGAGAGAGCTTGAATACCTCTGGCTGTTCGAGGCACAGCCGACGATAGAACGATTCCTTGGCCTGCGTCAGCGTGTGCAGTTCCTCGCCCATCAGCGTGCGCCCGGTCAGGTGGCTGAGGATGTGCGAATTGGTACGACCGTGAACGTGTGCCAGAAATTCTTCAGGAGTGAACTCGGTGCCGCGCAATTCGCGCGCGAAGCGCTGCCAGGCCAGTTCGTGCAGATGGGCGTCCCACAACAGGACGCCGTTGAAATCGAAGATGATGCCCTTGAATGTCATGTCAGCCCCTGGTGGATGCCGGATAGCGACTCAAATACGCCCAGCGCACGAAGTACCACAGCATCAGCAGCCACTGCAGCGACCAGAGCCCGAAGCGGATCGTCGACAGGCGCGCAAACTCGTGCAGGATGAATTGCAGGCGCACCGGATCAGTGACATGCCTGGCCATCTCGGCATTGAACGGAAAGATCAGCTTCACCGTCAGCGTGGCGGCCGCTACCACCGCGAGAAACACGACGATGGGTATCCAGCGTGTCGCCTGCTTCCATTCCGCCACGATCATGATCACGCTCGTGGTCAGCATGATTTTCGTGACGATCGTGAAGAAATCCGTCGCAGCCTGGATCTGCGGTACGTATTGCAGGTAATAGTTGTCGACGGTCAATTCGGGAATGATGGGGAACGAGAAGAACACCAGTGACACGCCGGTGCCCATGTACATCGAGGTGCATAGGAACAGGATGGCGTGATTCAGGAGCATGGCCTTGCTGAACCATGGTGCTTTCGCGACTTGCAGGAGGGATGGCATGAGATCAGTCCTTGCTGGAATGGGCCACACGGCCGTCATGGCGCGGAAAATTGCAGCGTTCGGGCTGCAGCGATCTGCAACATACCCCAGCCCTGGATTTCCTAGAGGCGCAATGCCCTCCTGTGCGCGTACGTGCCAGGCCCGGCTTTCTGCCGCGCGTATTCGTCAGGCAAAAAGACTTTTATCGCCCGCATGGATGGACAGGTTTTCTCTACGCCCAACGTGAAAAGACAGTTGCGTGCGGCGTTTTCGTGATGTATCAATCAGACTGTTGACGCCGCATGGACCGGTAACACCGGCTCTTTGCTGCACGCGGACGCAGCGATCGTTTGCGCGACAGCTTCCCGATGCGGTTTTCCGCGCGCAGGAGGCACATACAAAACATATGAATCATGGAGAGTGAAATGAAAACCTTGCACGCACTGGTCGTGGCTGGCGCCCTGGCCCTCAACATCCCCCTTTCGGTTCAGGCCGGCGAGCTCCTGTCGGCACGTTTCCAGACCGACAACACTTTTACCCCGGCCTTCAAGGCAATGCCCAATGACGCGGCCAAGCCGTTGTTTGCGGTTTCTGGTGGTACTCCCAAGGTGGAAGACGGCAAGCTCGTGCTGGCGAACGGGCGTATTACAGTCGGTGCCGTGCTGGATGCGTCCGGCAAGGTCGCCGAGTCCAGCGCTTCTGATCGTCCTGCCGGTGTGCTGGATCTGAGCAAGCCTTACAAGATCGTCGTCAAGCTCGCTGAAGCAAGCTCGGTATCTTCCAAGGACAACTTCTTCATCTATGTGAACAACAGCACGACGAAGCAGGCAGATTCGCCGCTGGGCTCGTCCTCACAGATTGTCAAAGTGTCAGCGGCTTCGCTGAAGGTCGGTGACAACGTCTTTCCGGGTTCGATCGGCGATGCCAAGTCGTTCCTGCAGATTCGCGCCGAGTCGGGTGCAGTTGTGAAGATCGAATCGATCTCCATCGCTGCTGACTGATTGCCGAATTGGCCCTTGATCGGCCATCTGGAAATGCCCGCGCTTGCGGGCATTCTTCCTTGCATGATCCGGCTCTGAAGTACCCGTTGTGAAGAGCGGAGTGCTGGTCTGGGCTCAACGCCATTGCGTTGCAGCAAGCTTCCGCGCCAAGCCAGGCTCTGCCTGCAACGAATCAGGAGTCATCATGCATCTGGGCATTTCCGCGCACCAGTGAAGCGCCACACCATGAGCTCCGGATTCCACGTCGATTAGATCGACAAGCCGCTGAAGGCGCCCCTTTGCCGCTGGGCTCTGATGAAGAGTCTCAACAGCAAAGAGCTGCGGCAGATTTTCTAGGGCTAGTGAGACTGGTGGGGTGAGCCACTTGGGTTTTTCGCTATTTACGCAGCGGCGAGTGCATCAGACACGGCCGCTGCGACCCGCTCGTATTCCGGTATGCATTTGAAGCTACCGTTGTTGTGCGGAAGGGGGCAGGCATTTGCTTCTCCGCAGTAGAGATCGCACTTGCCTTTTACGTAACTAATCTTGTGGTGTGGGTTTTCGTAGCGATAAATGGCTCGCTTGCTCCATTCGATTGACATATCAAGGACGACAATGCGAGTGTCTGTAGCACCGGCAAGAACAGACAGCCCATTTTGGCAGCTCACGAAAACCTTGCTCTTGCGGATTGTGAAAAAAGTTTGATCCAGGCTCAGTTTGTTTATCAGGTTGGTACATCCCTTTAGCGCAAAACACAGTTTTTCCATGTGATCCGCTTTGCTCACTACGTCTTTGCCGACAACGGCTACACGCAAGCCCTTTGCTGTCAGCGTATCTGCCAGTCTCTGCCAGTTTTCCGGCGCCCAACTACGGCTAGGCCACGTCCGTGACGTATTCAAAACAACATCGAATTCACCAGCTTTGTCCTCTTCCTGGGGAAAGTACTCCAGCTGCTTTTCTTTGAAGCTGAGCTGAGGTATCCCGGCAGGAATGCTGATGAAGTCGAAGGTGTCGGTATCCCAGTGAGGCAGCTTTTTCAGATCAAACAGATATGTGATCTTGAACGGATAGTTGTGCAGGTACGACTCATCAGCCATGGGATAGGCGTTGTCGACGTAGGGACAGGCCTTGAAAAGGTCAGGATGGTAAGTAAACAAATCGAAAATGTAGTTGGTCTTCATATACATTTTCTTGATCACACTCATTCCGAAGAGTGCGTCTCCTAATCCTTGGCAAGTCAATACGATTCCGACGCGGTCACTCCGTTTTCTTTGACTCTCCTCATGCATTTGATTACCGCTCCATCAGTTGTGGTCAGCACGCCGCTAGTTTTATTTACACGCATTGTAGGGTAGGGGCGTTTCCCGATAGAGCGTTCGTGGCCAGGCTGCGTGTTTCTCATTGTAGTTGTGCGAGTTACGGCTTGTTGGAGCATGCTTCTTGAGGCGTGCTGACTGCTAGCAGCTGCTTCCTGAACCTCGTTCGAAGCGGCTGAAGGAGGAGTCACCACCGCGCCCTGGTCTGATGCAGATCGTGATCGCCAGCGATCTTGCAGAAGCTGCCAACGTGGACGGGAAAGGCGAGTAGGGTGCTGAGCGTTCCAGCAAGTGCTTGATGAATTCCACCTCATCCTTCTGGTCGCTTTCGTCCAATACTTCCACACTCTTCATCGAACCATCGGGATTGATGCGCAGTTGAATGGCCGCAGTCTGGCGACCACCACCTGCAGGACGCTTCATGAACTGCGCATTGCGGTTGAGCTTGTTCATCAGCGAGTCGAGATAGAACTCAAGGCTGAAGCGATCGACAGGTGGACTATCGGGAATCCTCTCCAGAGAGATCGCGCTGCCGTCCCCGCGGCGCGCCATCTCGCGGCCGATGTCACGCGCCATCGCCATGGAACGATCGCTCACATTGGCGCGCGGATTCGCCCGCGCTTGAGGCTTCGCTTCAGGCCCCAAGGACTGAAGGAAATTATCGATGTCGTCGCGCTCAGCCTGCGTGTACTTGGGCTGCTCCACGACAGCAGGCCCAGGCTCGGGCGAACTCAGAATCGGCTGGCTCGGCGCGACCGGAACTTTGTGAATACGCGGTGCCGCCCGGCCCGGCTGGGGGCTGAGCATGACGGTAGGAGGCGGCGTGGTGATAGCTTGCTTCGTCGGCCCCGGCGTCTTCGGCATCATGCGAACGCTCAAGCGCTGCGGTGGCTTGCTCGCTGGCGGCGCCGCAGCGGGCAATAGCAGCACCACGACATGAACCAACAGCGAAATGCAGACAGTCAGATAGAACAGCTGCCGGGAAGGACGTGTCTCAAGAAAATCCATCGCCGGAGTCTACCGGCTTGCTCTTGGGTGAAGTACAAGAAACGTATTTCATTCACTCCAGGCCGTCAGGTGTTCCAGACAGATCAACTTCATCCCAGACAATAGCTACTTCTGGTTGGTGCCTAAAGTGACACTCCGTTCAATACGCTCAAATTGCCGAGATGACTTCTCGTATTCCTGTTCGGAGATGCAGTAGTCAAGCGTGAAGCTCATTGAGCTGCCTATCGAGGTTCCGACAACAGATCTGCAGACATTTCCTTGGAAGGTGGTGCCGGAAAACCCTGTCCATGTTGACGTCTTAACTACTGTGGCCAAGGTGTTTTGCCCGTTTGCCGGAAACAGCCATTTGCCATCATATTTTTCGAAACCCGCTTCGTTCAATACTTGCTCTATTTCTTTTCCACTACAACTGAATCTGATTTCCGTTTTTAATAGTGCTCGACCAGCTTTCCAGGTCAGTTCAATTCGATGATCGTCCAGCTTCGTGCCGGACATGTCGTTGTTCGGAGTGATGACAATTGGACATCCCCCCTGCAGCAATCTCGATGGGGTCGGGGATTCACTAGGCGCGCTCTTGCATGCGGAAGCCAAGAAAAGGAACGTGACGACTATTAGGGAAGAGGGTCGATTCATCGCTGTGCTGTGAAGAAAAGAGGTGTTTGGCGAGAGGCGATCCCGTGCTCATCTGGGTAAGCTGTTTCAGTCAAAACGGCTTGAATGTGCGTGAAAATATCTCGCCTTTCGATTAGGCCATTGACCCTTACCGTGGTGTTGACTCCTCCGGTATTGACCAAGCGACCAACCAGATCAAGTGTTGGGTTTGATAGTCGGGTTTCGGCGGTGGAATTTCCAATGCATAAACGGCGACGCCAATCAAAGTTCTCGCAGATACTTACTCTCCAAGTTTGATTTGCTGTTACACCGCTTGAGTGCCTATTCGCGGCGTTTCTGGCCCACCAGAAACCAGCACTGTCACACCGCTCATAGAGATCAGTTTCAATACGGTCGCGCCATGTTACGTTTTGGGCTGCGGTTGCCGTAGATCTTCCTCTGTATCGGAAGTAGGCGAGATAGTTCTCCTCCCACGTTATTTGGATAATTCCACGTCCGTACCAGTCGCCATATCGGGTATTTGCGCCCCGTCCACCTTCATAAAATTGGGCCATATAACTGGACTCAACAACCGCATTGGCCAAGAAAACTGATTGGCGCTGGCGCGATTCGATCATGTACTTACGCATTATTCGGTTTAGTTCCCGAGCCATACCTCCAATGCGAGCTCGGGCTTGAGCCAGTGTGATGGAGGATCGATAAAGCGTTTGCGTTCCGTGGTGTTCTGCAACGAAGCGACGTGGAAGTAATTGAACGGACTCTGCTGTACTCAACCAACCGCATTGCCTGAATGCCGTTACAAAACTGCGCGGGTGGAGTCTGAATGTCGCTGTATGTAGTTCCGGAGCCGCGACACAAAAGGCACGTACATGAGCGCAGAAACCAGAGAACTCTTCTCCATCCAGCGCTTGAGGGTTCTCGTCGCTGGATAGTTGCAGCCAATTCCAGCGAGTTTCGATATCTGCAGCATTCCACTCTGAAGGCATCGCGCAAATGGCGTGCAATGCCTTCTTCAAGACGTTGGGGTCTTGCATTCGCGCGCGACGTTCATCCGGTGTAACGTTGCCGTCTCGGCTGATGTCGAGCAAGGTTTTGAATGCAGCGGAGTCACAGCGACTATCCCCCGCACTCAGATCATCATCGAAGACACGCCAGCCTGCCCAGTGCGGGAAGTCGGCATCGCTGAACTTGCGAACGATCTGCTCTGGGGCCTGGTTGTTCAGATTCACCCAGCCACGCTGATTGCCGGTGCCATCTGCTGTCGGGATAGTGATCTCATGCCAATGAGGCACGTCATTCGGCGTGAGTGTTTCGTTTGCCGCATTGATGATGCGCCCGAAGCGTAGCAATTCAAGCACCGCGCTTGGCGCTGGCCGCTCATTCGCCGGATAAGATTCGCTGATTGCTTTTGCGCGGGGGTAAAGGTTGTATTCGTACTCAGCCTCCGGCAATGCATCCCCGCATCGTGTTCCGCTCTCCAGATAGGTTCTAACGGTGAGATTGCCGCGATTGGCTGCCACGCCTTCGCCGTAGGCGTGGCGCATGCCAACAATGCAAGGCATCTCTGTTGTGGTGATTGGAGACAGCGCTTGTGGCGGAGGCAAGGGCGCCTTGGCCGACGGTTTTGGTGGCTGGATATGTGCAACAGGGTTGTTGTCCAGTGGTTTCTGGTCATAGATCGGCGTGCCGGATGGCATATGGAAATACAACTCACCAAAGACCACGCTGACACGTCCATCCTGCGTGATGGGAAGGTCCCCTGTGGTGCGCCCAATGAGGTTTTGTAAATTGGCCGCGTCGCATGCAATCTCGAAGTGCATGCGGTTTGGCTCTCCACGAATATAGCCAGCGTCACCTAGCAGGTCTTTACGATAGATTGGGCGACCCTGTTGGATCGTGGAGGAAACACTCGTCAGGTGCATATATACGGAGTAAAACCGCACTGAGACGGGGTTGTTCTGTGCATCTGCGCCGATCTCTGTGTTGTGCTCAATTACCACGGCGCCGTCACTGGTCCATCCTCCGTCGTAATTCAGCACATGGTTCGGGTCGTCGTTGCGCGTTGCTTCGCCGTGGCGTACGAAGACGACTGTGCCATCTGCTATGGCGCGCACTGGCAAGAATTGGTCCGCAACTGAAGTACTTGCCGGGGCATTCAAATGGATGCCTCCGTGCCAACACAATCTGTCCCCGACGGGATACATGCCTTCACCTACCACCTCCTCGAATGCACGATTGAGCCAAGTCTCTTCGGTTTCATCTTCCAAGCGTGGCGGCAGAAATGGTGGGCTAATCAGCATGATTTAAACCGAGAAAGCAAAACGACGTTTGAATTTGAACTCCAGCGGACCTTGTGAGAATTTAGGGAGTGCTACTTCGGCTTTTCCTCCACCCACAAAACTCTTCTGACTCGCATGCACGGTCAGCGTCCCCGGACACTGCACCGTGATCTTGCCGCCTTCAATCGTGATGGCCGCGCCGCCGGCGACTGCCATGTGGACCTTCTTGTTGGCGGCAAGGTCGAGCTTGTCGTTCACGGCGATCATCTTGAGCTGCTCTTTGGCCGCGAGGGTCATCGTGTCGGCTTGTGCCTGTACGAGTACGGGGCCTTGGGCAGCAATGGCTTTGAGTGATCCTTGTCCTTGCGCTGATGACAATATGCCAAGTGCCTGACCGGCATGGATGCGCAGTTTGTCGGCGAGGGCGAAGTTGCTGTCCTGGCCGCTGGCGAGGGTAATGGATTCGCCGTTGGCGAATTGCAGGTCCTGGCCGGCGACGAGACCGAGGCCTCCTTTGGCGGCGAGGGTGAGGAGGGCGTCGGTGCTGTGCGGGATCTTCTTTGCGTTTGCGGTAGTGGCCTTCTTGCCCGCATCGCTCAGCGCGTTGTCGAATTTCGTATCGAGCATGCCGCTGGCGGCTGCATGCTGTGCGGCGACGGCGGGCTTTTCCTTGTTCAAGGTACTGGCGTTGGCCTTGTTGCTGCCCATGTGCGCGGCGACCGCTACGGTCTTGTGCGTGGTGGCGATCTGACTGGTGTTGGCAACGAGTTGTGCCGCCTGCTTGAGCAGCGCGACAGGGGCTGTGGCGTCGCCCGCCGGTTCGCTACTGGCTTGGGCTGCGCCGGCTTGTATGGGCCATGTAGTGAACAAGGTGCCACGTGCCGAACGAAGTGCGCCATAGCCGTCGGTGCGCAGCTCGAAGCCGTTGCCCCGATGGCTGCCGCGGTAGTTGTCGGCCTGATGCACGAGGTGGCCGAGATTCAGTTGGCTGGCCGCTTGCGTGGTGGCGAGCTGGATGCGTTGCTGGTTGTCGCTGTCGTCGAAGACGAGCTGATTGAACGCAGTGCCTGAGGTGCTGCCGTACTCCGAGCTCTTGAAGCCGCTGAGGGCCGCACGATTGCGATGCGGACCGTAGGCGCTGGATTCTCCGTGCCATGCGGGGCTATTGCCTCGCGCGAGATTGCCCTGCGCGGCGGGGCGATGGTCGGCGGCCTGGGTGAAGGGTGAGTCATCTGGTGCGTCTGCCGCAGCTGTGCCACCCGGCGTGGGCGCGACGCCTCCATCGCCCTTGCCGTTATAAAGGCTGCCGAGGACGACCGGACGGTCGATGTCGCCATCCATGAAGCCGACTAGCACTTCCTGCCCTATGCGCGGCACGAACTGCGCGCCGAGGCCTTTGCCGGCGTAGCGGCTGGCCATGCGCAGCCAGGCTGTATGTGGGGAGGTATCGTCGTTGGCCGCTGCTCTGCCGCGTTGCCAATGGAATTTCACGCGCACGCGATGCAAGGCATCGGTGTGGATCTCGCCTGCGGCGCCCGCGACGGTTTCGCCTTCTGCACCGACCACGATTGCACTCTGTACGCCTGCGACGGTGGGGCGCGGGTTCAGGCGCGTGCCGTGCTCATCGGCGAGTGCAGGGCGCCATGGCACGAAGACGCGCTGGGCGCTGAAGTGATTGGCATAGCCGCGCTTCTTCGCCTGGTCGAGTAGCGCGGCCAGGCTTGCATCATTCCCCGAGCTGGCGGCGGTAGCTACATCGCCGAGCGAGCTGGAGGCTTCGGCGAGGTTCTTCGGCAGGTTGTTGACGCCTGCATGGCTGACACCGAGCAACATGAAGTGACGCGAGGCATTGGCGGTACTGGCGTCTGCGCTCTCGCTGCGCAGGAGTGCTTCGTTATCGAGCGGGCTGTTGCTGAGTACGAAGCGGTGGCCGGGGCGGAAGCTGCGCACGCTGGCTGAGCCCGCGAACTGTTTGTTGCGCGCTTCGAGGGCTTCGCGCGCCAGCCGCACGTAACGCTCAGCGGCACCGCTGTCGGCGAAGGCGTAGGCACCGGGTACGTCGTAGGACTCGAGGTACGGCGCGTTCTTCGAGCCGAAGTCGTGATCGGTAGGGACGGAGGCGCTGATGCTGCGTTTGCCCTTGTAGCCCCAGGACAGCGCAGTGGAGACAGCCGCTTGCAGCACGCGTGTAGCGCCAAAGGCCGTGACCGCGTCTTGCGTCTCCTGTGAGCCCGCCTTGTGGAAGCGGATGCCCGTTCCGCCAAGTGCATGCGAGGACATTTGATCTTCCGGCAGCGCATCGTTGTTGGCGAACAGCAGCAAGCTGTGGCAGGGCGCGTCGTGCAGCTCGACATCGTTCTGCTCGACGAAGCAGTAGCCGAGTCCCTCCTCGGCCAGCAGGCGGGAGACGAAGTCGTAGTCGCTCTCGCGGTATTGCACGCAGTAGCTGCGTGGGGGCGCCGCATCCATGAATGCCTCGACGCCCTCGGCAAGTTGCCAGTGGGCTCGTGGTGCGTAGACGCAGAACACCGATTCGACGATCTGCAGCACCGTCTTTTCCTGGAAGACACGGCAGTCCGCACGCTGGGTGGCAAGCCATAGCCAGGGAACGATGCGGATGCGGTAGCGCGACAAGGCGCCGTCTGCGCCGAGGTGTTCGGCACGGCTGATGTAGCCGGTGCGGGGAAAGTCCGAGCCGTCGGCGAGGCGCGTGATCAGCTTTGCCTGACGACCGACGAGCTTGCCAAGGTCGATGCGTGTGTTGGTCGAGAGTAGCAAGAGGTCGAAGTGATAGAGCGCCGACAGCGCTTCGTCACCGGTGAAGGCTTCGAGCTGCAAGGGCGTGCTTGCCTGATTCAGTCCGTCGATCTCGATGTCATACAGACGAGTTGCTGAGTCGAGCGCGAGAAACTGCGCCAGCGAGCCGAACGCCGCCGGCAGTTGCGGAGCAAGGGCGCTGACCAGTCCGGTGGCGACGCTGGAAGTGCTCATGGCAATGTCCTCATTGCGGTTTTGCTGCCTGTCCTTCGCGGCCGGACTCCGCCGTAGCAGCTTCCACTTGCTTGTCTTTGGCTTTCGCTGCTGCGCGGTCTTTGGCCTCCTGACGGTTGGAGGAAGCGAGGAGTCCCTCCAGCAAGGCAACGTCGCTATCGACGGGGTTTGCCTTGGGTGTCGCGGAGCGTGCTGGAGCGCTTGCTTTCGGGTTTGCCGATGCGGGGCGGCCTGCCGGCCTGGTCACTGCAACAGGGGCCGACTGAGCGCTTGCCTTGTTCGCTTGCGAGCCTTGTGCCGGGGCGTTGAGTGTCTTCAGCAGGTTCGCCTGCGTGGCTGGTGCAGCAGGCGTTGGTTTTGCCGACGAGGTGTTGCCTGGCGCAGTGTTCTGGGCGTTTCCGTGTTCCAGGATGGCGATGGGGTCGCGCAGGGGGCCTGCCTCATTCTCGATGACCGCTGTGGCCGGGGCGCTGGCGTCATGGTCGGCTGCCAGCGCACTCAAAGACAGGCTGGGGGCTTCGCTGCCATTGCTTGAGGCTGCATTCCGCACGACTGGCGCAGCGGCTTGTTGGGGGGGCGGAGTCACCGCGACGGTTTCTTGCGTTTGTTCGGGCTGGGTCACTGCGAGATAGAGCAGGCCAGAGAACAAGGCGCAGGTGATGCCCAGCATGGCGATCGTGCTGCGCGCCAGGCCGCGTTTCTTTTTCTTCTTCGGCGGAGGATTGGCATCGAGTGACGCCAGCACGCTGATGCGTTCGTCGAGCGCACGTGTAGCGGCTTGCGGTGCAAACAGGTTGGGGCGTGCAGACTTCTTGGGCGGCTGTTGGTGTGTGTCGGTCATCGCGTTGTTGTGAAGTCTTTTTTAGTTAACGATGCGGAATTCAATGCGGCGATTACGCGCACGGCCATCGGCCGAAGTGTTGGCGGCGATGGGCTCGTTGGCGCCCATGCCCTGGGCTTCGAGTGATCCACCTTCCAGTCCCTTGCCCATCAGGTAGCGGCGTACAGCTTCGGCACGCGATTGCGATAGCACCTGATTGGCGTCCGGGTGGCCCGAGCTGTCGGTGTGGCCGACGATCTGGATCTTGTGCTTGCCTACGCGCAGGATGGCCGCGGCCATCTCGTCGAGCAGTTGCGCACCTTGGGGGGCGAGTTTGCTGGAGCCGGATTCGAACTCGACGATGCGGTTGGCGAGCGTCTTGTCGAGCAGCTGTTGCTCACCGGCGCCAACGCGCAAGCCGTTCTTGATGACGTAGGTCGGATTCAGGCGCATGGCGAAATCGCTGACCAGTTGCTGACGTTGCGCTTCGTTGGTGACCTCGCCACGCACGTTGATGTTGTTGCCGTCGATGTTGAGGCCGCCACTGCTGATCTGTTTCAGGTCGGGCGTGATGAGCTTCTGTACGTAGGACGTCCAGTTCGGTGGCGCGACGACGCTGCCGACGCCGAGTTGGTCGACGACGTTCTCGGCACCATAGACCGCGCGCACGCTGGCGAGGATGCTCTGGCGCGTTGCCTCGTCCGGCACCGTGCCACTGACGATGACAGGCTTGCCCGCGGGGAGGGCTGTTTGTGCGATAGCCGTTGCGGGCAGGGCCAGCGAAAGAAGTGTGAGGGCAACAAGACGGATGGATGTAATTGGCATGTTCTGCTCTGGGTGTAGCGCGTCATGCGCCAAGGAAGACTTCCTGGAAAGTCGTCAGGGCCTGGGCGAGGGAGAGATCGGGATGGTCGAGATAGCTTGAGAGCTTGTTCAGCGGGTATTCACCGGCGATGTAGTCTTCAGTCCATTCGGCATCGCACAGATCGATATTGGATTCGAAGGCCTGCGCCGGGTTGAACACCGACTCCAGCGAGCTGGCACTGACACCATTCAGGTTGAGCAGCAGGGTTGGGCGCCCCGCAAGACTGGTGCGCAGCAGGCTGATCTCGTGGTCGGCGCGTGCAAGGAAGGGCGCCACCAGGCTCAACCAGAACGAAGCGATCTGGGCTGATGCGCTGGCAGGCCCGGGCAGGGGCAGGGCGAGGCCCTTGGTGGCACCTCCCGGCCCGCTGGTGAGCAACGGGAGGAGGAGCAAGCCGAGTGCGATGATGCTCTGGCGCAGATTCGCGCCATTGCCCGCAGCCTTGAGCATCTGCTGAACCTGGCTGATGGTCGTGGCTTGCAGGTATTCATTGCGCCGCGCCTCGATGCCACTGATGTCGGTTTCGATCTGCAGTTGGGCAAGATCAATGCGCTCGAGCGCTTCGTCGATGTCGTTGGCATCCTGCGCCGACTGGATAAGCTGTTCCATAGCAACCCATGCGGGCAACAGGCACAGCGGCAGGCTGGGCAGTACATCGAGTGGCGTGTCGCTGCGAACGCTGCGGGCAATCAGGAAGGGGTAGCGACGCCCGGAGCTGTCACGACTGGCAACCATGCGACCCGTGAGGATGTTGCTGGAGCGCGAGCCTGCTATGACGAACTCGATCGCGGGCAATGCGTCGAAATGCTGCTTCCAGTCAGGCGCGATAGCGAGCTGTTCGAGGCTGTTACTGATCCATCGGTCCAGCGTCTGGGTCAGGTTGCCGTCGCGGTGGCTGCGCACAAAATCTCCACGCGAAGGCAGCTTGCCGAAATAGATCAGCGGCTCCTGTGCATCGTGGATCTGCATCGGACTCATCACGCTCATGGCTCAGCGCCCCGTGACGGTGGTGGCGGTTGCTGCGGCAACCGGTGCAAGCGCGCCTGCTGCATCGAGGGCGACAGGCACGGCGGCATCGCCCGAGCCGACGACAAACTGAGGCAAGCGCAAACCCTTGAGCCCCTGTGCGGGCGCTGGGCTGCCTGTGCTGTCTGCTGCTTGCTGGCTGATGATGCGCAGGGTGACCGTGACGGACTGGTAGCCACTGCTCCATGTGAGGTCGAAGTCGCCGTTGTCGCGCTTCTTGCGCTGGGCTGCGCCCAGCAGTTTCTCGAGGCCGAAGCGACCAGGGAAATTAGCCAGCTCGCTGGTGCGTCCGTCATAGCCGACCGCCACGATGCGTGCGCCGGGTTGGCCGCCGCCGGGCCAGCGGAAACGGTTCCACTCGGGCGCCGTATTGCGATAGCGCATGTTCTGGCCATCAATCTCGATGGTGTATTCGAGCAGTCCTGGTGTTGTCTGCGGCAGGATCTGGAAGACGGTCTGTGCTTCCTGCGTGGCGGTAGCGCCACCCGCGCTCGTGCCTGCTTGTCCGGCTGCGGCGACGTAGCGCGGATAGTTGGCCGCGAACTCCGGGTTCAGCGTAACGCCAATGTCCGCCCAGGTGCGTGCAGAGAAGGTCTCGCCGCGACGCACGACCAGTGTGCCCAGTGAGCCGGCGACGTACTTCGAGATGGCACCATCCGGGCCAAAGTACTGCGCAATTTCGGTGGGCGTGGCTTCAACACGCGAGTCGGCCTGGAAGGGGTACTTGGTGGCGAGCGAGCGATTGAAAGGCTCGAACACCTGAGCGACCCAGATCTTGTTCAGCTCGGCCTCGGCGGGTTTGACGACGACGGCGAACGACTCCATCAATGGACGCACCAGCAGTGGCCGTATCGTTGCGCGCGCGGTGTCGGGCACGCCGACCAGCATGCTCTCATCGACATAGCGCAAGGCATCGGCCAGTTCGGAGCCGCTGGCGTCCAGCGTCTGCTGGATCAATTGACGCGAGGCTGGACCCGGGTCGCCCGCATTCTTCATCTGGTTGAAGCGCGTGCGCAGTTTCGAGAGCTGCTCCAGATAGCCCGTGAACAGTGCTTTGTCGCGCGCCTCGCCGCGCGGCATCATCAGCGTCGCGATAGCAGAGAATTCGCGACCGACCGGGCCCATCTGGGGGCCGGACATCATGCCATCGGCACTGACATTGATGGTGACGCCCGAGGGGGACTGGCGCAGGATCGTTTCCTTGAACCAGGCCACGATGCCGCGCTTCGCCTTGCCCAGTTCCTTGTCCACCAGCGAAGGGTTGTCCCAGGAGGTTTCGCGGTACAGCGCTTCCATGAGGCGCTTGCTGGGTGAGGACACAGGGTCGCCCAGGCGGTTCAGGCCGCGCACGGCTGCATCGAAATTCTGGAAGCCGGTGATCGACACGCCTTGCAGGAATTTTTTCCACTCGGCGACGTACTCGTTCTTGTACATGTCGACCAGTGCTTTCTGGATCTGCTCGGGGCTGCCTTGCAGTGTCAGGTCGTCACGCGTGGCGACTTTCAACACCCAGTCACTCGATTGCAACTCCTTGTTGGCCGCATCCTTGATGGATGGCTCGATGTACTTCTCCCACGCATCACGGGTGAAAGCCCCTGAGATCGCGTAGCTGCCTGCAACCAGCTTGCTGTCTTCATCACCGACCAGGCGTGCAACCGTGAGTGGCGGGAAGCGCGTCGACGCACGTGCCTTGATCTCCGCGTAGACGCGTTCGCGTGCCGGCGTGCCGCGCACGACGCGGCGCAGGTTGTCGCGCACGCTATCGACCAGCGCGAGCTTGTTGTCTATGGTCGGAAAGTCGGGTTGCGCGGCCTGCCCGAGGAAGAAGCCCATCAGGTGCTCGGCGCTGCGCACCATCTGTTCGCGCGGCATATTGCCGCGGTTGGCGTCCAGCCATACACGCCAGAAGCGCGTCAGCTGGTCGTTGAGGTGGCCGGTTTCGAGACGCTCGCGATTGGCCAGCATGAGGTAAGTCTTGAGGGCGTTGTAGGCGTCCTCGACGTTGGTGGGAGAGACGTCCTTGTAGAGCGTGAAAGACGAGACGGCCGGCTGAGCGGGAGGCGCATCGGATCCGGCCACCTTAAGAGCGCTTTGTTGTGCGAGCTTGTCCGCGTTGGCATTGACCTCGGTCAGGTAGGCTTCGACCGATTCGGTCACCGGCGCAATCAGCAGGGCACGCATGCCGTTGAAATACTCCTTGCGCAGATGCTGTTCGATCTTGTCGCCCTGATACAGGCCGAGCCCAAGCGAAATGGGTTTGCTGTCGTGGAAGGTTTGCAGCTGTTGCAAGCGATCCTGCAGCACTTCGAGTGCTTCCATACGCGAGCCGATATCCTGCTTGTCGCGTTGCAGGGCAACGGCACGATCCAGGTCCGCCTGGACGTTCGATATCAGCTTCTCGTTGGAGATGTACGACCAGGTCCACAGCGACAGCGCAAACGACAGTACGACGGCTGCGGCGATGAAGCCGAACAGGCGTGCGCGTTGGCGCGTGCGCGTCGCGAACTGTCGCACCAGGTTCTTGTCAGCGAAGATCACTTTGCTGAACAGGTCGGACAGGAAGAAGCCCGCACCTTCGTAGATGGTGACGGGTGGTCGCAGGATCTCGCCAGCCTTGAGCGCGAACATTTCGGTGAGGCGCTTGTCGGCGGTGTTGACCGGCGTACCTTCGCGCACCGCGCTGGAGAAATAAAAGCCGCGGAAGACCGGCTTGTACTGGAAGGGGTTCTCTTCAAACAGGGTGGCGATGAAGGCGCGCAGACCTGCTCGTGTGGCGGCAAACTCGAGTGGAAAGCTCAGCACGCCAGCGCCAATCTGTCCGTCGCGGCTGACCGCCATGCGTGATACCGAGAGCTCGTGCAGACCATCAAGCAGCTTTTCGAAATGCTCTTCGAAGGCTGCGACGGCATCTGTCTTGCCCTCGGCGTCGTAGGGGAGCGTGGCCCCCCAAGCGCGTGCGCGCTCCTGCACATCGGCATCTTCGAAGAACTCCGAGAAGCCTGACACCAGGTCGACTTTTGTGAACATCACGTACACCGGCGCGAACACACCCAGCTGAGAGGAGAGCTCCTGCACGCGCAAGCGCAGTTGCTTGGCCAGGGTGATGGCGTACTCGGGTTTGTTCTGCGTCAGCTCGGCAATGCTTGCGGCGATGATGATGCCGTTGATGGGCGCCTTGGGCCGATGCTTGCGCAGCAGGTCGACGAAGGACAGCCATTCGCCGCGATCCGCCTCATAAACAGAGTAGCGACCCGCCGTGTCGAGCAGGATGCCTTCGGAGGTGAAGAACCAGTCGCAATTACGCGTGCCGCCGAGACCGTGGATGACGTTGCCCGCATTGTCGGAGAAGGGGAAGCGCAGGCCGGAATTCACGATGGCGGAACTCTTGCCTGCCGCTGGATTGCCGATCACCAGGTACCAGGGCAGTTCGTAAAGGGCCGCCTTGCCACTCAACTCGCCGAGCTTGGATGTCTTGATGGTCTTGACCGCGTCGAGCATGCGCCCGCGCAATGCTTCGACTTCCGGGCGCTTGTCGGGAGCCGCGGCTTGCACGGCGCGCTCGGCCTCCGCTTCCATCATGCCGGAGATGGCGGCTGAGGCCTTGGCCGAGCGACGCTTGTGCCAGAACCACACCGCGAGCCAGATGACGGCGGCCAGCGCGATGAGCGTGAAAGCCCACACCAGCGGGAGTTGCAGGACGATTGCAACCAGCAGGAGAAATGCCGAGAGCACGACGAAGCCAAGGGTGGCGAGGACGCGGGAGTCGGTGAAGAACGTAGTGAGACGGCTCATCTGGATCAGGACTGATTGGCTGTTGCTGGGGTGATGGGGGCGGCTGCGGGGGCCTGCCAAGGGCTGAGCGCAACGATGCTGCGCGCGCGCTTGTCGGTCAGGCTGGCGACCAGGAGTGGCTTCTCGTCAATCGCAATGGCATGTGCTGCAAATGCCAGCGCCAGCGTGCTGCTGGCGTGGCCGGTACTGCCCAGTGCATTGCCCAGCGCGAGATGATCAGCGACAGGGTCGAGCTCACTCAGGCTGGCGTTGATGAGCATGGCGGCTTCGGTTAACCAAGGGCTGCGGTGGTCGCAGTCGGAGATGAGTCCAGCCACGCTGCTTGTTTGCAGTTCGGCGTTTGTCAGGGTGGCGTTGCCCAGCTCCTGCAGGTGCGCGGCATCAATGCGCCCTTGTGCATCGACCGGCTTTTCGCGCGCACCGAAGGCGGCGCGATGCAGGCTGGCAAGCGGAGGTGTGTCTGCGCCGACGAGTGCAGGGGGGGCCGCGAGGATCACTGCAGCACCCTCTCCCGGAATGAAGCCTGCCTGATTGGCCGAGGTGAAGAGCAGGCCATTGGCTTCCAGCACGTCTACCTGGGCTTGTGCCGTCAGGCTGTCGCAGGCGACGATCATCAGAATGCAACTGGAATAAGCCTCGGTCGACGCCTTGCAGAACGCATCGGCCACACGCATGGCGTCGGCTTGCAACTCCGGGCGATCCGCGTCAGCGCGGACGATGCCGAAGGCCAGGCCGCCCGCCTGTGCGACTTGTGTGCGCACGTAGGTGGAAATCATCTCCTGCCACACCGGCGCGGTGAAAATCTTGGTCGCCAGCGGCCGCAGCTGCGGCTCCTGGGAGGGCTTGTGCGTGCCGGTGCCCGCTTCAGTGAGTGCGGGCAGGCTGGCGAGCACCTCCAGTGTGCGGTTCAACGGCGGGTCGAGCAGGGCAAGCAGTCGTGCGCCGTCTTCCGGGTTGAGGTCGCTCGCGTTGTCAGCGGAGCGTAGCCACTTCTCGACCCACGGAAGGTATTCGTCAGTCGCCAGAGCGTCATGACTGGAGGTCTTGACAGGCATGCCATCCGCATCGAAAAGACGCTCGTTGAAACCGGGACGAATGTCGCCCTTGCGCATTGCTCCGAGCAGATCGGCGGCGGATTCTCCGGCGGCGGTGTTGACCTCGGCGCTAAGGATGGCCAATTGCAGCGAGAGTCTGTCGTCCTTCTCCGGCGAGGCGGGGCTGTCAGGTGCCGCCGCTGTCTCTGCAGGGGGCGTCTTGCTGCGGGTGTGAAGTGCCTTGCCGATGAACCAGGCTACGACGGCAGCGAGCGGTACCAGCGCAAACCAGATGACGATGTCCACGCTGGAGACATCCGTTTCCGCCTGCTGGAAATAGATCACCGCGCCGAGCCAGAGCAGGCCGACGACAAGCACGGGGACGCCCAAGACGCCGAGTATCCTGCCAAGCATTGTGACGAGCGCCTCAGATGTCCGTGGTGTTCTGCTGCGAGGCGATGAGTGTGGCGCCACAAGCTGTCTTGTCGCCGTGGCGTGCCACGGCCTTGCCATCGATGAGGCAGGTCGGGTCGCCGCTGGCGATCACGGTCGTGCCGCCGTGGCCATTCTGTGGACAGGTCACCTTGTCGCCAATGCGCGCGATGCGCTTGCCATCGATGTCACTGTTCGGCGCGCCTTCAATCACGACGCCGCCGTGGTCTGTCTTGTCACCCATCAGGATGATTGGCCTGGCCATCTTCACTCCCTCGCTTGCTGCAGCCTGCTTTTCTATCGCGTGCTTCGTGGCACACGTTCTTGTCTTCGTGCGGATCAGCTGCCTTGCCGGGCTCCCGCCCGACGCAGCTCCACATGTCCGAAGTCCATCAACTTCCAGCGCCCACCCCAGGTCATGCCTGCGGCTTCTGCTTCTTTCCCGTAGAGCTCGTAGCCACGCATGGCCCACGGGTCTCGCTCGGAGATCACCAGACGTCCATCGCGCATGAAGGCGCAATCCGCAGCCAACCCATATTGGTGGTAGCTCTGGAAGGCTTTTGCGTTCGTCACGCTGCCACCCATTGCGGCCAACCTGTTTTGCCGATCCGGGCTGCGATAGCCTTCGATCAACGCCATCTCGTAACCCTGCTCACGCATCCGCTGAAATACCTTCAACAACCTTTGCTGGAAATCGATATCCAGCTGTGCCCAGTCACGGCTGGCATCCACCAGCGCCGGTCGCTCCGCCAGCACCTCACGCGTCGTGAACACTTCCGGTGGCAAGGGCGGTGGCGGCACGAGGCGCTCACCATCCAGTAGCGCCGCAACGACAGCATCGCGATTGCCGCCTGGATCGCTGAAGCCAACCAGATCCACGCGTTGCCTGAACATCAGGATGACGAAGGCTGGAATCATCACGATGAGCAGTGCCGCCAGGAGCCAATGACGGTATGTACGCAGTGTCGAGATGCCGCTTCGTGCTCCCGTTTTCAGGCCCACAGAAATTGCCAGCGTTTCTTGCCGTAAAAATCCCGCCCTCGAGTAAAACGACAAAAATGATTTATTTATTATGTTTGTAATTCGCCGTGCTTGCGCGTTCCGGAAATCCGGGAAAATCAGAACAAGGCAGATCAGCAATATCACAGTGCCATAAAGCGCAAGAATTATAATTGGCATCTATTTGGCGAAAATATCCGTTCGTCTGTTACGGACGGTGTTGCTATTGACATACTTGTTTGCATGGAATTTGTGCGTATTTGTTTTGTGTTTGTTTTTTTATTGCGTCTGATAATTGATAGTGGCCATTCGGGCGGTTTATGTAACGGGGCGGTGGAATAGCGCAGAGCGCGCGGATGCTTGCAGATCAATGATTTCAAGGCAACTGGCTGTATGGGCATATTATTTGTTGATAAAATCCAACTCGATAATATCGAGGAATTTTTCAAGTCATGATGCGTGAATTAATGAAATCTCTGTTTGTTTTAGTTTTTATTGTTTTTGGTGTTTTGGGGTGCGTTTCAAAACCAATTGTTGGTGTGTCCGAAATAACCGCTCCATTGCCGGAGCCTGTCGGTGGCCTGAATTTCTTTGTTTATGTGAGTGCAGTGCCGACCGCAGCGGCAGACCGTGCGAAATTCATATTGCCGGATCCCTTGAAAGTAAATCTGGCTGAAACGGATACGGATGATCGGGACACGGCGTCGCGCTTGAGTCCGTTCCTGACGGCGCTGCGCGAGCACATTCATTTGCCGTTCCGGAACGCTGGTATCCCGGTCCAGAGCTATGTGGCGGGTGGGCGCTACACCTGGGACGAGCTGCGGCGAGATCGGCGTAACTACCGCCTGGTCGTGTGGGCGAATCTGATTCAGGTGACGGGTCAGCCTGACCAGGCCGACCTCTGGTTCGTCCTGCAAAATGAAAACTCAGGTCGTCGCGTGTGGACGCGTGTCGTGAAGAACGCATTCGCAGTTCCCCTGGCACAGGGAGACGACGCCATCAATGCCAAGCGCATTGCGGTGGCTGAAGTGCTGGCGAGCGACACCATGCAAGCGATGCGCAATGACGGTATTACGCTGCCGATTCACTGATCGGCGGATTGCGCTGGATGGCGCCGCTCAGGCGCTATCGCTGGTGTCTTCGAAACCCAGCAGGTCCTCGAAGCGGGCGATCGAGCCTTCATCCTTGAGAACCGTCTTGAGCCAGACATGCAGGGGCATCTCGCCCCAGTTGGCTGCCTTGTCGGCAAGGTAGGCGACGGGGCTGTGGGGTTCGGTGCGGCGAAAGAAGTCGGCAACCTGGCGGAGTTGCTGCAAGGCTTGCGCACGGCTGCGGATCGGGCCTCCCGTTGTCCCGCCTGTGCTGCCTGTACCGGCATTGCGTTCATCCATCGTTGTTGCACCGTCGCTGATGTCGTCGATTTGCGCCTCCGCAGGCGGGGTGGTGGCCGAGGATTCGATTACTCCGCTTTCCCGCGCAATGCGCTGGACCGTATCCGTATAGTTCTCCAACGCCGATTTCAGCGGCGTGAACGATGGACCGTCGAGTCCGAGACGGCGATCTGTGGCCTCGGCCAGTTTGTTGGCGGCCTCCGAAGCTGCTGCACAGTCCAGCAGCAACTGCTCGTAGAAGCTGCGAGGTGTCGCACGCTGCGCAGCCTTGAATTGCTGGAGGGTGACACGTGGTGTCGCTTCACTGTCTGGCGAGCGCTCCAGTTGCAGCTGATGCGCGCGGGCGATGTCGAGATCCTGGGTGCCGTAGCGTTGCGCACCGCTCCTGACCAGCGGCAGCTCGGGGGTGAGTTGCACGCTACGCGTAATAAGCCAGCTCAGATTTCCGATGCGTTGCTCCATGTCGCCGTCGTCGGCGAGCGGGTGCAGGGTGTCCCAGAACTCGTCCAGCAGTCCTGCGATCAGGGCAAAGCCGCGTGCCATGCCACTCACGCCATGGGTCTTTGCACTGGCCTCGGTGTACCAGGAGGCAAGGCGCAGGTCCTTCGTCTGTCTCGACAGCAGCGCAGTGGTGCGTTGCAGGGCGTCTGGCCAGTCGGCTTCCTTGAGCGTCGTCACCCATTCGCCCTGGTCGAGCGAAGCGTCGTCAGCGCGCCGCGCCTCCTGGATCGCATCAAACTCTGACGAGAACGACATGTCGCTACCCGCGGGCTCGGCCTCCGATACGGGCTTGAGCAGCAGGGAAATGTCGGCAGCGGAATTGATGGTCATCGGCGAAACTCAATTGGGATGGACGAGCAGGGCGGCATGATAACAACTGGCATCTGGATGCCAATTGGCCAAGCGTACGTCATGACGGAGCCTGATTGCCGGGGCGACGGATGGCACAGGAATGCGGAAGAGCGGCGCCTTGTCAGCACAAGAGCGATATGCGAATTTGATGATTATGTTGTTTGAGACAAATGCATCACTTCGCGGTTTGCGGGGTTCAGAGTTCGTCGTGCTTGAAGAGCTGCCTGACCGTGACCAGGATGGCCGTTGAGCTGAAGATGGCGATCACGCTGAGGGCCATGCCGACACCTGGCGAGCCTTGCGCGAACTGGTTGAAGACGAAGGTCGCGACGGTCGGCATGCCGGTCGGGGCGAGCATGACGGATGCAACCAGTTCGCGCGATGCGACGGCAAAGACCAGCAGCATCGAGATGAACAGGTTGGGGGCAATGAGCGGCAGCAGGATGCGCCACAGTACGCGCCCGCTGGTGGCGCCGCAGACGCGTGCAGCGGCATCCAGAGACTGGCTGATCTGGCGTAGTCCGGCGCCGACGTAGCGCACGGGGTAGGGCAGCATCAAACAGATGTAGGCAAGCAGCAGCACGACAGGCGTGTTGTAGATCGGCACCGGCCACCAGCTGCGATTCCACGCCAGGATCATGCCGACCGCGACAACCATGCCGGGTAATGCATTGGGCAGGGCGGAGAAAGCGTCCAGCAGGCTGCGGCCGCGCAGGCGTGTGCGTGCACTGACGTAGGCCGTCAGCGCGCCAAGGATGCCCGCAATGATTGCGGTGGCGGCCGCTAGCCAGAGGCTGTTGAAGAGCGCATCGAGTGCTCCGTTGCGGTTCTCGAAGACGGCGATGAAGTGCCGCAGGCCGAAGTTGTCCCACGCCAGTCCACCTGACAGAGTGCGGCTGAATGCGCAGGCCAGTGTGGCGCCGATCGGGATGCCGGTGGCGAGCAGGGTAACGCTTGCGAACAAGCCGAGTGCGGGCCAACGCATGCGGCCGAGTTCCGGTGCGGCTTCGTCGCGTTGTTTGCCCGCCACCGTGATGAACGAGCGGCGCGTGACGATGTAGTGCTGCAGCCAGAAGGCGAGCAGAACGAGCGCGACGAGCGCCAGCGACAGCAATGCGGCGCCGGGCAGGTCGATGGGCCACTCGGCGAATTTCTCCTCGATGCTGGTGACCAGCACGAGGAAGCCACTGCGTTTGCCCAGCGTGGCAGGCGTGCCGTACTCCTCCACTGTCAGCGCGAATACCAGCAGCAGGCTGGCCAGCATGCCGGGCAAGGACAAGGGCAGGGTGATGCGCAGGAAGCTCGAAAAGGCCGACGCCCCGCAGACCTTGCCCGCATCCGCGAAACGTTTGCCGATGAGCATCAGCGAGCGCGACAGGGCGAAGTACACCAGCGGGAACAGATGCAGGCTCATCACGAGGACGATGCCCGGGAACGAGAACAGCAAGCCTTCCGCGCTCCAGCCGAACAGCTGTCTGGCATAACCGTTGTCCTGCAGGCTCAGCACCCAGGAGAAGGCGCCGATGTAGGGCGGGATCATGAAGGGGATGAGGAAGAGCAGATCCCAATACTTCGCGCCGGGCAGGCGGCGCGTGCCGCGCAGCACGGCGAGCGGCAGGGCTAGCAGCAAGCTAGCCAACGATACGGAGAGGCCGAGCACGACAGTGTTGCCCAGTAGCTGCGCGAGATGCTGTTCGCCGAAGGTTCTTGCAATGGCGGAGAAGGGCGCACGCAGTGAGCCTTCCGGCAGATGCGGAAAGATTGCCTGCAGCACGACGAAACTGACAGGCAGTACTACCACCATCAATAGTGCGGCGATGCACAGACTCTGGATGAGGCCGACGCCGCGGACTTCTACGCTTTCTGCGTGCATGTTGTTCTTGTTCTCTGTCGTTGAGTGCGCCCTCACCCGGCCTGACGGCCACCCCGCTCCGCGCCCCACGACTGGCATTGCATTGCCAGTCGGCTTCGCAGGCGGATGGCATGCCATCCGAAATCCCTGCTACGCCCCGCAAACGGTAGAGGGGACGGCAGAAAGTGGGTGCGGCTCGGAGATCGGGCCGTTCGTTGCCGTCCCTCTCCCAAGCGTGGGAGAGGGTGGCCGTCAGGCCGGGTGAGTGCATCGTTGCAAAGCTGAAAGTGTTGCCCGCGTGCTTATTTTCCTGCCATCAGTGCCTTGAACTTCGCCAAGGTTTCCGTGCGCTTGACGCTGTTGTTGTCGGTGTCCTTGATCAGCTTGATGTCGTGCCAGCCTGGGCGCTTCGCCGTGATGTCAGTGCGCGCTGGCAACAGGTACGCTCCCGCAACAAGCTGCTGACCCTCATCCGACAACACGTAATCAACAAAGCGCTTCGCCGTGTCTGCATTCTTCGTCGTCTTGAAGATCATGATCGGGCGTGCTTCGAGCACGGTGCCGGACGATGGGTAGATCACTTCAATGGCTTCACCGTTTGCTCTCGCGTCCAGCGCGATGTAGTCCGCGCCACCCATCACCGCTGCCTTGGCGCCGCTCATGACGGGGTTGAGCGCCTGAGCGTTGGCGCCGGGCACGATGAGGCCGTTGGCCTTAAGGCGCTCGAAGGTCTTCCAGCCATAGCTTGTATCGGCGATCAGGCTGCTGAGCAGGCCATAGGCTGCGCCGGAGGATGCAGGGTCGGGCATGGTTACGGCATTCGCATATTCTGGCTTTGCCAGGTCAGCCCAGTCGGCAGGGCGTGGCTTGCCGGATTTCGGATTCCAGATGATGGCCAGCGCGGCAGCACCTTGTGCGACGAAGTATTCATCCTTCAAGTCCGCCGGGACGTTCTTCGCGTTGGGCGACGTGTAGGCCAGCAAGTCACCCGCAGTCTTCATGTCCTCGGCTGCATCCCACGATGCCGAGATCAGTACGTCGGCTTGCGGGTTGGATTTTTCCGCAGCCAGGCGCGCCATGATCTGGCCCGTCGTCGCCTGAAACACGTTCACCTTGGCGCCACTCTTCTTCTCGAAGCCCTTGGCAAGAGCGGTGGCAAGCGGTGCAGGGCCAGCGGTGTAAAGCGTGACTTGCTGGGCCGACGCCGTGGCGACGAACAGGCTGGTGCAGCTGGCAAAGGCCAGTGCGGAGGCAATACGCATCATCGTGAATTCCTTTCGTGCAGAGGTAATCGAGGGCGGCGATTCAGTTTGCTGTTGGCGGGGTGTCGTACAGGCGCACGCGGCTGCGGTCGATGGCCGCGGCGACGAGCTCGCCGGGCGCCAATGCGCGGTCGTGCCAGAACTGCAGCGTCGGCGCCCCGGCATGGCGTCCCCAGCGTGCCGTGACCTCGTAGCGATCGCCACGAAAGGCCGTCGAGACAACGCAGAGATGCGCATCGGCGGGGGCCGCTGAAACGCTGATCGCGGCATGCGGCAGGAGCAGGCTGGCGGCACGCTGAGGGCCGCTGCCCGTCGTGTTGTCGAGCGCAAGGCGCTCTTCACTGCCGTGCAAGGTGAAAGTGCCGTCATGTGTATGGCCGCCGAGCAGATTGCCCGACTTGAGAAAGGCGGCCACCCAGGGGTCGGCTGGCGCGCGATAAACCTCTTCCGGGCTGCCTAGCTGCACGATGCGGCCTTCGCGCATCACGGCGATACGATCGGACAGGCTGAGCGCTTCGTTCTGGTCGTGCGTGACGTAGATGGCGGTGCTGCCGCAGTCGCGTACCAGCGTCGCGATTTCACGGCCCAGTGTGTCGCGCAGGCTGGCGTCGAGATTGGAGAGCGGCTCGTCAAACAGCAGTATCGACGTGTCATCGACAATGGCACGCGCCAGGGCGACGCGCTGTTGCTGTCCACCGGAGAGCTCACCGGGAAAACGATCCGCCAGCGCTGTCAGCGCAGTACGTGCAAGCGCCAGATCGACGCGCTCCTGGCGTAACGCGGGCGCGACACTGCGTGCGACGAGAGGGAACGCTATGTTGTCGCGCACCCGCATGTGCGGCCACAGCGCGTAGTCCTGAAACACCATGCCGAGCTTGCGGCGTTCGGCAGGCACGAAGATCCGGCGCGTGGTGTCGACAATGGTTTCGTCGCCGAAACGCACGACCCCTTCATCGGGCGTGAGCAGACCGGCCAGCGCGCGCAGGAGGGTGGTCTTGCCACAGCCGGAGGGGCCGAGCAGGGCGAGGAATTCGCCCGGTGCGACATGCAGGTCGATGTCGTGAAGCGCACGTACGCCACTGAATGACTTGCCCACGCTTTCAATGTCGATGCAACGGCCCGCGAGTTGCGCGGCGGAGTTCATGCGGTGTCCTTGATCGGCCGGAGTAAAACCGGCGATTCTGGCGCGCAGATGGTTACGGTTTGATTACGATGGTGCGCTGCGCCCTTGCAAGTGCTGCGCAGGCAGGACGGCAGCCGGGGCTTGGCGGGGCGCTGGAGTGCGGGGAAGTGGGCGTGGTCCCATCGACAGGAATCGAACCTGTATCTGCCGCTTAGGAGGCGGCCGTTCTATCCATTGAACTACGATGAGCGGTCGAGGCGGGTGCTTGCTGAGAAGCGGCCTTGAGCAAGGAGGGACCTGAGTCGGCGCGTATTGTAGCCGCTCGGCTCCTTGTTTCACCAGATGGTTTGTCGCGTTGCGTTTACGCGGCGGGCTGGCGCGGCAGGTGCACGACGAACTCGCTGCCGCGCTGCGGGCGGTTGCGGGCGAAAATTCCGCCCTGGTGTGCGGTGACTATCTCGCGGCAGATCGGCAGCCCGAGGCCGGTGCCCCCGGCATTGTTGCGCGTCTTGCTGCTCTGGACGAACTTGTCGAAGATGCTCTCGAGTTCATCGGCCGGGATGCCCGGGCCTTCATCGGCCACGCATAGCTCGATGCCGGCTGCTGCGGGGCTATTGGCGATGGAGAGCGTGATCGTGCCGCCTTCGGGCGAGAACTTGATGGCGTTGGATAGCAGGTTGCGCACCAGTTGCCCGAGTCGCACGGCGTCTGCGATGAGGTGGGTGCTGCCTTCCTGGATCGATACATCGGCCTTGAGCTTGCCGGCCAGCAAGCTGGCCTCGAATTCACGCAGGGCTTCCTGGACGACGCTCTCGAGGCTGATGTGCTGCAGGTGCAGGGTCATGTGCCCGGCTTCGAGCTTGGACAGGTCGAGCAGGTCGTTGAGCAGGCCCAGCAGGCGATCGCCACTCTCGCGGATGCGCTGGAAGTAGGCGGCGAGCTTGTCGGGCGCGATCTGCTGCGTCTCGACGGCTTTGAGCGCTTTCTCCTCCCCCAGGCGCGCAAAGCTCAGGACAGCATGCATCGGCGTGCGCAACTCATGCGACATATTGGCGAGGAACTGGCTCTTCGCTTCGTTGGCGTGCTCGGCCTCTTCCTTGGCTTGCAGTAGATGCATGGTCTGCTCTTCGACCATGCCCTTGAGGCGGTCACGATGGTGTCGCAGTTCTTCCTCGGCACTTTTCTGCTGGCTGATGTCGGTGAAGATGCCGAGCATGCGCAGTGGCAGGCCCTCGGCATCGCGCTCGACCACCTTGCCCCGGTCGAGTATCCACATGTATTCGCCGTTGCGTGCCCGCAGGCGGAATTCGCAGATGTAGATCGGCGCGTGGCCCGACAGGTGCACTTCAAGTGCTGCGCGCGCGCCGGCGATGTCGTCGGGGTGGATGCGCAGCGTGCGCTCTTCTTCCGTGTCGCCGATGTCTGCCTCGTCGAAGCCCTGCATGGCTTTCCAGCGCGGCGAGTAGAAGGTCGTGCGTGTCGGGATGTCCCAGTCCCACAGGCCGTCCCCTGCGCCTTCGATGGCGAACTGCCAGCGGGCTTCGGCATGGCGCAGCGAGGTGATATTGGTGGCGGTGCCGATGATGACGCGCTGCCCCTCGGTATCGCGGCCCACAACCTTGCGCAGGATTTCCTGGCGGGTCTGGCCGCGCAAGTCGGCAATCGTGTGCTCGGTCTCGAAAACCAGCCCCTCGCTGTCTGCCAGCATGGTGTCTTCGTGCGCTTCGATCCGGGTTGCGACGCCTTGCTCCATCAGGTCGCTGGCACGCTTGCCGAGCAGCTCTTGCACGGACAGGCCGGTTGCCTCGGTGTGCGCGCGATTGGTCATGATGTAGCGATGCTGCGCGTCCTTGACGAACAAGGGGTTGGGCAGCGCATCGAGCACGAACTGCAGGAATTCGTGCAGCCGCGTGCGTGCCGCCAGCGCATCGCGCGCGTCGCGCTCGGCAAGCCGTATGTTGGTCACGTCGATGAAGGTGCCGATGATGACCGGCTTGTCGGCCTCGGTATGGCTCAGCGCCTTGGTGACGATCTGGTACATCTCGTTGCCGGTGCGCGGGTGGAGGAGGCGTTCTTCCTTGCGGATGCGGCCACCGCCCAGCACGCGCTCGTCTTCCTCGGCAATGAGTCGCGCCAGCTCGGGCGTGGCAGCCAGCTCGCTGGCCGTCTTGCCGAGAATCTCCTCGCGCTCCAGCTGACGTTGTTCGCAATAGGCGTCGTTGATCATGATCAGCCGCCCACGCCGGTTCTTGACGAAAATCGGCATCGGGATGGCATTGATCGAATCCTGCATGAACTGGTTGGTGCGATACCGGCGCTGCAGATCCCTGAGGGCATCCAGCTTGTGCGCCGAGAGACTGGCCGTTGCCCAGCCAAGCAGGCAGGCAATTGCCGCGATGGCGGCCCCCATGCCGCCCCCCAGCAGCCAGGCGCAAGCTGTGCAAAGCCCCGCTGCCAGCACAGGCAGTAGTTTGAGTGCGGGGCTCAGCCAGCTGGGCGGGCCCGTGGGGGAGGTACGCGCCACGCCGTCCGGTGGCGCGCTTTGCGGGTTCATCGTTAGGGTATCGGGCCCTCCCGGAAGGAACTTGAGTCAGGAGAAACGTGCGGCATGCAGGGCGAGCGGTGCTGGCGGGCGCCATTTTGGCGGGGGCTTCCACGCCTCAGGTAGAATTACGGGCTTGTCGGGCGCCCGCCCGCTCCGGCTCGAGCCCGCCTCGGCGCACCCGCTTTTTTTCCAGCCCATCACGTAGCCCGTTCCTCACATGCCTTTGCTGACCCTCGATAACGCCTGCCTTGCCTTTGGCGATGTAGCCCTGCTTGACCACACGGAACTGGTGCTGGAGCCCGGCGAAAAAGTCTCGTTGATCGGCCGCAACGGGGCGGGCAAGTCCAGCCTGATGCGCGCGCTGGCCGGTACCGCGAAGCTCGACGACGGCACGGTGTGGCGCCAGCCGAATCTGCGCGTCTCCTACGTTGCGCAGGAGCCGGACTTTCCGCTGGACAAGGACATCTTCTCGACGGTTGCCGATGGCATAGGCGAGGCCGCGCGTCTCGTTGCCGACTACCACGCTGCGGCAAACGCCCTCGCTCATGGCGACGAGAGTGCCATGGAGCGCATGGAAGAGCTGCAGCACAAGATCGATGCCACCAACGGCTGGGCCGTGCATCACAAGGTGGAGCAGGTGCTCGACCGTCTCAAGCTCGACGGCGACGCGCTGGTGTCCGGGCTTTCCGGCGGCGGGGTCAAGCGTGTCGCGCTGGCGCGTGCGCTGGCGGCCGAGCCGGATCTCCTGTTGCTCGACGAGCCGACCAATCACCTCGACATCACGGCCATTGCCTGGCTGGAAGAGCTCATCAAGTCGCACCGGGGTGGCGTGGTCGTCATCACCCACGATCGTTCGTTCATGGATGCCGTGTCGACGCGCATCGTCGAGCTCGATCGCGGCAAGCTCATGAGCTTCCCCGGCAGCTTTACGCAATACCAGGTCCGCAAGGCCGAGATGCTGGAAATCGAAGCCAAGATGAACGCCGAATTCGACAAGGTGCTGGCGCAGGAAGAGGTGTGGATCCGCAAGGGCGTCGAAGCGCGCCGCACACGTAACGAAGGCCGTGTGCGTCGCCTCGAGGCGCTGCGCCTGCAACGCAGCGCGCGCCGCGACCGCATGGGGCAGGTCAATTTCCAGATCGATGCGGGCGACAAGAGCGGCAAGCTGATTGCCGAACTCGAAGGCGTCGGCAAGCGCTACGGCGAGCGCTGGGTCATCAAGGACTTTTCGGCGCGCCTCATGCGTGGCGACCGCATCGGCCTGATCGGCCCCAACGGTGCGGGCAAGACGACGCTGCTCAAGCTGATTCTCGGCGACATCGAACCGGATGCCGGCAGCATCAAGCAAGGCACCAAGCAGGAGATTGCTTACTTCGACCAGTTCCGCACGGCGCTCGACCCGGAGGCGACGCTGGCCGACATCATCAGCCCCGGTTCCGACTACGTGGAGATCGGTGAAAGCCGCAAGCACGTCATCGGCTACCTGGGCGATTTCCTGTTCGCACCGCAGCGCGCACGCTCGCCGGTGAAGTCGCTGTCGGGTGGCGAGCGCAATCGCTTGCTGCTGGCTCGCCTGTTCGCCAAGGCAACGAACATCCTCGTGCTCGACGAGCCGACCAACGACCTCGACATCGAGACGCTCGAGCTTCTCGAGCAACTCTTGCTGGACTATCCCGGCACGGTTTTCCTGGTCAGCCACGACCGGACCTTCCTCGACAACGTCGTGACCCAGACCATCGCAGCCGAGGGTGATGGCAAGCAAGGCATCTGGCGCGAGTACGCGGGTGGATATCAGGACTGGCTACGCGTCACCACGGCCGAAGCCGCTACCGACAAGGCTGCGCCAAAACCCGCAGCGAAGGCCGAGCCCGCCAAGGTCGTGCAGAAGGTTGCGAAGCTCAGCTTCAACGAGAAGCGCGAACTCGATGGCCTGCCCGCAAAGATCAAGGCGCTCGAAGACGAGCAGGCGAGCTTGCAGGTCAAGGTGGCTGATCCGGATTTCTACCGTGACAGCCCGGCCGAGGTGCCGAAGCTCAATGCACGCCTGGCCGTGATCGACGAAGAGTTGCTGACGCTGCTGGAGCGTTGGGAGACGCTGGAAGCGAAGAACGGCTGAGCTTCGTTCAGCGCAGCGTCTGCTTCAGGGCGGCAAGCAGCTTCGCGTCTGGCTCGACATTCAATTGCTCGCTGCTCGCAATCGTCACGCCGCGTGCATCCACGAGCAGGAAGCGCGTGCTGTGATTCACCTCGCCATTGGCGGTGCGGCGATAGCGGATACCCAGTGCCGCAGCGAGCAAGCGCGTCTGGGCATCGTTATTCGCCACCGCCAGCCTGAAGTTTTCAGGCGACAGCTCATGCCGCTTTGCCAGGCGATCCAGCGACGCAGGTGTGTCGATCCCCGGATTGAGACTGACCAGTAGCGCACGTACCTGACTGCGTTGTGCGACGGGCAAGGCATCCACGGTGCGTTTGACGTTCTCGATGACGATGGGGCAAGCAATCTGGCAGTCGCCATAGAACATGGTGATGAGCGTGGCCGGGCGATGCTCGTCGGCGAGGTGGAATGTCTTGCCGCGCTGGTCGGTCAATGGAAAAACCAGGCGGTGCAGCGATTCGCCGGGGAGTGGTGCCGGGGCTTTCGCTTCGTTCTGCATGGCCAGCATTGCAGCGTGGTCGTGCGCGCTGGCCGAGGCGCAAGCGAGCAGCAGGGTGGAGATGAGCAAGAGGGTGCGCATGGCGTGCCTTTCCGGATCAATGATTGCGCGCGCAGCGAAAACCCATGCTCTCAAGACTGTCACGTGCGCTGACAGAGGAGAGGAGGGCGACGCGCATGAGGATTGCATAGTTGTCGCGGTCGCCCAGAGACAGCGCTGCCGCGCCACAGGTCTCGAGCAGTTTCTGTTCGCCCTGGTTGCGGCTGTCGACGGTGACGAACAGACCGTTGAAGTCTTCGACCCACTCCCATATCAGGCGATGCATGTTGTGCACGCCATAGGCGTTGGGGTGCTGGCTGCTCATCGCGGGCAGACTCATGCTGGCGGGCTTCTCGTACCAGCCGATGATTTCCTCGCGCCACGCCGGGTCGTCGCGGGCATCACGCCGCGTCGCATCCGCCGCCGCAACGAACTCCCATTCGTGCCAGCTTGGCAGGCGCGCCTGTTCGCTGGCGCAGTAGGCATTTGCTGCATACCAGCTGATGGCGGTGGCGGGTGCATCGGGCAAGCCGGGCGAGGTCTCCCAGCCTGCGAGATAGCGCTCGTCGGCGAAGAGGGCCGGTACGCGACCGGGTTGCCATTCGCGATGCCGGTGGAGAAAGGCCTCGTACTCGCGGCGACTGACCGGCTGCGCACGCAGCCGGAAGGGGGCGACAGCGACCTTTGCCCCATCTACGGGCAGCGCTGTGCGAAACAGGCCGCCCGGAATCTGCACGTAGCGCGGTGCCGCCGCCCCGTACGCCGTGCCTGACTGTGCGAGCGCGGCGATGCAAGCCATCTGCATGATGCGGGCGCGGGTTCCGGTCGTGAACATGATTTCTCTGCCGGGCAGGGCGCTTACTTCGCGGCCCGCAGGCGCTTCACCTGCTCGGCCGTGAACGCAGGCTTGCCGCCATTGAGCGCGGCGCTGACATAGTTGAGAACGTTCGCCGCATCCTCGTCACTGAGGCCTTGCGGCGGCATCGCCGAGTTGTACTTCTGCCCGTTCACGACGATTGGCCCGCTCAGGCCGTTGTCGAGCAATTTGATGAGCTGGGCCGGGGTTGCTTTCTTGAAATAGTCGGAATTCTTGACGGGAGGAAAGACGCCGGGCATGCCTTCGCCAGACGGCAGATGACAGGCTGCGCAGACACGCTCGAAGCCTGCCTGCCCGCTGTCAGCCGCCATGGCTGCGCCGGCGAATGCTGCAAGCACGATGACGGCACCGATGAAGATGCAGGTGGACAGATATTTCATGATGGTGGCTTTCGCTGACGAATGAAGGGGGTGAATCAAGGCAGCTTGCTGAGCACGCCCTTGCCGTAGATCTCCGGCTTGTCGCTGCCACTCACGCTCAGGATGCCGACGGCTCCCTTGTTGAAAGCGCGCGACAGCGAGTGGTCGACCAGCGTGAGATTGCCCGGCACCTTCGTCGTGAACTCGACGATCGCTGAGCCGCCGGCGGGCACCAGCGTGGTCTGCACCTGCTCCTGGAAACGCGTGCCGCCTTCGAAGTAGACCTTGTCGAAGATCGCGCCGATGACGTGGAAACTGGAGGTCAGGTTGGGCCCGCCGACGCCGAAGAACAGACGCACCTTCTCGTCAGTGTTGGCGGTCAGAGCGTTCTTGCCTGTGAGCGCGCCATCGGTGCCGTTGAAGAGGACATAGCTTGGCTTCTCGTCGATGGACTTCTGCATGTCGAATGGCTGCAGGCCGCCCGCACGATAGGCGCCCGGCGTGTAGAAATCGCCCTGCATCACGTAATACTCACGATCGGCCTTGGTAAGACCTTCCTCGGGCTCGATGAGGATCATTCCGTACATGCCATTGGCAACATGCATGGCCACCGGTGCTGTCGCACAGTGATACACGTAGAGGCCGGGGTTGAGCGCCTTGAACGTAAACACTGCCTTGTTTCCGGGAGCGATCAGGGTTTGCGCCGCGCCGCCACCCGGGCCTGTGACGGCATGCAGATCGATATTGTGCGGCAGCTTGTTCTTCGGCAGGTTGCGCAGCTGGATCTCCACCGTGTCGCCGACACGGGCGCGGATCATCTGGCCCGGCACGGTGCCGCTGAAGGTCCAGAACATGTAGCGGGTGCCCGGCGCAATCTCGCGCTCGACTTCTTCGACAGTCATGTCGACCACGACGCGTGCCGGCGTCTTGCGTGTGATGGGGGGCGGCACCTGCGGTGGGGCGAGACGTACTGCCTGCTCGACGGGGAGCGTGTCAGGCGCAATTGCACTCTGCGCCAGTGTGCCCGCCGACAGGGTGCACATGACAAAGGCAAGGCTGGTGATGCGCAGGGCGTTCATGATGCTGTCTCCATGTTTGATCTAGTGGGTCAAAGATGGATCAGACGTGCATCTTCAGTGTTGATCGTCGTCAACGGCTGTGATGGGCGGGCGCATCGATTCGGGAGTGGATAAGGAAATACGCAGAATGTCTCTGTCATCCCGGCGGGATGACGAGTGTGCAGCTTGGGCTCTTCCTGGCCTGGCTTCAGCGCGCCATATGCAGGATGCGGATCAGCGGTTGCCGCCGTTCGACAAGATCAGCCAGGGTGTACTGGTCGAGGTATTCGTACAGGCCGGCAAAGGCGCGCGACAGTACGCCGGCCAGCTTGCAGTCAGGCGCGATACAGCATTGGTGCTCCTCGGCGAAGCACTCGACGATCGGCCCGTCACCTTCCGCTTCACGGATCACCGCGCCAAGGCGGATCTCGCTGGCAGGCAGTGCCAGGCGAATGCCACCGCCCTTGCCGCGCACCGATTCGACCACGCTGGTCTTCGCCAGGTGGTGCACCACCTTCATGAGGTGGTTCTCGGAGATGCCGTAAGCATCCGCGATACCCTGGATGGTGGCGAGGCGTTCCGGTTCGAGTGCCAGGTACATCAGCACGCGCAAGGAGTAATCCGTAAAAGTCGTCAGTTTCATGATGCAGATCAATAAGAAGTATTTGCGATGTTTCTTTGTTCCGGCGCGGCCGATACATTGGAATCAGAAGATATATTTTGAAGATAGCTTATGAACCGCCCACATGTCGCATGCGACGCCGAAAAATTGCAGCAGGCCTTGCGTCAGATCATCGATCCTGAAGTTGGCCTCAACATCGTTGATCTCGGCCTCGTCTATCGCCTCGAGACCAGCAGCGAAGGCGTGCAGCTGGACATGACCATGACCTCGCCGGCCTGCCCGATGAGCGGGGGCATCCTCGCCGAGGTTGAGGAAGTGCTGGCCGCGAATCTGCCGGCCGATGCATGCATCGAAGTCCAGCTCGTCTGGAACCCGCCCTGGTCGCCAGATCTGATGAGCGACACAGCGCGCGAACACTTCGGCTGGTAGCTGCAGCCAACCCGACTTTCACACCCCAAGGAGCCACACCATGTCCGAGACTTTTCCGTCCATCGCCGTCACGCTCGACGTGCGCGCCATCCAGCCACGCGAGCGTCATCCACTGATCTTCGGCATCTTCGAGGCACTGCCGCCGGGCCAGGCCTTGCTGCTGACCAATGACCATGATCCCAAGCCGCTCTACTACCAGTTCGAAGCCGAGTCGAAAGGGCAATTCAGCTGGGACTACGTGAGCCGCGGCCCCGAAGTGTGGCAGGTGCGCATTGGCCGTCAGCCTGCCGGCAAGGCCGAGCCTTCGAGCTGCTGCGGTAGCTGTAACTGAGCCTGCGCCATGCGTAGTGCCACCGCCCCCTCGCACGCTGCGCCCGCACCTGCTGCGGTGTCGGGGCCGTTGCGCGTGGCGCTGGTGCTGCCAGCTGTGGCGGCGCTCGCATGCGGCGTGCTCAGTGGTCTGCTGCGCCTCGGCCTGCCCCTGCCGGTTGCGCTCGCACAGTTCATCGGTGGGCTCATCGCAGCGCACGGCGCGCTGATGGTGGGTGGCTTCTTCGGCACCTTGATCGGGCTCGAGCGCGCGGTCGCCATCGGCGCGCGCTGGGCTTACCTGGCGCCGCTATTGTCGGGCCTCTCCGTGATTGCCATGCTAGGCGGGGCGCCGGCAGTGGTCGCGCCCCTGCTCATGAGCGGTGCCGCGCTCGTGATGCTAATCGCATGTTCGTCGGTCTGGCTGCGCCAGCGCGTGGCGCACCACATGGCGCTGGTCGTCGCTGCGCTGGCCTGGCTTCTTGGCAATGCGATCTGGGGTGTCACGGGCAGCGTGCTGCCTGCGGTGCCGCTGTGGATCGCTTTCCTCGTGCTCACCATCGCGGCCGAGCGCCTCGAGCTATCGCGCTTCGTGCCGACGCCACGCGTTGCGCGCATCGTCTTCGGTTTCATCGTCGCAGCGCTCACGGCCGCGGCGATCACTGTTTCGCTCGCAACACCCTTCGGCGCCGTGAGTGCTGCCGGCCTGCAGGTGTTCGCCGCTGCACTCGGCGCCCTGTCGCTATGGCTGCTGCGTTACGACATCGCCCGTCGCACCATCCGCTCGAGCGGGCTGACGCGCTACATGGCCATCTGCCTGCTGTCCGGCTATGTGTGGCTGGCGGTGGGCGCACTCGCCGGTCTTTTCGGCGCGCTGCAGCCGGGCCATGTGCTGCGCGACGCAGCCCTGCACGCCGTGCTGCTCGGCTTCGTGTTTGCGATGGTGTTCGGCCACGCGCCCGTGATCGTGCCAGCCATCACGCGCATTGGTTTCAACTGGCATCGCGGCTTCTACCTGCCGCTGTTCGTGCTGCACGTCACGCTGGCCGCGCGCGTGCTGGCGGGGGTGTGCAACTGGCTTGCCCTGCGTCAGTGGGCGGCGATGGGCAACGCGCTAGTGTTGCTGCTCTTCTTTGCAATGGCGGTGGGCAGCCTGCTCGCCGCGCGCAAGCCGAGCACACCTACATGAAACGACACGCCTCACTCATCAAGCTGTCGCGCGAGCATCACGCCGGGCTCGTCCTCAGCAAACGTATTTCCGTCTGCGCGAGCGACGTCGCCTCGCAAACTAGCATGTCGCACACAGTGCTGCAGAGTCTCGCTAACGAGCTGCTGCCGCATTTCGAGGAAGAAGAACGCGACATCTTGCCTATATTGCAAGGCAGGTATGACGCCGAACGCACGCGTGCGCTGCAGGATCACGACAGCCTGCTGCGCCTCGCTTCGCGCATCGCAGGTGGCGATGCCAGCGCGCTTACGGAATTCGGCCAGATCTTGTCCGCACACATCCGCTTCGAGGAGCGCGAGCTGTTTCCACTCTACGAGAGTCTCATCACCACGAAAGGAACACCATGACTTCATGCGCCCACAGTTTCGTCTCGCCCGACGCCATCTACGGCTTCGATGCACGCGGCATCGCCAAGCGTTTCCGCCACGCCGCCATCTTCGGCGCACTTGACGCGCTGACGCCGGGCGAGACGATGCGCTTCGCGAATGACCATGACCCCATCCCGCTGCTGCAACAGATCACTTCGCGCTTCGGCCAGTCGGTTCTCGTGCAATACGTGCAGCGCGAACCGGGCGCCGTGATCATCGACTTCGTGCGGCACCAGAGCTGAGCGGAGCGAGCCGATGACACCCGATGTGGAGGTCATGAAAGCCTGGCAGTGCATCGGCTGCGGCAGGATAGACGGCCCGCAGACCTGCGTTGGCGTTTGCCAGGATCGCAAGGTGGAACTGGTCTACGCCGCCGAGTACAAGGACATGCGCGATGAGTACCGGAAACAGCTTGCCGAGGCTGACGCGCTCATCGCGAAACTGACGGCGCAGATGAGCTTGATCGTGAATACCAGGCCGAGCAAGGAGCAATGGGAGCGCAGCTTCCGCGCGCTGCAGAAGTACGCACGTGAAGGGCTCGACAAAGCGGAAGGCTACGCCAAGCGCCGCGCCGAGAACGACTGGCTGTAGGGCGCATACGTACCTTGCATGAAGCTGCCTGGCGGCGGCTGGCGGAGCCTCCGCAGGAGTTCTGCTCTACGCAGGGGCTTACGGCTTTCCGTCATCGACGTAGCGCTCCCGCGCCGGATAGACGCCAGCCAGCCGCGCAATGAGGATGGCGACGAACAGCGCACCGGCGACCTGTTCGATCATGCAGATGCCGCGCGCCTGACGCGTCAGCGGCACCACGTCGCCAAAGCCCGTGCTGGTGAGCACGGTCATGCTCAGGTAGAGGGCGTCGGCATACACCAGCCGACCGGGTTGCCCGACGATCAGGTACGACTGCGGATAGAAATAGCCGACGAGGGCGTAGAGATACGCCCACAGCACGCCGAGCATGAGGTAGGCGGCGGCCGCGCCGAACAGCTTGTCCTCCGTCATGATCCTCGGCTGGAAGACATAGCGCAGCAGGTATGCGGTAGTGATGAAATAAAGTGCGGCACAGAAAATCCACGACCACGCCAGATCGCTGTCGTTGTCATGCCAGAGACCGAGATACTGGAACCACACGGCTGGAATGGCGAGCAGCAGCGCCATGACGAACGAGATCGTCGTGCGTCCGACGGCTGCGACCGTCGCGATCAGGAGGAACACGTTGACGCCATTGATGATCAGGCGACCGGTGTTGTCTCCCGGCACGAAGGACACCGCGCCGATCAGCGCCAGCAGCACGACGAACAACCAGAAACAACGCTGGAAAAAGATGTGCGACAGGGCGTCGCGCGTAGCACCAATAGGCATGGTTACCCCGACGGTCTGCAATGCTGCTGATCAATCCAGTATAGGCAGGCATCTGCGAACGTCATCCCGGCCGTGATGGGCCCGCGAACCCACCCTGAGAGCCTGTGGAGGCCCGTATTGCGTGGGTGCCTCTACCTGCAGATCCTTCGCAGGAGGCTCGTCATCCAGCCATCGTTTGAATGACGATGGCTTTTCAGAAACTGCATGCAGGCTCGCCACTGTCTGCCGAGTCGGCACGCAGTCCGACACGAATTTTCAATTGAGGCAGATCAAGTTCAGGCGATTGACTTGAGTCAATTCTGGCGGGCAGGACTAATCTCTGGCTGTACGTCTTATGTGCCCATGCGCCTCGATCTGCGCGCATGCAAAAGCCTGTTCTGAGATGAGTCTGGAGTAGTGAGATGCCTGCAGCAAACCAAACCGGAAAGATGACGAATTACAGATGGACCATTTGTAGCCTGCTGTTCTTTGCCACCACGATCAATTACCTGGACCGTCAGGTCCTGTCCCTGACCTGGAAAGATTTCATCGCGCCCGAGTTCCACTGGACCAATACGGACTACGGAAACATCACCGCGCTTTTCTCCATCTTCTATGCATGCAGTATGTTGTTTGCCGGTCGCTTCATCGACTGGCTCGATACCAAGCGTGGCTTCCTGTGGGCGATCGGTGTCTGGTCGCTTGGTGCCGTGCTGCACGCCTTCTGCGGCATTGCCACCTCGGGCATCGTCGCCGGCCAATGGCTCGTCGGTTTTGAAGGTGCCAAGGAAGCGATCGGCACGGTGGGCGACGCCGGGCTGATCGCCACGGTGAGCATCAGCCTGTTCATATTCACGCGCTTCGTCCTGGCCCTCGGTGAGGCCGGCAACTTCCCGGCCGCCATCAAGGCGACTGCGGAATACTTCCCGAAAAAGGACCGGGCTTTCTCCACCAGCATATTCAACGCAGGCGCCACCGTCGGCGCTCTTCTGGCGCCGGTCTCCATTCCCGTCATCGCCCGGCACTACGGCTGGGAGATGTCATTCGTACTGATCGGTGCGCTTGGCTTCGTGTGGATGGGCTTCTGGATATTCATGTTCAAGAAGCCTGATCAGCACCCCTCGGTCAACAAGGCGGAGCTCGACTACATCAACCAGGACAAACAGACCGAGCGCGGAGCGAGCGGCAATGCGGGCGCGGCGGAAAGAAAGATGTCCTTCCTCGAATGCTTCAAATACAAGCAAACCTGGGCGTTCGTCTTCGGCAAGTTCATGACCGACGGTGTGTGGTGGTTCTACCTGTTCTGGACGCCGGCTTATCTGAGCGACGTGTATGGCCTCACCTCCGACACCACCATGGCGCAGGTCCTCCTGTTCGTGCTCTACGGAATCACCTTGATCTCCATCGTCGGTGGCTGGCTGCCTTCGTACTTCGTCGAGAAAAGAGGAATGAATCCTTACGAGGGTCGCATGCGTGCGATGCTGATCTTTGCGTTCTTCCCGTTGCTAGCCCTGCTGGCACAACCGTTGGGCCATCTTTCATACTGGTTCCCGACCATCATCATCGGTCTCGCGGGGGCGGCTCACCAGGCGTGGTCGGCGAATATCTTCTCGACTGTGGGCGACATGTTCCCCAAGTCGGCAATCGCCACCATCACCGGCATTGGCGGCATGGCCGGCGGCGTCGGCTCCTTCCTCATCAACAAAGGCTCGGGTGCTCTGTTCGATTTTGCTGCGGCTACCCAATGGAAAGTGCTTGGGTTCCATGGCATCGAGTCGGGCTATTTCGTCATCTTCTCGATCTGCGCCGTGGCCTACCTGATCGGCTGGAGCGTCATGAAAGTGCTGGTGCCGCATTACAAACCGATCGAGCTTTAAAAGGCGATCGGCACAAAAAAGGCGCTCTGGTTTGAGCGCCTTTTTTTCTTGCTGTGAGCAGTGGGGCGGTGGCCTGCTTCGCGAATCCACTCTACGCGCTCATCGCGGTTTGTGCTCTGTTCGGTTGGCAATGTCGGGAATGCTATGCATCGGAGAGATCACAGTCTGAATGCGAGCGCGGCCTTGCAGTCGCTGCTTTGCAACAAAGGCGAACGATTTGTTGGTGCGCTTTGCCTCTTCAAAGATGTTGTGAATCTCGTCGCTAGAAAGAGGTTGATCGGTTGTATCGATCATCGTTGAGAAGTGATACGCAGCTTCGTCTTCATCGGTCGTAGGGCTGGCGTGCTCCA
The DNA here is from genome assembly GCF_036017035.1 of Uliginosibacterium silvisoli. Lineage (NCBI taxonomy): Bacteria > Pseudomonadati > Pseudomonadota > Betaproteobacteria > Rhodocyclales > Zoogloeaceae > Uliginosibacterium > Uliginosibacterium silvisoli. Next base: position 284,685 of record NZ_JAYXHS010000003.1, on the reverse strand, counting down.
AACTAAGACCGGGATCAGCCGAGACGGCCTCCTGCATCCCAGAACCAGCAGCGCCGAAGCTGTGGTGAGCATTCTGCTCGTCCCTTAGGCTCAAATTAAAGAGATCACGGTCCGATAGCGGAACATGAAACTCATTGAAGTTGATGAATTGGCGACCATCGATTCGCATTTGAAAGTGATAGTGCGGATGTGAAGATGCCCCTGCGCCGTGGCCGCGCATATCGTTCTCAGTGCAGTCAAAGGTCCAGTCAATGTTTTTCCACTTGACTGTGTAGCTGATAACCTTCCTATCTGACTTCTCAGACTCTAGGTCATTGATATTCCGGAGCAGAGACTCTTCGTTCGCGCACCAGCGCAGGAACGCAGCGATGTTGTGGTAGTCGTACCGCTCAGCGATGCTCAGAAAGTCTTTCTTCTTAAAACGACACCGCCGAAGTAACCAATGTGTGCAGGGGTGCGCAGCGCGCATCTGGTCGAAAGGCCCGTTGCAAAGATAGCAATGCCCTTTCGCGTAGGCTCTACGAAACTCCGACACTTGACTCTCGTAGTTGGCCTGCTCACGACGATTACCTTCCGCGATCTGCTCTGGAGAGAGGGACCGGAAGAAGGCCTTTGCGCGGTCTGGATCGATGGGCATGGCGGATAAGCATGAAGTAAGCGGCACATTGTCTGATGGCTTTGTCGGACTACACAACCCCAAGCCGCCGGCATAGCGCTGCCTATTCGGCTTCACGGAAGGGCGCGGGAGTGCCGAAGCTATCCTCGTACGAACCCTAGTCGTATAGCCAACCCCCAACTCGGCGAATGCGTAACCGCCACGCCCACGATATACCCCACCGTCAGCAGCGCCGCCACAAACGGCAACAAGGCTCGTACCCGCGACACGCCATCAGCAGCCCACGCCGGCGCCCGCAACGCATATCGCCCAAGCAGGATGTAGCCAATCAGCGCAAGCACCTTTGCAGCCAGCCAGCAGCTATTCAGCGGTGAGATGTGCAGCGTCATCGCCAGTTTGATTGCCGAGAACAGCAGCACGCTGTCAACGATGTGCGGGGCGACTCGCAGTACGCGCCAGCGGCGCCATTCGATGCCCGCGAGTTGCAGGGTGCCGCGCAGGGCGAAGAGGCTGATGCTGAGGGTGACGCAGCCGATGTGCAGTAGTTTGGTGCTCGCGTAATCCATGATTCATGTCTCGCAAAGTAAAAGGCCCACGGGGTTTCCGTGGGCCTCCCGTTCATTGATTCCGATGCATTCTACGTGCGCGCAGCGGCCGTACTCCCGGTGGTTGCTGCAGCACGCTCCCTGCCGAGCAGGCGCAGGGCGAACACGGCGAGGAACAGCACGCCGACTGCGAACACGATGTCACCCGGCACGCGCAGCCACACCAGCGTGGTCATCACCTTGGAGTGGATGACTTCGGCGGAGCGGGCGTACCACAGGCCGTGGCTGACGCTGGCCCAGGCCTGGTAGATGCCGGCCGGCACGAGGGACATGAAGACCATCATCGCGAGGCCGATGTTGAGCGACCAAAAGGCGGGGCTGAGCAGCTTGTCTTGCCACAGGCTGCGTGGCGAGAGGCCGCGCAGGCAGAACAGCAGCAGGCCGATGCCGAGCATGCCGTACACACCGAACAGTGCCGCGTGTCCATGTGCCGCTGTCATGTTGAGACCTTGCAGGTAGTACAGCGAGATCGGCGGGTTGATGGTGAAGCCGAGCACGCCGGCGCCGACCGTGTTCCAGAAGCCGACGGCGATGAAGCACATGATCGGCCAGCGGTACGTGGTGAGCCACGGTGCGCCCTTGCTGCGCTGGTAGTTGCGATAGCCTTCGACACCGACCAGCGCCAGCGGCACGACTTCGAGCGCGGAGAACATGGCGCCGATGGCGATCACCGAGGTCGGTGTGCCGGTGAAGTAGAGGTGGTGCAGCGTGCCGAGGATGCCGCCGAACAGGAAGACGATGGTTTCCATGACGATGGCAGTGTTGGCCGTCGCGGCGCGGATCAGGCCGAGGCGCGTGAAGATCAGCGCGATGACGGCGGTGGCGAACACTTCGAAGAAGCCTTCGACCCACAGGTGCACCAGCCACCATCTCCAGTACTCGATCATCGAGTAGTGGCTGTGCTGGCCCCACATCAGCGAGCTGGCGTAGAAGCCGCCGATACAGGTGGCCGACAGGAACACCATGGCGATCAGGCCGCGGCTTTCAGACGGACGCTTGAGTGCAGGCCACAGCGCGCGCGCCATGAGACCGAGCCAGATGAGCAGGCCGGCGAACAGGCCGTACTGCCAGATGCGGCCCATGCTGGTGTATTCCAGCCCCTGGCTGCCGAGCCAGAAGCTGAAGTTGGTGCCAAGGCGTTGCATCGTGCCGATCCAGCCGCAGGCAATCGAGCCGACGACGATGAGCAGCAGCGCGTAGAACAATACATTCACGCCGAGTTTCTGGAATTTTGGCTCATGCCCCGACAGTGCTGGCGAGATGTAGAGACCCGTGGCGAGCCATGCGGTAGCGATCCACAGCACGCCGAGTTGTGTGTGGATGGTGCGGCTGACCGTGTAGGGCAGGATCTGCGCCAGCGGCAGGCCGAAGAAGTTCTGGCCCTCGACCGCGTAGTGCGCGGTGATGGCGCCGAGGCCGACTTGCGCAAGCAAGAGACCGATGACCACGTAGAAGTACTTGCGCGTGGCCTTCATCGACGGCGTCGGCTTGAGATCGAACAGCGGGTCGGCCTGTGGCGGTGCCGGGTCAGCCTCTTCCTTGTGCGAGGCGTGCAGCGCCACCATACCGGCGATGGCTGCGATCAGCAGGATCACGCTGGCGACCGACCAGACGCCGTTCGAGGTCGTCGGCACGTTGTCCACCAGTGGCTCATGCGGCCAGTTGCTGGTGTATGACAGATGCGATTCGCCGGGGCGGTTTGTCGCGGCAGACCAGGCCGTCCAGAAGAAGAAGGCGGGCAGGGCTTGCAGATCCTGCGGGTCCTTGATCGTGGCGGCAATCATCGCGTACTGCTCGCGCAGCGCATCGAGCTTGGGCTCGTCGCCGAACAGGTCGGTGTAATGCTTCGTGAGCGCGGCGATGGCGGTGGCGCGTTCGGCACTGACGGTGATGTTGCCGGTGGCCGCGTCATACGTGTTGTGGCGCAGTTCTTCCTTCACGCGTGCGCTGACCACGGCTTTCTCGTCGGCGTCGAGCGCGGCGAAGTCGGACTTGAAGCGCGCCTGTGCGATCGCGTCGCCGAGTGCCAGCGCTTCGCGATGCAGCCAGTCGGCCGACCAGTCGGGCGCGACATAGCTGCCGTGGCCCCACACCGAGCCGAGCTGCTGGCCGCCGGCTGCCAGCCAGGCTTCCTGACCGCGTTGCACCTGTGCGCCGCTGAACAGCACGTCACCATTGGTCTGCACGATCTGCGTTGGTATCGGCGGCGCCGACAGATAGATCTCCCTGCCCATCCAGCCGAGTACGCCGAACGACAGCAGGAAGATGGCCGCGAGCCACGACCATAGCTTGCGTGAATTTTGCATTGAACCCTCCCTTGATGATGCAGTAACGAATGCGGTTGCGTGAGCATGCTTTTGGCGCTCCGATGCGCATTTCACTGACGCTTCTGTGCGTCAATTTTTAAAGCTGCATCATTTGTACATCTTATGATTGGTGGCCGTTTGATCTGGATCAAACGCATGCAGGAGGTGCGCGGTATGGTGAGCTTGAGAACTTGCGCTCGTGCTGCGCGTTCGCCGCTGATGCAGCGCAAGGCTCATTCATGACCTACAGAAGAACAGGCTGACAATGACGAGATATATGTGGGTGAGGGAGAGTCGTGGCATGCGACCAGGCCACAACATGCCAGCGGCCGGGCTCCGCCCGGAGAGCCTCCTCTCATGAATGCCCCCAGCAGTTCCAACCTGTTGCGCGGGATGTGGCGAGGTCTTGGCGACGTCTGGCGCTGTCGCGACAGCGAACCGCATCGCATCTTCTTTGCTGCGGGTGTTACAGGCGTGATCTTCATGTCCCTGTGGTGGGCCGGCGCACTTGGCTTCAATGCAGTGACTGCCTACCCCGCGACCATGGTGCATGCCGTGTTGATGCCGCTCGGGGTATTCCCCTTGTTCATGATGGGCTTCATTTTCACGGCCGGTCCGCGTTGGTTGCAGACCTCTCCACCCAGGAGGCATGGCTTGCTTGCGCCCCTGTATCTGCTCGGGCTGGTGCTCGCGCTACCGGGCTTCACGCTCGGGGCGCCGTGGCCGGCCCCAGGGCTGACGCTGATGCTGGTCAGCTGGTTTGCAGCAACGGCGCTCTGGGCGAGCTGCGTGCGTCGCAGTGAGGTGGATGACCGGCGTCACGCGAAGCGCCTGCTGGTTGTCATGCTGGGGGGCTGTCTCGCGCTGGGCGTTACGCTGGCGTGGGCGTTGTTCGCGCGCTCCGCGCATGGCGCAGCCATGTGGGTCTGGGCAAGGCAGCTGTCGCTCTGGGCTTTCATCGTGCCGGTGTTCCTGATCGTCTGTCACCGCATGATTCCCTTCTTCACCCATTCGGCATTGCCGCAGGTAAAGGCGTGGCGACCTTTCTATCTGCTCGATGGCTGGCTGCTCGCATGCCTTGTGTTGGCGCTCATGGCGCCTGCCGATGTCGAGTTGCCCTGGTCCCGTCTCCAGGCCATGACTGCCTTCGCCATGGCTGTTGCCCTGGCACTCGCAAGCTGGCGCTGGAACCTGTATGCCGCGACAGCCAACCGCCTCTTGTTCATGCTTCACCTGTCATTTGCATGGCTGCCATTGGCACTTGGTTTGCACGCGCTGGCACTGTCCGGCGTCGCCGTAGGCAGCGCCCCCTCGCATGCCCTGGCGCTCGGCTTCTGCGCCACGATGCTGGTCGCATTCGTCACGCGTGTCTCACTGGGGCATAGCGGCAGGGCCCTGGTGGCGGATCGAGGCTACTGGGCAATCTACCTGGCCCTGCACGTGGTGGCAGCCCTGCGCGTACTGATTGCGCTGGCAGGCCTGTCGCTGGCCTGGTTGCACGCCGTGTCCGGTTTGTGGGTGCTGTTGATGGTGGCCTGGGCGGCGCGCGTGCTGCCAATCTACTGGCGCGGTCGCATACCCAAGCCAGCTTGATCTGCTCCGGCTTGGGAGCTCAGTGCGGCCGGTCCTTCAGCCACGCAGACCGAAGTAAAGCGTCGTCGTCACCAGGGCACCGGCGCAGCCGAACAGGACCTGCCATTGCAATCGCGCGGTGAGGCCGGAGCGCTGTACTGCCTTGCCGAGCAGCATGCCGAAGATCAGGGCGAGCGGGCCGGTGACCAGCGCCCCGATCAGGGGATTCCGCTGTACCTGCGGGGCAAATATCGCGGGCCCGAAGACGCCGGCCACGACGCCCGTGAGCCCCAATACCAGCGCCCAGAGCAACAAGCCGGGTGGCGCGTCGGATGACCCCGGGTCAGCCACGCGCGCCGACGGTGATCGTGAGCGAACCCAGCTTGTCGATGCTGCCGACCATCACGTCGCCGGGTATGACCGGGCCGACTCCGGCGGGAGTGCCAGTGAGGAGCAGGTCACCGGGTTGCAGCACGAACAGGCGCGAGAGTTCGGCGATGATTTGTGGCACGTTCCAGATCATGTGGTCGAGCGTGCTCTGCTGCTTCACTTCGCCGTTGACGCTCAGCTTGATGGCGCCGTCGTCGATCTTGCCGACGCTGGCCGCCGGGTGAATCGTGCCGCAGGGGCAGGCCTGGTCGAAGCCCTTGGCAACGTCCCACGGCGAACCCTTGCTGGAGAGGGCCTTCTGCAGATCGCGACGCGTCATGTCGAGCGCCACGGCGTAGCCAAAGACGTGACTCAGCGCCTCGCCTTCCGTGATGTTGTGACCGCTGCGGCCGATCGCAACCGCCAGTTCGACTTCGTAGTGGAAGTTCTCGGTGACCGCGGCGTAAGCAATCGTGGCGCCATCCTGCACGATGGCGTCGGTGGGTTTTGCAAAGAAAATCGGCGGCTCTTTTACGTCGTTGCCCATCTCGCGGATGTGGTCGAGGTAGTTGCGGCCGACGCAGTAAATGCGACGCACAGGAAAGCGTGCATTGCTGCCGGCGACAGGCAGGCTGACCGTGGCAGGTGGGGCGACAACGAATTCTTGAGCTGACATTGGGGGGACTCCGGAGGAAGTGCAGACGGTCGTTCAGGGTAGCGCAAGCGTGCCGGTTTGTTGAAGCATCGCGATGGCTATGCAACTGACCAGAAACATGGCGGCATGCCAGACGCACCAGGCGCGATGTGGCAGTTTGAGGCGCCACGGTTTGACTGCCGAAATGAGGAAGGGGCGACTGTCACGCGGTTGTTTGACCATATGCAGGGCGGCTGCCTGATCGGCCTCGATACGCTGGCGGCGCGCTTCGCGGCCGGCTTCACTGCGTGCCAGTTCCCATTCCTCTTCGCTGAGGTCTCCATCGCCATTCAGGTCGAAGCGTCGCAGGAGTTCCGGCCGGTCGTGCTTCCAGTCGGCGAGGATCTGTTTGATGGTTTCGCGCTCGGTCTGGTTGAGTGTCTCGCCTTGCAAGGTGTGAAATTCGCCGAGCACGAACAGGGGCGTGTGTTCGGTCAGGCACCAGTGGGTGTAGCGCATGTCGCCGCGGGTTTCGGTCTCGCGCTGTGCGGTGTGCACGTCGGCGTCGTGCGGATCGATGGCGCAGCGGCCGCTATCGTCTTCGAGCAGCAGGCAGGCGTCGCTCTGGTCCTGATTCACTGATTGCCAGGCTCCGTCACCGTCGCGCTCTTCGATGTGCAGGCGGTACCACAGCACGGGCAGGCCGTTGTAGGGGGACAGCAGGGGCACGCCGGCGAGTGCTCGGCCACGCCCTTGCAGTGCGACGTAGCCCTGTGCGGCGGAAGCGATGCGTGACAGCGGTGTGGCGGAGATCGTGTGCAAGGTGCGCAAGGCACCCAGCCAGGCGGCGATGCTGATCACGCCCAGCAACAGGACGGCAAGCCATGCGCTGGTGCCGGCCTGTGCGCCCGCTGCGATGCCGGCAAGGCACAGCTGGGCGCAGAACGGCAGGGCGCGCGTGGTGTAGCGATGCAGACCCAATTGCGAAAACAGCAAGACGTTCAGGCAGCGGGCCGGAACAGGCTGGCCATATCGACGTCTGCTTTTTCGCTTGCGGCAAATTCCAGCAAGACCGCTTCTTCAAAATTGAACAAGCGCGCAATGACGAGATCCGGGAATTGCTCGCGGCCGACGTTGAGCAGGTTGGCCGATTCGTTGTACAGCTCCCGACGGTCCGCGATGCCGTTTTCCAGCGTGGTGATGCGCGCCTGCAGCTGCATGAAGTGTTCGTTGGCACGCAGCTCGGGGTAGGCCTCGGCGACTGCGAACAGGCGCAGCGTGCTGGCGCGCAGGGCGCTTTCCGCAGTGCCGAGTGCACCGAGGTCGTGCTGCTGGCTGGCGTCTTGCACCTTGCCGCGCGCAGCGATCACGCGCTCGAGCGTGGCTTGCTCGAAGTCCTTGTACTGACGGCAGACTTCGACCAGCTTGGGCAGTTCGTCATGGCGTTGCTTGAGCAGCACGTCGATGTTCGCCCAGGCTTTCGACACGCCGTGCTTGAGCTGCACCAGCGTGTTGTAGATGAACACGCTATAGAAAAGGACAAGCACCAGCACACCGAGAACGACAGCGCTGAAAACACTCATGAATGAAACCTCCGCTTGGATGGCAGACCGGACAATCAGACTGACAACGGGTTCGTGATGTCCCCAGTGTAACGGGCGCGGGCGTCGTCCTAGCCGACCAGCGGATCGGCGGAGTCCTTTGTTGTCGAGGGCCAGAACTCTGGCGGCACATCGAGCCGTTTGAGCAATTGCTCATTGCTCATATGGAGCAGGCTCGCCACGGCGCTGTAATCATCGGGGAGGGCTGGATCCTGCCAGCCCTTGGAAGCGTGGCGAGCGAGGTTGTTGGCCAGCACCACGTTGCGCACGCGCGGGTTGTGCGCCTGGTCGTCGTCCATCAGGGTGATCAGTAGTTCGGGCAGATGCCAGGCATTGACCAGCGCGAGCTGGATCTCGTGCATGTCGAAGCCGAGGGTGTCGCTTTGTGCCTTGGCGCTGCGCAGGCCTGGTGTGTCCAGCATCTGCTGTGTGATTCGCTGCATCAGCTCGGGTGCAAAGCACCAGCACAGGATTTCCGCCGCTTCGTGCAACAAGGCGGCGACGGTGACTTCGTCTACGTCCAGGTCGTGGCGTATCACCGCCCAGTCGCGTGCGTAGCTTGCCGCCTGTCGGGCGCGCGCGATCACGTGAAGGACTCCGAGCAGGGAGCGCGGGTGACTGCCCAGTTGCTCTTCGACGGTCGGCAGGTCGGAGAATTTATCGAAGAAGGGCGTGATGCCGATCATCATGATCGCCCGTTCGATGGTGGTGATGTCGTGATTCTGGGCACTGCGCCGGTTGGCTTCGATATACACCAGCACGCGCAAGGTCATGAGCGGGTCCTGCAGGACGACGGTCGCGATACGTCGTCCGCTGACGCTGTCTTCGTCAGCGCGCAACTCGGCCAGCGCCCTTACGGTGCGGCGCAGCACAGGCAGGGGCGCCTGGCTAAAGTACGCGATATAACTGTCGATACTTGTCAGTGGTGCTGCAATCATGGGTTACAACTCCGCATTTCCTGACAGGCTAACGGCATCCTTTCGTGAATTCTTGAACGGTTGCGGGACTCGCAACTGCCTTAAAGTATTTCGGCCGCTTGTCTTGAGTATCGCGCTCCCATCGCCGCAAGTCAGAATTCTTCGAACTTGCCTGAAGGGGTGTGCCTATAATCCGCCGCATCGACGCCAAAACTGATTTTGCTGTCAGAACTGATGGAGCTGTTTGCGTGAAGTCATTCCGCGCGTTTCTCGTGACACAGGATCAGGGCAAGGTGCGCGGCAGCTTCGTGCAAATGGATGAGTCGCAGCTGGATGCGGGCGATGTGCTGATCCGTGTCGAGTATTCCAGTGTCAATTACAAGGACGCGCTGGCGGCGACGGGACAAGGTCGGATCATCAAGCGGTTCCCTTGTGTCGGAGGCATTGATCTGGCGGGCACGGTGGTACGCAGTGGCGCACCGCGTTTCAAGCCCGGAGACAAAGTCATCGTGACCAGCTACGACCTCGGCGTGGCGCATCACGGCGGCTATGCCGAATACGCCTTGGTGCCGGGCGGTTGGGTTGTGCCCTTGCCTGAGAGCCTTAGCCTTTTCGAGGCCATGGCCCTGGGTACGGCAGGTTTGACGGCGGCCATGGCGATCAACCGCATGGAAGACAACGGGCTCAAGCCCGAGGCCGGGCCGGTGCTGGTGACGGGCGCGACAGGCGGCGTAGGTAGCCTCGCCATCGACATGCTGGCCGGGCGGGGTTATGAAGTAGTGGCGCTGACCGGCAAGGCCGATCAGCGTGAGTGGTTGCAGTCGCTGGGGGCTCGCCGGGTCATGTTGCGGAGTGAGGTGCCGGGCGAAATCAAACCACTGGATAAGGGTTTCTGGGCTGGTGCCGTTGATAGTATTGGCGGCAATACACTGGCGTGGCTGCTGAGTACGGCCAAGCCTACCGGGGTCATTACCAGCATCGGTCTGGCGGCAGGCACGGCGCTCGATACGACGGTCATGCCCTTCGTATTGCGTGGCGTCAGCTTGCTGGGGATCGATTCGGGCTACGCTGGGTTTGCGGTCAGGGAGCGTGCATGGGCACGCCTGGCCGCTGATCTGCGGCCTCGCCGTCTGGCAGAAATTGCCAGCGAGGAAGTATTTGATGCGCTGCCACAAGTGTTTGAGCGCTTGCTGGCTGGACAGGCGCACGGGCGGACCGTGCTGCGGGTGGCGTCGGAAGACGCAAGCCTGCATTGAAGAGCAGTACATTTGTGGCAGAGACACGAGGCGAAGCGAGTGGCGTTGCTGTCAAACCGGGTAAGCGTGTATGCGAGTGAGGATGGAACATGACTGAAGTTGCCGCGCAGTTGCCGCGCATCCTGATTGTCGACGACTCGCGCATGGTGCGCGCTTCGTTGATCAAGCAGATCCGCGACAAGTTCGATGTGCGCGAGGAAGTCGATGGCGAAGCCGGCTGGCAGTCGCTCTTGCTCGACCCCACGATCGAAGTCGTCATTTCCGACATCGGCATGCCGCGCCTCGACGGTTTCGGCCTGCTTCAACGCATCCGTGCTTCGCGCCTGGCACGCGTCAATTGCCTGCCCGTCCTGATCATTTCCGGCGAAGACGAGAACGAAGCGCGCATGCGTGCGCAAGAACTCGGCGCCACCGACTTCATTACCAAGGGTACGCCGCGAGTCGAACTGCTGGCGCGCCTCGAAGCGCTTGCAAAACTGGCACAAACGCGTCGCGAACTTGAGCAGAGCCGTGAGCAGCTCGTGCGCCGCAATCGTGGTGATGTCAGCGTCATGGTCATCGAGGTCGATCACTACGATCGCCTGTGTGAATCCTATGGGCATAGCGTTGGCCAGCTGGTGCATCGCAAGCTGTCCAAGCTGCTGTCTGCCAAAGTCCGCAAGGAAGACACCATTGCCCACTTGGCCGAGGGCCAGTTCGCGGTAATTTCACCGTCAGCCGATCTCGACGCCTGTGGCGCTTTTGCGTTGCGCCTGCGGCGTGCCATTGAAACCATCGTCATGACCTACAAGGAGCACCGCATCCGGGTGAGCCTGACCGTGGGTCTGGCCAGCGCGCATGGCGATGCCTCCGTGTCGCTGGAGCACTTGCTGCAAACGGCAGCACAACGCGTAGCGGATGGCCGCAAGCTGGGCGGGAATCGAGTTGTGTCGGAGTCGGGCGAAGTGACGGCCGATACGGTCGGCCGCTTCAGCCGCCTTGCCGTCAGCGTTGATCACGCCCTGACGCAGATCCGTACCGGAAGCGGTGAGGAGGCCAGAAAGCGCTTGCGCGAGCTGACCAATACCTTGCTGCCGCTGCTCGAAATGATCGAGTCGGAATACCACGTCGGCATTCCGCTGGCTGAGCTGGCCGAGAAGGCCCAGATCACCAATATCGACATGAATGCGCAAGCCATGACGACCGTGGGCTCGCGCACGGTCTGGCGTACTGGCGCCTGATCGAGTCTCAGAACTCGTAGCTGAATGGGGCGAGCGCGTGGCCGGCCAAGCGGCTCGCGCAGCCCATTTAGTTGTGGGGTTCTTATTGCAGCTTCTTGAGATATTCCTTCGTGAAGGTGTAATCCGGTAGATCGCGCAGCTTCATCGCGTCGTACTCAAGGATCGACACCTCTCCTTTCTTCAGCGCATCTTCCATGATCAGCTTTGTCGGCCGGATGTGGCCCGCCAGCTGTTTGAAACCCTCGTAGCGACAGGTCTTGAGCAGACGGTTCGAAAGTGAGTAGAACTCGGCCCGATGCGGGTAACCGTTGCTGGCGCGCACCCAGTACAGCACGCGGGCATAAGTGACGCCGCGATCGACCGCGGTCAGTTCCAGCACCTGGTACTCCTCTCCGTCGATCTTGTCTGTCCGCAGGAGCTTGGGCGTATAGTCGCCACTGAAATTGGCGCGCGCCAGATCACCATAAGACACTTCGCCAGTCATGCGTTGCGCGACAGACAGGCGTACGGGCTGCGATACGCTTGGCATGAATAGCCACAGGTCGCGGGCTTTCATCAGAAGGATCTGTCCGCGGTCGGCAGCCGGTTCCACCGTCATGACAATGGTGTTGTCGTTACCCTTTGACAGTACCCGGTACTTGCGCAGCTCGTCGGTCTGGTCGGGTGCCTGCGAGGTGATATTGATGTCGACCTGGAAGCCTTCTGCGGGGAAGCGGACCCGGTCGGCCGCTTCGACGATTTTTTTGGCGCTATCCTCGTCGGCAGCGGCAAACGCGGGTGTTAAACTCGCCGTCGCAATGAGGAGTGCGCAATTGACGATAAAGCCTTGCAAACAGGCTGCAATCGAAGGTTTCGGCATAGGTGTTTCTCCGTGAATATGTGGGTGTTGCGGAATGCTTCAGACCAGATGCTTCAGGCCCGTTCCACCAGTTTCACTGGCACCGGTCGTAAGCATGGCCTTCCGCCCTGCGATTGACAAGAAAGAACGCGATGAACGTTGTGCAGGTTGAAGACGTCGTCAAGGAATACCAGCTCGGCGAGCAACGCGTAACGGCACTCAAGCGCGTGTCGCTGGCGATCGAGCAGGGCGTATTCATGGCCGTCGCGGGGCCCTCGGGGAGTGGCAAGACCACTTTGCTGAATCTCATCGGTTGTATCGACACCCCCTCGGAAGGCCGCATCCTCATCGACGGAGAGGACGTGGCGGGCCGCAGCTCTGATGAGTTGGCCAACCTGCGTAACCGCACCATTGGTTTCATTTTCCAGACCTTCAATCTGCTGCCGGTTCTGACTGCGGCCGAGAACGTCGAATATCCCCTCCTGCGTCGCGAAGACGTCAGCCCTGAGGAGCGTGCCCAACGTGTGCGCCACTATCTGGAGCTGGTCGGCTTGGGTGCGCACATGGACCGTCGTCCGAATCAGTTGTCGGGTGGGCAGCGTCAGCGGGTAGCGATTGCGCGCGCGCTGGCGGTGGGGCCGCGCCTGGTACTGGCGGACGAGCCCACCGCCAATCTTGATCGCAAGACGGGTGACGAAATCCTGCAGCTGATGCGTTCGCTGAACAAGCGACTCGGCACGACTTTCATTTTTTCGACCCATGACAAACGCGTCATGGCGATGGCCGACCGGCTGGTGCGCATGGAGGACGGCGAAGTCGTCCTGCTCGGTGTGCGCAATGCAGCGCGGTGGTCTTACGTGAACGAGCGCCGCCGGGCCAAGGCGGCTGACAGTGACCGGGATGAAGGCAGCCCGGAGCGGAGAAAGCCTGATGAAGAGAAAAAACAATAAGACACTGATTGCCGCAATGGTCGCCATGCTGATGGCGAGTGGGGCAATGGGTCAGTCGCGCAGTTCGCTGTTTGATGACGATATCAAAGAGCCTGGCAAGCCGGGTGCTTCGCCTGCCGCGACTTCTGCGGGGACCGGCGTGCGCTTTTCGGGCTACACCGAGCTCGGCATGTATCGGGCTGTCGATAATCCCGACCGTTGGATGCACCAGCGCCTGCGGCAAAGCCTGAATGCCCAGGGCGATGGTGGTGGGCTGAAATGGAAGTCCGGCGTGCGTCTGGAAGGTGACGCAGCCTACGTGGGGCGAGGCGATCGCTATTACAGCCCGGAGGTGCGTAACGACCAGAAGCTCGGCGTCGAGCTGACCGAGAACTATGTCGACAAGTCCCTTGGCGGCGTGGAGATGCGACTGGGCAAGCAGTATGTCGTGTGGGGCGAGATGGTGGGCGCATTCGTGGCCGACGTGGTCTCGCCACGTGACATGCGTGACTTCTTGTCGGCTGATCTGGAAAACATCCGCCGGACAACTTGGGCGACGCGCTTCGAGAACTTCAGCGGCGACTGGCATAGCGAATTGCTATGGGTGCCCGTGCAGACCTATGACAAGGTCGGCAAGCCCGGCGCTGATTTCTACCCGTACCCCGCACCCCCTGTTCCGGGATATGGCTATGCCGTCAATGTCGAGCAACAGCCCAAGAACGAGTTCTCGAATGGTAGTTTTGGTGCGCGCACGGGCTTCCTCAAGCAAGGCTGGGACGTTTCGGCCTTCTACTATGTGAGCCGCGATGTGGCGCAGACTTTCGAACGCAGCATCGTTGCGCCATCGGTTTCAACACCCTATCCATCAACGGTCTACACGCCGGTGCATGACCGTATCAATCAGCTTGGCGGTACCGTTGCCAAGGATCTGAATGGCGTTGTTATCAAGGCCGAGGCTGTTGTGACCGCCGGGCGTCGTTTTACCGTGACACGTCTCGACGACGATGACGGCTTGCTGAAGTCTCGCTCTCTGGATATCGCGCTGGGGCTGGACTACAACCCGCTCTCTGATCTCCGCCTGAATTTCCAGGTGATCGACCGCTCCCTTGCCGATCACGACGCCTCGATGCTGGTCGACAAGAACGAGATGGCGGGCAGCGTTCTGGCTGCCTGGACCTTGAACAGCGCCTGGGAGACCCAGTTTCTGTACGTCAGTAGCCTCAACCGGCAGGAAGGCTGGATTAGCCCTTCGGTGACCTGGAAGATCAGGCCATCCGTCCGCCTGCGAGTAGGGGCGGACTTCTACTACGGTCCGGCTTATGGCACTTTCGGTCGCTATGACAAGAACGACCGTGTGATCGGCGAGCTGCGCTGGAGTTACTGAGCTCCAGAGAACGGCCTGACGTTTCCCTCGCGGAGATGCGTCAGGCTGAAACGTTCTGCTTGAGTTCGTGTCCGGTGCTGCGGCGTGCCTCGTAGCTCGCATCGATCTGGGTGTTGATGGTGTCCCAGATGGGGCGCACGAAGCGCCGTAGATTCTTGACGATCTCATCGACATTCATCATCGAGGGAATGCGCGCGCCTCGGTGCTCGATGTAGTCGCCCATGGGCGTGAGCTTCACGCCAAGCTTGGAAAAATGCTCTACCAGCCGTGTCTCGGTGAGCATGAACAGGGTTTCAATCCCCTGGCGTTTGGCAAGCGCTACCGTGCCCAGATAGAGGCCGATCGGAATGTAAGGGAAGCGCGGCATGTCTTGCGCGCCGAAGTCCGAATCCGATACCCCGAGCGCCTGCCGGTCTTCGCCCTTGCGTCGACGGTAGGCCGCGACTACAGCGAGCCGGGAGACTTCCGCAACCCGGTCTCGCGGGTATATGCGGGTGTCCTTGCGTAGCTTGCCTTCGCAAAAGGCTTCGAAAGGCAAGGGGGCGTCACGATCTTCCGGACGCGTCATGACCAGGCGCGTGCAGCCGACACGACCATGCTGTTCGTTGGATGTGCGCAGCAGGCAATGCACCGATTGCGCATCGTAGGCATCCATCTCTCTCTCGTCGTCACGTTCGGCCTCGTACTTCAGGTCGTGGCAATAGACGGAATGACGAATGGCATAAACCTCGTTCAGCAGCTGCTCATCGAGCGCAGGAACGATTTCGAAATGGCGCTTGAAACCTTCGCCAAGATTGAATTTCTCGAAGGAGAACATGGGGCCTCCAGGCAGCTTCGACGCAGGCTAGATTGCCCGGCGCAAGGCATCGACCAACGGGACCCTGCAACTTCGCAAGGCAGGCGGGACTGACGCAAGAACGGTAGCAGTAAAGCCGATCAGCCCCGCGCTGGCAATAGATGTGAACGCCAAGCTTATGTGAGCGGTATAGCCCATTTCCGAACCGGGAACCGGTGGCATCGGTATGCCAACAAGGGAAATCAGGACTGCGGCCAACGAGCCGAGCAGCATGCCCAGCACGGCGCCCACCAGACCGAGCACGACGGCTTCGGCAAGGATCAGCTGCGTGACCTCGCGATGCCTTGTGCCCAATGCGCGCATGGTGCCGAATTCGGCGATGCGTTCGAAGGCTGACATATTGACGCTGTTCGCCACGCTTAGCAGGACCATCGCCAGCACGATGAATTGCAAAACGCCAAATTGCCGCTGATACAGCTCCACGGTCTTGGAATAGAAGTCGGACAGGGTGTACCACTCCCGGATCGTCAGGCTGCGCAAGGCGGGCAGGGCACGTAAGCGCCCTGCAACGAGGTCTGTGTTGTGAGTCTGATCCAGGCGGGCGACCAGAACGTTGACCTTGTCTGTGGCAAGCAGGTTCTGGGCACTCTGCAGCGTGATGCGCACGGCACGGGCATCGTAGTCTTTCGAGAAGCTACGGAATATGCCTATCACATCCAGATCGGCAGTGTTCAACGCGCCGTCGGGCGTGGAGGCAACCAGGGTAACTACGTCGCCCTCGTGCAGGCCCATGGTGGCAGCAAGGCCTTCTCCGATCATTACGCCAGACTCGTCTTCGTCCTTGAGATTGCGGCCGGCGATGATCTGGATCTGTTGCCCCAGCTGATTCTCCGACGTGGGTTGGATGCCCAGCCCGATGATGGAGTAGTCCCGTTTGCCGTTGTTGACGACGCCGGTGAAGGAGAGGCGGCCCATCACGTCCCGTACATGCGGAACGGCGCCCGCCTGTTGCTTCAAGCTGCTTACGTCCTTGAGCAGGAGTTCATCTGCTGGACGATTGCTACTGCCAAAGTAAGCGGGCGTTGCCACCTGGATGTGCCCTGTCTGTGAGCCGATGAAGGCCTCACCCAGCTGCGTGATCATGTCTGCTACGAAGCCGCCAGCGAGTATCAGGCTCGAAACGCCGACGACAATGGCGAAAAGAGTCATCGCAGTTCGGGTGCGCTGACGTACCAGATTACGGCGAGCAAGTTTCCAGAGCATGAATGATCCTTAGCGGCCCTGACGCAAGGCGTCAACGATGTTCATGCGCGAAGCGCGCCAGGCAGGCAGAACGCTGGCGGCGAGGGTCGTAATGCCCGCAAGCACGAAGGCGTCAATCGCCACCGGCCAGGAAAACCGGATTTCTCCCACATAGCCGTGTGCCATGCCCGGTGGCGCAGGCATCGGAATGCCGATACTGGAAATGAGGGTGGCCAGCAGGGCGCCGAGGCTTAGTCCCAATATGCCGCCGACAATACCGAGCACAACGCCTTCAGTGAGGAACATGCGCAGGACATCGCTGCGCCGTGAACCGATGGCCAGCGAGGTGCCGATCTCTGACGTGCGTTCGGCAACACTCATCGAGAGCGTATTGGTGACGGAGAGAACGATGATCAGGGCGATGATGAAGCGGATCACGCCAACCTGTTTCGAGAACAGGGCCACGGTCTTGTGATAGAAGTCTGCGCGTTCGTGCCAGGCCGAGATGCTCAGGCCCATGACCTTGAGAGGGGGCCTGAGGGCTGCGACGACCTCGTCGGTGGCATCCGTGTCTCGTAGTACGCCGATATAGGTAGTTGCGCTCTCTGTGCGGACCAGTTGCCGGGCCGAGTTGATCGGCAGTCGCAAGAACGCATCGTCATACGCTTTTACCGAAGTGGAGAACGTGCCTGCAACGACGAACTCGACTGCATTCTGGCTGCCCTTGATGGTCTTTGTGAGCAGGATGACATGATCGCCGACCTTCGCTTCGAGCGCGGCGGCAAGTCCTTCTCCGAGCAGCACGGCCTTCTGGTCTGCCGTGCGTAGATTCTCGCCGCTGCGGATGTCCATGCGGCGACTGATGGGCTCTTCGCGTACGGGGTCCACGCCTTCTGCAAGAAAGCCGATGGTCTTGTCCCCTAGTGACACCAAACCGCTTAGTGCAAGCCGTGGTGCGACCGCAACGATCTCGGGGCGCTTCAGCAATGCATCCAATGCCTGGTTGTTTGGAGGAATGAGAAAGCGATAGGGGTCTGCGCCACCTTTTTCTGCGTAGCCTTCATGGCTGATCTGGAAATGTCCGAGTTGGGCGTAGATCTGGTAGTCGCGCATGGAAAGCAATACCCAGTCTATGAAACCGGCCGCAAGAACATACGCAACAATGCCGCCGACTATCGTCAACAGAGCCAACCCGCTGCGCGTTGGGCTGCGCCACAGGTTGCGGAGTGCGAGTACGCTGTCCTGCCTCAGGTTTGCGAGTACCACGGTGTCTGCGTCTCCATGTGAGTCCCTATAATAAGCTCGATGAAGCGGGCTCACCAATGAGCTTCTGGTGGTAGAGGCAAACTGCTAGCCTTCTTGAGTTCGCGGCTTAGCGATGAGTGAGGAGTATCCGTGTTCGATTATGACCAGGCATTTTCCCGCAACATCGGCTGGGTGACCCGGGAAGAACAGGCCCGCTTGCGTACCACCCGCGTCGCCATTGCCGGGTTGGGGGGCGTAGGCGGGTTTCATCTCCTGACGCTTGCCCGGTTGGGTATCGGGAAATTTACGGTTGCTGATTTCGATGATTTTGACATTGTCAATTTCAACCGCCAGGCTGGTGCGCTGGTCTCGACACTTGGTCGTCCTAAGGCTGAGGTCCTCGTGGAAATGGCTCGGGACATCAATCCGGAACTCGATATCCGGGTTTTTCCGAAGGGCGTGTCCGCCGAGAATATCGATGACTTTCTGAATGGCGCTGACATATACGTGGATGGCCTGGATTTCTTTGCGTTCGCTGCCAGGCGAAACACATTTGCCGCGTGTCATGCCAAGGGGATTCCGGCAGTGACCGCTGCGCCTCTGGGGATGGGGGCGGCGGTACTGAATTTTCTGCCGGGGAAGATGAGCTTTGAGGAGTACTTCGTTCTCGAGGGGCAGAGCGAGCAGGAGCAGTCCGTGCGCTTCATGCTTGGCCTGTCGCCGGCCATGTTGCAACGGCCCTATCTGGTCGATCCCTCCGCTGTGGATTTTCTCGCGCGGAAGGGGCCATCCACGATCAGCGCATGCCAGCTGTGCGCCGGCGTGGCTGCGACGGAGGCTCTGAAGATTGTGCTGGGGCGAGGCACGGTTCGAGCCGCACCGCATGGCTACCAGTTCGACGCTTACCGCAATAAATTCGTCCATACCTGGCGCCCGGGCGGGAATCGCAATCCCCTGCAGCGAGCTGGTCTGGCAATCGTCCGGCGCGTGCTGGCTGGCATGCAGGCTCGCAGGGCCCCCGACAATGTCTGAAACCTTGCTGAAAGTACTGGACTTGGCACGCTGGGCCCCCAGTGGTGACAATACGCAGCCCTGGCGTTTTGAGCTGCTGGCCGATGACCATCTCGTGGTGATTGGCCATGACACGCGAGACCACGTGCTCTATGACTTTCACGGCCATGCAAGTCATATCGCGCATGGGGCGCTGTTGGAGACCATCCGCCTCGCGGCGACAAGGTTTGGCTTGGTTGCCCGCTGGCAACGGCGCCCGACCGAGGAGGGGTTGGAGCTTGTCTTCGATGTTCGTTTCGAGCCATCGGATTCGCTGCGGGAAGATCCGCTGGTGGCCTGCATCGAATCCCGGTCGGTTCAGCGGCGCGCAGTGCAGACTCGGGCGATACGCACTGAGCACAGGCGAGCGCTCGAGGCGGGAATGCCGGAAGGTTGGCAGCTCTGCTTTCACGAAGGCTTTGCTGAGCGAGTCTCTCTCGCGGGGGTCTTGTTCAGAAATGCGGGCATCCGGTTGCGTACCCCGGAGGCCTATCCTGTTCACGCCTCCATCATCGACTGGCGTCAGCGCTACAGCGAGGACCGCATCCCGGAGCAAGCCGTCGGCACGGATCGTATGACTGGGTTGTTGATGCGCTGGGTCATGGGGAGTTGGCAGCGGGTACGGTTTTTCAATCGCTACCTGCTGGGAACCTGGCTCCCCCGTATTCAGTTGGACCTCGTGCCTGCATTGAGATGTGCCGCGCACATAATGATCGTTGCGCCATCCAGGCCTTCAACGCCTGACGATTTTGTGCAAGCCGGGGCTGTGCTTCAGTCCCTGTGGCTGCGCTGCGAGCAGCAGGGAATAAGGCTCCAGCCTGCCATGACGCCACTGATTTTCTCCTGGTATGTGCAAATTGCGGAGCCGTTTACACATGACGCCCGAAGCTGGCGTGAGGCAAAAGAGATGAGCGAAGGCCTCAAGCGGCGCTGGGGAAGCGACAGACTCGGTCGAACGGTTTTCTGGGCGCGCATCGGCTACGGAGCGCCAGCCCAGGCCAGATCACTGCGAAAAGCGCTGGCGTCCTTGATATCGCGCGGAGACCGGCGAGAGGGCTGAGGCTAGATCAGCTTTGAACGCAATCCCCCGAGCAGGAAGAACGTCTTCAGATCGGCAAAGTCGCGTTTGTGGTTGCTTGGCATCTCCTGCCACACGGCGCGCAGGCGGGATTCGAGTTCGGGTGTGGTGGCTTGTCTACGCGCGCTTTTCAGAGCCACCATATAAGGCACCATGAAGGTCGAGTACACCTGAGCGCGGCCTTGAATCTGCTCGCCAGCCTTGCGGAAGTCGCTCAGGCTGAAAGCTGCGCGCAAGGAGTTCAAATAATCAACCGTGAAGATCTCCGGCTGTCGGTCGGCGTACTGATAAGCAAAGTAGCGAATGGAGCGTTCTGACTTCAGGTGACCAAAGTCTGCAAGGTAGATGCCGCCGCCTGGCTTGAGAACCCGGTTTATCTCCTTGAATGTGGCTTCCAGTGTGGCGAGTTCGGGCAGGTGGTGAAGCGCCATTGTGGACATGACGGCGTCGATGCTCTGATCTTCGATGGACGCAAGCTGCGCAATGCTGCTATGTATGAATCCGACGTTGGCGAGCTTTTGGTCCTCAACATGGGCCTGTGCTCTTGCAAGCATCTCGCGTGATAAATCGACCCCGGTGAACGAGCACTCTGGCGCCATTCGCGCGACGAGGGCCAATTGCGTGGCGGGCCCGCACGCCAGGTCCAGCACCTTATCTCCCGGCTTGATGATCTCCAGCACGTGAGAGGCGTTGTAAAGATAAACAGGTGCCATTACCCCATCTTCCCTGCCTGCCCGCGTGTAGGCGGCTACTTGCTCAGCGCTCTCCATGACGAGATCTGGCTCGGTGAAGCGTTGAGCTCTCTCGGTAGTGAGCAGTTCGTTTGCAATTTGACGCAAGACCGCAAGGCTCGGCATGGGAATGTCTCCGAATGATGAATAAGACTGGGGGCTATGACCGCCGGACAATATCGCTCGCAATGCCGGATTATTGCGCGCGATTCGGCGGATTGCCATGCGCAACACGGGTGTGGTGTCGGCGGGCCTTACAGTAAGGTATCCGGAAGTGCTTGCGAGGGTTTTTATTCCATTAAAAACAATGGCTTGAATTTATGGCACGGCCATTGCTTTATGTTGGCAGAGCGGAAACTCTCAACAAATTCTTTTGAAGGAGAAACAGCATGAAACTGAAAAAATTCGCTGCAACGCTTGCAGCATCCGTTGGTCTCTTCGCCAGCTCTGTGGCAAGTGCGTCGATCATTCAGGCTGACTGGAATGGCGCAATCGGCGGTTCCTCATTTACGACGTTTGACACCATCTTTCTGACCCCATCGCCGGCGAGCTACGCCATTACGTTGGATTTCGGTGCTGATGGCAAGTTCAGCACTGGCGACACGTTCACGGAGACGGTCAGCTACAAGGTGGTTCGTACGGATCTGGGTGCTACCGAGTCGTACTACAACCCTGCTGATACCTGGGTGGTTACGGCGACGTTGCAAGGCGTGCTGACGGGTGTGAATCTGGTTGCCGATGCATCAATCTTTAACCCTGCCTCGTTGGCCAATATTTTTGCAGCTGGCAGCACTTGGGCGGCAGCGTTTACTGGCGGTTCGGTTTCGTTTGTTGATGCCGATACAGCCATCAGTGTTGCGACAGCTACTGTTCTGTCGGGTGGTTCGTCACAATTCTTCGGCAACAACTCGACCCAGACGCTGCAGTTTGGTATTGATGCACGCTTTGATACCGTGAATGACGATTACTTGCGCGATGGTAGCGGCGGTTTGCTGAGTGGTTATCTTCCGCTGTTGTTTGGTGTCGCTGATGCGAGCGCCAACTTGGACCCTACCAAGATTTCTATCTCTGAGTCGGGTGAAGTCGTTCTTGTTGTGAAGGACAACGGTGGCACAGCTGTCATCGAGATCCCTGAGCCAGCTTCGATCGCTCTGGTTGGCGTTGCTCTGCTGGGTCTGGGTGCTTCCAGCCGCCGTTACAAGGCAAAAAAGACTGCTTGATCAGTTCCTTCAAGTAGTAGCAATATCAAACCCCGGTTCGCCGGGGTTTTTTCTTGCGTGAAACAACGTAGGCACCGGAGAGTGTTCGTGGTCTTGGTACGTGCAGGCAAACAGGGGCTGCCAATTTGAAGGCTCGTTTGGGGGAGGGGCTTGGCGATGAGTAAACGCACGGGCAAGGCCTTGCGCTATCTGGCTCGCGCATTTACTGCGTTGCTGCCGCGTAGAACCAGATTCGCCGTATATAGAAATCTCGTCAAGTGCGACGCGGCGCCGCCTGAGCGTCTGGTGTTAAAGCTTGCCGAGACCCAGGAAGAGCTGGAAGCTTGCTTCAAGCTGCTGCACGACGCGTATGTTGGTGCCGGCTTCATGACGCCTGATGAGTCCGGCATGCGAGCGACGATTTACCATGCGCTGCCAACGACAACGACTTTGTTGGCAAAGTATGACAACAGGGTGGTCGGGACTCTGTCGCTGATTCGGGAAAGCCCGCTTGGTTTTCCATTGCAGAAGATTTTCGACATCGAGGCGATCAGGCGTGCGGGAGGAAACATCGCCGAAGTGTCTGCGCTGGCGGTTGATCGCCGCTTCCAGGCAACGGGTGGAATGATCCTCTTTCCATTAATGAAGTTCATGTACGAGTATGCGACGCGGTTTTTTGATACGCGCCATCTCGTGATTGCCGTCAATCCGCGCCACATTGGTCTCTATGAGTCCCTGCTTTTCTTCAAGCGGTTGCGGCAAAACCCGGTTGATCACTACGACTTCGTCAACGGAGCGCCGGCGGTAGGCGCTCACCTGGATCTGGCGTCAGCCGCGGAGATCTATCGCAAGCATTACGATCACAAGGAGCCGGAGAAGAACTTGTATCGTTACTTCACCGCGCTTCAGATGCCGAATATTGTCTTTCCTGACAAGCGATTCTTCACGACCAATGATCCGGTCATGACGCCAGCGCTGATCAACTACTTCTTCAATGTGCGCACCCGCGTGTTCCAGAAACTCGGGGAGCAGGAGAAGCGGCAACTGCATGAAATCTATGACCTGCCTGCCTACAAAGCCTATTTGCCGCGTGTTGCCGATGACGGGGAGAAAAAGGCGCATGGCAGGCGCCAGCATCAGCGTTTTTCGGTAATGTGCCCGGCCGAATTTTTCATTGACGGGCGGGAAGAGCAGCTCTTTCCATTAATGGTCATCGAGTGCTCAATGACCGGTTTTCGTGCACGAACCGAGAACAGGTTGCCTGCGGATGCGCACGGCAAGGTCTTGATCAATCTGGGGCAGCAGGATCACAGCCAGATGCGCGTCTCGGTGGTACGAGGGGGCGTCTCAGATCCCCAGATATTTGTATTTCATATCGAAGAGGCCGACGTTGCATGGCAGAAGTTCGTCAACGTTCTACGCATGGCTAGCACTCATGGCGAACTCAGCGCGGCTACCCAGTTCTGGGATCGGGCGAATCCCGATGCAAGCCGGCTTCACTGATTTGTCCCGATCCGGCTTTGCAGAAAGGTTGCCTGAGGTGTGCTGCCTATTGAGTCCAGCGTAACTGTTCGATGACGCTTAGTGCTTCCTGCTTGGAGAAGAAGTAGGGGTAGAGCGACTTTGCCCGGAGGTACGGGCTACCACCATGCTCATCAATTTGAGTTTCAATATGCGACAGGTCGCCGTGCATCAAGACAGCGGGCGCGGCTACCCGTTTGCAGATGCGTTCTGTGCCCACTTGTCCGAGCCCAAGCATGCGGTGATAAAAGCTCACGTGACGAGGGTTGACCTCAATGAAGACATCGCTGACTTGATGGATTTCACGGCCGAAGATGAAGGCCAGGTGGAACAGTGATGCAAAGACTTCTTTTGATTGCCGGGTTGGTGCAAGCGCGAAGCGTGTAAGTTCGCAGCAATGCGCATTGCGATGTGTGCGATACCAGTCAATGTCATCCTGATAAAGCTCGTCAGCAAGCAGACCGTGACTGGAGTCTGTACGCAGTGTCAGTGTGCCTACAACAGACTCCCCCTGATACGCGGCGAATGTAACCTGATTTGAGGGTCTTTCGAAGAGCGCTTCATTTTCAATCTGATAGCCCCGCCAAGCGTAGCGTTGTTCAATCAGATTTGCGGCCAGCGCAAATTCGGTATCGTCCTGGATGCAGGCCAGTCGGAAAGCTCGGTCTGTCAGTCTGATGCGCTGGCGATCAGCTTCCCGACTTGGCGCGAGCTGTTTGCTCAGATGGAAATGCGCGTCAAAAGTACTCAGCCTGATTCCCTCGGGCGCAGCATGGCCGGAGGCGTTGCATATTTCTCTCATTGACTCTGTCCTCGTCTGGCCCATGTGGTCTGGTACCTTGCCCTGCTTGAGACCCCGGGTCGCGTGCGGCAGGGTCTTTTGCGCATGATCTTAACCTGCCCATTCGGGTGGGGAATGTTTTTTTGAGACATTTCCCGGGTGTTTGACGGGTAGGGGGCGATGAGCTTGCAGGAATGGCTTTGTCCCCGTTGGGGTGGCCTGGCGCCCATGCTGGGAGGGGCATCTTGTCTGAGGTCCGGCCCGCTTGGTGAAGGGCCGGCAAATCGCCCGTGAGGGCGCATTTCTTGCAAAGGTATGGCGCTACAATCGAGCGCTGTTGGCGGAAGAATGTCAGATCGTGTGGCATTGTTCCGCTTGGTCCATCTAGTGTCCGGGTAGCATCTTTGCTGCAGTGCGGGTGCTCGTATTTGTGGCACCTCGATTCGGGGTGTATGTAGTTAGCCGGAGGGTTGAAATGTTGCGAAACCTGTTTTCGAAAGCGCCGATGAGCGCTCTCTGCGCGATGCTCGCGTCTCTTGCCGTGTTGCTGGCTGGGTGCTCGACACCCTATCCGGTGGCTCCAGCCTCGGTGGCGACGCCTGATTACAACTACGTGATCGGACCGGGCGATGCCGTGAATATTGTTGTCTGGCGCAATCCGGAATTGTCGATGAGTGTTCCTGTGCGTCCCGACGGCAAGATCACGACCCCATTGGTCGAAGATCTCCCGGCAAGCGGGAAAAGTGCAAAGACGCTGGCACGTGACATCGAGAAGGCGCTCTCGAATTACATCCGGGATCCCGTGGTGACCGTTGTGGTGACCAGCTTTGTCGGTCCTTATAGCGAGCAGATCAGGGTCGTTGGAGAAGCAGCCCGGCCTCAGGTGCTGTCTTATCGCCAGCAGATGACACTGCTGGACGTGATGATCGCCGTGGGCGGTTTGACCGACTTTGCCGACGGCAATCACGCAACGATCCTGCGCACCTCCGAAGGGAACAAGCAGTACAGCGTCCGGCTTCGTGATTTGCTCAAGCGAGGGGATGTGTCCGCCAACGTTGAGGTCAAGCCGGGCGACGTTCTCGTTATTCCGCAAAGCTGGTTCTGAGTTTTCCCGATATTTCCAGATGTAAAGAGCGCCTTCTGTAAGGCTGTGACGGCTGCTGTGTTTTATTTTTGCGGGTTCTGCGGATGGATGATCTGATCAGGCGCCTG
This sequence comes from Uliginosibacterium silvisoli, assembly GCF_036017035.1. Lineage (NCBI taxonomy): Bacteria > Pseudomonadati > Pseudomonadota > Betaproteobacteria > Rhodocyclales > Zoogloeaceae > Uliginosibacterium > Uliginosibacterium silvisoli. The sequence goes on along the minus strand of NZ_JAYXHS010000003.1, from coordinate 259,583 downwards.
ATGGCGTATGCGTATGGGGCATGGCGTTTTCGCTGGTGGGGCTTGCTCGCTGCGTGGCTGGTGGGTATTGCCGGGGCGATATTCGTGTACGTCTTGCCAGACAAGTACGAAGCCACTGCACGTATTTATGTGGATACGCAATCCGTGCTGGCGCCGTTGATGTCGGGGCTGACGGTGCCGACCGACGTCAATCAGCAGGTGACGATGCTGTCGAAGACCTTGATCAGCCGGCCCAACGTGGAAAAGCTGATCCGCATGGCGGATCTGGATCTCGCAGCAAAATCGCGAAACCAGCGTGAGGAATTGATCTCGAGCGTGACGAAGCGTTTGAGCATTCAGAGCAGCGGCAAGGACAATCTGTATTCGATTGCGTTCATGGATACTCAGCCAGAGCGGGCGAAGAAGGTTGTGCAATCACTCGTGTCGATATTTATCGAATCCGGTTTGGGCGACAAGCGCAAGGATTCGGATTCCGCTCGCCGATTCATTGAAGACCAGATCAAGAGTTACGCACAGAAGCTGGATGACGCCGAGTCACGTCTCAAGGAGTTCAAGCTGAAGAACATGGCGCTTGTCGGAGACTCCAAGGATACCGTCGGGCAACTGAGTGAAATCAACGAGCGCTTGCGTCAGTCCAGGCTGGAGTTGCGCGAAGTAGAGAATTCTCGTGACGCGATCAAACGGCAGCTGATGGGTGAATCGCCTGGCGGTGCCGCCGCCGAGATTGGTGTTCCCGAACTGGACGGTCGTATCGAGACCCTGAAAAAGCAGTTGGATGAACTGCGCCGTAGCTATACCGACAACCATCCTGATGTCATAGGCACCCGGCGTGTGCTGGCGGATCTCGAGCGTCAACGCGATGAAGAGCTGAAGGCGCGCAAGAGCAATGCGTCCGCAGGGACGCCGATCACCTCGACCAATCCGGTGTATCAGCAGCTCAAGATTTCCTTGACCGATGCCGAGGCTCGGGTTGCTCAACTCAAGACGCGTGTGGCGGAATTCGAGGCGAGATCAGCACAGTCGAAGGAGTTGATGCGTCTTGCGCCGCAAATCGAGCAGGAGCTGGCGCAACTCAATCGTGACTATGCCATTCACAAGCAGGAGTACGAGCAACTGGTGGGGCGTCGTGAATCGGCGCACATGTCCGCACAGATGGAGTCGGTGGGCGGCGTGGCTGACTTCCGTTTGATTGACCCGCCGAGCGTGCCATCCAAGCCTTCGGCGCCTAATCGTATTGTGATGATGCCATTGGTGGGGCTGATTGCCTTGGCCGTGGGTGCTGCCTTGACGGTGTTGCTGGATCAGATCCGGCCTGCTTTCTTTGATAGCCGCGTATTGCGTGAGGCGACGGGATTGCCGATCCTGGGCTCGGTCTCGGTAACGCCGAATCCCGAACGCATGCGTCGCAGCCGCCGTGTCAGGTGGTTGTTTGTGGGCGGAGTCGGCTCTCTGGTCAGCGTTTTTGGTGCGCTGACGGTCTTGTTAATGCTGTTGGGCCGCTGAGCGGGGAGAAAAGTCGTGAGCCTTATCGAAAAAGCGGTTGAACGGCTGGATCAACTCAAGCGTGCGGGGGTGACTCCGGCGGGTGTAGAGGAGCCGGCGGCGCCCGTCGCAGCGGCTGCGCCGCCAGCGCCCCAGCCTCCAGCTGTGGCGCCGATTGCGCAGAAGGTCGAGCCCGTTGCGCCGAAGAAGCCGGTCATCGACCCTGCTTCGGCGCAGAGCCGTCAGATCGAGATTGATCTGGCGCGTCTTGGCGCCCTGGGTCTGGTGACGCCGCTTAATACGCGCTCCATGGTTGCTGAAGAGTACCGGGTGATCAAACGTCCCTTGTTGCGCAATGTCGCGCAAGGCTCCGGGACGGACTCTTACCATCGCAACCTCATCATGGTGACCAGCTCCGTGCCGGGCGAGGGCAAGAGTTTCAGCTCCATCAATCTTGCCATCAGCATGGCCATGGAACTGGACCGGACCGTGCTGCTGGTGGATGCCGACGTATCGCGCCCATCGGTGCTCAATCATCTGGGCCTGCCGCCTGCGCGTGGCTTGATGGACTTGTTGTTGAACGATGACATCCAGCTGCCGGATGTGTTGCTGCGAACCAATATCGAGAAGCTGAGCATCTTGCCCGCGGGCATGCCGCATCAACGTGCGACCGAGTTTCTTGCGAGTGACGCAATGGTCAGGTTGCTGGATGAGTTGGCAACCCGTTATGCCGATCGCGTCATCGTGTTTGATTCGCCTCCCTTGTTGATGACCACCGAGGCGCGTGTCCTGGCTACGCACATGGGGCAGGTCGTCATGGTTGTCGAGGCCGGGCGTACCTCCCAGGCTATGGTGCGGCAAGCACTCAGCACGATCGAGACTTGTCCGGTCAAGCTGATGCTGCTCAACAAGACGCGTGATATCGGCCCGGGTGGTTACTACGGCTATTACTCGCCTTACGGCTATGGCCAGCAAGAGCGTGAGCACTGATTCGTGAAAACCAGGCTGACTTTGTCCCGCTGCAAGCGACCACGTCTGCGATTGACGCTGTTGAGTGCCATGTTTGTGACTTCTCTCGCAAACGCACAAAGCCTGAATGGTGATATCGGGCGGGATACCCTGCGGGCACGAAACTCAAAGAATGCCGATGATGGCCGCTACCGCGGAGAAATAGGCCTGCGCGGAAGCGAAACGTACTCCGACAACATCGCCCGTCAGGCGACCCAGACGCGCAGCGACTGGGTCACGGAAGTCTCTCCGTACATCAGTTATTACGGTCAGGGGGCGCGGTCACGGAGCAACGTCAATGCACGTCTGCAGAATTGGTTGCACTCCGATAGCCAGACGAGCAACAGCACGAACTTGCAGTTGAATGCCACGGCAGGCCTCGAGGCTTACGAAGATCATTTTTTCATTGATGCTGCGCTGAGCAATGATCGGCAGCGCATATCCCAGTTCAGTGCGGCAGACTCAAGTTATGGTGGCAACAGCAACAGTACCCAGCTGACGCGTTTCTCCGTATCCCCGTATCTGCTCTGGCACGTTGGCTCGCTGGCAGATGCGTCGCTGCGCTATCACTACGAAAAGGTGCATTCCGACGCGAGCTTTGCGTCCGGGCACAATGAGTCGGCGGCATTCGATATCCATAACAAGGTGTCGAATGATCGTCTGGGTTGGGCTTTCAACCTGTCGCACTACGCCGTTGATAGCGAGTCTTCCGTGGCCAGCACCACGAACAGCTACAGTGGATCATTGTTCTACGCCTTCGTGCCTGGGCTGGTTGGCAGTCTCTCGGGCGGTCAGGAGTTCGAAGATTTCCAGACCGGGCAGCGCCAGCATTCCTGGAATTGGGGAGCAGGCCTGCGTTGGCAACCCGATGAACGAACAACGATTGCGGCGAACACCAGCAGGCAGTTTTATGGGCGCGGTTTCAATTACCTGCTTGCGGAGCGTTTTGAACGTTCGGCTTTGCGCTGGACCTATTCGCGTGACCTGAGTACTGCTTCCAGCCAATCGCGGGCAATCCAGGCGAATACCGTGAGCAATAGCAGTGCGTCACGCTATGCCGCCGAATACCAGACGGAGTCAGCGGCGCTGCAAAGTTCCATTTCGGATCCTGCCGAGCGTGATCGTGTCGTCAGGGAGCGCCTCGCAGCGCGCGGTATCTCGATTTTCGATGTTACGCAGCTTGACTATCTCTCTGGCCAGTCGTCGATCAATACGATCATGCGATTGGCGTGGGTATTGGAGGGTGTGCGCAATACCCTGACGCTTGCTGGCTACAAGTCGAAACGGGAAGCCGTCACGCAGCAACAGATCGTGCAAGTGCAGGATGACCTGACGACTCACCAGAGCGTGAAGGAGCGTGGCTGGGATGCCGTGTGGGGACATAACCTCACCTCGCTGACCTCCATGAACGTGCGCTATGCCTTTGCGAATGTCAGTGGCGTAGCCACTACCGGGCAGCTCGACTCTTCTCGCACCAATAGTATTGGCCTCAATCTCAATACGAGCTTTGCGCCTTACACGACCGGCGGCATGACTGTGAACCACATCAAATCGACCGGCACCGCCGAATACCGCGAGAACGCGGTGGCTGTGTATCTCAACCACCGTTTCTAGGAGCCGCCATGTACGAATCCTTTTACGGCTTGACCGGTCGGCCGTTCCAGCTGAATCCCGATCCAAGCTTTTACTACGGCAGTCGTGGTCATCGGCGTGCCATGGCCTATCTCGAATACGGCTTGCACCAGAGCGAAGGCTTCATCGTCATCACGGGTGAGGTGGGCGCTGGCAAGACCACGATGGTGCGCAGCCTGTTGCAGAAGCTTGAGCAGACCAAGGTGGTCGCCGCGCATCTGGTCAGCACCCAGATCGATGCTGATGACATTCTTCGCCTGGTTGCCGCATCGTTCGGCATTCCGGCCAAGGGGGTCGACAAGTCCGACTTGTTGCTGGCGCTGGAAGCTTTTCTGGTGTCCGTGACGGCCTCGGGAAAACGAGCCTTGTTGATCGTTGATGAGGCGCAGAACCTGACACCGCGCGCAGTGGAAGAGCTGCGCATGCTCTCGAATTTCCAGCTTGAAGATCATGCTTTGTTGCAGAGCTTTCTGGTGGGGCAGCCCGAGTTTCGCGACACGATGCAGAGTCAGCACATGTCCCAGCTGCGCCAGCGCGTCATTGCAACCTACCATCTTGGGCCAATGGATGCGGACGAAACGCGGGCCTACATCGAGCATCGTCTGAAGCACGTCGGCTGGAAGGGAAGCCCGCGTATCGAGCCTTCTGCGTTCTCAGCCATTCACGCCTTCACCGGCGGTGTGCCGCGCAAGATCAACACGCTGTGCGACCGATTGCTGCTGGCCAGCTTTCTTACGGAAAGCCATGTGATCGCCGAAGGCAACGTCGACGAAGTCATCAATGAGATTCGCGAAGAGACGCCGCAGTCTTCGTCTGCGCCGGGCGATGCCGCGGGAAGCGCAACGCGCGACGAATTCATGTCCGCGCTCTCGGGGATTCCAGCTGCTACTTCGGGTGGTTTGCTGGGCAACCCGGATTTGCTGCGCCAGTTGGCTGATGCCGCTGCCGGCTTCCAGGCGTCGCGTCTCGAGGAGCGGGTTTCGCGCCTGGAAAATGCCTTCGCAGCCATGCTTGCACTGCTTCAGCAGAACGGCGTCGCGGCCCCTGTGCAGCCGAGCTCGGCCAAGGTTTCTCCATTGAATCCGGACAAGCGTGCGGCGAAGGGCTCTTAGCCTTCTCCGCAATGCATCACCAAAGTTAGCCCGAGGAAGCGATGATCAACGCTCTGACTGTCGATGTGGAAGACTACTTTCAGGTCTCCGCACTCGCGCCGCATTTCCCGCGTTCCGGTTGGGATGCGGTGCCCTGCCGTGTGGAGAAAAATGTGGATCGCATTCTGGCGACTTTGCATGAGTATGGTGCGAAAGCCACGTTCTTCACGCTGGGCTGGCTAGCCGAGCGCTATCCGAAGCTGGTGCGCCTGATCGTCATGGAAGGGCATGAGCTCGCCAGCCATGGTTATGGCCATGAACGCGCGACGGATCAGACACGCGGCGCCTTTCTCGCCGATATCCAGTTGGCCAAGGCGGTGCTGGAGGATATCGGTGGTGTCGAGGTGCGGGGCTACCGTGCTCCTAGCTTTTCTTTCAGCGACAAGAATCCCTGGGCGCATGATTGCCTGCGCGAAATCGGCTACGTCTATAGCTCCAGCGTGTATCCGGTGGTTCACGATCACTATGGCATGCCGGATTCGCCGCGTTTCCCGTACATGCATGAAAGCGGGATTGTCGAAATTCCGGTTACGACAGCGCGGGTGATGGGGCGTAACTGGCCTGCGGGTGGTGGCGGGTATTTCCGGTTTCTGCCCTACGGCGCGTCACGCTGGATGATTCAACGGGTTAACCGGGCAGATGGAAAGCCGGCGATTTTCTACTTCCATCCCTGGGAAATCGATCCAGAGCAACCGCGCGTTGACGCCGCTTCGGCGAAGACACGCTTCCGTCACTATGTGAATCTCGAAAAGACCGAGTCTCGTCTGAAGAACCTGCTGGGAGATTTCCAGTGGGGGCGGATCGACGAGATTTTTCTCGACAAGCAATTCAAGCTCGCCGCGGTCTGAGATAACGCATCGCACGCCTTCGTATTTTCGTCCATCCCGCTCTTCAAGTCCTTCACAAATCATCATGTCCAACGTATCGCCAGCCGGGCTGCAAGTCTGCATCCTGCAAGACAGTGATCGCCCGCGATGGGATGCTTTTGTCCGCGCCTGCCCGCAGGCCAGCTTTTTCCACCTGTCGGCCTGGCGCGACCTGATCAGCAAGGTCTGGCGACACAACTGCTACTTTATCTACGCGCAGCGCGATGGTGAGATCGTTGCGGTGCTGCCGCTTGCCGAGATCAAGAGCCGCTTGTTCGGACATTCTCTGGCTTCCTTGCCGTTTGCCGTCTATGGCGGTATCGCCGGCGAGGATGGAGAAGCGCGGGCCGCGCTGGAGAAATACGCCGACGACCTGGCGCGCAAGCTGGGGGTGACGCATCTGGAATACCGCAACGTGCTGCCCGCGCATCCGGATTGGCCCAATCAGGATCTGTACGTGGCTTTCCGCAAGACGCTGGAGCCGGACGAAGAGGCCAATATGCAGGCCATCCCGCGCAAGCAGCGCGCAATGGTGCGCAAGGGCATCAAGAACGAACTGCAATCGCACATCGATCCGGACGTCGACCGTTTCTTCGCCGTGTATGCCGACAACGTCAAGCGTCACGGCACGCCCGCGATGTCGAAGCGCTGGTTCAAGGCGCTTTTCGATACCTTCGGCGACGATTGCGAAGTGCTGACCGTGACCGACAAGGACGGCACACCCTTGTCGAGCGTGATGAGCTTCTACTTCCGCGACGAGATCCTGCCTTACTACGCGGGCGACATGACCGCAGCGCGCGATCTGGCCGCCAACGATTTCAAGTACTGGGAACTGATGCGTCGTGCGCTGGCACGAGGCTGCAAGATCTTCGACTACGGCCGCAGCAAGGTGGGAACCGGACCCTACAGTTTCAAGAAGAACTGGGGCTTCGAGCCGACGCCCCTGGCCTATGAGTACGTGCTGTACAAATGCGACAGCGTGCCGCAGAACAATCCGATGAATCCCAAGTACCGCGCTTTCATTGCCATGTGGCAACGCCTGCCGCTGGTGGTCGCGAACACATTGGGTCCGCACATCGTGCGTAACCTCGGGTGAGTGTGGTGGAGGTTCCGAGTCAAGTCCCGCTGCCGCAGAGCGCAAAACCGCATCTGCTGTTCCTTGTGCATCGCATTCCCTTTCCGCCCAACAAGGGCGACAAGGTGCGCTCCTACCACCTGCTCAAATTTCTCGCACAGCACTACCAAGTGCATCTTGGCACCTTTGTTGATTACGCAGATGACTGGCAGTACGTGCCAGCCCTGGACGAGTTCTGTGCCTCGGTGTGTGCCGAACGTATCTCGCCGCGGCTGGCACGTGTTCTGTCTTTGCGCGGCCTGTTGGGGGGCGAAGCGCTCAGCCTGCCGTTCTATCGCAATCGCCGCATGGCGAACTGGGTGCGCGATACAGTCGGCGCACATCGCATCGAGCGCGCCGTCGTATTCAGCTCGCCGATGGCCCAGTACATCGACGGCGGGATCGCCGGGCATTGCGTCGTGGATTTCGTGGACGTGGATTCCGCAAAGTGGACGCGCTATGCGGAGGACCGCAGCGGCCTCATGGCCTGGCTGTACCGCCGGGAGGGCTTGCGCCTGGCTGCCTTCGAGCGTGAAGTTGCGCAACGCGTCGCTGCGAGCGTACTGGTCTCCGAGGCTGAGGCCGCGCTGTTCAAGAGCGTTGCACCGGAAGCCGTGTCGCGTACGCACGCCATCGGCAATGGCGTCAACGCGGACTCGTTTTCGCCGCAGCACGACTTCACCTCACCCTATGCAACGGGCGAGCGCCCCGTGGTGTTCACCGGCGCGATGGATTACTGGCCGAACATCGATGCGGTGTGCTACTTCGCCGACGAAGTGTGGCCAGCCGTTCTCGCACGATATCCCGACGCGCGCTTTCATATCGTAGGCATGAACCCCTCCGAGGCCGTGCGTGCCCTGGCGGCACGCCCCGGTATAAACGTGACGGGCACCGTGCCGGACGTGCGCCCCTGGCTGCGCCATGCGCATGCCGTTGTCGCGCCCTTGCGTGTCGCGCGAGGTGTCCAGAACAAGATTCTCGAAGCCATGGCGATGGGGCGGCCCGTGGTAGCGTCGGCAACTTGTGCTGTCGGCATCAGCGCCCGGCAGGGGGAAGAGTTGTTTGTGGCAGACGCCACACCTGAATGGGTGGAGGCCGTGTCATCCTTGCTGGCGGACACGGCAAGGGCCGAGCAGGCCGGACAGCTGGCTCGCCAGCGCGTGCTCTCGGATTACAGCTGGGAGGCGCATCTGCAGCAGTTCCGGCAACTGATTGAAGGTGAACGGAAGCCCCTCGTCGGTAGCGTGGGCGCGGCGTCTGTCGGTCAAGGACACATGAATGAGCGAAGCAATGACTGCTGAAACCAAGGCAACAGGATCGCAGCGACTGCAGCCACGCTGGGCTGCGCTTGTCGCGGCTGCGCTGGTCATTGTCGTGTTGGCGGTGTTCCGCGATACGACGCTGGACATGTACGGCATCTGGATGCGTTCCGGCACTTTCACGCATTGCTTGCTGGTACTGCCGATCTGCATCTGGCTGCTATGGGAGCGACGTGCATCGCTGCAGTGCGTAGGGTTTGTGCCTGCGGCGCTGCCTCTGCTGTTCCTGGCGGGCGCAGGCGTGCTGTGGGTGATGGGCGAAGCCGTCAGCGCAGCCGTCGTGTCGCATTTCGCGGTGGCTTTCATGCTGATCGCCGTCGTATGGCTGATCTGGGGGCATCGCGCTGCCTGGCTGGCGGTCTTCCCTTTGAGCTTTGTATTGTTCGCCGTGCCCTTCGGTGAATTCCTGACACCGACACTGATGCAATACACCGCCAAATTCACGGTGGCGCTGGTACGGGCCTCCGGCGTGCCGGTCTATCAGGAAGGCATGAATTTTGTGATCCCGAGCGGACGCTGGTCGGTAGTCGAGGCCTGCAGTGGCATTCGTTACCTGATTGCCTCGGTGATGGTGGGTGTGTTGTTCGCCTATCTCAACTATCGCTCGGCCAAGCGTCGCGTGTACTTCGTACTGGCTTCGCTTGTCGTACCGGTACTGGCGAACTGGCTGCGCGCCTACCTGATTGTCATGCTGGGCCACCTGAGTGGCAACACATTGGCGGTCGGTGCCGATCACCTTGTCTATGGCTGGGTATTCTTCGGGCTCGTCATTGGCCTGTTGTTCTGGGTCGGGACGATATGGCGTGAAGACGAGGCGGCCCTGCCTGCAGCGACGCAGCTGGCTGCACCTGCTGGTTCGGGCGTCAATGCACGGACGATTGTGCTCGTCGTTCTGGCCTTGCTGATCCTTGCGATGCCGGTGCCAGTATTCAACTGGCTTACCAGACTGCCAACGGCGGCCGACTACAAGGTGCCGGCAATCCAGCCTGCTACGGGCTGGGTGGCAGCGGCGTCCGGCAATCCTGGCTGGCAAGCGGTGTACAAAGGGGAGAAGGCGTCGTCGCTGCAAGTGTTCAAGCGTGGCGAGCAACGGGTGATTGTGCAGATCGCATATTTTTCCAGCCAGTCGCCTGGGCACGAATTGGTGCAGTTCGACAATCACCTCGTCGACAGTGATGATCGCCTGTGGGGCGTCGTAGCCGAGGCGCGCGCCGAGCTGTCGGCGCAAGACGGCCAGAGCGTACAGTTCCAGCAAGCAGAGATTGGCGGTGACGGTGGGCGCTTGTTGGCATTGCGCACCTACTGGCTGGGCGAGGCCTCGACGACCAGTTCGGATCGTGCCGCAAAACTGGATTTGCTCAAGGCGCGCCTGCAGCGCCAGCCGGATGACTCCGCGGGTGTCGTGATCTGGACGCCGATGGATTCGACCCCGGCCGTGGCACAAAAGACGCTTGAAGCGTTTGTGCGGGACAATTGGAGCGCGGTGCAGACAGCGCTGCAGCACACCGCCCGTCACTGACGCAACGACAAACACAATCAACAAGAAGACTTGACCATGTGCGGCATTGCGGGGATTTTCGATCTGAAGGGGCGGCGCGAGCCAGACCGTGCGCTGGTAGCGCGCATGAACGCCATCCAGTTCCATCGTGGTCCGGATGAAGAGGGTCTGCATGTCGAGCCCGGTGTTGCGCTGGCGCACCGGCGCCTGTCCGTCATTGACCTGGCAACAGGTCAGCAGCCGCTGTTCAACGAAGATCAATCCGTGGTGGTGGTCTTCAATGGCGAGATCTACAACTACCAGGAACTCATTCCCGAGTTGCAGGCAGCAGGTCATACATTCCGCACGCGCAGCGATACCGAGGTCATCGTGCACGCGTGGGAGCAGTGGGGCGAGGCCTGCGTCGAGCGCTTCCGCGGCATGTTTGCCTTCGCGCTGTGGGATCGCAATCGCGAAACGTTTTTCCTCGCGCGCGATCGCGTGGGTGTCAAACCGATGTTCTACGCGGTACTTGACGACGGCTGGCTGGCCTTTGGTTCCGAGCTCAAGACGCTGACGCAATGCGCCGGGCTTGACCGCCGTCTCGACCCGCAAGCAGTCGAAGAGTATTTCGCGCTGGGTTATGTAGCCGATCCGCGCTGCATCTATCGCGGCGCACGTAAATTGCGCGCGGCGCATACGATGACGCTACGGCGTGGAGACGCCATGCCGGCGCCTCGCCGATACTGGGATGTGCAATTCGAAGCGACATCGACGGTCGGTGTGCGCGAGGCTTGTGAAGAGCTCAATGCGCGCCTGCGCGAATCCATCCGCTTGCGCATGATTGCTGACGTACCGCTGGGGGCGTTTCTTTCCGGCGGCGTCGATTCCAGCGCCGTCGTCGCGCACATGGCCGGCTTGTCGGACGCGCCGGTGAATACCTGCTCGATTGCTTTTGACGACCCGGCCTTCAACGAGTCGGCGTTTGCGAAGCAGGTGGCAGATCGGTACAGGACCAATCATTTCGTCGATACAGTCACGAGCGATGACTACGATCTGATCGACATGCTGGCCCGCTTGTACGACGAACCGTATGCAGACAGTTCGGCCATTCCGACCTATCGCGTTTGCCAGCTGGCACGCCGTCACGTCACCGTGGCCTTGTCGGGCGATGGCGGTGACGAAGTGTTCGGAGGCTATCGTCGCTACCGTCTGCACATGATGGAGGAGCGTGCGCGCTCGGCCTTGCCACAGTGGCTGCGTGGACCTCTGTTTGGTGCCATGGCGCGCGTCTATCCGAAAGCCGACTGGGCGCCGCGCATGTTCCGCGCCAAGACGAGTTTCCAGGGCATGGCACGTGATTCGGTGTCGGCCTATTTTCACAGCATGTCGGTGCTGCGTGACGATGAGCGCAGCCGACTCTACAGCGAGAGCTTGCGCGCGCAACTCGGCGGCTATCACGCCCAGCATGTCTTCAATCAGCATGCGGCGAATGCGCAGACAGACGACCCGCTGTCATTGATCCAGTACATCGACATGAACACCTGGCTGGTGGGTGACATCAATACCAAGGTGGATCGTGCCTCGATGGCGCATGCGCTGGAGGTACGTGAGCCTTTGCTCGATCACAAGCTGATCGAATGGGCGGCCACCTTGCCATCGGCGATGCGCATAAAGGGACAGGAAGGCAAATTCCTGCTCAAGAAGGCGTCCGAATCCCTGCTGCCGAACGACATCCTGTATCGCCCGAAGATGGGCTTCTCCGTGCCGCTGTCACGCTGGTTCCGTGGTCCGTTGAAGCAGCGCGTGCGCACCGCGCTGACTGGTCAGCGTCTGCTCGATACCGGCTTCTTCGATCACCGCTATCTGCGCAGCATGGTGGATGCTCACGAGTCGGGCTTGCGCGATTACAGCGCGCCGATCTGGTCCTTGCTGATGTTCGACGCTTTCCTTGGACTGCAGTGACGGTGCGTCGGTTACGTATCGCCCATGTGGTCTATAGCTTCAAGGCCGGCGGTCTGGAAAATGTCATCGTGCAACTCATCAACAAGTTGCCGGCAGAGCGCTTCGAACATGTAGTGATTGCGCTGACGGAATGCAGCGAGGAGTTTGCCCGCCGCATCGAACACAAGGACGTGCGCTTCATCTCGCTGCAGAAGCCTCCGGGGCAGATCTTCGGGATGTATCCGCGACTCTGGCGCCTGTTCCGTGAGTTGCGCCCGGACGTGCTGCATACCTGCAATCTGGCCGCGCTGGAAGTGACGCCGGTTGCCTGGCTGGCTGGCATAGGGCGACGCGTACACGTCGAGCATGGCTGGGTGGTGGCGGACCCGGATGGCTCGAACAAGCGCTATCGCCTGATGCGGCGTTTGTATCGGCCGTTCGTGACGCAATTCGTGGCGGTGTCACGTCAGTTGCGCGACTATCTGAGCGGCCCGATTGGCGTGCCACCTGAGCGTGTCGCATTGGTGCCAAACGGGGTCGATACGGAGAGGTTTCATCCCGCCGATGCGGATGAGCCCAAACCTGATGCCTGGCCCTTCGCTGGGGATGCCTGGGTTGTCGGCACGGTAGGTCGCCTGGACCCGGTGAAGAATCAGAAGCTGCTGATAGATGCCTGTGCGCAATTGGTGGCCGGCGATGATGAGGCGAAACGGCGCCTGCGACTGGTGATCGTTGGCGAAGGCGAGGAGCGGGCCGCGCTGACCAGGCGCTTGATGGAAACGGGCATGTCGGAGCGGGCGTGGTTGCCCGGCAGTCGCAGTGACGTGGCGGAAATGCTGCGTGTGATGGATTGTTTTGTACTGCCGTCGATTGCTGAAGGTACGTCCTGCACTTTGCAGGAAGCAATGGCCAGTGGCTTGCCGATTGTAGCGACGGCGGTCGGAGGTAATCCGGACGTGCTGGAGCATGGCCGCTGTGGCGTGCTGGTGCCATCGGGCAAGGTGGATGAGCTGGCACATGCCTTGTCGCGGTGTCTGCACGCAGATCCAGGCATGGCAGAGTTGCCTGCGATTGCTCGCAGGACAGCGCTTGCGCAACACGCACTGACCATCATGGTCGATGCATACGAAAATCTGTTCGATCCGGCGGCGAAGCGCTCGCCGGGTCGGACTTCATGAGTCAGACCGCAATGAAGATCATTTATCACCATCGCACCCGCGGCGAAGATGCCCAGGGCGTGCATATCAGCGAGTTGCAGGCCGCGTGGCGTGCCATGGGGCACGAACTCGTGGAGGTGAGCCTTGGCAATCGCACCAGCGAGGGTGGCAAGGAGAAGCCCGCGCCCAAGCCTGGCGAGATGCAGAAGGGGCACTCCGAAGGGCGGGGCAAGCTGGGTAGTCTCATCTACGAATTCCTGTCGTTCGGCTACAACGTGGTCGGTGCATTCCGTCTTTGGCAGGCGGTGCGGCGTATCCGGCCGGCTTTCATCTACGAACGTCATTCGATTCATCTCGTGGCCGGGGCCGTCGTGTCACGGCTGACCGGTGTGCCGCTGGTGCTGGAAGTGAATGCACCGCTGGCGGAAGAAATGGCAAAACAGAGCGGGCTCGTTGCGCAGGGCTTTGCCGAGGCACTCGAGCACTGGGTCATCCGCAAGGCGACGCGCGTCGTCGTGGTGACGGATGTGCTGCGCCAGTACTATGCCAGGAAGGGGCTGGGCGTCAGCCACTTCGAGGTCATGCACAACGGCGTCGACCCGGCGCGCTTCAACGCGCAGGTTTCGCCGGTGACGGTGCGCGAGCGCCACGGTTTGCAAGGCCGGTGTGTCGTCGGTTTCGTCGGCTGGGTCAGGCAATGGCACCGTCTGGACCTGATGATCGACGCCTTGTCCGCCCTGCCTGATCGCGACAATTTTGCGATGCTGGTGGTGGGCGATGGCCCCGCTGTTCCTGCCCTGCGTGAGCAGGCCGCGCGACTGGGTATGGCGGGCAATATTGTCTTCGCGGGCCCGGTGCGGCATTCCGAGATTCCCGATCATGTGGCGGCGATGGACATTACGGTGCTACCGAGCATCCCGCCGTACGCTTCGCCGATGAAGCTGTTCGAGTACATGGCGCTGGGCAAGGCGGTGGTCGTGCCGGATCAGCCGAATCTGCGCGAAGTCGTTCACGACGGTGAAAACGGTTTGTGCTTTCCGGTGGGCGACTACGCGGCCTTTGCCGATTGCGTGCTGCGTCTGGCTCAGGACAATGCGCTGCGCGCGCGCATGGGGCAGGGGGCGCTGCGCACGATCGAAGACAACGGCCACTTCTGGCGTAGCAATGCTGAACGCGTGAATCGCTCACTGGGGTTGGCGTGAGCGGTTTTGCGTCTGACGCCATGACGCGGGGGCTGACCGAGCATGCCAGTTCGCGGCCAATCCGCACCTTGTTGTTTTCCACGCTGTACCCGAGCAGTGCGCGGCCCAATCACGGCATTTTTGTCGAGACGCGTCTGCGCGAATTGCTCAAGAGTGGCCAGGTGGAAACGCGGGTGGTCGCGCCCGTGCCGTGGTTTCCATCGCGGAGCGCGCGCTTCGGCGACTGGGCGAAGATGGCAAGCACGCCAGCCTTCGAAGAGCGCAATGGATTGCAGGTATGGCATCCGCGATATGCCTTGCCGCCGAAAGTCGGCATGAACGTCGCTCCATGGACCTTGGCCTGGGGCGCTCGCGCCACGGTGGCGAAACTGATCCGTGATGGATTCGATTTCGATCTGATCGATGCGCACTACTACTACCCCGACGGCGTTGCTGCGGCCATGTTGTCGCGCTGGTTCAACAAACCGTTCGTGGTGACGGCTCGAGGTACCGACCTCAACCTCATCCCGCAGCATCCCTGGCCACGCAAGTTGATCGCCCAGACGGCGGGGGCAGCCAGCGGTTCGATTGGTGTTTGCGCTGCCTTGATGGACGAGTTGTACAAGCTCGGCGCAGAGCGTGAAAAGCTGCATGTCATGCGCAATGGCGTCGACCTGGAGCGCTTCGTGCCGCTGGAGAAAGAGGCAATGCGCCAGAAGCTGGCTTTGCCGCAAGGGACCGTGCTGCTTTCCGTGGGGCATCTGATTGCGCGCAAGGGGCACGACATTGCGATTGATGCTGTTGCGCGTTTGCCGCAAGCCACTCTGGTGATCATCGGAGAGGGCGAAGAGCGCACCCGATTGCAGCAGCAGGTCGCACGTCTGGGCATCGCTGCGCGCGTACGTTTCACGGGAGCTATCCCCAACACGCATCTGGCATCCTGGTACAGCGCGGCCGACGCGCTCATTCTCGCCTCGAGTCGTGAAGGCTGGGCCAACGTGCTGCTTGAGAGCATGGCTTGTGGCACGCCTGTCGTGGCAAGCCGTATCTGGGGTACGCCCGAGGTTGTACAGAGTGACGTCGCCGGGCGTCTGGTAGACGCGCGCAACGGCGCCGCGTTTGCGCAGGCGATCAAGGCTCTACTCGAGGCTGCACCGCAGCGTGAAGCCGTGCGGCGCTATGCCGAGGGCTTCGCCTGGGGGCAGACAACGGAAGCACAGATCGCCTTGTTCCGCGATGTGCTGAGCCACACAAACGCCGGGCACGTACGATGAGTCGGCAAATCGACAGCCTGACTTCCTTGCGCGGGATCGCGGCCTGGTGGGTCGTGGTTTTCCACTTTCGCGACTACATGTGGGGGCCTGGCTCCTCGTGGAGCTCATGGGCGAGCTACGGCTACCTTGCCGTGGACCTGTTCTTCGTCATGAGCGGCTTTGTGATCCAGCTCAGATACGCCGAGATGTTCGAGCGCTTGTCGTTTGCGAGCTGCCTCGATTTCATGGTGATACGTTTGGCACGTATCTATCCATTGCATCTGTTCATGTGTGTCGTGTATCTGATCAATCCGCTGGCGATTCACTTCTTCTCGCAAAGCGGCGATATCTCGATGCGCTACGATCCGTTGCAGTATGTGCTTGGGCTTTTCCTGGTTCAGGCCTGGGGCCTCCTTCCCGACTACGGCTGGAACGTTCCCTCGTGGTCGATCAGCGTCGAATTCGCCGCGTACCTGATGTTCCCTTTGTTGTGCCTGTCGCTGACCGGGCCCCGCCAACGCTGGTGGGGATCGCTCGGCGTCCTGCTGAGCGCGGCGCTTGTACTCGCCCTCTGTTTCTCGCTGGCAGGGAAGGGCTCTCTCGGGGCCGGGATATACGACCTCGGCGTAGTGCGGTGCGTTGGCGAGTTCACGATGGGCATGGCCGTATGCAAGCTCGTGCAAGGCGCATGGGCGGGTGGCGTGCGTGCGGCGCGCTGGCGCGCCCTCGCAAGCGGCATCGGCGCGACAGCCCTGTTCGTCGCCGGCTGGAGCGCAGGCTGGAAGGACTACTTCTATGTGCCCCTATGTTTTGCCGGGCTCATCCATGCGTTGAGTACTTACCGCGGAATGCTTGCGCGCGCGCTGGAGTGGAAGCCCTTGCTCGCTTTGGGCGTCGTGTCTTACTCGACCTATCTCTGCCATTTCTTCATCAAGGACTGGGTCCTGTTCGGTCTGGTTGATGGATCGCGAGCGTCGGCGCTGGCAATTGCAGCGTATCTGTTGCTCACGCTGATTGCTTCCTTCCTGCTTTATCGATTCGTCGAGTTACCAGGCCAACGCATCGTGAAGAATGCATGGCGGCGCAGTCGCGCACAGCCGGGCGAGGTGAACCCATGATCGACAATCTCTCCGTGTTGTTCTGCTGCACGACCGTGATCTGGGTCGTTGTGCGTCTCGTCATGCTGGAGCGGGTGCGAAAGCGCAAGGCGGCGCCGCGACCAGGCGAAGGAGGGCGCTGAACGTGCTGCGCGGCTTGCTCGTATTGTTCGTGTACATCCTGATCAGTGCTTATGGATTCGGCATGCCGCATCTGTTTGCGCTGGCCTACATCTGGACTGACCTGTTCAGGCCACAGGGCGTGGCCCAGGCAATCATCAGCGGACTGCCGCTGTCGATGATCTTCGGCGTGGCCGCCATCGGCGCGTGGTTTTTCTGCAAGGACAAGCCCAGGCGCGTGACCTTCGGCACTGGCGTGATGATTGTCTGGACCATCTGGATGACCATCAGTACCTATAACGCTGTCGTGCAGGATGCGGCCTGGGCGAAGTGGGACTGGGCTTTCAAGTCCGCGGTGTTCGCGGTGCTGTTGCCGTATTACTTCAATACCCGAGAGCAAATCGAGTCTGCACTGCTGATGGTGCTCATTCCGATCGGCGCCAACATCATTGCCGTGGGCATCAAGACGCTCATGGGCGGTGGCGGGTATGGCATGGATATGGCGGTCAGCGGCAATGGCATCAGTGAAAGCAGCACGCTGGCCATGGTTGCGACTTCGGTCATTCCCTTGTTCCTGTGGGTCAGGAACTATTCGCTGCTGGTGAGTCCGGCCTGGTTGCGGCAGGTCATGGCGTTGAGTCTGGTGGCTCTGGCCCTGGTCGCGGCGCTGGGTACATTTGCCCGCACGGGGCTGGTGTCCGTCGCGCTCTTGCTGGTGATCGGCTTCTTTCGCACGCGTCGCAAGATCGCCTACGTCTGCGTCGTCCTGTTCCTGCTGAGCGGTGTAAGCGGGTTCATGGGGGATGCCTGGACCGAGCGCATGGGTACCTTGCAGACGGCGGGTTCGGAGGCTTCTGCGATGGGACGCGTGGCAGCCTGGTTGTGGACGCTCGACTATGTGAAAGAGCATCCCTTCGGCGGTGGCTTCAACGTTTACTTCATCAACTATTTCTCGCTGCCGATGACAGACGGCACGATTCTGGAAGTAAAGGGCAAGGCCTTCCACAGTATCTATTTCGAGGTGCTTGGCGAGCTCGGAATTCCGGGGCTGGTGATGTTCCTCTCGATGATCGGCTGGTCGATCACGACCTTGCTGAGTATCCGCCGATTTGCCAAACGTCATGCCGAGTTGGGCTGGATGGGTGATATGGCGACCGGGCTCGTTTGCTCCACCTTTATCTACATGCTGGGCGGGGCCTTTGTGGGCGTCGCCTTCCAACCCTATTTCTGGTACCTGTTCGGAATCGGCATTTCCCTCAAGCACTATGCAGACAGACTGCGGAAACAGCCCGAATATGCACCCACGAAAACCGGCTTCGAGTGAGATGAGATATGTCTGATAGCAAGCAAGGCCTCGAGATCGCGCTGTTCGACTTTCAGAGTCACGCGAGCATGCACCTCAATTTCAACGAGGGTTATATCCGCTCCTTACGCAGTGCGTACCCGGACGACCGCATCCTGTTTCACGCCTGCACGGGTCACGTTGCGGAGTTGCAGACGCGATTGCGTGACGTGGGAAACGTCGAATTCCTGTCGATCGAGCCTTTCAAGGTGCCTTTCGGTTGGTCGCGTCACAATCCTGTCGGAGGGCGTTGGGCTGCCTGGCAGTGTCGCAAGACGATGCTGGCCAGCCTCAAGTCGCGTCGGCTGCGCAGCGTCGCGCTGCTTGGCGAGGACGGTCATCTCTACGCCGTGATCGGCAGACGCTGGCATGAGCTCAGCAGCAAGCTCAACAAGGCGCCCCTGCACATGATCCTGCACAACCATCTGGGCGACGCCGTGCGCTGGCGTTCGCGCAATCCATTCATCCGTGGCACGGACATGGTTGCCCAGGTGCAGAAACCGCTGCCATCCAACGTGCGCATCCTTGCGCTGGAGCTTGGGGTCAAAGAGGCGATCGCCGAACGCTTTCCAGCGATATTGCCTGCTGTGCGCACGCTCGAGCACCCGTCGCTGGTCTCGGAGTGGACCGTGGCCAAGGACGAAGCGAGCGACGCTGCGAGGCCCACGCGCATCGCCTTCCTCGGCAATGCCAGCCGCACCAAAGGCTTCAACGTGTTCCTGTCGGTGGCCAATGCCTGTGCTGATGACAGTTTCGAATTCCATGCAATAGGCATTGACTGCGGCATCCTGGATGGCATCGAGGCGCTGGCGCGGCGCCCCGCGAAAGGTGGTCTCCCACGCCGGGACTACATTGCAGCGCTCGCGGATATGGATTTTGTCTGCCTGCCACTTTCCAGCCTGGAATACGCATTCATCGCCAGCGGTTCCGTCACTGATGCCATCGCGGCAGCCAAGCCATTGCTTGCGTTGCGAACGCGCACGCTGGAGGGAATTTTCGAGCGCTATGGGCCGGTCGGCTATCTTGCCGATACGCCGCAGGAGCTCATCGACTACGTCAAAGACCACGCGCAGGACATGCGCGACAACCGCGCACTGTGGGTTGCCAACATGCAGAAAGTGCGAGCGGCGCGCAGCCCTGAAGCGCTCGGAGTGGTCTGCCGGGAATTCTGAGTGTTGTGCGGAAACGCGCGTGAGAATCTTCCACGCAATGTGCCAAATGCCTGACGGGTGCTGCGGAGTGAGGAAAAATTCGTCTCGTGCAGTGCGACATTTCTCTACAATTGGCGGCTTACGTGCTCTCCGCCACTTCCGTGACTTCCTCGTTCGAGATTTTCGCCATCGTATTGCGTGACAGGCATCGCCCTACCGACAGTTCGATCGGCGGCTGTGGCGTGTTGTCCCATCGTGTCCCTGGACTGCCTGTTCGTCCTGTGCCGGAGCGCAATGCATGACGTTCACGGGTAAGGCGCTGGTTCTCGGGGATGACACCCGCAGCTTTCTGGCGACAGTGCGTTCGCTGGGGCGCAAGGGCATTGAGGTACATGCCGCGCCTTTCGACATGACGGCGCCGGCGCTGCAGTCGCGTTACATCCAGCGCACACATTTCCTGCCTTACTACCTTGATGGCGGCGGCGAGTGGCTGGCCGCCATGAAGACCTTGTTGCTCGCAGAGCGCTACGATCTGGTGATTCCCTGCGAAGAGCGCAGCTTGCTGCCCTTGTTTGTGCATCGTGCGGAACTCGAGGCTTTGACGGTTCTGGCGATTCCTGATGAGCGTGGCCTCGACGCTTTTTTCGACAAGCATCGCACACGCGAACTGGCTGGCAAGCTGGCTATCCCGGTTGCTCAGGGGCGTCTGCTTTCTGCGACTGACACGGTTGCAGGGATCGAGGCCGAACTGGGTTTGCCGCTGATTGCCAAACCACGAAAATCCTACGTCTGGCCCGACATATACGTGCGCAATGGCGCGCGCCTGATCGAAAGCCGGGCGGACGTCGCGGCACTCATCGCCAGGCATGCCGAAGCACCTGACGAGATCCTGCTGGAAAAGCTTTTCCCCGGCAGCGGCCTGGGTGTGTCAGTGCTTTGCCACGAAGGCGTTGTTCTCCAGTCATTCGAGCATCGTCGCGCCCACGAGTTGTTTGGCAGCAGCTACTACCGTCGAAGCGTAGCGGTTGATCCGCAACGCCTGGCGGCCGTGAGTGCCTTTACCGCAGAAGTTGCGTACACCGGATTGGCGATGTTCGAGTTCAAGCTCGATGACGCGAGCGGCCGATGGATCTTGCTGGAAGTGAACGCGAGACCTTGGGGCTCCTTGCCACTGCCGGTGTCGATAGGTGTCGACTTTCCTTACAGGCTTTACCAGCTTCTGGTCATGAAGCAGACCACTCCGTCAGCGGCCTATCCGGCGGGGCGCTATGCGCGTAACTTCGTGCTTGATCTGTGGCAGTTACGCTCGGTGCTTGGGGAGTGGCGCACTCATCCCGCAAAATCAGCTGGCCAGATCCTGTCCTGGTTGTGGGGCTTCCGGCGCTGGGCTGCGTGCCGGGAGAAGTTCGACGTATGGGTGTCGGACGACAGCAAGCCGGCCCGGGCCGAGTTGAGCCAGTTCGTTGCAGAGCGTGTGCAGTCGGTGGTCGGGCAGGAGAAGCGTGAGGCCTCAAGAGGCGCCTTGCATGAGCAGGTTGTCGAGCGACTGCGGGCCTTGCGCAAGGATGGACGAATTGCTTTCATCTGCCAGGGCAACATCTGTCGCAGCCCTTATGCCGAATACAAGCTCCGGCAGTTGCTCGCCGACGGTGCGCGGGTCGAGGTGCAGTCGGCCGGGCTGTTGCCACGTAACCGCCGGGGTTCGCCGGAGGGCGCGCTGGAGGCTGCATCGCGTCGCGGTATCGACCTGTCGGGGCATGCTTCCCTGCATGCCGGCGGCGAGCTCGTGGAAAATGCTGACATCATTT
This sequence comes from Uliginosibacterium silvisoli, assembly GCF_036017035.1. NCBI lineage: Bacteria > Pseudomonadati > Pseudomonadota > Betaproteobacteria > Rhodocyclales > Zoogloeaceae > Uliginosibacterium > Uliginosibacterium silvisoli. Next base: position 238,481 of record NZ_JAYXHS010000003.1, on the reverse strand, counting down.
TCCTGTTTGACGAGATCAACGCCCTGAGTTTCAGACGGCGCTACCCCGATCTCGTCGAGAAAACTTTCCCGCTCGATGCCTTCGCACGCAGGAAAGCCACACGCCAGATACACGATCCCGAAGGCAAGAGCGTCGAGGTTTTCTCCGCGATCTACGACGAGATAGACGACTGCCTTGAAGGCGTGGCTGTCATTCTCAACGCCCGCATGGTGAGCGCGTGATACACCACATAGCCGACCGCAAGCCTGCCAACTTGCCAGAGGGCCACCCTCCAGTGCTGTTGGTTGTCGTGGACACCGAAGAAGAGTTCGACTGGAGCAAACCGTTCGATCGCAATAGCGTCGCAACGACCTCCATCGCGGCGCAACCCTTGGCGCACACCCGCGTATTCGATGCCTTTGGTGCGGTGCCGACCTATGTGGTGGATTGGCCCGTGGCGAGTACGCCTGCCTCAGTGGACGTGTTGCGTGGCTTGCAGGACGCGGGCAAGTGCGAGATCGGTACGCATCTTCATCCCTGGGTGACACCGCCGCATACGGAGGCTGTGAATACCTTCAATTCCTATGCAGGCAACCTGCCGCAGGAGCTGGAGTTTGCCAAGCTCGAGCGCATCACACAGGAAATCACCCGCAATTTCGGTCGGGCACCACGCATGTTCAAAGCCGGGCGGTACGGCCTCGGCGCGGGGACTGCCGCGGCGATCGAGAAGCTGGGCTATGAGATCGACGCCAGTGTTGTGCCCTACACGTCGTTTCGCGGCGATGGGGGGCCGGACTTTTCCAGCGCAACACCGGATCCGTTCTGGTTTGATGTGAATGGCCGTCGCATGCTCGAACTACCGGTCACCACCGGCTTTGCAGGCGCATTGAAGGGTTTGGGCCCTGGCGTGTACCCGCAGCTGACTTCGCCGCTGGCGCGCAAGCTACGGATGCCTGCCATCGCGTCGCGCAGTGGCATGCTTGAGCGGATACGCCTGACACCCGAAGGATGCTCGGCGGACGACATGATCCGCCTGCTCGACGCGATGGCGGATTCCGGTTGCCGGGTATTTACGCTGACCTATCACAGCCCCTCGCTGGCGATTGGTCATACCCCTTATGTGCGTGACCAGGCCGGGCTGGATGCTTTCCTGGCCTCGATCGAACGCGTCTGCCGGCATTTCAAGGAGCGCCTGGGCGGCACCTTCATGAGCGCTTCAGCTTTGCAGGCCAGGCTGCTGACCTGACAGGTCCTGCGGGGGCCTCACCAGTACGGAGATGTTTGTGGCGCAAACGAATTTGCCTGCGGTGAACGTGATTGTCCTCAACTGGAACAATTGCGAGGACACGATCTCCTGCGTGCAGTCATTGCAGGAGCAGGACTATGGCAACTTCTCCATCGTCGTCATCGACAACGGTTCCGCTGATGATTCATACGCCAGGCTGTCGCAAGTCGCGGGCATCAGGCTGTTGCGCAACGCGACCAACCTCGGCTATGCCGGGGGGAATAACGCCGCCATGCGTGCTGCGCTGGACGCGGGGGCCGACTATGTCTGGGTGTTCAACAATGATGCAACCGCAGCACCCGATTGCCTGAGCAAGCTCGTCGCTGCTGCCGAGGCGAATCCCGATGCCGGCCTGCTGAGCCCCGTGATCTATCACAAGGAGTCGCCAGAGAAGATCCAGCACTGTGCGACGCGCTTCGACCAGCGCACATGTCTGTTCGAAGAGGCGCCGGATATTCCCACTGCGCAGGCGTGGCAGGCGGGCAGCCCGCTCAACATGGCGCTGTGGGGTACGGCGCTGCTGTTTCGCCGCAAGACGATCGAGACCGTCGGCTATTTCGACGACGACTTCTTTGCCTACTTCGAAGACTCCGACTACTCCATGCGCAGCTGCGCCGCCGGCTTCCAGAATGTCACAGTGTTCGATGCGGCGATCTGGCATCACTGGCCGCAAGGCGTGCGCAGGCCGTATTACTACTACTTCGTGTTGCGCAACGACCTGCTGATGTGGCGCAAGCACTTGTCACCATGGATGCGCCTGAAGCATCGCTGGTGGAATTTTGACCGCGCAAAGCGTCTGGCGAATACCTTCCGCGACTCGCCCGAGATTGCGAATGCCTGCGCGCTCGGTTTGTGGGATGGCTGGACGCGCAAGGGCGGCGCTTACGCTGCCAAGCCTGCACCGTGGTTGGCGCGGCGCTTGTTGGGCGTGGCTTAGCCCAGGTAATCAGCGCGGCGCAATCAGGGCGGCGCGAAGCGCCCTGTCTTGATCAGGCGCTCGTAGGCGCTGAGCAGGGTGCTCGAGACTGTTTCCCAGGAAAACTCTTCAGCCTTGCGGCGCGCGCCTGCACGCTTGGCCGTCAGCGCGTCGCGATTGCGTGCCAGCTGCAGCACGCATTCGAACGCTGCCTCCTTGTCTGAGGGAGGCAGCAACCAGCCAGCGCCGTCGTCCACGTAGTCCTTGATGCCACCGACATCTGTCGCAATGACCGGCGTGCCGCAGGCCAGTGCTTCAAGAATCGAATTGTTCGCCGTTGCATGGATAAGCGGCAGGAACAGCGCGTCGGCGCGGCGGTAGAGCTCGATCAGTTCTCCCTCGTTGATATTGCTGTGACGCGCCACATTCGTGCACGCCGTGAAGAACGAGAACTTGGCTTCAGGCAGGACGACATCGAGGATGACATCCAGTTTCTCCTGCGCGCAGCGATCTGCGACGTAGTGGGCAACCTCGAAATCACGCATGTGGTAGCCGACGAACAGCAGGCGCATCGTCTCTGCAGGTTTGTGCTGTGCGGGCGGCGTGAAGGCATGGATGTCGATGCCATGCGGAACGAAAAGCACTTTCTCTTCGCCGAGCCACTCCGAGAATTGCGGGACTTCGCTGGACGCCACCACGACTGCGCCGCCGAGGCGCTTCAGCAAGTCCTTCTGTGTTCGTTCGAAGCGGTCGCGCGTGGCGAACGCGGGCACGTGGAAAGTCGCGGTGAGCTGGCCCGGCAGGCGTTTGGCCCGGGACAGCAGCATGTTGAGCTGCTCGTCGCCGTAGGCCGAGTGCACGATGTCAGCCTTTTGACGCCAGGCGAGCCAGAAGGCGCGCTCTTCCGCCAACCTGTCGTTGAAGCTGTAGCTCCACACGGGGCTGTTCTTGCCAAGGGTCTGTTCCCAGACCTTCGCTGTTACGCGCCCGGGCAGGGAGCGAATGTCTTGGCTGCGCACATCGGTTGCACCGAGCGCATCGGCGAGGCGGTCGTAGCCACCGCTGGCAGAATGGTGTTTCCAGCGCTTGTTCAGGCAGATGATCTGCATGGCGGTGTTCCCCCGGATTTCTTTGCGATGTCGGCTTGGTGTTCAGGCGCGACGGACGACTAGGCCTTGTTGCCTTGCAGCCAGCTACGCAACTGGCAGAGCGTCGAATAGGCCGCCCACTTCAAGGTTGGCAAAGCGCCGAGCGCCTGCCATGCGTAGCTTGCTGCGGTTTGCCATTGTTGCTTGCCGGCGAGCTCTTCCACGACCTTCTTCAGTGCATAGCCCTTGTGCATGCGGCCGTGCTTGCGGATCGCCGCGTGCTTCGAGAACAGGGCTGCCTTGTCGAGAACGCGCACCTGTAGCAGGCGCTTGTCCAGCATGCCCATTGCCGTCGTCATGTTCAGGGTCTTGGACGGGTCGGGCACATTGTGGCGCGACACAACCGCCGGGTGATGCAGCATGGTGCCGGCTTGATCGATGAGGCGCAGGAAGATGTCGCGGTCGCATTCCCAGCGTATGCCTTCATCCATCATGCCGACGCCCTGATAAAGACTGCGCCGCACGATCAGGCAATTGAGGTGGCAGAAGCCGGAGGTCGCCATCAGGTCGTCGATGCTGACGCTGAAGACGCCATCTGCATCGGCGTTGCTGCCACGCGCAGCTACTTCCCTTGCCAGCTCGCTGAGCCAGATCGGGCCTTGGAGTTCCTTGTTGAGCAGGAAGGCGCGCTGGTTGGCCATGTACATGTCCGCAGGCCTGCTCGCCAGCGCCTTGGCTGCGCGGGCCAGGTGCTCGTTGTCGGTCCATGTGTCATCGTCGTCAAGGATGCCTATGTACTCGCCGCTTGCCTGGTCGACGCCATAGTTCAGCGAATAGCTCTGGCCGTGTCCCTTCGGGCGTCGCACGAGCCAGTGGCTCTTGATGCGATCGCCGATCCGCGCCTGCGCGGCAGCGATGACGCTTTCGTACGCCGCGAGATGCTCGGGCGCCGAGCCATCGTTCACGACGTGGATCTCGAAATCCGTGAAGCTCTGTGTGAGCACCGACTCGAGGGCTTCGCTGAACAGGACCGGGCGATCTCTCGTTGCAAGGATGATTGAGAATGTTGGCATTCGTCGTGATTTCTTCCGGGCGGATGGCGGGCGGGATGTAAGCGATGTCAGGTCCGCAGACGTGGCAGGCGGGCGTAGAAGCTTGCTGCCAGCGAATCTACTTCATGGCGCAAAGGGTGCCGGCTCAGTCGCAGGGAGCCATACCAGATCGCGGCCAGCGGGATTGCCGCGACCAGCAGAAGGGGCCGTGGTGGCAGATATGGCGACAGCAACAGCAAAAGACCTTCACCGGCGAGGGCGCACACGATGGTAATCAGCGCGCTGCCACGCACGGCCTCCAGGGTTTGCCTGGTGGAGTAATTCAGTTGCGTTACTTGCAGCAGCACCATGCAGGGCGCCGCAGCCAGGGTGGCCGCGCAGATGATCCATGAAAACGACTGGATGCTGCCGGAGAAGAACACCAGCGCGCAGGCAACGCGTGCCACGATGGTTGCAAATAGCGGTATCGCTGCGAGGTAAGGCTTGCCGATGGCTGCCAGCGCAATCGGCGTGTAGTTGAATGTCATTGAAATGGCGGCCGCCGCAGCCAGTGCGGGGATCGCCGGGACGGCGGCCAGCCAGGATTCGCCGTACAGCGCGAGGATGACTTCCTGACCAAACACTGCGGTCAGGGCCAGCGCGGGCCAGCCGATGCCGGTCAGTAGCGTGATCATGCGCGACATGACCGAGCCGAGATGATCGCCGCGATGATGAGCCTGCGAGATGAAACGCACGGCGCCGTAGTTGACGGTCGAGCCGGCGATGTAGGTGAAGATGCTGACCGTCGAGTTGGCGCGGCTGAACAGGCCGACGCGATGCGGGTCGCCGAACTTGCCGAGAAGGGTGTCAGGCAGGGCGTTGTTGACGGAGTCGCAAATGGCGGTGATCAAGGAGCCTGCGCCAAAGTGCACCACGCTGCGCCAGTGGCGCAGCGATGGCATCCACGGCATGCCTTGCGGGCGCACTGCGGCGCAAGCCAGTGCCGTGGCAATGATGTTGATGAGGTTCGCCCAGGCAAGGGCCAGCGCACCGAATCCAAGATACGCGAGGCTCAGGCAGCTGACAGCGTAGCTGAGTGTGCCGGCGACCATGACGCGCGCCTGTTTGCCCGCGGCATACTCGCGATTGAGCATGGCCAGCGTGATCGAGCCAAAGGGGATGAAGATGAAGCCGAGCGCAAGAACCTGCATGACCGGCCGGATCTGCGCCTGCCCGAAATACGTGCTGATCGCGCCGCTGGCGAAGAACAGCAAGACGGCGATAGTCCATGAGCAGGCAAACAGCACGCCGATGGCCGCGCGGATCTTTTCCGGCGTCAGATCCTTCTCGCGTTCGATGTAGGTCGCGACGCCGAAGTCCCGGAACACGTGAGCGACGCCGACGAACACGAAAGTCATCGAGAAGATGCCGATTTCAGCCGGGCTCAGCAGCCGTGCCAGTATCAGCGATACAAGAAAATTGATGACTGTCGCGCCGGAACCCGACAGGAAATTGATGATCAGGGAGCGGCGAATATTGACCATGCAGCCGCCTCAGCTTGCTGCGTAGGACCGCAGGAAGTCGCGAGTGTCCTTTACATAGGCGGAGGAGCGGAAGCGCTGGTGGCCGATGTAGTGTTTGAAGATGGTTGCAGTCGTGCTGACGTCTGGCGTGGCGTAACGCGGAAACGGCAATACCGCGAAGCCGCGCGTATTGGCAACGAGGTAGTTGGAGGTGACCTGTTCCGTCCCCCACCGCGTCCAGTGCTTGCCAAGGTGTGCGGTCATGCGGCGCGAAAATTCCAGCATGTCTTCGCGCATCGTCTGGCTTGGTGGAAAACCGGTGAAGCCGGAGCAGCCGCCGACATAACGCGAGCTCGGCGGCAGGCCCAGGTCAGGCAGAGCGGTTTCGGACAGCACTTGCACATGGGCATCGTGGAGGTGAATCCACGGTTGCATGCGCGTACGTGCCTGCTCGAAGCTGATCGTGCCTTGCCCGATTTCCTCACCGATGACAAAACCGTTGCCGGCGTCGATGGCGGTGATCACATCATGCGGGGTGTCCAGGGTCAGCGTGTCCGCGTCGACCTGCACCACGTAGTTGTCCGACGCCAGATTGGCGATGGCAAACAGGCGTTCCCAGGTGCCGCCTTGAGGAATATCTGCGTGGCGGAAATCAGCCGCTTCGAGTAGCTCGATGAAGGGAATGTGTTGTACGAGCGTCGCGCGATCTTCGGCCGTGATGCTGGGGTCGCAGACGACCACGATGCGACGGGGGGCCGCATAACGCGCAAAGGATTTGGCTGCAGCAAGATAGGGCAGTACGTCACGGGTATGGACCATGGACAGCTGTATGAAATCGCGATCGCCACGCTGCACGGGGGGCGTATCGAGAATGCCGCGTACTTGACGACGATACAGCGAGCCGAAGAAATCACGTCGCAGGCGATTTCCTATGCGATTTACAAGATCCATGGTGTGGTGATGAGAATGGAAAAGTGACGAGCTTCTACGTGTCGCAAGCAGGGCCTCGGCTACCGGAGCGCGGCTCGGTCAAACAGACGCCGAATCCTACGCGAATTCGCTGGCCGCAGTGTTTCATCTTTCACGGTCCGCACGTTATGGCTATCAGGGCAGTAAAGCTTCAAGCGTCGCAGGGTGGCTGAGGAAAGCAGCGGGGCTGGCGCTCGCACCGTAGGCGCCCGACTGGTAGACCACGACCAGGTCGCCGACCTGCCCTGCGTAAGGCGATTCGATCTGATCGGCGAGCATGTCGAGCGGGGTGCACAGCGGACCGACGACGCTCACCACTTCTGCGGAGCCGGCTGTTGCCCCTAGATCCGGGCGCGCGGGATGGATCGTTACCGGATAGTTCTTGCGGATGACCTGCCCGAAGTTGCCGCTGGCGGCGAGGTGATGGTGCAGGCCGCCATCGACTACAAGAAAGGTCTGGCCGCGTGATTGCTTGCGGTCGACGATGCGTGTGACATACACCCCGGCTTCGCCAACGAGATAGCGGCCGAGTTCGAGGACTAGCTGGGCATCGGGCATGCGGACGTGCGCATCGTCGGCAATGGCGTGTAGTGCGTCGGCGATGGGAGGCAGGTCCAGCCGCTGTTCGCCGGGGAAGTACGGAATGCCGAAGCCTCCACCCAGATTCAGGCTCTTCACCGCAGAGGGTGCGCTGTCGGCGAGACGCAGGGCCAGCTGATAGCTCAGTTGTTGGGCTTCGATGATGGCTGCAGCGCGCAGGTTCTGCGAGCCAGCAAAGATATGGAACCCCTCGAAACCAAGGCCCATCTGGCCAATTTCGGCAAGTAGCGCCGGCACCTGTTCGGCGTCCACGCCGAAGGGCTTGGGGCCGCCGCTCATCTTCATGCCCGAAGACTTCAGCTCGAAGTCGGGATTGACGCGCACCGCGACGCGTGCGGCCTTGCCCTGGCGTGCGCTGATCTGCGCCAGCGTGCGCGCTTCGCGGAAAGACTCGACATTGAGCAGAATGCCGGCCGCGACGGCTTCTTCAAGCTCGGCATCGCGCTTGCCGGGGCCGGCAAAGCTGATGCGTTGCGGGTGCGCGCCGGCCGCCAGAGCCGTGCGCAGCTCACCGGCCGACGCGACATCCAGCCCATCGACCAGCATGGCCATCTGTGCGACCAGCCCCAGCAGCGGGTTGGCCTTCATCGCGTAGTGCAGATGGATGCCAGTGGGCAGGCTGGTCCGGAGGTGCGCAACGCGCTGGGCGATGGCCTGCTGGTCGTATGCATAGAACGGCGTGCGGCCGACCTGTGCGACGAGCTGCGACAAGGGTGTGCCGCCGATGACCGGTTCGCCGTGCTCGAAGGGGAATTGCGTCAGGGGGGCGTGGACGGGTCTGGCAGTGCTCATGGAGCGTTTTCCGGTGCAGGTGTGGTGAGCGTTTCGGCGAGCAGCTTGCGATCGATCTTGCCGTTCGGGTTGCGGGGCAGCGCCCGCTCCATTACCACGATACGGGTCGGTAGCATCCAGGCCGGCAGTGTCGGGCGCAGGGCAGCCAGCAGGCTCTCCTGGCTCAGCGCCGCACCCGCCGTGGCGCTGGCGAACAGGGTGATGGACTGGCCCAGCAAGGGGTGGTCGGTGCCGATGGCTGCAGCCTCCGCAACCAGTTGCGTGGCATAGCAGGCCTCTTCGACCTCGGTCGGACTGACGCGGTAACCCGAGGTCTTGATCATCTCGTCGCGCCGCCCGATGAAGTAGAGGAAGCCTTCTGCATCGCGCCGCACCGTGTCGCCCGAGAACACCGCAATCTCGACCAGGCTTGAGCCTTCGTGGGCGGGTAGCGGGCGGAAGCGCTCGGCCGTTTTCTCGGCGTCGTTCCAGTAGCCCATGGCCACCAGCGCACCGCGCTGCACGAGCTCGCCGGGCTCGTCGACGGCGCATTCGCTGCCATCCTCACGCAGCACCATGACCTCCGCATTGGGGATCGCACGGCCGATGGAGTCCGGGCGACGTTCGGCTTCCTCGGGGGGGAGGTAGGTGGCGCGGAAAGCTTCGGTCAGGCCGTACATGAGGAAGGGTCTGGCTGCGGGCGCGCGCTGGCGCAGGGCGCCGAGCGTTTCACGCGGCATGCGCCCGCCCGTGTTGGCGAAGTAACGCAGCGGCGTGACTGCCGCCGCAGGCCAGTCGAGCTGGGCGAGCTGGATCCACAAGGGTGGGACTGCCGTGAGGCCCGTGATCTGCTCGCGTTCCATTGCCTTGAGCACGTCGCGCGGCAGGAGGTAATTCAACAGCACGACGGATGCGCCCGTGCAGAAGGCGGTCGTGAGTTGCGAGAAGCCGGCATCGAAGGACAGGGGCAACGCAGCGAGCAGGCGGTCGCCGGAATGGTTGCCGAGGTAGCTCGCCACGCTCTGAGCGCCGACGACGACATTGCGGTGGGAGACCATCACGCCCTTGGGGCGGCCCGTGCTGCCCGAGGTGTAGAAGATGCCGGCCAGATCGCTATCGATGACGCGGTGGCCGTCGCGAGCTGGCGTGGCGAGGAGAGCCTGCCAGTCACTGGCGTTCTCCCCGTCAATGACGAGCACATGCTGTAGCTCAGGGCATTGCGCCAGCACTTCGGCGAGCAAGGGGCGGCGGGTGGCAGTCGTGATCAGGATGCGGACCGTGCAGTCCTGCAGGATATGGCCGACCTGTGCTGGCTTGAGCAGCGGGTTGATGGGCACGAAGGCTGCGCCGGCACGACTGCTGGCAAAAATCGAGACCACCATCTCGCTGCGCTTCTCCATCCACATCGCGACGCGCTGGCCCCGTTGCACACCCAGCGACAGCAGGCTGGCAGCCAGGCCTTCGACCTCGCCTTGCAGGCTGGCGTAGTCGATATGCCTGTTGCCGTCGACCAGGGCGGTGGCGTGCGGGGTACGTGCCGCCGAGCTGCCGAGCAAGTCATGCAGCAGGAAGGCTGGTGTATGGGAGAGGGGCGTGGATGTCATCGCTCGTTCGTTGTGGATGGCGCTGGCTTGAACCGACGCAGCCAGCGACGGCCGAAGTGTAGTGCAGCGTGCAGCAGGCCCGAGACCGAGCGAGCATCGAAGGCAATCATGCCCACGAGAGGGCGCGAGTGTGTCATCCACTCCGCCTTGTAGGCGTCATCGCCGGTGAGGAAGTCGATCTCGCAGACCTTGTCCACGTCGAGCACATGTTCAGCCAGCGCGGCCGTCAGGACGGTGCCGACACCCAGTCTGGCAAAGCGGGAATCGTACGCGAGTTTGTAAATGGAGGCAGTTCCATCCTTCACGAACCAGACTTGTGCCGCGACCGGCTCGCCGCCCAGATAAAGCAGGCCCAGGCGCAGCCAGCCTTGCGCCGCTGTCATGCGACACAGTTGCGGAATGAAGTCCGGGAAGGCTTCTGGCTCCTTCCAGCTTTGGGCGTAAACCTTGGCGTAGGCAAGTAGTGCCGCTTCGATCGAATCGGCCGTGGTGGTAATGTCGAGCCGGAAGCTTGGCTCGGCAAGCAGGCGTTTGCGGCAGCGGCGCAATGTATTGGCAAGCCGTGACGGGCGAGCCGCCAGATAGTCGGCACCGCATAGCCCTGCACAGGGAAGGTACCAGTTGGTGCTGACGTGGAAGGTGTCACACAGGTAAGCCTGTTGGCGCAGGGCTGGCATCAGCATGCCCAGCAGCGCGGCGTCAGCATGCAGGGGGCGCAGTTCGATGCGTCGTGCACCGTGCGTGCGCAGCCAGCGGGCGAGGTCGGCCACGTCTTCGACGGCTGGCGCGGTGCCGCCTTGCACACCGAAGTCGGCGCTGTAGTAACTGGATAGCGCGTGAAAGCTGCTGCCATCCTGCATCAGCGGCAGGCGCAACACGCGCTGACCAAACGTCGCGTCGTTGCGGTTGCTGCCTGCAGGCAGCCCATGGCGCTCGAGCAGTTCAAACCATTCGTGCGTGAGGAACAGCGGGCAGCGGGCTGCGACGAGGTGATCTGCCGCGTGGGCGGGTGAAACCGGACGCGGGAAAATGGCTGGCATGAGGGTCTTGCTCATTCCTGATTGCAGTGCCGACGCAAACAAGTGATGCTGTTCTCGTCCAGTGAGACATCGAAGCGCCAAATCTGGGCCATCTGCCTATAATACCGGCCTTGGCAACATGGCGCCCGTAATGGCCGACACGTTGCCGAACCAAATTGCATGCAGGGGCATGCAGGTTTTCAAGGCCCCATGGAAGCGGGCCACGAAGCGGGAGCACGTGTTGGATATTCGCAAGGAACTGGCTGTGGTGCTCGACGACGTTCTGGGGCTTGAGGGGCGTGCACAGCAGTTCAGTGATGAAACGGCCTTACTCGGGGCCTTACCCGAGCTTGATTCCATGGCCGTGGTCGGCATCATTGCCGGCATGGAAGAGCATTTCGGTATTTACCTCGCTGACGACGAAATTGATGGCAGCAGCTTTGCCACCTTCGGCAGCCTGTTGCGCTTCGTGCAGGACAAGCTTTCCTAGCCCGGCCCTCCAGCCCTTCACGCGCAGTGAAATCCGACCTTCATCCTTTCTTTCTTCCCTCAACCAGTGGCGGGCTTTACGCCTTGCATCTGCCGCATAGCGGACCGACCCTGCGCGGTACCTTGCTGTGGTTGCAGCCATTTGCCGAAGAGGCCAACTGCGCGCGTCGTCACATCGTTGCGGCTGCGCACGAATGTCAGGCCCAGGGATTTGCCAGCCTGCTTGTCGATCCGTTCGGTACCGGCGAGAGTGCGGGAGATCTGGGCGAGGCAAGCTGGGAGGTCTGGCGCAGCAATGTCATCGAAGCCGCAGACTGGTTGCGCAAGCGCCAGGCCAAGCTCCAGGCCGCACCCTTGTGGCTGGTCGGCGTGCGGGCAGGGGCATTGCTCGCAGCCAGCGTCGTGGCGGAGGTCTTGCCCGCCGGGATCGTCGGTTGGCAGCCCGTTGCCGCCGGGCGCTCCGTGCTGGATAGCTTTCTGCGCATGAAGCTCGCCTCGGAGTGGGCCGTAGCGGAGTCTGCCAATGCGGCGGAGATTCTCGGCCGACTGCGCGAGCAACTGAATACCGGAGGTGCCGTCGATGTGGCGGGCTATACCTTGTCTGCCAACCTGGCGCATGCGATTGAAGCGCAGGTGCTGAGCTGGGACAAGGGAAAGTGCGGTCGTGCGGCGTGTCTGGAATTCCGCTCGCGGCCTGATGGTGAGGCCGAGCGCGGCCACTCTCCTGCCATCGAACGCCTGTGCGAGAGCTGGCGCGAACAGGGCATGCGCATTGCATCGGCGGTGGCCGAATCGCCCCAGTTCTGGACGCTTTACGAAGCGCCCCTGACGCCTGGCCTCGGTGAAAAGACGCTGGGCCTGATCAGGTTGATCTCGTCATGAGTTTCGAGATGACGCGCGCCGCGCTGATCGAGGCCGATGGCCAGCGTCTGGTCGCAACCCTGCAGTTGCCATCGACGCCAGGTGCGGTCGGAGTGGTGTTCGTCACCGGCGGCCACCAGGTGCGCGCGGGCAGTCATCGCCAGTTTCTGCGTCTCGCACGTAATTTCGCGGCGGCAGGCTACCCCTGCCTGCGGTTCGATTTGCCCGGTCTCGGTGACTCGGAAGGCGTCCTGCGTGGATTTGAGGACAACGTCATGGCGTTGCGCGCTGCCATCGACCTGCTACAGAAAGAGATGCCGAGCGTTGAGCGCATTGTGCTGTGGGGGCTTTGCGACGGCGCGAGCGCCGCGGCGCTGTATGCGCCTGCCGATCCGCGTGTTGCGGGTTTGTTGCTGGCCAATCCATGGGTGCGTACGGGGCAGGTCCAGGCCAAGACGCTGGTAGCCAGCTATTACCGCCGCCAGATGGCGTCATGGGCCTTCTGGCGCAAGGTGTTCACAGGGCGTGTCGGCATATTGCACAGCGGGCGTGAATGGCTGCGCAACTGGCGCATTGCGCGGCAAGCTGCCGATGCCCCCGGCAATGCGCTGCCTGAGCGCTTGCTCGAAGCCTTGCATGCTTTCAAGGGTGTGCTGCGGATCGTGATTGCCGAGCATGACCTGACGGGCCAGGAGTTCCTGCAAGTGCTTGGCAGTCGTGCTGACTTGCCTTGCGCAAGCCTGTCGGACGCAGACCACACCTTCTCCTCATCACGAGATCATCAACGACTCGCCGAGCACAGTCTTACCTTGCTTGGCGACGTCAAGGCCACTGCCAGACAAGGCCAGGGCTGAACAAACGCGTCTGCAGTTTGTGGTTCAGCGCATGCAGGTCACGTGATGCAATTGCAGGCCGGTGTACTTCCGCGTGCTGACCAGATGTTGCGGGCATGAGATGAGGTCCGCCGGGTTCAGGCCGTTGTTGCCCACCAGCCAGAAACGCTTCGCTGTCTGCATGGCCGGCACAGGGGACCAGCCGATAATGAGCGGGCCGGCGGGTGAGTCGACCTGTCGCGTGCGCGGCAACAGGCCTAGCCAATTGAGCTTCTGTGTGCCCAGGCGTGCGTAGATCTTGCGCCAGGCTTCCGATGAGTCGGCCCGCTCCGGATCCTGCACTTCCAGCATGCTGCCCCACTCGGGGCCAACCAGATAGCGCGCCACGCCCCAGTAGATGATGTTGTCGGGCACGTACACGAATTCACCATCGGCCTTGTGGGCGATGATGTCGGCCGCCAGTTCCCGATACTGCGTCTTGCGCGGCTCAATGGCCTGCTGCCATGCCGCCCAGGCGCAGCCGATGGCGCATGCGGCAAGGATCACGCTGAGGAGCGTGCGTGCGGCAGGCTGCCTGCATTTCTCGAACAGTTGCACCAGCGCAGCGCCCAGCACGATGGCTGCAAACGGCGCGCAGAACGCAAAGACGCGGTCCAGCCAGATCGGGCGTATGGCAATTGACAAGACCATGCCGAAGAACAAAGGCCAGAACACCATACAGACCGCGAGGCGCCTGACCTCCCTCACAGCCCAGGCGCTCACCAGCAAGGCTGCCCCCAATGCGATGGCGACCACCGCATAGGGTGTGGGGCTCATGAAGGCATCGCCATAGCCCAGAATCCAGCCGCCGACAGTATGCGCACCGTCTGCCAGCGATGCATTGTGGGTATGCGAAATACTGCGGAAATTTGCGTTGATCAGCCAAGGCAGCATGGCAACGCCGGCCAGCACTGAAATGCGCAGCCAGCGCCACAGTTCGGTGCGCTGTCGCGTCTTGTTTAGGAGGCTCGCATAGGGGAAAAGATAGAGGACCAGGCCCGAGAGCATGATCAGGCTGGCCGCGCTGTGCATGGCCGCCATGGGGAACAGGGCGATGCCCAGTGGCAGGGCTCCCTTGAAGCTGCGATTCGCCAGGAAGTGTTCGGCTGCCGCCCAGGTCAGTGTCGCAACTGCGCAGAGCATGGCGTACTGACGCAACTCGCCGGCGAAATAGATTTCGCTGCCGAGGAAGGCGCAGACTGCCATGGCGGCCAGCCCCGCCTGGCGACCAAAACGGCGCCCTGCAAACACTGCGATGCTGATCAGCGTCACTGAACTCCAGGTCACCGAGTTGAGCATCAGCCAGGTGTCGCTGTGCCCCAGTCCGCTCCAGGCCGTGAGCTGCATGTAGAACAATGGCGGGTGAATTTCAAAGCGCAAGACCGCGATGAAAGTCTGTATGACGGACAGGTTGGTATAGGACGCCGCAAACATCTCGTCATACCAGAACCCTTCACGACCTATCGGCAGGATGCGCAATACGATGCCGATTGCCAGGATGGCGAGGCCCAAGGCAAAGACAGGCAGGCGCGAAACGCGACCTGCCGGAAGATCAGGCGTGCTGGATGTCATTGCCAAGGAAGCCGGAGAGGGGTTGTCAGGTATGTGGGCGTTCGTGCGCGATCAATGGCTCTTGATCATCGTGCCGACACCGTGGTGCGACAGGATCTCGAGCAACAGGCAGTGTTCCACACGACCGTCGATGATGTGCACCGAACGCACGCCATTGCGTGCTGCATCCAGCGCCGAGCTGATCTTCGGCAGCATGCCGCCGGACAGGGTGCCATCGGCGACCAGGTCGTCGATCTGCTTGGGCGTCAGACCGGTCAGCAACTTGCCGCTCTTGTCGAGCACGCCGGGCGTATTGGTGAGGAGCACCAGCTTCTCGGCCTTGAGCACTTCGGCGAGCTTGCCGGCTACCACGTCGGCGTTGATGTTGTAGGTCTCGCCTTCGCTGCCGACACCGATCGGCGCAATCACCGGGATGAAGTCGCCGGTATCGAGGAAGCTGATGATGGACGGATCGATCGCCGAGATCTCGCCGACCTGGCCGATATCGAGCATTTCTTCCGGCTTTTCCTTATTGGGCATCATCAGCTTGCGGGCGCGGATGAAGGCGCCGTCCTGCCCGGTCAGGCCGACGGCCTTGCCGCCATGGCGATTGATCAGGTTGACGATGTCCTTATTGACCTGGCCGCCCAGGACCATTTCGACGATGTCCATCGTCTCTTCGTCAGTGACACGCATGCCCTGGATGAACTGGCCCTGCTTGCCGAGGCGCTTGAGCAGGTCGTCGATCTGCGGGCCACCGCCGTGCACGACTACCGGGTTCATGCCGACGAGTTTGAGCAGCACCACATCCCGCGCGAAGCAGTCCTTGAGCTTCTCGTCGGTCATGGCGTTGCCGCCGTACTTGATGACAATGGTCTTGTCGTAGAAGCGCTTGATGTACGGCAGGGCTTCGGCAAGGATTTCGGCTTTGAGGGCGGGTGCGAGTGTCTGGGTGTCTGCCATGATCAGGGCCAAGCGAGTTTTAACCCGGGAATTGTATCGCAGCAGAGGGAGCGCCCGGGCAGACCGCAGGCGTGTTACGGCGTCATGACCACGGCAGGTGGCCAAGGGGGCAGGTTCAGTCGATGTTTGGTGAATCGTGCTCCAATCTTTGTGCCGTGACGGAAAAATGGCCTGAATCGTGCTGTATTTGGCTATCTGGCGAGGCGCTGTCGCCAATACTGCTTCCGATGCAGGCGGCTGCCGCAAGTCGGTGCATGCGGGCTTTCGCAACGAACATCTCAGGGCGTGAATGAAAATGGAAATGACAGACCTGTATGCGCGTTTGACCGGGATTTTTCAGGATGCGTTCGACGACGATACGCTCGTATTGACGCCCGAGCTGACGGCGCAGGATGTGGATGGGTGGGACAGCATTGCCCACATCCGTCTGGCGCTGACGGTAGAAAAGGCCTTCGGCATCAAGTTCTCGGCCGGCGAAGTTGGCAAGCTCAAGAACGTCGGCGAATTCGCAAGCCTGATCCAGTCGAAAGTCTGAGTCGTGTCGGCGCCGTCCCTCGACAAGCGCTTCGGCTTGGCATTTCATCACTTCGGCCTTGCCGTGCATGCGCCGGACGCCGCTTTTACCTATCTGGATGCGCTCGGCTATCGCGGCGGCGAACCGATGTTCGACCCATTGCAAGGCGTCAATCTCGTGATGCGCTACCACGAGAGCATGCCAGCGGTTGAGGTGATCTGGCCTGGGGATGAGCCTTCGCCAATCGACAACATGCTCAAGCGGCGTGACAGCCTGATTTACCACATCTGCTACACCGCGCCTGACGTGCCCGGCACGCTCGCCGCGATGGCCGAGACAGGCTTGCAGCTACTGGCCTTGGTCGAACCACGGCCGGCCATTCTTTTTGGTGGGCGGGAGGTGTCCTTCCATCACGTCGCCAACTTCGGCCTGATCGAATTCATCCACGGCGATGTTCCGCCAATGGACCTCGGGAGCTGAGGCATGGGGGCCGACCTGCTGACAGAACTGTCGTGGTTGCAGCGTCCGCCCGCAGATGTATCGAAGCGTTGCCGGGCGCTCGTTGCAAGTCCCGATGATTTCGGCCAGCGCGTTCGCCAACTGGCTGCATTTGCCCTCGATACCAACAATATCAATCGCGTGGCCAAGGCCATTGCGCATGCTCAGCAGGCGGGCTGGTCGCTCGCGCCGCTCACGCCGTTCAGTCTCGGCATCGTAAGCAACGCGACGACTGACATGCTGGTGCCGGCACTGGTGACGAGTGCCGCGCGGCACGGCATTGCACTGACCTGTGTTGAGGCGGATTTCGACCAGGTCGTGCAGGAAGCCCTGCAAGCTGATTCACGCATCAACCGCGCGCAGCTCGATGCGGTGCTGATTGCACTCGATCATCGCGGCCTGCCGTTGTGGGCGACACCGGGCGATGCCGATGCGGCCGAGGCGACGCTCAAGTCGGCACTCGCGCACATCGAAACGATCCGCGCTGGCCTGCGCGCAAACGGCAAGTCGATCTGCATCGTGCAGACGGTGGCGCGACCACCCGAGCCCCTTTTCGGCAGTTTCGACATGGCCCTGCCGGGCTCCATGCAGCAGCTCGTGGCGCGCCTGAATCTCGGCATCGCCGAAGCGGTTACGGGCAGCGAAGACCGTCTGCTCGATGTGGCCGGACTGGCGGAAACCGTCGGTCTCGCCAACTGGCACGAGCCGACGCAATGGAACATGGCCAAGCTGCCCTTTGCCGACGCGTGTGTGCCGCTGTACGCGGACCGGCTGGCCGGGCTGCTCGGTGCGTGCAAGGGCAAGAGCCGTCGCTGCCTCGTGCTCGATCTGGACAACACGGTGTGGGGCGGTGTCATTGGCGACGATGGCATGGATGGCATCCAGATCGCGCAGGGCGACGCGACTGGTGAGGCCTTCCTCTCGGTGCAGCGCGCAGCGCTGGCCTTGCGTGAGCGTGGCATCGTGCTCGCCGTGTCGTCCAAGAATACCGACGAAATTGCACGACGCGTGTTTCGCGAGCATCCCGAGATGCTGCTGCGTGAAGAGCACATTGCCGTGTTCCAGGCCAACTGGAATGACAAGGCGAGCAACATCAAGGCGATTGCCGAAGAGTTGTCGCTGGGGCTGGACTCTTTCGTATTCCTCGACGACAACCCGGTCGAGCGCAATCTGGTGCGCAGCGAGTTGCCACAAGTTGCCGTGCCGGAGTTGCCGGAAGATCCCGCGCTGTACGCCCGTACCTTGTTGTGTGCCGGCTACTTCGAATCAGTGGCTTTCTCCGAGGAGGATCGTCAGCGCGCGGCCTTCTACCAAGGCAATGCACGCCGCGTGTCGATGCTGAAGCTGGCAACCGACATGGACGCCTACCTGGCTTCGCTGGCGATGGTCATGACCGTGCAGCCCTTCGACGAGACTGGCCGCGCGCGCATCGCCCAGCTCATCAGCAAGTCGAACCAGTTCAATCTCACGACGCGGCGTTACACGGAGGCCGATGTTGCTGCGGCCGCTGCCGATGCGAATATGTTCACCCTGCAAGTGCGCCTCGCTGATTCGCTCGGCGACAACGGCATGATCAGCGTGATCATCTGTCGTCCGCTTGGCGATGATTGGGACATCGACACCTGGCTGATGAGTTGCCGGGTGCTGGGGCGCAAAGTCGAACAGGGCGTGCTGCAGGAAATACTCACGAATGCGCGCGTGGCTGGCGTCAAGCGACTGCTGGGCAGCTACATTCCGACCGAACGTAACGAGCTGGTGAAAGAGCATTACGCCAAGCTCGGCTTCAGTCTGCTGGAGACGTCTGCGGACGGCACGACCCGCTGGGCGCTCGACGTGGCCAGCGTCACGCCGATTGAGCTGCCTTTCGTCGTGCAACGTCCAGCACTGTCGGTGTGAGGTGCTGACAGGCGCCGCAGGTGAGGGGCTCGCGGGCTTGTTCAGTATTCAGGAGGGAGCGGGAGTGGGCAGAGACCTCTCCTGTGTTTTCAGAATCAAGCCAGGCGTGTTTCGGGGAGCCGTATGCTTTTCAATTCCGTCGTTTTCATTTTCCTGTTCTTGCCGATCACGGTGGCCGGCTATTTCTTCCTGGCGCGCTTCGGCAGGCGCCCGGCACTTGGCTGGCTGATCTCCGCATCGCTGTTTTTCTACGCGTGGTGGAGCGTGGCGTTCCTGCCCTTGCTGCTCGGCTCCATCCTGTTCAACTACGGCATGTCGGAGCTCATCGGCCGCACGCAACGCCCGCGCCTGCAGAATGCCTTCCTGACGCTGGCCATCGTCGTCGACCTTGGCGCGCTGGCGTACTACAAGTATCTCTTTGCGATCGTGCAGACGCTCAATGCCCACCTCGGCCTGAGCATGCACTTCGACGAGATTGCCTTGCCGATCGGCATCTCGTTCTTCACCTTCACGCAGATCGGCTACCTGCTCGACGTGAAGCAAGGCATGACCGAGGAGCGCGGCTTCCTCAGCTACATCATGTTCGTGACCTTCTTCCCGCATCTGGTGGCGGGCCCCATTCTGCATAACAGGGAGATGATGCCGCAGTATGCGGACGAGAAAACCTACCGCGTTTCCGCCAGCAATATCTCCATCGGGCTGGCGCTATTGGTGATGGGCTTGGCCAAGAAGACGCTGTTGGCGGACCCGCATTCGGCTGCAGTAGCCAGCGGTTTCGCGCATACCGGGGCCTTGTCGGCAGGCGAGGCCTGGCATGTCGTACTGTCCTACTCGCTGCAGCTGTATTTCGATTTCTCCGGCTATTCGGACATGGCGATCGGCCTGGCGCGCATCTTCAACGTGACCTTCCCGGTGAATTTCAACTCGCCCTTCAAATCGACCAGCATCATCGAATACTGGCAGCGCTGGCACATCACGCTGACCAATTACCTGAACCTGTATCTCTACAATCCGATTGCGATGAAGGTGTCGCGCTGGCGCATGGAGCGTGACCTCGACGTGTCGCGCAAGGCCCTGGCGACGCCGGGCGGTTTTGCCGCCATGGTGCTGTTCCCGACCTTTGCCACCATGGGCATCGCTGGCGTGTGGCACGGTGCAGGTCTTCAGTTCCTGATCTTCGGTTTGATGCACGCGACTTACCTGTCCATCAACAACGCCTGGCGCGTCTATCGCGCACCGGCCAAGAAGGCGACCAAGGGCCAGCCCGAGCCTGCCTGGAAGCGCCCCGTGAAAGTCCTGCTGACCTACCTGTCGGTCGTCATCGCGGTGATCTTCTTCCGCGCGCCGTCGACGGAAGCGGCCTTGCAGATGCTGTCTGCGATGCTCGGCGCCAATGGCCTGGGCAGCTTTGGTGGTGCAAGTTTCTCGCGGGCTGAATTGCTGGTCATGCTGCTCTCGTACTTCATCATCTGGGGTCTGCCGAACACGCAGCAGATCCTCGTGCAGCACGCACCCGTGCTGGAGAAAGTCACGGCCGGACGCCCCGCCTGGCTGCAGTGGAAGCCGACCGCAGCATGGGCTGCCGGTCTGGGTGTGCTCGCTGCGTGTGCCATTCTCGCGACGGGTGGCACCAGCGAATTCCTGTACTTCCAGTTCTGATCGGCGGCCTCGATGCAAGCTCGTGAATCTGATCCGCGGCTTTTCCTGACGATCTTCGTGGCAGCACTGCTGTTGAGCCTCGCTGCGATCTGGCTGTATGTCGTGTATATGCCGATGCGGTTTCTTGAAACCGGCTACGTCAGCTGGACGGCCAAAATGGATCTGGCAAAGACCTGCGATATGGGCGATCTCGTCGTCATCGGCGACAGCCAGGCGGAAGCGGCGATCAACCCGCTGGGCCTGTCAGTCAAGAGCACCAATCTTGCGGTGGGTGGCGCGACACCTATCGAGATGTATTACTGGGGGGAGCACGTGCTGCGTTGCCCGAACGTGCCTCGTCATGTAATGCTGACCATGGCCCGTGGACAGATGGGGCTCATCAGTAATTTCCTGTTTGAAAACGGCGCGCGCTACGGCTACATCGGGTTTGGCCCGCTGCAGGAAATTCAGACCGAATCTGCGCGTCTGCACGACGGTGCCTTGGAGAGGTTGCACACACGTGACGGCTTGAACGGCACGCTGCGCAACGCCTTCTATGCCATGCATGCGCCACCGCTGTACTTCAACAGCCTGATCAGTGCGCGCTTCAATGGTCGTGCGCAGGCTAATACACAAGTCTATGACAGGCTGCTGCGCAACCGCGGTCACAACGACTATCCAGGCCAGGTGCAGAACGCCGGCGCGGGCGCGCACGCGGAAGAGCCGGATTTCAAGGTGTTGCCGATTCAGGCTTATTACCTGGAGCGCCTGATCGAGCGCCTGGAAGGCGCGGGCGCGCAGGTGCATTTTCTCGTCATGCCACGGCGCGGGTCTGGTGACGAACAGCATGCCGGCCAACAGGACGCGCGCTTCAACGCTTACCTCGTCGGGCTACAGCGTCAGCATCCGCATTTCGATGTGGTCAATGGCGTACCTGCGATCTGGCCGGATGCCTTGTTCTCCGACGCGGCCCACCTCAATCCGGCGGGGACCGAGCGCTATACCGCCCAGTTTGAACACTGCGTGAAGCTTCGTGTGCTGGCCGGGCCTGCGGCCCCGGCCGCTGCGTGCGACTTTACTTCGGTCGTGGCGGGGAACTCATTGGCGAATTGACGCGTGACGGCAGCATCAGGATCGCGTCGCGGTTCGACCACGAGAAACATCTGGCCGCGGCTTCGCGCCATGGCAACCAGGCGGCGTCGACATGCTCTCGTGGCGCCAGATGGACTTCGCACGGAGCAGGTAATTCCAGGCTGAATACATGCTCGACGTTATGGGTGACGCCGGGCGCGTAGCGATGCCGCCATTGTTGGAATATCTCGAAGCGGTTACTCAGGTGCCAGTCGTGCAGGTTACTTGCAGCAATGACGATACCGGTTTCCTCGGCGACTTCGCGAGCCGCAGTTTCACGCGGTGATTCGTCTGCTTCGAGACTGCCGGTGACTGATTGCCAGAAGCCGCGATGCAGGGCGCGTTCGATCAACAGCACTTCGAGTGCCGGGGTATGAATCAGGGCCAGCACCGATACGGGCGTCTTGAAAACCTCATTCGCCATGTCAGGCGCTTTGTGGGAAGGCGGGCAGTGTGTCTGTATTGCCCTCTACGAGTACCCAGAAAGCAATCTGGTTGTCGCGCCAGAAGTCGCTGACCTCGTTGAGCAAATCCACAAGCGTTTGCCACAGCTCGGGTTGCGCTGTGCGTAGCGCATCGCTACCGCGCACGGCAAGGACAAAGCCCTCTGCCTCGCTCCAGGACAGATCAGTCAGGCAATCGGCCAACGCATCCCAGTTCTCGCCGTACCACGCGGGGAAGCGGAGTGCCTGTCCGATGTGCCGCAACAGGGAGGGGGCGGTTTGTACGTTGCTGACGTCCAGTGACCAACTGTCGAAGCCGATGGCCATGGCCGCATGTTCGGCGGCTTGCAGCTGCGCGGCCGATGCGAGGTACACGCCAGCCCGGGCGGGGCGCGCAAGCATGTCGGTGGCAGGACTCATGGCGTTACCTTCGCGAAGCTTCGGTAGTGGTCGGCGGTGTAGTAGTACTCGTCGGGTTCGCCCGCAATGATGCGCCGCGCCCCACGGTCCCGGGCTCCGGGAGTGGGTACCGTGTACTCGCGGTAGTAACCGCGTGCCTGGCTCGGCAGTCGGCGTTCGCGATTCTGGAACTCGATGCCGTCGCGCCGGTACGGGAATGGCCCCCCCGCGCGAATCAGCTTCAGGGTTGTGCGCGCTTCTGCGGGCAGCGCACTGACTTCGATGCCTGGCCAGTCGTTACTGCGGTTGTCGCGTGCGTCTGCTGGGGCAAACAGCCCCAGACAGAGGCCGAACGCCAGCACGAGCCGGGCAAGCATGCGCACGACGCGGGTCAAACTTTGCCAGTACTGCCGAAGCCGCCCGCACCGCGATCGCTTGCAGCGAAGTCTTCGACGATATTGAAGCCCACTTGCAGCACCGGCACGATGACCAGTTGCGCGATGCGGTCCAGCGGCTGGATGGTGAAGCTGTCCTTGCCGCGATTCCAGGTCGAGACGAAGAGCTGGCCCTGGTAATCCGAATCGATCAGGCCGACGAGATTGCCGAGCACGATGCCGTGCTTATGACCGAGGCCCGATCGCGGCAGGATGATTGCGGCATAGCCCGGGTCGGCCAGGTGGATGGCCATGCCGGTCGGGATCAGATGTGTTTCGCCGGGGTTGAGCACCAGCGGTGCTTCGAGCGCAGCGCGCAGGTCGAGACCGGCGGCGCCGGGCGTGGCGTATTGGGGCAGGGCATCCTTGATGCGGGGGTCGAGAATCTTTACGTCAATCTGGCGCATGGTGGTCATCAAAGGTGGGGGCGGACGATTGTCCGCGGTTCAGGAGAGAAGCTTGGAGATGTGACTGACGATGCCGCGGGCGACCTCGTCCTTGCTCGCCAGTGGCAACGGGTGGCGGCCGGCCGCGTCGAACAGCACGACCTGATTGGTGTCGCCGCCCATGCCGTCCTGCACGAGATTGCCGACCACCAGTTTCAGTTTCTTGGCGCTGAGTTTGCCTTGCGCGTAGTTGTCCAGATCGCGGCTCTCGGCTGCGAAGCCGACGCTGAACGGTGCGGCGGGCAGGGCGGCAACCTCGGCAAGGATGTCGGGATTGCGCGTGAATTCGACTGTCAGTGTTTCGCCGGTTTTCTTGATCTTGTCGGCGGCAGTCTCAACAGGGCGATAGTCCGCTACGGCGGCCACGCCGATGAAAATGTCCGAGGTGCTCACGTGATTCAGGACGGCCTCGCGCATCTGTAGGGCCGATTTGACGTCTACGCGCGTCACGCCGGCTGGTGTCGGCTGGCTGACCGGGCCGCTGACCAGCGTCACTTCCGCGCCGGCTTCCGCGCAAGCGCGCGCAAGGGCGAAACCCATCTTGCCCGAACTCAGATTCGTCAGGCCGCGCACGGGATCGAGCGCTTCGAAGGTTGGGCCGGCGGTCATCAGCACGCGCTTGCCAGCAAGTAGCTTGGGCTGGAAGTGCGCGAGCACTGCGTCGCAGATTTCAGCTGCTTCCAGCATGCGCCCGTCACCGACTTCACCGCAGGCCTGATCGCCGTTGCCGGGTCCGAGAATGCCGACGCCGTCGGCGCGCAACTGCGCGACGTTGCGTTGAGTCGCCGCATTGCCCCACATCTCGCGGTTCATGGCGGGTGCAACGAGTAGCGGGCAATTGCGCGCCAGGCAGAGCGTGGACAGCAGATCGTCGGAAATGCCATTGGCCAGCTTGGCCATGAAGTTGGCCGTGGCCGGCGCAATCAGCGCCAGATCTGCCTGGCGCGTCAGGTTGATATGCGCCATGCCGTTGCTCATGCGCGCATCCCATTGATCGGTCCACACGGTGTTGCCCGTCAGCGCCTGGAAAGTGAGCGGCGTCACGAAGTGCGTAGCAGCCTCCGTCATCGCGACATGCACTGTCGCGCCGGCCTTGATCAGCAGACGTACCAGTTCGGCCGCCTTGTAGGCTGCGATGCCGCCTGTCACGCCCAGTACGATGGTCTTGCCCGTCAGTCCGCTCATGTTGTCCGTCGCCTGCCGCAGAATCGCGGCTCAATCCGTCCATTCTATCCTTTGGAGTCTCGCAAATTGGCAATCACCGACTGGCCCGAGCAGGAGCGTCCACGTGAGCGTTTGCTGGCGCAGGGCGCGGCAGCCTTGTCCGACGCGGAACTGCTGGCCATCTTCCTGCGGGTCGGTGTACGCGGCAAGAGCGCGGTGGATCTGGCGCGTGAGCTGGTGGCGCGCTTCGGCAGTCTGACGGGTCTCTTTGCTGCGAAGTCAGAAGAGCTGCAGGCAGTGCACGGCATGGGCGAGGCCAAATACGTTCAATTGCAGGCAGTGCTTGAAATGTCACGCCGCGCGCTGGGGGAGCAGATGCGCCGCCGTGATGTACTGAGCTCACCGCAGGCTGTGCGTGACTGGCTGCGCCTGCAGATCGCCAGCCTGCCGCACGAAGTTTTCATGGTGATATTGCTCGATGCGCAGAACTGCCTGATCGAAGCAGTCGAACTGTTCCGCGGAACGCTGACGCAAACGAGCGTGTACCCGCGTGAAGTCGTGAAGCTGGCGCTTGCCCATAATGCGGCGGCCATCATCCTGGCCCATAACCATCCCTCGGGCGTGGCCGAACCCAGCAGGGCGGACGAGATGCTGACGCGCAGTCTGAAACAGGCGCTGGCCATGGTCGATGTCAAAGTGCTCGACCATTTCGTCGTGGCAGGCAATTCGCAGCCTTTGTCCTTTGCCGAGCGCGGGCTGATGTAAGAGCCTGCCCACGGTCTTGCTGCGAGGTCGTGATCGGGGCTCATCCGCTGCTCGAAATCCTCATGTAGTTATCTACACTCCGGTTTCTGCGCAGCTCCGCGTATGCCAACTGAGCCCGCTGACGGCCTCGCGCTACAAGCCCTGAACAGGTTCTCGAGGAAACAAAGCAAACAAGTACTTGAAAAGCCGACAAGGTCCTATGTATAATCATGGGCTTTTCGGAATCGAACAAAGTCTGGAGTACGAGATATGTCTCGCGTTTGTATCGTTACGGGCAAGGGCCCGATGGTGGGTAACAATGTTTCCCACGCCAACAACAAGACGAAGCGCCGTTTTCTGCCGAACCTGCAGCAACGTCGTTTCTGGCTGGAAGATGAAAACCGTTGGGTAAGCCTGCGTGTTTCGACCGCCGGCCTGCGTACCATCGACAAGAAGGGTATTGAAGTCGTTCTGGCTGAGCTGCGCGAGCGCGGCGAACGCGTCTGATCTTCAACCCATAAAGCGGAGCATTTAAAATGGCTAAAGGCGGACGTGAAAAGATCAAGCTGGAGTCCTCTGCGGGCACCGGCCACTTCTACACCACCAACAAGAACAAGCGCACCACCCCGGAAAAGCTTGAGTTCCTGAAGTACGACCCGGTCGTGCGCAAGCACGTGCCGTACAAGGAAACAAAGCTCAAGTAAGCACGGCAAGGCTTTAGCCTTGCTGCGCCTGCCTCAGGCGAGGTTCCGGTTCCAGACTCAAACCCGCCCTGTGCGGGTTTTTGTTTTTACGCTTCTCGTTGTTCCAACGACTTCAATGGAGTTCTCTCTCCGATGAGCCACGCATCCACTGAAAACCTGAACGTCGCCGCCTTCGATCACATGCCTTCGCCGGCAGAGATCAAGCAGCGCGTCCCCCTGACTGACTCTGCTGCGCGCGTTGTCACGGAAGGGCGCCGCACCTTGTCGCGCCTGCTGGATCGTCAGGATCCGCGCTTTCTGGTGATCATCGGGCCATGCTCGATCCACGATCCGTCGGCCGGTCTGGAATACGCGCGCCGTCTGCGTCAGTTGAGCGAAGAGCTGTCGGATACCTTGTGCATCGTCATGCGCGTGTATTTCGAAAAGCCGCGTACCTCGACGGGCTGGAAGGGCTTCATCAACGACCCGCGCATGGATGACTCCTTCCATATCGAAGAAGGTATGGAGCGTGGTCGCCGCTTCCTGCATGACGTGGCTGAGTTTGGCCTGCCTGCAGCGACAGAGGCGCTGGACCCGATCGCGCCGCAGTACTACGGTGATCTGGTGAGCTGGACGGCGATCGGCGCGCGTACGGCGGAATCGCAGACTCACCGCGAAATGGCTTCCGGCCTGTCGACGCCGGTGGGTTTCAAGAACGGCACCGATGGTTCGCTGGATGCGGCCATCAATGGCGTGCTGTCCGCCGCGTCGCCACACAGTTTCCTCGGCCTCAATGAGCAAGGTGAGGTCGCGATCATCCGTACGCGTGGCAACAAGTACGGCCATCTCGTGCTGCGTGGCGGTGGCGGGCAACCGAATTACGATACGGTCGCCATCTCGCTTGCCGAGCAGGCACTGGCCAAGGCGAAACTCCCGGCCAATATCATTGTCGATTGCTCGCACGCCAATTCGATGAAGAAGCCCGAGTTGCAACCCCTGGTGATGCGCGATGTGGTGAACCAGGTGCGTAACGGCAATCGCTCCATCGTCGGCGTCATGATCGAAAGCTTCCTCGAAGCAGGCAATCAACCGATCCCGGCGAACCTGGCCGATTTGCGCTACGGCTGTTCGGTGACGGACGCCTGCATTGGCTGGGACACCACCGAGGCCTTGCTGCGCGAAACAGCCGAAACCCTGCGGGCGACTGTCGCGGCACGCTCGGAATGAACGTAATCCATCTGATCTGAAACCGAAGCACAGGACTCGAACTCATGCATCTGATTCAACCGTTTGCCGGCCTGCGCCCAGCAGCCGATTGCGCTCCCGAAATCGTGGCGCCTCCCTATGACGTGCTGTCCAGCGATGAAGCGCGCGCTCGCGCCGATGGCAAGCCGTGGAGCTTCCTGCATATCTCCAAACCGGAGATCGATCTACCGGAAGGTACCGATGTCTATTCCGCACCGGTATATGCCAAAGCGGCTGAAAACCTGCAGCGCATGGTCGATGCGGGCGTGCTGGTGCGTGACGATGCGCCGTGCTACTACGTGTATCGCATTGTCATGGGCAAGCACACGCAGACCGGCCTCGTTGCCGCGGCCTCGGTTGCAAACTATGACAAGAACCGTATCCGCCGCCACGAGCTGACGCGCCCGGACAAGGAAGATGACCGTGTACGCCAGATCGAGGCGTTGAACGCACAGACTGGTCCGGTGCTGTTGGCCTACCCGAAGGCGCCTGCGGTCGACGCCATCCTCAAGGCCGCTACGAGCGGCGCACCGATTGCCGATGCGACGGCGGACGACGGAATTCAGCACACCGTGTGGGCGATTCGTGATGCAGCGACGCTGGCCGAGCTGACGGCTGCATTCGATGCCATGCATGCGCTCTACATTGCTGACGGTCACCATCGTTCTGCAGCCGCGTCGCGCGTTTGTGCGGCACGCAAGGCAGCAAACCCGAATCACTCGGGCAACGAGTCGTACAACAATTTCCTGTCGGTGATTTTCCCCGATCACGAACTGGCGATCTTCGATTACAACCGCGTCGTGGTGGATCTGAATGGCTTGAGCCAGGCGCAGCTCATCGAGAAGATCGGTAGCGCTTTCACTGTTGAAGCGGTTGCGGGGCAGGTCAAGCCAGCGCGCCACGGTGAAGTGGGGATGTACCTGAAGGGACAGTGGTATCGCCTTGTCATCAAGCCCGAGTTGGTGCCGCAGGATCCGGTTGCGCGACTCGACGTGAGCCTGCTGTCTGACCACCTGCTGGGCCCGGTGCTCGGCATTGCCGATTTGCGCCGTGACAAGCGCATTGATTTTGTCGGCGGCATTCGTGGCCTGGCGGAACTTGAAAAGCGCGTTAACAGCGGCGAAATGGCCGTGGCATTCGCGATGTTCGCGACGACCATGGCCGATCTGATTGCGGTGGCCGATGCCGACCAGATCATGCCGCCGAAGTCGACCTGGTTCGAGCCAAAGCTGGCGGACGGTCTGCTGTCGCACGTGCTGGGCTAAGAGCCGGCAGCAAAAGGGCTGCGCACGCGACTGGCGTTGTTGGCTCGCTCGCCTGCATGAGCCTGCTCTGCGCGAGCCCCACGCGCTCGCTCCATGTGCTGCAGGTTCTAGGCTCGTTTTCTTGGCACCTTTACGGTGGAGGTTGTGAAATGACTGGCACAGCGTTCATTACCCATCCGGATTGCTGGCTCCACAGCATGGGAGCCGGACATCCGGAGTCGCCGGACAGGCTCTCCGCCATCCGTGATCGCATGATCGCTTCCGGGCTGGAGCAGTACGTCACCAGCCTGGAGGCGCCTCAAGCCAGCATCGAGCAGCTCCAGCTGGCGCATTCTCCCGACTACATCCGCGAGGTGCTCGAATGGGCGCCGGAGCGCGGCATCGTGCATCTTGATCCAGACACCGCCATGTGTCCGCACACGCTAAAGGCTGCGTTGCGTGCGGCAGGGGCGGGCATCTTGGCGACCGATCTGGTCATGCGGGGTGAGGCCGATTCGGCCTTCTGCGCAGTGCGCCCGCCGGGGCATCACGCTGAATATGCGCGCGCGATGGGCTTCTGCTTTTTCAACAATGTGGCGGTAGCGGCCCGGCATGCGCTTGAAGTTCATGGGCTGCAGCGCGTCGCCATCGTTGATTTCGATGTGCATCATGGCAACGGCACGGAAGACATTTTTTCCGCCGATGAGCGCGTGCTGATGGTGAGTTTTTTCCAGCATCCGTTCTATCCCTATAGCGGCACGCGCAACCCGAGTGCAAACATGCGTAACACGCCTTTGCCGGCGGCGACGCGCGGCGATGTGGTGCGCGAGCTCGTTGAGCAAAGCTGGTTGCCGGCGCTCGCCGCGCATCAGCCACAGATGCTGTTCATCTCGGCCGGTTTTGACGCGCATTACGAAGACGACATGGCCTCCATGGGGCTGATGGATGCGGACTATGCGTGGATATCCGAACAGCTGCGCAGTTTTGCCGACGCGCACTGCGAGGGGCGCATCGTGTCGATGCTGGAAGGGGGC
Organism: Uliginosibacterium silvisoli; assembly: GCF_036017035.1. Taxonomy (NCBI): domain Bacteria; kingdom Pseudomonadati; phylum Pseudomonadota; class Betaproteobacteria; order Rhodocyclales; family Zoogloeaceae; genus Uliginosibacterium; species Uliginosibacterium silvisoli. Next base: position 209,447 of record NZ_JAYXHS010000003.1, on the reverse strand, counting down.
TACGCGTTGTCAGCGCTGGGCCGCAGCGCGGTGCTGCATGTCAAGGCGCTGGCGGGGTTGTGAGTCCGCCACGACAGGATTGAAGGCACACCCTTCAGGTACAATGCCGCTTTTGCTTTTTACGCAGATATCGTCATGTTGACAGGTTCTCTTGTTGCGCTGGTGACGCCTTTCCTGGCGGATGGCCAGCTTGATCTGGTGCGTTTTCGCAGCCTCATCGATTTCCATGTGCGTGAAGGTTCGGATGGTCTGGTGATCGTCGGCACCACGGGCGAGTCGCCTACCGTGAATGTCGAAGAGCATTGCACCTTGATCCGCGTCGCAGTCGAGCATTCCGCGGGCCGTATTCCTGTTATCGCCGGGACGGGCGCGAACTCGACTTCTGAAGCCATCGAGCTGACACGTTTCGCCAAAGACGTGGGTGCCCAAGCCGGCTTGTCTGTCGTGCCGTACTACAACCGCCCGACGCAGGAAGGCATGTACCAGCACTTCAAGGCCATTGCTGAAGCGGTCGACCTGCCCTTGATCCTGTACAACGTGCCCGGCCGCACGGTGGCCGACATGAACAACGATACGGTGCTGCGTCTGGCCAAAGTGCCGGGCATCATCGGCATCAAGGACGCCACCGGCAATATCGAACGCATCACCGATCTGGCGATGCGTGCGCCGAAAGAGTTCGTGCTTTACAGCGGCGATGACATGACCGTGTTGCCGTTCATTGCGCTGGGCGGGCATGGCGTGATCTCGGTTGCAGCAAACGTCGCACCGCGCCTCATGCACGAGCTGTGCGTGGCGACGCTGGCGGGCGATGTGGCGTTGGCGCGCAAGCTCAACGCGAAACTTTTCCTCCTCAATCGCGATCTGTTCGTCGAAGCCAACCCCATTCCTGTGAAGTGGGCCTGCGAACAGATGGGCTTGATTGGCCCTGCCATCCGTTTGCCGCTGACGTCCCTGTCCGAGCAATTCCACGAGCGCGTTCGTGCTGCCATGCGTGCAGCCGAAGCCTTGAACTGAAAGGAAGTTTGATGAAGTTGTCGCGTAGAACGACGAAATCGGTGCAGGTCGCATGCGTGCTGAGCCTGGCTGGTTTCTCGCTGGTGCTGGGCGGCTGTGCCTCGAACAGCAAGGAATATCGCAGTGAAGTTACCGATGCATCACGCACCAAGTCGCTGGAAGTGCCGCCGGATCTGGTCGCGCCGACGCGTGATGATCGACTGCAGGTTCCGGTAGATGCGCGTCGCGCCACTACCACTGCCTCCAGTATCAACAACGCCCCCAAGCCAGAAGTGCAGGCAGCGCTCGCAGCCTCGCCAGACAGGATGGGCAAGGCGCGTATCGAACGTGCCGGTGGTGAACGCTGGCTGGTGATGCCCGGCACGCCACAAGTGGTCTGGCCACAGCTGCGCAAGTTCTGGGAAGACCTCGGTTTCACGATCAAGATGGATTCGCCCCAGCTTTACGTGATGGAAACTGACTGGGCGGAGAAGCGTGGCAAGGATGGCAGCACCTTCCTGGGCAATATGTCGCTGCTGCGTGTGTTCATCAGCGGCGCCGAGCGCGACAAGTTCCGTACGCGTCTTGAAACCTCGAACGAGCCTGGCCAGGTTGAAGTCTATGTAAGCCATCGCGCACTGGAAGAAGCGGATCTGCAATACGCCAACCAGCAGGTGGGTTGGGTGTCGAAGCCGGGCGATCCAGGACTGGAGCTCGAAATGCTCCGCCGCATGATGGTGATGTTCGGTTCGACGGAAGAGCAAGCCAAGCTGGCGGTCGCAGCGCCAGCTGCCACGCCGGACAAGGCGCGTCTGGCTACTGCGGTGGATGGCGCTCCGGTTCTGAACGTGGATGACGTCATCGACCGTACCTGGCGTCAGGTCGGCCTGGCTCTGGATCGCGTCGGCATGGTGGTTGAAGACCGCGATCGCGCCAAGAGCATCTATTTCGTTCGTTACATTACCGACGAAGACCTCGGCAAGAAGAAGGACAGCAGCTGGTTCTCGTGGATGGCGTTCTGGCGTAGCGACGACAAACTTTCGGATACTGACCAGTTCCGTATCGTCGTGCAGGCGGATGGACAGAAGACGACTGTGCGCGTGCAGAACAAGGCTGGAGCGCCGGCCTCGCCAGCATCCAGCAAGCAGATCCTGACCTTGCTGTACAACGAATTGAAATAAGCTTGCCAGGCAGGTGCTGTTTCGGAAAGGGGGCGCAAGCCCCCTTTTTTATTGTCTGACGCGAGCCATTCTTCGGGCGTTGTGCTTCAGGAAGGGCCGATCTCGGGGGCGCGGCAGCCCGGGCTTATCGGGGATCAGGTGCCGCGTCACCACATTGCCGGTGCGATACAGCGCCTCGTTTGAGGCCACGATTTCCTGGCAGGACTCGAATTCAGCTATCGCGTGTGCGTCACGCTGGTCATGCAGTGTCGAAGCAGGGGAGGCGCGCTCGAAGGGCTCCAGACCAAGAACGGTGCGGGGTGCGCTCAGCGCCTTGGTACCCGTGGAAAGGAAATCACAGGCAACAAAAAAGGGCCGTAAGGCCCTTTCTTGTTGCGTGAATTGCGGAAGCATCAGACGACTGCTTCTTCCTTCTTCACGACCGGCTTGACGAACTGCTCGCGCGACACACCGAGCCACATCACCAGCGGGCTGGCAACCAGCACCGAGGAGTAGATGCCGAAGCAGATGCCGATGGTCAGGGCCAATGCGAAGTAATGCAAAGTCGGGCCACCGAAGAACAGCATCGACAGCACCATGATCTGCGTGGAACCGTGCGTGATGATGGTCCGGGAAATGGTGCTCGTGATGGCGTGGTCGAGAATCTGCGGCACGCTGTAGTTACGCATGCGGCTGTTGCGGAAGCTTTCACGCACGCGGTCGAACACCACGACCGATTCGTTCACCGAGTAGCCCAGCACGGCGAGCACGGCGGCCAGCACGGGCAGGGAGAACTCCCATTGGAACGCGGCGAAGAACCCGAGAATGATGATCACGTCGTGCAGGTTGGCGATGATGGCCGACACGGCAAATCGCCATTCGAAGCGGATCGCCAGATAGATCACGATGCCGAGAATAACGACGAGGAGGGCCATGGCGCCGTCCTCGGCGAGCTCCTTGCCGACTTGCGGGCCGACGAACTCGACGCGGCGCAGCTCGGGCTTGGAGCCTGTCGCTTCGCTGATCGTGCTCATGACCTTCTCCGAAACCTTGCCTGAATTCTCGTTGGCACGATTCGGCACGCGGATCATCACGTCGAGCGAGGAGCCGAAGTTCTGCACCAGCGAGTCGGTGTAGCCAGCCTTGTCGAGGGCGTGACGGATCGTGTCGAGGTTCGGTGCCTGGCTGTAGTGCGTTTCCATCACGGTGCCGCCCGTGAATTCGACGGACAGGTGCAGGCCGCGCGCAAACAGGAAGAACACCGCCAGCAGGAACGTGACCAGCGAAATGACGTTGAACAGCAGGGCCCGTTTCATGAACGGGATGTCTTTGTGGATGCGGAAGAATTCCATTTTCTATCTCTCCTGGCGTTGGACGCTTAGGCTTGAACGCCGGGTTTCCAGACTTGACCGATGGCAAGCGAATCGAGCTTGCGGCGGCGGCCGTAGACAAAGTTGGTGATCATGCGCGAGACGAGGACGGCGCTGAACATCGAAGTCAGGATGCCCAGGCAGTGCACGATGGCGAAGCCACGTACCGGGCCCGAACCGAAGGCCAGCAACGCGCCGCCGGCAATCAGGGTCGTGACGTTCGAGTCGAGAATCGTGCCAAAGGCGCGCGAGTAACCTGCGTCGATTGCCGCTTGCGGCGAAAGGCCGCTGCGCAATTCTTCGCGGATGCGTTCGTTGATCAGCACGTTGGCATCAATCGCCATACCCAGTGTCAGCGCGATAGCGGCAATGCCCGGCAAGGTCAGTGTGGCCTGCAGCAGCGACAGAAGCGCGACGAGCAGCAAGAGGTTCGCCGCCAGCGCAAGCGTCGAGATCAGACCGAACAGGCGGTAGTACATGCACATGAACACGGCGATGGCGATGAAGCCCCACAGTGTCGAATGGAAGCCCTTTTCGATGTTGGCTGCGCCAAGGCTCGGGCCGATGGTGCGCTCTTCGATGATGTCCATCGGCGCGGCCAGCGCGCCGGAGCGGATCAGGATCGCCAGGCGATTGGTTTCTTCGGAGCTGAACTGGCCGGTGATCTCGAAGCGATCGCCGAATTCGCCCTGGATGGTCGCCACGGAGATGGCTTCACCCTTGCCTTTTTCGAACAGGATGATGGCCATGCGCTTCTTCAGGTTCTCGCGCGTGACCTGACGCATGACGCGGCCGCCCGCCGAGTCGAGCTTGATCGACACGGCAGGATTGTTGTTGCTATCGAAGCTCGAGGTTGCGCCGACGAAGCGATCACCGCTGATGACGGCTTGCTTCTTGACATAGACCGGGATCGACATGCCGTCGCGGATTTCGTTGAACACGTCGGCACCGGCCGGTGCCTGGCCGCTCAGTTCAGCACTTTCCTGAACGAGGCGCACTTCCAGCGTGGCGGTGCGGCCGATCAGGTCCTTGGCCTTGCCCACGTCCTGCACGCCTGGCAGTTGCACGACGATGCGGTCGGCGCCTTGTTGCTGGATGACAGGTTCGGCAACGCCCAGTTCGTTCACACGGTTATGCAGCGTCGTGATGTTCTGCTTGACCGCTTCATCCTGAATGTTCTTTTGCTCGGCCGGCGAGAGTGTGCCAACCAGCAGGAATTCGGAGCCCTCTGCGCGCTCTTCGAGCGTCAGGTCTGGATGGGTATCCTTGATCAGATAGCGCGCCTTGTCGCGCATCGCTGCGTCGCTGAAGCGTGCGGTCAGTGTCAGGTCGCTGCGCGTGACGCCGCTGTTGTAGATCTTCTTCTCGCGCAGGCTGGCGCTCAGATCGCTGCGGATCGAATCCAGCTTCTTGGTCAGTGCGCCCTTCATGTCGACCTGCAGCAGGAAGTGCACGCCACCACGCAGATCGAGACCGAGATACATCGGGTGCGCGTTCAACGAAGTCAGCCAGCTCGGGCTTGCGGACAGCAGGTTAAGCGCCACGACATAGGACGCGTCCTTGGGGTCGGGATTGAGCGTCTTCTCGATCAGGTCCTTGGCCTGCAATTGCGTCTTGTCGTCGGCGAAGCGGACACGCAGGCTGCTTTCGTCGCGCAGCGTGCCGGTGTACTGGATCTTCGCTGCGGTGAGGGCTTCAAGTACGCGCGTTTCGATGGCGCCATCAACCTTGAGGGTCGAACGGCTCGACGAAACTTGCACGGCAGGCACTTCGCCGAAGAAGTTCGGCAGGGTGTAGAGCAGACCGACGACCAGTACGAGCAGGATCGACAGGTTCTTCCAGAGTGGATAGCGATTCATTGCTGAGGGCTGCGGCTAAAGAGATGGGTGATGGAAAAAGGGCAGCCTTTCATGTTGGCTGCCCCGATCTATGCCTCAGGCAGTAAGACTGCCCTTTGGCAGCACTGCGCCAATCGATGAGCGCTGGATCAGCACTTCGACGTTCGGTGCTACGGCAACCTTGACGAAGGTGTCACGCAGTTCGATGACGGTGCCGGCCATGCCGCCTGCCGTGACGACTTCGTCGCCCTTGGCCAGAGCGTCGAGCAGGGCCTTGTGTTCCTTGGCGCGCTTCTGCTGTGGGCGGATCATGAGGAAGTACAGCACCACGAACATCAGCACCATCATGATGATGCTGCTGAAACCACCGGTAGGATCGGCTGCTGCGGTTGCTGTCTGGGCTTGTGCGTCGGAAATCAGGAACACGTTATTACTCCAAGGCTTCGATTCTCAGGGGCGCGAGTATAGCAGGGCACGGGGTCCGGCCCTATTGCGCTGCGGGGTACTCCGACGGCAGGTGTGGGCGCTATTTCACGCCCCGTGCACGTCGGGCGGCGAATTCGACAGCGAACTCTGCGAATCGGTTCGCTTCAATTGCCGCACGGATTTCCTGCATGAGTTGCTGGTAGTAGAACAGGTTGTGAATCGTCATCAGGCGCGGGCCGAGCATCTCTTGCGCGCGGTCAAGATGATGCAGGTAGGCGCGCGAGAAATTGCGGCAGGTGTAGCAGCCGCAGGCCTCGTCGAGCGGACGCGTATCGTCGCGATGCACGGCATTGCGGATCTTCAGGTTGCCCCATTGCGTGAACAGCCAGCCATTGCGCGCGTTACGCGTCGGCATCACGCAATCGAACATGTCGATGCCTTGTGACACGCCATAGACGAGGTCTTCCGGCGTGCCGACGCCCATCAGGTAGCGCGGCTTGTTGGTAGGCAGCTTCGGCGCGGTGTGGGCGAGGATGCGCTCCATGTCTTCCTTTGGTTCGCCGACCGATAGTCCGCCAATCGCGAAGCCATCAAAGCCGATGTCGTTGAGACCTGCCAGCGATTCGTCGCGCAGGTCTTCATGCATGCCCCCCTGCACGATGCCGAACAGCGCATTCGGATTCTCTTCGCGATCGAACTCGTCACGCGAGCGACGTGCCCAGCGCATCGACATGCGCATCGATTTCGCGGCCTCGTCATGCGAGGCGGGGTAGGGCGTGCATTCGTCGAAGATCATCACGATGTCGGAATTGAGCACGCGCTGGATGCGCATGGATTCTTCCGGTGTCAGGAACAGTTTGTCGCCATTGATGGGCGAGGCGAACTTCACACCTTCTTCCGTGATCTTGCGCAGCGCACCGAGCGAGAACACCTGGAAGCCGCCCGAGTCAGTGAGGATGGGCTTGTCCCAGTTCATGAACTTGTGCAGCCCGCCGAACTTGCGGATGACCTCCAGCCCGGGGCGCAGCCACAGGTGGAAGGTGTTGCCCAGACAGATGTGCGCGCCGATATCAGTGAGCTCTTCCGGGCTCATCGCCTTGACCGTGCCATAGGTGCCGACCGGCATGAAGGCGGGGGTTTCCACCGCACCGTGGGCAAGCTCCAGACGCCCGCGACGAGCCGCGCCGGAAGTGGTGATCAGATCGAATTTCATGCGGACTTCTCTTGTGGGGCTTTCTCGATGAACATGGCATCGCCATAACTGAAAAAGCGGTAGTGGTTCTTGACGGCATGCAGGTAGGCATTCCGTATCGTAGTCATCCCGGCCATGGCCGACACCAGCATGAGCAGGGTCGACCTGGGCAGGTGGAAATTGGTGACCAGTGCATCCGCCACGCGGAATTCGTAGCCCGGCGTGATGAAAATGCCGGTCTCCGCGCTGCCCGCGACCAGACCATTCTGAGCCGCCGACTCGACTGCGCGCAACGAGGTCGTGCCGACACAGATGACGCGGCCGCCGGCGGCGCGTGCGTGCGCGATGGCTGCCACGGTCTCCTGCGGAATGCTGTACAGCTCGCGGTGCATCTGGTGTTGCGACAGGTCGTGCTCGCGCACCGGCTGGAAGGTACCGGCGCCAACGTGCAGCGTGACGAAGGCGCGCTTGATGCCGCGCGTGTCGAGCTCGGCAAACAGCGCGTCGTCGAAATGCAGGCCCGCGGTGGGCGCCGCTACGCTACCGAGCTCGCGCGCATAGACGGTCTGGTAGCGCGTCTCGTCCGACTCGCCAGCAGCATGTTCGATATAGGGCGGCAGGGGCAGCTTGCCGTAGCGCTCTATGTAATTGACGGCCGTGTCGTCGGCGGGGAAACGCAGATGGAAGAATTCACCCGAGGCGCCCGCACGCCCCACCACTTCCACGTCGAAGGACTCGCACAGGCGGATGCGGCTGCCAGGCTTGGGCGACTTGCTGGCGCGGATCATGGCCAACGCCTCGTGATCGCCCAGCGGTCGTTCGATCATGACTTCTACCTGGCCACCCGTCTCCTTGGCGCCGTGCAGGCGGGCGTGCAGCACGCGACTGTCGTTGAAGATGAGCAGGTCGTTGGCGCGCAGCAAGCCTGGCAGCTCACGGAACGTGTGGTCTTCGAAGCGGGGCTCGGGGTGCGTTGCGGTATCCACGACCAGCAGGCGCGAGGCGGCGCGGTCGGGCAGGGCGGTCTGCGCGATGAGTTCGGGCGGCAGGTGATAGTCGAAATCGTCCAGCGTGAGAGCCATGAATTGTTCTGTGTTACTTCAGGATTCCGGGGAGCAGAAGAAGGTCGGCAATCCGATGCCAGACAATTTGCTGCAGCTTTGCTTGATACGGGGCCCCTCTTCGGGGATAATCCGCGCTCCCCGTGCCGGGGTGGCGGAATTGGTAGACGCAGCGGATTCAAAATCCGCCGCCGAAAGGTGTAAGGGTTCGAGTCCCTTCCCCGGCACCACAATACAAGGCTTGGCGGCCAATCGGGTGTTCCCTTGAATCCTATGCATCTAGGAGGCCGGAATGCCCTCAAAAACCCTCACAATCGCCCGTATCGCGGACATCTTCCTGCGCCTTAATCAAGGCCGTGACCGCATGCTCAAACCCCGCCTAATGTTCTGGGTGGATCGTGCGGGCGACACTATGCTCGAAGAGCTGACCCGTTCGCAAGTCCGCGATGCATTAATCGCCCTCAAAACAGAGCCTGCTGCCGACGGCCGCTTGCGCTCAGGCCCGACCATCAACCGATATCGGGCCGCGCTCGGCAGCATGATCGCCTTTGCCCGTGACAACGATCTGGTTTCACATGACTGGATCAGCCCTTTGTCCGGCATGAAGCAGGCGAAAGAAAACCCGGGTCTGGTTCGCTACCTCTCACACGAAGAGGAAGACCGTTTGATGGCTGCCGCCGAGCTGGTGCGCTGGCCGTTGCTGCCCCTGTTGGTGCGCACAGCTATCGTCACAGGTTTGCGGGCTGGCGCCTTGCAAGGGTTGCTATGGGCAAACGTCAAGATCAATGACGACAATCCGCGCATTGAAGTGGCGCGCACCAAGAACGGCGAGCCGCACGTTTCGCCCCTGACGCCTGATCTTGTCGTCATGTTCAGGAAAGCCCGCAGGTTGGGTGCGCTCGACACCGACTACGTCTTTAGCGGTGCTAATCCTCATCGTCCCCACAGCTGGCGCGAATGCTTCGCCAAAGCCATGCGGAAGGCACGCATTGAAGGCGCGACCTTCCACACGCTGCGCCATACCTCATGCAGTCGACTGGCTGAAGCAGGCGTGGACGCCATCGCGATTGCAGAGCACAGCGGACACAAAACGATGTCCATGGTGCGGCGCTACGCTCATTTGAACGTCAAGCGCCGCGCTAGCATCGTGCAGGATGTGTTTGGATAGATTAGAAGGAAGCGAAAACAACCCGGCCAATGTGCCGGGTTTTTTTATGCACTTGCGCTACTTTTCGCCATTTTTCGCAACCGGTGATGACACAAAGTAGCGAGTATTGGCGCGGCTTACGGACGAATGGGTAAGGCGGTTTAGCGCATCAGAAAACGATGCAGGATGCCCATTTTTTTTGTGGAGCTGTCCCGATGCCCCGCCGCAAGAAATCAAACCCTGCACTTTCACGAGCACGGGCAAACGTTGCCATCGCCAAGGCTGAACTGCTTACCTTGCCATCAACACCCCGGTCGGCTGGCGTCTGGATCGACCAAGCTGCGAGCGAGCACGAGCAGAGCAGGGCGCTGCAAGCAGAGCTGCACGCGCGATACGTCGGGTGGCTCATTGCGCGAGCGAACGCCGAGGCTCGCCTTAACCATGCGCGGGATGCGCTGGAAGCGCTGCTTCGTGCAATTGGCCCAGAACGCAGGAAGGCCAAGCGTGACCAGAATTTGCAAGATCGCGTCGACAGGGCGCGGCCCTTGTTGGACGCCGCCTATGCCACGCGCCGCACGCGACACATGGGCTGGGAACGATTACTAGATGCAGCTGCTGTGCTTCGCGCACGCGAGCCGCAGAAGTGGAGGAATTTTCGTAAGCCAAGTGCCGACGACGCTCGTGAGTACGTACGGCAAATCAAAGCGAAAAAGGCGTAACGAGATAACCACGGGTTAGAAGGGGATTTTTCCCCTTCCGAATACGTTCGCCCAGTTACTTAGAGTTCCCCTGACACCCGATTCGCCAAGCCGGGTTTTGAGCGTACTAACCAACAGGGGAATTCTCATGATCTTGAACGTTGCTACTCAGGCTAATTTGCCGCCACCCGATGAGGTGCCCATCACCCTTGCTCGTTTCTCCGAACAAGACCCGCTCGGCGTCGTTTTATTCGGCAATCCATCGAACGCCAGTTATCACTTGCTCAATGTCCAGTCTCGCTTGATTGAATTGGGCGCCCTTACAAAAGTTGGCCGGAAAATTTACGTTTTTCGCAGTAGGTTTGCTGAGGCTTGGCAGCAGGTGCAAGTCGAGATCGCACGCGAGCAGTTCCAATAAAAATGCCGTCACGGAGCATTGCCCGGACGGCACACAAGGGAAATATCACACCCCCAGTGTAGCTAGACCGGGCTCTCCCTGCCAACAGGAGACCCGATGAATTCCCCGAACAAAAAAACGCGTGCCTTGCCGCGCATGAGCAGTGATTTTCACCGCGTGGGCGGTGGGTTCTCTGCACAGTTTTCCATTACGTCCGCAGGCGCTTTTGACGTCACATGGTCGCCCCATGTGCCGAGCAAGCGCGATCTGCGGCGCAAGGTCGACATGGATAAATATCGGGCCGCCCGCAATGCGTTTCTTGCCCGCATGGCTGAAGCAATGGGTGAGGCTGTGCTGGTGGTAGAGACTACGGGGGGCGGCCATGAATAGTCCCGAGCGCATCCGCAGCACCACCATGTCATTGGCTGACGCTGCAGCGGTGTATGCCGCCTCAGGCTTGCCACCCATCATCATCAAGCCGAACGGCAAAATCCCGTTGGAAAAAAACTGGACGGACGGTCAAAAACTTACGCCGTCAGAGGCTTACGCAAAATTTGATGGTCTTGATTGCAACATCGGCATTGCGATTCCGATGGGGCTGGTGGTTATTGACTGCGACACCAAAACGCCCGGGGGTGGTCTGGAAGCGCTGGAAGAGTACGCAGCCACACGCGGCACGCTGACGGGCACATGGACGGCCAAAACGCAATCAGGCGGCCGCCATCTGGTCTACAAGCTTCCCGCAGGCCTGAGCTGCAATAACGGCGTCAATAAACTCCCGGGCGTCGACATCCGCACCCATGGCGGGCAGATCGTGGTCGAGCCATCACAGATCGATGGCCGCAAATATGAGTGGCTGGATTACGAGTTGAGCGCAGGGGAGGTGCCACAGCCCGCCCTGCTGCCTGAATGGCTTTATCCGCTGCTGGGTGTGCATGCCGAGGGCCAGCAAGCACCCGTCCAGCCCCAAGCACACAATGGGGACGGCATCCCTGAAGGCAAGCGCAATGACACCCTGTTTCGAATGGGCTGCGGCCTGCGTCGCAGGGGTGCAGATTATGACACCATTCTAGCCGCACTGACCGCCATCAACGCCACAGCCTGCCACCCGCCCTTACTCCCCGATGAGGTTAGCCAGATCACCGCCAGCGTCATGCACTACCCCCCGGAAGCCGATCACACCCCACCCCCACCCGACTGGATCACAGCAGCGCCCCCCATGTCCGTTTATGAGCTGGACCCGCCAAGCCTTGCCGAGATCGATTCCTACAACCCGCTCTCTACATATTTTGAGGCGACATTAATCTGCGCGGCCGAAATTCCCACAGAGCCTGTCGTCTGGCTTTGGTCTGGCTATGTCCCAGCGGGAAAGCTGGCGCTCATTGCAGGCGCGCCCGGTTGCGGCAAGACGACTGCGGCAATCGCAATTGCTGCAACGGTGTCCGCAGGCGGGATATTTCCTGACGGCGTGCGTTGTACGAATTTCGGCAACGTGCTGATCTGGTCAGGGGAAGACGACCCGGGGGATACGCTCAAACCTCGTCTGATGGCAGCAGGAGCGGATTTGTCCAGATGCCACTTCATCACTGGTATTCGTACGGGTGCAGAGTGCGTCCCTTTTGACCCTGCGCGGCACATGCACGCGCTTGACGTTGCGGCTACGCAGCTTGGCGATGTTCGGCTGCTCATCGTCGACCCCATCGTCTCTGCTGTCGAGGGCGATTCGCACAAGAACGCAGAGGTTAGGCGCGGGCTGCAAGCCATCGTCCACTTTGCACAACAACATCGTTGTGCCGTGCTTGGCATTACGCATTTCACCAAAGGCACGAGCGGGCGTGATCCCGTTGAGCGCATCACCGGTTCACTTGCCTTTGCGGCCCTTGCCCGGGTGGTACTCGTCGCTGCAAAAGAACGCAGCGGAGAGGATGAGCGGCGCGTGTTCGTACGCGCCAAGAGCAATATCGGCCCCGACGGTGGTGGCTTTGAATACACCCTGAACGTGGTGGAGGTTGAGCGCGGGGTGTATGTCTCCTGTGTCGATTGGGGCGACGTTATAGAGGGGGAGGCGCGCGAAATCTTGTCCGAAGTGGAAGCGCCCGAAACCGAAGAAAAAAGCGCGGTGGAAGTTGCAGTCAAGTTCCTGCGAGAAGTGCTGGCCCATGGCTCCGTGCCAAGCAGGGAGCTGATGAAAATGGCAAAGGCGAATAGCATTTCAAAGCGCACCCTTGGCAGGGCACGCAAGGAAATTGGCGCAATGGCAAAACGTCGCGAATTTGGTGGGGGGACCATCTGGTATTTGCCTGCGCCAGTTGTGCCAACAAAAGCCATTCATGCCGAACAATTTTGTTCGGCACAAATGAAGTTTGATGGCACGAATGGGGAAGCACGCGCTGACTCACACTTATCCGAAGGCGACTCGTGACACCAAACGGTCAGCCCCCCCGCCATCGCAACCGGGCACCTGCTGCAAGTAAGTGGCACGACTCGCCAAGGGAGGTCATGACCCGCGAAGAAGTTGCCCGGGAACTGGGGCTGACTGTCAATCAGGTGGATTACGCCGAGCGCTGTGCCACTGCCAAGGCGTTGCGTATCCTCGAACGCCGGGGCTTCACCGGCAAAGAACCGCTGCTTGGCAGTTTGTTGCGCTCGCTAATGTCCGAACAGATTGGTGAAGCGGAAATCGTGTAGCACTAGAAATATATTTTCCGACTTCCTGAAAACCGGGCTTATGGTCGTCCATGTCATCGACATAGGACAGCCCATCATGCCCGACCCGAACACCCCCGACATTGCTTCGCTCGAACAGCGTGCGCTGACCGTCGAGCTGGAAGCTGACGTCCACACGCTTGAAAGCGCAATCGAAGCTCTGGACGCCCATCCCGACGATGCCCAGATGATTGCCGATATCGAAGGCCTGACTGTCAGGCTTGAAGCCAAGACGGCCCGCTTGCAAGCGGTCAAGGCAATCGCCACCCACGCCGAACACACAGGAGCACCCGCCATGACTGGTCCCGTCATCATCACGCGCCAGCAGGCGCCGTTTTCCGTCAGCAAACTTTTACTGGGGCTGGTCGACCCGACCTTCAACGATTGGGGCTATGAACGCGAAATCTCGCAAGAGACCGCGCGCAAGTCTGGCCGCGACACATCAAAGCCGCATGTCCCATGGGGCGCGCTGGCGCCGATCCGCAAGGCACAAGATTCCATTACGCCGCCATCGGGTACGCCCCCTGTCGACGTCGGTCAGTCACTGGCCCGCCCGGCAAACGATGAAAGCCTGTTCAGCTTCACTGCCGCCGCAAGCTGGCTTCCGGCTATCGCGCCCTTGCTGGGCATCAATGTCCACCAAGCCGCTGCGGGTGCCTTCTTCGCGCCTCGCATGGTCGGCAACGTGCAATTGGGCTGGGTGCCCCGTGACACTGCAGTGAACAACACGACGGCCACGTTTGACAGCCTGCCCGCCGATCCACACACCACGGGTGCCGTTGCAGAAATCCGCCGGTCTGCGCTGATCGATTGCAGTCCATTGATGGACGCACTGATTACCGGGCAATTGCGGTTTGCTGCCGCTGCGGCGATGGACGATGCGGTTATCGGTCATCTGGTAGCGCTGGCAAATGCCCCTGAAGGCCTGCTGACCGTCGCAACGAATGGTGGCGCCTTTGCCACCTTCGCCGAGCTGCAAGCAGCATTACGTGTGGTCGAGATTGCCAACGGCACCACGTCCAAGGTTGCCATCGGCCCGGCTGTGCGCGATTGGCTTGGCGTCACGAGTGCAGGTGACGCGCTGCTGGGTGTCAATGCCATGTCGGCCATGGCGGCTCCGCCTGCAGTCTCTGTGAAGCTGGACAAGGCTGAGCCGAACAAATCCTTTGTGCTGGCGGGTGACTTCACGTCATGCCACCAAGTGGTCTTTGGTGCGGGCATCGAGGTTGCAACGAATCCGTACGCGTCGGGGATGTACGAAAAGGGCGCTGTCCTGCTGCGCGTGATGCTCGATTGCGAATTCCTGGCAACCGATCCGGCGCGCGTGATCTTCGCCTATCTGGACACCACGCCTGTCGGCCCGTAAGCCATGCAGATTGTCGCCTCCCTGTCTCGCTGGCTGGGCTGGCCCCGGCGTGAGTTGCCCGCCCGTTACTCGGACGGCTGGCAGGCGGGTACGTCACTGGACGATGCAAAAGGCCCCGGCCCCGTGGAAGGGTTCGCAGCGCTGCGCCGTGGCGTCGAGATTCTGACCGGGCAACTGACGTCGACGCCCCTGCTGGTCTATGGCACTGATGGCAAGGAAGCCCCCAGCAGTGGCGCAGCACGTTGCCTGCGTGCAATTGACCCGGCCCACCTTGAAGCAGGCGTCAGCGATTGCTTGTGGACCGGCAATGGCTGGCTGCACATCGTTCGCAATGCTGCTGGCGTGGCGTCAGTGCTGGAACACGTGCAGGCCTTCCGCATGTCCGCTGCTATCGAACAGGAAGGCGTGGTCTATCGCTGCGATGGTCAGCCCATTGACCCGCAGGACTACCTGCACCTCATGTGCCGTAACGCGTATAGCGCCTATGTGGGGGATGGCTTGACGGAGAGCTACGGCACGTCGGTCGGCGCACTGATGGCGACAGTATCGATCTACCGCCAATTGCAAACGAACGGCAGTCACGCGGAAGCCTTCCTGTCGACCGATGAAAAGCTGACGGTCGACCAGATGAAGCAATTGCGCGCGGCCTACATGGAACAGACCAGCAATCGGGGTGCAGCCGGTGGCGCGGTGATTCTCTCGTTTGGCCTGAAGCCGGAAACGCTGCGCCGTCTGCCGTCCGCACTGGACGCCGATATCGTCAAGACTCTGGACTTCAGCGTGGCTGAAGCAAGCCGCATGACGGGTGTTCCTCTAATGCTGCTAAGCGTCAAGGATGCAAGCGCCTATGCCAGTGCGACTGAATCACACCGCGCGTTTTACAGGACAACGATTCGCCCGCTGATGCATCGCGTCGAGCAGGAGCTATCACGCAAGCTGGGGCAGACGATCAAGTATGACGTGGGCGAAGTGGCGTTAGGCTCAGGCGTCGAGCGTGCCGACGTTCTGTCAAAGCTGTTGTATGCGGGAATCATCAATACAGACGAGGCACGCGCGGCTGTGGGCTACGGTCCTGTCGATGGTGGCACCGTTATCGGCAAGCCTGCCAACAGCCTGCCGCTGCCCGCATGGCTCGCTACGCAGGCCACGGCACAGCAACCCGCACCGCAGGAGCCACAGCCATGAGCCGTCCAGCCGTTGTGCGCAAATACTTCACCGACTTCCGCAAGCAGTTGGAAGCAATCCCGGAACTGCTGCCCTTTGTGGACGCGGTGGTGGCCTTCCACGCAATTCAGTTGCTGTGCCTGAGTGTCGACGAGGCAGCGGACTACATGAGCGCCACCGAACCTGTGCCCGTGTCAGGGCACAACGCGGAGAAAACAGACACTTCCGCAACCTTTGTGAAGCCAGACTAACCCAACCGTCCAAGAAAATGCGGTACGCGCCCACGTGTGACAATATGCTCTTGTCAACAATAATTCGCCGAGCCGGAATTTCTATCCGTACTACTATCTGAAGTTGATCTGACGCGCTAAGGAGATGCAAATGGGATGGGATTACGATACTGAATGTAAGAATTGTGGGGCCAAGGTGAGAGTCTCAGAGCGTGGCATGGGAGTTCCGGGCGGCAAAGAGAAAGAGCAAGCCTATTGTCCAAAATGTGGAGAGTTGGTTGCAGAACACATGACCGACGGATTCATAGATGCCCATTTAATCGCGGACCCATCAGAAGGAAAGTCCGGTCAATAGATACTTCATGCTCACCCATATCCGTATCAATGACAGGGCTCTGACTGCCTTGCTTGTCTCGCCCGTTTGATCGTGTCAGATCGTCGACGGGTGCGTCTGGACCGCTGGCCGAGAGGCTGGCGGTCTACCCCATAGGGGGTCGAAATGTTTTTCCAAATCGCTAAACACCGGCCGCCTACCTTTTCCTTTAGCGCGGGTCGGCTTTTTTTCCGCCTCCGCCCCTTGGGCAACCGCTGACCGTTACAGCGCTGTTCAGCATTGACGCGGTGATGAGCTACACAATGGCTGCATCCTGATCCCATGCCCTTAGCAGTGGCGACATCGCCCGAACAAATGACGTGTCAAGAGTTTTTGGCACGGTTTTCGCGGATGATTTGACTTGCCATATGCCCATGGCTTGATCAAGATCTCCGTCAGATGCGAACTAACGGGTCCGATATTTCTACTTTGAACACATCACCCCAAGGAGGGAAGGCATGCTCGTATGGAATCAGCTCTGTGCAAAAATTGAAAGCGCTGACACTCGTCACCACCAGCTAGCGGCGCAATTTGAAAAGTTTGCGAATTGCATTGCTCAACAGACAGCTTCAAAGGGCTTTCACTTCAAAGGTATTGCTTCATCGCTTTATCTTGAGCGAGGTTTTTTTACCACGACATTCGCATCACGAACGCTTCACTTTGTGTTCACGTCAGTTCAGAAAGTAGGCGGTGGGCTTGAAGGGAATGTGAAGTGCTACCTCAAAAGGGAGGTGCCTGAAACGGTCTACTTACCAATTGGGGAATTCGACTTCACGGGCAACGGCAGGACAAATCTAGTCAATCCCGAAGATGATGACCATGTGATCATGAATGACGATATTCCTGCGTTATATCTTGTTCTTCATTTCATTCACGAGAGTCTCTCTCAGTGAGGGGCCTAGAATCACGTTCAGGGGCTAAGGCGCCAATGTTTTGTATACGCGTATGTCATTCCCGAACCCGTGGTAACCGCTTTTTCAACTGAGAGTCCAATGCCTAACCCACTCGATTTGCTGAATCTCATTTCGCCCGATCTTGTCCGAGAAATCTATACCGACGGCGCAAAGAACACTCTTCAAGAAGCGAGCAAAATAGGTGTTGATGCAGTCAAGACAATCCGATTGGCGTTGTTTCCACTCCAATTTACTGCGGCATTTCAAGATCGTTTGGCGGCCTATATTGACAGAGCGATTCGCCAAGTCCCAGAAGAGAATAGAGTGGCCCCGCGAGAATCGCTGGTCCTTCCAATAGCTGAAAGGCTGAGGTTTCAGGAGGAAGACAGCGCGATTTCAAATCTGTACGTAAATTTGCTATCTCGCGGAATGGATCGGGAACGGCTTGGCGAAGCTCATCCAGCCTTTGTCAATATCGTCACTCAGTTGGCCCCAGATGAGGTTCTGCTGCTCGAACAGCTCAGCTCATTTGAGTATCTGATCTACTTCAGATTTCGCAACGAGCGGATTGCCGTTCTCAAGGCAGAGAGTGATTCCTTTGTCGGATTAATGCCGGTGGCCGACAGCACGAAAAAATTTCTCGTGGACAGATCAGTTGTTCCTGAAGCGCTTGCTCAGCCCACGTTATTTCTGACCTTTCTCGAACACTTGGTTTCCCTTGGTCTCGTTGAGTATGACAACGAGCCGCGCCGCGTTGGTGAACTTCAGTTTGTCCGATTGGCCTACCCAGAAGCGGCATATTTCTGCATCAAACTAAGCCAGTTTGGGAAACTGTTCCACAAGGCCTGCGTACAAGCCAACTAGCTCGGTAGCGCAGCCAAAACGCCAGCCCGCGTATGAAATCAGAGGCTTTTCACGAAGCCCAATAACAAGAAGAAGGAGGGGAAGATGGGCAGATGGAAATCAGTTAGCGCGCTAGTTAAGCTCTGGGTTGGCGTGGCCGTGGTCTGGGGCCTGTCAGGGTGCTTTACTTTCTACAGCATGAGCACTACCGAGCGTGGGACCTTCGGCGATATGTTTGGCGCCGTGAATGCGCTGTTCTCCGGGCTGGCGTTCGGCACTCTCATCTACACGGCATGGATGCAAAGTCAGGAGCTTTCACTTCAGAGGGAGGAACTTGAAGCTACTCGCGAAGAGCTGAAGGGGCAGCGCGAACAGATGGAGCTGCAAGCCAAAACACTCGCACTTCAGCAATTTGAAAGCACGTTCTTTTCGTTACTTCGAATGCAGGGCGAAATTGTTGGTGCGATGAAAATCTGGAGTAACGGAGAGAAAATAGAAGGCCGAGAATGCTTCGAAGAATATTATTCGCAGCTGCGTTCTCAATATGCAGTTTATCCACAGAATCCGGACGATCGTGAATCGGACCTTCTATCAAGAGTCCGTTCAGCATACAAAGATTTTTTTCTCTATCGTCAGTCTTTACTTGGCCACTACTTCCGCCACCTCTATCACATCATCAAGTTCGTAAAGACGGCGCCAGTTGAGAACAAGCGCCAGTACACCAGTCTGGTTCGAGCGCAGCTATCCAGTTATGAGCACATCCTGTTGTTCTATAACTGCCTAGGCGAAGATGGTTACGAGAAGTTCAAGCCGCTGGTTGAAGAGTTTGCACTGCTAGAAAACATGCCGATTGATCTACTGTTCAATCGGCAATCGCACCCACCTCTATATGCGGCGCAGGCATACGGACAGTCGCCGCCAGCTTTGTGATGCAAAACGTGAGGCAAAATCGTCCCGCCGAATAGTAGGGTGAGTACTGGTGCGGGTTCTCGGTCAGGACTTGACAGAGCAGTGCTCAGACTTCGTTCTTAAAGAGAGGCCCCTGAGCTGCAGTAGGCACGCAGGAGACAGCCGAAGGGCCAAAATAGTGCGCGGACGGGCTTGCATGGCGCCGATCTGCCATTGGTGAGACCGATGGAATCTTGTAAGATCAAGGCTCACCCGACGTCGCAAAGATGCTCGGAAGGATTCAAAATCCGCCGCCGAAAGGTGTAAGGGTTCGAGTCCCTTCCCCGGCACCAGCAGTACTTCTTCAGTTCAATCCCTGTTCGTTTCTTCCACGCCGACAGCGTTCGCGTAGTGCTTTGGCACGCCTGTCGTTCGGTCATTTCATGGCGAACGGGGAGGCGGAATTTACCATTTTTGCCCGCCCAAGCCCACCTCCATGGGCTATCGGAAAGGGGCCGATACTACGTGCTTCCGGTGCAATTGGCCTGTGCATGGCGGTTGTGGTGCCATGCGCGCTCATCCATCCCGCCTGTAAAGCCTTGTTTCGCCTTTTGCTCCGGGCATTTCCTCTGCGTTTTGCATGGCACTATCATGGGAGTGCGGCGCCACGGGCGCTCCTGCGTTGCAGGATTCGAGCGAAAGGAAGTTTCATCATGGCCAACACGCTGACAAAACCCGAGTGGGAAGACCTGGGCGGTGGTATCAAGCGGCGCATTACTGCGGACGGCGAGAAGCTGATGCAGGTGGAGGTGCACTTCCAGCCCGGCGCCGAGGGCTACGAGCACAGCCACCCTCATGAGCAGACTTCGTACGTCGTGACCGGTGGCGGCACTTACAAGATCCTCGATGTGGCTTACGAGATCCGCAAGGGCGACATGATCCTGGTGCCCGGCGGTTTGCGTCATGGCTTCCTCGCCATGCAGGGCGAAGAGACGCTGTTGCTGGACACCTTCAGCCCGCCGCGCGAAGACTTCCGCAAGACCTGATGCCCGCGTAGCAGGACGTGGCTTCCTGCAGTCCTGACTCTTCTTGATGGCTGCCGTGTGCGGCCGGATGCCTGGCGGACAAGAACCGCCTCGCAATGTGATTGGCGCGATCACTGTCAGGCGTGGTCAGACCAATTTGCGCCTGCCAGCACTGCGCATCACAATCCGCCGCGGTACCAATCGGGTGCCGTCGCCGGAGTTGTCGCATGCATCGATATGCCCGCATTGTTCTCGCAGCGATCCTGGCTGCGTGCTGTGCATCAAGTCTGCTGGGCCCCGCGGTGGCGCAAGCAGCCGAGGCGTCGCCAGCGCGTACCGCCGTCCTCGAGACCATGCAGCGCGCGACACGCTTCATGCTCGACAAGGTCGCCTACAAGGGCGGCTACGTCTGGTCTTATCTGCCCGACATGTCGCGTCGCTGGGGCGAGATGGAGGCGTATCCGACGATGATCTGGATCCAGCCACCGGGCACGGGCACGATGGGTCATCTCTACCTCGATGCGTATCATGCGACAGGCGATGAGCGTTACTACAAGGCGGCCGAGCAGGTGGCCGATGCGCTGATCCGCGCGCAACTGCCGAGTGGGGGCTGGGGCTATATGGCCGACTTTGCGGGCGAGGTATCGATCCGTCGCTGGTACGACACCATCGGCAAGAACGGCTGGCGGCTCGAAGAATTCCTGCACTACTACGGCAACTCCACCTTCGACGATGAAGGTACCTCGGAGGCCTCGCAATTCCTGTTTCGCATGTATCTCGAAAAGAAGGACGCCAAGTACAAGGCGCCGCTCGACCGTGCGATCAAGCTCGTGCTCGATTCGCAGTACGCCAACGGCGGTTGGCCGCAACGCTACCCGGCGCCAGCGCAGCCTTTTGCGTACAAGGGCAAGCCGGACTACACCGGCTACATCACGCTCAACGACAGCGTGGCGGACGAGAACATCAAGTTCCTCATCATGGTGTATCAGACGCTGGGTGATAAGCGGGCGTATGACGCGATCATCCGCGGCATGAACATCTTCCTCGTGCTGCAACAACCCAAGCCGCAAGCAGGCTGGGCCATGCAGTACACGCCTGATGCTTTGAAGCCTCTTGGCGCGCGCAGCTACGAACCGGATGCGCTGACCACGCACACCACCGCGCAGGTCATCGACAAGCTCATGGATTTCTACATGCTCACTGGCGATGCGAAATTCCTTGCGTGCATTCCGGAAGCGCTCGACTGGCTCGATTCGGTGAAACTGCCGCCCGAGCAGCAACGCCCGACACGCACGCATCCCACTTTCATCGAGCTCGGAACAAATCGACCGATGTTCGTGCACCGGCGTGGCTCGAACGTGGTGAACGGCGAGTACTACGCCGACTACAACCCGGACAAGACCATCGTGCACTACGGTGCTTTTCGCAAGCTTGACGTCGCGAAACTGCGCGAGCGTTACGCGCAACTCAAGGCGACGCCACCCGCTGAGGCGAGCAAGGATTCGCCACTGCTCGCCAAGGGCATCGAGCTGCCACGCTACTTCTCGCTCGCTGACTTGAATGTCTCCGACCTCACTGCGGGCCACATGGGCGTGGGCGACGTCACGCCGGAGCGTGTCGCCAAGCTGATCGAATCGCTCAATGCCGAGGGCTACTGGCCGACGCCGCTCAAAGCCACCAGCAATCCGTACAAGGGCGATGGCTCAGCGACGTCGGCTGCGGGTGACTACTCGACAACGCGCGTCGGCGACGACACCGATACCTCGCCGTACGTGACCACTAATCCGCCGATGGGTATCTCGACGGGTGCCTACATCAAGAACATGGGCGAGCTCATCCGATATCTCGGTCAGCTAAAATAGTCAGCATGAAAAACTCAAAAAGCGGCCTGGCCGGACTCGGCGGTCTCGTCTACTCCACCGAGGTCGGCAGGACTTGCCCGGACTGTCGTCAGCCCATCGCCCAGTGCAGCTGCAAGCAGAACACTGCTGTACCTGCCGGTGACGGCGTCGTGCGCGTGTCGCGCGACAGCAAGGGGCGCGGCGGCAAAACCGTCACTGTGATCAAGGGCGTGCCGCTTGCTGCGGCCGAGCTCGCAGCACTGGGCAAGACACTCAAGGCGGCGTGCGGCACGGGTGGCACCGTCAAGGATGGCGTGATCGAGATACAGGGCGATCACTGCGATCTCGTCGTCGAGAAGCTGAAGAAGCACGGCTGGGTGGTGAAGCGGGCCGGCGGCTGACCCGCGAGCAGGCCGGCTTGACCGCTTCTATGCAAGCGGCTTAGGCTCCACGTCGGCGCGCCTCTTCAGGCAAGTATCGGGCGATTCGTCGTCTGAGCACTCCGGGGTTACCCCGGGGATGAGTTCTACCAGGGCATTCCTTTGCATGAGCGACCGTGCGCCCTTGGCGCACCTCAGCTAATGCGTCACACGACAGGCTGGAGAGCGCGCCATTCTCCCTGTTCTTTCTGTTCCTGCCTTGCCTTCAATCGACCCGACACCGCCCAGATCACGCATGACTTATTACGGGAATGAGGACGAGGATGAGGACGACGACGATCTGTGGGAGCCGCACATCACGCCGCACATGTGTGATGTGGCGCGTGCTCTGGTCCGCGCCTTCCTGCATGGCGAAAGTACGGCTGCCGGTTTGCGCGAGCGAGGCGCGACGGCGCTGGGGCGCAAATGGCCCTGGCTGAAGGCGCTGGTGCGCGCGCTGCTCGAAGCGTTCGGGGCACCCTTGCATGCCGGGCAGCACGACAAGCTCGTGCAGTGGGCACTCGACTTCTCCGACTTCCAGGCTGCCTTCTATCCCGGCCAGCCAGCGCCACAGGTTCGCGTCTGGTTCATCTTTCATCCGGTGATGGCCTCGCCACCGACCGCGCTGATGCATGCGCTCGTGTCTTTTGGGGCGAAAGAGCTACCCCGATTGCATACGCTGGGCGATCTGGCCGCCTGGTTGCAGCTCACGCCGAGCGAGCTCGACTGGTTTGCCGACACGGCAGGCTGGGGCAGCAAAGTCAGTGCGCCGAAGCTGCTGCACTACGATAGCTTCTGGCGCGCCAAGGCGCGCGGTGGCTGGCGTCTGATCGAGGCGCCCAGGAGCCGCCTGCTGGCGATCCAGCGCAGGATTCTTCATGACCTGCTTGATCACATTCCTGTTCATGCTGCTGCGCATGGCTGTGTGCCGGGCCGCTCGGTGATCAGCAACGCGGCCCTGCACGTCGGTGCGCAAACCCTCGTGCGTCTCGATCTTCGCGATTTCTTCACGAGCATCCGTGCTTCGCGCGTGCATGCCCTGTTCCGCAGTCTCGGCTATACCCGCGAGGTGTCGCGCTACCTGACAGGCCTCACCACGCATTGCACCTCGCCGGCAGTCTTGCGTGGCATGTCCGTCGACGAATATGCCTCCGTCGAAAGCGTGCGAAAGGCGAGACTCGAGGCGCGCAAGTACCTGCAGCGGCATCTGCCACAAGGCGCGCCGACTTCGCCGGCACTCGCCAATCTCTGCGCTTACCGGCTCGACCTGCGACTGGCGGGCGCGGCCGAGGAATGCGGCGCGCGCTACTCGCGCTATGTCGACGACCTGGTCGTCTCGTGCCCGACGCCCTCGCGTGCGCATGCCGCGCGCATCGCGCTGATGGCGCAGACGATCATCCTCGAAGAGGGCTTCGTGCCGAATCCGCGCAAGACGCAGATCGCGTCGCGTGCGCAGGCGCAGCGCGTAACCGGGCTGGTGGTGAATGACAGGCTGAACGTGCCGCGCAAGGAGTTCGATCTGCTCAAGGCAACGCTCACCAACTGCTTGAGGCATGGTCCTGCCACGCAGAATCGCGAATCGCACGCCGACTTCCGGGCGCACCTGCTGGGGCGCGTGGCGCACGTCGTGCAGGTCAATCCGTTGCGCGGCCAGCGCTTGCGCGCGCTGTTCGAGCGTATTGAATGGAACAGTAGTCCGGCTGCTGATGCCGGAATATAGTGGCGTGCTGCCGCACGCCTTCCCCGTTTTTCCCGTTTGACGTCCGACCCACCGGAGCCGTTGATGACCCATCTCTTTTCGCCCATGACGCTGCGCGGCGTCACGTTTGCCAATCGCATTGCCGTCTCGCCGATGTGCATGTACTCATCGCAGGACGGGCTGATGACGGGCTGGCACAGGATTCACCTTGGCGCACGTGCCGTGGGGGGCGCGGGGCTGGTGATGACCGAGGCCTGCGCGGTGTCGCCGGAGGGGCGCATCAGTCCGCAGGACGCCGGCATATGGAATGACGAGCAGGTGCAGGCCATGCTGCCCATCACGCACTTCATTCACGAACAGGGTTCGGTTGCCGGGATCCAGCTGGCGCACGCCGGCCGCAAGGCGAGCACTTTTGCGCCGGGCGCGGGGCAGGGCGCGGTGCCGGTTGCTGAGGGGGGCTGGCAGGTGGTGGCGCCGTCGCCCGTGTCATTCAGCGAGACCTATCCGCAGCCCGTGGCGCTCGACCATGTCGGCATCCGCAAGGTGATCAGCGACTTCGTGGCGGCGACGGATCGCGCGCTGGTCGCCGGCTTCGATGTAGTGGAGGTACACGCGGCGCACGGCTATCTGCTGCACCAGTTCCTGTCGCCGATCTCGAACCAGCGTACTGACGAGTACGGCGGCAGCTTTGCGAATCGCGTGCGCCTGGTGCGTGAAGTGGTGCGTGCCGTGCGCGAGGTGTGGCCGGCGAACCTGCCGCTGTTCGTGCGCCTCTCCGCGACTGATTGGGCGGAGGGAGAACGGCGTAGCTGGGATATCGACGAGACCGTCGAACTGGCGCGCTTGTTGAAGGCCGACGGCGCCGATCTCATCGATACCTCCAGTGGCGGCATGCTGGCCCGTCCCAACATCCCGCTCGCGCCCGGCTATCAAGTGCCCTTCGCGCAACGTATCCGCCACGAAGCGGGCGTGGCGACAGGTGCCGTGGGCCTCATTACCGACGCTGCGCAGGCCGACGAAATCATCCGCAGCGGCCAGGCAGATCTCGTCTTGCTGGCGCGCGAACTGTTGCGTGATCCGTACTGGCCGCTGCATGCCGCGCGCGAGCTGGAGCAGACCGTCAGCTGGCCACTGCAGTACCTGCGTGCAGCGCCGGAAGGTTCGACGCGGCGCGAGGCGCAGCAGGGGCCGGCGAGCTGAGGGCGGCCCTCAACCGAACTGGAAGCAGCGCATGCTCAGTGTGCCGCTCTGGAAGCCCGCGAAGATGGTTTTCGCGGATTCGCCTGCCGTGGCTGCACCCAGCGCGTAGAGCATCGGGTAGTAGTGATCGGGTGTTGCGACGGCGGTAGCAGCGCCTTCCATGCGCGCATAGTCGATCAGGCGTTTGTCATCACGCTGGTCGAGGGCCCTGGCGAAGGCATCGTCGAATCCCTGTGCCCAGGCTTGTCCTGCCCGTTCGCTGTCGGGCGCGCCGCGCATCGTGGCACGCAGGTTGTGGACCACGTTGCCGCTGCCGATGATCATCACACCACGGTCGCGCAAGGCGGCCAGCTCACGGCCGATGGCGTAGTGGTAGGCCGCGGGCTTGTCGTAGTCGATGGACAGCTGGAATACCGGTATGTCTGCGGCCGGGTAGATGTGATGCAGCACCGTCCAAGTGCCGTGATCCAGGCCCCATTCTGTCGTGGGCAAGACGCGTGTGCTCTTCACGCTTGCAATGGCCTCACGCGCAAACGCCGGCGAACCGGGTGCGGGGTACTGCATGGCGTGCAGCATCGGCGGAAAGCCACCGAAGTCGTGAATGGTCTCAGGCCGTTCCTGCACGCCGACTGCGGTGGCTCCCGGCGTCAGCCAGTGAGCTGATACCACGAGCATTGCTTTGGGGCGTGGCAGGCTGGGCCCCCAGGCTTGCAGGCTGCGGGTAAAGCTGTTGTCGCGCAGCGCGTTCATGGGGCCGCCGTGGCCGATGAACAGCACGGGTGCGCGGGCCGCTTTGGCGGATGCCTTGCCTTGTTCCGCTGCGAGCGCGCTGAAGCTGCCCAGCGCACTGAGCGCGCCTGCTGCACTGCCTGCCAGAATGAAACCACGTCTTGTGGCCTGATGCGCCTTGCTCATGCTGTGTCATTCGCTCGATGAAAGAGTGCGTGTGACCCCGCCATCGCAGAAGAGGTTCAGCTCCGTGTGCAACTACGCTTTCTTGAGGAAGCAAGCCTTCAACATGAAGTTGCCAGCGTCCATCCTGCAATCCACTTCGTGATCGCCGCCGACGAGGCGGATGCTCTTCACCTTGGTGCCTTGCTTGAGTGTGATCGATGAGCCTTTCACCTTCAGGTCCTTGATCAGCACGACTGCGTCGCCATCCTGCAATACCGTTCCGTTCACGTCCTTGACCACGGCCTCGCCTTCTTCGGCGGCGGCCGTAGCCACCATTGGCCATTCGTGCCCGCAGTCGGCGCAGACAAAGTTCTCCGCATCGGGATAGGTGTTCTCCATGGAGCAGAGCGGGCAGACTGGAATGGCGGACATGAGGTGAGGCGCTGGTTGCAATAGGGCCGCAATTATAACCGCGGCAGTGATGCGGGCGGCGGGTGCGTGTCGATGTAATGCCATGTGAGTATCCACGCACCGCGCTGGATCAGGATCTGCGTCAAGCTCGGGCGCGGAGCAAGCTTGCGTCAGGTCAACCCGCATTACAGAGCCGCCCACAACAATGGCAAAAGGGCGAGAAGTTTTTCAGATTTCGTAATGCCGCGTCGACGCAAAGGCGTTGTTACAAGCTGCTTGATGCCGGTCATTCCGGATGACTCCTCGCCAGGCGATTTCATGCATGTCAGAGGAGGAGGAACACATATGTCATCCAGCATTTCCGCGCGACCCGGTTCGAGGTGGGGTCACTTTTTTGTCTATCTGGCCTTGCTGCTGGTCATGGGGCTGCTTGCAGTTTCAATTCCGGCACATGCGGCCGATGCCGTACCTGCGCTGGGGGCTCATGCCAGCGAAGCCAATCTTGTTTTGCCGCGTTTCGACGATCTTGCGACCGCCAGTTTCCTGTGGGGGGTGACCGGGGCTCAATTGCTGTCGGTGGGGCTGCTGGTGTGTGTCGGCGGGCTGATCTTCGGCGCGGTGTTCTACGAGCAGATCCGCCGTCTGCCAGCACACCGTTCGATGCTCGAAGTCAGTGAGCTGATCTACGAAGTGTGCAAGACCTACATGCTCACGCAGGGCAAGTTCCTGCTGATCCTCGAAGCCTTCGTGGCGACCATCATCGTGGCCTATTTCGGCTGGGTGCAGCACATGAGCGCCGGCGACGTGGGCATCATCGTCGCGTTCTCGCTGATCGGTATTGCCGGCTCGTTCGGCGTGGCGTGGTTCGGCATCCGCGTCAATACCTTCGCCAATAGCCGCACGGCGTTCGCCTCGCTCGAGGGTAAGGGCTTTCCGGTGTATGCGATTCCGCTCAAGTCGGGCATCTCGATCGGCATGCTGCTGATCTCGACCGAGCTGATCATCATGCTGGCCATCCTGTTGTTCGTGTCGCCTTCGCTGGCCGGCAAGTGTTTCATCGGTTTCGCCATCGGCGAGTCGCTCGGCGCCGCAGCTTTGCGCATTGCCGGCGGCATCTTCACGAAGATCGCCGACATCGGCGCGGACCTGATGAAGATCGTTTTCAGGATCGATGAGGACGACGCCCGCAATCCCGGCGTCATTGCCGACTGTGCCGGTGATAACGCCGGTGATTCGGTCGGCCCGACGGCCGATGGTTTCGAAACCTATGGTGTGACCGGCGTGGCCCTGATCAGCTTCATCATGCTGGCCGTGCCAACCGCAGCCGTGCAGGTGCAATTGCTGGTGTGGATCTTCGTGATGCGCGTGGTGATGATCATCGCCTCCGGCCTGTCCTACTACGTCAATGCCGTACGTGCCCGCGCCAAGTATGAACACAGCAAGGGCTTCGATTTCGAAGCACCGCTGACTTCCCTGGTGTGGATCACGTCTCTGGTCTCGCTGGCTTTCACTTTCGTAGTGTCGTACCTGCTGATCGGCAAGATCGCCATCAACGGCGTGGTGTATGCCGACCTGTGGTGGCAGTTATCCGCCATCATCACCTGTGGCACGCTGGCGGGCGCCATCATTCCCGAAGTGGTGAAGGTCTTCACGTCGACGGGTTCGCGTCATGTGCGTGAAGTGGTCAAGGCTTCGAATGAGGGCGGCGCAAGTCTCAACATCCTGTCGGGCCTTACTGCCGGCAACTTCTCCGCCTTCTGGCTCGGTCTCATCATCGTGGCCTTGATGGGCGGTGCTTACGTGATGTCGCAATTCGATCTCGTAGCCATCATCAACCCGGATCCGGCCAAGGCCGCCATCATGGCTGCCGTCTTCTCGTTTGGTCTCGTTGCCTTCGGTTTTCTCGGCATGGGGCCGGTGACGCTGGCGGTCGATAGCTATGGGCCGGTGACGGACAACGCGCAATCGGTGTATGAGTTGTCGACCATCGAGCAGTTGCCCGACATCGCAGCCGAGGTTGAACGCGACTTCGGCTTCAAGCCGGACTTCGAGCGCGCCAAGGATCTGCTCGAGGAGAACGACGGTGCCGGCAATACCTTCAAGGCGACTGCCAAGCCGGTGCTGATCGGCACAGCGGTGGTGGGGGCGACGACGATGGTGTTCTCCATCATCATGCTGCTCACCAACGGGCTGACGAGCAATCTCGACAAGCTGTCCATGCTGCATCCACCGCTCCTGCTTGGCCTCATCTCGGGTGGCGCGACCATCTTCTGGTTCTCCGGCGCCAGCATGCAGGCGGTGTCCACCGGTGCCTATCGCGCGGTGGAGTTCATCAAGCGCTCCATGAAGCTTGATGGTGTCAGCAAGGCCTCGTCCGAGGACAGCAAGAAGGTCGTCGAGATATGCACCCTGTATGCGCAGAAGGGCACCATCAACATCTTCCTCGCCGTGTTCTTCGGCACGCTGGCTGCAGCCTTCATCAACCCCTTCTTCTTCATCGGCTACCTCGTGTCGATCGCCATCATTGGCCTCTATCAAGCCGTCTTCATGGCCAATGCGGGTGGTGCCTGGGATAACGCCAAGAAGATCGTCGAGACCGAGTTGCGCGCCAAGGGCACGGCCCTGCATGCCGCGGCCGTGGTGGGCGATACGGTGGGGGATCCGTTCAAGGACACCTCGTCGGTGGCGATGAACCCGATCATCAAGTTCACGACGCTGTTCGGCCTGCTGGCCGTGGAGATGGGCGTGGGGCTTGTTGCACAGGGCCAGCAGGGCCTGGCGTGGTCGATGGCTACGCTTTTCCTGGTGCTCAATCTCGTATTCGTGTGGCGCAGTTTCTACGGCATGCGCATCGATGTGGGCGAGCTTGCCGTGGATGAGACAGGCAAGAAAGTTAATAACGCAGTCGAAATCTCCGGCGCACGTCAGGCGGGTTGAGTGCTCCGGAAGGGCCTTTGAGGGTGTCTCCGTAAGCTGGTCCGATGCAGGGCCCTTGTGGCCGGTGAGCTTGCTCGCCGGCCTTTTTCTTTGTGCCCGGACCTTTCGCACCGGGTGTGTCCTGCTGCGCAGTTTTGGTGCGAACACCCATAGCGATTGCGCCAGAATGACGTTGTGCTACGCAACACGGCGGACGCATGAACCCCATGGCAGGAGTCGTTGAGCCTGATCGATTCCGTCTGGCGATTCAAACAAACGTCTGAAGTGCTGCTGCGTGTCTGTGCCCGGCAACTGCTTCATATCCGGTGTCGTTTCGCATTTCCTCTGTGCTGACGGGGTTCGTATGGAACGTGACAGATTCGTTACGCAATGCGTCTGCGGTGAGCGGGCTTGCGTGCTTGCAAGCCTGTCGGTTTGTGATGGGTGCCCAATGGTACGGGTATGCCCTTGATTGCATGGCGTGGGCCCGAGTCTTGCTGTTTGATGCGTACAAAAACGCACTCCGTTGCGTCAAGACACAACCCACGACATTGATCGAGGAACGCACAAATGAATCAGCACGCTTCATCCGTTGACGTTGCACTGGCTTTTACCAAGGCCTGGACCAGCCGCGACATGGCTACTGCGGCGGGGCTCGTCGCTCCTGACGTTGTCTTTGAAGGGCCGAGCAGCGGAGCCAAGCGCTATCTCGAAAAACTCGACAGGCTTGCCGGCTCGATCACCGATCTCGAGATGATCGGTGCTTACGGCAAAGGGGATCGGGCTCTCATCATTTACGACCTGCATACCGGTGAGGAAGGCACGCTCACGTTCGTGAAATGCCTCACGGTGCAGGATGGCAAGATCGTGCGTGACGAACTGACCTCGGAAAGCTTCAAGATCCGCGACCTGCAAAGCGCGTGAAGGTTGCTTGCCCCTGCGGAGACTTTCCGATCATGCGGAAGGCATCTGCGGTCTGTGCCCGCCAGCGCTCGACACAGTGCCTCGGTCTATGTGTCGTACATGCTATGTGTCGTACATGTATTCACGCGTGAGTGGCAGTGCCTGCAGTTGCGACTGATCGGCCTTGACCGCTACGATCTGATGTAGCGCGATCCAGTTCTGACGGAAGCCGTAAGCGCAGCCCGCCAGATACGCGCGCCAGATGCGGTAACGCTTGTCGCCAACCATCTCGCGCAATTGCGCCCCTTTTTCCTCGAAGCGATTCGTCCAGTGATCCAGCGTCATCGCGTAATGCATGCGCAGGTTTTCCCACGTCCGTTGCTTCCAGTCCGCCGGCGGCCATCTCTTTCAGTGCGAGACCGATGTGGGGTAGCTCGCCGTTGGGGAAGACATAGCGGTCGATGAAGCGGCCGCCACCGAGCGGCGTCTCGGCTGAATCCGGATCGCTCGACGTTATGCCGTGGTTCATCACCACGCCGTCATCTGCGAGCAGGTCGTGAATCTTGCGGAAGTAGCTTTGTAGATTCTGCAGGCCGACGTGTTCGAACATGCCTACGCTGGTGATCTTGTCGAAGCGGCCATGCACGTCACGATAGTCCATGAGGAGCACCGTGCAGCGATCTTCGAGGCCGGCTTCGCGTATGCGTTGGGTGGCCAGATCGAACTGTCGTTGCGAGAGCGTGATGCCCGTGCACTGCGCACCATAATGCTTCGCCGCGCGCAGGATCAGTGCGCCCCAGCCGCAGCCTATGTCGAGCAAACGTTCGCCTGGCTGCAGGCGGATTTTCCGCAGGATGTGATCGATCTTCTGTTGCTGGGCTGTCTCCAGCGAGTCGGAGGCATCGCGGAAGTAAGCGCACGAATAAACCATCTCGGCGTCCAGCCACTCGCGGTAGAACGCGTTCGACACGTCGTAGTGATGGCGAATCGACGCCTCATCGACCTTGTGCGTATGGCTCGTCGGGCGGGTGCGCAAGCGGCGCGCAGCGTTCTTGCTGAAGCCATTGACGAGATCGGCGACGACCGTGCAGATGTCGCGGATGTGTCCGTCGATATCCAGCTCGCCTTCGGCGTAGGCCTGGCCCAGCGTGTCGAGATCCGTCCTGGCGAGCTTCATCAGGACCTTCGGCGACTTGATGCGCAGGGTCACCCGGGGTTGAGCCGCCGCATGCGAACACCATCGGTATTGCTTGCCGTTCCAGAGCTCCACCGCCCAGGGCAATCCTTCACTGCACTGCCAGGAGGAAATGAAGCGCTCGATGCGTTTTTCGAGAAAGCTGTCGGGCAGGGCTGCTGCGAGCTGGAACATGAAAAGCCTCCATCTGCGGGTGCTGCGGTATGCCCTGCAAACACTAGCAAACGACGCGCCATTGTCCCAATGGCTTCTTCATGGGGGCGTATCGGGCCGGGTACGGGCGCAGTTATTGCGCCCCCTCTCGTACAACCCGGCACAACCCGGCAGGAGACGAAGATGACTGAAGTGATCCATGCAATCCTGGGCACGAAGCCAGCGGTGGCGACGGTGGCCGTCAGCAACATCGAACGCGCGCGCCAGTTCTATCAGGACGTTCTTGGCCTGGCTCCCGTCAGCGCGAAGGAGTCTGGCGTGCTGTCGCTGGCCAGCGCCGACACCACGCTACTGGTCTATGAATCGCAATTTGCCGGCAGCAATCAGGCTACTGCGGTGACCTGGATTCTCGATGGCAGGGGCGAGGAACGCATCGAGGACGTCGTGCACGCGCTCCGCGACAAGGGCGTGCACTTCGAGCACTACGACTTTCCCGGCGGTACGCGGGAAGGGGATGTGCACATCTTCGGCAAGATCAGGAACGCCTGGTTCAAGGATCCGGACGGCAACATCCTGAGCATTGTCTGCGAGACGCAGTGAGAAAAAGTCTGCCGGCTTTGCCCGCGCGCTGACGGCTCAAAGCAGAACGGGGAAAAGGCCTGCGCCTTTCCCCCGTTTCCTTGCTGTCTGTCAGTTTCGCTCCGTGGGGCGAAGCGGCTCACTCAGTGGTGGTGGCCGTGCTCACCGTGCACATGCTTGTGCGCGATTTCTTCAGCAGAAGCCGCACGCACATCCACTACCTTCAGGCCGAAACGCAGCGCCTGGCCTGCCAGTGGGTGATTGCCATCGAGCATCACCACCGGGCCCTTGATCTTCACCACGTTGTAATGACGCGGCAGGCCATCCGGGCCGGAACGTTCGACGAAGCCGCCAACCTTCACGCCGGGTGGGAACTCGGCCTTCGGCATCGTCGTCACCAGCGTTTCGTCACGCTGGCCGAATGCGTCGTCGGCCGACAGAGCCAGCGTCACTTGATAGCCCGGCTCCTTGCCTTCCAGCGCCTCTTCGATCTTTGGCAGCGTGTTTTCATAGCCGCCGTGCAGGTAGACCGTAGGGTTCTTGCTCTCTTCGATCAGTCGGCCATTGGCGTCGAGCACCTTGAACATCAGCGTGACGGCGGTGTCTTTTTCAATCTTCATGGGTAGGACCTGTAGAAACGTTTTGCGAGGCGGCTATTCTGGCTGATCGTGGCCGCCGTGGCGCCCTGTTCTGGCTCTTTTTTGCGAAAGCGGTTGTTACAATCGTTGCAGGAGATGGAATTTTTTCCGCAATCGCACCCGGACATACGTGAAAACTTCCCTGCGTTCTGAACTGTCCGGCCTCGTGTTCTACATGGGCAAGTGGGTGCTGCTGGCACTGGCCGTCGCGGCGCTCGCCGGCTCGGCGTCGGCTTTTTTCCTGTTCTCGCTGGAGTGGGCGACGGCGACGCGCGGAGCGCATCGCTGGCTCATCCTGCTGTTGCCGCTGGCCGGCTTTGCCGTGGGCTGGCTGTATCTGCGCTTCGGCCGCGAGGTGGAGGCGGGTAACAATCTGCTGATCGACGAGATACACGACCCGAAGAAAGTCGTGCCCCTGCGCATGGTGCCGCTGGTGCTGGGCGGCACCATCGTGTCGCACCTGTTCGGCGCTTCGGTGGGGCGCGAGGGCACGGCCGTGCAGATGGGTGGGGCGCTGGCCGATCAACTCACACACGTGCTGAAACTCAAGCACGAAGACCGCCGCATCATTCTCATGGCAGGCATCAGTGCCGGTTTCGCCTCGGTGTTCGGTACACCGCTGGCCGGTGCCATCTTCGGGCTCGAGGTGCTGGCCATCGGCCGGCTGCGCTATGACGCGATCATGCCTTGCCTGATCGCCGCCATCGCGGCCGACCAGATCGGTCTGTGGTGGGGCGTGCATCACACCCACTACGTCATTGCCTCGGTGCCGGCGCTGAGCGTGTGGGGTATCGCAGGGATGGTGATCGCCGGCGCAGTGTTCGGCCTGACCGGCAGGGGCTTTGCGGCGGCAACGCATGCCCTTGGTGGCTGGATGAAACGGCGCATCATCTACGCGCCGCTGCGGCCCTTGCTGGGCGGTTGCGTGGTCGCGGCGGCTGCGTGGTGGCTGGTGGCGGATCGCTACATCGGCCTCGGCATTCCGGTCATTGTCGAGGCATTCCAGCAACCGCTGGCGCCGTACGATTTTGCCGCGAAGATGGCGTTTACCGTGGCGTCGCTGGGCAGCGGCTTCAAGGGTGGAGAGGTCACGCCCCTGTTCTACATCGGGGCGACTCTGGGCAATGCCCTCGCGCCACTGCTGCACATGCCGTTCTCGCTGCTGGCAGGCGTGGGTTTTGTTGCCGTTTTTGCAGGTGCGGCGAATACGCCGATCGCATCGACACTGATGGCGATGGAGCTGTTTGGTGCCGAGGCGGGCCTCTACGCCGCCATTGCCTGCGTGGTGAGCTATCTCTTCTCGGGCCACAACGGTATCTATCGCGCGCAGCGGACCAGCGCCGGCAAGCATCAGCCCGCGCCGTCGGGGACCGAGTAATCAGGTTCCGTCGTAGCGGATCTGGAAACCCAGCTTGTCGCCGATGAAGCCGCAGGACATGTAGAACAGGTGGTTCTCCTGACGCATGCAGCCGGTACTGAGCATCAGCTTGTAGCAATCGGCCGCGACAGCCGCTTCCTGCGCGTGTTTCATGAGCGCTTTGCCAATGCCCTGGTGGCGCGATGCTGCCGCGACGATGACGTTCTCGATCACGCCGAACGGGCGGCCGCCACGTGACAGATTGGGGCAGATGTACATCGAGTAGGAGCCTACGATCACGCCCTCGTCTTCGGCCACCGCGACATGGCCGAAGGCATTGATGGCGTTGAAGATCTCGCGTGCCCGCTCGGGTGAGGGCGGGATGTCGGGCGGGCGGTCGTATTCGCGATAAAGCTCGATGACGCGCGCGGCTTCATCGATCAGGGCAAGGCGGATGTGCATGAACCGTCTCCACGTTTTCAGACCAGTGTCCGAAGTCTAACGCGGCTGCGGCCCGGCGTTGCACGCCCGCCGGCCCTGAAACATCTCAACCAGCAAAGAGACCGGCAACATCCAGCAGACGGTTCGCGAAGCCCCACTCATTGTCGTACCAGGCGTAAACCTTCACGTGCGTGTCGCCGAGCACCTTGGTGAGCGTGGCGTCGAAAATGCCCGAGGCCGGGTTGTGCACGAAGTCGGCCGACACCAGCGGTTCCTCGTTGTACTGCACGATGCCTTTGAGGCGCCCGTGCTGGCTGGATGTGAGCATGATGCGGTTGATCTCTTCCACCGACGTGGGGCGCGCAGCGACGAAGCTGAGATCGAGCATGCACACGTCCATGGTCGGCACGCGGATCGAGAAGCCGTCGAGGCGGCCCGCAAGCTCCGGCATGACGAGACCGATGGCCGAGGCTGCACCGGTCTTCGTCGGGATCATCGATGCCACGGCCGAGCGCGCCCGGCGCGGGTCTTCGTGATAGACGTCGGTGAGCACCTGGTCGTTGGTGAAGGAGTGGATGGTGGTCATCAGGCCGGTGACGAGGCCGATCTCGTCATGCAGGGGCTTCACCAGCGTGGCAAGGCAGTTGGTGGTGCACGAGCCGATGGCGATGATCGTGTCGTCGGCCTTCAGCAACTCGTCATTCACGCCAAGCACGATGGTGGCATCCACTTCCTTGCCGCCGGGCGCGGAAATGATGACGCGGCGTGCGCCGGCCTGCAGGTGCGCGCTGGCCTTGTCGCGCGTGGCGAAGCGGCCCGTGCATTCGAGCACGAGATCGATCTTGAGCTGGTCCCACGGCAGCTTCGCCGGGTCGCGTTCGGCGAGCACGCTGATGCGGTCACCTGCCACGATGAGGTCATTGCCGTCGATGCGCACTTCACGGTTGAAGCGGCCATGCACGGTGTCGTGGCGCAGCAGGTGAGCGTTGATTTCTGGCGAGCCGAGATCGTTGATGGCAACGATCTGGAAGTTCTTGCGGGTTGCGCTTTCATAAAAAGCGCGCAGTGCGTTGCGACCGATGCGGCCGAAGCCGTTGATGGCGACACGGTAAGTCATGATCTTTTCCTTCTCGGGTTTTGCGAACTTGACAGCGCCAGTGTCTCGCGCGACGCTTGTGGCGTAAACGACTTATTTCCCTCAAATACAGACACACGCGCTCATGGCCCGCCACATCGCCTTTCTCGTCTTCCCCGGCTTCCAGCTGCTCGACCTTTCCGGGCCGCTCGCCGCATTCCAGGTCGCGACCCTGCGCACCAGCACGCCGGAAGCGCCGGCCTACACCTGGGAGGTGTTCGCGGAGCAGGGCGGTCTAGTGATGAGTTCGTGCGGCGTACCGATTTCCTGCGGCAGCATTCCGCCCGACATCCCGACGCATATCGACACGTTGATCGTGTCGGGCGGTACGGGTGCTTGGGAGGCGCGTAACTCGGCGGTGCTACGCGCCTTCATTGCCGCGGCTCCGCAGTTCGCGCGGCGTGTGGCGAGCGTGTGCAATGGCGCGTTGATGCTGGCCAATGCAGGGCTGCTCGATGGCCGTCGCGCGACGACGCACTGGCGCGTCGGCCCGCAATTGCAGCGCGAGCATCCGCGTGCACGCGTCGATAGCGACCGCATTTTCGTGCATGACGGCCAGATATGGACTTCGGCGGGCGTGACGACGGGCATCGATCTCGCGCTGGCGATGATCGAGGAAGACTACGGTGGAGAAGCGGCACGCACGACGGCGCGCGACATGGTGGTGTATCACCGCCGGCCCGGCGGGCAGTCGCAGTTCTCGACCCTGCTGGAGATGGAGCCGGCGTCGGACCGCATCCAGCTCGCCTTGCGTCACGCCCGCGAAAACCTGCGTGAGAACCTGTCGGTGGAGCGACTGGCCGAGGTGGCGTGCCTGAGCCCGCGCCAGTTCAGCCGCTCGTTCCTCGTCGAGACGGGCGCCACGCCCGCCAAGGCGGTCGAACGCCTGCGTGCGGAAGCGGCAAGGCCGCGTATCGAGGAAGGCGTCGAACCGATTGAAGCGATTGCGCGCGATGTCGGCTTCAGCGACCCGGAGCGCATGCGCCGGGCATTCGTACGCGTGTTCGGCCAGCCGCCGCAATCGCTGCGGCGTAGCAGCCGCGCGCCAGACAGCGGGTTGATCAGGAGGGTCAGGTAACCCGCACCGGCTTGCGCCAGTGCGGGTGCGTACCAGTTCTCAGGCTGCCTGCAATACGTCGTGGTCCGTCGAAGTCGCCACGCTCAGCCACTGCGCCAGTTCCGCTTCAACGAAGCGATGTTTCTCCTGCAGCCTGGCAACCGTGTCGCTGCCCAGCTGCAGGCGTTGCGGTGGCGTCGCCGTGTCGGCCAGTTGCAGGATGGCCTGCGAGAGCTTGAGTGGATCGCCGGGTTGTTTGTGATTGGCATCTGCCATCAGGCTGCGCATGGCACCGACCGTCTCCACGTACTCACCGATGCGCACGCCGGTCGATTTGAGCGATGAATCATCGAGGAAGTCGGTGCGGAAGAAGCCGGGCTCGACCACCGTGACCTTGACGCCCAGCGGCGCGAGCTCGTGATACAGCGCTTCGCTCAATCCCTCCACCGCAAACTTGGTCGAGCAATACACACCCCAGGCCGAGTAGGACGAGAAGCCGCCGACGGAAGAGATATTGATGACATGGCCACTGCGCGCGGCACGCATGGCAGGCAGCACGGCGCGTGTGACATGCAGCAGGCCGAACACGTTGGTGTCATACAGGGCGCGCACTTCTTCGGCGGAGGCTTCTTCGACGGCACCGATCAGGCCATAGCCAGCGTTGTTAACCAGCACGTCGATGCGGCCGAAACGTTTTATGGCTTCGCCAGCTGCGTCGGTGGCCTGTGCTTCGTTGGTCACGTCCAGCTTGAGCGCCAGCAGTTGCGGATGCTCGCCGAGTTGATCGATGACGGTTTGCGGATTGCGTGCCGTGGCGACCACGCTGTCGCCGCGCCGGAGCGCGTCGCGTGCGATGAGGGCGCCGAAACCGCGCGAAGCACCGGTGATGAACCAGACCTTGTTGGCGGAAGATGCTGTCGAAATTTGCGTCATGGTGATTCCCCTTTCGTTCGATGACTCCGCACGCGTTTCGATGTGATCGCTGGCTGCGAAGCTGGCGGAACGAATCCTGGGGTACGCCCGACTTTCAAACTAGACGCACCAGGATTGAATCATTAGCAACTCATGGTTGAGAATAGGCTCGATACTTCGCTTTCACTGAAGGGCATGAGATGGATAAATCGAGAGCGCTGGCCTTGTTCCTCGCCGTGGCACGCGCAGGCAGTTTCAGCCGCGCCGCGAGCGATGCCGGCATCACGCCGCAAGCCATGAGCAAGGCGGTCAAGCAACTGGAAGCGGAGCTGGGTGTGCGTCTGCTGCATCGGACCACGCGCAAGCTCAGCCTCACCGATGAAGGCGCGCGGCTGTTCGAGCTGGCCGATCCGGGCCTGCGCCTGCTCGACGATGCGCTGGGCCAGGTGCAGCAAAGTCGTCAGGCCGAGGCGGGGCTGGTGCGCATCACTGCGCCACCCTCCGTGGCGACGCACGTGCTGGTACCGCTGATTGCGGAGTTCCAGGCGGAGTATCCGCAGACGCATTTCGACCTGGTGCTGGAAGACCAATTCACTGATCTGATCGAGTCACGCATCGACGTGGGGTTTCGCAGCGGCAATGCACCGGAGCGCAACGTGGTGGCGCGCCATCTCGGTAATGTGCCGATGAGTATCTGCGCCGCGCCGGCCTACCTTGCACGGCATGGCACACCGGATTCGCTGGAGGCGCTGCTGCGCCAGCATCGCTGCACCGGTTTTCGTCATCCGAAGACAGGCCGCACGATGCCATGGGAGCTGATGGTCGATGGCGAGCTGGTGTTCCAGAACGTGACCAGCGTTTTCAGTTGCGACGACGTTGCGACCGAACATGCCGCGGTGCTGAGCGGTGTGGGCATCGGTCAGTTGCTGGACTTCACGATTGCCGCTGACCTGGCGGCCGGTCGGCTCGTGCGATTGCTGCCCGAGCTTGCGAGCGCGCGCCCGGGCCTCTACATGTACTACGCGCAGCGCACCCAGATCCCGCTGCGCGTGCGCCGCTTCATCGACTTCGTGATTGCTGCTGCAGACCCGAAGCGCGCAGCGGCCGGCACTGCGTGATCAGCCAGCCGGGGTGTCGGCAGGCGAGGCTGCCTGCATCAGTGCCAGCGCGTGCTCGCGCACATCGGCAGGCCAGTTCGCGATGCACTCGCGAAAGACTACCTCGTTGCCCGCGAACAGGGCGCGTGACGCTTCTTCAAAGCCCGCTGCATCGCCCGCCATGGCGCTGATGAAGCGATAGGCCGATTCGCGGGCGAGGCGGATACGATCCGTCTCCTTGCCAGCACGCATGGCGTGTTCGATCAGTTTGCGCAAAGACACCGAGGCTCCGCCCGGTTGCGAGGCGAGCCACTCCCAGTGGCGCGGCATCAAGGTGACCTCGCGCGCCGTCACGCCAAGCTTGGGGCGGCCCGCCGTGCGCGGGGCATCGGCTTGCGGTGCGTCTTCCGGTTGCACAGGCGCAACCGGTTTTGGCACGCCGCGCAGCACGAGAGGCAGCGGCGCGCAAAGATCGATGTCGATACGCTGACTGCTCACAGCGTCGAACATGAAGACGGTGGTTTGCGGTTGTGCATCGACGAACGACTTCGCTTGGGTGGCGACGTCGGTGGGTGCGCCAAAAGAGATACGTTTCGAATCGGCGAAGGCGATCCAGTTGAGCTCGGGGAGCGTTTCAGAGGTGTTCATGCTGGCGTACTCGTTCAAGTAAGGCCTCTAGTTTTACCCGGGTTAAAATAAAAGTCAATAATATCCGGGTAAAATAACCTCTTCGTTGAACGTCTCTGTGTCATGAGCAGCTTCGGGGCAGAGGGGTGCGCCGGGGCGTGCAGCCGGTGCTTGTCCCACGGGATGTTCATTGTTTGGCATGCCGCAACGGCCAGCTTGCCGGCCGGGGGATAATGCAGCCGGGCTGTCGCTGAGTCGCACCCATTGTTTCCCTCGTCTGGAGCCCGTATTTCCGATGTTGCGTAATTCCGGCCTGCTGCGTCGCGTCTGGGCGCATGACAAGACCATAGACAGTATCAAGGTTGCCCTGGCCCTGTTGGGGGTGATCGGCGTGAGCTTGTGGTTCGACCGCCAGCACTGGGTGATCAGCCTGATCCTCGGCGTGATCGCGTCGGCGCTGGCCGAGACGGAGGATCGTGTTTCGGGGCGGCTCAAGAGCCTGTTCTTGCTGCTCATCTGCTTCGCCGTTGCGTCGTTTTCGGTGAAGCTGTTGTTTCCCTACCCGTGGCTGTTCGTGATCGGGTTGATGACGTCGACCTTTGCCTTCGTCATGCTGGGCGCGGCGGGCGAGCGTTACGCCACCATTGCGCTAGGGTCGCTGATCCTGGCGGTCTACACCATGCTGGTGGCCGATCACGCGGCGGTGGAGGGCGAGGCGACGTGGTGGCAACCGGTGCTGCTGCTGAGTGGTGCCATCTGGTACGGCCTGCTGTCCTTGCTGGCGGCGGCGCTGTTCCGCACGCGCGCTTCGCGGCAGAGTCTGGCGCACGTGTTCAATGCGCTGTCGACTTATCTGGCGCTCAAGGCGGCCTTGCTGGAGCCGGTCAGCGGGCGTGACGAGAACGCGCAGCGCCTGGCGCTGGCGGACCAGAACGGTCGCCTCGTCGATGCGCTGAACAAGGCGCGCGAAGTGCTGATCCGCTGGGTGCAAGACAGCCGGCCATCACCTGATGGCACGCGCCACCTGAAATGGTATTTCCTCGCGCAGGACGTGCATGAGCGCGCCAGCTCGGCGCATTACCCGTATCGCGCGCTGACCGATGCTTTCGCGCGCAGCGACATCCTGTTCCGCGCGCAACGGCTCATGCGCGTACAGGCATCCGCTTGTGCGCGGCTGGCCGACGCGATCCTGCGCGGCATCCCGTTCGACTACGGCCGCGACGGTGTGCTGGCGCTCGATGAGCTCAGCGCGGCTTTGCAATACGTGCAGGATCATCCCGCGCCCGAGTGGTCGCGTCTCGTCGACTCCCTGGCGGATCTGTGCCGCAACATCACGACCATAGAGCGCTTGCTGGCCAATGCAGGCAATCCGGACAGTTTGCGGACAGAGGAAGACAGCAGCCTGCGCGACGGGAGTCCCCAAACGCTGGGCGAGATGTGGCGGCGCATCCGCGTAAACCTGACGCCCGAGTCGAGTCGCTTCCGGCACGGCCTGCGCTTGTCGCTGGCACTGGCGGCGGGCTATGGCTTGCTGCATCTGTTCAAACTGCCGCAGGGCTACTGGGTCATGCTGACCACGTTGTTCGTGTGCCAACCGAGTTACAGCGGGACCTGGCGGCGCATGGGCCAGCGTATTGGTGGCACCGTGCTCGGGCTGCTGGCTGCGTCGCTCTTCATCCTCACGTTTCCGCAGGTGCCGGCGCAATTGGCGCTCATCGTCGTGGCGGGCGTTGCGTTTTTTGCCCTGCGTGCGGATCGCTATCTGCTCGCCACGGCCTGCATCACGGTGCTGGTGTTGATCTGTTTCAACCAGGTCGGTAGCGGCTACGCGCTGATCTGGCCGCGCCTGCTCGACACGGTTATCGGCGCCTTGCTGGCAAGCGTGGTGGTCGCTTGCGTCTTGCCGGACTGGCAGGGGCGTCATCTGCATCAGGCGATGGCGAGCACCATCCAGAATTCCGGCAGCTACCTGGCGTCGATTCTTGGCCAGTACCGCCAAGGCAAGCACGACGACTTGCCTTATCGCGTTGCCCGACGCGATGCACATAACGCCGATGCCGAGTTGTCGCGCACCTTGTCCAGCATGCTGGGCGAGCCAGACAAGTACCAGTTGGCCCCCGATCTGGCATTCCGCTTCCTGTGTGTCAGCCACACCTTGCTGGGCTACATCTCCGCACTCGGTGCCCATCGCGAACAGGTCGCACAGTGGCAACACGGCACGCTGATCGAGAACGTGGCTGGCGTCATCGCAGACGCACTGAAAGGGATGGCGGAGAGCCTGGCTGCGCGGCAGCCACGCGCGACTTTTGCGCTCGACGCGAATCTCGCCCAGCAACTGGATGACGTGCCGACCGGCGCCAGTGCTGCCGAGCGCCGCGTGGTGCGGCAGCTGGCATTGATCTATCGCATGCTGCCCGAAGTGTCGGAGCTTTCCGCCGGCTTCGCGACGGCGGATATCAAGCAGGCCTGAGCGCGCTCAACTGCAGCGTGTCAACACCGAGGCCGTGGCGATCAGCTCGTCGAGCAGCGCCATCGAGGCCTTGCCCGAACAGTTGAAGGGGTTGAGGCTGGGCTTCTCGGCGTACTTGAGCAACAGCGAGGGATTGACCTTGGCGGTATTGACGTGGCCCATGGTCCAGCCGCCGAAGCGTCGTTCGCTGATCTCTTCGTAGCTGAGGATGCGCACGTGGTCGTGGCGGGTATCACGCACGATGGTGTTGTAGAGGTCATTGACCTCGTCGCGACCGCCTTCCAGCACCTGCATGAAGAGGTCATCGCTGTAACAGAGCATGCCGGTGATGCCCAGCGCCGCATTGTGCTCGCGGGACTTCTTGAGGATGCTGTCGACGATCTCCGCGGTGAGCGGTGCGGCGGCGTGGCTGGCGTAATGCAGGCGGACTAGCATGGCGACCTCATTTCCGGGATTGATCAGGGTTTGATGAGCGAAAGGAATTCGCGGCGCAGGCTGGCATCCTTGAGGAAGGAGCCGCGCATCACGCTATTGGTCATCTTTGTTTCGGAGTCCTTCACGCCGCGCCAGTGCATGCAAAAGTGATCGGCTTCCATGACGACGGCAAGCCCGTCCGGATTGACCTTGTTCATCAGCACCTCGGCCATCTGCGTGATGGCCTCTTCCTGGATCTGCGGCCGGCTCATGATCCACTCGGCGAGGCGCGAGTACTTGGACAAGCCGATCAGGTTGGAATGCTCATTGGGCATCAGGCCGATCCACAGCCGGCCCATGATGGGGCAGAAGTGGTGGCTGCAGGCGCTGCGCACAGTGATCGGGCCGACGATCATCAGCTCGTTGAGGCGTTCTGCGTTCGGGAATTCGGTCACCGGCGGCGCAGGCACATAGCGGCCACGGAAGACTTCGTTGAGGTACATCTTGGCGACACGACGTGCCGTGTCCTGCGTGTTGTGGTCGCTCTCGGTGTCGATGACGAGGCTTTCGAGTACGCCCTGCATCTTGCCGGCGACTTCCTCGAGCAGGCGTTCCATTTCGCCCGGCTCGATGAAGGCGGAGATATTGTCGTTGGCGTGAAAGCGCTTGCCGGCGCGCTGGATGCGCTCGCGGATCGTCGTCGATACGGCGTTCGCGGCGAGCGTGTATTGCTTGTCTTGCCCGGAGGGTTTTTCACTCATTGTCTGGCGTGGGGGCTTGTTGTCAGAGGAGTGCACTATGCGCCAAACGGGGGCCATCTGTTAACATCGGCGCCTCACTAGATTACCCCTATGCGCATCCAGGACATCCAGCAACGCTTGCGCGATCACGGCGCGAAAACCGGCCACGAACAGCGTGTGCTGCGCGCTTGGCTGCGCGCGCAGGCGCTTGATGCCGGGCCACAGAAGCGTCTGGTGCAGGACGTTCTGCCGAAGAGTGTGCGCGAAATCTTGCCTGCCCTGAGTACAGAGCTTGAGACGCTGGCCCGCGTGAAATCCGAACACCCGGCGCAGGATGGCTCGGCGCGCCTGCTGGTCGAGCTGGCCGATGGCCAGACCGTCGAAAGCGTGCTGCTGCCGCGCGACGGCGTGTGCGTATCCACCCAGGTGGGCTGCGCGGTCGGCTGCACTTTCTGCATGACTGGCCGCGAGGGCTTGCTGCGTCAGGTCGGTAGCGCCGAGATCGTGGCGCAGGTGATCCTCGCGCGTGCGCGGCGGCCGGTGAAGAAGGTGGTGTTCATGGGCATGGGCGAGCCTGCCCACAACCTCGACAACGTATTCGAAGCCATCGAGCTGCTCGGCACGCTGGGCCAGATCGGCCACAAGCAGATCGTGTTCTCGACTGTAGGCGATCGCCGCGCTTTCGAGCGCTTGCCACTCGGTGTGGTGAAACCCGCGCTGGCGCTATCACTGCACACGACGCGTGCCGATCTGCGCGAGCAACTGCTGCCACGCGCACCACGCATCGATCCGGCAGAGCTGGTCGAGCTCGGCGAGAAATACGCGCGCGATACGGGCTATCCGATCCAGTACCAATGGACCTTGCTGGAGGGCGTGAATGACAGTGACGAGGAAGTCGAGGGCATCATCAAGCTGCTTACCGGCAAATATGCGTTGATGAATTTCATCCCCTACAACACGATCGCCGATCTGCCCTACAAGCGGCCCAGCTGGCAGCGCGCGGCGACCATGGCCGGCATGCTGCATCAGCGCGGCATCCTGTCGCGGCTGCGCAATTCGGCAGGGCAGGACGTGGAGGGCGGCTGCGGTCAGCTGCGTGCGCGCACGGCGCGGGTGGAGTTCAAGCGCAAGCTCTCTACGTAGCCATCGGCTACGTTTTCTTGCGCAAGGGATCCAGCAACATCCTCAGGTTGTTGTGATCCAGCTCGTACATGATGGCCAACAACTGGCCGAGCTGTCCCTTGGGAAAACCTTCGCGCGCAAACCAGGCGAGATACGGGCCAGGCAGGTCGGCAAGCAGGCGATCCTGGTATTTGCCGTAAGGCATCATTTGAGTAACGAGAAGCTCGAGATCTCGAGGATGCATGGCGTCCGCAACGGATAGCAGTCGCGCTGCGGACTCAAGATGATGAGCTTGAACTGGC
The DNA here is from genome assembly GCF_036017035.1 of Uliginosibacterium silvisoli. Taxonomy (NCBI): domain Bacteria; kingdom Pseudomonadati; phylum Pseudomonadota; class Betaproteobacteria; order Rhodocyclales; family Zoogloeaceae; genus Uliginosibacterium; species Uliginosibacterium silvisoli. The sequence continues at coordinate 165,155 of NZ_JAYXHS010000003.1, read as the reverse complement.
CTCGCTGGAGGCAGAGGAGCTGGCGCTTGATGTAGCAGAGGAGGCGGCGGACGAATCGCCACGGCCAGGAGCGATTGGGGGCGCATTGGGCGTGCGATCCTCACCGCTTGATCCACCGCAACTGCACAAGAAAATCCCGATCAGCCCCACCATGATCTGACGGCAGATTGCGAAGGGGACTGCAGGTAGATGGTTCATGAGCGGCCTCTATCAAAAAATGAGATTGGTCCAGCCGATAATGCCGGCTGGTTTGCACCCTGCTTATTATAAGCCGTTGTTTACGGCAGGTCTTGCAAATATGGATCGAGCATCTGAACGGCTGGCTGGAGGAGACAAAAGTCTTCAAGCCGCCCCTAGCGTTCGGACGGAGGCGTTGCGGCAAGCTGCGTGTGTTCGCTATCGCGCGCCTTTTCGTACTCGATCATGGCCAGCGTGTGATAAAGCGGCGGGCTCAGCAATCTGGATATGGCGGAGGCCAGCAGCGCGGTCGCCATCAGGCCGATGATGAGCGAGTAGCCGTCCACCATCTCCATCACGATGACGAAGGAGGTGATCGGCGCCTGGGTCACGGCGGCGAGGAAGCCTGTCATGCACAATGCGATCAGCATGCTCTGTGTGGCCGGGGTGCCCAGCATGTCGCTGAGCGTGTTGCCGATGCCGGCGCCAATGGAAAGCGATGGCGCGAAGATGCCGCCGGGCAAGCCGCTCAGGTACGCCGTCACGGTGGCAATGAATTTTGCTGGCGCAAAATACCAGGGCAACTCGCCATAGCCGTGCAGGACCTGCAGCGTCTGCTCGTAGCCACTGCCGAAGGTAAGGCCGCCCGAGACGATGCCGAGCAAGGCTACAAGCAGGCCACACAATGCCGCAAAGCGGATCGGGTGATGCCTGCGATAGTCCGCGACCCGGCCTGTCCAGCGCGTTGCGGCCAGGATCAGCATGCGTGCGAACACGCCACCTGCGAGGCCTGTGCTCAGCGTGGCGAGCGCCACGCAGGCCAGCAGCACGCTGTCATTGCTTTCGATCAGGACATGACCGAAGTAGTGGCCGCCGCCCATGAATACCTTGGACACGACGCCGGCCAGTACGATGGCCGTAATCACCAGGCCGCTCATGCGCGCTTCGACGCTGCGGCTCATTTCTTCGATGGCAAAGATGATGCCCGCCAGGGGCGTGTTGAAGGCCGCTGCAATTCCGGCGGAGCCGCCCGCGACGAGCAGGTGATGGCGCTGGATGCCGAGGGAGCGTGGCAGATGGCGGTGTACGGCTGCCATGATGGAGGCGCCGACCTGCACGGTGGGGCCTTCGCGGCCGAGGGAGAAGCCGGAACCGACCGCCATGACGCCGACGCCGATCTTGCCGGCCGCGATGCGTAGCGAGAGGAGCGGGCGGAGATCGTCGTCTTCCCGGCGCATCTCGGCCAGGGTCTGCGGAATGCCACTGCCGGCTGCGGCGGAAAAGAAGCGCCGTGTCAGGAACACGCACAAGGCGCCTGCCAGCGGCGTGACCAGCAAGGGCAGGAGGGGCATGTGTTCGTGTGCGTGCCTGAAAACACCACTCATCGCATCTGCTGATTTTGCGAACGCCACAGCGAGCAGGCCGACGATGATCGCGCCGCCCCAGAAAATTGCGCGCCCGAGCGCCATGCGAAGGTGGGCGATGTGGCGGGGACGCTCTTGCCGCAGGTATGTGGCAAGCCTGGAGAAGTAAAAACGGTTCATGTTGCGATCTCCCGTCCCTGCGGTGGTACGTCAGCGCTCTGCTTCGGCGACGAGGTCTTGATGCGGGCCAGCCGGGCCGACTGCCCGATTATCCGCGTGTTGTGTCTGGCGCTGCTGGAGTTTCGATGCAGCGCGCGAGACAGGTGCCGGGCGCTGGCCGAGCAGGCCTTGCAGACACTCGGGGTTGGCCCGCGCGCCGCTGGCGAGGTAGTCGGCCAGCAAGGTCTCGCGGACGATGTCGATGGGCTGCCCGCGTGGCCCCGTCAGGTAATCGAACACCGCGTCGAGCAGCATCTCGGGAGTCAGGCCGCTGGTTTTCTCCGTGGTGTGCCATAGCCAGTCGGAGAAATGCATGAATGCTTCGAAGGCTGAAGGCCCCTGCATCAGCAAGACCATGGCGCGCGTGAAGCGGCCCGAGTTGGCGACGAGATCCCAATAGCGTGCCAGTCGTTTGAAACGCTGCATCGTCGGTGCGTCGACCGAACTCGTCTGTTGCACGATGTAAGGCGGCTGTGCGTCGTACGCCATGTCGAACGTGATGCTGTGGCGCACGATGGGCGTACCTCGCAGGCGTTTGAGGATGCCGAGCTGTATTTCGTGTGGGCCGATGGCATGCAGACGATCGAAGCCTTCAGCAAAGGATGCCAGGGTTTCGCCGGGCAGGCCGAAGATCAGGTCGGTGTGCAGATGGGCGTGGCTCGCCGTCATCAACCAGCGCAAGTTCGCTTCGGTCTTCGCATTGTCCTGGCGGCGCGAGATGGTCTGTTGCACCTCGGGATTGAAGCTCTGGATGCCAATCTCGAACTGCAGCACGCCAGGCGGGAACTGGGCGATGACGTCTTTCAGGCGGTCGGGTAAATGATCCGGAATCACCTCGAAGTGCACAAACAGGTCGGGCGACAAGCGTTCCAGGAAGAACTGCAGGATGCGGATGGAGGCGTCGATCTTCAGGTTGAAGGTGCGATCCACGAACTTGAAATTCCGCGCACCACGTGTGTAGAGCTGATCCAATTCGGCGAGGAAAGCGTCGAGTGAAAAAGCCCACGCCGTCTTGTCGAGCGAGCTGAGACAGAACTCGCATTTGAACGGACAGCCACGCGAGGCTTCGACGTAAAGCAGGCGATGCGCCAGATCATCATCGCTGTATTCCGCGTACGGCATGACGACCTCATCCAGCGCGGGCTGCTCGCCGACGATGATTTTCATGAGCGGTTGCGGACCGTGCAGCAGGGCGTGGCAGAGCTTCGGGAAACTTACGTCGCCCCAGCCGGTGATGAGGTGATCGGCAAGGCGCACGATCTCCTGCTCCTGATATTCGTAGCTGACTTCGGGCCCGCCAAGCACCACCTTGATCGCCGGGCGGGCGATCTTCAGCAGGCGCACGACTTCAGTGGTTTGCGTCACATTCCAGATGTACACGCCGAAGCCGACAATCTGAACGCCCTCAGCTTCGCCGAGTTCGTCAAGCAATGCAGCGACGATATCCCGCGGCGCGCGCGCAATCGTGAACTCGCGCAGCGCGGTTTGTGCCCGCAGCTCTTCGCTGCCATGCCGCGCCATATTGGCGAGCAGGTAGCGCAGGCCGAGGGAGGCGTGGATATATTTCGCGTTGAGCGTGCTGAGGATGATGCGTGGGCGTGACATGCCGGCAATTATCCCGGAACCCCCTGCCATCGCCCAGTCTGCCGGGCGTGGAAAAGAAGAAAGCCGGACGAGTCCGGCTTTCCTTGCTGCGTCATGCGGCAGGCCAGGGCAGGCTTACTTCGCGCCTGCTGCCTTGATGTCGGCCTGGCCTTTGGCTTCAACAGCCTCGGTCTTCGACGTGGCCTTCACCTTGGCGCCGGCGGCTTCGACGACATCCTTGTCCGCCTTGACCACCGCATTCACCTTGGCCTTGTCAGCCTTGGCATCGGCCTTGGCGGCGGTTTTGTCAGCCTTTGCCTCGGCCTTGGTGGCATCTTCCGGATCTGCCTTGGCAGCCTTCTCGTAAGCCTTGCTCTTGGTCTTGTCAGCGTCGGCATCTGCCTTGTCGATGGTCTTGTTGGCCTTGGTGACGGCCTTGTCTACCTTCTCGTCCGCCTTGGCGTGCTCCTTGGCTTCCTTTTCGGCGGCCTTGGTATTGGCCTTCTCCGCTTTCACTTCAGCCTTGGTGACATCGTCAGCGGCGAAAGTCGTGTGGGCAGTCGTTGCCAGCAGGCCGGCAATCAGGGCAGCAGTGATCTTGTTCATGTTGTCGTTCCTCATATGTCTGTGATTCATGAATATCCCAGGTGCATTGTGGGTGGCTGCGTTCAACGATCAGGTGGCTCGTCACCACTTGTCCGCGCACCCGTCCTGGAGGTTCCGATCGATTTTTCTCGAAGGTGTCGCGTCGTTGCGCCACGTTCTGTGTCGTGTCGTTGAAGACACGCCTGTTTCCTCAGCAGCCGGCGTGCCCGAGGGCGCAGGCCGGGCTTGCAGATGGGCCTCCCGGACCCGTCTGAGGCCGCTGCGACAGGGGTGGGCGGCGCGTCTGCGTTCAGCCCATGCGCTTGTCGTCGCGGGACTGGCAGGCTGGCTGTACGTAAATTTCGCGTGCAGACGTAATGAAGAAAAGCTGTCGCGCGTGCCGGATGGTTTGCCGGGATGCGGCTTCTGCAACGCTCAAGCGCGTGCCTGCAGGCTCGCCACGCTGATGTGTACGCAAGCGCGGGTACCGCGTGGCACCTGTGCCTGGACGTAGAGCGCTGCGTGCCGGCCGAACAGCGCAGCGAGGCGCTCGCGCACGTTTTCCAGCCCGCTGTTGTTGCTGTGAGGCTTGGGTGGCGTGTGATCAAGGCCGACTCCGGTATCGGCAACCTCAATCTGCAGCGTGTCAGCGCTGCGTACGGCCCGCACGACGATGTGCCCGCCGGTGGTCGACGGTTCGATGCCGTGGATGACGGCGTTCTCGACGAGTGGTTGCAACAGCATGGGCGGGAAGGGCAGCCTGGCACAGTCGGCTGCGCACTCGACATGGATGTGCAAGCGGTCGGGCAGCCTGATGGCCATGATCTTCAGATAGGCTTCGAGCAAAGCCAGCTCGGTTGCCAGCAGTGTCGTCGTTTCGCGGTTATGCGACAGCGATGCCTGCAGGTAGTGCTGCAAATGCGCGAGCAAGGCGCGGGCATCTTTTGGCGACTGGCAGATCAATGCGTTGAGATTGGCCAGGGTGTTGAACAGGAAGTGCGGTTCGACCTGGGCCTGCAGGGCGCGCAAGCGCGCAGCCAGTGCCGCCCGTTGTGCGCGCTGGCCGCGCCATTGTTCGTGGGCGACGCGCCAGCGGATGCTGAAATACACCGTGCCGAGGATGGCGGAACTGATCACGGCCAGCGTGATGACGAAGCCGCCATGCTGCTGCAACAGGCTATCGACGTCGCGTCTGAAAAGCCCGTGGACCGCGGAGAGGCCTGCCACCAGGCCGCCCGGCACACCGATCAGAAGATGCCATGGGAATTTCTCGGAGTGTGGTGGCAGCAGGAATTGGCGCACCCAGCGCATGCTGACCGCGCCGAGCAGCATGCACGAGCCGAGGATCTGGAAGCACAGGATGCCGCGCCAGAAATCCTGCCAGGGCAGAAGGATGACCGTGATTGCGAGACCGCCGACAAAATTTACGACGACACTTGCCGGTAGCAGGCCGAGCACATACAGGCCGTATTCCCGCTGCGTGATCGTCGCGTGGCGGGTGCCGCCTGGGGTCTCTATGGAATCCATGCCCGCTATGCCGGAGTCCGTGCTACATCGGCTTGAAGCGATGTGAGAACTGACGACTGACGACGAGCTTGTGGAGGTTGTCGCGCATGTTGAGACGTACGCGTCCCATCTTGTCGCGATCTGCGCTGACGATGGCCTGTGCATTGACGATCAGGCCGCGATGGACTTGCCAGAAATGCTCGGGATCGAGGCTCGCCAGCAGGTCGCGCAGCGCGGTGCGTATCAGTGTCTCTCCCTCCGGTGTGATGACAGAAACATACTTGTCGCGCGCTTCGAAATAGAGCACCTCTTCAACGGGGATGAGGCGTACCGATTGTTCGGTGCCGGCGCGTATGTAGCGCAGCGCCTGTTGCGCGCGCTGGGTGCCCGGCACAAGCTGCCGCAACTGGCAGAGCAGATCGTCGAGCGCCGGCTTCTGATCGCGCGCGAGACGCTCCTTGAGCCGTTCGACGCACAAGGCAAGTCGTTCGCATTCCACGGGTTTGAGCAGGTAGTCCAGCGCGGCAGCATCGAATGCGGCCAGCGCATATTGATCGAAGGCCGTGACGAAGACCATCAACGGGACATGGGCCTCCTTGCAAAGCTCGCGTGCGACGGTAATGCCGTCGCAGCCAGGCATGCGCACGTCGAGAAAGACGATATCGGGTTGCTCCCGGCGTGCGAGATGGAGGGCTTCGTCGCCGCTGGCGGCGACGCCGATGCAGATCGCCTCCGGCCAATGCCGGCGCAAGAGCATTGCCAGCTCGGTGGCGAGCGCCGGTTCGTCTTCAGCGATGAGGTAGCTGTATCTAGGCAAACTGGAATCCTCTCGATCGGTCGATGGGGACGCGCATGACAATCCCGCTTTCCGGAGCGTAGCTGTCCGCGTGCAGCAGGCTTGCGTGGACGCCGAAGAGGGCATGGAGTCGGTTGGCGACCTCCTGCAACGGTGCGTCCTTGCGTGAAAGTGCCGCGCTCAGCCTGCCGGCCGCATCGCGGAGGCGTATTTCGACATGCTTGTCGGCGCGGTTCGCCGCGATCGCAATCCGGGCGCCATCTTCAGCGCGGGCGATCGCCAGTTCGACAAGGGGCTGCAGCAGCATGGGCGGAAAGTCGAGTGTTGTGCAGTCCTCCGCGCAACTCAGGGTGGAGTGCACCTGGCCGTCGCGTCTCGCGCTGGCGATGCCGAGGTAGGCCTCCAGGAGCGCGAACTCCGCTTCCAGCGTGGCGAGCTTGCCGCGGGCTTGCGACAGGGAGGTCCGCAGGTAGCGGTTCAGCAATGTCAGCAGGCCACGCGCATCCTCGGGGGCCTCTTCGATCCGGGCATCGATGGCGCGCAAGGTGCCAAACAGGAAGTCCGGGTCGACCTGCGCCTGCAATGTGCGTAACTGTGCTTCGAGCGACTCCCGCTCGGCTGTCTCGGCGAGGCGGCGATGTTTCAGCAGGCGCATGCGCACATCATGATAGAGCGCCGCAGCCGCGACCAAGGCAAACGACAGGGCCGGTACCGTGAGCGCCATTGGCGAGTATTGCGGCAGAAATTGCATGCCGAGGTCGTGCCACATGAAGTAGCGCCAGATCCAGACGCCGAGCCCGATACCCGGCACCAGTGCAGCAAGATACAAGGCACGCGGTAGATCGATGGCGCGCATCAGGAGTGCCGGTATCACGCCTGCAAGCAGCGCGGCCAGGCCGCTCAGGATTGCCACGCCAATTCGTGCCGAGTCGTTGGCGCCGGTTGCATGTAACCAGAGCATCAACACCAGCAGACCGAATATGGAAAATGCCAGAACAATAATGAAGTGGGCTCTTGGCATTGCGTGTGATGTCTCTGACGGGGCGGAGGCGGGGCCGTGATTCTGGTTATGGTTGTAGGCATGGGCTGAATCGCTTGGCCTCACGCGAGGCGGGTATTTTGCGCGTTCGGGCCGCACGCCGCGCGTGCATTGCAGCAGTCCGGCCGGAGTTTCAGCCCATGCCTTGTTGTCGTGTTGTTTTGTGACCGAGAACATTGCCGGAGTATCCAGAACCGCTAAAAACGCGTTGCCAAACCTGCGGGAGCGTATGCTTCGTCGCCAACGGGCGATCGCAGCCTGCATGGCACGCGCGCTTGCGTCGCGGGCGAGGCGATCCGGCTGCTCTTCGTTCGCGCGGCTGTATTGCAGCTCGCGCCACTTGTTTGCGCTTCGTCGCAGTGTGGGTTGCCAGAATCAGGCTCACTTATGAAAGTGTCTGCCTCAAAGGGTGTGCTTACGTACGTGCCAGTGGAGGGCGCGATAATGCGGCGGCACACCTGCGTCGTGAAACAGAAGAAGAAAAGATGTCCGATACCCTGTCTGTCAGCCCGCGCGAGAACGGGCCCGAAACCTCTCTAGAGAATCCCGCCACCCTTTCCGCATCAGCTTCAGGCCGGGCGCCCAGTGCCCGGCGTGCCAGCTCGTGGCGTACGGGTTGGCTGCTTCTGTCGGCTATTACGGTTTTTTCGCTGCTGATCCATTTCTGGGGTCTGTCGCGTTTTAACGGACTGGTCTTCGACGAGGTCTTCTTCCCGAAGTACGCGCAGAACCACATCGAGAATGCGCCGTATTTTGACGGGCATCCGCCGCTTGGCAAGATGCTGATTGCGGTCGGCATGCGCGCCAGCGTTCTCACCGGCCAGCTGGGTGTAGATGCCAACAACGAGATCGGTACGCCTTACCCGGCATGGGCTTATCGCTGGATCGATGCGCTCGCGGGCGCCCTTCTGCCGCTGGTTTTTGCCGGCATCGTGTGGCAACTGTGCAGGCGCTGGCGCCCCACCTTGCTGGCCGCCTTGCTCGTCTCGCTCGACGGTCTGTTCCTCGTTGAAGCGCGCTACGGCCTGATCAATATCTTCCTGATGTTCTTCGGCCTGCTCGGCCACTATCTCTTCCTTTGCGCGCTGAACACCGGGCGCCCGGTGCGGCACTACGTGCTGATCCTGCTCGCTGGTACGAGCCTCGGTGCTGCGATTGCGGTGAAGTGGAGCGGTGTCGCATTCCTTGCCGTGCCATGGGGGCTGTGGCTGCTCGCATGGCTGCAGAAGCTATGGTTCGGCTGGATACGGCAAAGGCGTCACGCGCACACGCATTCACAGAGCGCGCATCACCACGCCGAGGTCGAGACACACCCACTGCAGAAATCTACCCGCCTCGGCATCTGGACGATGCTGCTGGCTTTGCTGGTCGTGCCACTGGTGGTTTACGTGCTGCAGTGGCAGCCCTACCTGCGGGTGAACAACACCAATTTCATGGACATCCATCGCCAGATGCTGGCCTTCCATGAAGGCGTGAAGGACGGCCCGTCGGAGCACCCGTACTGCTCGCGCTGGTCGACCTGGCCCGTCATGGAGCGTCCGGTCAGCTACCTGTTTACCGCGCGATCGCCGCAGGATCTGAATCCCACGGCGCCGCCCCCTCCCGACGCGCCGCAAGGCATCACGCATGTCGTGCATGCCATGGGTAATCCCGCCCTGTGGTGGTTCGCCGTGCCTGCGGTGCTCGCTGCGACTGCCCTCGCATTGCGTGGCGGTTTTCTCGCCAGTATCGGCCTGGCGCAGAGCCTGCCGCACAGAAGGCGAGGGCGCTTGCGCTTCAGCCTGCCTGCATTGCCACGCAAGCGTAGCCCTCTGAGCGCTACCTCATGGACAGCGATCTATCTCAGCGCGGGCTACGTTGTCAGTCTGTTGCCATGGATCGGCATCACGCGCTGCTCATTCATCTACCACTACATGCCCAGCGTGGCCTTCGGCTTCGTGGCCTGCGCATTCGGCATCGATCGCCTGATGGCCGACGCGAGCCGCGGGGCGCGTGCCGCCGGGCTCTGCGTGCTGCTGCTCATCGTTGCGGCCTTCTTCTACTGGCTACCGCTGTTCCTGGGGCTGGAGATCTCGATGGATGACTGGTACGCGAGGATGTGGTTCAAGTCCTGGATCTGATTCACTCCGTAGCCAGAATCATCACGTCCTGCCCGGCACCCACCGGGCTGCCTTCGCGCGCGAAGATCTTGTAGACCGTGCCCGCGCTGGAGGCCCTGACCGGGAATTCCATCTTCATGGACTCCACGATCATCAGCGTGTCGCCCTCGGCGACCTGCTGGCCTTCCGTGACTTCGATCTTCCACACATTGCCGGGCACATGGGTCTGCAGGAGTTTGCCGCCGGGCGGCAGCTCGACGTGGTCCGGGTCGGCGATGGCGACATCTGCTTCGCCGACGTATTCCGCCTGACCCGCTTCGCGCCAGCGTTCGCGCTCGGCGTCGAACGAAGCTTGCTGCGTGGTCTTGAATGCCGTGATGGATTCGGCTTCGCGCTTGAGGAAGGCGTTGTAGTCGCGCAGCGAGAATTCGCCTTCTTCGACCTTCAAGCGATAGCGGCCGGCCGGGAAGTCGCGGCGGATCTGTACGAGTTCTTCCTCGCTCACCGGGTAGAAGCGGATCTGGTCGAAGAAGCGCAGCAACCAGGGCTTGCCGGGTTCGAATTCGAGCGCGCCGTTACTCGCATCGCGCCAGCGGTTCCACATCTGCAAGGTACGGCCGACGAACTGGTAACCGCCGGGGCCTTCCATGCCATACACGCACATGTAGGCACCGCCGATGCCGACGGCATTCTCCGGCGTCCAGGTGCGCGCCGGGTTGTACTTGGTGGTGACGAGGCGATGGCGCGGGTCGACCGGCGTCGCGACAGGTGCGCCGAGGTAGACGTCGCCAAGACCCATGACGAGATAGCTTGCGTCAAAGACGATGCGCTTCACGTCCTCGATCGAATCGAGACCGTTGATGCGGCGGATGAATTCGATATTGCTCGGGCACCATGGCGCATCCGGGCGCACGGACTGCATGTACTTCTCGATGGCGAGCCGCGTCGCGGCGTCATCCCACGACAGCGGCAGCCACACGGTGCGCGTCGGCACGACCATGTCTTCGATGGCGGGCATGTCGCGTTGTGCGCGCTGTAGCGTGGCGATCAGCGTGTCGCAGGGAATGCGGCGCGAGTCGTAGTGGATCTGCAGCGAGCGGATGCCCGGTGTGAGGTCGATGATGCCGGGCAGGGCGCCCGCATCGCGCATCGCCTGCACGGTGTTCATCAGCGCATGCACGCGGAAGCGCAGGTTGAGATCGAGCACCAGCGGCCCGTATTCGACCAGCAGGTATTTGTCGCCAGCCTGGCGGTAGACCACGCCCAGTTCGGTTTCCGTCGCGGGTGTCGCATGGCGGATGGCGGGCGTTGCGGTGTCGTTCTGCTCGGCAATGACCAGCGGGTCAGGCAGCGGCGCGAGCGTGGCGAGTGCGTGCTCCTGTGCTTTCTCCAGCGCGGTGGCCTGCGCTGGCGAGAGGCGACGGAAGTTCACCGTATCGCCGGGACGCAGCTGCCCCATCTTCCAGCGCTCGGCGGCGACGATGGTGGCCGGGCAGACGAAGCCACCCAGCGAAGGACCGTCCGGGCCGAGGATCACCGGCATGTCGCCGGTGAAGTCCACCGCGCCGATGGCGTAGGCGTTGTCATGGATGTTCGATGGATGCAGGCCGGCCTCGCCACCATCGTGACGCGCCCATTGCGGCTTCGGCCCGATCAGGCGCACGCCAGTGCGGCTGGAGTTGTAGTGCACCTCCCACGCAGTGCTGAAGAACATGTCGATGTCTTCATCGGTGAAGAAGTCCGGCGCGCCGTGCGGGCCGTAGAGCACACCGATGTCCCAGTGATTCGCGAAAGACGGAATCAGTGCGGCGTTGATCGTGTCACGCACTGGCGCAGGCGAGGCCAACACGCTCGGGTCTTCGGTGCATCTCTCGGTGGGCGCATCGGCAATGTGCAGCATGTCGCCGACGCGCAGGGTGCGGCCGGCATGGCCGCCGAACTGGCCGAGCGTGAAGGTGGATTTGCTGCCGAGGTAGTCCGGCACATCCAGGCCTCCGCGCACGGCCAGGTAGGTGCGTGCGCCGCCGCCATCGACCGAGCCGATGTCGAGCACCGAGCCTGCTTTCACGTCATGCGTCTGCCATAGCGCAATGGTTTCGCCATCCAGCTTCAAGACCATGGGTGCGCCGCAGACGGCGATCACTGCGTCGCTGTGGAAGCGCAGGCGTGGGCCGGTGAGCGTGCATTCGAGGCCGGCCGTGCCTTGCGGGTTGCCGACCAGCTTGTTGGCGAGGCGCAAGGCGTACGGATCCATAGGGCCTGAAGGCGGCACGCCGATGTCCCAGTAGCCGGTGCGGCCCGGCCAGTCCTGCACAGTGGTCTGCACACCGGCTTCGAGCACTTCGATGGCCTGCGGTGCGTAGGCGAAGCTGTTGAGGTAGCGCGTGGTCTGCTTGCCCGCGCTGAACACTTCGCCAGCGACAATTGCGCGCAGGTAGTCGAGATTCGTCTCGATACCGGCGAGGCGTGTGCGTGCCAGCGCGTCGGCCATCTTCGCGACGGCCGCTTCGCGCGTGTCGGCAGTGACGATGAGCTTGGCGATCATCGGATCGTAGTAGGGCGGCACTTCGTTGCCGCGCGCGACCCAGGTCTCGATACGTGCATCCTCGGGGAAGCTCACTTCGGTAAGCACGCCGGACGATGGCTGGAAATTTTTCGCCGGATCTTCGGCATAGAGCCGCACCTGGATCGATGCACCCGCGAGCTTCGGCGCGAGGCTCGCCAGCGGGGGCAGGCTGTCCTGTGCCAGCCGCACCATCCATTCCACGAGATCGACACCGCTGATCTGTTCGGTCACGCCGTGTTCTACCTGCAGGCGCGTGTTCACTTCGAGAAAATAGAAGTTGCCGCTGACGGCATCCAGCACGAACTCCACCGTGCCTGCGTTGCGATAGTTGAGTGCCTTGCCGAGACGTACGGCCGTGTCGTGCAGCGATGTGCGTTGCGCATCGGAGAGGCCCGGTGCCGGTGTCTCTTCGATGACTTTCTGGTTGCGGCGTTGCACCGAGCAATCGCGCTCGCCGAGTGCCAGCACTTCGCCCTTGCCGTCACCGAAGAGCTGCACTTCGACGTGGCGTGCGTGCTCGACGTACTTCTCCAGGTAGATGCCGGCGTTCTTGAAGTTGGCGCGCGCAAGGCGGTCGACCGAGGCATAGGCCTCTGCCAGTTCGTCTTCGTTCCACAACAGGCGCATGCCGATACCGCCGCCGCCAGCCGTGCTCTTGAGCATGACCGGGTAGCCAATGCGTGCTGCTTCCTTGCGCGCGTGCTCGGCACCATCGAGAAGGGCGCTGCCGGGCAGTAGTGGCACGCCGCTCTTCTCAGCCAGTTCGCGCGCCGTGTGCTTGAGACCGAAGGCGATCATCTGCTCGGGAGTCGGGCCGATGAAGGCGATGCCTTCGCGTTCGCACTCGGCAGCGAACTCCGCGTTCTCGGAGAGGAAGCCGTAGCCGGGGTGGATTGCGCCCGCGCCGGTCTCTTTCGCCGCGGCGAGAATCTTGTCGCTGCGCAGATAGCTCTCTGCGGCAGCTGCCGGCCCGATGCAGATGGCGACATCGGCCATGCCGACGTGGGCCGAGTCGGCATCCGCTTCGGAGTAGACCGCGACCGAGCGCATGCCGAGTTTCTTCAGCGTGCGGATGATGCGGCAGGCAATGGCACCGCGATTGGCGATGAGGACTGTGTCGAATCGGGTTGCGGACATGCTAGGTCTCACTTCGATGCGCGGGTCGTCCCGCTGTTGTTTCATGCGCTGCAGGTCGTCCTGGAGCGTATTTGTTCATTCACGCGTGCTTGCCCTCTCCCGGCCTACCGGCCACCCTCTCCCGCAAGCGGGCGAGGGAACGGCAAACATTGCGCGGGCCGTACGTTGCAGTTCCCTCTCCCCAGCCGGGGAGAGGGTGGTCCGTCAGGACCGGGAGAGGGTGCTTTTCATCTCACTCCCCATCCCAAACCAGAAACTGCACCGGCGTCGGGTTATACGCATTGCATGGGTTATTGAGCTGCGGGCAGTTCGACACCAGCACCCACACATCCATCTCGGCGCGCAGCTCGACGTACTTGCCCGGCGCGGAAACACCATCGGCAAACTGCAAACCACCGTCTTCCGTTACCGGCACGTTCATGAAGAAATTGACGTTGGGCACGAGGTCGCGCTTGGTGATGCCGACATCGGCGTGCTGGATGGCGAGCAGGTAGTTGTCGCGGCAGCTGTGCATGAATTTCTTCTGCAAGGCGTAGCGCACGGTATTGCTCTCGGCCGCGCAGGCGCCGCCCAGCGTGTCGTGGCGGCCGCATGTGTCAGCGACGATGGTGAGCATCGCGTTGCCGTCGTTGGAGTACAGCACCGAGCCCGTCGTGAGGTAGATGCCTCCTTGGCGCAGCATCGTGTCGGTCGCGCTGTAATGCTCGGACACGTCGTTGCGGTTGTAGAAGATGATGTCGGCGGCCTGGTTGCCTTCGAGGTCGACGATGCGCAGCGTCTGGCCGCGTTTTACCTCTTGCAGCCAAGGCTCGCCGGCAGGTTGGCGATGATTGAGCACGGCGCGGCTTGGGTCGAGCGCGCTTTCCTGGATTCGAATTGCTGTGGCGGTCATGGCAATTTCCTAGAGATAGAGCATGTCGCTGTTGTGGATGGCACGCGCATTCTCGGGGCGGAAGCGGCGGCAGAAGTCGTCAGTCGCCGCAGCGCCGGAACGCCAGGCAACGAGGCCGACTTTCTTCGGTGCGTATTCCGGATTCGGATCGAGCGCGTGCGGCGCGGTGGAGTAGGCGAGCAGCGTGTCCATGTCGAAACGCAGCTCGACGTAGTCACCTGCCTTGCAGTGACTCTCCGCAAAGCGGAAACGACCTTCCTCATCGACGCTGACTTTGCTGAACAGATTTACAGGCGCAACGAGATCGCGCTTGGTGAGACCGTACTTGCCGATCTCGATCAGCAGACCGTCCTTGCCGTTGCGGTACATCGCGTTGCGGTATTGCTCGAAGGCGCGTGTGCCGTACTTCTGCTTGAGCAGCTCGGCATCGAGCAGGGCGCCGAGCGGGTCGTGCCAGCCGAGGCTGTCGGCCGTGATCGACGCGAGCGAGCGGCCCATATCGCTCATCAACACATGACCACGCGTGAAGTGCGCGGTGTGCTGTGCCTTGAGCGAATCGGGCATGTTGTAACGCTCGAGTTTTTCGCGCGCCGAGTAGAGTACGACGCTGGCATTGGCTCCGGCTTCGAGTGCGACGAAACGCAGCGCGCTGCCGCGCGGCATGATGAAGGACCAATGTGCGCCGCCGGGCACGACTTCGGACCACATGACTTTGTCGACAGCGATATTGGCGATCGCGTCGGGCGCGAAGCGCTTCCACGCGGCGGGTGCATCGACAGGATTGTCGATGGCCGGGTTGTCGGGGATGTCGGTGAAGCTTTCCATGGTGAGCTTTCCTTGTGTGCCGTCATCCCGGCGCAGGCCGGGATCCAGTGTGCGGGGCAGCGTCTGGATTCCGGCCTGCGCCGGAATGACGAACCTGGCGTGATGTCGTTGATGTTCAGCCGTGTGCCAGCGCTGACAGCTTTTCCAATTGTTCGAGGTCCGTCTTCATCCCCGACGTCTCGCGAATGCGGTCGAGGATTTCCAGTTTCATCTTCAGGAATTCCGGGCTGTGCTTCATTGACTTGTCGCGCTTCTCCGGCAGCGGCACCTGGAAGACGGTGTCGATGCGCCCGGGGCGCGGCGCCATGAGCACGACGCGATCACCGAGGTAGATCGCTTCCTCGACGTCATGCGTGACGAAGACGATGGTGGCGCGTTCGATCTTGTGGACCGCGCAGGTGAGGTCGTGCATGACTTCGCGCGTCTGTGCATCGAGTGCGCCGAAGGGTTCGTCCATCAACAGGATTTCCGGCCGGCCCATCAGTGCGCGTGCAATTGCCACGCGTTGCTGCATGCCGCCGGATAGTTGATTCGGATAGGAGTGCGCCGACTTGCTGAGACCCATCAGGTTGAGCAGTGCATCGGCGCGGCCGGATGCCGCTTCTACGTCGGCCGAGCTGCGGTCATCGGTATGGGCCTTGAGCTGGCGACAGAAGCGGATGTTCTCGCGCACGGTGAGCCATGGGTACAGGCTGTAGTGCTGGAACACCATGGCGCGGTCGATGCCGGGGCCGTCGATGCTCTGACCACCGATGCTGATGTCACCGGAGCTGAGTGTCTCCAGCCCGCCTATCATGCGTAGCAGCGTCGACTTGCCGCAGCCCGATGCGCCGACGAAGGTGACGAATTCGTTCTGTGCGATATCGAGGTTGGCGTCCTGCAGTGCGACGACCTGTTTGTCGCCTTCGCCAAAGATCTTGTTGCAGTTACGGATGGCGATTTTCGTTGTCATCACTTGTTTCCCTTCAGCCACGGAAATGCACGGCGATGCAGGAAGCGGAACATCTGGTCGATGAAGAGACCGATGGCGCCAATGAGGAGAATGCCGGCGAAGATCTTGTCGGTCTGCAGGAAGCGCTGCGCTTTGAGGATCGCGTAGCCGAGACCCGAATTCGCAGCCACCAGCTCGGCGACGACGAGATAGGTCCAGGCCCAGCCCATGGTCACGCGCAGGGTGTCGACCAGTGCCGGCTTGGCCGAGGGCACGATCACCTTCTCGATCAACTCGAAGCGCGTCGCGCCCATGGTCTGCGCCGCTTCGATCTGCGCCGTCGGCACGCGTCGCACGTCTTCGGCCACCATCAACACCATCTGGAAAAAGGTGCCGATGAAGATGATGGCGATCTTCGAACCTTCATCGATGCCAACCCACAACATCACCAGCGGAATGAAGGCGACCGCGGGCATGTAGCGGATGAAGTCGGTGAGCGGTTCGAGCAGCGCCTGCACCGGGCGGAAAGTGCCGATGGCCAGCCCGATCGGCAGGGCGACGAGTGCCGAGAGCGCCCAGCCGCCGACGACGCGATAGATGCTTATGCCGATGTCGCCAAGCAGGTTGTCATCGGTCCACCAGGTGGCGATGCGATGAAGCACGTCAGGCGGTGCAGGCAGGAACACCTTGTTGACGCCACCGAATTCGGACAGCAGCCACCATGCCGCCAGCGGGACGATGAGGCCGAGTGCGGCGAGCAGCAGGTATTGGCGCTGCGTGATCGGGCCACGCACGCTCCATAGCAGCGAACGTTTGCGCCGGGTCTTCACGGGCGAGGCAGGTGGAACAAAGGCATCCATGGTGCGTCCTTGCGGGCTTGGCTCAATGCAGGTTCAGAGATGTGCGCGCTGGCGAGCGCCAACGCGCACGGCCGGTTATTTTTTGGCGGCTTCCTGGGCGATGGAGGCATCCACGCCCTTGGCGAAGTCCGGCTTGCCTTCGATCAGCTTGTTGTCGGCGAGAAACTTCGCGATGGTCGGGCCGACGGCCTGCAGCGAGGTGGGCGAGGTGCCCAGCGCGTCGAGGTTGGCCTTCTCGTCGAAGAAGCGCGTGCCCGGCAAGAAGATCTTGTAGTCCTCGGGCTTCATGCTGACGACCTTGGACATGATCTTTGCGGCCTCATCCGGCTGCTCGCGGATGAACTTCTCCGTGTCGTACCAGGCCTTCACCATGCCGACGAAATCCTTGCGATGTGCCTTGATGGCTTTCTCCTGCGCGACCAGCAGGTCAGGCACGAGGCCGGGCATGTCCTTCGAGGTGAACAAGGCGTTTCCCTTGCCACTGGCTTGGATCTGATTCACCCAGGGGTTCCACACGACAGCCGCATCGACGCGACCGGCGAGGAAGGCGGCTGCCGCATCACCGGCCGCCAGATTGACGATTTTTACGTCCTTCTGCGTCATGCCGTTCTTGGCGAGTGCGGTTGCCAGCACGAAGTGCGAGATGCTGAACTGCTCCAGCGCGACAGTCTTGCCCTTCAGGTCAGCGAAGTTCTTTATCTTCGGATTGACCATGACCGCGTCATTGCCGGCGGAGTTGTCGTTCACGAGAATGGTCTTGAGCGGCAGGCCTTTGGCGAGCGGGCCGAGCGTGTCGGACCAGGTCTGCGAATTGGCGTCGAGCTGGCCGGAGGAGAGGGCCGAGATGGAGTCCGTGTAGTTGGCGAACCACACCAGTTTCACGTCGGCGCCGTATTTCTTGAAGAAGCCTTTCTGCTCGGCGACGTACCACGCCACCCAGCCCGGCCAGTCGGATAGACCGACCTTGACCTCGGCCATGACGGGCGCGGCGAATGAACAGCTGAGCACGAGCGCAAGCGTGCGGACCCAGGCGGGGCGGAAGAATGAGGGCAGGGATTTCAGAGACATCGAGAGGCTCCAGTCGAATCGGAATAAGGGCGAGAGGGCGCTTGTATAGAAGCGAACCTCCCGGGCTTTTATCCCTCCGTGGAGCCTTGATGCGATGGTGTCAGGCGTAAGCCTTAACCAGAACTTCAAAGCCGGAAACTCTCGGACCAGGCACCGCAATGCGCGTGTTGATGAAGCGGCCGGAACCCTAGTTTCCCTTCAAGAAGCGGACTTGCGTCACGACGTAGCCGCCCCTCTCGACGACGATTCTAGCAGCAAGCGTGCCAATTTTGTCCGGCACACCATGCTCATCGACAAGACTGTGTATCTGCAACGCTGTGCGGCTTCTGATAATGCAAATGGCATTCATGGATGTTGTTTGCGGAGCGGATGTGGCGCATGAGTGCGGCGACATTCTGGTGCGGTGGGCACTGCAATGGGTCACGGCGCAAGACGCGATTGCAGCACGATCGGGAGTGAGGTGGGGTATCACACATCGTCGTGCACCTAATATGCAACGTCTCGCATGGGCTCTCCTGCCGCACGGCAGCAAGCGTTGCAGACGTTCTTCGGCACGGAAATCGCTTTAGCTGCCATCGCGCGTGTTGATGATTTGACCAGATCCTCACTTTCAGGGAGCCCTAGCCATGTCCAGCACCACAATCGCGAAATCCTCGCGTCATACCCGTATTGCCCTCTTTGTTGCAAGCCTGCTGGCCGTTTCCAGCGGAGTATCAGCTGCCGATGCACCCAAGTCCGACTTCACATACACAGGCCACATCGATCTCGTTTCGGCGTACTACCTGCGCGGTGCGACAACGACCTACGGCAACGTCAAACCCGGTCTCGGCAATGAAGGCGCCGACGCGCCTGAGTCAGACAAGCCGGTGTTCCAGTGGGGTGCGGATGTCTCGCACACCAGTGGCTTCTATGCTGGTTACTGGGCATCGTTCATCAACTATTCCTACAAGCGTCTTGGCGAGTCCTACGACTACTACGCGAGTGGGCAGACGCCACCTGCGGATTTCAGTTTCCAGAAGGACAAGTCGATCGAGAATGATTTCTACGGCGGCTACAACGGCGCGATCGGCGACTTCGGCTACACAGTTGGTCTGACAGGCTACGTCTATTACAACGGCAAGCATTCGAATGCGCTGGAAACCAAGCTGGCAGCGTCTTACGCCGGGGTGACGATCAGCGCGCAGACCCTGCTCAACGACACCGTGTGGGGCAACAAGGGCGACACCTATTTCCTGGCCAACTACAGCTATGTGCTGCCTTACAGCATCACAGCGTCAGCGAGCCTCGGTGCGTATTACTACACCAAGGAAGGCAAGTACCTCGGCACGCACGATCCGTTGTCAGGCGCCACCTGCCCGACGGATACGGCCTTCGTGGTGAATGGCTGCTTCTCCGGTGCCGCGCCTGTGCAGGGCGGCTATCGTCATCTCATTCTCGGTGTGTCACAGCCCATTGGCGAGTCGGGCGTCACGTGGGCGCTGCAAGGCATCCTCGGCGGCGTCAATCGTTATGGCATCCGCCAGGGCAACCGGATATTCGGGTCTGTCTCCTACGGTTTCTGACCGTATTGAGGAGGGGCGCGCAAGCGCCCCTTTTTTTCTTCCTGTCTGAAGTGTGTGTGGATGTTCTGGCAGTATTGCGCCGTTCTTCATCGCTCATCCTGCCTCGCAATGCCACTCGATTCCCGCGCGAAAAGTCTGCTTGAGATGCTCAATCGCATCGAAGCGCCACGTCTTGAAGATCAGCCCGTGACGTTTGCGCGCCGTAATTTCGAGAAGCTGATGTTTGCCTATCGCCCAGATGCGCCGGCCATCGACAGCGCGCAGGACATGGAGATCGCCCGCAAGGATTTTGCGGGTGGGCCGCTGCGCGCGCGTCTCTACAAACCGCGGAATGCGACCGAGACTTTGCCTGTGCTGCTATGGCTGCATGGCGGTGGCTGGACGCTCGGCGATCTTGCCTGCTACGACACGTTCTGCCGCAGCCTGTGTGCGGAAGCGCAATGTGCTGTGCTCGCACTCGACTATCGGCTGGCACCGGAAAACCGCTTTCCTGCGGCGCTTGACGACGCACTGTGGGCACTGCGCTGGCTCAAGCGTGAGGCGGCTGGCCTGGGGCTCGACGCGGCGCGCTTGGCGATAGGTGGCGATTCGGCGGGTGGCAATCTGGCTGCCGCAGCGTGCCACATGTTGCGCGAAGAAGATTCGAATGACATTCCGCTGAGCTTCCAGTTGCTGGTCTACCCGGCGACCGATCAGACCAGTCAGCGCGCTTCACATGAGCAGTACGCGGAAGGACATTTTCTCGATCGCGCGTCGATCAGCTGGTTCCAGCACAACTACCTGCCTTCTGAGTCTGACTACTTCGACTGGCGCGCCTCGCCGCTGCTAGCAACGGATTTCGATGGCTTGCCGCCGGCGTTGATCGTTACTGCGGAGTGCGACCCTTTGACGGATGATGGACGCGCCTATGCCGAAAAACTGGCCGAGCACGGCGTGCCCGTTCGCTACAGCGAATACGCGGGCATGATTCACGGCTTCGTGACGATGGGGCGCATCCTGCCGGATGCGGGGCGTGCCATCACCGAGATGGCAGAGGCTTTACGCGAGGCCTTACGCTAAGGCCTGGACTTTCGCAACGGCGCGACGCTTGTTGAGAATGCGCCGCCGTGCCGCGCGTGCCTGCGTCGTCCAGCCGAGGTAGTGCCAGCGCAACCACATTGCAATGCCGCGCACGCATTCATCTGCCAGATAGCCAATCCACAAGCCCGGCAAGCCCCAGCCGAAATGCACGCCCAGCAGCCAGGCGAGGGCCGTGCCGAGCACCACGTTGACCACGACGCTGATCTTCACCGGCCAGCGTGCATCGCCCGTGGCGCGCAGGCCGCCCATGACGATTACATTCGTCGTGCGCCCCAGTCCTGCCACGATCTCGATCAGCAGGATGGTCGCGAGCAGGGCTGAAATATCGGGACGGTTGTTCAGGGCGGCTACGGCATGTGGCGCAATCAACCATGCCAGTACACCACCGATGAAAGTCGCCAACAGGCTGATGCGCAGGGCTCGCAGCAGGACGCTGCCTGCGGCGCGCAGATGGCCGGCGCCGACGTGGTGGCCGACGATGATTTCCGAGCCCGCGCCAAGCGCCACGACCACGATATTGATGATGGCGATGACGTTCATGGCGTAGGCGTGCGTCGCCAACGCGCTCGCCCCCATGCTGCCGGCCATGGCGACAGTGGCGATGAAGCACAGCCGGAATGCGATCTTTTCGCCCGCGCTTGGCAGGCCGATGTGTGCGATGGCTGCAAGAGGTTCGCGCGGCACCAGGAGCGCATCGCGCCAGCGCAGGACAATGCCGAGACGCTGTGACCACATGATCAGCAGCAACACGAAAACCAGCGCACGTGAAGCCAGTAGTCCATAGCCGAGCCCCATGAGTCCTTGGCCGGGAATCGGTCCGACCCCGAACACCAGGGGGAAGCTGACGAGGACATGCAGGATGTTCATGGCCATCACCAGGCGCATCGAATCCTTGGTGAAAGTGAACGCGCGCAGTACCGAGAACATGGTGATGTTGATCGAGTCCAGCGCCAGCGCGCCGCCCACGACGGCGATGAACGGAATCGCCATGTCCATGAGCTCAGGTGGCAACTGCAGCAGATTGAGCAAGGCTCGTGGCCAGATGCCGACAAGCAGGAGGGCCGCAAGACCGACCCATACAGATGCTGCAAAGCCGGCGCGTGCCACGGCACGCGCGCCATCGGAGTCGCCCGCGCCGCGATGCTGTGTAACGACGACACTGGTGCCGATACCCACAACGCGGAACAGACGGTCGAACATCGCGCGCAGCTGGTTCGACAGGCCGAAGATGGCGACGGCGGCGGGGGAGACGTGACCGGCCATCCACAGACCCAGCGTGCCGATCAAGGTCATCAGCGCCGTCTCGACGAAGATCGGCCAGGAGATGGCGAACAGGTCGAGCTTTCCGGACTTCTCCGTCGTGCGGGCGTTTGTCATGGGCCGATGATAACGCGGCGCTTCTCTTCTGTGAATTCCATTGGCATTTTCATGCGAATGGATGGCGCGGCAATCAGTCTCGCTCGAACCAGTTCAATTGATCGCGCAGGCTCACGACGTGGCCGATGATCAGCAGTGCAGGAGGGCGCAAGCCTGCGGCGGTTACGGCTTGTGGCAAGGTGGAGATCGTGGCGGCCACAGTCTGTTGCTGCTGTGTTGTGGCGTGACGCACACACGCTGCAGGCGTGTCCGGGGGCATGCCATGTGCCATCAGGTGGTGGCTGATTTCCGGGAGCGACAGCACACCCATGTAGATCACGACGGTTTGCTGGGCACGAGCCAACGCCGGCCAGTCGAGATCGCTGCTGTCGTCCTTGAGATGACCTGTCACGAAAATCACGGCTTTGGCGTGATCGCGATGAGTCAACGGGATGCCGGCGTACGCAGCTGCGCCGCATGCGGCCGTGACGCCCGGGACCACTTCGAACGGAATACCTGAGGCGGCCAGTTCTTCGCCTTCCTCGCCGCCCCGACCAAAAATATAGGGGTCTCCACCTTTCAGGCGCACGACTCGCTTGCCTGCGCGTGCCAGCGTGACCAACAGGGCGTTGATGCCTTCCTGCGGCAGCGTGTGCTTGCCCGATTGCTTGCCGACATAAATACGTTCGGCATCGGCTCGTGCCAAATCAAGTACGGCGTCGCCGACCAGGTGGTCATAAACCAGTACGTCGGCCTGTTCGATGAGCCGGGCTGCTCTCACAGTCAGAAGCTCGGGATTCCCCGGGCCGCCGCCTACAAGCGCGACGTGGCCGGGCAATAGCGTGATGGGTCCGCTCATGCGTGAAAACCAGAAAATGGGACAGCCCGGCAGTCTAGCGGATTCCGTGTTTCCGGCTTGGGCTGGTGGGTTGATCCGTGATTATTTTGTGCCCAGAAGGACGTCACCTATGGTTTGTAACCTGGGCAGGGATACAATGCAGTTGTTGCGTCGCACTATAAAAATCCAGTGCTGAAGCGTCGCAAATGTTCTCGGTCTCATTGCCAGGAACATGCGCGAAGCGAAAGTGAGGATCGAAGCATGAATGGCATCAGAAAATGCGTGGTGTTGCGTCGCGCAGGCCCTTGTGAGGGGGGCAATGACATTCCAGGCAGCGCTCTGCACCAGAAAATTGCCTCGCAATCGAGGCAAGTGCAGCAGTGGCGCCCAATTGAAGCAATGCGGCAAAGCAGCATTTTTGTGTCGAGAAGCGCGCTGACCGTTCGGTTTCAAACAAAAAAATCATGTCCACAAGGGCAAAATGCCCAGTTGGACACAGCTTCCCGGAGCGTTCGTGAACCACATCACGGCATCATCCGGTGCCATCGAATAAGGTTCTGTCTGCCTCGCGCCAATTACGTTGTCTGTGTTGTGCTGCAACGCCAGACAGACTGCTTGTCGCAAAGAATTTCATCCAGGCGTTTGAACATGGTTGCAAGAAGAACCGGGGATCAGAATGCTTCGTCTGTTTAATCACTATTTCCCTTCCAGTGCGGTCTATCAGGTGTTGATAGATGTGCTGGTCCTCTTTTGCGCGATTCTGCTGGCTGCCTTCTACGTCGGCGGTGAAGTTGCGGCGACGATGTCCAGCGTGGTGCCCTCGGCCTTGGTGTTCGCGGTCGTGATGATGGCCCTCAGCAGCGCCTTGGGTATCTACGGCTCACATCGCGATGCGTCGTTCCGGGATCTGCTGGCGCGTATCGTCCTGACGGTGTTGTTCAGCGTGCCCGTTGCCTGGGGTGTGTTCCGCATGCTGCCATGGGGCGGCGAGCGCTATCAGGCGCTGGATGCGACGGTGATCATGATTCTCGGTGGCGTGCTGTTCGTGCGCGGCGTTTCGCGTCGTTCGGGTGCCGCATCGATGTGGCGTCGTCGCGTGCTGGTCATCGGCACCGGACGTGAAGCCGCCTCGGTCGAGTATTCGCTGACGCATCCCCATCACCCCGGCCTGTCCATCGTTGGCTTTCTGCCCGTGCCGGGCTCTGATGAATCACTTGTCCATCCTTCGCGCGTCTTGCCATCTGGCCGGTCGTTGCTTGAGACGGCGCGCGCGCTCGAAGCCGATGAGATCATCGTTGCCGTTCGCGAGCGTCGTGGCGGCACCTTGCCTTTGTCCGAACTGCTGGATTGCAAGCTGTCCGGCATCAAGGTGCTGGACCTGTCATGCTTTTTCGAACGGGTTCGCGGGCAGGTGCGCCTTGATTCCTTGCGTGCCAGCTGGTTGATCTATGGCGAGGGCTTCCGTCAGGGAACCTTGCGCACGATGATCAAGCGCGTGTTCGACGTGGCGGCAGCACTGGTGCTGCTGGCCCTGACGGCCCCCATCATGTTGCTGGCCGTCATCGCCATCGGGATCGAGGATGGTTTTCCTGTCCTGTACCGTCAGGAGCGTGTGGGCCAGGGCGGGCGCGTCTTCAAGGTGATCAAATTCCGCAGCATGTGGCGGGATGCGGAAAAGGATGGCAAGCCGCGCTGGGCAAGTGCCAACGACAATCGTGTGACACGGGTCGGCCGTATCATGCGCAAGACACGTATCGACGAACTGCCGCAGCTCTTCAATGTGCTGATGGGCAGCATGAGCATGGTAGGCCCCCGTCCGGAGCGTCCATTCTTCGTCGATCAACTGACCAACGAGATTCCTTTCTACGCTGTGCGCCATTCGCTCAAGCCGGGCGTCACCGGGTGGGCGCAGGTTCGCTACCAGTATGGCGCTTCCGTGGATGATGCCGTTCAGAAGCTGCAATACGATCTCTACTATGTGAAGAATCACACCTTGTTCCTCGACATGATGGTGCTTGCCGAGACAGTGCGTGTGGTGGTGACCGGTGAGGGCGCGCAGTAAAGCTTGCGTGCCGCGAACATCGCGCCCCGTTTTCCGAAGCCCCGCCGCCCAAGCGGGGCTTTTTCGTTGTGCCTCTTGCTCCGTCCTGCCTTGGCTGGCGTGTTGATGTGACGGCTGTGGGGAGCCTGTGATTCAGCGTGGAATAATAGGTTGATGGAATCCTCTCTCAACGAAGTTCGCATGTGGTCCAGCGGCATCGCTGCTGTCGTCTTCGGTTGTCTGTCGATCTATCTGCGACTGGGCTGGCGAGGCGGCATGCTGGGTGGCCGCCTGATGGTGGCGATGTTGGTGTCATGTGCGTGGGCGGCGCTGGATGCGTTGGCGCCTCAGGGTTTGCTGTGGGCCTGGCTGTCGCTTGTGCTCGAAGTACTGCGCCCGGCGATGTGGAGCTTCTTCCTTTTAGGCTTGCTTTCGGTGGCGACGCGCACAGAGGCAGGAGAGGGCTCATCGTCCTGGGTGCAACAGGCTGCGCAGGCGGTTTTTGCCGGCGCCTTGATGATGAGCGTGGCTGCCGTGCTGGTCGCCGGGCTTGGTCGCTGGGTGTTCTATGCGCAGCTCCTCATGGTGGTCTGGCTGCTGGTGCTGGTCGAGCAGGTCTATCGCAATTTTCCTGGTGGCTCACGTTGGGGCATCAAGCCAATCATCCTTGGCTTGGGCTGCGTCCTGAGTTTCGACTTCTATCTGTTTGCTGAAGCAGCCTTGCTGGGGCACGTGGATAACGATGTGCTGGCTGTTCGTGGATTTGTCCAGGCGCTGGTGGCACCGCTTGCGGCCATGTCGGCCGTGCGTAGTCGTGACTGGACGTTCCGCATCACAGTCTCGCGGCAACTGGTTTTTCATTCCACCGCGCTGGCGGGGTCCGGTCTCTATCTGTTGTTGATTGCCGCAGCCGGCTACTACATCCGCTGGTTTGGTGGCAGTTGGGGACGAGCCCTGCAGACGGCCATGATTGCGGGGGGGGTGTTCCTCCTTGTCTTCGCTGCCTTTTCGGGTTCTTTCCGGGCGCGCGTACGGGTCTGGCTCAACAAGAATCTGTTTGCCTACCGCTATGACTATCGTGAAGCCTGGCTGAGATTCACAAAAGCGCTAAGCGGGGTTTCTGCAGGGGGGCAAGCAGGTTTGACGCTTGAGCAAAGCGTCATCTGGGCGCTGGCCGAATTGGTGGAAAGCCCGGGAGGCGTCTTGTGGCTGCGCGATGTGGATGATGTCTACAGGCCGCGTGCCAAACTGAATTGCCCGCTTAACGAAGGGGAAGAGCCGGCAGATGCGCCGCTGGCTAGTTTCATGCGCACGCATGGCTGGATCGTAAATCTCGAAGAATGGCGCAGCCGTCCGAGCCTGTATCAGGGCCTGGCTGTTCCACCGTGGCTTTCGGCTGCGAGCGACGCGTGGCTGCTCGTGCCGCTCATCAGCGGCGAGGAAATGGTCGCTTTCGCCGTGTTGGCGACGGCGCGCGCGCCCATTGAAGTGAACTGGGAAGTGCTGGATCTGCTCAAGACCGCAGGTCGTCAGGCGGCAAGTTATCTAGGGCGAGCGCAGGCGACGGCTGCGCTGCTCGAGGCGCAGAAGTTTGACTCCTTCAATCGCATGTCTGCTTTTGTGGTGCATGACCTGAAGAATCTCGTCGCACAGCTTTCGCTGATGCTCAAGAACGCGACGCGCCACAAGGACAATCCTGAGTTCCAGGCCGACATGCTGCTTACTGTAGAAAACGTGGCTGAGCGGATGCGCGGCCTGATGACGCAGCTACAGAACAAGGAGCCGATCGAGCACAAGCGCTGGATCGATGTAGGTGACTTGTGTGCTGCAGTGCTGGCAGAGCGTCGCGCAAGCGGCCCCGCTGTGTCGCTGGATGCGGAGCCTGAACTGGGCGTGTTCGGGCAGGTGGAGCGATTGCAACGGATAATCGGGCATGTCGTGCAGAACGCCACAGAAGCCACGCCGGAGCATGGTAAGGTTTCAATTGCAGTACGGCGCGCCGGTCGCGACGTCATGGTCGAAGTGCGGGACACGGGTTGCGGCATGACGAGCGAGTTTGTGCGCGAGCGCCTGTTTCGCCCATTCCAGACGACCAAGCAGAACGGCATGGGCATCGGCGCTTTCGAAGTGCAGCAATATGTCCGTGAGCTTGGAGGGCGTGTCGAGGTTGAAAGTGAGCCGAACGTGGGGACACGCTTTGCTCTGATCTTTCCCTCAAGCGAGCGCAATGAGACATCGGTCGCCTGATCGGTGTACGAATTTTCAGCCTGATTGTGATGAGAATGTAATGGCAGAAAGCAATCCCGAAAAAGCGCGGGTGCTCCTTATCGTCGAGGATGACCCTGCTTTGCAGAAGCAGATGAAATGGGCTTTCGACAGCTACGAGGCTGTGCTGGCCTCGGACCGCGAATCGGCCATTGCGCAGCTGCGGCGTCATGAGCCGGCCGTAGTGACCATGGACCTCGGTTTGCCGCCGGAACCGGATGGCGTCAGCGAAGGCTTCCGTTTGCTGGAAGAAATCCTGGCCTTGGCGCCAGACACAAAGGTCATCGTGTTGACCGGGCAGCATGATCGCGACAACGCCGTACGGGCTGTCGGATTGGGTGCCTATGATTTCTTCGGCAAACCCTTCGAGCCCGAGCTACTGGTGCTCACCATCGAGCGTGCCTTCCGTCTCTATGATTTGCAGCAGGAAAACAAGCGTCTGCTCACCACGCAAACCGGTAGTGCGCTGGGCGGTTTGATTACGCGCGATGCCGGCATGCTGCGCATCTGCAGGACGATCGAGAAGGTTGCGAACACCAATGCAACGGTCATGTTGCTGGGGCAGAGCGGTACGGGGAAGGAGCTGTTGTCGCGGGGGGTGCATGAAAAATCGAGCCGCAAGGCGGAGCGCTTCATCGCCATCAATTGCGCGGCCATCCCTGAAAACCTGCTTGAGAGCGAGTTGTTTGGCTACGAGCGAGGGGCTTTTACCGGGGCAGTGAAGCAGACGCCAGGCAAGTTCGAGCTGGCGCACAAGGGGACCTTGTTCCTCGACGAAATCGGCGATCTGCCGCAAGCACTTCAAGCCAAGCTGCTGCGCTTTCTGCAGGAACGGAAGGTCGAACGCATTGGCGGCCGCGAGGAAATTCCCGTGGATGTGCGCGTTGTGTGTGCCACCCATCAGGACCTGCGTTTGCGGATAAAGGACGGTAGCTTCCGCGAAGATCTCTTTTACCGGCTGGCTGAAATCATTGTCGACATTCCTGCGCTCAGCGAGCGTCCTGGCGATGCAAGCCTGCTGGCGCATGCCTTCGTCCAGCGCTTCGCGCAGGAGATGAAACGCGGCAGCATGAGTCTGACCGACGACGCGGTTGCGGCCATCGAAGGGCACAACTGGCCGGGCAATGTGCGCGAGCTTGAGAATTGCATCAAGCGCGCAGTGATCATGGCGGACGGCAATCGCATTACCGCAGACGACCTTGGGCTGGATGTGGTCGAAGAGGACTTTGCTGCCCTCAATCTGCGCCACGTACGTGATGAGGCGGAGAAACGCGCAGTCGTCTGCGTGCTGTCACGTGTTAACGGCAATATTGCGCGTGCAGCAGAAGTGCTCGGTGTGAGTCGGCCGACACTTTATGACCTGATGAATCGCTTCGGCATTCGCAAGGACGCAGGCGGCGCCGAACAATAGGCTCCGGCCTGGTTCGCAGGGGGCCGCGGCTATCGTCACGGCCGCTCCTCCCAGGCAAAACAATTCAGGCAGCACAATCCATCAAGAATCCCGAGACAAAGGAATAACGGCATGTTCAAGTTCGACGCGCGCAAACTGGCGACAGCCTGCCTCGTAGGCTCAGTAATCAGTCTGAGTGGGTGTGGCGACAATCCAGACAAACTGGTCTCGTCGGCGCAGACGGCTTTTGACAAGCGTGACTTCAATACCGCGACGATCCAGCTGAAGAACGCTTTGCAGGTCAAGCCGGAGCATGCGGAGGCGCGTTTGCTGTTTGCGCGCGTGCTGATGGCGCAGAACGATTTCGCGGGTGCTGAACGAGAGCTGCGCAAGGCGCAGGACGCCGGCAGCAAGCCGGACGACATCATGCCGTTGTTGGTGACAGCTCTGGTTGCCCAAGGGCAGGCAGACAAGGCGATCGCGGAGTTCGGCAACAAGCAGGCCGTGACGCCGCAAGGCAAGGCGGCACTTGCCGTGGCGCTGGGCAATGCGTATGCCGCTTTGAGTGATTTTGACAACGCAGGAAAGCAGTTTTTCCTTGCCGAGCAGGCGCAGCCCGGTTTGGTTGCGGCAGGTATCGGACAGGCGCGAATCAAGCTCGCCAATGGAGATTCGGCGGCAGCGATGGCCTCGCTCGATGCCATCATCAAGGCTCAACCGAATGCGATAGAAGCCCTGCTGCTGAAAGGCGATGTGCTGGCCGCGCAGAAGAAAACCGAGGAGGCGATTGCCGTTTTCAAGTCAACGGCTGCGGGCGCGCCGGAAGACACCAGGCCGCTGCTGCGTCTGATCCCACTTTACATCCAGGGCGGAAAGCAGGACGAGATTGCTTCTGCCATTGCGGCTTTCCGGAAAATTGCTCCAAACGATATACGTGCTACATATTTCGAAGGGGCGGCGGCTCTCATTGCGGGCAAGTTTGTCGTTGCGCGGGATGCTGCGAACACGGTGTTGCGTGTTGCCCCCGACAACGATCTCGCGCTCGTTCTGGCTGCTTCCGCAAACATCCAGCTGGGTGATGCGTTGACCTCCGAGACCATGCTGCAGAAGGTGATCCAGCGTCGTCCGGAGTGGCCTCTGCCGCGGCGCCTGCTGGCACAGTCTTACCTTGCCGTGCGCGATTCGGCGCACGCGCTGGAGATCATCAAGCCAATGCTGGACAAGGGCGCCAATGACGGCGAGCTACTGAGCATGGCGGGTCAGGCATACATGCTGTCGGGAGATTTTGCCAAGGCCACCGAGTATCTGGCCAAGGCCTCCGCGCTAGCGCCCTCGTCTTCCACGGCCCAGACCCGCCTTGGCATGGCGCGCATGGCTGCAGGCGATGACGTGCGTGCCATGCAGGATCTGGAGGCTGTATCCAGCAGGGATCCTGATAGCATCGTTGCAGACACCGCCATCATTTCGACGCATTTGCGTAAAGGCGACAACGCTAAAGCAATGCAGGCCCTAGCTGCACTCGAAAAGAAGCAACCCAACAACGCGGCAACCTTCAACATCAAGGGTTCTGTGTTGTTGGCAACCAAGGACGTGGCCGGCGCACGCAAAGCGTTCGAGCGCGCACTTGAATTGCAGCCCGGCAATATCGGCGCTATCTCCCAATTGGCGCGGCTGGATGTGGTTGACGGCAAACCACAGGACGCTCGCAAGCGTTTTGACAAGCTCATACAGCAGGAGCCCAAGAATGTCCGTGCCTACGTGCTGCTGGCGCAGCTGCAGGCAGAGACCGGCGCCTCAACGGCTGATGTGCGCGCTACGCTTGAGAAGGGCGTAGGGGCGGATCCAACCAAGAACGAGGCGCGCATTGCGCTGGTCCAGCTTCTGTTGCGTGCTGGCGATACAAAGCAGGCCCTGAACGTTGCCCAGCAGGCGCAAGCGGCTGATCCTGACAACAAGGCGACGGCAAGCTTGCTGGGGCGCGTGCAACTTGCAGCGGGTGAAAAGCAGCAAGCAGTAACGACGTTCCAGAAACTCCAGAGTGCTGAACCTAATAGCCCCGCTGCACTGATTGATCTGGCGGATGCACAGCATGTTGCGGGTGACGAAGCTGCGGCAGAAGCGTCCTTGCGCAAGGCAATCGAGCTCAAGCCCGATTTCGTTGATGCCTATCAGCGCCTGGCCAGCATCCTCGTCAAGAACAAGCGTGGCAGTGAGGCGATTACGCTCGCCCAGGATCTGCAGACCAAACAACCGAAATCGCCGGTTGGCTTCATGCTGGAGGCCGAAATTGCCGCCCAGGACAAGCGCTGGTTGCAGGTAGAGACTGTGCTGCAGCAGGCTTTTCAGCGTGCCAAGACTGCTCAGATCGTCCTCGGTCTGCGCACGGCCTTGCTTCAGCAGGGCAAGACTGCCGAAGCGCAGAAGCTCGTGGCTGACTGGGTCAAGATCAATCCCAAAGACAGCAATGTGCGCATGCAAGTGGCCGAAGATGCTCTGAACGCAGGCAAGTATGCGGAGGCGCTTGAACAGCTGAAGGCTGCCAATGCGGCGACGCCCGGCAATGCTGTCGTTCTGAATAATCTTGCCTGGGCCGCCAACAAACAGTCGGATCCCAAGGCTGTCGAGTATGCCGAACAGGCATTGAAAGCGGCGCCGAAAATGCCGGCGGTGATGGAAACTGCCGGGACCATTTTCTTTGAGCGTGGCCAGCAGCAGCGCGGTCTCGCGCTACTGAAGCAGGCGGTCGAAGTCGGGCCGAAGGCATCAGCCGTGCGCTTGGGATACGCCAAGGCCCTCGCCAAATCCGGCGATAAGAGTGCCGCGCGCAAGGAGGCAACGACTGCGCTGGAGGGCGTGCCTGCCGAGATGGCTTTGCATAAGGAAATCGACGCGTTCATCAAGACGCTTTGATATCCGCGCCGGGCGATGTGAGCGGAATCAGGCTGATGTACTCGGCGCCTTGTAATTCGCTCTATCGTCCGCTGCGCTACGTGAGGTTCGTCTTTGCATTGACGGCGACGTTACAAGCGGCTGCCGTATGGGGGAGCGACGCTCCCGCTGTACCGAGCCTGTCGGACGGTGCACGCGCTGCGCTGGCGCGTAGCTACCTTGACCAGGGCAAAGCCTACGAATATGGCGAGGGCGCTGCTCGTGATCCGGAGCTGGCTGCGCGTTATTACTGTGACGCGGCAAGACTGGGCGACGCCGAGGCCTTGTACAGTCTTGGCTGGCTGTATGCGAGCGGCCGCGGCGTGGTCCGCCACGTGGGTTATGCGGCAACGCTTCTCTCCATGGCAGCGGCGCAGGGACACGTTGCTGCCGGTAACGCGCTGCGGCGTCTGGGCGAGCCTTCCGGCGAACAGCCCGAATGCATGACGAAAGTGGCGACCGCGCGCGAGGTGAGCAAGGCGGCGACAGGCTCCAGCAACGCCACGCCAGCAACGCTCGACGAGCTCGTGAATGCCGACGCCGCTGATCTCGATGCTTATATTGCCGGTCTGCCCGCCAACAAGCAGAAGATTGCCGAACTCATCCGTCTGCTGGCACCGCAGTACGGTATCAATCCGCGCCTCGCGTTGGCGATTGCAGTCTCCGAGTCCAATCTCGATCTGCTGGCGCGCTCCTCGCGTGGCGCCCTTGGTGTGATGCAGCTCATTCCGGATACCGCTGCACGCTTCAAGGTGCGCAATACTTTTGATCCAGGCCAGAACATCCGTGGCGGCCTTTCCTATTTGCGTTGGTTGCTTGCCTACTATCGCGGGGATGTGTTGCTTGCCGTCGCCGCCTACAATGCGGGAGAAGGTGCGGTCGATCGTTTTCGTGGCATTCCGCCCTTCATGGAAACAGCCTTCTACGTGAAAAAGATCTATGCCTTCTACAAGCAGCCACAGCACCCGTTCGACGCGACGCTTACCGAGCCTTCTCCCGTCGTGGCTGCCGGCATCGCAGTGCGTTGAAGCGAAGGTGCTTCGGCTAATGCTTCAAGGCATCCTCCTCGTGCTGGTCGCGTGTGCGTTGCTGGCAGGCAATACAACTGTCAATGCCGCCTTGCCGGATACCCTGCAACGCATCAAGCCTTCAGTCGTTGTGGTGGGCACCTTTCAGCGTACGCGCAGTCCGGCCTTCATGTTTCTGGGGACGGGCTTCGTGGTGGGAGACGGTAGCCTGATCGCTACCAATGCGCATGTGAAGCTGACGCAACCGCTCAATACCGAGCAGCTTGAGACGCTGGTGGTCAGCGTGCCGAGCAAGGGGGGGGCAGGAGAGGTGCGTGAAGTCACGCGTCTGGCCATCGATGAGCGACACGATCTGGCGTTGCTCAAGTTGAAGAGCGGGCCGGGTCTGCCCGCGCTGGGGTTTTCAACGACGGAGGTGCGTGAAGGGCAGGCGGTGGCTTTTACCGGCTTTCCGATAGGCAATGTCCTTGGCCTGTATCCGACTACGCATTCAGGCGTCATTTCGGCTGTGGCACCCACCGGCGTTCCGCGGCCGAACGCCAATCGACTCGATGGTCCGCTGATCCGCCAGCTGGCCGACTCATTTCCTATCTACCAGCTCGACGCAATCGCATATCCCGGGAGCAGCGGTAGCCCTTTGTTCGAGCCGGAGACTGGGCAGGTCATCGGCATCATCAATTCCGGGCTGGTCCGCTCGGCACGCGAGGCCGGGTTGAGTAACCCGACAGGTATTACCTACGCCATCCCGGTCGTGCACCTGCTGAATCTGATGAACGAGCAGCGGGGTGTGACGCGTTGAGCGCCGTCGGGGCTCATTCGCTTGCTGGTGTAATCCTGCGTGCCGCTGAAGTGCGTGAGGTCGAACGTCAATACGCCAATTTGCAGCCTGCTCTGATGGAAAGGGCCGGGCAGGCGGCGGCTGAAAGGGCGCAAGCACTTCTAGTAGACAAGCAAGGCTGCGTGCTGGTGTTGGCGGGGCCCGGTAACAATGGTGGTGATGGTTTCGTAGTCGCGCGTCTACTGCGTGCGGCGGGCTGCGATGTGGTGATGGTGTGCGCTGCCGATGAGACCCGGATGCCCGCAGATGCGCGTGCGGCACGACTGGCATGGCAAGCGGCTGGCGGTCAGACCGTGACGGATTTTCTGGGAGGTCAGTGGGGCCTCGCCATTGATGCGCTGTTCGGCATCGGCCTGACTCGCCCACTCGAAGGGCGTTACGCGGACTGGATTGCGCGCCTCAATGCCTTGAGCTGCCCTGTGCTGTCGCTTGATGTGCCCTCGGGTATCGATAGCGACAGCGGGCGCGTCATGGGCGTTGCCGTGCGTGCGACCCATACTTCCAGTTTCATTGCGCTCAAACCTGGTTTGCTGACGCTGGATGGTCCCGATCATTGTGGTGAGCTTGCGCTACACGCGCTGGATCTGCCGCCGTCGTCGGCGGAAGGGCGAGTGCTGGAGCGCGCGCATTTCGCCCAGGGCTTGCGGCCGCGTGCGGCAAATTCTCACAAGGGCAGTTATGGGCAGGCCGGCGTGATCGGCGGCGCTGCGGGCATGCTTGGCGCCGCTTTACTTGCAGCACGTGCCTGCCTGTATGGCGGAGCTGGTCGTGTCTATGTGGGCTTGCTCGATCTCCAGGCCCCCACTGTGGACGGCATGCAGCCCGAGTTGATGTTGCGTCCTCCGGGAGATCTGCATCTGCTGTGCAATGCGCTCGCGTTGGGACCCGGCATGGGGCAGTCGGAAGTCGCCGGACAGCAGTTGCGGCGTGCGCTCGGTTTTTCCGGCCCCTTGGTGCTGGATGCGGATGCACTCAACCTGGTGGCCTCGACACCGACGCTGCAAACCATGCTGACCCAGCGCGAATCGCCCACTTTGCTGACACCTCATCCGGCGGAAGCTGCGCGTCTGATGCAATGCGCGTTGGCCGAAGTGCAGTCCGATCGCGTGACGATGTGCTGCGCACTGGCGCGCCGCTATCGCGCCCATGTCTTGCTCAAGGGTGCGGGTAGCATCGTCGCCTTTCCGGATGGGCGCTGGTTCATTAATCTCACCGGCAATGCGGGGCTCGCCAGCGCGGGCAGCGGCGATGTGCTGACTGGTCTGCTCACCGCCTTGCTTGCTCAAGGCTGGAGTGCCGAAGCCGCTTTGTTGGGTGCGGTGCATCTGCATGGCGCAGCGGCTGATGAGCTGGTGAGCCATGGCGTCGGGCCGGTAGGCTTGACTGCCGGCGAACTGGCCCCC
This sequence comes from Uliginosibacterium silvisoli, assembly GCF_036017035.1. Taxonomy (NCBI): domain Bacteria; kingdom Pseudomonadati; phylum Pseudomonadota; class Betaproteobacteria; order Rhodocyclales; family Zoogloeaceae; genus Uliginosibacterium; species Uliginosibacterium silvisoli. The sequence goes on along the minus strand of NZ_JAYXHS010000003.1, from coordinate 130,778 downwards.
GCTGCCCGCCGTTTGCTCAACCAATGGGTCGCCGCCGAGCAAGCTCGCAGCCGCGGGACTTCTTTTTCGTCTCACGACTGACTCTGTATCGCCATGCCAGCCTTGCAATGGATTGCTCCTCTCGATGACGACGGCCGTATTCCGGGTGCGCATTTCGTCGCCTCTCCCAATCACGACGAGCGACCGGAAGGGGGCGGCGTTGACCTGGTCGTCATCCACGCCATCAGCCTGCCGCCCGATCAATTTGGCGGTCCGGGCGTCGAGCAGCTATTCACCAATCGGCTGGACCCGGACGAGCATCCGTATTACGCAAGCATCGTGCAGCTGCGCGTGTCCGCCCACTTCTTCATTCGTCGTGATGGCAGCCTCATGCAGTTCGTGCCGACCGCCCGACGCGCCTGGCACGCTGGCGTGTCGAGCTGGCAAGGGCGCGAACGCTGCAATGATTTCTCCATTGGTATCGAGCTCGAAGGCAGTGACACGCTGCCATTCCGCGCCGAGCAGTACGATTGCCTCAGTCGCCTGCTGCTACGCATCCGCGAACGCCATCCGCTGGCCGATATCTGCGGGCACAGCGACATCGCGCCCGGCCGCAAGACGGACCCGGGGCCATTCTTCGAGTGGCCCCGCTTGCGTGCGCTGCTTGCAGCGCAGGGCGCCGCCTCTGGTTGAGCTGCCTGGCATGAATGGCCGGGGTGTTTCATGAAGCCGCGGCCTTCCGGATGAGGGCTCCCGGAGGATCACTTTGCGCTGGTTCCAGCGTTTGTTTTCTCTGTCGTCTCTGGCCCGAATTCCGGGTGAAAACTCTGCCGCACTGGCGTCGCCGGCAAGGTGAGAGTCCGTATTGACGCGCGCTGAATCTGACGCTCGCTGGCGTCATTCCTTGCTCTGCGCAATCGTCCCTGGCCAGGTTCACATCTTGGCGCATTGCACAACGCCAAAACAATAAAAATCCTGCTTGTCAGTTACCAGAGCCACCACTAGAATTAGTCGCAAGTGGTCACTTCGCTACTACATCTAGTAGGTTTCCAGCTCGGCAGATTTCACGAACAAGAGTGACTGCTGGAGAGGGAGGGCAAGCGAAGACCAAGATTTCAAGCCAGTTTGCAAGCGTTTTCAAGTTATCCAGTCACCCAGATTCTGTTGCCAGCTTCGTGAGGGGTTGAAGCAACGGAAGCATCATCAAGGAGAGAGTTCATGCAGCTTGCGATCGACGCGCAACAGCCGTCCTTTGTCGCCACGAGCGGCGTCATCCCTACCAGCCAGTCTTCGGCGACGGATTACGCGGACTACAAGATCATCCGTCGCAATGGTGCGGTGGTGCATTTTGAGCCGGCCAAGATTGCTGTGGCGATGACCAAGGCGTTCCTGGCCGTCGAAGGCTCGCATGGTGCGGTATCTGCACGTGTGCGGGATGTCGTCGGGCAGTTGACCGATGGCGTCGTCAACGCACTGGTGCGTCGTCAACCGAATGGCGGCACGTTCCATATTGAAGACATCCAGGATCAGGTCGAACTCGCGTTGATGCGTTCAGGCGAGCACGATGTGGCGCGTGCCTATGTTCTCTATCGCGAGAAGCGTTCGGCCGAGCGCGCTGCGGATGTTGCCCAGCACGCCCAGACAGCCGCCGAGCCTGCATTGCACGTGGTCGAGAACGGTGTTCGTCGTCCGCTGGACATTGCCGCACTGAAGCGTCTCGTTGAGTCCGCGTGCGTTAACCTCGGCGATCACGTCAGTGCCGAGCCTATCCTTGATGCCGCGCTGCGCAATCTGTACGACGGCGTGCCTGGTGAAGAAGTCCGGAAGGCGTTGATCCTCGCGGCTCGCACGCTGATCGAGAAGGACCCTGACTATAACTATGTAACGGCTCGCCTGCAGCTCCATGAGATCCGCCTCGAAGTGCTGGGTGAAGAGGTGCAGCAAGACGATATGCAAACGCGTTACGCGGAATACTTCCCGCGTTACATCAAGGTTGGTATCGGCGCTGAACTGCTGGATCGCAAACTGGGTGAGTACGACCTGGCTCGCCTTGGCGCCGCCATTGATGCATCGCGCGACCTGAAGTTTGGCTACCTTGGCCTGCAAACCCTGTACGACCGCTACTTCCTGCACATTGAAGAGCGTCGCATCGAACTGCCACAAGTGTTCTTCATGCGCGTTGCCATGGGCCTGGCGCTCGGTGAGGTCGATCGCGAGACGCGTGCCATCGAGTTCTATAACGTGCTGTCGACCTTCGACTTCATGAGCTCGACGCCGACCTTGTTCAATGCCGGCACGTTGCACTCGCAACTGTCGTCCTGCTACCTGACAACGGTCGATGACAGCCTGGAAGACATCTATGGCGCGATCAAGGAAAACGCCATGCTCCAGAAGTTCGCTGGCGGTCTCGGCAACGACTGGACGCCGGTGCGCGCACTGGGTGCCCGTATCAAGGGCACCAATGGCAAGAGCCAGGGTGTCATTCCTTTCCTCAAGGTGGTGAACGACACGGCCGTCGCCGTGAATCAAGGTGGCAAGCGCAAGGGCGCGGTCTGCGCGTACCTCGAAACCTGGCACCTCGACATCGAGGAGTTCCTTGAGCTGCGCAAGAACACCGGTGACGAGCGTCGTCGCACCCACGACATGAACACGGCCAACTGGATTCCCGACCTGTTCATGAAGCGTGTGATGGATGCCGGTGAGTGGACCCTGTTCTCGCCTTCCGACGTGCCTGATCTGCACGACAAGTGGGGCAAGGCTTTCGAAGAGGCTTACGTCGCCTACGAACGCAAGGCCGATGCAGGCGAGCTGAAGCTGTTCCGTCGCCTGCCTGCCTTGCAGATGTGGCGCAAGATGCTGTCGATGCTGTTCGAGACGGGTCACCCATGGATCACCTTCAAGGATCCTTGCAATATCCGTTCGCCACAACAGCACGTTGGTGTGGTGCACAGCTCCAATCTCTGCACGGAGATCACGCTCAATACTTCCGACAGCGAAATCGCCGTCTGCAACCTGGGCTCGGTCAACCTGCTGGCGCACCTGAAGGACAGCGGCAAGGGTGGCAAGGAGCTGGATCACGACAAGCTCAAGCGCACGATCCGCACTGGCATGCGCATGCTCGACAACGTGGTGGATATCAATTTCTACGCCGTTGGCAAAGCGCGCAATTCCAACCTGAAGCATCGCCCGGTTGGCATGGGCATCATGGGCTTCCAGGACTGCCTGCATGCGCTGCGCGTGCCGTACGCATCGCAAGAGGCAATCGAGTTCGCCGACCGTTCGATGGAGACCGTGTGCTACTACGCATACTGGGCCTCGACCGATCTGGCCGAAGAGCGCGGTCGTTACTCCAGCTTCAAGGGCTCGCTGTGGGACCGTGGCATCCTGCCGCTCGACTCGCTCAAGCTGCTCGAAGAGCAACGTGGTGGCTTCGTCGAAGTGGATCGCTCCGCGACGCTCGATTGGGAAAGCCTGCGTCAGCGCATCCACAAGGTCGGCATGCGCAACTCCAACTGCGTCGCCATCGCGCCGACTGCAACCATCTCCAACATCGTGGGTGTGGATGCGTGTATCGAGCCGACCTTCCAGAACCTGTTCGTGAAGTCGAACCTCTCCGGTGAGTTCACCGTCACCAACGAAAGCCTGGTGCGTGATCTGAAGGCGCTCGGTCTGTGGGACGAAGTGATGGTTGCCGACCTGAAGTACTTCGACGGATCGCTGGCCAAGATCGATCGCATTCCTGAAGAGCTGCGTCGTCTGTATGCGACCGCGTTCGAGATCGAACCGAAGTGGATTGTCGAAGCCGCTGCACGTCGCGCCAAGTGGATCGACCAGGCGCAGTCGCTCAACATCTACATGGCCGGTGTGTCGGGTCGCAAGCTCGATGAGACCTACAAGCTCGCTTGGCTGCGTGGCTTGAAGACAACCTACTACCTGCGTGCGATGGGTGCGACAGCGGCAGAGAAGTCGACGGGACGCGGTGGTGAGCTGAATGCTGTGCCGGTGAGTGGTGGCATCAGCGCGGCAAGTGCCGGCAGCATCAACACTGCGAGCGAAGAAGTTGTCGAAGCGAAGTTCTGCTCGATCGACAATCCTGAGTGCGAGTCTTGCCAGTAAGTTGCTGATGAAGGGTCTGCTTTTCGGGCGGCGATGAGCTGCTTCGGAAAGTGACGATAAGCGTCACATGAATCCTCTCTGCGATGTCTTGCGCGAATGCAAAACACATCGCAGGGGAGGGTGGCGCAGTGATTTTTTTGCTCGCAAGGAAACGCTTCGCGAGTGTGATGGAGTGGTCGACGACAAAGATGTGCTCGCAACGTGTGCGCGCAGTCGATCAAAAAGTGTTGTGTATCGAACAACTGTTGCCTTGCAGGCTGTTGCGCTGCAATGGTTTGCAGAGTGGTTTGCGTAGATGCTTGTCTGGCGCGGCTTTGCGGGCAGTTGGTGAAAATGACAAATGAGTTGATCGCGTGGAGAGCCGCGCCAGTACTGGCGATCGGCGGTCAACTCGAAGTAGAAAATGTTTGCATTCAAATGCAAAATCATCTAAAGGATAATGGCATGCTGAACTTTGAAAACGATATTGATGTTGTGAGCACGAACTCATCGCAGGCAAGACTGCAGACGCAGTCGTCCCTGTCGCAGGGAGCGCATTCCCTGGCGAGTGCTGCATCGGTTTCGTCGACACATGCCAGCGACCTTGAGGATGGTGACGAATTTCGTCGCATCAACATCGCTGACAAGCGAATCATCAATGGTGCGACTGACGTCAACCAGCTCGTGCCGTTCAAGTACAAGTGGGCTTGGGAGAAGTACCTCTCCACGTGTGCCAACCACTGGATGCCGCAAGAGATCAACATGTCGCGCGACATCGCGCTGTGGAAAGATCCGAATGGTTTGACTGACGATGAGCGTCGCCTTGTGAAGCGCAACCTCGGCTTCTTCGTCACGGCCGACTCTCTGGCTGCGAACAACATCGTGCTCGGAACCTATCGGCATATCACCGCGCCTGAGTGCCGTCAGTTCCTCCTGCGCCAGGCTTTCGAAGAGGCCATCCACACGCATGCCTACCAATACATCGTCGAGTCGCTCGGTCTGGATGAGGGCGAGATCTTCAATGCGTACCACGAGGTCGCCAGCATTCGTGCCAAGGATGAGTTCCTCATCCCGTTCATCGACATCCTGACCAATCCGCACTTCAAGACCGGCACGCACGAGACCGATCAGCAACTGCTGCGCTCGCTGATCGTCTTCGCCTGCATCATGGAAGGCCTGTTCTTCTATGTTGGCTTCGTGCAGATCCTGGCGCTGGGTCGCCAGAACAAGATGATGGGCGCTGCCGAGCAGTACCAGTACATCCTGCGTGACGAGTCGACCCACTGCAATTTCGGTATCGACCTGATCAACACCATCAAGCTTGAAAACCCGCATCTCTGGACGCCGGAGTTCCGCGAGGAAATCCGCGACCTGATGCAGCAAGGTGTCGAGCTTGAGTACCGCTATGCCGAAGACACCATGCCGCGCGGCGTGCTGGGTCTGAATGCTTCCATGTTCAAGGAATATCTCCGCTTCATCGCAAACCGTCGTTGCCAGCAGATCGGCATCGATGCGATTTACCCAGGAGCCGAGAATCCTTTCCCATGGATGAGCGAGATGCTGGACCTCAAGAAGGAACGCAATTTCTTCGAGACCCGCGTCATCGAATATCAAACAGGTGGAGCACTGAGTTGGGATTGATCTCCTGCTTGCAGAATCCTTTTCGACTTTCGAGCGCCCTTCGGGGTGCTCACGTTCACCCACCGCATTGCGGTGGTCAATGTGAGCAGTCCTCAAGTATTGGCAGCGCGTCCCGTTTCTCGCAAGAGAAGCAGGGCGCGCTGCTTTCGTTTTTGTTGGACGGTTTTTCCAGCGCCGTACGGTAGTACGGCAACGCACTTCCAGCTTGCCAGGCTGGCGGTGCTTTCCTCGTGTTGGGCTTGAAACCCCAGCGACTAGCAAAGGAGGTGTGTGATGGCAACAGCAAAGTCCAGTACCAAGAAGGCGGCTGCGAAACCTGCAGTCAAGAAGGCAGCCCCCAAGGCAGCTGCAAAGCCAGCAGCCAAGAAGGTTGCTGCAAAGCCTGCAGTGAAGAAGGCGGCGCCTAAGGCAGCAGCAAAGCCGGCAGCCAAAAAAGTTGCGGCCAAGCCAGCAGCCAAGAAGGTCGTTGCCAAGAAGCCAGCAGCCAAGCCTGCAGTGAAGAAGGCAGCGCCTAAGGCAGCTGCAAAGCCAGCAGCCAAGAAGGTTGCGGCCAAGCCAGCAGCCAAGAAGGTTGTTGCCAAGAAGCCGGCAGCCAAGCCTGCAGTGAAGAAGGCAGCGCCTAAGGCGGCAGCGAAACCGGCAGCCAAGAAGGTTGTTGCCAAGAAGCCAGCAGCCAAGCCTGCTGTGAAGAAGGCCGCACCTAAGGCTGCAGCAAAGCCGGCTGCCAAGAAGCCAGCAGCCAAGAAGGCCGCTGCTAAGCCTGCAGCGAAAAAGGCACCTGCGAAAGCTGCTGCCAAACCTGCTGCGAAGAAGCCAGCTGCCAAGCCTGCTGTAAAGAAGGTTGCTCCTGTCAAAGCCGCTGCCAAGCCTGCAGTGAAGAAGTCTTCGGCACCGAAGGCTGCTCCCAAGACGGCGGCGCCGAAAAAGGCTGCTGCCAAGAAGGCCGCTGCGCCAAAGTCGGAACCTGCGCCTGCTGCCGCTGCGCCTGCAGCGCCTGCTGCCGCAGCACCGGCAGCTGCCGCAGAAGTAAAGCCAACGCCTTCGACGGCGGCAACTCCAGGTCTCAAGTCGTCGCTGAACCCGACGGCTGCCTGGCCATTCCCATCTGGCTCCCGTCCTTCCTGATCGGAGTTGTTGGTGAATCAAAAGGGGCGCGCGAGCGCCCCTTTTTCTTTGTATCAGCCATCGCGTGCAGCTTTAGCCAGGGGCGACGAACGGTCGCATGGCGCGTGATATCCAGCACGAAATCGGAGTATGACAAATGCAAAGTCCCCGTGGGGCGGGGGTTTGGTGGTGGATTGACAAAGTTCAATCAAATCAATAGAATGGCCCCATCCTGACGTGGCCGAAAAGCTGGAAAAGCGTTTTTGGAGATGTCAAATAAATCAGGTTTTCTGCCCTTGTGGGCGCAATCCTGAGCCACGAATCTTGCCGTCTGTCTGTCATCAAAGTGACGCCTGGCAAGACTTCAACCAGAGATTCACTGTTTGCCGGAGTGGTATTCGCGGGCAGTAGGAGATCGGTAAAACAAGACGGAACCTGCCTGCTGCAGGGGCATCCGTCGAGAGTCTGTCCATGTCCTTGGGGCCAATTGCGAGACGATTGGCTTCGGCCGCGCACGAAGTGTTTGTGCGCCAAAGCCGTCCGACGTGGCAACGTGTGGAGGTCAAGATGTCTGATGTGAAGTTTCTTAAGCGGTTCGCAGGGCACGCCGCCAGTTTTTTCCTGAATTTTGCGCACGGCAGTCTGCTCGTTGCCGGTGTTCTGGTGGTGAGTCTGGTCGCTTATCAATATGCCGCACATGGCGTTGATGGGCTTAATCCGCGCGTTGCCTTCCATCCTGCCGAAGCTGAGGTGCTGGCCGTTGCTGATGGTGTTGCTGACGCCTCACCAGTGGAGCAGGGCAAGCTGAGTCCTGAATACACGCGCTTGGTGCAATACCTTGCCAAACGCTACAAAGTGTCGGCAACGGGCCTGGAGCAGTTGGTATGGACCTCCATTCACGAAGGCCGTGCAACCAAGGTGGATCCGGTGCTGATTCTGGCTGTGACTTCCGTTGAGTCCGGCTTCAACCCTCTGGCTGAGAGCGTTTTCGGTGCGCAGGGTCTGATGCAGATCATCCCGCGTTTCCATCAAGACAAGATTGATTCCTCACTGGGCGCAGTTGCCCTGCTGGAGCCGACCGAGAACATCCGCGTCGGTGCGCGCATCTTGCGCGAGTACATGCGTAACAATGGTGCGCTCGAAGCGGCCTTGCAGCAGTACGGTGGCGTTTCTGATGCGTCCGATATGACCTACGCTGCAAAGGTCCTGAACGAAGTTGAGCGCTTTCGTCAGATCATGAAGTTCGGCAGCGTGCGTGCAGAAGTTGCTGCGAACACATCAGGCGTGGTGCCGGTCGTGGCAACTACCAAGGATGTCGAGTCGACCGGAAACCCTGGTTGATTGATCTGGCGTGGCAGTGCTTCCACGGCTTGTAGCCCGGCACTGCAGTGATTTTCTGCATAAGGTGGTTGCCTTGAGCGCTTCTCCCTGATTGGTGGCAAGGTCTCTTCGTCGGCGTTGGCCGATTCAATCATCTCCCTCCTTCTCTTTTTCCCGTCAGTTTCCCGTGCAGGTGGTGCTGCAGATTTCCACGATTTCTTGTGGTTTTCCCGGGGACAGTCTTCCAGTGCCGAGTCGTAGAATGTAGCTCACCGGAAAGCGCTGCGCTTTCCGGTGCGGCTCTTGCATGCTTGTGACATGCATGCAGCCGGTGGCTGAATTTCAAGAGGTGGGTTCATGGATGAAAGAATTCGCGCCGAGGCGCTGGAGTACCACCGTCAAGGGCGGCCGGGAAAGATATCGGTTACGCCAACCAAGCTTCTCAGTAATCAGCGCGATCTCTCGCTGGCTTACTCTCCGGGTGTGGCAGCGGCGTGTGATGCCATCGTCGATGATCCAGCACAGGCGAGCGAACTCACGGCACGAGCCAATCTGATTGGCGTTGTTACCAACGGCACGGCGGTGCTGGGGCTTGGCCCGATTGGTCCACTGGCTGCAAAGCCGGTGATGGAAGGTAAGGCCGTTCTCTTCAAGAAATTTGCCGGTATCGATGTGTTCGATATCGAGATCGATGAGCGCGATCCCGATAAATTGATCGACATCATCGCTTCACTGGAGCCGACTTTCGGCGGTATCAATCTGGAAGACATCAAGGCGCCCGAGTGCTTCTACATCGAAAGCAAGCTGCGCGAGCGCATGAAGATTCCGGTCTTCCATGATGACCAGCATGGCACGGCGATCGTCGTCGGCGCGGCGATACTCAATGGCTTGAAATTGATGGGCAAGCCTCTCGATCAGGTCAAGGTGGTGACCTCGGGCGCGGGGGCGGCGGCGCTGGCCTGTCTCGATCTCTTGGTGATGCTGGGCATCCCGGTCAAGAACATCTGGGTGACCGACATCAAGGGTGTCGTCTATGAAGGACGCATCGAGGAGATGGAGCCCATCAAGGCACGCTACGCGAAGGAAACTTCGGCGCGCACGCTAGGGGAGGTGATCGACAACGCTGACGTGTTCCTCGGCTTGTCGGCGGCGGGCGTTTTGAAGCCGGACATGGTTGCGCGCATGGCGCCGCATCCGCTCATCTTCGCGCTCGCCAATCCCGTGCCGGAGATCCTTCCCGGCGAAGCCAAAGCCGTGCGCTCGGACGCGATCATCGCCACTGGGCGCTCCGACTACCCGAACCAGGTCAACAACGTCCTGTGTTTTCCGTTCATTTTCCGCGGTGCGCTCGACGTCGGAGCGACGACGATCAATGACGCGATGAAGCTCGCCGCAGTGCGTGCGATCGCCGAGCTCGCGCAGGTGGAAGCCTCGGACATCGTCGCGGCCGCTTATGGCGAACAGCCGTGTTCGTTCGGCCCTGAGTACATCATTCCCAAGCCTTTCGATCCTCGTCTCATCGTCAAGATCGCACCGGCGGTGGCCTGTGCAGCGATGGAGTCGGGCGTGGCGACGCGGCCGATCCAGGACTGGGATGCCTACACGCAGCAGCTGAACAATTTCGTATGGCAGTCCGGCCTGATCATGAAGCCGGTGTTCTCTGCGGCCAAGCGTGCGCCCAAACGCATCATCTTTGCAGAAGGTGAATCCGAGCGCGTGTTGCGGGCCGTGCAGGCCGTCGTAGACGAGGGCTTGGCGCGCCCGATCCTGATTGGCCGTCCTGACGTAGTCTCGATGTATATCGAACGATTTGGCCTGCGCATGCGGCCGGAGATCGATTTCGAGTTGGTGAACCAGGACTCGGATCCGCGTTACCGTGAGCTGTGGACGCACTATCACGGCTTGATGGAGCGTCGAGGGGTGTCAGTGGAATACGCCAAGCGCGAGGTTCGCCGTCGCACGACCCTGATCGGGGCCTTGTTGCTCAAGTTTGGTTACGCAGATGGCATGATCTGCGGCACCTACGGGATGCATGATCAGCATCTTTCGCTGGTCAATACCGTGCTCGGGCGTCGCGAAGGCGTCCACAACTTCTACGCCATGAACTTGCTGGTGCTGCCGGGGCGAACCATCTTTCTGTGCGATACGTATGTTAACTACGATCCGAATGCCGAGCAGATATTCGAGATGACGTGCCTGGCTGTCGAGGAGGTGCGCCGCTTTGGCATGATGCCAAAGGTGGCGCTGCTGTCGCACTCGAGCTTTGGCACCGATGATTCACCCACCTCGACCAAGATGCGTGACGCCTTCCAGCTCTTGCAGTCGCGTCGCCCTGATATTGAGGTCGAAGGGGAGATGCACGGCGACGCAGCGTTGGACGCAAAAATCAGAATGCAAATCTTCCCGAATGCGCACATGCGGGAAGATGCGAATCTGCTGGTCTTTCCGACCCTGGATGCAGCCAATATCGCTTTCAATCTGCTCAAGACCGCCTCGGGTGAGGGCATGACGGTCGGGCCGATCCTGCTGGGTACAGCGAAGCCCGTGCATATCCTGACGCCTACTGCGACGGTACGCCGCATCGTCAACATGGCTGCTTTGACGGTTGTCGAAGCCGGGCGGGACTTGGGGCAGGCCAACGAATCAAGGTGAGCGCCTGTCGGTTGTAACGCAACCGACAGTCTTCCTGAGTCAAGCGCGGGCGACGACATGCCGTAAGCTCATTTCAGGAGGGTGGGCGTCATGGGCGAGGGCTTTGCAGACCATAGAGCAGCAAGCGTCACGATAGATGGGCTCGTAGAGAGATCGACTGGCAAAGTCGGTCTTGTGCTGACCGGAGGAGGGGCGCGTGCTGCATATCAGGTTGGTGTGTTGAGTGCCGTACGTACGATCTGGGGACGGCGCCAAGGCAATCCTTTCCAGATCGTTTGCGGCACTTCGGCGGGAGCCGTAAATGCAGCGGCGCTGGCTTGCTATGCCGACAACTTCGGCGAGTCCGTGCGGCGCCTTGCGTGGATCTGGCGCAACTTCACGGTCAGCCAGGTGTATCGCTCCGACACATTGGCTGTGATGCAATCTGTAGTGAGCTGGGCGGGAGCCCTGCTCATGGGGTGGCTGTTTCACCGCAGCCCACGCTCTCTGCTGGACAACACTCCGCTGCGCGAGCTCTTGCAGCATCACCTCGACTTCAACCGCATCGATGACGCGATCAAGGCGGGCCATCTGTACGCGGTCAGCGTCACCTGCTCGGGTTATTCGACGGGCGAGAGCCTGACTTTCTACGAGGCAAATGCCGAGGTGAGTCCGTGGCGTCGCGCCCAGCGGGTTGGCCTCAAGCACCGCATTACCGTGGATCACTTGATGGCTTCGAGCGCCATCCCCTTTGTTTTTCCGGCCGTGAAAATCAACCGCGAGTATTTTGGCGACGGATCGATGCGCCAACTGGCTCCTGTCAGCCCCGCTGTGCATCTCGGGGCAGAACGCGTACTGGTGATCGGAAATGGCCGCCGGGAAGGCGAGACCCGCCGCACGCGATCTGATCGCTACCCTTCACCCGCCCAGATTGCCGGTCATACCATGTCGAGTATTTTTCTGGATGGTCTGGCCGTAGACATTGAGAGGCTGCAACGTATCAACGATACTTGGGGGCGAATCCCGCCCGAGGTACGTGAGAAGGCAGGGGTGTCGCTGAAGCCCATTGAAGCTCTGGTAATTTCGCCCAGTGAGCGCCTGGATTTCATTGCAGCGAAGCATGTTCGTGCCCTGCCTTGGGCGTTGCGCACCGTGCTACGCGGAACGGGGGCCTACGGCCGCGCAGGCTCCGCAATACTCAGTTATCTGCTTTTCGAGAAGCCCTACACGCGCGAATTGATGGAGCTGGGCTATCGCGATGCGATGAAAAGGCGTGCTGAAATTGCGCACTTTCTGCGCATTGACGAGTCAGAGGACGGCGTAGGCTTCGGGCAGCAGGCAGACATATTCGAGCATGTCTGGACAGAAGCGGAGTAAATGCATCAACTTTCGTTTCTATGTGTCTAATTTTCATAGCTATTGCTACAATTTAAAGAAGCAGTTGTTTTACTGGAGTTGCAGATGATTTCGAATCGCTTGTTTTTCGCGCTGATGGGGGCTGTCCTGACGCTTTCTCTGGTCTGTTCTGCAGACGCGAGTGCGGCTAGTCAGCAAAATCGTGCGCGTGCCAAAACGATGAAAGCGACGAAGGCGACAAGGAGCAGCGCTGCTGCACCGCGCGTCAACAAGGTTGTGTTCTCCAGAACTACCAGAACGAAGAATGCGGTCACAACGACACGCAAGACGGTTTACCTGCCGCGTGCAGTTCCGGATTTTGATCGTGAGGGCAATCCTCTCCTGAAGTCCTCCGCGTTTATCGTGCAGGACATGGATTCAGGCCAGGTCCTCCTGGAAAAAAATGCTTCGCTGGCCCAGCCGATAGCCTCCATCAGCAAGTTGATGACCGCGATGGTGGTGCTGGACGCGAATCTCGATTTGACCGAGATGTTGCAGATTACGGATGACGACGTGGATCGCCTCAAAGGCACGAGCTCGCATCTACCCGTCGGCACGCGCCTGACGCGTGAAGACATGCTGCGTCTGGCATTGATGGCTTCGGAAAATCGCGCTGCTTCGGCGCTGAGCCGTTTTTACCCGGGTGGTCACTCAGCCTTCATCCAGGCTATGAATGACAAGGCCAAGGCGCTGGGTTTGAGTGAAACGCGTTTTTACGACAGCATCGGCTTGAATCGCAATAACGTTGCGTCTGCACGCGACCTCGTAGCAATGACCACCGCAGCTTCGCACTATCCCCTGATTCGCGAGTTCAGTACCACTGCCGAATATTCTGTGCCGGTGAGCGGCCGCGAGCGCGCCTTCCACAATACCAACGCCTTGGTGCGCAACTCGGATTGGCAGATCAACCTGTCCAAGACGGGCTACATCAACGAGTCTGGTAAATGCCTTGTGATGCAAGTCGTGCTGGCCAACAAGCGCATGGCAATCATCTTGCTGGACTCGTCGGGGCGTTTTACCCGCGTGGCAGACGCTATCCGCATCCGCAAGTGGGTTGAGACTGCCGTCGCACCGGCTCGCATCGCCAGCGTATCCACGCTCAGCAAGCTTAACTGACGGCTGACAGGACCTGCCGCGCCGCAATGGCGCGGGAGACAAGAAGGGCTCAGGACGATCAGCGCTTGTTGCCTATCTTGCCGTCGCCGCTGTAGCCAAGTGCGCGCGAAATCTCCATTGCAGTATTTCGTACCAATGGTGCCCAGTCGGGGTTGAACCGTTCTGTCGGCGTGGAGAGCGACAAGCCGGCGACCAGCTCGCCGTCGTCATCGCGAATGCCCGCAGCGATGCAGCGCACACCTACTTCCACTTCTTCCATGTCGTAAGACACTTGTTGGCGGCGCACGCGTGCAAGGTCCTGTTCGAGTGCCTGGAGCGTCGTCAGCGAGGCTTGCGTATTGCCGGGCAAGCCCGTGCGGTCGGCGTACTCCCGGTTGAGCTCAGGGCCATCTTCCGCAAGGAATAACTTGCCGGTCGCGGTGGTGTGCAACGGCGCGCGTGCTCCCACGATATGTACGATGCGCACGGCCGAGCGGCCACTTGAGGTGCGCTCTATATAGACGATTTCGTCGCCGCTACGCATCCCCAGATTGACGCTTTCGCCCGTGGCAGCGTGCAGGCGCAGCATCGAGGGCATGGCAGTCTCGCGCAGCGAGATGCGATTCTTGACGAGATTGCCGAGCTCCAGCAGACGGATGCCGAGACGGTATGCCCCGCCATCGGTGCGCTCGACAAATCCACTCGCGCCGAGTGCGCCAAGGATGCGGTGTGCAGTGGAGGGGTGAAGGGCGGTGTCCTGAGCCAGTTGCTTGAGCCCTGGCGGCTCCCGGTGGTGCGCAAGTGCGTCAAGCAGGCTCATCATCCGGTCAATGACCTGGATCGAGCCGCGTGCCTCCTTGCCATCATCCTTCCCGATGTCTTGTTTGACCGGTGCGACGGCTGCAGAAGTGCTTTTCTTGACGTTTGCCATGCGGCAATCTTACTGCATAAGATTCGATTGCGTCTTGTGAAATGAACCGCTTGTCAGGCCAGGTTGGGGGCCATATGGGCAAGGACTGGAAGTAAAAAGAGCCGCCGGAAAATGTATTTCCCGGCGGCTCTTTTCAGACTTCTGACTGGCTGCGTGATCGCTGTATCAGGCAGTGCGGCGACGCAAGATCAGCCAGATATTGATGGCAATGACCAGTACGAAACACACCAGCGCCCATTCGGCCATCGACAGACCGAACAGACTCCAGTCGACCTTCGAGCAATCGCCCTCTCCATGGAAGAGTTTTGGCAAAGCGTCCGACAAGGGGAAGTGGCTGATCATGTAGTTCAGGTCCGGGCCGCAGGTGCTGACTTCCGGTGGGTTGTGCTGCAGCCAGCTCTGGCGGATCGACACGCTGCCACCTGCAATGGCGGTGATGACAATCAGACCGCTCCAGAGTTTGAGTGCAATGCCACGTGGATTGAACAGTCCTCCCAGCAAGGCAAACAGCGCGATGCCGACGAATGCGTAACGTTGCAGGATACACAGCGGGCAGGGCTCGAGGCCTTGATAGTGCTGCAGGTAAAGGCCGTACCCGAGGAGGCTGGTGCAGAAGGCAAAGAGGGCCAGGAAGATCAGGCGCGGTGAGAGCTGGTTGAGCGCATTCATGTTTGTTTTCTATATGGAACGCTGTTGGAGGTGGTGACTGGAAGCCCATTTCTGAACATGGGCATGCGCTCGGACAGGGCGCGTTCGCAGAAGGTTCATTCTATCCGAGTCGCCAGATTGCCAAGGTTGCGCTACAACAAACGAAAACAGGCGCACCTGTGCTGGGTGCGCCTGTTCTGGTGTGGTGACAGATTTACTTGGCAGGAGGTGGTGCATCACCGCGTGGTGGGCGTTGAGCGCGCATCTTGTCGTGGAAGGCCTTCATTTCATCGGCGCTGAGTTTGCCGTCCTTGTTGGCATCGGCAGCATCGAAGTCCTGCAG
Source organism: Uliginosibacterium silvisoli (assembly GCF_036017035.1). Lineage (NCBI taxonomy): Bacteria > Pseudomonadati > Pseudomonadota > Betaproteobacteria > Rhodocyclales > Zoogloeaceae > Uliginosibacterium > Uliginosibacterium silvisoli. The sequence goes on along the minus strand of NZ_JAYXHS010000003.1, from coordinate 115,596 downwards.
CATCTTTTGCTGATGCTGGACCATCTCGTCACGGGTAATGACGCGATCATGATTGGCGTCGACCGCACCGAATGGGCCGTGAGGGCCGTGGCCACGACGACCGCCGTGCTCGCGGCGCATCCTGTCGCCGGCGGCTTTCAGCTCGTCCTGGGAAAGGAAGCCGTCCTTGTTGGTGTCGATCTCATCGAAGTGCTCGGTCAGAGGCTGGATCGTGGCCGCTTCGGTTTTCGAGATCTTGCCGTCCTTGTTGGCGTCGGCAGCCTTGATGCGTTCTTCCATGCGCTGGCGCATCGGACGCTCGCCAGCGGGCGCGGATTGCTGCGCGAGTACGACGCTGCTCGCTGTGATGGCGAGTGTGACGAGGAGAATGTTCCGGGTCTTCATGGTGTGTCTTCCTTGTGGTGAGAGCCAGGTGATGGCGCGATCAAATCTTAGGTCTCGGCCCCGTTAATGGGTGTTTCACACTGGCAAGCTTGTGTATCAACTTGTAAGGCTGTGTTGGTTTTGACCTGGATCAGCAAAGGCTTCAGCCATTGGCTGATCGCGCAATAACAAGTGGTTATGCCTGCGAGGCGTGCCCAGCGCGCGCTGCAATGCGATACTTCATCCTTTATGAAGCTAACCAAGCTGTGGGAGAAAGACAGTGAAAGTTCTGGTGCCGGTCAAGCGTGTGGTGGACTACAACGTGAAGATACGGGTCAAGGCCGATCAAAGCGGCGTCGATCTGGCCAACGTCAAGATGTCCATGAATCCCTTCGATGAAATTGCCGTGGAAGAGGCTGTGCGCATGCGTGAAGCCGGCGTGGCAACCGAGGTGATTGCAGTGAGTTGTGGCGCAGCGAACAGCCAGGAAACGCTGCGCGCGGCGATGGCCATTGGTGCGGATCGCGCCATCCTTGTCGAGACGGACGCCAGCGTGGAGTTGCAGCCCTTGGCCGTGGCCAAGCTGCTTAAGGCCGTCACCTTGAAGGAAGCGCCGCAGCTTGTGGTCCTCGGCAAGCAGGCCATCGATGATGACGCCAACCAGACAGGGCAGATGCTCGCCGCCATGCTGGGCTGGCCGCAGGCGACCTTCGCCTCGAAGCTTGCGCCGGGTGATGGCAAGCTCACCGTGACGCGTGAAATCGATGGCGGTCTGGAAACGCTGGAGGTGAGCCTGCCTGCCATCGTGACGACCGATCTGCGTTTGAACGAGCCGCGCTATGCAACCTTGCCGAACATCATGAAGGCCAAGAAGAAACCGCTCGACACCGTGACGCCTGAGTCGCTCGGTGTGGACATCACGCCGCGCCTGAAGACGCTGAAGGTGAGCGAACCGCCTGCGCGCGTGGCTGGCGTGAAGGTCGCGAGTGTCGAAGAGCTGGTCAGCAAGCTGCGCAATGAAGCCAAAGTGATTTAAGGAAAAAGAACATGAGCATTCTGGTCATTGCAGAACACGACAATAAACAGATCAAGTCCACCACGCTCAACGCGCTGGGGGCTGCTGCAAAAATAGGTGGTGAGATTCACGTACTGGTCATTGGCGGCAACTGCGCCGACGCGGCCCAGGCTGCCGGCAAGATTGCGGGTGTGGCCAAGGTGCGTGTCATCGATGCGGCGCACTACGCCGATCACACCGCCGAGAACATCGCCATCGCGGCAGCCCAGCTGGGTGGTAGCTATAGCCACGTGCTGCTGCCTGCGTCGAGTTTCGGCAAGAACCTTGGTCCGCGTCTCGCTGCGTTGCTGGACGTCGCCCAGGTGTCGGACATCGTAGGCGTGGAGTCGGCTGATACGTTTGTGCGCCCCATTTACGCAGGCAGTGCGCTGGCAACCGTGCAGTCGGCTGATCCGGTGAAGGTCATCACCGTGCGCGTGTCGGCATTCGATGCCGTCGCGGCAGAAGGCGGTAGCGCAGTCATCGAGACGGCTCCGGCGGGGCCCGATCTGGGCGTGACAAAACTCATTGGCCGTGAGCTGACCGTGTCGGCACGGCCCGCTTTGGGCTCCGCCCGTGCCGTGGTTTCCGGTGGCCGCGCGCTCGGGAGTTTCGAAAGTTTCCACTCGGTTCTCGAGCCACTGGCCGACAAGCTGGGCGCTGCGATCGGCGCCTCGCGTGCTGCCGTGGATGCCGGTTTCGCGCCGAATGAAAGCCAGGTCGGCCAGACCGGGCAGGTCGTGGCACCAGATCTCTACATTGCCATTGGCATTTCCGGCGCCATCCAGCATCTGGCCGGCATGAAAGAATCGAAGGTCATCGTAGCGATCAACAAGGACCCCGATGCCGCGATTTTCGGCGTAGCCGACTATGGAATCGTTGGGGATTTGTTTGAACTGGTGCCGCAACTGACTGCGTCACTCTAAGTCTGGAGCAAGGGCCGCAAATGCGGCCCTTGTCACGTGGAGCGCATGACAATCTTTGTTCTTACAACCGATGACAACGTGTTGCATGTCTTCGCAAGTGAGGCTGCAGCCCTGACGTCGGATGCCGTTAAGGCCAATATGGGCCGTGACGATGCCTTGTTCTTTGCCGATGACGGCAGTGGCTTGCGTCACGACCGTGTTGCCGGTGCAGACTACCTTCGACCATGGGCTTCCTGCAGTTCGTGTTCGTTGCCGCAGGTGCTGCATCTGGTCTCCGCTGTCGTGGGCGCGTCGCCGCTTGATTCGCTCGAGGCCGTGGCGAGATATACGATGAGATAGCCGGTATTGCCCAGCGGTGGACAACTCACAAGCAAGTCAAAAAAGGAGACAGGCATGAGCGAGTACGTGGCCCCGATCAAGGACATGCAATTCGTCCTGCGCGAGCTTGCCGGGTTAGACGAGGTCGCTGCATTACCCGGCTGCGACGACGTGTCGCCCGATCTGGTGGAGGCCATCCTCGAAGAGGCTGCGAAGTTTGCCGGTGGTGTGTTATCGCCACTCAACGCGACGGGTGACCGTGAAGGCTCACGTCTCGATGGCAATGCAGTGACCACGCCGAAGGGCTGGAAAGACGCCTATCGCCAGTTCGCAGAGTCGGGTTGGACGGCCGTTGCAGCCGAGCCCGAGCATGGCGGACAAGGCTTGCCGACTTTGCTCTCCACTACATTGAATGAAATGTGGAAGGCCTCGAACATGGCCTTCTCGCTATGCCCGATGCTTACCAACGGTGCCATCGAAGCGATCCGCTCGCGCGGGTCCGACGCGCTGAAGGCAATCTTTCTCGACAAGATGGTGGCGGGTGAATGGACCGGCACCATGAACCTCACCGAGCCGCAGGCTGGCTCCGATCTCGCCGCCGTGCGTGCACGCGCCGAGCCGCAGGCTGACGGTACGTACCGTGTTTTCGGCCAGAAGATCTTCATCACCTACGGCGAGCATGACCTCACGCCCAACATCGTGCACCTCGTGCTCGCACGCTTGCCGGAAGCACCGGAAGGCGTGAAAGGCATCTCGTTGTTTGTGGTGCCCAAGTTTCTCGTCAATGCCGATGGCTCGCTCGGTGCGCGCAACGACGTGCGTTGTGTGTCGCTCGAACACAAGCTCGGCATCCATGCGAGCCCCACCTGTGTGATGGCCTACGGTGACGAGGGCGGCGCGGTCGGTTATCTCGTCGGGCAACCGCATCATGGTCTCGCCATCATGTTCATCATGATGAATGCGGCGCGCTTTGCTGTGGGCCTTGAGGGGGTGGCATTGGCGGAACGCGCCTGGCAGCGCGCCTTGCAGTTCTCGCGCGAACGCATTCAAGGCTACGACCCTGCGGAGAAGGCGGGCGCGCGCGTGCCCATCATCCGACACCCCGATGTGCAGCGCATGCTGATGCTCATGAAGTCGCAGACGGAGGCGATGCGCGCGCTGGCTTACGTCGTCGCGGGCGCCACCGACAAGGCCGAGCGCCACCCAGATGAGCTCACGCGGACGCGGGCGCAGGGCTTCGTCGACCTGATGATTCCCATTGTGAAAGGCTGGAGCACCGAGACAAGCATCGAGGTCACCTCACTCGGCGTGCAGGTTCACGGTGGCATGGGTTACATCGAGGAGACGGGTGCAGCGCAGTACTTGCGCGACGCGCGCATCACTACGATCTACGAAGGTACGACGGCGATCCAGGCGAACGATTTCATCGGCCGCAAGATCGCGCGTGACAAGGGTGCGGCCATCGGTCTTGTGCTCGCCGAAATGCGCGAAGTGGCAGCCCATTGCACGGTGATCGGCGGCGAGAATTTCGGGCGTGTTGGTGCATCACTCAACGCCGGCGCCAACGCACTGGCCAGTAGTGTCGTATGGCTGTTGCGCACTTTTCCCGAACTGCCGGGAGAAGCGCATGCCTCGGCCGTGCCACTGATGCGCCTGGCTGGCATCGTGTTCGGTGGCTGGCAACTCGCGCGCGCCGCATTGGCGGCGCATCGGCGTATTGGCGCAGGCGATGCCGACAAACACTTCCTTGAAGCGAAGATCATCACCGCACGGTTTTACGCAGACCATGTGCTGTCACAGGCCGATGGCCTGGCACATTGCGTGATCAATGGCGCCTCCGTCACGCTGGCGAGTGGCCTGCTAGACGAGTGAGCAGGCGGCCCGTGCTGTCGCGCGCCCTCAGCGCGACAGTGCCCGCCACGCGGCCGCAAATTCCTTGGCACGCGCCGCGATGATGTCGAGCGACAGGCCAGGCGCGTACAGTGCGCCACCAATGCCGAAACCATTTGCTCCTGCGTCGTGATAGATCGCCAGGCGATCCGGGGTGATACCGCCGACCGGAAATAGCGCGACCTCGGCGGGCAATACCGCACGCCAGGCTTTGAGCGCGGCAGGTGGGATGGCCTCCGCCGGGAAAGCTTTCAGCCCGTGAGCGCCGGCGCGAAGAGCGCTGAATGCTTCGCTTGGCGTAGCTACGCCGGGCAGCGACCACAATCCCATCGCAACGCTGGCCTTGATGACATCCGGGTTGCAGTCCGGCGATACGATGAGCTGCCCACCGGCCAATGCCACGGCCTCGACATGCTCAACCGAGAGTACGGTGCCTGCACCGACGATGGCTGACGGTAAAGTGCGACGCAGGATTGCGATGCATTCGAGTGCGCCAGGGCGATTGAGCGGCACTTCCAGCATCGTGAAGCCCGCTGCAAAGAGCGCTTTCCCGACGGGCTCTGCCTCGGCGGGCGTGAGACCGCGCAAGATGGGAATCAGCGGCAGCGCGGGGAGCGGTATGTTGGTACGTTGCGTGCTCATGATCCAGAGCTCCAGAGATGTTGTATGGCTGCGAGGAAGCTCGCTTCGGGCGCGAAGCCGCGTACGCTTGCGCCTATGCTTTCGGCGACATGTGCATACAGGTGTGCGAGGTGAGCTTCGCCGACGATGCGTACCTCGCCATCGGTGGCTGCTGTCGCAGCGGACCGTATCCACGCCCGCACGTGTGGATCGTGCCATTCGGCGCCGATGAGCAGCCCGGACAACCACGATTGACTGCTGGCGGCGCCTTGCGCACCGAGCAGGACGGACGCGCGCAGGCCAAACAGCCGATGGCTGAGGCCGCCCCCCGCAGCTGCCGCCGCGCCTGCGCGGAAGGCGGCCATGTCCTCACTTGCATTGTCTGCACCGAGCAAGCTTGCGAGCGAGCTGTGCTTGCCGAGCAGCGCGAACAACTCACCTGTCATGAAGCTGCGGAAGCGTGTGACGCAGCCGTTCTCGACGATCACCCATTTGCTGTGGGTGCCGGGCAATACGTAGATGCCGTCGCCGCCCCCGAGCAACATGCTGCCGAGGATCTGGATCTCCTCGCCGCGCATGACGTCGGGCTCGTCGTACTGACAGACACCGGGCACGATGCAGATGCGGCGTGAGCTTAGTGAGGCAAAGCGATCATCGCGAGGTACTTCGATGAGTTGTGTACCCAGCGCATCGAGCCGGGCAGGGCAGGGGACGTAAGGTGCCTCGACCCAGCCGCTGCGGCTGCCGATCATGCCGGACATCAGCACGGGCGCATCCGCAGGCAGTTCGGGCCAGCGTGCAAGCAAGGCGTCGAGCGAGGCAGCGAAGTCGCCGCCGCAGGTCAGCACGCCTTCGGCATCGTGATGGCGGTCTACTACTACGCCATCGCGCAAAAGCGAGGCGCGGCGATTGGAGCTTCCCCAGTCAATAGCAACAAGTGAGGTCATGGATAGCCCGGGTTGGAAACCATGGAGAAAGAGGCGGAAGGAGACGATGCCACAAAAACCTGACAGCGACCTGAACTCACCTCAAGTGTCCGCTGAGGCTTCGTCGCGAACGGTATCGGGGGCCTGATCGGTCCATGCGCAATTCCGGCGCTTCGCAAGCGCAGGTCGATGCACAATGAGCAGCGTTCCCACCGGTGATCGACAATTTACGCATGAGCCAGAACGAGCCGAGCCCGATTGCTTCAAGCCCGCACCCTGTTGCAGCACGACGCACGCTGCGCGCCATCGCGGTTTTCGAAGCCATCAAGGGCTTTGCGGCGCTGATCGCGATCATCGGCGTAGTCGATCTCATGCACCACGATGTGCGGCATCTCGCAGAGGCGTTGATCGGGCGTTTCAGGTTGAGCCCCGATGGGCGCTATTCGTCGATCATTCTTCACTACGCCGACATGCTGCCCGGTGCAAACGTACAGGCCTTGATGTGGCTGGCGGCAGGCTACATCCTGCTGCGCTTCATGGAGGCCTACGGGCTGTGGCGTGACAAGGCATGGGCTGAATGGCTGGGAGCCTTGTCTGGCGGGCTCTACGTGCCGCTGGAAATTCATCATTTCATGCAGAGGGCATCGCTCGTCAATGGCCTTGTGCTGCTTGCAAATGTGATCGTCGTGGCGTTTCTTGCCATGCAATTGCGGCGTCGGCACAGGCTTGTGCAGCGCGGCTTCGGCGCGCGGCGGCCGTCTGATCTGCCGTAATTGGCAAAACCGCATATCGTTGATTTTAAAACTGAATTATTGATGCTGAGGTGCTGCTTTGCACCACATAACAGCTGCAACGAGCGGCCTGCAACAGCCTACAATTGACTCCGCAAAAACCGACGCAGGACGATCCGCGACATCAAGTGGCGGACGATCCCCACAGCACTGCTGGCGTCTACAAGAGGAGACACATGATGTGCATCACTTCCGCCGTGCCACGCATTCTTTGCGTGACGCTTGCTCTTTCATTGCTCGCATTGTCTGCATGCAAGCCTTCGTCATCAGGCGGGTCTGCCGACGCTGCTTCCGGCCGTGTTGCGGCACCGGCCTATACCGCGACAGTCATCAATCCGCGCCTTGAGAAAGGGATGGTTGAGCCGGTTACCGGCACCCTATTCGTATGGGGAGAAGATGGCGCCATCCTGCGCTCCGAAGACGGGCGCAAATGGAACTTCACGCTTACGCCGATCGACTCGCCTATCAAGCAGCTTGCCGCGAATGACGATGGCAAGACGCTTGTTGCGGTGAGCTCGAGCGGGCAGATACTGCGGTCGGAAGATAACGGCCGCAGCTGGTCCGGTCGTCGAGGGCCCGTCGCAACCGACCTGCGCAGCGTGATCTATCACGCACCCAGCAAGAGCTGGTTGATCGTCGGGACCGCAGGTACCGTATTGCGATCCGAAGATGCCAAGAACTGGCAGGTGGTGCAGGTGGATACACCGGCCGAGCTGATCAGCCTGTTCGTGGATACGTCCAGTGGCAATCTGTTCGCGGGCGGGCTGGAGGGCGCATTGCTGCGCTCGAGTGATGGTGGCAAGACCTGGCAAGCGACCAAGCCGGCTATGAACGGGCCGGTAATTTCGTTCTTCAGCCACGGCAAGACCTTGCTGGCCGCGAGCACGGAAGGGCGCCTGCTTCGGTCCAGCGATGAGGGCAAGAACTGGCAGCTGACGCGCACAAAGTCCAAGGGCTACGTCGTTGCAGGAGTTTTCGAGCCGACGAGCAAGACCTGGTTCATGCCTACGCACAATGGCGATCTCCTCCGTTCCAGAAACGAGGGGCGTAGCTGGCAAGTCGATTCCGGCGACGGCAATACCTACCTCGCCGATGCCGTCTATGACGAGAGCCAGAGCATGCTGGTGATCGTTGGCCATCATGGATTGGCGCTACGCACACCAGATGGCGGCCAGGTATGGGGGCGCACCAAGGCCGAAGGCATGGATGGCGTGGAGGCGGCGTTCTTCGACCCCAAGAGGCGGCTGATGGTTGGCTTCGGACACGGTGGCAATCTGGCCATTTCCGAGGACTTGGGCGTGCAATGGACTGTACTGTCGGCGAATATGGCCGAACGCTTCCGGACCGTCACTACCGCGGCTGACAAGAAGACGGTGCTTGCGCTCGGCCGCGTCGGCAGCGTTGTGCGCTCGCCAGACAATGGGGTCAGCTGGGAGGCCGTCAAGGTGAATTATGCGCAGGAGATGGCACCGACCAACTACCTGACGTTGATCCGTCACCCGGAGAGCAAGGCGCTGCTTGCGGCTGGCGGGCCGGGCACGATCATGCGTTCGGCCGATGATGGAAAAACCTGGACGACTGTCTTCGATACGCCATGGGAGCAAGCCGCTGAGTTCACCAAGCTGATTCTCGATGAGAGGAGCAAGGCCGTGCTCGCCGTTGAAAAGAGCGGCACGCTTCAGCGCTCTACGGATGGAGGCTTGACCTGGACGCAGGTTGGCGTGAAGACCAATGACATGTTCCGTACGGGTCTTTACAGCGCCAGGCACAACGTCATTCTGATTGCGGGCAAGTCGGGGATGACGTTTCGCAGCGAAGATGGCGGCCTTAATTGGGGGTCGCAGGATTTCGGTTTGGCGGAAATGCCCGATATCTGGGAGACCTTTGTAGACGACTCGAGTGGCGTCATCCTGCTGCTAGGGGCGAAGGGCGTCCTGCTGCGATCCGAGGATGGTGGGAAGAAATGGGCAAGCATTCCGACCGGCCCAAGCGGCACTTTGCTGTCCGCCGTGATCGAGCCAAAGGAGGGCGCATGGCTCCTGGCAGGGGTTGGCGGCAGCTTGCTGCGCTCTACGGACAAGGGCAAGACCTGGACGGCGATGCCCAGTGACACCAACGTGAACCTGCGCAAGCTCCTCATCGAGCCGGGCACGCAGAACATCGTGGTCGTCGGTACGAAGGGCGTGTTGCTGCGTTCAGAGGACGCGGGCAAGACCTGGCTGACGCTGCCGAGCCATACGCAGGAAAACTTCCTGACCGGCATGTTTGATCCCGAGAGCCGCAACCTGATTGCGGTCGGTGAACGCATCGTCGTGCTCAAACCGGATGCGGCCAAGCCTTAGCCCGACGGCTGCTCCGCATGTGGCTAACCAGGAACGATGCGACCTGACACGGGTCGAATGATCGCAATGCCCAGCCCGCGATACAGCGGGCTTTTTACAAAAGACGGAGTCTAAGGAGACAGACGATGCGAATGATCACGAAATTATGGATCAGCATGGCGGCAGCCTTGTTGTGCATGAGCGCACAAGCGGCAACCGATGCCAACGGCAACATGGTTCCCACGGGCAGGTTCTGTGCAAATCTCGGAGATTTTTGCAGCTTCAACGGCAAGATGGTCGTGCATATTGCTGGCTGCAAGAGCACCGACAAATACAACGGAGGCTGTGCGTCAGGGCCCGGCGTCATTGCTACCAATGGCATACGCTGTACCCTCGCCAACTTCGGCATGAAGGCGCCGTTGCCCGATGTGGGTCCGAACGCCTGCTACCTGGAAACGCTTGCAGAGGCGAGCGTTGTCGAGAACAAGTCCTCCGCGAAGAGCTCACGTGCGACCGGCATTACGGGCGCCAGATGTGCATCGAACGGCAGCGTGACAGTTGATGCCACCATCGTCGTAAATAAGACTACATACGACGGCGAATGCAAGACTTTCAGTCCAGGGCCTGGGCTGAGGAAGAGCGGAAGCGAAACGACGGACAAGCCCATGTTCCGCCTCGAGAGTGGTGCGACGTTGAAGAATGTCATGTTCGGCGAGAATTCGCCTTATGACGAAGCCATTCATGTGTTCAACGGCGCGACGCTCGACAATATCCGTTGGGGCAAGCTTCAGGAAAAGGCTGTGACGATCAAGAGCGCAGGTGACGTCGTGGCGAGCAGCATCTCTGCAACGAATGGCAATGGCTTGTTCCAGGTGGATGCGCCTACCACGCTGAAGTTATCAAACTGCACAATGAGCAAGATGAGCAAGGTCGTCAGCCAGAGCAAAGGTGCTCGCTTCAATATCACCGTTTTTGCGGACCGCTGCGAGCTGGCGAACGTATCCGAAGCGGTATTCGTATCAGACAGCGCAGGTAGCGTAGCGAAACTTACGAATAGCTATTTGCGGAAGACGGATGTCTTGTGCAAGGGGTCATGGGCAACTTGCCCTGATGTCGGCAATTTCTATGACTGATCGCTACGACGCATGGGAGTAACAGCGCCACTACACTCGCCCTTTCTTGCCTGCGCAATGGACTGAATGGCGCAGATGCTTGATCAAGACGCATGCTCCCCACGAGCATGCGTTTTTTATTTGGGCGGGTGTGTCTCCGGCTGCCCCTCATTCGAGGTCGTTTCCAGCAAGCTTGTGTTGCGATGGTGGGCGCAACTCTACGCTTCCCCTACGCCAGAAGTTGCATGGACGAACAGTGCGCTGCCGGCGTGAGTTGATTCACGTGGACCGTGCACACACGGGTGCTGCGGCACCAATGAAAGGGCAATGACGTACGTGGCTCACCCGAGTCGTCCAGATGTCACGTCATTCCCGGGAAAGCGGGAATCCAGTGTCGTTGCTTTTGGCCGCTGGATGAGTCGCTGGGTTCCGGCCCCACCGCAGGTCGGCCTGCCCTGAGCTTGTCGAAGCGGGCGATGGCATTCAGGGACCTTGTACGTGTGAAGTAGGAAGTAGGTAGTTCCCATAAAAAAAAGCGCACAGCCAGGACTGTGCGCTTTCAACAGAAGACCAAAACCAGCCTTACGCGAGGTAAGGCTGGTGTACTGCTTAGCTGCCGCTGTTGCCCGAACCCGTGCAGCTGGCCCACTTGCCGATGCACAGGGAACCTGCGCTCTTCAGCACGCTGTTGGTCAGCTTGGCGACGGAGGAGGAGCTATCCGAACGGAACACGCCTTCCTTCAGGTTGGACAGCTTGCACTTGTCGGCCGTGACGGTGATCTTGAAGGTGGTGTCACCGTTTTGACGGATGAACTTGGCTGCACCATCAACCACGCAGTTCGAGATGTTGGTCGTCGAAGCAGCGTTGATCTGACCGAACTTGTCTTCGCCCGAGTAGCCGGAGATGCCGCTCAGGTTTGCCGTGCCGGAGGACTTCACGGTGAAAGCGTCTTCACCGATGTTGCTCCACTTGAAGTTCTGGAGGCTACCGCCGCCGTAGAAGTGGACACCGTCAACACCGTTGTTGCCCAGAATTGCATTCTTCAGCGTGCCGCCGCTGATCTTGAATGCTGGATCCTGGTTTTCATCCTGGTCGCCTGAGCCCATCGAGGAAGATGGGTTGAAGGTCTTGCAACCACCGTCATAGGTGCCGGTCACTTGCACGGTCGAGGAAATCGACTGGCTGCCGCTGGACGAGCAGGTAGCGCCAGTGATGCTGCCCGATGGTGTC
>NZ_JAYXHS010000003.1:0-103993 GCF_036017035.1 Uliginosibacterium silvisoli | reverse complement strand
CGTAGGCGTGCTGGAACCGCCGACCGAGCACCATGCTGACTCAGAGTAGCTGTTCGAAGGGAAAGCCGAACCGATACAAGCGAAGCTGCCGGTCTTGGTGGCGTAAACGAACGAGCCGGACTTGCCCAGCGCAACGCTGTGCGTGCCGCTCATGGAGCAGGTTGCGCCCGTGTTCTGTGCACACTTGGTGTAACCGGAAGGATAGTCGGTGGCAGCGTAAGCGCCTGTAGCAAACAGGCCGGCAACGGCGCCAGCGATAATGGTACGCATCATTTTGTGTCTCCTTTATTAACTGCATTAGGTAATAGGACAAAACAAATACGTCGCGAGTTTTGTCAGGCGCAAACTTGGATTAATAGATAAATCGTGTCAATAGGACGATAAATAATTCATTTAATTGATGAAAGTGACGAGCATTGGGCTGAAATTGCAACTAACGCGCAGGCCGCATGAATGCTTGTTTGTATTGAAAGTGGATAATATTTTTGATGTATTTTTCAAAAATGTCTGGGCGTGAAATTGTGCGCTGCTTGCCAATAAACATAAGTAAATTGCTGCGCTGCGTAGACCGGCTTTTACTGTTGATTTTGTTGATTTGAATGTTGGCCATAAAAACTTCAGGCAAAAAATAACCCGGCCGAAGCCGGGTTGTGCGGATGCAATATGTCCGGAATGTTCAATGGATTTATTGCAACTGGTTGGCCAGATCCAGCTTGTCTTCCTTGATGCCTTCGACGATCAGGGTGGCCAGGGCTACGGCACCCTGTTCCTGAGCGTGAGTGTTGTCCGGCTTGTTGCGCGCGCCTGTCTTGCCGACGTAGTAGGGGTACTTGTCGGTATCCACGGCAAGGTAATAGTCCAGGGAGCCGGTCTCGCCGATCTTGTTGTAGAACGCCATGCTCTTCGCATCGAGATCGATCAGCGCCACGTTGTTTGCCTTGGCGGTGTCGCGCACGGTTTGCGAATAGTCGCCAGGGAAGGCTCCCTTCGAATAGGTGTGGGTGGTGGAGCCGATCGTGCCGCCCTTGAAGCTACGACGCGTGACGGGCGTAATGAGCACAGGGGTAGCACCCTTGTCCTTGGCGATCTTGATGTACTTTTCCAGCGTCTTCTGGAAGGACATATCGGGAGGGATGGCGGCCTCGCTGCCGGGATAGGTACACAGATTGCTGGTGTCGATGATGTCGCGCGAAGGCGGCGGGCTAGGCGGGTTGTTGCCGCACTTCTCGTCGTTGTGGCCGAACTGCACCAGCAGGTAATCACCCTTGCGGATATTCGCGCCAATCATGTCGAACCAGCCTTCGGTGATGAAGCTGCGTGAGCTGCGTCCGGATTGCGCCACATTGATCACGCGGACCTTGCTGCTGTCCTTGACCTTGCGATCGAAGACCTGGCCCCAGCCCATGCGTGGTGCGACCTCCGGATCGTAGTTGCTGGCGGTCGAGTCGCCTGCAACGAAGACGCGGATGACGCCTGGCGCGTTGAGATCCTTCAGGTCCGCCTGGGCACGCTTCAGGCTGAATGGCGCGAAGGTGGTGATCTCGCGATAGTAAGGATCATAGAGGCTGGTTTCGCCGCGCTCGCCGGTGTTGGAGCTATAGCCGCGGTTGTGAATGACGATGCTCAGGATGTCATTGAGGCCGGGCTGGGCGGCCGCGCTGACGGGGTCAAAGCCATCGGGATTTGTCACGCCAGCTTCCTTGAGCGCTTGGGCGATGGCGGTTCGCAGGGTTGCCGTCTTGGCGCTGACCGATTCCGCTTTCACTGCGGGCGCCTTGCCTGACTTGACCATGCTTTCCGGCCCGGCGTACTTGAACTCCTGGGCGACGTCAGAGGCGATGCGATCCGTCAATGCATTGGCGTTGGCGGTATTCGCCGCGCCGTTGGCGAGCGCAGGCACGATGGCGACGAACTGCTTGTTCGCGCCTTCGGCCACTACCATCAAGGGGGCGCTGAGACCATCAACGACGACGCGGTACGTGCCCTGGTCATCTGCGGTCGCAGTCTTCTTGTTTCCCTGGGTATCAAATACGGTGACGCTGGCGCGCGCCTGTGTCTTGCCTGCAAGCTGCGTGTCGGCCGCGGTGGCGGCGGTCGAAATCAAGGCCGCCAATGCAGCGGCCATGACTGTGCGAGTGGCGCAGAAATTCATGCTTCCTCCAAGGGTGCTCAGTTTCTATTGTTGGCGTCACGGCATGCGTTGTGCTGCTTGCCGGTAACCGCACATCGTGGAACAAATGCGGGGACGCAGCTTGATGGATATTGCGAATTTCCGGAACGGGCGATAACCCGGATGCACTCTCCACAGCCTGGCGTTGCGCCGGATCCGGGTTCCGGCTTCAGCGTTGAACCGGCACGTAAAGATCGCAGCGCTTTTCCTGCCGGGAGGGCAGGTAAGTAGCGTTGTGGAAGCTCTGCAGAATTGGCCCTTCGCATGCCTGCCAGCCGGTTTCTGCGGCAATGCGTTGAGCCAGTTCCGGCAATGCAGGCACCTCGTAACCACCTTGCAGTTCGATGACCGCGTAGTCCCCTGCGGGCAGTACGCCATGCTGCAAACCGGTGATATGCGTACCCAGTCGTTCCGAGAGCAACGCGGCCTGCAACTTCACCGTGCCATCGCTTGTCGTGCTCGACAGTTCGACTCGCCAACCCTTGCGCCGTTCGCGTGGAATGTTCTGCATCATCGCGCGGGCGCGCAACTCGTCGAAGGCCTGCATGGCGTCTTCGCGTGGCCCTTCGAAGGGGATGTACTGGATGCCTAGCGCAGGCAGCGTCTCGATGCGGATCGGTGGCGTGCCCTGATCCGGCTGGCGTGAAAGCGAGGAGGGGGCGCAGCCGAACTGGGCACGGAAGGCGCGCGAGAAGGCTTCTGCCGAGGCGTAGCCGCTGTCGAGAGCCAGATCGAGCAGGCTCGTCACGCGGCCTTCCTCGATCAAGCGGCGCGCACGCGCGAGGCGGAGACGACGCACACGTACCAAGGGCGTTTCGCCGGCATAGTCCGCAAACACCCGCTCGAAATGGAAGCGCGACAGACGTGCCACACCTGCCAGCTCGTCCAGCGTCAAGGACGCAGTCAGCTCGCCATCAAGATGGCTGTCGATGTAGTTTGCAACCTGACGAAGATGGATCAGGCGGCGAGTGAGGCGTTCAAGCTTCATTGATCATCCGGCGCGTGGGGTGATACCGGTCCCAGTTTGCCACGAAGCCGCCCCAGCCGGCATTGCTGAATGCCTGCAGATGTAGCGCAATACACAGTTGTTTTGCCGGAAGTTTACTGTTGCTCCGCAGCAAGGGATTGCAGGCGGGGCACTGCAGCGAGCAGCGTGCGCGTGTAGTCGTGTTGCGGCCGCCGTAGCACGTCCTGTGCTGCGCCGTACTCGACAATCTTGCCCTGGTACATGACGGCGATGTCGTCGGCCAGATATTCGACGACGCCGATGTTGTGCGTGATGAACAGGTAGGCGAGACCGAGCGATTGCTGCAAGTCGCGCATCAGGTTGAGCACCTGGGCCTGCACTGATACGTCGAGTGCCGAGGTGGGTTCGTCGCAGACGATGAGTTTCGGATTGACGGCTAGGGCGCGCGCAATTGCGATGCGCTGACGTTGCCCGCCGGAAAACTCGTGCGGATAGCGGTCCAGCATGTCGGCACGCAGCCCGACCTGCAGCATGATTGCTTCGGCGCGCGCGCGGCGTTTGCCCTTGTCGGACTCCAGCCCGAGTGCCAGCAATCCTTCCTCCACGATGTCGGCGACACGCATGCGCGGGTTCAGTGAGCCGAAGGGGTCCTGGAAGACCATTTGCATATCGCTGCGTACTGCTTGCCAGCCTTCCTTGCGGTGCGGGTCCAGGCGCTGCCCGCCAAACAGGATCTCACCGCTGCTAGCCTGGGTCAGGTTCAGCAGGGCCTTGCCGGTGGTGGTCTTGCCGCAGCCGGATTCGCCGACGAGGGCCAGTGTGCGTCCCGCGCGCAGGCTGAAGCTGATGCCGTCCACCGCTTTCACGTAGCCGGCCGTGCGTTGCAACAGACCGCGCCGGATCGGAAAGTGAACGCGCAGCTCGCGTACTTCCAGCAAGGGCGTATCGCTCTCTGCCGGGGCACGCACTTCGGGCGTGGTGGCAGGTGAGTCGTCGCTGTGCGCAGCGACGGGGGCGGTGACTGCGGGATCGTAGAGGTGGCAGCGCACTTGCTGACCACTCGGTGCGGCATGCCAGGCCGGTGCTACTTCCGTGCAGCGCGCGTGGCGTGCAGGGCAGCGCTCGGTGAAGCGACAGCCTTTGAACGCCGTCGTGAGCGGCGGCACGCTGCCAGGAATCGTGGCGAGTCGGCCCGCGTCGCGTCGCCCCTCGGGCAGGGCCGCAAAAAGCTTGCGTGAGTAGGGGTGGGCAGGTGCGCTGAAGAATTGTGCGCGGTCCGCAATCTCGACCAGTTCGCCGGCGTACATCACGCCCACGCGGTCAGCGACCTGCTTGACGACGCCGAGGTCGTGCGTGATCAGCAACATACCCATGCCGCGACTGCGCTGTAGCTCAGCCAACAGCTTGAGTACCTGCGCCTGGATGGTCACGTCCAGCGCGGTTGTCGGTTCATCGGCAATCAGCAAGCTCGGCTGGCCGGCCAGCGCCATGGCGATCATCACGCGCTGTTTCATGCCGCCCGACAACTGGAACGGGTAGTCGTGGAGGCGTTGCGCCGGCTCATTGATGCCGACAGCATCCAGCAGCTGCACGGCCTCATGCGTGGCCGCCGTGCCGCTCAAGCCGCGATGCAGGCGCAATACTTCGCCGAGCTGTGTGCCGACCGTGAGCACCGGGTTCAGGCTGGTGCCGGGCTCCTGGAAAATCATCGCCAGTTTGCCGCCGCGCACGCCTTGCATCTGTGCCTCGGTCAGTGCGAGAAGCTCTTCTCCGTCGAGTTGTACGCTGCCCTGTGTGATGCGGCCACCGTCTGGCAGCAGGCGCATCAGTGCCAGCGTCGTCATCGATTTGCCACAACCAGACTCGCCGAGCAGCACGAAGGTCTCGCCCTTGCGGACTTCGAAACTCACCTTTGCCAGCGGGCGCACCTCGCCTTGTTCGCTGTCTATCGATACCGAAAGATTACTGACCTTGAGCAGACTCACGCGACAACCCTCCGCCTGCGACGCAGTGCGGTGCGCCCGCGTGGGTCAAAAGCATCGCGTACTGCATCGGCAAACAGATTGGCGGCCAGCACCAGACTCAGCATGAAGATGAAGGCCGCTGCAATCTGCCACCACACCATCGGGTCGCGCGCCAGCTCGGCGCGTGCGCCATTGATCATGATGCCGTAGCTGATCGTGTTGGGATCGACGCCGATACCGACGTAAGCCAGCACCGCTTCGGCAAGCACCAGACCGGAGAAATCCAGCACCAGCGTGATGAGCACGATGTGAAAAGCATTCGGCAAGATGTGACGACTCATGATGCGCAGTGGCTTGACGCCGAAGGCATGTGCAGCGGTAACGAAGTCTGCCTCGCGCAGCTTGAGTGTCTCTGCCCGCATGAGGCGCGCCAGGCTCGTCCAGGAGATCAGGCCGATGATCGCGCACAGCGCGACCAGGCGTGCATCGGCCCGTGCGGCAGGTGTGTCGAACCATGCGCCATGTGTCTCGATGAAGGCCTGCATGAGCAGCACCGATGCGGCGATGAGAAGCACGTAGGGGATGGAGCTGATGACGGTGTAGACATACTGGATTGCGTCGTCCACCCAGCCACCGAAGTAGCCTGCGGCAATGCCGAAGGCGATGCCCAGCGGCAGGGTGACCAGCGAAGTCAGGGTGCCGATGAAGAGCGCGGTGCGCATGGCCTTCAATGCGTAGAAGAACACGTCATTGCCAGTGCGATCGGTGCCGAAGACATGGTAGCTATCCGCCATGAGCAGCAGCGGTACTAGTACTAGCAGCAGGAGGCCGGCGGCCCACAGCAGACCGTCCCAGGCGAGCGGGGTGCAACCCCGCAAAGTGGCGGACACGGCCGCGAGGAAGGGCTTGCGCTGGCTACGTGCCACGCCAGCCGAGATGAACGCAGCGAGCGCGAGCCACACCGCGCCTGCAACGGCGACGCCACGCAGTGCTTGCTGCACGAGGTCTGCAGTCTTGTCTGTCTCCGGGTTCTTCAGGTGTGCTGCGCCGTATTTGAGGCGCGGAAATTCGCGGCCGCGCGTGCCGTCTGGCCTCTCCACCGTCTGGCGTTCGAAGAGGGTGTGAGCAAAGGGCGCCGAGTAGGTCTTCTCCTTGTGTTCCTTGACGTCGTGCAGCAGTACGTCAAGCACGGAGTCGAGTTCGACTGCGTAATGTACTTCTGAGTTTGTGCTGCCTGCAGCTGGTTCGAGCGCACGACGGAAGTGCAGTGAGTCGAGCAAGGCAATGCCGAGGAACAGCAGCAATACCGCCAGCGCGCCCATCGCCACGCGATCGGCCAGCACGGAATGCCAGGCCCGGCGTAGATGCTCCTTGCGGCTGGCGTACCAAAGGCCGATGAGACTGCAGGCAATGAGCAGGAAGAACAGCGCATCGGAGATGAGGACGACGGGCTTCATTTGAGTTTCACCCGTGGATCGACCAGCGTGTAGGAGAGGTCGGTAAGGATCAGGCCGAGGATGTACAAGGCCGCGCCGATGAACACCATGGCACGCACGATGGCGAAGTCCTGCGACTGGATGGCGTCGATGGTGTAACTGCCAAGGCCGGGAATGCCGAAGAAGGATTCCGAAATCAGGCTGCCGAGGAACAAGGAGGGAATCACCACCACCACGCCGGTCAGGATGGGGATCATGCCGTTCTTGAGCACATGCACGAACAGCACGCGTGTTTCCGACAGGCCCTTGGCTCGCGCCGTGCGCACGTAGTCACGATTGATCTCTTCGAGGAACAGGCTGCGGTACCAGCGCGCCGAGCCGCCGAGCGAGCCGATGACGCCGATGGCGACCGGCAGGATGACGAAGCGCCAGGCGTCCCACCCCGACTGGTAACCCGAAATGGGCACCCAGGCTAGCACCTTGGCGAAGAAGTACTGGCCGCCGATGATGTAGAACAGGCCCGAGATGGACATCGCGATCACGCACAGCACGACGCCCAGCACGTCCAGTCTCGTGGCGCGCACGAAGACGAGGAACAGCGAGGTGGACACGGCTGCCAGCAAGCCGAGGATGAAGGCTGGCATTGCCAGCATCAGCGAGGGGCCGGCGCGGGTGGCAATTTCGTAGTTGATGTCGCGGTTGTCGTCAGAGCGGCCGAAGTCCAGCGCGAACATACGTACGCTCTTGTTGAAGAAAACAGTATCGGTGAGTTTTTCGCCGCCGGATGCTTTGTCGTTGACGAATAGTGGCTTGTCATAGCCGCGCTCGGCCTTCCAGCGTTCCACTGCTTCCGGAGTTACGCGTTTCACGCCGAGGTGCACGCGCGCCATGTCATCGGGCGTGTTCACGATGAAGAACAGCGCGAACAGCAGCACGTTCACACCGAGCAGTGTCGGAATGGCCCAGAGCAGGCGGCGGATCAGGTAGGCGGTCATTGCGGGCCTCCCGGCAAGGCGCGCTGCCCCGCATGGCGACGTGCTTGCCAGACGATGGTGCTGACGGCGCCGATCAATAGCAGGCCCAGGATGAGGAGCGGCCAGCGCGCAGGGTGGTTCCACTCGGTGCGGCGCTGTTCGCGTAGCGCTGCATCGATGCGCTGGTACTTGCGCGTCGAGCGCAGGATCTTGCCCGGCTTGGTGTTCTGCAACCACTCGTTGCGCAGCGCGAAGGACTCGTCATGCCACAGATAGATCCACGGGGCGTCGTGCCGCAGCATCTCGACCATGCGCGACACGACCTCGCTGCGGTCAGCCGTGATGTCCATGAGCTTGAGCTGTTCGTAGAGATGATCGAACGCCGGGTTCACGTAGTTGGCGTGGTTCTCGCCGCCGTATTTCACTTTGGCTTGCTGACCATGGAACAGGAACATGAAATTCTCTGGGTCGGGGAAGTCCGCGTTCCAACCCCACAGCAGGAACTGCCAGTTGCCGGTGCGCACCTTTTCCTGGAAGCGGTTGAAGTCGGTGAGGCGCGGCACGAGCTGGATACCGAGCTTCTTGAACTGGCGGCTCAGCCAGTCGACGCGGCCAGTGGGTGAGCCCACGCCGTCGAGGTTGACGATCAGCGGCTCGCCGGTTTTTGCATCGCGTCCATCGGGGTAGCCTGCCTCGCGCATGAGCTTCTTTGCTTCGTCGATGCTCTTGCGTTGCACCTTGCCGTTGACGCAGTCATAGACGTAGGGGTTGCGGCCTTCGCAGCCTTCCTTGTAGCCGAAGATGCCGGGCGGGATAGGGCCTTGCGCGGGTCGGCCGAGGCCGTTGTTGAAGACCGTGAGCTGCTCTTCGACGTCGATGGCGATGGAAATGGCGAGGCGCAATTTGCGTGCACGCTCTTTCTGCTCCGCCGTGTCGCCACCGACCACATTGTCGAGCATGTTGAACGCATAGAAGCGGATCGCCGGCTCGACCTCGGTCTGCAAGCGCACGCCACGCGCCTTCATGTCGTCAGTGGCATCTAGGCCGCCGGTGGCTGGCATCTTCACCGCGGTATCGAAGTTCTCCAGCTTTACGCGGCCGGCGTTGAACTGGTCGTAGTAACCCTGCATGAACTTGTTCCACAGGGGAATGGCCTCGTTTTCCTGAACAATGCTGATGGCATCGATGAAGGGCAAAGGCTTTCCGCAGTCCTTGAGCAAGCCGGCGTCCCTGTCTGACTGGTCGCCATCGCAGGGGTAGGTCTGTACGCCGTTGGCGCCCCACCAGTTCGGGTTGCGTTCAAGACGCAGTTCGCGGCTGCCGTCGTAGCGCGTGAGCATGTAGGGACCGGTGCCGACAGGCCAGTTGTCGAGCGTGAGCTCCTGGTTTGCCATGCCGGGCTGGGCGTAGAAGCGATCGGCCTCCCAGGGCATGGCTACGGTGAAGGTCTGGGCCAGCCAGTAGATGAATTGCGGGTATTTGCCGCGCAAGGTGATGCGCAGGGTGTGCGGGTCGGGCGCCTGTACGCCGGGCAGCTGATACTGGCGCAGATCGATCCAGCCGCTCGGGTGGATCTTGCCGGCTTTCGCATCAGCATCAAGTTGCTTCTGCAATGCCTCGAGGCCATCAATGACCTTGAAGATCTCGATCACAGGGGAGTGCAGGCCGGGGCGTACGAGGCGTTTGAACTGGTAAACAAAGTCTTCCGCCACCAGCTCGCGCGTACCTTGTTGAGGAAAGTCGCCCGGGCGGCGGTAGTGCTGAATCTCTGCGGGATTCAATGCGGCGTAGAGCGGCTGGCCCTGGTCGCTGAGCGCGAAAGCCGGGTGCGGCTGGTAGCGTACGCCGCTGCGGATCTTGATCTCGTAGACGGTCTTCGCAATCTGTTCGATGGGGGCCGTCGCCGGCAACGCGTGACCCTCCTTGTCGAGGTACGTCACGCCCGGCATGGCCGTCGCGAGATTGGGGATCAGTTGATACGGGCGCTTGAGCAGGTGGTAGTCGTAAAGGGGCTCGTAGATCTGCGCGAGGATGTCGGACTCGTTCTCGACATAGGACTGCACCGGGTCGAGGTGCTTGGGGCGCTCGGAAAAGAAGTCGTAGGCGATCTTCTGGTTGCGCTCGCTGGCGGGATAGGGGTTATTGGCGTTGTCGCTGCAGGCGCTCAGCAATATCGAAAAAAGCAATACGGAAGAAGCGACGTGCAGTCGTCGCAGGAGTCGTATTGCGATCCGCCAGAAGGTGGGTAGGCCCTGTCTCGTCATGTCCCGGAAAGTGCTGAATCTGTCGCGAGTGTAACCCAGTGCGCACGCTCCCAGCGGCGCGAGGAATCGTGACGGCATGGCTGCAGGCCCGCGTGTAATATGAAGTCTGGACTTGTCTCAGTAGGATGCATCATGTTCCAGATCATTCCCGAGGTTGCGGCCCGGGCCGACGCGATTGGCGCGATTCGACGCGATATTCATGCACACCCTGAACTCGCTTTCGATGAGCACCGCACGGCGGCATTGGTGGCAGAGCGGCTCGAAGCGCTGGGTATCGAAACGCATCGCGGTATCGGCCAGACTGGCGTGGTAGGCGTCATCCATGGCAAGACGGGCGCCAGTACGCGTGCGATTGCCCTGCGTGCCGACATGGATGCCCTGCCTATCCAGGAGCGCAACGTTTTTGAACATCGCTCGCAGCATGAAGGCCGCATGCATGCTTGTGGCCACGATGGCCACACTGCAATGTTGCTCGGTGCGGCCGAGTACCTCGCGCAGACCCGCAATTTCGACGGCACGGTAGTGCTGGTTTTTCAACCCGCCGAAGAAGGGCAGGGCGGCGGTGCGGCGATGATTGCCGATGGTTTCTTCGAGCGCTTTCCGGTTGAAGCGGTGTTCGGCATGCACAACTGGCCGGGCATGGCGACAGGGCGCTTCGGCGTTACACCCGGACCGATGATGGCCAGTGCTGATCGCTTCGACATCATTGTCAAAGGGCATGGTGCCCACGCCGCGATGCCGCATCAGGGTGTCGATCCGCTGGTGGCAGCCGCGCATCTGGTGCAGGCCTTCCAGACCATCGTGTCACGTATTACCGATCCTCTCGATGCGGCCGTCGTGTCCGTCACGCAATTTCATGCGGGCGATGCCTACAACGTGATTCCAGGCGATGCACATCTATGCGGTACGGTGCGTGCGTTGACTGCGGCGGTGCGTGCGAAGACGCGCGCGACGATGCAGCGGATTTGCGAGGGTGTCGAACTCAGTCACGGCGTGAAGATCGATTTTCAGTACCACGATGGCTACCCACCCACCGTCAACACGCTCAACGAAGCGCAGATGTGTCGCGAGGTGGCGGCGGGCATTGTGGGCGCTGAGGCGGTGGATTGGTCCTTGCCGCCAAGTATGGGGGCAGAGGATTTCGCCTATTTCCTTGAGAAACGTCCAGGCTGCTATGTGTGGCTGGGCAATGGCGCGGCCACTGGTGGGGAGCACGGTGCCTGCATGCTGCACAACGCGCGCTACGACTTCAATGACGAAGTCATTCCGCTTGGCGTGACTTACTGGGTTCGCTTGGCCGAGCACTACCTGGCGGCACGATGATGCAGGCCGGCGTCGTTCGCTGCACGCATGAGCGGCATGCACAGGCCATTCTCGACATTCTCAACGAAGCAATCGTTTCGTCGACGGCGCTGTATGACTACGAACCGCGTTCGCTGGCCAGCATGCGTGCGTGGTTCGACGCAAAAGCGAGCCGGGATTTTCCGGTGATAGGAGTCGAGGACACCAGTGGCAAGCTCCTGGCCTTCGCCAGCTATGGCACTTTTCGCGCCTGGCCGGCCTACAAGTACTCTGTTGAGCATTCCGTATATGTTCACGCCGAGCATCGAGGCAAAGGGCTCGGGCTGTTGCTCATGCGCGAGTTGATCGCCTGTGCGACAGCGCAGGATTGCCACACGCTGGTTGGCGTGATTGACAGTGACAACCAGGCCAGCATCGCCTTTCATGAACAGCTTGGCTTTCGTCACGCAGGCACCTTGAACCAGGCCGGGTTCAAGTTCGGGCGCTGGTTGGACGTGGCCTTCTACCAGTTACTGCTGGCCACCCCGGTCAAGCCACAGGATGGCTGATGGAGCTGCGGCTCAACAATCACCAATCGTTCCATTACGCAGAAACTGTGACGAGATTGCGACGTTCGTGAGGCGGCTTGTCGCGATCCGTGCGAAATGTTGCAGCGTGCATTCATGGACAGCAGGAAAATTCAACTTGGCGTTTACTCGAACCAATGCCTATATTGCAGTGCACAACACGCAATCAGTAAGTATTAGAAGAGACAGTGAATAATCAGACCCCGCCCTTCGGCGCGGGGCCAGTGGACAACCCGTAGCACCTATGTGTTGAGCTATGACTGACGACGTAATTCCCTTTGGCAGCAAGCGCCTGATCGATGGTCAGGAGCGTGTTCACTACTACGGGTACTGGATCAAGACCTACAAGGCACCCGAAGACAGTCTGATGGCCAAGAAGCGCTTGATCGAGGCGCTGACGCGACGCCTGTTCAACCACGTGGAACACGGTATCAACATTCCCGGTCACCGCCTTGCCGAGGCGCGCGCCGCACATGGCGCGGAGACTGATCCTGAAAAGAAACGCGTCAAAGGCGCCATGCTTGCTGGCGCGCTGTTCAACCGCGCAACCGATATTTTTACGAAGCTGGTGGAACTGCAGGCTGCCGGTGTGGAAATCGCCACCGACAATGCGCTGATGCGTGAATGTGGCCGCTGCCTGCAAGAGGCGCTGGAACTTGGCAAGACGGTCTACCACCGCAGCGGTGAAGAGGGTATCGACGAACTGTGGGGCGAGCCCTTCAAGGCCTTCTCGATCCCCGTCGAAGCTGTTTACGAAAGCCGTTACATCAAGATCGCGCAGGCCATGCGTGACATCGATACGCTGACAGCGTCGCTCATCGACACCTTCGATGGCGATGCCATGTTTGAGGGTATTGCGCCGGTCATCCAGCGTTTTGCCGAGACAGCGAAGGTCAAGACCGAGACGCTGCGCACGGACGCGGATATCTTCGATATCTGGTCTGACTTCGCTGTGGCGGGCGAGCGTCTAAGGAATTTCCATCCGCAGCTGCCGGCACGTCCAACGGAAGCGCAAACACGTCAGGCCGAACATGGCGTGCGTCTGGCGCGCCAGATGCGGGGGCTCATCTGTGACATTACGCGTGCGCGCGTTTCAATGCCGAAGAGCACGGAAAACATGGCGGAGCGCTGCCAGGCGTTCCGCGCGGCTTACCCGCTACCGCAGAAAAAAGCCGCGCTGGTCTGAGCGTCACGTGGTCTGCTCGCCAGGCGGCGAGCAGTGTCCGGCGACGTATTCATTTGCCATCATGGATGGCGCTTGCCACCCAATCCTGCAGACCCGCACCCATGGCTGGTGCGGGCCGGTCTGAGGCTTACTTGGCGTCGCTCACACACTTCTTGACGAAGCTGTTCTTGGCCGCGCCCGCCAGTTTCTTTTCCTTTGCCTGAGCATCGCAGGCTTGTTCGGCTGGCGTCATGCTGTCGGTCGTACACTTCTTGATGAAGCTGTTTTTGGCCGCGCCCGCCAGTTTCTTTTCGGCCGCCTTTTCCTCACAGGTCGCATCGGCGGCGAAGGCAACGTTAGCGGTGAGCACTGCAACGACAAGGGCAATCAGATAACGCATGGTGTGGCTCCTTCGAGTGATAGGGCGGCAGGGTGCAACAGGCTTGCCGCCACATTCTAGCGTCAGCTCATCGCACCCGTGTACTCACTTCGATTCGAAGTCCAGCGTGAAACCGCCATCGCTGTTTTCCGCCAGCGCGCTGCTTAGCCAGGGCATGACTTCCTTGAGCGTCGCCGCCAGCGTCCACGGCGGATTGATGACGAACATGCCGCTGCCATGCATGCCGAAACCATCAGTCGCCGGGCCGCGTACGCTCAGTGTGACGTGCAGCCAGTTCTCTCCGCCAAGCGTGCGCAGCTTTTGTGGCAGGAAGCGGGCTTCGGGCTTCGGCAAGAGCGGGTACCAGACGGCGTAGGTGCCGGTGGCAAAGCGCTCCAGACCTTCCTTGAGTACAGTGGCGACGCGGCCATAGTCTTCGCGTAGTTCATACGAAGGGTCGATCAGCACCAGGCCGCGCTTCGAGGGCGGCGGCAGGAGCGCCTTCAAGGTGGCAAAACCGTCATCGGCATAGACGATGGTCTGCTTGCCGTTGTGGCCGAAATAGCTGGCGAGCTGGCGGTGATCGGTCGGATGCAGTTCGAAGAGGCGTAGGCGGTCCTGCTCGCGCAGCGCACGTTGTGCCAGCCAGGGCGATCCTGGGTATGAACGGAGTTCGCCATCCGGATTGAGGTTGCGCACTTCAGCGACGTAGTCGGCCACTGCGGCAGGCAGATCCTTGCGATGCCACAGACGACTGACGCCGCCTTCGTGCTCGGCAAGCTTCGTAGCGTGCTCGGACTCGAGCGAATACATGCCGGCACCGGCATGCGTATCGACCACGGTGAAAGCTTTGTCCTTGAGCGCCATGTGGCGCAGCAGCTGGATCAGGACGAGGTGCTTGAGAACGTCGGCGTGGTTGCCTGCGTGATAGGAGTGACGGTAACTGAGCATGCGGGCCTTCCGGGTAAGGCCTCGATTGTAGGCTCAGCGGGCTTTCCGCGGGCCCTCAGTGCAGCTTGCCGTCAGCGTAGAGCTTGTCGAAGCGCTCCTTGGCGCGGATGTACTGGTTGCTGCAGTCGACACGTGTCGCGTCGTCTGGCGCTGCGACATCGCATTTCTTGGGGCGTGTATAGAAACGTTGCCAGGCGGCTTCGCGGCGCGCATCTTCGGCTTGTGAGGCGGCGACGGCTTCGTCACGTGCGCGCATGGCTTCGGCTTTTTTCTTCTCGCGAAGTACGCGGTCCTCTTCCATGAGCGCCTGTTCGCGCGCCTGACGTGCCTTGCGTGCGTCGGCGGCGATCTGTTCGTCCTGGGCGCTGATGTCGGCAGTGGTGGGGGCGGCCGCTGGCCGGGCCGTGACAGCCGGAGCGGCGGGCCGGACCAGGTAGTCGGTGAGCTGGCGCGCACCGAACACGATGACCGACGCGACTACCAGGGCAATAAGGATGTGCTTGCCGGACTCTGTGTTGTCCGGGAACTGCTGGTCAGCGTGCTGCGCAGGTTCATGAGCCATATGAGCCATCGGGCGCCTCTCGGTTCTTGTTGATGCAAGCATAGACGTGCAGGGCGGAGGCCGGCCGTCCTTCCACCGCTGGAATGGCGCAGTCCGTCGCCTCGCCGCGCGCATCCAGCCCCGTGGCGGGCAGGCCGGACGTATCATGCGCCCACAAGTGGGCAACATTTCAACCGTCCAGGGATTGGATCATGTCACGAGATGTATCGGAATCCGGCTTGTCCGGGCTGATCTTCGGCGAGCGCTGGCAAGCCGCGGCAGGGCGGGCGCTGGCTATCTTCGTGCTGGCCTATGTGCTGCCGACGGCCTTGATGGCACCAACAAGCGGCCTCACCGCTTTCCTCAGGCTGTTGGCGACCGTCCTGAGCTTCGTGTTGGCGGCTGGCGCCATTTACAAGTTGCTGCAGGTGCGCGCGCAGGAAACGCGGGTGGAGGAGGAAGAGTCTTTCACGCGCATGGCGCCTGTGGCGACTTCAAGTTCTGCCAAGGTCAAGGCGGGCGCAGAGGCTGGAGTCCAGGAGTTCGCCGAGCCCGAGCTCGCGCCGCCTCCCGCGATCGATGCGCTGGGCCAGATCCCGCTCGAACGCCTGTGCATGGCCTTGTATCAATTCAATGGGCTGCACAGTAAGACCGTTGCGACAGGCGCCGACGGCGAGTACCGCATTCGTCTGGTACCGCGGAATACGGACAAGCCAATCGCCATTCTGCAGTGTCGTGCAGGCAGCGCCCAGCAGGGCACACAGGCATACGCTGCACTATTGCGCGTCATGGAGGACGATGGTCTGGAAAAGGCCTTCTTCGTGGCACCGGCCGGTTTTGACCCTGCTATCGCAGCCGAGGCCCGGGCACGCCACGTCACCCTGGTGGATCTGAAGTTGTTGCAAGCGATGATCGACCGCCTGCCGGACGGTGCGCGCGACACGGTCTTCTCCGCTGCACGCTGAGCATCCAGACTATGCGCGTTGCATTTCCAGCGCGCGGCGATTGATGAATACTCCATCTGCTTCGATCAGACCGAGGTCGGCATCATGGCTGATGGGAAACATGCTGCTCAGCTCGAAACCCATGTTTTCCAGCTCGTCGATCATCTGGCGGTAATCCGTCATGCCTTGGTAGACCGGTTTGATCGACAGTTCCGTCTGCAAGGCCACGGTGCGCGTCAGAGT
This sequence comes from Uliginosibacterium silvisoli, assembly GCF_036017035.1. Taxonomy (NCBI): domain Bacteria; kingdom Pseudomonadati; phylum Pseudomonadota; class Betaproteobacteria; order Rhodocyclales; family Zoogloeaceae; genus Uliginosibacterium; species Uliginosibacterium silvisoli. The sequence goes on along the minus strand of NZ_JAYXHS010000003.1, from coordinate 88,127 downwards.
CTGCATGGCGCCTCGCAACACCGCCAGATCAAAGCCTTGTGTGTCCAGCTTGAGGTAGAGCCGGCCGGGCGTCATGCTCTGTACTGCGGGTAGTGACAGGTCATCGTCGAGCCGCGCTACAGGCACTTTGACGACCTGGCGCACCTGGTTCATTTCAACGAAGTCGCCAATCACGCCGTGCTCGGGAGCCAGGAATGAGCTGAACTGCGAGTCGTTCATGATGTTCAGCGACAGTTCGCCAGGTTCAGTGCCGAGTGCGAGGTTGCGCACCTGCCAGTGTTTGTCCTGGGTGACGCGCTCCGTGAGCCGGCCGAAGCAGTCTGGTTGTGGCTCGTAGGACAGGATGGGACCATGAAAGTCGACTTCTGCGCGGATGAAGTCATGGTACTGCCCGACGTTGGCGCCGACATCGATGACCGTGTCGACACGGTATTGCTCGAAGAGGCTGGCCAGATGACGGGAGAATGACAGGCCGCGCATGCGCCATGCCGGCACGATCTCGTAACCCATCCTGTGTGCAAGCTGCGTGACAATCTGCTTGGTGCTCATACCTGATCCCCCGCTCGTTGCTGGCCATCGATAGGTTATCGACGAGCCATTATGGGCTGCACGCCGCCGCACCGGAACTGCCTGGTGACAATTAGCCCGATTGGGTAGGCGCCTCGTCGCCGCGCGCGATGGGCCGGGCCGGATCGCTACACCATTCGCTCCACGAACCGGGATACAGCGCAGCCCCGTACAGCCCCGCGATTTCGAGCGCCAACAGGTTGTGACAGGCCGTCACGCCTGAGCCGCATTGCATGATGATGTCGCCCGTGGCGTAAGCCTGCTGGGCTGTCATGAATTCTTCGCGCAATTGTTGCGCCGGTTTGAATGAGCCGTCGGCTTGCAGGTTGTCGCGAAAGAAACGGTTGGCTGCTCCAGGAATGTGCCCGCCGACCGGATCAAGGGTTTCGTTTTCGCCACGAAAGCGATCCGGCGCGCGCGCATCGATGATGAGTTTCTGCGTCTTGCCGAGAGATGCCAGCACCTCCGTGGCGCTGACTTGCGTAACGAGTGAGTCCGCAGCAGTGAAGTCGCCGCGGGGGCGAGCAGAAGGGACGGCTTGTGACAGCGCTCCGCCGCTGGCCTGCCACGCGGGCAGACCGCCATCCAGCACCGCGACGGCCGAGTGGCCAACCCAGCGCAACATCCACCACAGGCGCGCGGCGAACATGCCGCCTTGCGCGTCGTATGCGACGACCTGTGTATGCCTGTTCAGGCCAAGCTCTGCGAGTCGCGCTGCAAATTGCTCGCGTGCGGGCAAAGGGTGACGACCGTTGCGGCCGTTCTTGGCGCCCGACAGATCTTCATCAAGCTGCAGGAATATCGCGCCGGGGATGTGTCCTGTTGCGTAGGCGTCGCGGCCAGCGGCGGGCTGGGCGAGGTCATGGCGCAGGTCCAGAATCAACCAGTCGGGCTGCTCCATGTGTGCTCGCAGTGTTGCTGCGTTGATGAGTGTCGTGAATGAGTGAGGTTCCGTCATGGCGAGGCCGCGCTTAAGAGAGGATTGTCATGGGCATTGTCTTGCAGGGCTGGCGTTGTCCGCAACTTCACGATTACTGGAGCTGGTGTTAACCTGCGCCCATGCCTGTCTCTGAACAAATCTGGAATCGCTTGCCGGACGCAGTCCAGCAAGGCCTGAAGACTTTCAATTGGCGACGTGCCCTGTTGATCGTCGGCGTTGGCGTGGTGCTCATTGCAGTTCTTGGCTTCCTCGCCGCACCGCCGCTGGTGCGTAGCGTGCTGCAGGAGCAGGCCAGCAAGGCGCTCGGTCGTCAGGTCAGCGTGGCAAAAGTGCGCATCAACCCGTTTGCACTGAGTGTGACCCTGGAAGGCCTGCGCATCGCAGAGCAGGATGGAAAGGGCGACTTCGTGTCGCTGGGCAGCGTATATGCGAATGCTGAACTCAGCTCCCTGTTCCGGCGCGGCCTGGTACTGAGTGCTTTGCAGCTGCATGAGCCGGAGCTGCACATCGTGCGCCTGGCGGACAACAGGTTCAATTTTTCCGACATCCTCGAGCGCCTTGCCGCCCAGCCAAAGGAGCCGTCGTCGGAGCCGCCGCGGTTCGCGCTGAACAATATCGAAATAGAGAACGGACGCATCGATTTTGACGATGCCGCGGTCGGCCAGAAACATGTGATCGATCAGCTGACGCTGGGCCTGCCTTTCGTGTCTAGCATGCCCTCGCAAGTGGAGATTCTCGTCAAGCCGCATCTCGAGACGCGTGTGAACGGGAAGGACTTCGCGTTACAGGGTCAACTCAAGCCGTTTGCTGATCGACGCGAGGCCAGCCTTGAGTTGCAGCTCGAGGGCTTCGATCTCGTGCGCTATCTCGGCTACGTCCCCGTTGCGCTGCCGGTGAAGATTCCGCAGGCGACGCTGGATGCAAAGCTCGAGTCGGTGTGGACCGAGCATGACAAGGGCGAGCCAAGCTTCACCCTGCGAGGGGATGTGGCGCTGTCTGCCGTGCGGGTGACCGAGCGCGATGACAAGCCACTGCTGGCGTTCAAGGAATTGCGGCTGGGCCTGCAAGACGTCCAGCCGCTGGCGAACCCGATGCGTATTGCCTTGCGTTCGGCGAACCTGATCGAACCCGAGCTCGATGTGCATCGTTTTGCAGATGGCAGCCTCAATCTGCAGCGCTTGGTCACGAAGGCTCCGGCAACTGCCACAGCGTCCGCGGCCGCAGCTTCTGCACCGGCGGCGTCGAACAGCGCAAGCAAATCACCGCTGCTGACGGTGAGCGAGATCACGCTGAGCAAGGCGCGTGTACGTCTGGACGACGAGGCGGTTGAAGGCGGTTTCAAACACGACATCACGCCGGTTGAAGTGCAGATCCGGGAATTTGATCTCGCGGGCGCGCGCGATGCCCAACTGAAAGCCGATCTGCAGCTTGAGTCATCCGGCAAGCTCGGGGTGCAGGGAAGTTTCAACGCAGGCAAGCGCACGGCTGATGTGCGCGTAACGGTCGATGCGCTGCCGATCGAGCGCTATCACCCGTACTATGCATTCGCCATGGGTGCGGCAAAGCCGACGGGGTTGCTCGGCGTCTCCGCGCGAATGCAGGTGTCGCCTCCCAAGGCGCCGACGGAGACCGGGCTGCGCATGTCGGAGACGGCGCTGAGCGTGCAGGATCTGCTGCTGCCTGCGACTGCATCGATGGCAGAGCCGAAGCGGCGCGGCAAAGGGCGCGAGCCGCAGCCCTTGCTCACGCTCAAGACGTTTGCCCTGACAGGCGCCACGATAGACGTCGACAAGCGCGACATCCTCCTCGATCAGATCTCCAGCAGCGACGCCCAACTGAACGTAGAGCGCGCTGCGGACGGCAAGATCGATCTGCTCGAGGCGCTGAGTGCAGGCACGCCAAAAGAGCGCGCCGACAAGCCGGAGATGGCGCCTTTGACGGCGGAGGTAGCCTCGACGGCCGGGGAGTGGAAGGTGCGCTCCGGCAAGGTCGATATCAGCAAGTGGAATGTGCAGGCGACGGACCGCACGGGCAAGAATCCGGTCAGGCTCAGCATCGCCAACCTGGCATTGAAGGCAGAGGGCTTTTCCAACGCCAAGGGCAGCAAGGGCAAGTTCGAGCTCGGTGCCGAACTCAATCGCAAGGGCCGGATCAATCTGGCGGGGCAGGCTGCTGTAGCGCCATTGGCGGGCGAGGTGAAGGTCGATGCGCGTAGCGTTGATCTGGTGTTCACGCAGCCTTACCTGAGCAGCATGTTGCGGGTGTTGCTGACGCAGGGCACGCTGGATGCACGGGGTACTGCCGCTTTCGACATGACGAACGCGCAGACGCCGCACTTCTCCTACGAAGGAGACCTGTCGGTGAGTAACCTGAACTCTTTCGACCAGATCAACGATGCTGACTTCCTGCGCTGGAAGTCCTTTGCACTCAAGCGCGTCAAGGCTCGCAGCGAGCCGCTGGCTCTGAGCATTGGCGACTTGCGGCTCGACGATTTCTACACACGCCTGATCCTCGACAGTCAGGGGCGTTTCAACCTGCGCGAGATGACACGGCAAGAGGAGGAGGCCCTGTCGTCACCCGCGGTGGCGGCGAATGCACCTGGATCGTCAGCCAGTAGCAGTGTTGCGGCAGCTGCCAGGCCGCTTGATATCCGGGTTGGCCGCGCGACGTTCTCTGGCGGTGCGATCAACTTCAGCGACCGTTTCATCAAGCCAAACTACGATGCCAATCTGACCGATGTGGCGGGCAGCTTGAGTGGCTTGTCACCTGATCCAGATTCGCTGGCCGAACTCTCGTTGAAAGCGCTCGTGGATCGCAGCGCGCCGGTCGACGTCAGTGGCCAGCTCAATCCCTTGCGACAGGACAAATACCTCGACATCAAGGCCAAGGTGACGGGTGTCGACCTCACCGGCGTGTCGCCTTACGCCGCCCGCTACGTGGGCTATGGCATCAGCAAGGGCAAATTGTCGATGGACGTGAATTATCGTATTCGCGACCGCAAGCTCACTGCCGAGAACAAGGTGTTTCTCGATCAACTGACCTTTGGTGAGCGCGTTGAGAGTCCCGATGCAACGAAGCTGCCCGTATTACTTGCGGTGTCGCTGCTGAAAGATCGCAACGGCGTCATCGATCTGAACATGCCCATCAGCGGTACGCTCGATGATCCCGAGTTCAGTGTGGGAGGCATCATCCTGCGCGTCTTGGTCAATCTGGTGACCAAGGCGGTGACGGCGCCATTTGCCTTGCTGGGGTCAATGTTCGGCGGTGGCGAAGAACTTTCCTATCTCGATTTCAATGCTGGTCTGGCAACACTGTCGAAGCCCGCGGAGGAGAAACTGAGCACGCTGACACGCGCGCTGACCGATCGCCCTGCGCTGAGCCTCGAAATCACGGGTAGCGCAGATCCCGTTGCCGACGTTGCCGGGCTCAAGCAAGCCAGCCTCAACAGCCGGCTGCGCGCGCTGAAGGCCGAGATGATGGTCAGGCGTGGCGAGAGTGTGGGCGAGGTAGATGCGTTGGCGATCAAGCCCGAGGAATATCCGGAGTTGCTGGAGCGGGTCTATCGTTCAGCGTCTTTCGATAAACCGAAAAACGCCATCGGCATGACAAAGGGCGTGCCGGCGCCAGAAATGGAAAAGCTCTTGCTCGATAACACGAAGGTGAACGAGGCGGACCTGCGCAGCCTTGCCAATAGTCGTGCCCAGGCCGTACGGAACTGGCTGACAGGGCAGGGCAAGATTCCGGCAGCACGCATCTTTGTCCTGGAGAGCAGACTCGGCGCAGATGCGGGCAAGCAGCCCGCCATGCGCGTCGACTTCTCGCTGAAATAGCTTCGAGCGTGTAGTCGTAGGGCAGGGGTAATGAAAACGGGGCGCACCGGCCAGGCCGATGCGCCCCGTTTTTCATGTATGCCTCAAGCGCGTCAGAATGGTGCTGTGCCTGCAGCCTTCCAGGGGTCAATGATGCCGACGCCGACCTTGCTGGTCAGATTGGGAATCGTCGAAGGATCGTCAACCGTGTAGCTGTAGTAGGTCTTCGGATCGAAGGCCGAACCTGCTGTCTGGAACGGGCCGGAGTTGTCCAGGATGTTGTTGCGCTGGACCAGCTCGCCCGGGCCGGATTCTGCATAGCCGACGTAGCTCGGGTACGGCACGTTCTTGAAGTAATTACCTTCCAGCAGCACCTTGGCATTCATCGTCGATGCGACGCCGTAGAGCGAGTTGGCGAGGTAGTAATTGTTGTAGACGTGCACCTCACCGAAACGCACGCGCGGATGACGCTGGTCGGTCGCGAAGACGTTGTGATGAATCGTTGTCTTCAGGAAGCCTGTGTCATCGGACGCCGAGTCGCTGTGCCCGATCAGCATGGTCTTGCTGTGATTCTTGAACAGGCTGTAGCTGATCGTGATGTTGCTGGTCTGGCGCGTGATGTCGAAGAGGCCATCGTGTTCCTTGCCGTCCGGATAGACATCGCCGTCGGAGAAGGTGCAGTGATCGACCCACACGTGGTGCGTGTTCTGGTTGATCTTCAGCGTGTCATCCGGCGCGCCCTGGAAGAAGACGTTGCGGATCACGATGTTCTGACGCTTGTAGATCTCGAAGCCGCCGTTGATGAGCTTGGAGCCCGACAGGCCGATGACGGTCTTGTCGGAGCGCAGTGGCACCATGCCGGCCAGATCGATCACGCCGTCGATCAGGATCACGTACTTGTTGTTGGAGTCGCTGTAGGTCTTCAGCTCGTCAAGCGTCTTTACCTTGACCACGCAGCCACCGACACCGCCCGTGGTCGTGCCGAGTCCCAGCGCGTTGATCGAGGCAAAACCGTCAACCTTGAAGCCATCGGTCGGTGTGCCGCCCGTGGTGGTGCAGGCAACCACAGAGCTGCTGGCTGACGATTTGGAAGAGCTGGACGAGGCTGGTGGGGTGGAGGATGACGAGGAGCTCGACGACGGCGTTACGCTTGAAGACGAAGACTTTGACGAACTCGAGGATGACGGGGTGACGCTGCTGGAGCTTGATGACGTGCCGCTCGGGACCGAGCACTCGTTGGTGCCGCCCGCGACCTTGGTGCCCGCTCCGAAAGTGGCCTCACTGCAAACGAAGCTGCCGGTGAGGGTCTTGAACGTGAACTTGTCGGCACGGCCGTAAGCCACGCTGGTAGCACTACTGACGGAGCAGGTCTTGCCTTCGGTGCAGATGGTGACGTAACCGCCAGGACGATTGGCGGCGTGCGCACCGAACGACAGCGTGGTGGCGAGCAGCGCGCTAGAGATGAGGTGTAGCAGCTTCACAGTGTGTCTCCTTTTCGTATTTTTGATAAAAACGATGTAACTGTGTGATTCGATAAAGCCCTTCCTGTTGATGTCAGTTGAATGTCGACGTTGATGTTTTTTGCGGTTGCGAGCAGTTCTGGTAGCTCCTGCGGATGCAAACATCATCGCCTTGGACAGCGTGGTAGCTGCCTCGCGAAAGGTCAAGGACGATTCGAGACTGTCAGACAGGCCGTGCCGAGGCTGGAGCGGCGAGCCCGATGGACATACAATCGCCGCCTCGCACGCGGCCATGCCGCGGCGCTGCCGACAGGATGTGAACCATGGAAGACCGCCTCATCAATCTGGAGTCCAAACTCGCCTTCGCCGAGCATCTGCTTGAGGAGTTGAACCACACGGTGTTTCGGCAGCAGGAGCAGCTGGACCATCTGCAACAGCAACTGCGCTTGTTGTATCAACAGATGCAGACAAACACTTCGGCGGAGAAAACCGACGCGCGTGACAACATTCCGCCGCACTACTGAAGCCGCCGTATCGGCGGCAACTGTCGCGGAACAAAGAAAAATGCCGTTCAGCACGCTGAACGGCATTTTTCATACAAGTTGCTTTCAGGCCCGGAACTGCTTCAGTTCTGGGTGGAGCACTTGTTCGGGTTGCCGCCTGGATCGCTACCGAAGGCCGCGACGGTACAAGCAATGCTCTTGCCTACGCCGACGTTCTTGGTGACCCACTTGCCCTTGCGACCGAATGCCACCCAGCCCGTGCCCTTACTGACTGCGCAGGTTTCGCCCAGGTTGGCGCACTTGCTGAAGCCGTCCGGATAGTCACCCGTGCCGCTCAGTACAGGGCCACTGCCGGACGAGCTGCTGGCCGACGAAGATGCCGCGCTGGACGAGCTGCTGGAGGCAACGCTGCTGGAGCTCGATGACTTCGAGGACGAGCTGCTGGTGGCTGTGCTCGAGGAGGAGCTGGTGGTCGTGCAGGAGCCATTCGATTCGGCCAGATTCTTGCCTGCACCGGCTGTAGCGATCACCACGTTCTTCACGCAGGAGGCTGCATCAACGATGTAAGCGTAGCCAGTGGAGCCGTATGCCTTGGTGGTGGTCCAGTTGGTGGCATTGACGGTCGCCGAATCAGGTTGATCCCACGTGATGCCCGAGCCAACGTAGTTATTGCGCAGGTCCCAGTAGCCGATCGAATCACTGTCGCGCGAGGTGACAGGGTTCTTCACGTTTTCGAAGTAATTGCTTTCGATCAGGGCCAGAGCGCCGACGCGGATGTTGATACCGCTGACCAGGATGTTGTTGTAGTAGTTGTTGTAGATGTGCACCTTGCCGTAGCGTTGCAGCGGCGTCCGCGAGCCGATGTTCTCCCAACGGTTGTGGTGGATCGTGATGTTGCGCGTGGTGGTGTCGCTGTCGCTGTAACCATGCAGCGAGGCCTTGTGGTGATCGTGGAAGTAGTTGTACGAGATGGTGATCTTGTCGGCACCCTTCTTCGTGTCAGCCATGCCGTCGTAGTAGTCCTTGTCCACGTCGAGCGAGCTGTAGAGCGTGTTGTGGTCGATCCAGACGTTCGATGACGTGCCTTCCACACCGATGCCGTCCTTGTCGCCCGTATTGACGTGGTGGATCGTCAGGTTACGGATGATGACGTTGCTGGCGCCGTTCTTCAGTTTGATGCCGGTCGTGAAGTTGGCGGTGTTGCCGACGCCGATGATCGAGACGTTATTGCCACCGACCTTGCCGTCGAGCACCACGGTATCGCCCGAGATGTTGCCACTCACATTGATGATGAGTTTGCGTGGGTTGGCCTTCAGTGTGTCAATGGCGGCCTGGATGGCGTCGCGCGAACTGGCATTGACCACTTCACCGCCGGTGCCGCCCGTTGTCGCCGCGCCGTAACCAACAGGGCCGGCGGAAGCCTGTGCTGCAGCAGCGATTGCTGTCAGCGCCAGAAGGCTCTTCAGATGCATCGATTTCATTGCTCGTCTCCTTGTGTTTTTGTGTACTGCTGACTCAACCAGCACCGCAGGAGAGAACCGCAACGTCATCAAACCATTCCTGCGACTCAGGCAGTCTGTAAGACTTTTGGGGACAACGCAATATTCCGGAACCGCGCTAGCAGCGCCAGGCGTGCTTTCCGGAAATGCCGATGGAATGCTGCGCCGCATTCATCGAAACCTTGTTCCCGGTCTCCACTTTGGCCGCAGGCGCGCAGCTCTTGCGAGCCAACGGCGCCGGTTTGCTGGAGAAAACATGTGCCGTGTTCGTTCATGACATTGTCTGCCATCAGCTTGTGCGTTACGGAAGATTCAGGAAGGCGAACCCATTTGTCATGAATTTAATTTTTATAAAAAACAATTCAGATTCAAGGCCGTGGATCTCGTTGGGATGCTGTGAGACTGCAGGGGCCATGAAAAACGGCGCCCTCGGGCGCCGTTTTCTTGTTACGCGATCAATGCTCAGTTCTGGATCGAGCACTTGTTCGGGTTGCCTGCAGGGTCGCTGCCGAAGGCTGCCACGGTACAAGCGATGCTGCCACCAACCGTAACCTTCTTGGTGACCCAGCTACCCTTGCGGCCGAATGCAACCCAGCCTGTACCCTTGGATACGGAGCAGGTTTCGCCCAGGTTCGCGCACTTGCTGAAGCCATCCGGGTAGTCACCCGTGCCAGTCAGGACAGGCGCGCCGGAAGCAGAGGAGCTGCTCGACGAAGCTGCGCTGCTCGAAGCCTTGCTGGACGAGCTGCTGGAAGCGACGCTGCTGGAGCTCGATGAAGCCTTCGACGAGGACGAGCTGCTGGTTGCGGTGCTGCTCGAAGCCTTCGAGGACGAGCTGCTGGAGGTTGCCGAGCAGCTGGCCGTCGTTGCCAGATTCGTACCGGCACCTGCCGTTGCGATGACGATGGACTTCACGCAAGCAGCCGAATCAACCGTGTAGCTGTAACCGGTCGAGCCGAAGGCCTTGGTCGTCGTCCAGTTGGTCGCATTCACCGTTGCCGAATCAGGCGTGTCCCAGGTGATGTTGGCACCAACGTAGTTGTTGCGCAGATCCCAGTAGCCGATCGACGAGCTGTCGCGCGACGTCACAGGGTTCTTCACGTTTTCGAAGTAGTTGGACTCGATCAGCGCGATGCCGCCCATGCGGACGTTGATGCCCGAGGTGGAGACGTTGTTGTAGTAGTTGTTGTAGCTGTGCGTCTTGCCCATGCGTTGCAGTGGCAGGCGCGACTTCACGTTCTCGAAACGGTTGTGGTGATACGTAACCGTCATGGACGAGTTGGTGCTGTCGCTATCGCTGTGGCCGTTCAGCGCAACTTTCTGATGATCGTGGATGTAGTTGTAAGAATAGGTGATGTTCTTGGCACCCTTCTTGTTGTCGATCGCGCCGTCGAACGAAGCATCGCCTGCGCCGGAACAGTCAACCAGCTTGCTGAAGATCGTGTTGTGGTCGATCCAGACGTTGCTTGGCGCGCCGCTGGACATGCCTTCGATCGAAATCGAGTCAGCCGCTTCGCCGCCGGGCAGCAGGCCGATGGTCATGTTCTGAACGATGATGTTGCTGGCCGTGCCGGCAATATGGATACCGAAGTTTGCCGAAGAGCCGTTGGCGCCCTTGATCGTGATGTTGTTCTTGTTCTTCACCTCAAGGATCTGTGCAGCCTTGCTGTGCTGCGTGCAGGGATCACTGATCGAAGCGAAATTGAAGGTGCCCGTGTAGTTCAGCACGAGACCGCTGCTGCCATCGTAAGAGTCGACTGCTGCCTGCGCTGCTGCCAGGGAGGTGACGGTGACGGCAGCCTTGCTACCGCCGCCGGTGGTGGCAGCGCCGTAACCCACGGGGCCGGCAACAGCTGTTTGCGTTGCGGCGGCCACGACGGCCAGTGCCAACGCACTCTTCAGATACGTCGATTTCATTGTTTGTCTCCTGAGGTTTTCTTGTGTGCTGCTGTAGGTGCTACGCAAATCGCCAACAACAAATCGCAGAGGGATTCGCAAAACCTGATCCCTTTCCTGCCTGCGATCTGGTCAGTCTGTAAGACTTTCTCTGACATAACAACGTTGACAAGCCGCGCGATGTGACAATCCGCACGTCGAAAAAATGCCCATGGAATGCTGCGGCGCAGGGTATTTCCAGGGCGAGGCCGCGGTCTCAGGGGGGATGATCAGTGGAGGAGGGCCGCACCCTGTCATGCTGCCAAGGGGGGATGGTGTCGTTATTTGCGTCCGGGAGGGGCGCAAGCCGTGCGCCTCGAAGGTGCCAGGCGAGGTCTGGTGCGCTGCACTAATCTTCGGCAGCAGATTTTTTTCACAAATCCCGAATAATTTGAGCTTCTTTGTCAGATTCCGGAGTTCAACGGACTGATGGCGGGGCCTCTCCCGACGCGGAAATGCAAAAACGGCGCCCTGAGGCGCCGTTTCTCTTTTGCTGACTACGGGTGCTGGATCAGTTTTGCGTCGAGCACTTGTTCGGGTTGCCGAGCGGATCGCTACCGAAGGCGGCAACGGTACATGCGACGCTGCTGCCGACGCCAACGTACTTGGTGACCCACTTGCCCTTGCGACCGAATGCAACCCAACCGGTGCCGGAGCTGACCGAGCAGGTGCCGCCGAGGTCAGCGCACTTGCTGAAGCCCGTTGGATAGTCACCCGTGCCGCTCAGGACCGGTGCGCCGCTGGCCGACGAGCTGCTGCTCGAAGCTGCGCTCGACGAGGCTGCGCTGGAGCTGCTGCTGGAAGCAACGCTGGAGGAGCTGCTCGACGCCACACTGGAAGACGAGGAGCTGCTGGCAACGCTGCTGGAAGCTGCGCTCGACGAGCTGCTGCTTGCGGCGGTGCCGGAGCAGGAGCCGTTCGATTCCTTCATGTTGGTAGCAGCACCGGCCGTAGCGATGGCGATGTTCTTCACGCAGGCTGCCGAGTCCGTCATGTAGGCGTAACCGGTCGAGCCGAAGGCCTTGGTCGTGGTCCAGTTGGTGGCGTTCACCCAAGGCTTGGAGGTCGACTCGGAGGCCGTCCAGGTGATGTTGGCGCCGACGTAGTTGTTACGCAGATCCCAGTAGCCGATCGCTTCGCTGTCACGCGAGGTGACTGGATTGACGATGTTCTCGAAGTAGTTCGACTCGATCAGCGACATGCCGCCCATGCGCACGTTGATGCCCGAGGTGTGCACGTCGTTGAAGTAGTTGTTGTAGATGTGCGTCAGGCCACGGCGCTGCAGCGGCAGGCGCGACTTGATGGTCTCGAAGCGGTTGTGGTGATAGGTCGTGCGCGCTGCGTCGTGCGCCGTGTCGCTATCGCTGTAGCCGTTCAGGCTGACCTTCTGGTAGTCGTGGATGTAGTTGTACGAGATGGTGACGTTCTTGACGCCCTTCTTGAGGTCGATACCGCCGTCGAAGGATGCGTCGCCTGCGCCCGAACATTCGGTCAGCGAGGCGAAGATCGTGTTGTGATCAACCCAGATGTTCGACGGGATGCCGCTGGACATGCCTTCAAGCGAGATCGAGTCAGCTGCTTCGCCACCGCGCAGCAGGCCGATGGTCATGTTCTGGATGATGATGTTGCTCGATGCGCCGGCAACGTGGATACCGAAGTTGGCAGAAGAGCCGTTTGCACCACGGATCGTGATGTTGCTCTTGCCCTTGATTTCGACCGTTTGTGCGTCGAGCTTCCACTGCGTGCAAACGTCGGTGATGGAGGCAAAGTTGAAGGTGCCGGTGTAGCTCAGGACCAGACCGCTCGTGCCGTCGTAGGCATCAATCGCAGCTTGCATGGCGGCCATCGTGCTGACGCTCACTGCGGCCTTGCTGCCACCGCCGGTGGTTGCGGCGCCATAGCCAACGGGACCTGCGATTGCTTGCGTGGCGGCGATGACTGCGGCGACTGCCACAGCGCTCTTCAGATGCTTGAATTTCATGCTTTGCCTCCTGATGTTTTTTTGAATACAGCCAACTTGCGTCGCAGCCAGACCGTTGTCTCCGGTTCATGTACTGCGATGGGGCGGAGTGTGTGAGAGATTTCAAGCGCCAGCAACGACAAAAACGAGAAAAATACAAAAAAATTTCTGCGACTTGCTGATATTTCCATGCTGCGCTGCGGAGATCTGCAGTAAGGGCGCCAGCACGGGCCGCTGTGAGAATTGATTTCACTACGGTATACCCGCAGCGCGCAGTGCTTCTTGCTGTCGCAGGCAGGGGAATGTGAATTGTTGCGAGGCAATAAAAAATGCCATGGGGGTATTTGTTGTTGCTTTGACAAATTTCACGAATTCTCGTGTCTGGCTCACCTCTGAGCGGCCATTGGCAGGCGCGTGGCGCTCCGCCTGACATGAAAAACGGCGCCTCAGCGCCGTTCTGGTCTCGCCATTTCCTGGTAGGGCTCAGGGCATGAACTGCCCGCCATTGACGTCGAGAATCTGCCCCGTCACGTAGCCGCTGCAGGCGTGCGAGGCGAAGAACAGGAAGGCCGGCGCCATTTCGGCCGCCAGACCGAAGCGCCCCATGGGAATGCCACTGCTGATGCGCTGGCGCACTTCCTCGTTCTTGTCGGCGTGGAATGCCGTATCCACCGTGCCCGGCGAGACGATGTTGAAGCGGATGCCATCCTTGGTATGGAAATCCACCCAGTTCTTCTGCACGTTGTGTACCCATGCCTTGGCCGCGCCATACAGCGATGCACCCGGGCCGCCGCCGGTGTAACCCGCGATCGAGCCGACGCTGATCACGCTGGCGGTCTGGCCCGATTGCTTCGCGGATTCACGCAGATGGGGCAGGGCAGCCTGCGTGGTCATCAGCATGGAGCGCATGTTGAGATCGGCCACCGCGTCGAAGAAGGCGTCGTCGATGCTCTCCAGCGGCTTGCGGCCGACCAGCCCACCGGCGTTATTGATGAGCACATCGATGCCGCCGAAGTGCGCCACGAAGTCCGCGACCAGCTGGGCACAGCCCGCGCTGTGTGACAGGTCTCCGGCGAAGAAGGCCGCCTCGCCGCCGGCTGCCTGCATGTCGGCAAGCAAGGTATCCACTTGCTCCGGTGCTTTGCGGCCATTGATGCCGACCTTGGCGCCTTGCTGCGCAAACGCCTGCGCCGTGGCCAGGCCGATGCCCATGGTCGAGCCGGTGATCAGCACGCGTTTGTCTTTGAGGTCGGGGAAGATGAAGGGAGCCATGGCGTGATGTCCTGTGAAAGCGGGGGCATCGAATTTACCACCTGGCTCGTTCTCTGACCTGGATCAGGGTCATGTGAGGCTGACGGGCCTCGGGTTTGCCGCGCTGCCCAAGTCCGCGCATCATGCGATATCTTTCTGTTGCGGCGCACACCAAGCCCGCTCCACGTCATGTGGCACTGGAACGCTCCGTGCTTCGTGCTGCTTCGGAATTCAATGCATTCCCGAGTTTTTGTTCCCCGAGCCTTGCCCCTGACAAGTCACCCCGATTTTCCGAGGTCCATAAAAATGTCTCTTGATCCCCGCATTGCCGAAACGACCGCCCGCATCCGCAATCGCAGCGCTGAACGCCGCGCCCGTTATCTGGCGCGCCTCGACGCCGCCATCCCGGGTTCGCCCTATCGCGGCCAGCTCGGTTGCACCAACCTTGCCCACGGTTTTGCAGCCAGCCCGATAGAAGACAAGTTCCGCATCAAGGACCTGAGCCTGAAGGCACCCAACATCGGCATCGTCACCGCCTACAACGACATGTTGTCGGCGCACCAGCCGTTCGGCGTCTATCCGGACATCATCAAGCAGGCGGCGCGCGAAGTCGGCGCGACGGCACAGGTGGCGGGCGGTGTGCCGGCCATGTGCGACGGCATCACCCAGGGCCAGGACGGCATGGAGCTGTCGCTGTTCTCGCGCGACGTGATTGCCATGAGCACGGCCATCGGCATGTCACACAATATGTTCGACGCCGGCCTGTGTCTCGGCGTGTGCGACAAGATCGTGCCGGGCCTCCTGATCGGCGCGCTGCGCTTTGGCCACCTGCCTTTCATCTTCGTGCCCGGCGGCCCGATGCCGACCGGCGTCTCCAACGACCAGAAAGCCAAAGTGCGCCAGCAATACGCAGCGGGCGAGGTCGGGCAGGACGCATTGCTGGAGAGCGAATCGCAGTCCTACCACGCACCCGGCACCTGCACCTTCTATGGCACGGCCAACTCCAACCAGATGCTCATGGAGATCATGGGCCTGCACATGCCCAGCGCTGCCTTCGTGCCGCCCGGCACCGAGCTGCGCACAGCGCTGACGCGCGCCGCTGCGCAACGCATCGTGCAGATCACCAACGGCCGGCCGGACTTCGCACCGATCGGTCGCGTGATTGACGAGAACGCCATCGTGAACGGCATCATCGGCCTGCTCGCCACGGGCGGTTCGACGAATCACACCCTGCACCTCGTCGCCATGGCGCGTGCTGCCGGCATCATCATCGACTGGAGTGACTTCGAATCGCTCTCGCATGTCATACCGTTGCTGGCAAAGGTGTACCCGAACGGCAAGGCCGACGTGAACCAGTTCCACGAAGCTGGCGGCATGGCTTTCCTTATCCGCGAACTGCTCGATGCCGGCTTGCTGCACGACGACGTGTTGACGGTTACGGGCAAGGGCCTGCGGCAGTACGCCACGGCGCCGGTGCTGGAGTCGGGCAAGCTCGTGTGGCAAGCGCCCGCAAAGGAAAGCGGCGACCCCGGCGTGCTCAGCACGGCTGCTGCGCCATTCAGTGCGGATGGCGGTCTGCGCCTGTTGCAGGGCAATCTGGGCCGCTCGGTGATCAAGGTCTCGGCCGTCAAGCTGGAGCATCGCAAGGTGCGCGCGCCGGCCAAGGTGTTCGAAAGCCAGGATGCCTTCCTGAAAGCAGCAAAGGCTGGCGAACTGAAGGATCAGGACTTCGTTGCCGTGTTGCGCTTCCAGGGGCCGAAGGCCATCGGCATGCCTGAGTTGCACCAGCTCACGCCGACGCTGGCCAACTGCCAGGACAAGGGTTTCAAGGTTGCACTGGTGACCGATGGCCGCATGTCAGGCGCCTCCGGCAAGGTGCCGGCCGCGATTCACGTCAGCCCGGAAGCGGCCGCGGGCGGTGCGCTGGCACGCGTCCAAGATGGTGACATCATCGAGCTGGATTCGGACGCCGGCATCCTGCGCATCGAAGTGGATGAACAGGTGTTCGCACAGCGCACGCCGGCCACCTTCGACATCGAGAAGCCGCAGTACGGCATGGGGCGCGACATGTTCGGCAATCTGCGCGCGGCGGTGAGCGTTGCAGAGGAAGGCGCCTGCATCCTGACGCTGGAAGACTGACGCAGACAGGACGAAAAACAAGGGCCGCATCTGCGGCCCTTTTTACGTCTGCTACTTGAGCGTGAATTTCAACTGCGGCCAGGTCAGCACCCACGCATACAGCGCCGCCAGCAGCAGGATGTCCAGCACCGGCCCGGCGCCGAGGAACAGCAGCGGGATCACGGCGGGCGACAGCAGCGCCACCAGCACGCTGTGCAGGGCGAGCTTGATTGGCAAGGCGAAGATCTCGAAGCCGATGATCAGCAGTGCAGCCGCAATGCGATTGGGCCACGAGCGCTCCACGAGGAAGAAGCCCGCGCCGAGCAGGGCCGGCGTCAGCAGCAGCCAGATCAGCGACGAGTCGTAGAGCACGCGCGTGTGCTCGAGCAAGCTGTAGGGAAAGGCCTCGCCTTGCATCACGACCATCAATAGACCCAGCCCGTGCAGGCCGCACAGCAGGCGCAGGCCGCAGCGTAGCGGCATGCTGCGCACGGCCCAGCTCAGGCCGAAGATGCCGACGCACATCAGGCCGTGCAGAGTCAGGGACGAGGTGTCGGGCATCTGGGCCGGTATGCTCAGGCCGAGACGCGAGCCCAGTGTCGCGTGTTTCAGGCGAATGCTGCGTTCAATCACCTGGGCGTCCAGCGAGAGCCATTCGATCAAGGCATTCAGGGCGTTATGCCAGACCTGCGTCAGAGGGTTGAGCGCGAAGATCAGCACGACGGTGAGGGTGGTTGCCAGCGCGCTGGCCTGCAGGACGCGATCCATCATCGGCAGCACCAGCGGTTCGGCACGTGCCGGCTTGCTGGTCGAGAAGACCGGCCGCGCACGCGGTGCGCGTGAATGAGGTACTTGCGGTGCCGGCTTCATGCTGTCCCCCCGGAGCCTGCCTGGGGGCCACTGTTTTGCGCCGAGTCGGCCAGCACTTCGCCGCGATGTTGTGCCCACACGGCGCCATGCGCCAGGCAACCTTCCTGCAGTCGGATGTCACTGGCGACGACAGTGCTGAGTTGATCCGCGGCGCCGAAAACGGTCTGGCTGCCGGCCGTGAGTTGTCCAGTGACGAGGATGGGCCCGGCAAGGCGGCAGCATTCACCTGTACGCATGTCGCCATTGCAGCGCACGGCGCCATTGAGCGTGGCGTCGTGATGGATCACCAGATCGCCCATGACATGCAGATCGCCCCGCAGGCGGCTGCCGGTGCCGACCAGCAAGGAGCCGCTGACGACCAGACGTGCATTGACACTGTGGCCGGGCGGAATGCTCATGTCGCCGTCGATGATCCAGCGCCCGTCGCCGGGGATGAAGGCATTGCCGGGCGGTTGCATGGGCAGTAACTGCACGGGTGTGGCGGGCGCGCGCAGCGGTTCGCTGCGACCGAAGCGGATGACCGGTGCGGTCAGCTGCTCGAAGCGCGCACGGCGCGCCAGGTTGATTTCGCTACCCGCGCTGGCGCAACCGGCGAGCAAGGCACCTTCGGCAGCGTCTACGCGCCCCTCGGCATGCACCCAGTTGCGGATGCGCGCGCGCGTGCCGATCGCCACGTCGCGTTGCGACAGGGCCGTCTTGAGCACCGCGTTATGTGCAATGTTGAGCTTGCCGCGCGCGAAGATCAGGCGGTCGCAGACGAGCTCGCCGGGGATGTCGAGATGACGCGCAGCGATGACCTGCATGCGCAGGTGGCGCGCCGAGGGGGGGAGTTGCTCCGACAGGTAGTCCTTGATGCCGAGCACCATGAAAGCGGTGCCATCGGCATGCGCGCCGCGTATGACGCCGTCGCGGGAGGACAACTCGAGCAGCTTCTCGAAGTTCTCGCTGACGTGCGTTTGAGCGAGGCGTGCAGCAGCATCCCATTCGCTGCGCAGGCCGTTGCCGAGTGCCATGGCGGGTGGAGGTGGCGAGCGCCACTGGCGCAAGGCCGGCCACAGTGGCGCCAGCAGCGCACACGAGGCGATGGACAGAAACAGACCTGTGCCGAGAGACAGTGTGCTCATGTCAGCGTGCTCTGCTCAATGGGCTGGGTCGGCAGCGGCGTGTGGAAGCTCTCGGCAGGTGGGGGCGTGCGGCCGAACGCGCGATCGGTGATGCGCCGCCACAGCGCCTGCATCGCACTACCCAGTGCCACCATCAGGTCGTGGCAGAACACTACGGGGGCCCAGGCGACGAGGCTGGCTTCTGCGCGGCGCCCATGCACGCGGAACAGTACGGCCGTTGCATTGAATGCGGATGGCATGCCGTCGACGCCATAGGCCGTTGCAGCGCATACGGCCAGGCCCGTCGCTGCGGCGAGGGCGTTGCCGGTGACATACAGGACGAGGCTGCCGATGGCGACGATGCACCACAGCACGGGCAAGGCGAGTTTGCCCTGCATGCCGAAGTTCAGAGGCACGACGCGATGAGTGCCCAGCAAGCCGAGAGGGTTGAGCGGCAGGGTGGTTGCAAAGGCGCGCGAGGATGCGGCGATCCAGCGCGAGCGCGCTTCCCAGTTGTGTACCGTGGCGCCAGCAGCCGTGACGCCTTCCTGCAACGCGTGGTGGCTGCCGAAGTGCTCCAGTTGCCGTAACAAGGCAAAGCAGTCGGTGGTGTGGGTCGGGCTCAGGCCTATCGTGCGAACGGCCGAACGGCGCAGCGCGAGCAGGCCAGTGCCTGGCGTCATCCCGGCCGCGGAGGTCATCCCCGCCGTCTGGGAGGCTATGCGCAGCAGGTTGAGCATGCGCGGCACGAGGGCGCGATCATCGACTGAAGCACCCGGCAGGAAGCCGAGCAAGGCACCCAGCGAGGGATCAAAGAAGCGTTCGGCGCAGGCTTTCAGGGCGCCCGGTGTGCATGGCGCGGTGTCAGACAGGACCAGCACCAGTTCGGCATTGCCATCGCGGATGCCGATATTGAAGCAGCGCCCGGCCACGTCGCCGTCCAGGCTGTTCTGCTTTGCGACGAGGCGGCAGGGAAGCGTCGTTCTGGCCGCCTGGATGACGCTTGAAAACTCGTCTTCATGGGTCGGGCAGAGCACGATGATCTTCAGGCGTTCGGCGGGGTACTCTGCCTGCGCCAATGCTGCGAGGCTGCTTGCCAGCCGCACGGGCGAACGGCTTTCCAGCACGACGCTGATGCTGGGCCATGGCGCATACGGCATCGACGGGGGCAAGGCTGGCGGGCGGGATAGCAGATGCTTGAACAGGCGCAGGGCGTCACGCAAGGTCAGGCAGACCAGCAGTAGCAGGGCAAGCCAGTAGAGAAAGCGCAACAGGCTGGACCAGCTTGGTGTCTTCGAGAGCGCACCGGCGTCGTTGCTGCGCGGATCGACCAGTTGCCCCAATGAGGACAGGACGTGTTCGAGGCGCAGCGGGGCGTTATCGATATCACTGGCTTGCGACAGGGCAGACCCCACAGCGCGGTTCGGCACGCGCGTCTCCGGCGCATCGCCCAGCGCAAGCTGTGCCGCAGCGGAATCGACAAAGGAGGGGGGGCGAGCCTGCTCAAGGGCCGGGCTCAGGTTCATGCCATGCGCAGTGTGATCAGCAGATGCGCCATGCGCTGCCTGTGATCTTGCATGAGCCGCGGAGTTGGCTAGGACGAGCAGGCACAGGCAAGCCGCCAGCAAAGCCGGTAGCGGGCATAGCCGGGCAAGACCCATATGAGTTGCCGTCCGACCTGTCATCCTCGTCTCGTTCTTGTCGTGAAATACTGCACATGCCGTGGCTGGAGCACGGTTGGCGCTAAGTTGGCGCTATCCTGCCTGAGTCATGTGCCATTCACGCGCAACACGCGCTGGCAAGCGTGGCAGATGCCACGCTTGCAACGAGGTTGTCACGACGGCTGGTGCAGGTGTTAGCCCGTCTGTCAGGCGACTTCGGGGCTGAGTTCGAGGCTGACTTCGAGGTTATCCAGCAGGCGGGTATTTTCCAGCCGGGCGGCTGCCACAATGACCAGGGCATCTCCCGGTGAGGGCGGGAGCAGATCGGCCTGGCGACGTACCGATATGTAATCGGGATGCCAGCCGTGTTCGTACAGGTGGGCGCTGGCGGCGGCTTCAAGCGTGGCGAAATCGGTCTGGCCGGACTGGATGGCGCGCGCTACCACTTGCAGCTGCGCGAACAGGCGCGGGGCCTCCGCACGGGCGTTCATCGAGAGGTAGCCGTTGCGTGAGGACAGCGCAAGGCCGTCCTCGGCGCGCACGGTGTCGCAGCCGATGACTTCGATGGGCATGTTCAGCTCGCGCACCATGTTGCGGATCACCATGAGCTGCTGGTAGTCCTTCTTGCCAAGCAGCACGGTGTCGGGCTGGACGATGTTCAGCAGCTTGGTGACGACCGTCGCAACACCACGAAAATGACCGGGGCGTGCAGCGCCTTCAAGGATGCTGTCCTGCGTCTCCGCGGGGAGCACGAAGTACTGCTGCGGCGTCGGGTAGAGCACCGTCTCATCGGGCGCGAACAGGTGGGCGACGCCGGCCGCATGCAGCTGCTGGCAATCGGCGTCAAAGGTGCGCGGGTACTTGTCGAAATCTTCGCGCGGGCCGAATTGCAAACGATTGACGAAGATACTGGAGACCACGCAGTCACCGTGATCCTGTGCTTGTCGCATCAGGCTGATGTGGCCCGCGTGCAGATTGCCCATGGTGGGCGCGAAGGCCACCTTTCCGGCATTGCGTAGCGCACTGCGCAGACTTTCTATGCTGGTGTGGATCTGCATGTGGGGTGATCTCGGTCGGTGGGATGGACAGTGCCAATGAATACGCCGCCCTGAGGCGGCGTTATATGGAGCGGGGCCGGGCTCAGTAATCCGGCGGCGTGTACTTCTTCGAGAGCCATGCGCTCTGCGGATAGTTCTGGCGCAAGACGCGTTCGGCATCGGCCTTGAGGACAGGCAGGCCGAGTTCGTCGTAGCTCGTGATCAGGATGGCCAGGGACTCTTCGATGACCGGCGAACCGGAATGATCCTTGAGGATGCCCTTGACGCGATTGGCTGCTGCCAGCGGCGCGCCACGACGCAAGTAGTAGCGCGCAACCTTCAGCTCGTGACGGGACAGAGCGTTGATGATGCGCGTCATCCGGGCACGTGCGTCCGGTGTGTAGCGGCTGTCCGGGAAGCGTGTCACCAGCTCACGGAACACGTCGAAAGACTCACGTACGGATGCCTGATCGAGATCGGCAATGTCCCGTTCGTAAATGATGTTCAGGAAAGAGTCTTCGGCAATCTGCGTCGACAGGCCTTTGAGGTAGTACGCGTAGTCGACGTTGGGATGACTGGGGTATTGCTTGATGAAGCGGTCTGCTGCAGCCACGGCTGACGCGGAGTCCAGCATCTTGTAATAGGTGTAGGCGATTTCGAGTTGCGCCTGCTGGGCATGGCGACCGTAGGGGAAGGTGCCCTCGAGTTGTTCGAAGCCCTTGATCGCGCGCTCGTACGAGCCGGCGGCCTGCAATTCCTTGGCTTCGTCGAAGAGCGCCTGTGGCGTCTCGCCCTTGAGCCGGTCGTTGCTCGCACATGCCGACAGGCCAAGTGCGCAAACAATCGCCAGAACTGCGGGTACACTGCGAACCGTGAGCTTGAACATTCCAACACCGCCAACAAAAGAGACCGCCGATTATAGCGGAAGGGCCGATCCACCGAGTGTCCAGATCGAGATCCCCTTCGATCTGGCCGGGCTGCGCTTTGACGCCGCCCTCGCAAAAATGTTGCCGGAGCATTCGCGCAGCCGTCTGCAGGACTGGATCCGCGATGGCCGTGTCAGCGTCGGCGGACAGGTCGTGCTCGATACCAAGTACAAGCTGATCGGCGGTGAGCAGGTGACCGTTGCACCGGTTGCCAGCAATGCTGAACTGGCTGACGTGCCCGAAGCCATTCCGCTGGACATCATCTTTGAGGACGAGCACCTCATCGTGATCAACAAGCCCGCCGGACTGGTTGTGCATCCGGGTAGCGGCAACTGGAGCGGCACGCTGCTCAATGCCTTGCTGGCTCACGATGAGTCGCTGGCAGGTCTGCCGCGTGCAGGCATCGTGCATCGTCTCGACAAGGAAACCTCCGGTCTCATGGTGGTGGCGCGCACATTGACGGCACAGACTGATCTGGTGCGCCAGTTGCAGGAGCACACCGTCAAGCGTCACTACGCGGCACTGGTGCTCGGCAAGCCAAACCAGGTCGGCTTTATCGACGCGCCCATCGGTCGTCACCCCAATCAGCGGGTGAAGATGGCGGTGGTGGAGAACGGCAAGCCGGCGCGTACCCACTTCAAGGTGATCGAGCATTTCGCGCGCTGCTCGCAGGTCGAGTGCGTGCTCGAAACAGGTCGTACGCACCAGATTCGCGTGCACATGGCGCACATCGGTCACGCGCTCGTGGGCGACCCGGTCTATGGTCCGAAACGCCAGGCCATCAAAGCGGCAGTGGGCTTCGACAGGCAGGCGCTGCATGCATTCCGTCTGGGGCTTACGCATCCGGACTCGCATCAGCCCGTGCAATGGGAAGTGCCGCTCGCCGAGGACCTGCGCGCCCTGATTGCTGCTGTGCGCACCGAGAGCTAAGGCGCATGTCCGTGCAGGAATTGCCTGTGATCGTTCCTGACTGGCCCGCACCCGCAGGCGTCAGGACCTTCGTTACGACACGCTTCGGAGGTGTCAGCGCCGCGCCTTATGACAGCTTCAATCTTGGCGGACGTGTCGGCGACGCTGCGAGCGCGGTGGAAGAGAACCGGGGGCGTCTGTACGCCTTGCTGCCTGCTGTGCCGCGCTGGCTCAACCAGGTGCACGGCATCACGGTGATCGATTCTGATCTGGACGCCTCAGGGGACGAGGCGGATGCCATTTGCTCGCACCGTGCGAACGTACCCTGCGCCATCATGACTGCTGATTGCTTGCCCGTGCTCTTTGCGGATCGGGCCGGTAGCGTCGTGGCTGCTGCGCATGCGGGCTGGCGCGGGTTGTGCGGCGGCGTGCTGGAAGCCAGCGTCGCGACGATGCGCGCGGCGCCGGAAAGTCTCATTGCTTGGTTGGGGCCTGCCATTGGTCCGACACAGTTCGAAGTGGGCCCGGAGGTGCGTGAGGCATTCATGCGTCACGATGCGGCGGCAGAGCAGGCATTCCGGCCGGGAAAGGCGGATCGCTGGATGGCGGACATCTACATGCTGGCTCGTCAGCGATTGGCAAGCGCCGGCTTGGCGGCGGATGCAATCTTCGGCGGTGATCTGTGTACGGTCAGCGACCCGTCGCGCTTCTTTTCGTATCGTCGCGATGGCGTGACCGGACGTATGGCCAGTGTCATCTGGCGCGAGTGATCACGCCGGAACGATCACTCAGGAGACTCCTGTTTGCGCCGCTTCCTGCCGAAGATGTACCAGAAGATCGCAAGGGGGAGCGGCCCCCAGGCCACGAAGGTGAGCAGGCCTCCAATGATCGAGGTGGCGCCGAGGGACAGCATGAGCGCGACGTAGAGCCAGGCGATTGCGATGATGATCATTCTGAGTGACTTGACGGTTTTATGGTGCAGTGCAAAAATCAACGCAAGGGCGCATGCATAGTGGTCAGGCTGACCACTCTTGGGCTCGGCAGCTCGCGGATGGTTTCAATACGACAATACTTCAAACGGGTTCCCCCATGAACGACAAGACACCCCAGATGTCCCGTGAAGCACTTGAAGGCATGATCCGCAACGGTCAGGCTTTCATGCAGAACTTCCTCCAGCAGATGGCGACCGCACAGGCAAATGCACAGGCCGCCGTCCCTGCCGCAGCACCCGCCGCCATTCCAGGCTTCCCCGGTTTCCCCATTCCTTCGCTGCCCGGCTTCGATACCGAGAAGCTGACCCAGCTGCAACGCGATCACCTCGAACAACATGCACGCCTGTGGAGCAGCATCGCAGCGCGCAAGGCCGACGAAACGCCGGCCGAACCGGTCGTGTCTGGCGTTGCCAAGGATCGCCGCTTCACGGCACCGGAGTGGTCCGCCAGTCCTTTCTACGATTACATCCGCCAGGCCTATGTGTTGAACTCGCAGTACCTGACGGCGATGGCCGACGCGCTGCCGATTCCTGACAAGCACGCTAAGAGCCGCGTTCAGTTCTTCACCAAGCAATACGTCGAGGCGCTGTCGCCTGCCAACTTCGCAGCAACCAATCCCGAGTTCGTACAGCGTGCGCTTGCCACCAAGGGCGAGAGCATCACCGCTGGTGTGATGAACATGATTGCCGACATGGAGAAGGGGCGCATCTCCATGACGGATGACACCGCTTTCGAAGTGGGCGTCAATCTGGCGACGACTGCAGGATCGGTGATCTACGAAAACGACGTGATGCAGCTGATCCAGTATTCGCCTCTGAGCGAAAAGGTCAGCGAGACACCGCTGCTGATCGTGCCGCCCTGTATCAACAAGTACTACATCCTCGACCTGCAACCTGAGAACTCCTTCGTGCGTTACGCCGTGGAGCAAGGTCTGACGGTGTTCCTCGTGTCGTGGCGCAATCCGAAGGCCGAGCAATCGACGCTGGGCTGGGACGACTATGTCGGCGACGGCGTGCTCAAGGCGCTGGAAGTCGTGCGCGATATCGGCAAGGTTGCCAAGCCGAATGTGCTGGGCTTTTGTATCGGCGGCACGCTGGTTGCCAGCGCGCTGGCCGTGGCCTATGCGCGTGGCGAAGATCCGGTCGAGAGCGTGACCTTCCTGACGGCGCTGCTGGATTTCTCCGAGACCGGCGAAATCGCTTGCTACATCGATGAGCAAGCCGTTGCGACGAAGGAAGTCACGGTCGGCAAGAGCGGTCTCATGAATGGTCGCGAGCTGTCGAACATCTTCTCCAGCCTGCGTCCGAACGACCTCATCTGGAATTACGTGGTCGACAACTACCTGCGCGGCAACAAGCCGCCAGTGTTCGATCTGCTCTACTGGAATTCCGACAGCACCAATCTGCCGGGCCCGTTTGCAGCCTGGTACCTGCGCAATATGTACCTGGAAAACAATCTGCGTATTCCGGGCAAGCTCGAAATGCTCGGCGAAAAAGTCGACCTCGGCCGCATTACCTGCCCGGCATACTTCATGGCGGCGCGCGAAGATCACATCGTGCCGTGGCAAACCTCCTACCTCGGCCGTCGTCTGCTGAGCAGCGACACGACCTTCGTGCTGGGCGCCAGCGGCCACATCGCCGGTGTCGTCAATCCGGCAGCAAAGAAGAAGCGCAGCTACTGGACCAACGACAAGTCGGTAGCGACCTCTGGCGAGTGGCTGGATTCGGCAACCGAGACTGCAGGCAGCTGGTGGCCGAACTGGATCGACTGGCTCAAGCAGCGCAGCGGCAAGGAGATCTCTGCGCGCTCGCGTCTCGGCAATCGCCAGTACAAACAGATGGAAGCTGCACCGGGCAGCTACGTCAAAGAGAAACTGTAAACTTCAGGAAAGCGCAGCTCGCCCGGCTGCGCTTTTTGCTGTTGCGTGTCGGGCAGGGTCAATGACCCCAAAACTAGAACGGAGACTGAAAAATGGTTCGAATTGCGCTGGTAACCGGCGGTATGGGCGGTCTTGGTGAAGCGGTCTGCGTGAAGCTCGCTGCACTGGGCTACAAGGTGGCAACAACACATTCGCCGGGCAACACGACGGCAGATGAGTGGCTGACGAAAATGCATCACCTCGGATACGCATTCAAGGGCTACAAGTGCGACGTCACGGATTTCGATTCGGCGAAGAGCTGCGTCGAACAGGTGACGGCCGAGCTCGGTCACGTCGATGTTCTGGTGAACAACGCGGGCATTACGCGTGACAAGACCTTCAAGAAAATGAGCAAGGACGATTGGGATGCGGTGATCCACACCAATCTCGACAGCGTTTTCAACATGACCAAGCAGGTCATGGACGGCATGGTCGAACGCCGCTGGGGGCGGGTCATCAATGTTGCTTCGGTGAACGGGCAGAAGGGCGCTTTCGGCCAGACCAATTACTCGGCCGCCAAGGCCGGCATGCACGGCTTTACCAAGGCGCTGGCGCTGGAAGTGGCCAAGCATGGCGTGACGATCAACACGATTTCGCCGGGCTATATCGGCACGAAGATGGTGACGGCGATTCCGCAGGAAATCCTTGAGTCGAAGATCCTGCCGCAGATCCCGATGAGTCGCCTCGGCAAGCCGGAAGAAATTGCTGGTCTCGTGGCCTATCTCGCATCAGACGAGGCGGCCTTCCTGACGGGCGCCAACATCTCGATCAACGGCGGCCAGCACATGTATTGATGTACCGCCCCTTCGCGTGCGGAGGGGCATGGATGGTCGACCCGGCTTCCCCCGTCGGCGTCGGTCCGGATTTTGATCTGAAGAGAGAGGTGAATCATGTCGAAGAATGTCGCATTGGTAACAGGTGGCATGGGCGGTCTGGGCACTGCGATCTGCAAGGCGCTCGCCAAAGAGGGCTACAAGGTCGTGGCCAATTGCCTGCCGGATTTTCCTCCCAAGGACGAATGGCTGGCCAAGATGAAGGCCGAGGGCTTCGACGTGTATGCCGGTGAAGCCGACGTCACCAACTACGAGCAGTGCGGCGTCATGGTCAAGAAGATCGAAGCCGAAATCGGCCAGATCGATGTGCTGGTGAACAACGCCGGCATCACGCGTGATGGCATGTTCCGCAAGATGGAAAAGTCTGCCTGGGATGCTGTGCTCTCGACCAATCTCGACAGCGTTTTCAACGTGACGCACTACATCCTGCCGGCCATGGCCGAGCGCGGTTATGGTCGCGTCATCAATATCTCTTCGGTGAACGGTGTGAAGGGCCAGTTTGGCCAGGCCAACTACTCGGCTGCCAAGGCCGGCATTCTCGGCTTGACCAAGGCCCTGGCGCAGGAAGTTGCCAAGAAGGGCGTCACCGTGAATGCGATTGCGCCGGGCTACATCGGTACCGACATGGTCATGGCGATCAAGGAAGAAGTGCGCGACGCCATCATCGCCACCGTTCCTGCCGGCCGTCTTGGCAAGCCGGAAGAAATAGGTGATCTGTGTGCCTATCTCGCCTCCGACAAGGCGGGTTACATCACCGGCGCGACGATCAACATCAACGGCGGTTTGCACATGGGCTGATAGGCGGCTCATAGGGGTTAACCCCGCAGCAAAAGGCGCTACGGCGGCGCACAAAAAGCCCGCCGCCGTGGTGTATGCTGCAAAGCGAGAACTAGTTCCTAAGTAGTAAGGGGTTTCCTTTGCAGCATGCTGGTTTTCAGGTTGTCATGAATGCAGCAAATCCATAGAAGACGGTGCAGGCGCGTGGTAGTCTGATTTCAGCGCGTGTCTCGCAACAAACGTCATAAACGGCAGGCCTCCGGAGGACGACATGGCGGAGCATCACTCACGACTCATCAAGAAATACCCGAATCGTCGGCTCTACGACACCGCATCCAGTTGCTACATCACGCTTGCGGATGTGCGCGATCTGGTTCTGGGACAGGAAGAGTTCCAGGTCATCGATGCGAAGACCGGCGACGATCTCACCCGCACAATTTTGCTGCAGATCATCCTGGAAGAAGAGAACGGCGGCTCGCCGATGTTCACCAGTGATCTGCTGTCCCAGATGATTCGCTTCTATGGCAACGCCATGCAGGGTTTCATGGGGCGTTACCTCGAGAACAACATCACGGCCTTCACCGACATGCAGGCCAAGTTGCAGGATCAGACCAAGTCGCTGTACGGCGAAAACAGTCCGATGAGCAAGGACCTGTGGGCGCAGTTCCTCAATTTCCAGGGGCCTGCACTCAACAGCATGATGACGGCGTATGTGGATCAGAGCCGCCGCATGTTCTCGCAGATGCAGGAGCAGATCGAATCGCAGACGCGCAATCTCTTCACCGGCTTCCCGTTCCCCGGCAAGACGCCTGAAGACAAGAAGTAGGCCTGTGCGGCCTGGTGCAAGGGCGGCGCTTCGGCGCCGCTTTTCTTTTGTGCGGCAAATGTTGCAGACCGCATGCGTAACCCCTGCTAAAATAACAACTTACGCGCAATTCACGCACGCCAAGCCGGGCGCAGCCTTGTAGCTGCGCCCGCTGTCTTTCTGGAAGGTTTTTCGCTTTGAGCTCAATCATTCTCCCCCGATCGGCCGCTGGCGCGATTCCCAAGGTCGGGTTCGTCTCGCTCGGTTGTCCCAAGGCAACGGTGGATTCCGAGAACATCCTGACGCGCCTGCGCGCCGAGGGCTATGACATATCCAACAACTACGAAGGCGCAGACCTCGTGGTGGTGAACACTTGCGGCTTCATCGACGCTGCGGTGGAAGAGTCGCTGGATGCGATCGGTGAGGCGCTCAAAGAGAATGGCAAGGTCATCGTGACCGGTTGCCTGGGGGCCAAGAAGAATGGCGATGGCAGCGGCATCGTCGAGACGACGCATCCGAAGGTGCTTGCCGTGACCGGGCCGCACGCGACGGAAGAGGTCATGGAGGCCGTGCATCAGTACCTGCCCAAGCCGCACGACCCCTTTACCGATCTCGTGCCGCCACAAGGCGTGCGCCTGACGCCCGGCCACTACGCCTATCTGAAGATCTCCGAAGGCTGCAATCATCGCTGCACCTTCTGCATCATTCCGTCGATGCGTGGTGATCTGGTGTCGCGCCCGATTCACGACGTGGTGCGCGAAGCCGAGGCCCTGGTCAAAGCGGGCGTGAAGGAGATTCTGGTCATCTCGCAAGACACCAGCGCCTACGGTGTCGATGTGAAGTACCGCACTGGCTTCGTCAATGGCAAGCCGCTCAAGACCAAGCTCTACGATCTGTGCAACGCGCTGTCCGAGCTGGACGTCTGGGTGCGCCTGCATTACGTTTATCCGTATCCCAGCGTCGACGACATCATCCCGCTGATGGCCGAAGGCAAGATCCTGCCTTACCTCGATGTGCCGTTCCAGCACGCCAGCCCGCGCATCCTGAAGCTCATGAAGCGTCCTGCGAGTGCGGAGAACAACCTCGAGCGCATCCGCCGTTGGCGCGAAATCTGTCCGGACCTCACGATACGCAGCACCTTCATCACGGGCTTCCCCGGCGAGACCGACGAGGAGTTCGAAGAACTGCTCGGCTTCCTCGAAGAAGCGCAGCTCGATCGTGTCGGCTGCTTCCCGTATTCACCCGTCGAGGGTGCGACGGCAAACAATCTGCCTGATCCGGTGCCGGAAGAGCTTCGCCAGGAACGCAAGGAGCGGCTGATGGAGCTCCAGGAAGACATTAGCGCACAACGCCTCGAAGCCAAGATCGGCAAGGAGATCGTCGTGCTGGTCGATGAGGTGAATGAGGACGGCGCTATTGCCCGCTCTGAAGGTGACGCACCAGATATCGACGGCCTCGTCGTGATTCCCGATGGCCACGACATGGAGCCCGGCGGTTTCTATCGCGTGCGTGTCACGGACTGCGATGTGCATGACTTGTACGCCGAGCCCATCTATGCGGACGAGGACGGCTCCGCCTGAGCTTTGCTGAGCCCATGACCGAGCTGCTGACCGCACTTCGCGCGATCGTTGGTGACAGTCATGTTCTGACTGGCGAAGCGGATCGCGCGCCCTACGAAGCGGATTGGCGTGGTCGCTACAAGGGGCGCGCGCTGTGTGTCGTGCGCCCCGGCAGTACCGAAGAGGTGGTGCAAGTCGTGCGCGCCTGTGCCGAGCGCGGTGTGGCCATGGTGCCGCAGGGTGGCAATACCGGCCTGGTCGGGGGCGGTGTGCCGCACACGACAGGCAATGAGGTCGTCATCAATCTGTCGCGCCTCAATCGCGTGCGCGCGGTTGATCCTGTCAACAACACACTGACGGTTGAAGCGGGCTGCACCCTGGCGACGGTGCAGGCTGCGGCGGTCGCGCACGATCGGCTCTTCCCGCTATCGCTTGCCTCCGAAGGCTCGTGCCAGATTGGCGGCAATCTTTCCTCGAATGCTGGCGGCGTGCATGTGCTGCGCTATGGCAATACGCGCGAGCTGACGCTGGGGCTGGAGGTGGTGCTTGCTGATGGCCAGATCTGGGATGGTTTGCGTGGTCTGCGCAAGGACAATACTGGCTACGACCTCAAGCATCTGTTCGTCGGTGCTGAAGGAACGCTGGGCATTATCACCGCCGCCGTAATCAAGCTTTTTCCGCAGCCGCGAGCGCGTGCCGTGGCATGGGCGGCAATGGAGAGCGCCGAGGCAGCGGTCGCCTTGTTGAGCGAGGTGCGCGCAGCATGTGGCGAGCGATTGACGGCCTTCGAGATCGTCGGACATGCCGCGCTCGAGCTCGTGTTGCAGCATATCCCGGGTTGCAGTGATCCATTGCGGGCGCCAGCAGCCTGCTATGCCTTGATCGAGCTGAGCGACCCCGCTGCCGATGCAGCCCTGCAGGAAATGTTGCAGACCGTGCTGTCGGCACAGATGGAGGCGGGGCGCGTGAGTGATGCCGTTATCGCAGCGAGTGGCGCCCAGATAGCAGCGCTATGGGCTTTGCGCGAAAACATCTCCGAAGCGCAGCGCAAGGAAGGCATCAGCATCAAGCACGACGTCTCCGTGCCGGTGAGCCGCATTCCGGATTTCCTGAGGCGTGCCGATGCCGCCCTGCGCGAGGCGTTTCCCGATTTGCGCATTGTGGCGTTTGGCCATGTCGGTGACGGCAATCTTCACTACAACCTCTCCAAGCCTGCGGCGGCCGAGAACGCCGATTTCGTCGCACAAACGGCCGTCGTCAATCGCCTCGTGCACGACATCGTCGTCGGTCTCGGCGGATCGATTTCTGCCGAGCATGGATTGGGGCAGCTCAAACGCGAGGAAATCACGCGTTACAAGTCGTCCGTGGAAATGACTTTGATGCGCTCCATCAAGCAAGCGCTTGATCCGCATGGACTCATGAATCCGGGCAAGGTGCTCTGAGTCGGCAGGCATCTCGCGCCGTCAGCAAAATGTCTGTGTATGAAATGCAACACAACACAGTGCGGTGCAGCGAAATATGCTCGAAATGGCAAATTGGTGTTGACGCAGCCATAGGTCATTTCTATAATACTGCTTCTTCGCTGTCGGGGGTATAGCTCAGCTGGGAGAGCGCTTGCATGGCATGCAAGAGGTCAGCGGTTCGATCCCGCTTACCTCCACCAAAAAAGCGGCGAAGAAATGTAGCAAAGGTAACGCAGGTCCCCATCGTCTAGAGGCCTAGGACATTACCCTTTCACGGTAAGTACCGGGGTTCGAATCCCCGTGGGGACGCCAGGTTTTAAAGCGTGGCTGACTGAAAAGTCAGGTACGCATGGAGTGGTAGTTCAGTTGGTTAGAATACCGGCCTGTCACGCCGGGGGTCGCGGGTTCGAGCCCCGTCCACTCCGCCAACAAACGAAAGCCGCTGTGCAGCGGCTTTTTTATTCGACCAGCATGGGTTTGCTGCTGGCCGGATTGCAACAAAGGTAAAGCAGGTCCCCATCGTCTAGAGGCCTAGGACATTACCCTTTCACGGTAAGTACCGGGGTTCGAATCCCCGTGGGGACGCCAGGTTTTAAAGCGTGGCTGACTGAAAAGTCAGGTACGCATGGAGTGGTAGTTCAGTTGGTTAGAATACCGGCCTGTCACGCCGGGGGTCGCGGGTTCGAGCCCCGTCCACTCCGCCAATAAAGCAGAAAGCCGCCTTCGGGCGGCTTTCTGCTTTTCGCGCGCCGGATTTGTCTTGCTTGTGTGAGCCTGGTACTCCCAACCGTGCCCGGGAACGCTACCGGATGCGTTACATTTGTGGCCCGCACCGGTCCTCGCGACATGCGAAGCCCGGCGATATCGATAAATCCTCATTCATCGACCCATGCATACCAAGGTTTTCGGATTTGCCGGCTACTCCGGTGCAGGCAAGACGACCCTCATCGAACAATTGATTCCCCTGCTGGCGGCTGACGGCTTGCGCGTGTCTCTGGTCAAACATACCCATCACGGCTTTGACATCGACAAACCAGGCAAGGACTCCTGGCGTTTTCGCAAGGCAGGCGCGCAAGAGGTCATGCTGGCAGGCGCGCAGCGTTGGGCGCTGATGCATGAGTTGTCCAATCAGGCTGAGCCGGTGCTGGCGGATCTGCTTGGACATATGTCGGCGTGCGATGTGGTGTTGGTCGAGGGCTTTCGCTCTGTAGAGATTCCTAAAATGGAGGTGTACCGGCCGAGCACGGGGCACGCCATGATCCATCCGGTTTTTCCAAACGTAGTGGCTGTTGCGAGCGATGCGGCGATTGATGTGCCTGCACACTTGCCACTGCTCGATCTGAATGATGTGCCGGCGATTGCTGGGTTCGTGAAGCGCTTTCTGGATATTGCGTAATGACCGTAACGCAACGAGTCAGGTGAGATGACATGCTGAGTTTTGAAGAAGCCCGTACAACCCTCGTCGACGCTGCGCAACCGTCAGGCCGCACCGAGCGTGTGGAGTTGCTGTATGCAGCCGGACGTGTGCTGGCTGAAGATGTGCTGGCGGGTCTGAATGTTCCGCCTGCAGACAATTCCGCAATGGATGGCTATGCAGTCCGCGCAGCAGATGTCGTGGCTGAGGTGGCCTTGCCTATCAGTCAGCGAGTGCCTGCGGGGAGTGTGCCCCAGGCCTTGTTGCCAGGCACTGCAGCACGCATTTTCACGGGCGCGCAGATTCCATTAGGGGCTGATGCGGTCGTCATGCAGGAGCGTTGCGTGGCCGAGGGTGACTCGGTGCGTTTCGCGCTTTCGCCACAAGCGGGCGACAACATCCGTCGCATGGGCGAAGACATTCGCGCAGGGTGCGAGGTGCTGAAGGCAGGTACGGCGCTACGCTCGCAAGAGCTGGGATTGTTGGCGTCGCTGGGTGTTGCGCAGGTAACCGTGTTTGCGCGCTTGCGCGTCGCGGTGTTCTTTACTGGCGACGAATTGCGCATGCCAGGTGAATCCCTGCCTGAAGGCCAGATCTACAATTCCAATCGTTTCGTGCTGCGCGGGTTGCTGGAGGAGATGGGTTGCGAAATCGTCGACCTCGGCATCGTACGCGACGATCTGCAGGCGACACGTGAAGCGCTGCGACAGGCTGCACGGGATGCCGACCTGATCCTGACCTGCGGCGGGGTTTCGGTGGGAGAGGAAGATCACGTCAAAGCGGCAGTCGAAGCGGAAGGCGCACTTCAAAGCTGGCGTGTGGCGATCAGGCCGGGCAAGCCACTGGCTTTCGGCAGGGTCGCTGATACGCCCTTCATTGGCTTGCCAGGCAATCCGGTTTCGAGCTTTGCGACTTTCCAGATGCTGGTGAGGCCTTATCTGCGTCGTCTGCAAGGTCGTCCTGTGACGATGCCGGTTGCATTGTCGATGCGTGCCGATTTTTCCTGGAAGAAATCCGTGCCGGTACGCGAGTTCCTGCGCGTACGCTGTAATGCAGCGGGCGGCCTCGATCTGTTTCCGAATCAGGGTAGTGGTGTGCTGACGTCGACGACCTGGGCTGACGGCTTCGTCGAGAATCCGCCGGAGACGCTCATTGCTGAAGGCGATCTGGTCAGATACCTGTCTTTCGCGAGCCTCTAGGAGCACACAGGATGGGCGTCAGGATTCTTTATTTCGCGAGCTTGCGCGAGGCGCTTGGCAGCGAGGGCGAGCAGCTCGAATTGCCGGCAGGCGTAGCGAGTGTTGCGGCATTGCGCACACACTTGCTGGTACGCGGCGATGCTTGGCTAGCTTTGTCCGCGCCACGCATTCGTGCCGCCGTGAATCAGGTACTGGTCGCTGATTCGGCGACAGTGACCGACGGCGACGAGGTTGCTTTCTTCCCGCCTGTCACGGGCGGGTAGGCCGCTACAGGAGCGCGCACGTCATGGAACTGGAAAGCATCAGCATTCGGCATGCGGACTTTGACGTCGGCGCTGAAGTCGAGGCATTGTCTGGCGCGGGTACTGCGGGGGCCGTCGCGAGTTTTGTGGGTGTCGTGCGTGGCGGTGGCGAGCAACGTGACGCCGTGCTCGCCATGACGCTGGAGCACTACCCCGGTATGACAGAGCGTGCGTTGGCCGACATCGTCGTGCGGGCTCGTCAGCGATGGGCCCTGGGGGGCGTGCGGATAATTCATCGCATCGGCAAACTCTTGCCCGGCGAGCGCATTGTGTTTGTCGGTGTGGCAGGCAGACATCGCCACGAGGCATTCGCTGCCTGCGAGTTCATCATGGACTATCTGAAAACGCAGGCGCCCTTCTGGAAGAAAGAAGAAACGGCGGAGGGCGCGCGTTGGGTGGATGCACGCGATAGCGATGACGCAGCGCTGGCGCGTTGGCAAGGCTGACGCCTCAGGTCAAACCTAGTCGGTGCGGTTTTCCCGATTCGGCAATTCGCAGCCTTCGTCGGTACACACGACGCCATACACGAACACCCAGCCGCGGTAGTTTTTTTTGCCCCTGAAGTGGAAGAACTCATCGGGGAAGTTGTCCTGGCGGATCGGTTTGCCTTCTGCCTTGCTATAGACGCCGAGGATGCCGCCTTCGGCAGAGCGCACGAGTCCCCAGTCAGGCTTGCCGGTCAGCGGATCGTTGTAGATCTTGCGCAAGTGGCGTTTGACGCTGGGGTAGCGTGGGTCGCGCAACAGATCGTCGAGGCTGTTGGGCGCCGCGGAAGGTGTGCCGACCGGCGTTGCCTCGAAGTAACTGCGGACTGCTGCCTTGAACTCGAGGCCGACGGCGAGCAGCTCGTCTTCGGCGTAGCGCCGTTGCGTGACCGCACCCACCTGCACCGCGCCCGCCGCGACAACCGCGATGATGGCCACGATGACCAGCAGGCCGATATAGGTGAAGCCGCGAGCCCTGACGCGCATGTGATGCCCTTACCAGCGCTTGTAGGGGATGCCGTTGAGGCCAGTGCCTTCGGACCTGGAGTAGACGTCGTAAACATCGTCTCCTTCACGCGGGTCACTGGCATCGCTGGCATAGCTGCGCTTGCCCCAGGTTTCCACGTCTGGAATCGTCGGGTCATCGGCCAATGGGTCACGTGGAATGCGGCGCAGGAAGTAGATCTTGCGGCCAGCGGATGTGCGTTGGTCTACCTTGCCCAGCACCAGGTCATCAAGCGTCTTGGGGTAGCCGGGTGAGCCGACTTCGGAGGCGATCACGCCCTGGTCCGATGCGGTCTTGTACTTGTCGATAGCCAGGCGGATCTCGCGCAACGCGAGGCGCAGCTCCTGTTCCTTGGCGCGCTGCACCGAGACCTGGGCGATTGGCACGGCGATGCTTGCGAGTACGGCCAGGATGGCCAGCGTGATCAGCAATTCAATGAGGCTGAAGCCGCGGCGCGCGATGAGCGCATGGGCATGATGCGTGCGCGGGGCAGGGTGATACGTCAAGGTGTGAAGCATCGCAAGAGGTTGGCTGCGGGCACACAGAAGTATGGGTGAGCGCGCATTCTGCACGCACAGCCCCCACGAGTCCATGTGCTGTGCCGCAATGTTGGGCAAAGCCGGGGGCTCAAGTACACTGCAACGCCGCTTGAGCGCGCCATTGCGTCACAGCATGGTGAACAACACTAGATAAGGGCTCGGGCTGACAGATCAGGCAGGCAGATTCAACCAAAAGAAATCGGGCCTTCAGGTCCGACAGGAGACTTCAATGATTCGAGTGCCCACGAGATCGGTGCCGCTTTCGCGAAAGCTTTTTTCGCTGCTATCTGTTGCGCTGATGACCCTTGCCCTGAGCGGGTGCAACCGCCCGGGCGCGTCCCGTACCGCGGCGGAGCTCGGCGATCAGCCGGGCGAGTATCACGCCGTTGTGACCAACCCCTCCCTCTACAGCATTGTCCGTCTTGAAAACGGTGTCGTGATGGCCGTCGGTACCGACGGTGCCGTGTGGCGCAGCGACAATGGCGGCGCAAGCTGGAGCCAGGGTGAGCCCGCGACCACCGCTTCGTTGCAACAGCTGATCAGTGTGCCGGGTACGAAACGACTGGTTGCGGTCGGTACCGAAGGTGCGCTCGTGTATTCGGAAGACGAGGGCAAGCACTGGACGGCGGTGAACGTCGGCGTGACTTCCAACTTGCAGGCGGCATATGCCGATCCGCAAGGCAAGTTCGTCATTGCGGCTGGCGTGGACGGCCTGATCCTGCGTTCGGAAGACGGCGGTATAAATTGGCAGCGCGTGCCCTTGCCAGCCCCAGTGGGGCTTGGGCTGCTGGCGGGAGATGCCAGGCACGGTACCGTCGTAGCACTGGGTGGGCAGGGCGTGGCGCTCGTCTCGAGCGACGAAGGCCGCAGCTGGAGCCTGGCAAGCAGCGGGACGGATGAAGCCTTTACGACCCTCATTGTCGAACAGCGCAGTGGTGACCTGATCGCGGGTGTGGCCAATGGCAAGATCACGCGTTCGAGCGATGGCGGCAAGACCTGGCGTGTCGTCGAGTCCGGCACCGAGCACATCATCCATATGCTGCAGGATCCTGCGAGCGGCACGCTGATCACGCTGGCAACCGGCGGCAAGGTGGCGCGTTCGGAAGATGGCGGCAAGACCTGGACGACGCTGAGCACACCGAACGGCGTGTCCTTCGCGAAACTGGCGCAGGTGTCCGCTACGAAGCTGGTGGCGGTGGGTGACGGTGGTTTGACGATGAACTCCGACGATCTTGGCAAGACCTGGCAGCTCGTCAGTGCTGGCGAGCAACGCACGCTCAATGGTGTCGTGTTCGACGCCAAGAGCGGTGCCGTGGTGGCGGCGGGCGGTACCGGCTGGGTGACGACTTCGAACGACGCGGGCAAGACATGGAAGACGGTGTCTGCGGGTGTGCCGGAATACGTGCACGGTGTTGCCGTCGAGCCCGCTTCGGGTGATTTGATCGCTGTGGGTGCGAATCGCATGACTGCGCGCTCGCGTGATGGTGGCATCACCTGGGAGTCGTCGGTGATGAAGCAGTTGGTCGAGCCCGCCTACTTGTTCAAGATTGGTTACGAGCCTGTCAGCAAATCGATGGTGGCTGCGGGCGGGCAGAGCTCGTGGTTGCTGTCAGGCGACGGCGGCAAGTCGTGGAAATTCGGCAGCAAGCAAGGCCCCGTGTATCAGGGCTTCATCACCCATCCGAAAACGGGTGCCGTCGTGCTGTATGGCGACAGTGGTGCCATGGCGCTGGTGGAAGATGGCGGTAGTCGCGAGACGGCTTTGCCGGTGCTCGTAGATGCCGCTTTCTTCCGCGGCGAGGTCGATGCCAATTCGGGCACGATGTGGGTATATGGCGCTGATGGCGCGCTGGCGCGCTCGGACGATGCCGGCAAGACCTGGACGCTGGTGCCGACAGGGACGACGGCCACGCTGTACGGCGGCATCTTTGATTCGGCGCGCAATCTCTTCGAGCTCGTGGGTTCCAAGGGCCTCATCCTGCGTTCGGCGGATGGTGGCAAGACCTGGGCAAGTGTCGAGAGCGGCAGCACGCGTCTGCTTGGCTCCATCATGGCCGATCCGAAGAGCAAGGCCCTGCTGATCGCAGGCGATGGTGGCACCGTGTTGCGTTCGGAAGACGAGGGTAAGAGCTGGACGCCGGTGGCAATCGGTACCGAAGCCTTGGTGCGTGCTTTCTCCATCGAGCCGGGCAGCAATGCCATCCTGCTTGCCGGTCGTGGCGGCGTGGTGCTGCGCTCGGTGGATTCCGGCAAGAGCTGGACGCCACTGAAGACCAATACCGGATCGCGTATCAAGTCGATCACGGCAGATCCCCTGTCGGGAAATCTGGTGCTGTATGGCGATCGCATTACCGTGTTGCAGCGCGCGCCCATCCACGCAAAATAAGCAGGGGCAGCTTTGCTGAAAAGGCCGGCCGGGAGAGATCCCCGCCGGCTTTTCTATCTGGCGAGCGCGGTTCTCCTGACTTCTGCCAGCACGCTGTCCCAGTCGCCGATGGCAGGCTGACGATACAGGCGCATGCCGGGATACCAGGGGCTGTCGTTCCGCTGCAGCAACCAGCGCCAGTCCGGTACGAAGGGCAGGAGCAGGGCGACGGGGGTGCCGAGTGCGCCGGCAAGATGCGCCACAGAGGTGTCGACCGTAACCAGCAGATCGAGTTGCGTCAGCGCTGCGGCGGTATCGGAGAAGTCGCTGAAGTGCTCGCGCAGATCGTGAATGCGCGGTTGCCCGGCAAGCCACGCTGCATCGGCCGGGCGGCAATCCTTCTGCATGAGAAAGAAGCTGGCATCGGCCTCCAGCAGCGGCAGGAATTTCTCCAGCGGGATCGAGCGATTGCGGTCATTGGCGAGCTTTGGATTACCCGAGCAGGCGAGGCCGATACGTTGCTTGCGCTGCGTGCCGTCGCCAGCCAGCGTGGCGATGCGTTGCTGCCATTCGTCCTGCTCCTCGCCGCTTGCAGTCAGGTAGGGCACGCTGGCAGGTATGCCTGGCACGATTGTATTGAATGCCATGGGCATGCTCAGAAGCGGAAAGTGAAGGTCCGTCGTCGGCAGCTCATCGCCTCGCGCGACGATGCGTGTCGCACCTTCCAGCGAACCCAGCAGGCGTGCCAGTGGCGGCTGTACCTCGAGGATGACTTCTACGCCGCGCTGTGCCAGCAGTGTGGCGTAGCGGCAGAACTGGAGCGTATCGCCCAGGCCTTGCTCGGCCCATAGCAGCAAGCGCTGGCCGCGGATATCGCTGTGGCCATCCCAGCGCGGGCAGTTGAAGTCGCGTGGCGCATCCGCGCCTTTGAGCTGCCAGCGCCACTCATATTGTTGCCAACCCGCGATCAGTTGCCCCTGCAGCAGCTGCGAGATGCCTTTGTTCCAGTGCGCGTCAGGATATGCAGATTGGATCGCCAGCGCTGCGTCGTAGGCCACGACGGCTTCGGCGTGACGGTTCTGTGCACTGAAGGTGTTGCCGCGGTTGTATAACGCTTCCCCGTAGTCGGGCTTCAGGCTAAGCGCCTGATCGTAGCTGGCGATTGCCTCATCGAAGCGGCGCAGCTCCTTGAGCGCATTGCCACGATTGTTGAGGGCTTCCGGATAGTTGGCGCGCAGGCCAAGGGCCTTGTCGTGCGAGGCGAGGGCTTCGTCGAAGCGGCGCAGTTCACTCAGGGCGAGGCCGCGATTATTGAGTGCCTCGGGATAGGCCGCGCGCAGCGCGAGGGCTTTGTCATAGGCTGCCAGCGCCTCGTCGAACCTGCCCAGTGCGCGCAAGGCATTGCCGTGGTTGTTGAGGGCCTCAAGAAAGGCCGGGCGAATCTGCAGGGCGCGCGCATGTGAGGCGGCCGCTTCTTCGTGGCGCCCTAGATTGCCTAGCGCGACGCCGCGATTGGTCAGGGCTTCCGGTTGTGCTGGCGACAAGGTGAGCGAGCGATCCAGGCAGGCCAGCGCTTCGTCGTAACGCCGTGCGCGCATCAGGCCGTTCGAAAGATTGGACAGGGCGTCGGCTGCGTCCGGGCGGATCCGCAAGGCTTGCTCAACGAGGGCAATGCCATGCTCTGTCTGACCCAGCTGCATCTTTACGATGCCCAGATAGTGCAGCGCATCGAAGTGCTGCGGATCCTTGTCGAGGATGAAGGTGTAGCCGCGCTCGGCGTCAGCAAGCTTGCCTTGCTGGTGGGCAGCCATCGCCTGGGCAAGAAAGCCCGCATGGGGGTCGGCCTTTGCCGGGCGGTGTTTGCCCTGCGTGGCTGGGCGAGGCGGTGTGCGTTTGCTCATGCCGCAATTCTAGCGGTCAGCGTATCTGCAGGCCTTGTGACAGTGCCTCGGTGAGCTGCCGGATCGGATCGGCCCAGTTGCCGATCGTGCGCTGGCGATACAGCTGGGCACTTGGGTACCACGGGCTGTTGTCGCGCTCGAGCAGCCAGCGCCAGTCTGGCGAGTAGGGCAGCATGACGGCCATTGGCGCGCCGATTGCGCCACCTACGTGAGCGACCGAGGTGCAGACGCTGACCAGCAGATCGAGCTGGCTGATGGCTGCCGCCGTGTCCGAGAAATCGTGCAGCTCGCTGCGCAGGTCGTGGATCTGGGGATGGGCTTCGAGAAACGGCAGGTCGCGCTCGCGACATTCCGTTTGCATCAGGAAGACGCTGCGCCCTTCGGTCAGGAGCGGGGCGAACAGCTCGAGCGGCATGGAGCGATTGCGATCATTGGCCTGCTGCGCATTGCCAGAGCAGGCGATGCCGATTTTCAGGCCGCGTTGCTGGCCGATGCATTTTTGCCAATAGGGCAGCTTGTCCGGCGGTGCGGAGAGATAGGCGCGCGAAGCAGGAATCGTTTCCAGGCGCGTGCCCAGTACGAAGGGCAGGCTCAGCAGCGAGCATTCGAAATCGGCGCCGGGCAGCGGTTCGCCTTGCGTGATGACGGCGGATACGCCGCTCAGGGATTGCAGCAGCGCCACCAACGGTGCCTGTACTTCGAGGACCACTTCTGCACCGCGTGCGGCGAGCAACGTGACGTAGCGGCAGAACTGCACCGTGTCGCCCAGGCCTTGTTCTGCCCACAACAGGATGCGCTTGCCGGCAATGTCTTCCGTGCCATGCCAGCGCGGGCAGGCGAAGCTGCGCGCAGCGCCGAAGCTGGGCAGGCGCCAGCGCCACTCGTACTCGGCCAGGCCCTCGTTGAAGTGCCCCAGTGAAAGCAGCGATAGCGCCTTGTTCCAGTGGGCGCTGGCATAGCCAGGATCCAGACTCAACGCATTGGCATAGTTGTCGAGGGCCTCGCGGTGCTGGTTCTGTTCGGCAAATGCGAGGCCGCGATTGCTGAAGGTGCGGGCGTGCGCAGGCGCTTGTGTGAGGGCTTGTTCGAAGCTCTGCATGGCCTGGTCGTAGCGTTGCAGGCTGGCCAGTGCGCTGCCCCGGTTATTGAGACTTTCCGCGTCGCCGGGGCGCAGGGCGAGCGCCTGTTCGTAGAAGCGCAGCGCTTGTTCCGGCTTGTTCTGTGCTGACAGTGCGTGGCCCATGTTGTTGAGGGCAGCCGCGTTGTCGGGTTGGGCTGCAAGCACATGAGACGTTGTCTTGATCGCTTCATCGAGTCGATTCAGGTCGACCAGGGTCTTGCCGAGATTGATGCGCGCAGCGAAGAACTCCGGGTTCAGGACAAGCGCGCGTTCAAAGCACCGTGCGGCCGCAGCTGGCTGATCCAGTGTGGAGAGTGTGAGGCCGAGATTGCTCAGGGCTTCGGCGTATTCGGGGCGGATGTCGAGGGCCTGCTCGTAGCTGTGCAAGGCTGCGTCGTATCGTCGCAAGGCGTTCAGTGCGAGCCCGCGATTATTGAGCGCTTCTGCGTAACGCGGGCGAATGGCGAGCGCTGCGTCGAAAGCGGCGAGCGCTTCCTTCAAGTCGCCCGCCGCGTGCAAGGCATTGCCGCGATTGTTGAATGCTTCGGCATAGCTTGGGCGGAGGGTGATGGCTGTATCGAAAGCGGTAAGCGATTCAGCAACGCGGCCTGCAGCGCGCAGTGCGTTGCCGCGGTTGTTGTGTGCTTCCGGGTAGATGTTGCGTAGGGCGAGTGCCTGGTCGTAGCTGTGAAGTGCCGCGTCGAACTGTTCTTGAGCAGCGAAGACCAATCCCCGATTGTTGAAGGCCTCTGCAAAGTCAGGGCGTATGGCGATGGCCTTGTCGAGGGCCGACAGTGCTTCGTTGAATCGGCCAGCCGCGCGCAGCGCGTTGCCGAGGCCGTTGAATGCATCGGCGTGGCGTGGATCGAGCGCGAGCGCGCGGGTGTGGCTGTCTGCCGCCGCAACATGGCGTTGCAGGCTGGCGAGTGCGAGACCGCAGTTGTAGTGCGCGTGGGCGTTGTTTGGTTGCAGGCGGATGGCTTCGCCGAAACTGTGCAAAGCGTCTTCGTGCTGGCCGATGCGGGTCTGGCCGTTACCAAGGTTGATCCAGGCGTCGGCACGTGAGGGTTGAATCGCCAGTGCTTGGCCGATCAAGTCGATACCCGAGCTTTCGCGAGCGCTCTGCATATGGGTGACACCCAGCATGTGCAGGGCATCGAAGTGGCGGGCATTGTGTGTGAGCACGTAGGTGTAAAGCTTCTCTGCTTCGCCCAATTCGCCTTGCCGGTGCAGGCTTAGCGCACGGCTGACGAAACCGGCGAGAGGGTCCGCAGCCTGTGCATGCGGGCGTGACCGGGCAGGGGACGTACTGCGTTTGTTCATGAGCGCTTCTTGTGCGGTTCTTGTGCGGTTGATTTGCGGACTGCGAGGCCTGTTCGAACAAAAGCCCCGCCGGTCTGGCGGGGCTCGCTGCGAAGAAAATGCCGCGCTTTACAGAAGCGCGCGGCAAGGTCCTGCAATCAATACGCGGTGATGTTGCTGGTCGAAACCTTGCAGGCGGTAGAGCTCCACTCTTCACCAATCTTCGAGGACTCGGAGCCGCTCTGTACGCCCTTGTAGTTCACGCAGATCGCCGGGCTGCCCTTCTTCCACCCTTGCACCTTCAGCGTCGTGATGGTGGCAACGTCGCCGAAGTTGCCATTCACGCCAACAACCGAAGCGCTGACGTTGGCCACCGTCGTGTTGCTGATGTTCACCTTGCGCGGACCGCCATTGCTGGCGCAGTTACCGCACGAGCGATACAGCTTGCCGATCGTGTTGGCGTAGAAGCCGCTGATGTTGACCGTCGAGCCGATGCCGTTGTGCTGGAAGACCTTGTCGCTGGCATACAGCGCCGTGCCGCCCGAGACATTCATGGTCTTGCCGGACCCGCCCTTCATGGTGGCGGCGTCTTCGCAGACGTCGTTCCACTTGACGCTGGACAGGGTGCAGGAGCCGAGGCAGTGAATGCCATCAGCGCCGCCACCGGCCTTGATCACCACGTTCTTGATCGTTGCACCGTCGGTCAGGACGAAGACTGGCGACTGGCTTTCGCTGGAGCCGTCGCAGGATGTGCCGACGGTGGCACCGCCGTAGTCCTTCGTGCCCGAGATGGTGGTTGTTGCGGAAACAGATGAAACAACTGCGGTAAGACACAGGCCGAGCAACAGTTTGCTATACATTCTTTTGTCTCCTTCTTGGTTGAGTTAATGCATCAACTTCTTTACGAGACCGATAACAAATCAACTT
Organism: Uliginosibacterium silvisoli; assembly: GCF_036017035.1. Classification (NCBI taxonomy): domain Bacteria; kingdom Pseudomonadati; phylum Pseudomonadota; class Betaproteobacteria; order Rhodocyclales; family Zoogloeaceae; genus Uliginosibacterium; species Uliginosibacterium silvisoli. Next base: position 45,173 of record NZ_JAYXHS010000003.1, on the reverse strand, counting down.
GTTACCGGTAACGTTCGCAAAGTCTGGTAACAAAATTTTGCATAGTCAAGGAGATTTCGCGGTCGGCCAATGCTGCAATTGCACGGTGAAACAACATGCGTTCTGCGTCTTGTCGAAGCGTTCGAGGCTGTGTGGCCTGCGTTGTCTGGCTGTGGTCGCCGTCAGGCGCGCTCGGGGTGACGTTGTGCGGCACGGCAATTCGGAGGGTCATGCCCATCAAATATTTTTCCCGGCGACCATGTGGAGATGGGGCGAGCCAGCCGGGCCATTCCGGGCCAGCGCGATTACCGGAAACGAAAACCTCGCCCGGAGGCGAGGTTGCAACGATCCACGGGTGAAGCGCGGTTGATCAGTAGGACGTCACATTGCTCGTGGTGACCTTGCAATAGCCGTCGTTCCACTTTTCGCCCAGTGAGGTTGGCTCTGCGCCCGTGTTGTTGCCGGTGTATTCCACACACACTTTCGGACTACCAGACGTATAGCCCTTGATCTGCAGGCCGGTGATCGTGGCTGTATCGCCGTAGTTCTTGTTGATGCCGACAACCGCTGCCGATACCGCTTCGAGCTTGGTGTTGGAGACGGTGACGTACCGCGCACCTTGCGAGGAGCAGTTGCCGCACGAGCGATACAGCTTGCCGATGGTCTTGGCGTAGAAACCAGAGATCTTTATCGTCGAGCCAATGCCGTTGTGCTGGAACACCTTGTCGGAGGCGCTGTAGGCCGTGCCGCCACTGACCGTCATCGTCTTGCCGGAACCGCCTTTCATGGTTGCGGCGTCTTCGCAGACGTCATCCCACACGACGCTCGAAAGCGTGCACGATCCCAGGCAGTGCACGCCGTCTGCAGCAGCGCCTGCCTTGAGGTGGACGTTCTTCAGCGTGGCGCCGTCAGTCAGCACGAAGACCGGCTGCTGGCTTTCGCTTTGGCCATCACAGGCGGTCCCGACGGTCGCGCCGCCATAGTCCTTGGTGCCGGAAATGGTGGTGGTGGCCGAGACGGACGAAATCACAGCGGTAAGGCACAGGCCCAAAAGCAACTTGCTATACATTTTTGTCTCCTACGGATTATTTGTGTAATTTACGTTACCGGTCACAAATTTGGCTTGTTGCCGTTTGTTACCGGTAACGTGTTCGTTAGTTTCTGGATGAAACGCGTAGCAGTCAAGTGCAATCCGACACATTCTCGTGCGTATTTTCTTGCTGCAGCTGCGAGAAGCCATCGCCTGGGTAGTGGCGTTTCTACTGGAACAGCAATCGCAAAACGACACACGGAGATCGTCCTGCTGGCGACACCCAACAGTTCGGTTGCGCAAGCGCAGGCAGCTTGGTCTGCGTGCTCTTCGGAAGTGGCCTTCCGGTTTTGTACAAGACCGTGAGAGCGGGCGTGTAAAAACGATAAAATCACCAAAGTCATTAAATGAATGAAGCCTGTCTCGCGGCCAAAAAAAGCCCCGCGCGAAGGCGGGGCGCAAACAGACCAAGAGACACTTCTGCAGATCACTCCCACCGGAGACCGGAAGAAGCGATTTGCCCTGGAGGTGCGCTAGCACCAATTAATTGATACCGGTAACAAATTTTGGCGTCTGCATATTGGTACCGGTAACACAGATCTAAAGTTTGCACTTTGCCGTTATCCTGCGTCAAGACCGGATTAGCCCTTGTGGCGTGACGAATGTCTTGAGCCATTACGACATGAAGCGGCTGGGCGTAGCTCGTGCGACCCGTTCCCTCGATCGCTTGCCGTGTGATCCCGCATACGATTTACGCAGGCTCGCCAGACACGTGATGCGTCAGGTGGGACGCCTTATATCCCGATGATTCAATACGTTACAGAGGAGCCGAAAATGAGACCTGAACGCCTCGACATCGCGCAGATCAATCTGGCTTTGAAGGATTTGCCCTTGTGGCGACTGGATACGCAGGCAGACAGAAATGTGCTGACGCGGGATTTCAGATTCGCTGACTTCAATGCCGCCTTTGGCTTCATGACGCGGGTAGCCATGATGGCTGAACGTCTGGACCACCACCCGGAATGGTCGAATGTTTACAACCGGGTCTCGATCACCTTGAGTACGCACGACGTCGGTGGCGTAACCGAGCTGGACCTGCGCCTTGCACGGTTTTGCGACACATCAAATCCGGCGGACCGGCAGGGAACCTAGGGCTTCCCCGGAGGCCTGAGTCCTGTCTGATCTGATATACCGGAAAACGACTCCCGAAATTTCAGTCTTGCCCACTTGCTGCCGTTGATGCTTGAAGGGCGGGCTTGTTCAGGCAAGGCAGGGCCGGAATTACAGAAGGGCGACATGGCATCGGTAAGCAATACCGATGAAGAGTTGTCGCTTGGCTCCAGACTCAACAAGACGTGGCGATATTGCGTGAATATGCAACCAGATCGGGGAGGCAATAGAGATATGGTGCGGGACACGATGCGAAGGCAAGCATTCGCGTCAGCCACTGAAGAGCCGGACGAGGCAGGCAATGACACGATCATGTTTGCCGCCGAAATCGACGCCGATGCTCTGCCTGTTGCCGAAAATGGCGCACCCGTATGGCGCGTGCTGCTGGCGGACGATGACGAGGAGGTGCATCGCGCAACTGCATTCGCGCTACGCGGCGTGAAGATCGACGGTGCAGCCTTGCAATTGCTGCATGCTCATAGCGCCGCTGAAGCAGAAGCCATACTGGTCAGCCAGGACGATATCGCCGTTGCCATGCTGGATGTGGTGATGGAAACAACCGATGCGGGCCTGGTCCTCGTCGATACCATCCGCAACCGCCTGGGTCTCAGAACCTTGCGCATTGTCTTGCGCACCGGCCAGCCCGGTTATGCGCCCGAGCTCGAAGTCATCGAGCGCTACGACATCAATGACTACCGCACCAAATCCGAACTTACGCAGACGCGCCTGATCACGACGCTTACCTCAGCCGTGCGCGCTTATGCCCAGCTTGAGCACATCGAACGCACGAGTCACGGTCTGGGAGAGGTTTCGCGTGCGGCGAATACCATGTTCCGCATTCGCTCCGCCACGGAGTTCGCCACCCAGCTGCTGGTGCACATGGGCGGTTTGCTGGAGTGCGTGCCGAACGGGCTGGTCTGCGTGGACTTGCCAGCGTCGCCCGACCGCACGGTGACGGGCATGTCCGTCCTGCATTCGGTGGGCGACTATGCAAGCCTGCTTGGCATGCCGGTGGACAAGGTCGCAGATATCGATCTCCAGCGCGCGATCCAGCGTTGCGTCGCAGCGCGGTCGATGCTTTTCGAAGGCGGGCGCGTCTTCATCTGGATGGGAGGCGGCACGCGTGACGCCGTAGCCGTCTTCGATGTTGGCGGCACGGACATTTCTGCGGTATCGCGGCGCCTGCTGGAAATCCTCGCGGCCAACCTGACCGTGGGCTTCGAGAACGTCGATCTCTTCGAGCGACTGGATTTCTTTGCTTTCTTCGACCCGCTGACGCACCTGCCCAATCGCACGCGTTTCCTGTCGGATGTTGACCAGGATCTGTTTGCGCACGCGGGCAGTGGCCGCTGCCTGGCATTGGCCGACATCGTGCGTTTCTCGGATATCAACGATGCGCTCGGCCATCGCTGTGGCGACACCTTGCTCATCGGCGTGTCTCGCCGTCTGCGTGCCGCTGTGGGGCCGGAGGTGATCTGCGCGCGCATTTCGGGCGACGTGTTTGCACTATTCGGCCCTGAAAACGCGATTGACCCGGTTGCGATGCGCCGCGCCTTCGAGTCGCCTTTCTTCGTACACGGCCATGCCTTGCAGGTGCAGGTGCGCATGGGCATCGTGCGCGTGGCCGATAGCCGCGGCAGTGCCGTGGAGCTGATGCGCAGCGCTAATCTCGCGCTCAGCCAGGCGCGCCAGTCCGGAGGTGGCGCTTGGAGCTACTTCACGCGCACCATGTCGGAAGACGTGCAAAGCCGCGTTTCGATGCTGCACAGCCTGCGCGCGGCGATCGATTTCAAGCGTGGGTTGAGCTTGGCTTACCAGCCTCTCGTCAACGCTCGCAGCGGCAAGTTGGTCGGCGCCGAGGCGCTGCTGCGCTGGCGCAATGATTTCGGCGAGTCTGTGTCGCCGCAGCGCTTCATTCCCCTGGCCGAGCGTACAGGCTTGATCAACGAACTGGGCCTGTGGGTCATCGAGACGGCACTTGACCGCCTGGCCCGCTGGCGTGCGCAAGGCCTCAGCGACATGGTCATGAGCATCAACGTGTCGTCGGTGCAATTCCGCGCCGACGATTTTGCGGCCCAGGTCAAACGCCTGATCGATCTGTGTGACGTGCCTGCTGTTGCGGTGACGCTTGAAATCACCGAGTCGATCGCGTTGGAGGATCACGCTCACGTCATGGAGCAGATCGCAGAGCTGCGACGGTTCGGTGTCAGTTTCGCCATTGATGACTTCGGTACCGGCTTTTCGTCGTTGAGCCAGATTGCCTTGCTGCCTGCCGATCAATTGAAAATCGATCGCGCCTTTGTCGACAAGGTGTGCAATTCGGCTGCCGATCATTCGCTTGCAGCGACCGTGGTGATGCTCGCCCAAGGCCGCAATCTCGGCATGGTGGCTGAAGGTGTTGAAACCGAAGAACAAAAAGATGCCTTGCTGGCGCTTGGCTGCGAAAAGATGCAGGGCTACCTGTTCGGCCGCCCGATGAGCGCCGAGCAGTTTGACGCCTGGGTGCGCGAACGCCGCCCTGCCAGCACCTGACCTGTAGCTGATTTCACGGCCCGCGGCATACGAGCGCGCCTGCAGCGACCGTCCCGAATCAACGAATCGAGTCGAGCTCCGTGTCAGTGGGTGACAGCGGGGCTCTCGCGTGTTGCCTGCTCGCCGTTTTCTCCGTTACGAAGGCTGCCACCCAAGGGTAACTTGCGAACATTGTTTGGCGACTTGGCTCTGTTTTCGGCATGGGCCGAGCGATTGCAACTGGTTACAGCCGTCGCGATCAGCGCCAGCAGCAGTGTTTTTTGCATGAGTCTTTCTCCCGCCTCAGCGAAAGTCTGCAGTCGATGCCGGAGCCTCAGGCTGCTTGGGTAGATGACTCGTTATTGTTCATAGTTTTATAAAAATCCAGTATTTAGGTCGCGAAACTAGAAAAAACATCAACTATCTGACAAAGATCATGTCGTCCGTAACGGCTGCCGACACAACGCCATGCTCTATCATGGCGAACTTGATTCCTCGCCCGGCATGCCCCATGGACTTCATTCTGCAATTCGTCGACATCATTCTTCATCTGGACAAGCATCTGGCGGAACTGGCCGCGCAATACGGGCCCTGGATTTACGCCATCCTGTTCCTCATCATCTTCTGTGAGACAGGGCTGGTCGTTGCGCCGTTCCTGCCTGGCGACTCCTTGCTGTTTGTAGCAGGCGGGCTCGCGGCGACGGGCAATATGGATGTCCACCTGCTCGCCTTGCTGCTGTTCTGCGCGGCCGTGCTTGGTGACAATCTCAATTACTGGGTCGGGCGCCTGATCGGGCCACGTGTGTTCCGCTGGGAAAACTCACGCCTTTTCAATCGCGCGGCTTTCGACAAGACGCATGCCTACTTCGAGCATCACGGCGGCAAGACCATCATCATTGCCCGCTTCCTGCCCATCGTGCGCACCTTCGCGCCTTTTGTAGCAGGCGTGGCGAAGATGGATTGGCATCGGTTCCTGCCTCTCGACATTCTTGGCGGCGCGATCTGGATTGGTTCGCTGACGTATGCGGGCTATTTCTTTGCAAACATCCCGTTCGTGCGCAGCAATCTGAGCATTTTCATTTTGGCCATCATCGGTCTTTCCCTGCTGCCGGTCGTGTTTGCGTGGCTCAAGTCGCGCGGCAAGCCTGCCTGATTCGACTTTCACGAATTTTCCAAGCAACAAGTCATGAGTAAAAACGTCGTCATCCTCATCTCCGGTCGCGGCAGCAATATGGAAGCCATCATCAACGCCGCCATTCCGGAGGCCCGCATCGCTGCAGTGATCGCCAATCGCGCGGATGCCGCCGGCCTGGGCTTTGGGCAGGCACGCGGCATTGCTACGGCCGTGGTGGATCACAAGGCCTTTGCCAGCCGCGAGGCTTTTGACGCCGAGCTAGCCACTGTCATTGATGGTTACGCGCCTGATCTGGTCGTGCTGGCCGGTTTCATGCGCGTGCTCACGCCTGATTTTGTCGCCCACTACGCGGGCCGGCTGATCAATATCCACCCGTCTTTGCTGCCGTCGTTCCCTGGCTTGCACACCCATGCACGGGCGCTGGAGAGTGGCGTGAAGCTGCATGGCGCGAGCGTGCATTTCGTAACGGCCGATCTTGATTGTGGCCCCATCATCATCCAGGCCGCCGTGCCGGTATGTGACGATGACGACGAGAAGGCGCTGTCTGCGCGCGTGCTGGCCCAGGAACATCGCATCTACCCGCAGGCCGTGCGTTGGTTTGTCGAGGGCAGGGTGGAGCTGGCTGCCGGGCGTGCGCGTATCCGCGATGCCGAATCCGGCGCTGAAGGCTGGAGCGTACCGCTCGTCGAGGTGGCCTCTCCTGGCTGAGCCGCAGCCCGGCCGGGTCATGATCAAATCCTGATGGTATGCGCGTAACGGTACTTTCTCTCGCAGTCAGCGTTTCGGTGGCGGTGCACCTCACGGCCTTGCTGGTACCCGGCTGGCAATTGCCGGAAGACGAGGATCTGGGCGGGAAGCCGCTCTCCGCGGTATTGCTGGCGGCGCCGGTTACCGAACCACAGATGGTCGCGCCCAGGCCTGCGCCGAAACCGGCGAAACCGAAGCAACCTGCACCGCCGCTTGCCGACGCGCCCATGGCCTCGCTCGGCGACACCCCGGTCGAAAGCAGCGCGCCATTGGCTGAGGCGACTTCCGCCGCGGATCAGCTCCCGCAATCGGCGCCGACTGTAGACGTAGCGACTGCGGCATCCGCACCAGAAGCGCAATCGCAGGCCGTGGCGCAAGCGACGTCGGCACCGCTGGCGGATATAAGCGGCTGGGCTCGGCAAGGGCGTGTGCGCTACATATCGAGCTACTACGGACTGACCGTAACTGGCGTGCAGGAATGGTCACGCGATGACACACAGTTCTCCGCTTCACTGCGTGGTTCCGTGCCGATCAAGGGCGAGCTCATCAAACAGGAGTCCAGCGGGCGCATCGTGGCCGGGCGGCCGGTGTCCGACAGCTTTCGTGAAACCTTCAATGCGGCTCAATACGAGACCCAGTTCGATGCGGCGGGCAACACGATCAAGCAGGTTCGCAAGGGCAGTCCGCGCGAAGTCGAAACCGGTGGCTATGCGCTGGACATGCTGGCCTTGACGCATTTCATGTCGTTGCAGCCGCCTGGCGCCCCGAATTTCGACGTGTTCGTCGTCACCTTTCGTGGTTCGGTCAGCCGCGTAAGCATCGAGCAGCGGCCTTCGCAGGCATTGCAGCTGCCGCTCGGATCGATCAGCGCTCGCCAGTTCCATGCCGAGGCGCGTAACGGATCGTTGAAGATCGACATCTGGCTGGCGAACGACTGGAGCAATGCGCCGGTGCGTATCCGCGTCGAAGATAACAACGGAACCTACGACCTGAAGGCCGAAGAGGTCGAACTGAACGGCCAGGTCGTCGGTACGCGCCCGAGCTCGGCTGCTGCCGTCGTCGACTGACACAACAGCTGAAGTGGCGATTGGGGCGGGGCTGCCAGACGGGTGCCGTATAATCCCGGCTCATTCCTCTGCTGCATTTCCTGCACCCCCGAATTCATGGCCCTCCGAATTTCCGCCGAGCAGCTCGACGCTGCGACCCAGGCGCTCGATGAAGTCCTCGACTTCAAATACCCCGCCGACGGTGTCCTGTCAGGCTTTTTCCGTGGACAACGCGCACTTGGCATGGCCGACCGCGCTTTCGTCGCCGAATCGGTCTATGGCGTTGTGCGTCACCTGCGCCAGCTGCGCCGCGTAGCCGGAGAATCGGTAGGCCCGCGCAAGCTCCTGATCGTCTGGTTGATGCGCTACGACGGACTTTCCATCCGCCAGCTCGAACCCTTGTTGTCACTGTCCGAACGCACCTGGTTGGCAGAGGTAAAGACTGCCGATGTCGAGGCGCCGACGCTGAGCGAGCGCTGCGATCTGCCAGACTGGCTCACCGAACGTCTGCTGGCGCAATACGGTGAAGAGCGCCTCATTGCGATGGCCGATGCCCTGAATTCGCCCGCACCGCTCGATATGCGCGTCAATCCGCTCAAGATCGAGCGAGACGCCGCCATGGCCCGCCTTGCGGCCGACAATTTCGGCAGCAAGCCGGGTGACTACTCTCCCTATGCGATCCGCATGGACGACAAGGTGGCGCTGCAGAAACATCCGCTGTTCCTTGATGGCAGCATCGAAGTGCAGGATGAGGGCAGTCAGTTGCTGGCGATTCTTGTCGGCGCGAAGCGTAGCGAAATGATTGCTGATTTCTGCGCAGGTGCCGGTGGCAAGACCTTGTTGCTTGGCGCATTGATGCGCTCGACCGGGCGCCTCTATGCATTTGACGTCTCGGAGAAGCGTCTGGCGCGCTTCAAGCCACGCATGGCGCGCTCCGGGCTTTCCAACGTGCATCCGACTGCCATTGCGCACGAGGGCGACAAGCGTCTCAAGAAGCTGGCCGGCAAGATGGATCGCGTGCTGGTCGATGCGCCCTGCAGCGGTATCGGTACCTTGCGCCGCAACCCCGATCTCAAGTGGCGTCAGACGCAAGTCGGTGTGTCGGAACTGGTCGACAAGCAAGCTTCGATTCTTGCCGCCGCCGCAAAGCTGGTAAAGGTAGGTGGGCGCCTCGTCTATGCAACCTGTTCGCTGCTGACGGAGGAGAACGATGCCATCGTCGATGCTTTCCTCGCCGCGCATCCTGAATTCGTCGAACAGCCGGTGAATGAGCTTCTGGCCGCGCAGAAGATTGCACTGGATACCGGTTCACGTCTGCGTCTCACGCCACTCGAACACGGTACCGACGGCTTCTTTGCAACCGTCATGACGCGCAAGGGCTGAGAGGCGCAGGACCGCACAGCATGGATATCACAGCCCTGATTGCCAGTCTCATGGCAAGTCTGAGCGACGTCGCCACGCTGCGTGAGCTGATCGTCATCGCCGTCGTGCTGGTGACTGCGGCGCTGCTGGCGCGCGCGTTGCGGCAGCGACGTGTCCGTCCGGCACTCCAGGAGCAGGGTGCGAAACGCCTGGCGTTTCCGCTGACGGCCGTCCTGCTGCTGTTCGTGGCGCGTGTCATCGCTTTCCATCTTGGCTGGAAGCTGCATCTGATCGGTATCGCCATACAGTTGATGTTGGCGATGGCGGGCGTGCGCATTGTCGTGTTCGCATTGCGCAATGTTTTCGCGCCCTCAGGCTGGCTGGCCAATTTCGAACGCTCGGCCGCCACGCTCATATGGTGTGCCGTCGCGCTCGACATCCTTGGCGTGTTGCCGGAAATCATCCAGTGGCTCGATAGTTATTCCCTGCACATCGGCAAAGGGCATATCTCGCTCTGGCAGATCCTGCAAGGGCTGACTACGGTCGTCGTCACGGTGATCACCGCCTTGTGGCTGGGTGGAATCGTCGATGCACGCCTGCACGCGGCGCAAGGTCTCGATAGCAGCTTGCGCGTGGTTTTCTCGCGTATTGTCAAAGCACTCCTGTTGTTCGTTGCAGTGTTGCTTGGCATGTCACTGGTCGGTCTCGACATCACGACGCTGTCGGTCTTTGGTGGCGCATTGGGTGTCGGGCTGGGTCTTGGCATGCAGAAGATCGCCAGTAACTATGTGTCGGGCTTCATCATCTTGCTCGACCGCTCCATCCGCATCGGCAATCTGATCCAGATCGGCGCGGACACGCGGGGCGAGGTGTTGCAGATCACCACGCGCTACACCGTGCTGGGCGGCGGCAATGGCACGCACTTCATCGTGCCGAACGAGCTGCTGGTTGGCGCAGTCGTGCAGAACGAGACCTTCACGCTGTCACGCATGCGTGTCGCCATTGTCGTGCCGGTGGCATACGGGCAGGACACGGAAAGGGCCTTGCAGATTCTCGAAGAGGTCGCCGCGGCTGAAAAGCGCGTGCTGGAGGAGCCCGCGCCACGCGCTTCTCTGGCGGAGTTCACCGACGTAGGTATCAAGCTCGAACTGGGGGTCTGGATCAACGATCCGCTTCAGGGAACCTTGTCGGTACGTTCGAACATCCAGCGCGCCGTGCTGGCGCGTTTCATCGCGGAAGGCATCGACATGCCGCAACCGAAGGCTGCTGCCAAGCAGCTGCCCGGCGCTTCGGTCTAGCCTTGCACGTCAGCTACAGGTCAAACAGCGCAGGCGCCCGTGAGAACCCCAGGGTGCCCGCTGCTTGTTGGCGTGCAATTTCCGACCATGCCACAGCGAGTGGCTTGTTGTCCGGCCGCATCTGCAGCAGGAAAACCTGACGGGCAGGTGTGATGGCTGCGATCACGCCGCTGCCGGGAATGCCGCCCGGGAGCACGAGTCGCAAGCTCTGGCCGATTTCGAGCGCGCTCAATGCCGCCGGGATCTCCGGCTCGCGCGGCAGGTAACCCGGGCGTCGCAGTATCTGCAGGCCCTCCGTACCCGAAACCTTGTCCAGACGCGATGCGTCGTCCGCGGGCGCGGAGACGCTTGGCTCGATCAGGCGCGGATCGCGCCCTTGCAGGGATTCCGCGTGCAGGGAGGCAAAGCGCTCAAGCAACTTGTCACGCGTTTCTGCCTTGACGCGAATGGCGTCCAGGCCATTCTGCAAGTGCTGGGCGAGGCGCGGCAACATGCTCGCCAACCGATCGCGCTCTGCGCCCTCGGGCTTCGGCTGCATGCTCCAGATGAGGCCATCGGCGACCTTCAGCGCTTGCGTCCATTCTTCGCTGCGCTCGCCATAGGTGGTCAGAGTACGGCGCAGCACCACACTCCAGTAATGTTCAAGAAATAGCTGCACTGTGCGCGGAGGTTCCTGCGCACACAAGGCGCGGATGGCTTTCGAGGCATGGCGACGCGCGAGCTCGCTGCGCTCTTCGATACGGATGCCTTCTGCATAAGACTCGACGCGCCGTGTCAGCGCCGCGAGGCGTTCGTGGCGTGCGTTCTCAAGTACTGCCAGTACCTCGGCGAACACTGCTGCGTCGGTGGTGTATTCGCGCGTCAGGCGCGACACGCTGGCTTCGATCAGATTGAGCTGTGTCGTGCCTGGCGCAGCATCCGGCGGCAATTCGCTCGCCTCGCGCGCGAGCGCGGTGAGCAGCTTTCGCGCCGGGTGCTCAGGTTGATTCACGAACTCCGGTGCGCGCAGGGCCAGCTTGAGCAAAGGCACCCGCAGGCCTTCCAGCGGTTGCTTGGCTGCAGGAGGGATATCGGGATGTGCGGCCAGTCGATCAAGCACGCGTTCGATGCAATCGACCGCTTGGCGAGATTCGTTCGGCAGGAGCCCGGCCAGTTCAGTGCGGCCCAATTGGCGTGCCACCTGTGGCGTGTTACTACCGCCCGCGAGTTGTTCATCGAGCCAGGAAATCATGCGGTCACGCAGCGCACCCGCGAGCATCGGATCGAGCGCCTGGCTTTGTGGCGTAGGGGCGGCGGCCGGCGCCTGTTCCATGCTGACGGCATTGCGCGCGGCTGGGCGATCGGACGGGGCGCGTAGCAAGGACTTCTGTTCGATGCCCAGCTCGTCGAGCCTTGCATTCAGGTTCTGGTAGAGCGCTCGCAGGCGCGATATCAAGGTGCTGCGCATGTCCTGAAGCAGGCGGATGCGCTCGTCACCTGTCAGACCTGCCTCGGCGGCAAGGGCGCGCACTGCACTGCCGACTGTTTCCGGGCCGACAGGCAATTGTTCCGGCGCCGCTTCCTGCTGGTCGAGCAGAGTCATGAAGCGCAGGTGTAGCTGACCCAGCTGCAGTTCGCAGCTTTCCCGCAGTTGCTGGGCAAGGTCGGAAAGGCGGATCGAGAATTCCAGATCGTCCTCGTGCACCAGGCTGATGCGCGAGGCAGTCAGGCTGCGCTGGCTTTCGAAAGTCTTGCGATCGCGCAGACCTGCAAGCTGATCGAACTGCTCACGTGCTGCGCTGAGCGTGGCATCGACGACGCCGATGTCGATGTATTTGAAGTCGCGCAGTACGCCGCCAAGCGTGTCGAGCAGTGCCGTGCGGCATTCGTCGAGTGCCTGCCGTGACAGGCTGGAGGAAATCTTTGCAGGCTGATCGGCGGGTTCGCTCATGGGTCGCAGACTGGATGATTCAGTCTGCAGTCTAGACGAACCGGCGCCCGGGAGGGCGCCGGATATCGGGTGGCAATCAGCTCTATTGCCGCCAATCAAGTCCTTCAGACCGTGCTGAGCGAGGCCTCAAGCACTTCCCGGAGTTTTTCATCACGGGTGACGAGGCGGTTTGCGGCAGAGATCAGTGCGCGCAGCGAGGCTTCGACGATGCTGGACGAACAGCCTGCACCGAACAGCGTGCCGGCCATGTCCGGGCTGGCGATCTCGAGGAAGGCCACCGCGCGGGCATCGCCACCGATACCCAGCGAGCGCTCTTCGAAACTGTGGATCGACAAAGGCAGGCCGAGGGCGCGCAAGGCTGCGTCGAGCGGACCGTTGCCCTCGCCACGCAGACGGCGCGGCTTGCCATTGACCATCACATCGAGCTCGACCCCATGGTGGTCACGCGATTCTTCGAGGCGGTGGGCGAGCAGGGTGACAGGCAAGTCATCGGAGAGGTAGGCACGCTCGAAGATCGCCCAGATGTCCTGCGCGCTTTGCTCCTCGCCGGTGTCGTCCATGACTTGCTGAACTTCCGCCGAGAATTCCACCTGCATGCGCCGCGGCATCACGAGACCGTAGGCAGACTCCATCAGGTAAGCGATACCGCCCTTGCCGGACTGGCTGTTGACGCGAATGATGGAGTCATAGGTGCGGCCAAGATCCGCCGGGTCGACCGGCAGGTAGGGCACTTCCCACAAGGCGTTCGGATCCTGCGCGGCAAAGCCCTTCTTGATCGCATCCTGGTGCGAGCCGGAGAAGGCCGTGAACACCAGATCACCAACATAGGGATGACGCGGGTGAATCGGCAATTGCGTGCATTCCTCGGCGGTGCGCGCAATGTGGTTGATGCGCGAGAAATCGAGTTGCGGGTCGATGCCTTGCGAATAGAGATTCAAGGCGAGCGTTACGAGGTCGACGTTGCCCGTGCGTTCGCCATTGCCGAACAAGCAGCCTTCGACGCGATCCGCGCCGGCCATGACGGCAAGCTCGGCGGCAGCGACGGCAGTGCCACGGTCATTGTGCGGATGCACGCTAACGATGATGGCTTCGCGGTTCGACAGGTTGCGACACATCCATTCGACCTGGTCGGCATAGACGTTCGGTGTCGCCGCTTCGACCGTTGCTGGCAGATTGAGGATGGCGGGGCGTTCTTTCGTGGGCTGCCAGATTTCGAAAACGCGTTCGCTGATCTCAAGTGCGAAATCGAGTTCGGTCGAGGAGAAGGTTTCCGGGCTGTACTGGAAGACCCATTCGGTCTCCGGCTGTGCTTCGGCGCATTCACGCACGAGCTTGGCCGCTTCCGTCGCGATCTTGATACAGCCGGCGCGATCGACGTTGAACACGACGCGGCGGAAGTTAGGCGCCGTCGCGTTGTAGACATGCATGATCGCGCGGCGCGCGCCCTTGAGGCTTTCGAAGCTGCGACGGATGAGGTGGTCGCGCGCCTGCGTCAGCACTTCGACGGTCACGTCCTGCGGAATGCGGTTTTCCTCGACGAGCTTGCGCACGAAATCGAAATCGGTCTGCGAGGCGGAAGGGAATGCTACTTCGATTTCCTTGAAGCCGATTTCGCACAGCATCTCGAACATCGACAACTTGCGTGCGGCTGACATCGGCTCGAACAAGGCCTGATTGCCATCGCGCAGATCGGTACTCATCCAGATCGGCGGGCGCGTGATCGTCTTGCCCGGCCAGCTTCGGTCAGCGAGCTGGATCGGTGGGAAAGCCTGATATTTGGTGTTCGGTTGCTTCAACATTTGATTGCTCCAATTGCGTTCGGTATCTGATTCGATTGCTGACTCAGCGGGTGGCCTGGGCAAGGACGAGCGGCAGCCAGTTCAAGGCCGGTCGTCCGGTGGGCAGTCGTAGCAGGAGCAATGGAAAAATCATGTGAAATCCGGGGTTTGGGGCGTAGAAATGACGCAGCCAACCGAACCATCGTCAGATGGTGCGGTCAGAGCCAAAGCGAGGGGAGTGTTTTTATCTGCGCGCGGGGCGCAGCAGCCGACGTGCCAGCAGTGCGGCAGTCAGCGAGGAGAGTACAGCGAGGGTGTAGAGCACAATGTGCTGCAACGAAATCATGCTTTGACATTAGCCGCCCCTATCGCCGCTTGTCAAGTCATGCAAGTGATTAATCGTCAATTTGTGACAAACCGCTTCAGCGCATTCGGGGTCTGACGTAGACATCACGTACAATCGCGCGTCCAAATTCAGGTTCAGGCTCTAGACCGTATTTGGAATCCCAGCCAATGAGCTGGCAACAGAGCCGTACTGTTCAAGGATTTTATGTTTTCTGGTTTAGTGGATTTGACCTGGTGGGAGTACGTGCTGTGCGTACTGGTACTCACGCACATCACGATCGCGTCGGTCACGATTTTCCTGCACCGTCATCAGGCTCACCGCGCCCTGGATCTGCACGCGCTGCCGAGTCTGTTCTTCCGCGCCTGGTTGTGGTTGACCACGGGTATGGTCACCAAACAATGGGCGGCGATTCACCGTAAGCATCACGCCAAGTGTGAAACGGCTGAAGATCCGCACAGCCCGCAGATTCTCGGTATCAAGCGCGTGCTGTTTGCTGGCGTTCTGCTGTACGTCAAGGAAACGCGCAACAAGGAAACCATGGAGCGTTACGGCCATGGCACGCCGGACGACTGGATGGAACGCAACGTTTTCAGCCGCTACCAGAAGCTCGGTGTGGCGATCACCATGGTCGTGAATATGGTTGTGTTCGGTGTCGTGCCGGGCGCGCTGATCTGGTTGGTGCAGATGGCCTGGATTCCGTTCTGGGCGGCTGGTGTGATCAACGGTGCCGGCCATTATTGGGGCTATCGCAACTACGAGTGTGCCGATGCTTCGCGCAACCTGATTCCATGGGGTATCTGGATCGGTGGTGAAGAGCTGCACAACAACCACCATACCTATGCAACGTCGGCCAAGCTGTCGTCGAAGTGGTACGAGTTCGACATCGGCTGGATGTACATCCGCATCCTCGAAATGCTCGGTCTGGCCAAGGTCAAGAAGACCATCCCGGTGCCGCGTATTGGCGAAGCACGCAATGTGATCGATCTGGACATGCTGCAAAACGTCATCACGCATCGTTATGACGTGATGACGCGCTACGTGAAGTCGTTGCAGAAGGTGTACGCGGAAGAGCTGGCGCATCTGCGTACGACGAAGGGTGTCGACATGCGCAAGATGCGTGGCGCACTGCTGGCTGACGCACATACGCTGTCGGTCAATGCACGCACGCAGCTGGCGGAGGCTCTGGCGCACAGCCCGAAGCTGGAGAAGCTGCATGCAATGCGTGAGGAGTTGTCGACGCTGTGGGCACGCTCCTCTGCTTCCAGCGAGCAATTGCTCAAGCACCTGCAGGACTGGTGCCACCGTGCAGAAGAGAGTGGCGTGCAGCAATTGCGCGAGCTTTCGCTGCGTATGCGTTCCTACGCAGCCTGAGTTCCGGCAATCAGGTGACCAAGGCCCGCTTCGGCGGGCTTTGTCATTGCTGGCCAGTATTCCGAAAGAGCATTTGTTAATTCAGATTTTTGCTTTAAATCAATTGCTTGAGCCTGATAACCTGCTGTTATGTCCAGATTAGCCACAAGTGCTTACGTAGTCGGCTTCTGTGGAATATAAATACATCATTGATAAACAAAGCGAGTAGCCAAAAATGGCAGCCGTAGCCCCCGAAAAAGTCCTGAGCGTTCATCACTGGAACGACTCCCTGTTCAGCTTCAAGACCACGCGCGATTCGAGTTTCCGTTTCCGCAACGGTCACTTCGTCATGATCGGCCTGGAAGTCGAAGGCAAGCCGCTGCTGCGCGCTTACAGCATCGCCAGCGCGAACTACGAAGAGCATCTGGAGTTCTTCAGCATCAAGGTTCAGAACGGTCCGCTGACGTCACGCCTCCAGCATCTGAAGGAAGGCGACGAGATCCTGATCGGCAAGAAGCCGACCGGCACGCTGGTGCTGGATGACCTGAATCCTGGCAAGAATCTGTATCTGTTCGGCACGGGCACCGGTCTGGCGCCCTTCATGAGCCTGATCCGCGATCCGGAAGCGTATGAGCGCTTTGAGAAAGTGATCCTGTTCCATGGCGTGCGTACCGTCAGCGAACTGGCCTATCAGGAATACATCAGCAAGGAACTGCATGACGACGAGTTCCTTGGTGAGATGGTGCGCGACAAGCTGCTGTACTACCCCAGCGTGACGCGTGAGCCGTATCGCAATCAGGGTCGTCTGACGGACCTGATCATCACCAACAAGATGACCGATGACCTGGGTCTTCCTCCGCTGAATGCTGAAACAGATCGCGTGATGATCTGTGGTAGCCCATCCATGAACAAGGACACAGCTGATCTGCTCGAAGAGCGTGGTTTCAAGATTTCGCCGCACGTTGGCACGCCTGGCGACTACGTGATCGAGCGCGCTTTCGTCGAGCGTTGATCTGGATATTCCCGGACAAAGAAAAACCGCACCCTAGGGTGCGGTTTTTTTATGCCTGGCGACTTAGCTCAGGGCCTTGAAGACATCCTTCACGCGCGCCACGCGATCCTTCAGGGTTTCGGAATACACGGTCACGGTGAGCTTGTCCTGGCCTGCGAGCTTGTAGTGACGGTTCTTCTGGATCAGCTGAATGATCTTGATCGGCTCGACTGGCGGGTTGGGTTCGAACTGCAGGTTGATACGGTTCTCCGACGCGTCGATCTTGATGATGCCGAAAGGCTTGGCGGCAAGACGCAAGCGGTGCGTTTCCATCAGGGCGAGGGTCTGCGCTGGCATCTCGCCGAAGCGGTCGATCAGCTCTTCCTGGATGTCCTGCAAATCTTCCGTGCTGTCGGCATTGGCCATGCGCTTGTAGAGCGTCAGGCGCTCCTGCACGTCGCTGCAATAGGCGTTCGGCAGCAGGGCGGGCGTATGCAGATTGATCTCGGAGGTGGCTTCGAGCGGTTGCGCGAGGTCGACGTCCTTGCCGCTTTGTAGCGCCTTCACGGCGCGCTTGAGCATCTGCGTGTACAGCGAGAAACCGACCTGCTGGATTTCGCCGGATTGCGAGTCGCCGAGCACTTCGCCCGCGCCGCGGATCTCCAGGTCGTGCATGGCGAGGAAGAAGCCGGAACCGAGGTCTTCCATCATGGTGATGGCTTCGAGACGTTTCTGCGCGTTAGCGCTCGGCTTCACGCCGGCATCCGTCAGCAGGTAGGCGTAGGCCTGATGGTGCGAGCGACCGACGCGGCCACGTAGCTGGTGCAGCTGCGCGAGTCCAAAGCGATCGGCACGGTTGATGACGATGGTATTCGCCGTCGGGATGTTGATACCCGTCTCGATGATGGTCGTACACAGCAGCAGGTTGGCGCGCTGCGCGGTGAAGTCCTTCATCACGCGTTCGAGTTCGCGCTCCGGCAACTGGCCGTGGCCGACGACGATGCGTGCTTCCGGCAACAGCTCGGTGAGCGCCTCGCGCATGTTCTCGATGGTGTCGACTTCGTTGTGCAGGAAGTACACCTGGCCGCCGCGCTTGAACTCGCGCAGCACGGCTTCGCGCACCACGCCCTTCGACCAGCCTTGCACGAAGGTCTTGATGGAGAGGCGCTTCTGCGGCGCCGTGGCGATGACGGAAAACTCGCGCAAGCCTTCCATCGCCATGCCCAGCGTGCGCGGAATCGGCGTGGCGGTGAGCGTGAGGATGTCGACGTCCTTGCGCAGCGCCTTGAGCGCTTCCTTCTGGCGCACGCCGAAGCGGTGCTCTTCGTCAATGATGACGAGGCCGAGCTGCTTGAACTCCACGTCCTTCTGCAGCAGGCGGTGCGTGCCGATGAGGATGTCGACCTTGCCTTCGGCTAGCAGCTCGAGTGCCTCGGTCTGCTCCTTGGCGCTGCGGAAACGCGAGATCTCGGCGACCTTCACCGGCCAGTCGGCGAAGCGGTCTGCAAACGTTTGATAGTGCTGCTCGGCGAGCAGCGTGGTCGGACACAGCACGGCGACCTGCTTGCCGTCGGAGATGGCGATGAAGGCGGCGCGTAGGGCGACTTCCGTCTTGCCGAAGCCCACGTCGCCGCAGACCAGACGATCCATTGGCCGGCCCGAGCGCATGTCTTCGACGACGGCGTTGATGGCTGTGAGCTGGTCGCCCGTTTCTTCGAAGCCGAAGCCCTCGGCGAATGCATCGAGATCGTGCTGCTGGAAGTCGAACTTGTGGCCCGGCCGTGCAGCGCGTTGCGCGTAGAGCTGCAGCAGCTCGACGGCCGTATCGCGCACCTGCGCGGCCGCTTTCTTCTTGGCCTTTTCCCATTGGCCGCTGCCGAGCTTGTGCAGCTGCACGGCTTCGGGATCGGCGCCGGCATAGCGCGTGATGACATGCAGTTGCGATACCGGCACGTAGAGCTTGGTGTCGTCCGCGTATTCCAGATGCAGGAACTCGGTGTCGCCTTCGCCGAGGTCCATGTGGATCAGGCCGAGGTAGCGGCCGATGCCGTGGCTGGCGTGCACGACGGGGTCGCCGGCCTTGAGCTCGGAAAGATCCTTGAGCCAGCCCTCGACGGAAGTCTTGCGCGCATCGCGACCACGTCCGCGCGGGCGCGCCTGGCTGGCGTACAACTCGTTCTCGGTGAGGATGGCGATGTTCGCGCCCGGCAGTACGAAACCGTTGCTGAGCGGCCCGACGGACAGGGACAGCTTGGCATCGCTCGACAGGAAGCCGTCGAGGTCCGCACTGGCGGCTGGCTTGAGACCGTACTCGGCGAAGTACTCATTGATGGTCTGCTGACGACCCGCGGACTCGGCGAGGATCAGCACGCGCCACGTGAAGTTGTTGAGGTAGTTCTTGAGCTTGT
The DNA here is from genome assembly GCF_036017035.1 of Uliginosibacterium silvisoli. Classification (NCBI taxonomy): domain Bacteria; kingdom Pseudomonadati; phylum Pseudomonadota; class Betaproteobacteria; order Rhodocyclales; family Zoogloeaceae; genus Uliginosibacterium; species Uliginosibacterium silvisoli. The sequence goes on along the minus strand of NZ_JAYXHS010000003.1, from coordinate 26,092 downwards.
GCAGCGGGTCGTTCGCCTTGCGCTCGACACCGAGGTCGGGCAATGGCGATGTCGTCGGCATGCCGGCGCCAGCTTCGCTCATGGCGAGTCGCGGCAATACCTTCGCTGCTGTGAAGAACTGCTCAGCGGGCAGGAAGAGCTGGTCGGGTGGCAGCAGTGGTCGCACGCGATCACCGGCCATGAGCTTGTAGCGGCTGTTGGCCTCGACCCAGAACGCGTCGACGGCAGCGGGCACGTCTTTGTGCGTAACGAGTACTACGTCTTTGGGCAGGTAGTCGAAGATCGTTGCCGTTTCTTCGAAGAACAGCGTCAGGTAGTACTCGATGCCTGGCGAGGCGATGCCGTTCGAGATGTCCTTGTAGATGATGGATTTCGTCGGGTCGCCCTCGAAAGCCTCGCGGAAGCGCTGGCGGAACGAGGTGCGCGCCTTGTCGTCGAGCGGGAATTCGCGCGCCGGCAGCATGCGTATTTCCGGCACGGGAAACAGCGTGCGTTGCGTGTCCGGATCGAAGGTGCGGATGGTGTCGATTTCGTCATCGAACAGGTCGATGCGGTAAGGCATGGCCGCGCCCATCGGGAACAGATCGATCAGGCCGCCGCGCACCGAGAACTCGCCGGGGCGGATGACCTGCGTGACATGGTCATAACCGGCAATCGTCATCTGGTTGCGCAGCGCGTCCAGATTGAGCTTTGCCTTGGCCTTGAGGAAGAAGGTGTAGGCCGCCATGTAGGAGGGCGGCGCCATGCGGTACAACGCGGTGGAGGCGGGCACCAGCGTCAGGTCCGAGTCACCGCGTTGGATCGCGTGCAGTGTCGCCAGACGTTCGGAGATCAGGTCCTGATGCGGCGAGAAATTATCGTAGGGCAGCGTTTCCCAGTCCGGCAGCAGGTGCGCTTTGACGTCCGGCGCGAACCACGCGATCTCTTCTTTCAGGCGTTGCGCGTCGAGCGGGTTGGCCGTGATGACCAGTAGCTTCTGCCCAGTGCTGGCGAGTTGCGCCAATGCGGCCGCGTCGGCGGAACCGTGCAGCAGCGGCAGATCGAGGCGCTGACCCGGCTTGGGCAGGGCGATGGTGTTGAGAGGTTGCAGCGGAGCGGAAGAGGAGGCGGTCATGACACGGGCTGGACTGAGTTGAATGCACGACACCGCTCAGCGGCATTGATCGGGGCGACCCGGGCCGGTGTGCGGTGAGCTGCGCATTATACGTTGCCGGCAGGTCTCCCCATGGTTCGGCGCCGGACGCGGAACGAAGCGCTGCGCGGGCTGTCTGCAAACAAGTTGTCCGCGAGACATCCTTTGCCACATCATGCGTGCCATGCATTTCAAGAATATTCTGCCCAGCGTCCGGCTTTCCCTTTCCATGCTTCGCCGCGACTTCCGCGCTGGCGAACTGACCTTGCTGGGCATTGCGCTGCTGATTGCCGTCGCCAGCCTGACCAGCGTGGGCTTCTTCACCGAACGTGTGCAGCAGGCGCTCAAGCGCGATGCCACGCAATTGCTTGGTGGCGACCTGCTCGTCTCCGGCGATGCGCCACTGCCGAAAGCCTGGCAGCAGGAGGCGCAACGCATGGGCTTGCGTGCGACGAATACGCTGACCTTCTCGAGTATGGTCAGCACCGACGACGTGGCGCAGCTCTCTGCCGTCAAATTCGTCGAGCCGCAGTACCCCTTGCGCGGCAGCCTGAAGATCGCCGATCGCATGGGCGGCGAGGCGCGCGAGGCGGGGCGTATTCCCCCGCCGGGTGAAGCCTGGGTCGAGGAGCGATTGCTCAGCGCGCTGGACGTCAAGCCTGGTGATCTGGTCAGTCTCGGCAAGATCAAGCTGCGTGTCGGCGCGCTGATTACCTTCGAGTCGGATCGTGGCAACGGCTTCTTCAATTTCATTCCGCGCATCATGGTCAATGCTGCCGATCTGGCATCGACCGGTTTGATCCAGGAAGGCAGTCGTGTGCGCTATCGCATGCAGATCGCGGCGGATGGCAGCGGTGCTGATGCACGCAAGCTCGTCGATCGATTCGAGGCGTGGGTCAAGCCGCAGCTCGGCGGCGGCCAGCAACTCGAGAGCATCGACAATGCGCGGCCCGAGGTGCGCGGCAATCTTGAACGCATCCAGCATTTCCTGAGCCTCGCGGCGATGTTGTCGGTAGTGCTCGCGGCCGTGGCGATCGGCCTCTGCGCGCGGCGCTACTTGCAGCGTCATCTGGATGGTTGTGCGGCGATGCGCTGTTTCGGCGCGCGACGTTCGCAACTGCTGGGTCTGTTCCTCACGGAGTTCGCAATGTTCGGTCTGGCCGTTGCCGCCATCGGCTGCGTCGTGGGTTTTGGCGTGCAAGCCGGCATTGCCGCGCTGGCGGGTTCTCTCATCAAGGCCGACTTGCCCTTGCCGGGTATGTTGCCGGTGTTGCATGGATTGGTGGTCGGCGTGGCGCTGGTCGTGGGCTTCGTCGCGCCGCAGCTGCTGCACATGACGCGCGTGCCGCCGGTGCATGTGCTGCGACGTGAGTGGGGCGGGCCGGAGGCGAGCACGCTGAGTGCATGGAGTGCTGGCGCGATCGTGCTGCTCGGTTTGTTCCTGTGGGTGGCGGGCGACATCAAGCTCGGCGCGTGGGTCGCGGCAGGGTTCGCCGGCGCCTGTCTGGTTTTCGCACTGCTGGCGCGGGCCGGCCTGAGCCTGTTGGCGATGGCGCGTCATCGCGATGGCGGCATGCGTGCGACCTGGGGTTTGCGTTACGGCCTGGCGGCCATGCATCGCAGGCTATCGGCGAGCATCGTGCAATCCGTCGCGCTGGGTCTTGGCCTGATGGCGATGCTGCTGCTGGGGCTTGTATCCAGCGACCTGCTGCGTGGCTGGCAGCACAGCTTGCGGCCGGATGCGCCGAATCAATTTGTGCTCAATATCCAGTCGGAACAGCGCGAGCCGCTGCAGGCGTTCTTCCGCGAACATCATCTGCCTGAGCTTGAGCTCTTGCCGATGATTCGCGGCCGCTTGGTCGAGTTGCGCGGCAAAGTGGTTGTGGCGGAAGACTACAAGGAGGACCGGGCACGCAATCTTGCGGACCGTGAGTTCAACCTCTCCTATTCAAGCGTCATGCAGGAAGGCAACAAGATCGTTGCCGGACAGTGGCACGGCGATGCACCGCAGAGTGGCTCAGTGTTCTCGATGGAAGAGGGCGTCGGCAAGACGCTTGGCATCAAGCTGGGTGACAGCGTTGTGTTTGATATTGGTGGCCAGCGGGTGGCAGGTACGGTGGGCAGTATCCGCAAGCTGGACTGGGATTCGATGCGCGTGAATTTCTTCTTTACCGCAGCGCCTGGCGTGCTCGAGGCGATGCCGACCTCGTGGATCACAAGCTTCCTGCTGCCGCCCGGGCGAGGTGCTGACATAAACGCGCTGGTGGCGGCTTTCCCCAACCTGACGGTGATTGATGTCGGCGCGGTGATAGCGCAGGTACAGGATCTCACGAGCAAACTGGTGCGCGTCGTACAGTTCGTGTTCGCCTTCGCATTGATTGCCGGCGCAGTCGTCTTGCTGTCTGCGCTGCGGGCCACGCACGACGAGCGCATGCATGAGCTGGCCGTGCTGCGCACGCTGGGGGCACGCAACCCGCAACTCCGGGCGGCCATGCTCTCTGAATTCGTCGTGTTGGGGGTACTGTCGGCGATACTCGCGACCATTGGTGCGGTGGCCACTGGCTATGTTCTGGCCATCAAGGTGTTCGATATATCCTACGACCCTGACTGGCTGGCCCTGTCGGGCTACGTGCTGATGGCAATCATCGGCGTCGTGGTGTGCGGCTGGCTCGGTGTGCGCGGGCTGCTGCAGAGGACCGTGGTTGACGGCTTGCGCTCGGTCGCCTGACCGACTCTGATGAATCTTTGACGAAGGGAATGCATGAGCAAGCTTGCTCTGGCATGGACGCGCGCCGCACGCAGCCTGATGCGGCCCGACGTCATGTGGCATCTATTGTGGCCGACCCTGGTGGCCTTCGTGGCGTGGCTGATTGCCGCCGTCCTCGTGTGGGGCCAGGCGGCCGAGCTGCTGGTGCGGTTGGCGCAAGGTCTGCCGTGGGTCGGTAGCTGGTTCGTTGCCGGTTCGACGTCGGCTACGGTGCTGGAGGGCTTCACGCACGTCTTGTTGATTCTGCTGTTGCTGCCATTGTCTCTGTTGACAGCAACAGTGCTGATCTCTCTGATCGCCTTGCCATTGATGCTCGACCGCGTTGCCACGACGGACTATCCCGAGCTCGTGGAGCGTCGCGGTGGCAGCCAGATCGGCAGCGCGGCCAACGCAGTATGGGCATTGATGCTGTTTCTGGTGCTCGGCTTGTGCAGTTTGCCGCTGTGGTTCATCCCGGGCATGGGTGTGGTGCTATCTGTGTGCCTGAGTGCGTGGCTCAACCAGCGTTGCTATCGCTATGACGTCTTGATGCGTCATGCTGACCGCAACGAATTGCGCACGCTGCCGCGCCAACATCGCGGGGCGCTCTATGCCATCGGTGGCGTGGCTGGCGTGCTGGTCTTTGTGCCCGTGTTCAATCTGTTTGTGCCCGCATTGAGTGGCCTGGCCTTCGTGCATTACCTGCTGCAAGCATTGCGTGAGTCACGTGCCGCAGAGCGCATCATCGATGTGACTGACGCCCGATTCTCAAGTTCGGAGAGGACCTGACCGCATGGCTTTCGGTGTCCTCATCATTGGCGATGAAATCCTCTCTGGCAGGAGGCAGGACAAGCACCTGCCCAAGGCCATCGAGTTGCTCAAGGCGCGTGGGCTGAGCTTGTCATGGGCGCGCTACTGCGGCGACGAACGACCGCTGCTGACGGAGATGCTGCGCCAGACGTTTGCCAGTGGTGACGTGGTCTTTTCTTTCGGCGGCATTGGCGCGACGCCGGATGACCATACACGTCAGTGTGCGGCAGCCGCGCTTGGTGTCGACATAGCGCTGCATGCCGATGCGGAGCGAGAGATCCGCGCGCGGTTCGGCGAGGAGGCCAATCCGCAGCGCCTGATGATGGGAGAGCTACCGGTCGGCAGCCACATCATTCCGAACCCGTACAACCGCATTCCTGGCTTTGGCATACGCGGCCACTGGTTCCTGCCGGGTTTTCCGGAGATGGCGTGGCCGATGATGGAGTGGGTGCTGGATACGCAATACAGTCATCTGCATCACGCCCAGCCTTGGGCCGAAGATTCGATTGCTGTGCTCCACACGCATGAGAGCCAGTTACTGGATCTCATGAATGCCTGGCAAGCACGCTTTGGAGTAACCATCTTCAGCTTGCCCAGTCTGGGTAGTACGACGGGGCGACGACATATCGAGCTGGGCGCCAAGGGGGCGCCGGATGATGTGACGGCAGCCATGGCGGCGATGCGCGAAGACATGACTCGCCACGGCCATCCATGGTGCGAGATGGCGGCTCTGCATGACGCCGTGTAGGGCGATGCGACAGAAATGGGGCCCGAAAAAAGGGCTGAAGTGAGAGGCCGGAAACGCGGCCCGGAAATGAAAAAACCGCGGTCCTTCCGGAGCGCGGTTTTTTTATCGCGCGATGTTCTGCGCAGATCGTAAGACTCAGGCGGCCTTCTTGGCCTTCGTTGCTGCCGAACCCACGGCCTTGACCGTTGCATCGGTAGCGGCCGTGACATTGGCTTCAGCCATTTCGGCGACTTGCTTGGCAGCCTTGCTCATGCTGTCGTAGGCCGAGTTGGCGGCAGCGATGGCCGACTTCACGGCAGCCACGGCGACATCGGAACCAGCTGGTGCCGACTTGGCAACCTTGTCCAGGGTGGTTGCGATGTTTTGCTTGATCTCGGTGGCTTGACCTTCAGCGATCTTGCTCAGCTGGCCTTGCACTTCGGTTGCGATTTCATAAACGCTACGACCGTAGGCAACAGCCTTTTCCAGCGTTGGGCGAGCCAGGCTGGCTTGCAGTGCGGCGAATTCTTGTGGGTCCTTGGCGCTGAACAGAGCCTTGGTATTGGCTACGCTGTCTTCCAGCGCAGTGCGGGCGGTGTTCAGGTTCAAAGCGGCAAGACGTTCGACACTGGCGAAAGCGGTGTTCGCGATGGTCAGCATGGTTTCAACTGCTGACTTGTTAATGCTGGCGAATTGCTCAGGGGTTGCAAACATTTTCTATCTCCTCAAAGGTGAGTGGGTGACACAGCCAACAAGCTAGCGCTACCGGGATGAATATGTTGCGCCGCACAATTTCAATTTTAGGTCAAAAAGCCCCTTTGTCAAGCACTATTTGTGCATTGCACTAAAAGTGCTTGAATTGACAAAAGTGCCAATCAATCAATTGTTTGAGACGCGCCAGCTATAGAGATGATGCAGTGCAACTATGTCACGAAGGCGACGTGCCGGCAAGGTGTGCGCCCAGGCTTATCTGTGCGCTGCGTCAACACGCTGTGAGAAACGGGGAAGTAAATCAGGTAGTGCCGCCCGCAGGACGCGGGCGGGAAGGGCTGGCTACTTCTTGCGCTCGCAAGTAATGGTGGCAATCGGCGCAGACTGGCTCGCCTTGCCCGGCAATACGATGGAAACCTGGTCTCCGGGTTTGGCGGCACTGCGGCTTTTCGATGTTTCAGTCTGTGCGTTGTATTCAATGGTGTCGGCGCAGGTTTCATTGACGCCCTTGCGAATCCACGCGCGCTTGATCAGGACCGCAGTCTCGGTGCGTGCGTCGTATTCGATGCGTTCGGCTTCGGCATATACCATTTCATCCTTGCCTTCGCTCTTCTGTTGCAAGCGCGCCAGACCGCCCTCGCCGCCAGTCGCTACTGCCGTCTGGAAGCCTTCAGCATCTTGTGTCACGACCGCCTTGTTGGAGGTGATGACCAGCGTGCCCTGGCTGATCTTTACGTGCCCTTCGAGTGTCAGGGTCTTGGTCTTGTCGCTGACCGGGGAATAGTCTGCAAGGATGCGCACGGGTTTTTCGCGATCAGCGCGTTCGGCGTTTGCTGATGTGGAGTACACCGCGACGGCGCCGGCAACGACGCTCAAGCTCAGGGCGATCAGGGTTCTGGAGTTGGACATGATCAGTTCGGCGTCAAATTATTCGTCAAGGATTTCGTTGGAGTGTGGCGTCAACCTGCTTGAGTTGCAGCAAGCCTTCAATATTGTTCCATTCGCCGCTGGCAGCATCGATACGGGTTCCCGCCTGGGTTACAGTCAGAGGCTGGTGAATCTGGGCTATTTCATCGTCAGTCAGCAGGATGACTTCGGTGGTCGTCAGCACTTGCTCGGGGGATTGTGCCGTCGCTACGCGCACGCCTCGCACGTTTTCGGTCAGGACGATGTGATCACCCCGTTCCGTGACGCGTGCCTTGTCGCTGCGCCAGTGGCTGTCGCGCCCGGCTGAGAGGAAGCGCACTCGTGGCTGTTTCAGGTCGGCGGAGTCGTCTTTCGGGAAGTGCTTGAGTTCGTCGGCTTCGAGGACCATGGCGAGTTTGCCCTGCTGATCAAACTTGTCGACATGGAAATTCTCGACAATTGCATCGGGATCGCCGCGGTCATTGCCCAGGCCAGATGGCCGCTCACTGCTGACCACGAATTGCAGCCAGTAAGTGGCCAGCGCCAGCAAGGCGGCGACGATAATGGGGAGCAGGGCGGGCAGGCGGCGCATCAGCGGGTCAGGTAGCTGTCGAGCATGGCATCGAGCTTGCCTTGCGCATTCAGGATGAAGTCACTCAGTTCGCGCACCGCACCGCGGCCGCCTCCCTGGCGAGTCACGAAGTCGACATGGCGATGCACGAAGGGATGTCCATCGCTGACTGACGCAGAGAAACCACAATCACGCAGGATGGGCAGGTCCACCACGTCGTCACCCATGTAACCACTTTGCTCCGCCGACAGCCCGAGTTGTTCGCGCAGGCCACGCATGACCGCGCGCTTGTCCTCGACCCCCTGGAACAAATGGGCCACGCCGAGGTTGGCCGCGCGCAGTTCGACCATGCGTGAGTTGCGGCCGGTGATGATGGCTACGGTAATGCCAGCTTCGCCGAGCATCTTGAGGCCGTGGCCGTCGAGGCTGGAAAAGGCCTTGATCTCGTCACCTGCCGGCGTGAAGAACAATGTGCCATCGGTCAGGACGCCATCGACGTCGAAGGCCATCAGTTTGAGCTTTGCTGCTTTACCGCGTGCGGTTTCGTTTTGATCGGACTTGTTCGGAAATAGCATCAGATCACCTTGGCGGTCAGCAGATCTTGCGTGTTGAGTGCGCCGACGAGAATGCCCTGCGCGTCGATGACCAACAGGCGCGTAATCGACAGTTGTTCCATTTTTGTGGCCGCTTCAGCCGCCAGTGCGTCGGGTGTGATGCAACGTGGCGAAGTGTGCATAACCTCTGCGATTTTCAGCCCGGTGATATTGCCTGTGCGCTCGAGCAGTCGGCGCAGGTCTCCATCGGTGAACACACCGAGCAGCTTGCCCGGGGCGCCATTCACGACATCGCAGATTGCTGTCATGCCCATCCCCTTGCGCGATATCTCGAGCAGGGCATCGGCAAAGCTCGCTTCGGGTGTGACGAAAGGAATGGCATCGCCACTGCGCATCACGTCGCGCACATGCGTCAGCAAGCGGCGACCCAGCGCGCCACCGGGGTGCGAGCGTGCAAAGTCTTCCGGGCTGAAGCCTCGAGCGTCGAGCAGCACAACGGCCAACGCGTCACCCATGGCCAGCGCAGCCGTCGTGCTCGCGGTCGGGGCCAGATTCAGTGAGCAAGCCTCTTCCGCCACGCCGACGTCGAGATGCACATCGCTCAATTGCGCCAGTGGCGAGTCGGCTCGCCCGGTCATGGCAATCAGGCGTGCGCCCATGCGCTTGGCGAAAGGCACGATGACCAGCAGCTCTTCCGTGCTGCCGGAATTGGACAGGGCAATCAGTATGTCATCGGGCTGGATCATGCCCAGGTCGCCATGCGCGGCCTCGGCGGGATGTACAAAGTAAGCAGGCGTGCCTGTGCTGGCCAGCGTGGCGGCGATCTTGCGGCCGACGTGACCGGACTTGCCGACGCCGCTGACGATGACGCGGCCGCGACTCTGCAGGACGATGTCGACGGCACGCACGAACTGTGCGTCGATGCGTGCAGCAAGTGCTGTCACTGCATTGGCTTCTATCGTCAGCACGGAACGCGCACGGGCGATCAGTGTCGAGTCGTCGAGTGTGCGTGCTTGTGCTGGACGGGGTGTGGATTGGCTCATGCCGTTTGCCTAATGCCCGAACAACGATCGGGTGGTGATATCGCGCGGGGACTACCGGCCCCGGTCGAACTTGGGTTCATGCGGCTGCAAGGTTAAACTGGGCAGTCTTCAACGCCGACGTCCATCGCGTGGAGTGAATCTGGAGACTGTGAGCCCTGATGAAATTTGCAGATTGAGCGCCGAGTCAGTCTGGCGGCGCTCATTGAGCCAGACCATGGCAGTCGCTGTGTGTTCATCAGATGCTGCAGTATAACAAACCGTCGCTGGCGCACTGCGCACAGGCGGATGACCTGAAATCGGCGCCCGGGGGTTGGGCTTACTTATCGGTATTGCCATGCATCACGCGCTGGATCTGATACTGCTGTTGCTTGCGGCTGCCGTTGCGGTCGTGATCCTGTTCCGCTCGCTCAATTTGCCGCCGGTACTTGGCTATCTGGCCATTGGTGCAGCGCTGGGGCCGAACGCGGCCGGGCTGGTGCCGGATACCGAACAGGCGCGCTACCTCGCCGAGTTTGGCGTGGTGTTCCTCATGTTTACCATCGGGCTGGAGTTTTCGCTCGGGCGGCTGTTTGCCATGAAGCGCCTGGTGTTCGGCGTGGGTGGGTTGCAGGTCGTGCTGACGGTCCTGCTCGGAACTGCATTCGGAAAATTGTTTGGGCTGAGTGGCCTGGCCAGCTTTGCGCTGGCGTCAGCGATTGCCATGTCGTCGACGGCAGTCCTTTCCAAGTTGCTTGCCGACCGCATGCAACTTGACACGCCGCACGGTCGCGAAGTGCTGGGCGTGCTGCTGTTCCAGGATGTCGCCGTCGTGCCTTTGCTGATCCTGATTCCAGCGCTCGGGCAGAAGTCTGCCGATCTTGCAACGGTGCTGGGCTGGGCGGCGCTCAAGGCGGTGGTCGTGCTCACCGTGCTGCTGTTCCTCGGGCATCGCCTCATGCGGCCCTGGTTCCTGCTCGTGGCGCGTCGCCGTTCTTCCGAGCTGTTCATGCTCAACATCCTGCTGATTACGCTGGGCTTGGCCTGGGTGACCGAGCGCGCGGGCCTGTCCCTGGCGCTTGGCGCCTTCCTCGCGGGCATGTTGATCTCGGAAACGGAATTCCGCTTCGAGGTGGAAGAGGACATCAAGCCTTTCCGTGACGTGCTGCTGGGCTTCTTCATGGTGACCGTCGGCATGTTTCTGGATGTCGGCGTCATCGTTCATCACTTCCTGATCGTGCTCGGCGTGCTGGTGCTGATCCTCGTCGCAAAGTTCGGCGTGGTGTTCGCTGTCTCGCGAATGTTCAATGCTACGACCGGCACGGCCGTGCGCAGCGGCCTGTGGTTGTGTGCGGGCGGCGAGTTCGGCTTTGTCTTGCTGACGCAGATATCCGATCTCGACATTGGTTCGGCGCGCGCCGTGCAGATCACCGTCGCGGCGCTTGTCCTGTCGATGCTGATCGCACCCCTCATCGTGCAGATGAGTGACCGCATCGTGATGCGCTTCGTGAAATCAGAATGGCTGCTGCGTTCGATGGAGCTGACCAAGGTCGCGGCGCAATCGATTGCGACCGAGAAGCACGTCATCATTTGCGGCTACGGCCGCAGCGGCCAGTACCTGGCGCGCTTCCTGGAGAAGGAAGAGTTGACCTACGTGGCGCTGGACCTTGACCCGGATCGCGTGCGTAGCGCCGCTTCAGCAGGCGATACGGTCGTGTTTGGCGATTGCTCTCGCCGTGAAACCCTGGTCGCAGCGGGTCTCATGCGTGCGAGTGCCGTGGTCGTCTCCTTCAATGATGTCCCTGCTGCCATGCGTGTGCTGCATCACGTGCAGGCGATGCGGCCTGACGTACCTGTGGTGGCACGTGCTGCGGATGATGCTGATATGGAGCGCCTCATGGACGCGGGCGCCGTCGAAGTCGTGCCCGAGATGCTGGAGACCAGCATCATGCTTGCCAGCCACGTGCTGGCTTTGATCGGCATGCCGCTGTCACGCGTGATTCGCAGCGTGCGTGACATCCGCAATCAACGCTACTCGGTCATGCGCGGCTTCTTCCACGGCGCCTCCGACGCGGCGGACCGTCCCGATGCCCTGCAGGAGCGCCTCTATTCCCTCGCCTTACAACCGGGAGCCTATTCCATCGGCAAGCGACTGGATCAGCTCAAGCTGGACACCATCAATGTCACTGTGACCGCTATCCGCCGCCGCGGTATTCGCGGCGTCAATCCGGTGCCGGAAACCCAGCTTGAGGCAGGTGACGTGCTGGTGTTGCTGGGAGTGTCGGCGGATCTTTCGGTGGCGGAGTTGAGGTTGTTGAAGGGCGGGTAAACAAAAAACGGCCTCGAAGATCGAGGCCGTCTGCGCGTCAATTGGTACTTAGAAACTGCTGCAAACAATGTACAGATCTGTCTCCACATAGGCCGCAATGGCGGCAACCCCCGAGAGATTATCGATCGCAACCGAATTCGCATAAGCCCGGACTGATCCACCGTTGGCAGTCCCATCGTCTATTGTCGTATCCACTTGCTGGGCAATACGGCCCGACACGTTGCCTTCGCAGACAAAGAATCTCCCGGCTGCAAAGCCGGTGGGGCGCGTGCTTTGAATGCCGATTCGTCCACTTTCTGCGCCAGTCGGCTCCCAAGCTCCGGCGGCAGGTGCTCCCAGTGCTCCTGGAACAAGATTGGCAAGACGAAGGTGCTGCCACGCGAGTGCCGATTCCTCTGCTGGTGTTACTGAATTCCAAGGGCTCTCAATCAGCCCGTCGCCGTCGCCGTTTGCCGTGGCGGCTCCTACGTGTGTCGTGGCTGCTTTGTCATCACCAGGAAGTGCTCTGAACCGATCTTGATATGCCGCCACCATTGTTGCGGTATTTCTAAAGTCAGCTATCACCGCCTTTGCTTTTGCGCTATTGATTAACTCTTGGCCCTTCAGCACGCCGCCCAGCAGCAGGCCGATGATGACCAGAACGATGGCGATTTCGACGAGCGTGAAACCGGACTGTTGTGTTCTCATATTGTTGAACCGACTCTCGATGAATGTTGTTTGTGCAGCTGATTTAGCAACTATGATGCCACCCGCCAAGGCGAAGATATTGCCGATTTCTGACGGCACGGAAAGATGAACTGTCGAATTTCTGACGGTGTGTGCGGTATTTCACGGCACTCGGCGTCACGATTTGCCCATCACGGTTTACCCGGGACATTTGATGAATGAATGGATAGCGAGGCTCACTGCGCTAGCAGTGCGTCCGTGGCTTCTGGCATTCAGCCTGCTGCTCTTGCATCTGGGCTTGCTGCAAGGCGTAACGACCCCCGTCGGTCGTGGCTTGATCGTCGGCCACCTTGGCTCCGTGCTGTTGTGGCAACCCCTGGTGCGGCAGGACCGCAAACTTGGTGCAGGCGCGCTGCTGGCTGCGCTTGTCATCGTGGCGGGGCTGGGGCTCTTCATGTCCTGGGGGTTGGCGCTATTGTGGATGCTTGTGCTGGCTGGCTTGATCGGCGCCGAACTGTTCCGCCATCCGGTGGGCCGGGAACGCATGTCATTCTGGTGTGCTGAGGCGTACCTCATCGTCGCGCTTGTGGCCCTGACGCTGCCGCAGCTACTGCCAGTGGAGGCGCGTCCGACCGATCTGCTGGGAAACGTCGTCAGCCTGATGGCGCCCTTGCTTCTCATGCTGGTGCCGACCTTCGTGCGCAAACTGGCGCGTACGCGCGAGCAGATGGCCCTGGACTTTGTCGGTGGCCTTGTCATCGTGCTGGTCCTGAGCGGGGTCTTGCTGGGGGCACTGGCCCTGATGTTCGTGTCTGGTCTCGAATACATTCCGGCCCTGTTGCAGTCGCTTGGCATCATGGCGATCTGTCTGCTGCTGCTGGGCTGGGCATGGAACCCGGGGCAGGGGGCGGGCCTGAGTCTGGCGATTGCCCGCCATGCCTTGTCAGGTGGCGCACCGTTCAGCCACTGGCTGGATGAGGTGGCGCGCCTGGCGACGGGAGACAATGGCCCCGAAGTGCTGCTGGAAGGTGCTGTCACACGCATGCTGGCGTGGCCTGGTATCGAGGGCGCTGACTGGCGGGTGATTGTTGAAGGGCAGGAGCAGGGTGGTTTCGTTGGCCGCATTGCCACGCGTCGCAGCCGTCTGCAGCATGGCGCGGTCGAGATCGGTCTTCACACCCGCTACGAACTGGCGCCCATGCACTTATGGCAAATGGATTTGATGGTGCGCTTGCTGTCGGAGTTTCACGCGGCCAAAGAGCAGTCGCGCCGTTTGCAATCGCTCTCTTATCTGCGGGCCGTTCACGAAACCGGTGCGCGCATGACGCATGAGGTTAAGAACCTCCTGCAATCCATCGACACTCTGTGCTTCGCCATGGCCCAGGCGGAGCGGGATGGTCGCAGCGAGGCCTTGCAGAGCCTGTTGAGCCGGCAGCTGCCGATGATCAGCCAACGACTGCACGAAGCGCTCGAACGCATACGGCAGCCGGAAGCTACTGATGTGCGCGAGGGCGATGCGGAGCAGTGGTGGTTGGCGGTTCGGGAGCGCCTGAGCGGGGAGCGTGTGGTGTTCGAGCTCGATGGCAATTTGGCGGGGGCTCGTTTGCCCGTATTGTTGTTCGATACCGTTGCAGAAAATCTGGTGCGCAACGCGCTGGACAAACCGGCCGACAAAGAACGTGGCGGCGAGGCGCCGAACATTCGCGTCACCTTGAAAGCAAATGACGCGTCATGTGTCTTGCAGGTTGAGGATGATGGCGTGCCGCTGGATGGTGATCGTGCTGATCTTCTTTTCGTGCGGCCCTTGCCTTCTGATCGCGGTCTGGGTATCGGCCTGTACCAGGCATCGCGCCTCGCTGAGTCGCTGGACTACCGCTTGTATCTCGCAGAAAACAAGCGTGGCTGCGTACGTTTTGAACTGGCGCGAACGCTCAATTCGCAGGTGTGAACATACCGTCCGGGAAAATTATCCGGTGCTTCAGGATGCTTGCGGAATCAGCTTGTCTGGCGCGCGGCGGAGGATGATGCGATTCGCCCACTCAGTCGCCATACCTCGACCTTGCCCTTGCCCTTGAGGCTCAAGATGACAGGCGCTTCGAAAGTGAAGCGCCCCTTGAGCAACTCATAGCTTGCACGGTCGCACTGGATGCCATCCGGCAGTCCTTCATCCGTGATGCGACTGGCGAGATTGACCGTGTCGCCCCACAGGTCATAGATGAATTTCTTCTTGCCGACCACACCCGCCACGACGGGCCCCGTACCGATGCCGATGCGCACGTGCAGCGGCTCACCACGTGTTGTCTGGTCGCGGCGTAGCCATTCATGCATATCGAGCGCCAACTCGGCGACTGCGCAGCAGGCGTCAGGCAACTCGTCTGACAAGCCGCCGGCCACCATGTAGGCATCGCCAATGGTCTTGATCTTTTCCAGTCCGTGCCGCTCGGCGAGTTCGTCGAAGCTGCTGAACACGCGATTGAGCATGGCAAAAACCTGGTCCGCTTCCATGTCGGCTGCCAGGCCCGTGAAGTTCACGATGTCGGCAAACATCACCGACACTTCTGCAAACCCGTCTGCAATCGTCGCGTCCGACGCACGCAGACGGTGCGCAATCGGAGCCGGCAAGATGTTGAGCAGCAGGCGTTCGGAGCGCTCTTGCTCCGCTGCGAGTTTCGTGTGCGCTTCTTCAAGACTGGCGCGCGCCTTGGCGCGGTCGAGCAGCGCAAAGCGCAACAAGAGATAGACCAGCGTAGACAAGGTGACGAAATTCAAGGCGAAGAACACGACCGAGGTCTGGCGCGAAATCGTGGTGTGCGTAGTGAGCGTCACGGGGACCATGTCGGCCAGCAGGTAGTCGGATGCACCTGTCATCAGAGTCAGCACAACATAGGCGAAAAACCATGGCAGCGATTCGCGTACCCCCATGCATAGCAAGGCGCAGATAGGTGCGAGCAAACCCCACAGGATCAGGCCGGACGCCGACACGAAGTCGCCAAGTGCCCACTGCGCAACGAAGGGGAAGAACAACAGCAAACCGATCTGCGAAATGCGGAACAGATCGAAATTGCGGAACTGGATATACACCCACAGGTTGAAGGCGACGAGTACCTGCAAACCGAAGGGCAGGGAGGACGACAGGTTCGGACCCATCCAGCCATAGATCATCAACCACAGCACCGAGGCCAGGCTGACGAGACCGCTCATGAATACCAGCAGGGATTTCTGCTGGCGCAGGTCTTCGCTGTCGCCGGGTTCTATGCCGGCGTTGCGGAGGCGGGTCATGAACGAGCTGCCGGAGTTGTCCATGGGTGGCATGTGCGTTGTCATCGAAGTCTCTTGTGCCGAAGCCTCTTATGGCCCCGCGGAGGAAGACGAGGATGAATAGGAGCTGAGCGGTAGCGGTCGGCCAGCAGTCGTCATCCTGCCGAACAAGGCATAGCGCGAAACCCACTCGAGCACATCGTCGGAACCTGCAACCGCAGCGACGACGGTGGTGTTATCGATCTGTGGTGTGGCGCCGAGGTCATTTGCCGACGCATCTACCGCATCTTCTCCGATACTCCATACCGCGAAAGCGATCGCGCCATATGTGCCAGCCCCACTTGCATTGGCATCGATATTGGCACCACCGCTCAGGACCTTGAGCGTTCCCAGCGTGGCGAAGCCGAAGCCGGCGCTGCCGGCCATGCCAGGGCTGGCTGCATAGCGCAGCGGTTGTCCCCATACGTCCGCGCTTGGCAAGCCCAAGGTACGCCACGGCAGGAAACCCTTGCTGGTCGGGCAGGGCTGGGGGGCGGCATTGCCATCGCTCGTCGCTGCGACGCACGGCAGCGCCTGATTCGTCACGGCGTAGCTGAGCAGTGCCTCGCGGGCTTCACGTAATTGTTCGCGTGTCTGGGAGATGCGCGTATAAGCCGTTTGCGCGCGCAGCGCCGAAATCGCGCCGCCCGCCAGCAACATGATGACCAGCAGTGCGATGGCAATCTCTACCAGCGTGAAACCAGCGTCATGGCGACCTGCAGGGGCTTTCAGTAAGAGCACTGTGTTTTCCCGGATGTGCGTGTGCAACTGAGACTGGTGTTGCTATCTTGCGCCGTCAGTATGCGCGATGCCGGATCATACTTTAGCGAGCCATACCAGTCATTGAAGCAGAGCCAGCTCACGGGGTACTTGAAATTGGTGGGGGCGGATGAGCTGGATGAAGCAGCACTGGATGAAGCGCTCGCTGAACTGGAACTGCTCGCACCGAACTGCACGCCGGGACAGCTGCCGGCGGTAAGGCTGGCGCCAGCCGGCTTAAGCGCATCGTCGAAGTTGCCGCTGTCGCCACTGCGAATCGTGGACAGCGATGTCGGCTGGGTCAGTGTTTTTCCTTGCAGATAAGCGGCAAACGCGGGCGTGTCCACGGCCATCAAGACCTGGTCGAACATACCTGGCAGAAGATCGCGTTTCTCGATCAGCAACGATGCCGTTGTCGTAGTCAGAGCAGGCTTCGCCGCGAGGGCCTGCACGACGGCCGTGCCCGCCGTGCTATCAACAGTCATCTGATAGCCCAGCGAGTCCAGCGAGCAGGTGGTGACCGACGTGTTTGCCAGCAGGATCGCCCAGGC
Source organism: Uliginosibacterium silvisoli (assembly GCF_036017035.1). Lineage (NCBI taxonomy): Bacteria > Pseudomonadati > Pseudomonadota > Betaproteobacteria > Rhodocyclales > Zoogloeaceae > Uliginosibacterium > Uliginosibacterium silvisoli. The sequence goes on along the minus strand of NZ_JAYXHS010000003.1, from coordinate 9,314 downwards.
CTTTGCAGCCACACCCGAGTTGTCGATGAACGTCAGGTCCGGGTCGTAATACGGGTTGAGTTTTTTCTGCGCGGCATCCGTACTTCTGTCTTTCGTATTCACGTTGTTGCGTACAGAAGGGGCGATCACATACTGCACGCATAGTCCGTTACTGACAGCGGGAGGGCTGAGGCGGCTGGCCCCTGCCTTGTCTATCCCGCTGACATTGAACGTAGACGCGAGGTCGGCCGACACACCACAGCTCGGTCCGCTGGGGCACGGGAAACTTCCCGGCGTATTGTCTTCCTGCAAGATCTGGTTGATCAGTTGCTGTTTGAGTATGTCGAGCAGGTCTGTAAGCTGGATGCGCGCAGCACTATCTGCAGAGGCGGTCGTCGGCAGTCGATTGGCGCGGGCGAGCAAAGTACCTGCGGCCACAATGACAAGCAGCAACATGAACGCCATGAGAATGACGCCGTGTTGCCGGTTGCGTACGGTCACTTGTCACCTGTCGTGTTTGTCGGACCCAGCTGCCTCGATTCTCCAACCTTTAGCTCCACGCCGGTCTTGCTCCCTGAGATAACCCGGGCAGAGCTGTCGTCGACCCGCGTCACCGGCGCGTGGTCCGTATAGCTTTGGCCGTTGATCCAGATGGTTTGCTTCCCTGACGAGCGTCGCACGATGCCGTCGAGCCGTACGCTGTCGAGTTGTTGCGCAGGGTCGATGCGGGCGTTGTTGCGGCGCAGTTCGTCGAGCAGGGCGCGCTTCTGCGGCGTGAGGAAGAGCCGCCCCAGACCCGTTTGCCAGTCTGCCTCGGCAGCCTGTGTCGCACCGCTGAACAACACGGTGATCACAAGAAGGCTGGAGTTGCGCAGCGTCATGGTTTGGCCCCTGTTCCAGTACTGACCGTCAGCCATTCAACGGTACATTCAGCGCGCAGGTTGATACCTTGCATCGGAGAGTCGCCAGACGGCGTGAGCGTGCAGCGGCGGGGCGCGACGATGGCATTTGCCGGTTGACTGCGCAGCTCGGTCATCAGGTCGACGAAGTCTCCTTCGTGCAGCAAGCCAGCGCGGATCTGCATGCGGCTTGCGCTCAGCTGATAGTCGCCCGGCGTGGACAGCGGACCGAGGATGCGCTGCGGCAGGAGCTCGAAGTCAAGCTGGGCGAAGCGATGCTGACCGCGGATGCTGCGCAGCCGGTCGGCCCAGTCCAGGCGGTGTTCGGAGCCGATGATGCCGCGCTGGCGCAGGGTTTCGAAGCGATCAATCGTCCGGCGGATCAGCGCTTCGTCTTCGGAAGTGTGCCGGTAGCGATCCGTTGCTTCACGCGCTTCTTGTGTCGTGCGGATGCGTTGGGCAATGGCCTTGCTGCGCGCACTGTAGGAGAACCACAGCATGGCGGCGCTGATGAGCAACAGGCACACGCTCAGCACGACCGGGCCGGAGAAGGTATTGGCGCGTTTGTGCTTCATGGTTTGGCCCCTGGTAGCGTGAGCTGCAGGCGGAAGGCCGGGCGCTTGCCGGCGTTCTGTGCCTCGCTGCGCAAGGTCTTGTCCGATTCGGTATCGAAGGGCTGCTGCACCAGTACGACATCGCCCCGGCTTTGCTGGCGCAAGGCATTGGCAAAGGCCTGGATGCGCGAGATGGTTGCGCGTGGGTCGCTTGCGCTGGCAGCGTCCAGCGAGGCGCTGGCGATCAAGGTCTGGCGCGTCATCGGCGCGCTGCTTGAAGGCGTATTGCGCGCGTCGTCGCGCCAGTCTGCTTCCTGCCACTCGAGGCCATCCAGCGTGATGTCGGGAAAGGCATCAAGCGTCTTGCTCAAATGCTGTAGTGCCATGCGTGGATCGACCACGCGCACCGACAGTTGCTCGATGCCATCGACCGTGCTGCGCAAGGCGTCGAGTGAAGTCGGCATCTGCGGCAGGCTGGTGAGGAGTTGCTTGTAGCGGGCGTCCTGCAGCATGGTCTGGCTGCGTTGGCTCTCGGCCTCTGCCCGTTCCGTGCGTGTGTCGAGCGCCCATTTGAGCGACAACACCGAGCTTGCCGCCAGCACGACGACGCCCGCAACGAGGATGGCGAAGCGCGCCTGCCAGATGCGGTAGAAGCGTCGCTCTTGCGGTGGCGCCAGTTGCACGCTCGTGGTCTCACGCATGGCCAGTTGCATGATGACTTCACGGCTGTCCGAATGACGGTGACGGAGTGGAATTCTCAGCTTGTGCGCGAGGGCTTCCAGCGAAGCCGCCTGGAACTGCAGGTTGTCGACGGGTTGTGTCGTGCCTGCCAGCTCGGCAAGCAGCGGTTCGGCATCGCGGGCAGACAGGACAATCCGCACCGGCAGCGCCGTGCCCCGCGGTAACCAGCGCTGTGCGTTGAGGTACTGGTAGGTCTTCTGCGCTTCGCGCAGGCAATCGAGCCCCCAGCGCGAGAACGGACCCTCGGGCGCTTGTGCCAGCCGCGAGAAGCGCAATTTCCCCTGCTCGAAATAGATCTGGCGGATGCCCGAGTCGGACAGGAGCAGGATCAGTCCGCGCGGGCTGTCCGGGAAAACACGCCTGACCAGTTTCTCCGTCAGCAGAGGAACGGAATACAAGGCCGTGACAGCTGCTTCGGCGCGCCGCAGTGCGGCCAGCCAGGGCTCGACCAGTGCCGGGCGTGTGATCGCAGTAAATAGCAGGCGCTCGTCGCGACGCCCATTCTTGTCGCGTCCAAGGGACAGGGCGGCGGAGTAGGGGGAGCCGAAGAAGTGCTGGGTCAGTTTGCGTGTGATCAGTGCGCGCCGATCCGGGCCTACGACGTGAGGAATGTTCTCGAGGTGAAAGCCTTCGTCTGCCACATCTGCCAACAGGGTGTGCAGGCCATCACGCGTTTCCTGCAGCCAGTCTTCAAAGCCCTGCACGCCTTCTTCACCGCCTGCAAAGCTGTGCAGGTGCTGCACGTCGTGCTGGCGCACGAGGTGGCAATGCAGGCCTTCCTGGTTGATGAAGTGGAGATAGCGTTGCGGCATCTGTTATTTGTTTCCGGTCTTGGTTCGGGCGCGCGTTCAGGTTTTCATCTTGGTGATGATGTCATAGACAGGGCCGAGCACCGACATGGCGACCCAGAGCATCAAGGCGCCGAGCACGATGGTCAGTGCTGGCTCCAGCAGGGTCTGCAGACGCTCGACGGACTCCTTCACGTCGCGTTCGTAGAAGTAGCTGACGCCTTTCAGCGCGTGATCAAGCGAGCCGGTATGTTCACCGACGCGCAGCATGCGGATGACCAGTGGCGGGAACAGGCGCGCCGAAGAGAACGCGGCCGTCACGTTCTGCCCTTCTGCAATGGCCTGCTCGACGCGGATCAAGGCGTCGCGCATTTCGCGATTGCCCACAATGTCTTGCGCAACGCGGATGGTGTCGATGATGGCGATGCCTGACGAGTACATCAGCGCGAATAGCGTGGCGAAGCGCGACAGGATGATCTTGCGGTAGACATCGCCGACGATGGGCACGGCAAGCTTGAGGCGGTCCCAGCGCAGTGCAGCGCGCGGGCTGACGCGGATCCACACTGCTGTACCGATGGTGCCGGCGACGATTGCGAGTAGCACGAGCGGCCAGTAATTCACGAGAAAGCTCGAGATATTGATCAGCAAGCGTGTTTGCAAAGGCAGGGTCTGGCCGGTGCTCTGGAACAGACGCGAGAGCTGCGGTACGACGAAGATCATCGAGGTGGCGACTGCGGACAAGGTCACCAGCAAGACGATGGAGGGATAGATGATGAGCTTCGCAAGGAAGGAGCGCAGCTCATCTTCGCGCTTGAGCGACTCGTTGAGTTCGCGCAGTACATCGGGCAGATTGCCGCTGGATTCGCCAGCCCGGATCAGCGCGCAGAAAACCGGATCGAATACCTGGCCCTGTTCGCCCAGTGCTTGCGACAGGCTGCGACCACCTTCGATGCTTTCCACCACGCCGGCGATGACCTGACGGAAGCGCTGGTTCTCCGTCGAGTCACGCAGGTCAGAAAGCGCTTCGACCAGTGGCACACCGGAGCGCGTGAGTTGTTCGAGGTGAAAGCAGAAGTGGATGCGCTCACGCAGCGGAATCTTCGGCGCGCCAAAGCCGACATGCAAACGGGCCGGTTTGCCGGTGATGAGGTCGAGCTGCATGCGCTGCAGGCGCATTTCCAGATCGATGAGATTGAGCGCTTCGGTTTCGCCGCGCAGGATGCGGCCGCTGCTGTCCATGGCGCGGTAGGCGAAAATAGCCATGGCGCCTCGTTTACATTTCCGCGCCGACCATCCGCTCGGTCAGATCGACCACGCGGGCCAGCTCGTCAAGAGAGGTGGTGCCATCAAGCACGCGACGCACGCCGTCTTCGGCCAAGGTACGGAAGCCTTTGGCACGCGCGGCATTCCGCAGTTCGCGCATGGTGGCGCGGCGTGCGATCAACTCGTCGATGTCGGCATCCATGCGCATCAACTCCATGATTGCCGTGCGGCCCTTGTAGCCCTGGAAGTCGCACTTCTCGCAACCCACGGAATCGTAGAGCACTGCCGCACCGCGCTCGGCAGGCAAACTCAGCAGACGCAATTCGTAAGGCGCCGGCGGGCGGGCCTGCGCGCAATGTGGGCATAGCTTGCGCACCAGGCGTTGCGCGACGACGCCGATGATATTGCCCGCCATGATGTCGGGCAGGATGCCGATGTCCAGCAGGCGTGGAATGGCACCGAGTGCGGAGTTCGTGTGCAGGGTCGAGTAGACCTGATGGCCCGTCATGGCCGCACGGAAAGCCATGTCGGCGGTTTCCGAATCGCGCACTTCGCCGACCAGGATTACGTCAGGGTCCTGGCGCATCATCGAGCGTATGCCGTTGGCAAAATCCAGCTTGGTCGATTCAGATACCGAGGTCTGACGGATCATCGCCATCGGGTACTCGACCGGATCTTCGAGGGTCATGATGTTGATGCCCTCGGTGTTGATGTGATTCAGGATCGAGTAGAGCGTCGTCGTCTTGCCGCTACCGGTGGGGCCGGTGAACAACAGGATGCCTTCGGGGCGCGCGATCATCAGCTTGAGCGTGTCGAGCTGCGAGTCGGTGAGGCCCAGGTCGTCCAGCGCGACGATGCCCTTCTGGCGATCCAATACCCGCAGCACGATGTTTTCGCCATGCAGGGTTGGTTGGGCCGAGACGCGGTAGTCCACCGGGCGACCGCGCACGTTCAGCGAAATTCGTCCGTCCTGCGGTGCGCGACTCTCGGCGATATTCAGCCCGGCCATCACCTTCAGGCGGACCGCCATGGCGGGCCAGTAGGATTTATGCAGGGCGCGGATCTGGCGCAGCAAACCGTCGATGCGATAGCGCACGCGCAGGAAGCTGGCTTCCGGCTCGAAGTGGATGTCCGAGGCTTCGCGCTTGACCGCATCGGAGAGCAGCGCATCGACCAGGCGTACTACCGGCTGGCTGTATTCGTTGGTCGAAACGGCCAGAGAGCGGTAGTCGATTTCGCCTGTCTCGATCTCGGTCAGGATGCCGTCGATGGAAAGCTCGAAACCGTAATGCTGGTCAATCGCGCGTTCGATTTCGCTCTCGCCAGCCAGCCAGGTTTCGATCTGGGCGTTCTCTGGCAGCAGTGCGCGCAACTTGTCGAGCGCTACGATGTCGTCGACATCGCCCATTGCTACGACCAGGCGGTGGGTGTCAGCTTCCCACAGGAGAGGCAGTAGGCGATGGCGTTTGGCGACGTCCTCGGGGACGAGCGCCAGCGCTTCCGGGCCTGCGATGGTGTGGGTGAGGTCTACGCCTTGCTTGCCGAGTGATGCCGACAAGGCGTCGCGCAACGTGACTTCGCTGACGAAACCAAGTTTGACCAGCAGCTTGCCCAACGCTTCGTTGGTACGCGACTGTTCGTGCAGGGCGATGCGCAGCTGGTCCTCGCTGAGGATGCCCTGATTGATGAGTTGCTGCCCGAGCGGCAGTCGAAAGGCTGTTGCCATAGATATCTCAGCGCTCCCGCAGCGCCTGGATGCGGCTTTGTGCCACGCTCTTGTCAAAGCCTGCGGGGCGGCGCGCCGTTGCTTGCAATGCGCGTTCGTAGAATTGTCGTGCGACGCCGGGTTGCGAGAGATGCTCCAGGCTGATCGCGAGATTGAAGAGGATGTCCGGGTTGTCGCTGTCCAGCGTATAGGCCTGGAACAGCGCTTGTTGCGCCTCATTCCAGCGGCCCTGGCGTGCCAGCAAGCTGCCCAGCGAATAGTGCGCCGCAACGCCTGCTGGTTGTGATGCGATCAGGTTGCGCAGCCGGCTTTCGGCGGCAGTCGGATCGCCTTCCGCATACAACAGGGCCAGTTGCGCGTTTGCGGTAATGTCTTTCGGATCGGTCTGGGCGGCCGTGCGGAACATGCGTTCCGCCACGTCGGGTTGGCCGCTACGCCAGGCGATCAGGCCCAGCGCATTCAGGGCGTCGACATTGCGCGGATCCAGTCGCAGTACCTCCTGATAGCGCTGACGGGCGACGGCATAGTTGCCTTCCTGAAACGCGGCATAGGCGCTCTGAATGCCGTTGTCCGGGGGCGCACTCGTACGCGGGGAGGGTTTGACTTCATCCTGCAGCGTCGCGTCGACCGGGGGTTTTGGTGAGGCAGACGCCCGCACAGGCGTTCGCCCTTCGCGGTGCGGGAGGGGGATGCTTGAGGGAGGCTCTGGCGTGGTCACTGGTGAGTTCGTCGCAACGGATGCATCAGGCACAGCGGATACGACTTCAGCAGGCGGCACTGCCTGTGCGGGTTCCGTTATTACCGGCATCTGGGCTACAGCCTGAGGCGTTGCCTGCACGTTTGGTGCAATCAGGCTGCTCCGAGGCTGGATTGCCCACCAGACATAGCCCGCGCCGATGAGCAGTAGCGCAATACCGACACCCGCCAGTATCAGAGGCATGCGATTGGGGCCTTGCTGCTTCACCTCGAATAACTCTCGCGCAGCCTGACTGGCGGCCGTGCTCGAAACGGCCGGGGTCGGACGAGCGTGGCTGGCGCTTCTCACTGGCGTTGGCGTGCTGGCTTCGCGAGCATTGCTCGCTACTGGCGGCGGTGTGCTGAGGCGTGGCTCGGGCAGGGGTTCGAGTTCGATGCCTCCAGTGGGAGGTGTCTCGTTTCCCTGGGCCTGCGCGCGCGCCGCTTCAGCCTGCTTCAGCGCGTCGATCAGCAGGCTCATCGAGTAACCCCCAAGGAAGGGGCTCCCGGCATGCCGGAGGGAGGGACGAAGAAACTCGATTGCGGCAGATCGCCGATGTTGACGCTTGTATCTCCATCGCGGATCACTGTCGGGCGGATGAAGATCACCAATTCTGTCTTGCGCTTCGAATCGTTGCGATTCTCGAACAGTCCGCCGAAGATTGGTGCTTGTGACAGCCCTGGCACTGTATCGGTGACGTTGTTCAGCAGGTCTTCCATCAGGCCGCCCATGATGGCGATGTTGCCGCTATTGACGCGTAATACAGACTCGATCTCCCGTGAGCGGACGATAGGGATGCGGTTGACGATTCCCAGTACCTTCAGTGCTGGATTCGGGTCGAGCGCGCCCTCGCCGACGGTGCGTGACAAGGTGGGGCGGATGTTCAACAAGACGGTATTGCTTTCGCCGATCTGTGGCGTGACGTTCATGACCAGGCCAATCGGGACGGTATGTACCGTGCTTGTGTAGGTCACGACAGACTGGGTCTGGTTCTGGTTGGTCGTGCTCTCTATGGTGAAGTACACCGTGTTGTCCACAACCTTCAAAACGGCACTTTGATTGTTCAGAACGCTGACCTTGGGGCTGGACAGCACTTTGACGTTACCGAATGACTCCAGAAATTTCAGCGAACTCTTGAAGTTGCCACCGCTGGAGTCGTACCCAACCTCCATCAAAGTCGAACTAGGGCCGGAGATCGCCCCGACTGCGCTCTGGATGATGCGCAGCCCCGTGTCGAACACGTTCAATGCGCGCCAATCGATACCCTGTTGATAGTTCTGCGAAAGTTCGACTTCCGCGATCGTGGCCTCGATCAGCACCTGGCGGCGCGCGCTGTTCATGACCTGGCTCAGGAATTCCTGAACCTTCTCATGCTGGCGGCCTGTCGCCCGGATCGACACCACACCCGCTTCCGGATTGGCAATGATGGATGCCGCTTCACGGAAGGTGACTGTCTTCTCTAGTTGAGTCGACCTCTTCTCCGTGTCGGCGCTGCGCGTCAACACATCGTCCGGCTTGCTGGTCTTGACGGAGGTCGTCGTACTGCCGCCCTGCGTGGTCGTCTCCACCGTCTTCTCGGCAGCGCCATCGGGGAAAATCTTGTCCGTTTCGCGCAGCAGATCTTTCAGATTCTGGGTCAGGGTTTCCCAGAAATGATTGCGTGCCGTGTTGGTGACCAGAGTTGTCGAACTGTTGCCGGCCGAGTTGCCTGAGCTGCCGCTATTGTTTCCGCCACTTGAGTTGCCGATATTGCCGCCACCTGCCGTTGCGATCTGGTTCGACACTGCAACGGACCCCGTCGTGTCACGCGACATATTCACGTAATCGACGCGATAGGTGCGCAGGAAAGGCGCGTCCGGCATGACCGCCAGATTGTTGCCGTCCAGCTCGAAGCGCATGTCCACCTGTTTTGCGATGCGCGACAGCAACTGAGGAAGTGTTTGATCGAGCGCGTTCAGGGTGACGTTGCCGTTCAGGCCTGGATGGATATCCACATTGACCTTGGCATCGCGGGCAAGGGCAAACAGCAAATCCTGAACGCGCAGATTGTTAACGACGACTGAATAAGTTTCCGGCTTTGCCTGTGGGCGTGGGGGAGGAGGACTGAATCCCTGCTGGACTGGCGCAGGTATGTCGCGGACTGGCGTAGCAGCGGATGTCTGTGGGGCCGACAGGTGGCGATCAGTGTCCAGTGGTACGCCACTTCGGGTGACGCATGCCGCAAGCAATAATGTAGTCAGCAGCAAACCAAAAGTAGACAACTTCACGCGCAAAGCCCGGAGAGATTGTTGATGGTGGCTGATATTAACGCAAAACGTGAATATGTCACGGCGGCGGGGTCTGCATATATATAGCAAGCCCGCCGCCTGGTCTCGTTTCGGGTTTGGTGGGATCTGTTGATTTTTACGATTTCTGTCGCGACGCCGCAAAAGTTCTTGACCTCCCCCTGAAACCTGTCCATAATTCTGCCTCTTCGCTGCTTCCGGGCGATGCGCTGAAACCGCGTGATCGAGGTACTGAGTCAAGCGAAGTCGGCGAGCTGCAAAGCCAAGCTGGACGCGGGTTTGCGGCGAATGAGGTGGTGTTGTTGAAGTCGAGTGATTCGCAAAAATAGTTTTGCAAATTGCT
>NZ_JAYXHS010000002.1:634866-1142038 GCF_036017035.1 Uliginosibacterium silvisoli | reverse complement strand
GTCAATCTGCTCAACAGCGGTTCGACCCTCACCTTCCAGGTGGGCGCCGGCACGACGACCAACGACCAGATCACCGTGAGCACGACCGATATCCGCGCATCGACGCTGGCCATCGACTCCGCTTCGATCCAGATCTCCGCCGCTTCGCTGGCGCTGGCTGCGATCACCAACCTCGACTCGGCAATCAATACGATCACGACGACCCGCGCCCGCTTCGGCGCCGCGTTGAATCGCACCTCGGCGGTTGTCTCCTCGCTGCAGGTTGCAGTGGAGAACCAATCGGCCGCACGTGGGCGAATCGTCGATGCGGACTTCGCGTCGGAAACTGCCAACCTGTCGCGTAGCCAGATCCTGCAGCAAGCCGGTACGGCGATGCTGGCGCAGGCGAACAGCTTGCCGCAGCAAGTCTTGAGTCTGTTGCGCTAATAGGCAAACGAAGCAGTCTGAAAAGCCCGCGACAACGCGGGCTTTTTTACGTCTACGCCGCCCCGGTCATGCCGTGGGCGGCGTTTTCACGTGTGCGCATCTCATCGCGCAGCAGCGCCTCTCGCTTCGGCGTTGCCGCCTGCCCGAAATGCCCGGCAAAAAATGCCGGAGCGGCGAAACATGTATGTGCGCCCGGCATGTTTTGACGCGCACACCCCCTCCATTGCGCCTTTGAAAACAAAAAAGCAGCGCAAACCCCCTTCAATTCCACTCCGTTGCAAAACTGGCCCGGTCTTTGCTGAATGGGTATCGAGCCGATCACGAAGCCCTCTCGCCAGAGCGCCGCGATTCAGCCTGACGGAGATGTCATTGCCATATATGGCAAAGTCATTTGCAGAAGCGGCCTTGCCAAGGTTTCCGTCGGAATTATTTGTTAAATGCATTCATGGAGGAATGTAACCATGGCAATGACCATCAACACCAATGTGGCATCTCTCAATGCCCAGCGGAATCTGAACGGAACAAAGGAGTCTTTGGCAACTTCGCTGCAACGGCTGTCATCCGGCCTGCGCATCAACAGCGCCAAGGACGATGCAGCAGGTCTGGCGATCGCGGAACGTATCAACTCGCAGGTGCGTGGCTTCAACGTTGCAATCCGCAACTCCAATGACGCCATCTCGCTGATGCAGGTTGCAGACGGTGGTGCTTCGCAGATCTCTGACAACTTGCAGCGGATGCGTGAGCTGGCCGTGCAGGCAGCCAACGGTACGCTCAACTCGGGTGACCGTCAGAATCTCGCAGTTGAATTCACCGCACTGTCGAACGAAGTCGGCCGCCTCAGCCAGGCAACGCGCTACAACAATGTCGAGCTGCTCAACAGCGCTGCTTCGACCTTCACCTTCCAGGTGGGCGCCGGCACGACAGCCAATGACCAGGTCACGGTCAGCACGGTGGACCTGCGTGCATCTGTCCTCGCAGTCGATTCGGCCACGATTTTCATCTCGACCGCATCGCAAGCGCTCGACGCGATCACCAATCTCGACTCGGCGATCAACACCATCACCACCGCGCGTGCCGGTTACGGCGCCGCGATGAACCGTACCGAGGCAGTGATTTCTTCGCTGCAGATCGCGTCGGAAAACCAGTCCGCAGCACGGGGCCGCATCATTGATGCCGACTTCGCGATGGAAACGGCAAATCTGTCTCGCTCACAGATTCTGCAACAGGCCGGCACGGCCATGTTGGCCCAGGCCAACGCGTTGCCGCAGCAGGTATTGCAACTGCTGCAAGGTTAAGGCGGTAGCTCCATCTACCGCCGCGCGGGGATCACTTACCGGTGATCCCCGCGTTCCGCTATTGAAGAATGACAAATGGTTGTCAGTCTTCAAAAACCTCCGGGTAACGCTTTGCCAGCTCTGGCAGCGATTGCAGGATTTCGTGGTGATGCATCCGCATTGCCGACTCGGCCACCTCGGGCTGCCCGGCCTCGATGGCATCCAGAATCTCCCGGTGTTGCGCAATCAGCCTCGAGACAGGCGTGGCTGAATCGAAACTGAGATAGCGCACGCGATCCATCTGCGCTTTGATCTGATCCACCACACGCCATGCATGCTCGCGCTGTACAGCTGCGGCGATTGCATGATGAAAGTGTTCGTCGAGCATCAGGAAGCTTGCGTTGTCACCGGATGCAACCTGGCTTTGTTGGGCAATTGCGTCGCGCAGGATTTCAACCAGCGCAGCTCTGGCTGGCGCATCCAGTGCCGCTGCTTCGCGCACCACTGCCACCTCGATGGCCTCGCGCACGAACCGCCCATCCATGACATCACGAATGGAGATCTTGACGACAAAGGTGCCTCGCTGCGGCAGGACCACGACGAGACGCTCCTGTGCAAGACGGATGAAAGCCTCACGCACGGGCTGCCGGCTGACTTCGTAGCGCGTCGCGATATCCGTCTCGGACAAAGCCTGCCCGGGGCGGATTTCACCGGTCACGATGGCGGTACGCAACTGTTCATGCAACTGCGCGCCAATGGAAGCGACAGACATGGACCGCCGTTGCTTCATTTGTGGTTCAGCAGACATATCACCTCTTATCTTTCGCGTCCCTCGCGAATGCCAGAACCTATGATTCCGGGACAGACTTGATCAATCCACGCTCGCTGCTATACTACCATACAAGTTGTTCCGACAAGCCTTGTGGTTGCACTGAAGGAGTAGAGAAAGCATGAAGATGAGTTTCCGCTGGTATGGCGATACCGATCCCGTCAAGCTCGAATACATCCGCCAGATTCCTGGCATCCACAGCATCGTTTCGGCGATCTACGACGTGCCTGTCGGCGAAGTCTGGCCGATCGATAAGCTGCAAGCGCTCAAGGCGCGCATCGAATCCGTCGGCCTGAAATTCGATGTCGTCGAGAGCATCCCGGTTCATGAAGACATCAAGCAGGGCAAGCCCACGCGCGACCGCCTGATCGCCAATTTCCAGCAGAACATCCGCAACTGCGCCGCAGTGGGCGTGAAGGTCATCTGCTACAACTTCATGCCGGTCTTCGACTGGACGCGCACCAGCGTCGGCACCGTACTGCCGGATGGCTCGACCACCCTCTCCTTCGACGCGAGCCAGGTGCAGGAGATCGACCCCGAGCAAGGCATCTCCCTTCCCGGCTGGGATGCCAGCTACAAACCCGAAGAACTCAAGAAGGTGCTCGCCGAATACAAGGACATCGGCGAGGAACAGTTGTGGGCCAATCTCGAGTACTTCCTCAAGAAGATGATCCCCGTTGCAGAGGAAGCCGGTGTGCGCATGGGCATGCATCCGGACGATCCTCCGCGCCCGATCTTCGGCCTGCCACGCATCGTCAAGAATCGCGATGACCTGATGCGTCTCGTGAAGATGGTCGACTCGCCCGCCAACGGCATCACGCTGTGTTCGGGCTCGCTCGGCGCCGACCTGTGCAACAACATCGAATCGCTGGTGCACGAGTTCGGCGGCATGGGCCGCATCCCCTTCGGCCACCTGCGTAATGTCGCAGTCGAAGAAGACGGCACTTTCTACGAATCGGCCCACCTGTCATGCGAGGGCTCGCTCGACATGGCGAAGATCCTGAAGGCGTATCACGACGTTGACTTCGATGGTTACGTACGCCCTGACCACGGCCGTATGATCTGGGGTGAAACCGGCAAGCCCGGCTACGGCCTCTACGATCGCGCACTCGGCGTCGTGTATCTGAACGGCCTGTGGGAAGCCATCACCAAGTTCGTTCCCGCCGAGCACGCCTGACCGACGCCATAGCACGGCGCACCGGCTGCATCTCATCCCGAAGACCTCCCGCTACGGCGGGAGCGACAGACCCTTTGCCATCACCAAGGAATCTGCATGACCGCTTTCGCTCCACTGCCATTCGATATCGATTTGAAGAACAAGGTCGCCGTGGTCACCGGCGGTGCCGGCGTGCTCGGTGCCGCCATGTGTCGGGCGCTCGCCCAATGCGGTGCCAAGGTCGTGATCATCGGACGTGATCTGGCGAAGGCCGAGCGCCTCGCCGAGTCCATCAACAACACCGGCGGTTTTGCGCAAGGCATGTCCTGTGACGTGCTTGATCGCGGAGCTCTCGAGAACGCCGCCGCACACATTGCCAGCACGCTCGGGCCGTGCGACATCCTCATCAACGGCGCAGGCGGCAATCACCCCAAGGGCATCACCGGCCAGGAGTACTTCGACGCAGAAACAGCCGGCAAGGATGCATCGCAAAGCAGCTTCTTCGATCTGGACATGGAAGGCTTCAAGTTCGTCTTCGACCTCAACCTGATGGGCACACTCCTGCCCAGCCAGGTCTTCGCGAAGCAGATGCTTGGCCGCAGCGGTTGCAGCATCATCAACATCTCATCCATGAGCGCCTATCGCCCGCTCACCAAGGTTGCGGCCTACAGCGGCGCCAAGGCCGCGGTGAGCAATTTCACGCAATGGCTGGCGGTGCACCTTGGTCAATCCGGCATCCGCGTGAATGCCATCGCGCCCGGCTTCTTCATCACCGAGCAGAACCAGAAGCTGATGCTGCAAGAAGATGGCAGCTTCACACCTCGCGCGCAGAAGGTCATCGCGCAGACGCCGATGCGCCGTTTTGGCGACGCGTCGGAACTGATCGGAGCGCTGCTGTGGCTGGTCGAAGCCAAGGCCTCGGGCTTCGTTACCGGCGCCATCATTCCAGTGGATGGCGGCTTCTCCGCCTATGCGGGCGTCTGACAACGCCTTCGCTACGCGCAAATTGGGGGCCATCCCGCCCCCTGCTTTACGCAACAACAATGGGAGCCTGCAGATAGGCTAGCTGCCATCATTAACCGGCACGTGCCGACGGCGAAGACCGCGGTGTCTCTGCCGTTTTCCACGTCTGGGAACAATGCCGTGAACAACAAGAAGATCAATGTCGGCTTCGTAATGTTCGAACCGCGCTCCGGCGCCTTCGTTTGGACGCTGGGCGAAAACTGCTTGCGTACGGACGCCCTGCGACGTGGCATGGAGTTCACGACCGTATCGGTCCGCACCGTCGAAGAGCAGGCAACGGAATTGTTCGCCCTCCTCGACAAGGGCATGGACGCCATCATTCTCAAGCCGATGGCGCGCAACCACCCTGGCATCTCTGCCTTCATTGCCAAGGCTCATGCTTCAGGCATCCCCGTCATCAGCCTGGACTCACCGCTCGAAGACGAGGGGCTGCTGTGCACCGTTGGCTCCGACAATGCCAAAGGTCAGGCAATGGTCGCGGAATACGTATTCAAGCATCTCGAAGGGCGCGGCAAGGTCGCGTACTTCCGTGGCGATGAGCGTGTCCCCGCTGGCGCAACCCGAACGCGCAGCTTCCACGAGACCCTGACTCGTTATCCCGGCATCGAAGTCGCCTACGAGAACATGCTCGACTGGGTTGCGCAGATTTCGCGCCGCGAACAAGGCGCGCAGTTCATGCGTGAAGTGCTCCAGAAAGCGCCGGACGTCGTTGCCGTGATTTCCACTACCGACGAAGGTGCGCTGGGGGCGATGGATGTCATCCTCGAACGCGGCCTGTCGAAGAAAATTCTCGTCGCTGGTTTCGATGGCATTCCAGGCACGCTGATGGCCATCCGCGAACGCACCATGGAAGTCAGTGTGCGCCAGCTGCCACGCCTCATCGCCACGCGCTTGCTCGATACGCTGGAAGCCGCCCTGCGGGGCGAGGCCGTACCAAAGATCGTGCCCGTAGACGTCGAGCTCGTCACCGAAGATGGCGTCGACAGCTCGGCACTGGACTCCCTGCAGATGATCCCCGGCCTGATCCTGCACCTTGCTTCGAATCACGAAGAGCAACGCGTGCTGCAGCAAGCCGTGATCTCCACGCAACAGAACATTCTCGAAACAGTCGCCGCCGTCTCCTCGGCGGTGAGCAGCATCCGCGAGCCCGGCGAAATGATGAAGCAGGTCGTCAATCTGCTGACGCGGCGTTTCAGCCTGCATTGCGCCAGCCTGTATTCGATCGACCCTACTACCGAGGCATCCGACGGCCAGCCCGTCATCCAGCTCAAGGCCAACAGCAGCGACGGCAATGGCGGCCACCACGCGTGCGGCCCAAGCCGCCAGACCGCTGAATGTCTGCGCACGGGCCAACACATGGTCGGCCACACCGAGGCGGGCGCAGGTGACGGCGAACGCAGCTACGCCGAACTGGTGTTGCCCTTGAAATCCAGCGCGCATGTCACGGGCATTCTCGTCCTGCAAAGCGCCAACCCGCGTGCATTCAATGCTGAAGTTGTCTCCGTGATGCAGGCCATCGCCCAGCAGATTGCTGTCGCGATGGACAATGCGGACCTGCATCGCGAAACCGTCCTGAGCGCCCAACAGCAAGAGCAAAGCCGCGAAAAACTGATGATCGCCGAGAAGATGGCCTCACTCGGTCGCCTCACAGCAGGCATCGCCCACGAGATGAACACACCGCTTGCCGCGGTACGCGCAGCAGTACTGGAGCTGGAAAGCCTGGTGACTGAATACCGCGACTCGATCGGCGACGACAGCGTCAACGACGACGACCACCGCGAGATTGCCGCCGAGATGTCCAAAGCCATCAGCCTCGCCAGTGGCGCAGCCGAACGCGCGGCTGGCTTCGTGCGTGGCGTGAAATCACAGACGCGCGATCTGAGTTCGCAGCAGCTCGTGAATTTCAATGTGGTGACGACCATTCAGGATGCAATCCTGCTGCTCAGCCACACCCTGCGTGAGAAAAACTGCAAGCTTGAACTGCAGAAGCGTGCGGACGATCTGCAGGTGCACGGCTCGCCGGGTCGGCTGGCGCAGGTCATCACCAACCTCATCACCAACGCTGTCGACGCAAGCGCTGCCACCATCGCCCGTGATGGTGGCGCCAGGATCGAGATCTCGCTCGAGCAGGAAGATCGCTTTGTGGTGATGCGTGTCAAGGATCAGGGCAGCGGCATTCCACCTGAGGTGTTGCCACGAATCTTCGAGCCCATGTTCTCGACGAAGAAATTCGGAGACGGCACAGGCCTCGGGCTCACCATCGTCAATGACATCGTCACCGGCGACTTCAAGGGCTCGATCGAAATCGACAGCACGGTTGGGCAAGGCACGACTTTCATCGTACGTCTGGCTCGCCCCAGCTGAGCGGAAACAAAAAACGGAGGCCGCAGCCTCCGTTCGGTACTTCTTGCGACTCGCACGCAAGGCTTATGAAAAAGCCTTCCACTGCAAAGGCTCGCTGCTGAAGGCACAGCTCCCCCCAGTGTGCTTTGCCTTGTACAAGGCCCGGTCGGCAGCATCGATCAGCTGCTTGGCCATGTCGTCGAAATAGGCCGCAGGAATCGGTTTCGGAATATCGGCAACGTCAAAGTCATGTGCTTCCAACAAGCTCACGCCGATGCTCCCCGCCACTGACCACCGACCATTCGGGCCCTCGACGCTCTCGCTACGAAGCAACTCGAGGATCCTTTCGGCCAGCAGCTCGCCGCCTTGCGGGCCGGGCTCGTGCAGCACGATGGCAAACTCGTCACCGCCATAGCGCCCGCAGATATCCGTATCGCGCAGCACTCGACGCAGCACGCTCCCCATCGCCGCCAGCGCACCATCTCCACCGAGGTGACCCATGGTGTCGTTGATCTGCTTGAGCTTGTCCATATCCACCATGAGGATGGACAGGGTGTACTTCTTGCGGAACGCTGCGCGCAACTCGCGGAGCAGCCACTGCTCGAAGAAGCGGCGGACATAAACACCCGTCAACGGATCCAGCGTTGCCATCTCGTATAGCTGCGAGTTGTGGATCGCTACCGCAGCCTGATTCGCAAACACCTGCAGCAATTCGAGGTCGCGGCTCAAGCTCACCGCACGATCGAGATAGACCACGCCGATGACGGCCGGGCCCACACAGAGCGGCACGATGGTCGTTCCATCCACGGCACGGATCTCGTTCTGCTGCACCGTCGTGCGTACGTTGCTCAACTCCTGCTCGTTGAGACACTCCATCGCGCTCTTGAAGCCATGAAAGCGTCCGGTACTCGCCTGGATCGCCAGCTCGGTCTCATCAACCAGCATTGCCAGGAAACCTTCCGATTTCGGTTCTTCGGGAATCTGGACGCCATTGCCATGGGTGTTGATGGCGAGAAAGGAATTCACATTACCAAGCAGGCCCGAGATCTGCAGGATGATGCCTTGCAGCAGTTCGTTCAGTGGCTGGATCTTGTGCAGCTCAGGCGTTGCATTGAGGATGAAGCGCAGCCCTTCACGGCTGTTGCGCAATAGCTGGACGGCATACGCGGCCTTGAGGCCGACATCGGTCCACATCAAGAGCTTCTCAGGGCCCTCGCTCTTGTCGTGGTAGCCCTGGATATCAAGGCGCTTGAGCAAGGCACGTGGCGGCTGCTCGCTGGCGTACCCCGTTTGCAGGATGACCTGCACATTCGTGTTGAATTTACGCAGCTCGATAACGGTTTCCTCGCCCGTCATGCCGGGCATGAAGTAGTCAAGCAACAACAGATCGATCTGGCGGGAGCGCAGTACTTCCAGCGCCTTGGCGCCCGAGTCGGCCCAGACAACTGTGTGCCCTTCCCGTTCGAGCAGCGTGACGGTGGTCTGCGCGTAGTCCGGATCATCCTCAGCCAGCAGGATGGTCCAGTTCGAGGCGCTCTCCCCTTTTGTCTTTCGAGCCATTAGGCACAGTCTCCAATTACTGATTTCATGATTCGCGCGATGTACGCCCGTGCAAGACGCCATCCGCTTGTTATGTATTTATTGTTTATGTGACGCTGCTGGCAACAGCTGCCAGGAGCGATGCTCACTGCTCAGCCCATGGCCAGGAGCGCTTTGACGCTCAGTGCAAGCAACGGCATTTTTCTGCAAGTCATGATGCCTCGGTGCCCAACTGATACACATCGACACATTGCTGCAGCAGCAAAAAAGCGTTGTCAGCGCCGAGGGATGGCGTGACACTCTTTCACTCAGATCAAGGCGCTGTCGGTTTGTCAGACATATAGTGCCACGACTATAATTAGTCAGACTTGTGGACCTGAAATTCGGCGACACCCGCAAGGCAACGGAGATACACAAAATGGCCAAGGCATTCATGGACGAGCACTTCCTGCTCGAATCCCCCACCGCACAAAAGCTGTACCACGAATACGCTGCTCCGCAGCCCATCATTGACTACCACTGTCACCTGCCACCTGCTGAGGTCGCGGAAAACAAGCAGTTCCGCAATATCACCGAGATCTGGCTCGGCGGCGATCACTACAAGTGGCGCTTCATGCGCTCATCCGGCGTCACGGAAGACTTCATCACCGGTAACCAGCCCGACCAGGCCAAGTTCCGCAAATTCTGCGAAGTGCTGCCAATGGGAGTGGGCAATCCGCTCTACCACTGGAGCCACCTCGAGCTGCAACGCTACTTCGGCACGAAGACACTGGTCAGCGCTGCAACGGCCGACGAGTTGTGGGAAGTATGCAACGCACAGATCAGCAAGCCGGAATTGTCCGCACGCGGCCTGATGCAGCGCTCGAATGTGCGCGTTGTATGCACGACCGATGACCCGATCGACGATCTGGCGCACCACAAGGCTGCAGCCGCCGACGGCACCTTCAAGTCGAAGATGCTGCCGACCTTCCGCCCGGACAAATCCTTCAACATCGACCGCGCCGGCTTCCAGGATTACATCCCCAAGCTCGCCGCCGTATCGGGCATCGCCATCAACAACTTCGGCGATCTGCTCAAGGCGCTCAACGCGCGCCTCGACTATTTCGCTGCACATGGTTGCAAGCTGTCCGACCATGCCATCGACATCGCCTTCTTCGAAACGGCGACGGAAGACGAACTGTCGCAGACTCTCGCCAAGGCCATGAGCCACACGGCCGTGACGAAGCTGGAGGCCGACAAGTTCAAGACGGCCATCATGCTGCACCTCGGTCGCGAATACGCACGTCGTGGCTGGGCGATGCAGTTGCACATCGGCGCGCAGCGCAACAACAACACGCGCATGTTCAAGACCCTCGGCCCGGACACAGGCTGGGACTCGATCAGCGATGACCTGATCTCCGCCAAGATCGCTCGCTTCCTCGACGCGCTCGACGGCGACGATCTGCTTCCCAAGACCATCATGTACAACCTGAACCCGATGCACAACGAGGTTCTGGCCACTATGATCGGCAACTATCAGGACGGTAAGTTCAAGGGCAAGATGCAGTTCGGCTCCGGCTGGTGGTTCCTCGACCAGAAGGACGGCATGCTGCGTCAGCTGACGGCGTTGTCGCAACTTGGCAACCTCGGCGCCTTCGTCGGCATGCTGACCGACTCGCGCAGTTTCCTGTCATACACACGTCACGAATACTTCCGCCGCATCCTGTGCAACCTCATTGGTGGCTGGGTCGAGAACGGCGAGTATCCGCAAGACTGGAAGTTGCTGAAGACTGCAGTGGAAGATATCTGCTACAACAACGCGGAGCGTTATTTCCAGCTCGGCTGATGTTTCTGGGTTGGCAAGAAAAAGCCCTGGTCGCGAAAGCGCCAGGGCTTTTTTTGTTGCGGCCGGCCTTCTACCGCTGGGGTGGCCCTGACGGCGCGGAACCACGTGGAGGCAAGCCGCCCACCTGCGGGATTGTGCGCGGCCCGGAAGGAAGCGGCTCGGAAGGAGGGGCCATGCCAGCGGAGTTTTCCCGGACGCCCTCGTTCATGATGTCCTCTTCGGCACGATGATTCAGCACCACGATGCTGATGCGTCGATTGGCCGCGCTGAAGGGGTCGCTTCTATCTAGCGGCAGGATGGAAGCCTGACCAAGCACGCGAATGATCCGCTCCTTGTCCAGCCCGCCGACAATGAGCTCTCGGCGTGCCGCGTTCGCACGGTTGGCAGAAAGCTCCCAGTTTGAAAACCCAGCCGCGCTGCCAGCGTACTGCGCCGCATCGGTGTGGCCCGAAATACTCAACCGACTGCCAAAGCGATTCAACTCCTGCCCGAGCGCGCGCAGGATCACTCGCGTATAGGGCTTCAACTCCGCGCTGGAGGTATCAAACATCGGGCGATTCTGTTCGTCGACAATCTGGACGCGCAGGCCATCCGGCGTCATGTCGAGCAATAGCTGATTCTTGAACTGCCGGAGATCGGGGCTAGCCTCGATGATGGCTTCAATACGCTCCTTCAGCTCCTGCAGGCGGCTACGCTCAACCCTTTCCACCTCCATCTTCTTGCTGTCCGGAATCGCATCAGGCACATCGAAGTTCTTGCCCTTGTCCACCGCAAATTTTGTGTTCTGCGTTTGCTCCGGCGGCGTCACGATGATCTTGGACATCACTCGCTTCTGCTTGAAATCACTCCGTGCAGAATCTCCGATGGTCTTGGTCAGATCCGATCCCCCGCCTTCCAGCGGCGAAGCGGATGCCCCCGTACCCGGGCCGCCATTCAAGGACAGCCGCAAGGGGTTCTGGAAATAATCGGCAATACCTTTGAGGTCACCCTTTGTGGTGGAACCCAACAACCACATCAACAGGAAGAAAGCCATCATGGCCGTCACGAAGTCGGCGTAGGCAATTTTCCACGCGCCGCCGTGCGCACCGCCGCCGCCCTTCTTGATGCGTTTTACAACGATGGGTTGCTGATTGTTATCGGCCATGGTCCGCAGTCAGTGATTCTTGAGGATAAGAAGAGCCGGATCACTTGCCCTTGCGGCTCTTGATCTCTTCTTCCAGCTCCTTGAAGCCAGGGCGATCACCTGAGTAAAGCACTTTACGGCCGAATTCAACGGCCACCTGCGGCGCATAACCATTCATGCTGGCAAGCAACACGACCTTCATGCACTGGTAGAGCTTGCCGTCCTCTTCCACGATCTGTTCAAGCTGGCTGGCAACCGGCGCCACAAATCCATACGCGATCAAGATGCCGAGGAAGGTACCCACCAAGGCGCCACCAATCATCTTGCCAAGCACTGCAGGAGGCTCGCCCACCGAGCCCATCACGTTCACCACGCCCATCACCGCAACCACGATACCGAATGCAGGTGTCGCGTCCCCCACCTTGGCAACGATGTGCGGCGCCTGGTGCGCCTCGTGATGGTGAGTCTCGATTTCCACATCCATCAGGTTCTCGAGCTCAAAGGCATTGAGATTGCCGCCTACCATCATGCGCAGATAGTCGGTGAGGAACTCAACCGCGTGGTGGTCATGCAGGAAATTTGGGTACTTGGACAGAATCGCACTGCTTTCCGGGTTCTCGATGTCGTTCTCGATCGACATCAAGCCTTCCTTGCGGACCTTGGCCAGGATCTCGAACATCATGGCCAGCACATCTACATAGAGGGCCTTGTTCTTGCCGGAGCCCTTGAAGACTTTCGGCAGCGCCCCTACCGTCGCCTTGATCGCCTTCGGACCGTTGCCTGCAATGAAGCCCCCTATCGTCAAACCGACGATGGCGATGTACTCCATAGGCACCCACAACGAGGCAAGACTGCCGTGAACCGAGTACGTGCCCAACGCTGCCGCGAGAATGACGACGTAGCCAATTATCAAAAACATCTTTTTTGATCCCGCAACGAGTGAATGCAGCGCCTGAGAAAATATTGCCTGTCCCTGTTGGGTATCGGCACCACATCTGCAAACTTAAGAAAACCAGAACACCTGACGGCCTCTTGCAACGATGGAGCAGTAGACAAAAAAACCGCCAGACAAGCCGGCGGTTCGTAACTCCCCGCAATGCAGGGAGGAGGTCAGACAGGAGAGAGACTACATTCGATGCATTGTCACCATCAGACAGCAATCTTGAGATCGTCGGTCACGCGAGCCGTTGCACGCTTGCCCTTGCCAGCGCGAGCCGGGATGTGGCACAGACCGCAGACATAGCCTTGGGTAGGATCGTATGCATGCGCCACGAAACCGCCCGTGCATTTCGTACAGCAAGCCAGTTGCAGCATCTTCGCCTCGAAGAAACGCACCAGCGTCCAGGCACGGGTCAAGCTCAGCACTTGATCCAGATCGTTCGAGACCACGTGGTCACGATACATACGGAAGGCCTTCAACGTTGCATCCAGGCCGCTGAGCTTGGTGTTCTTGGTGATGAAGCCGCGGAACGACATGAACAGAGATGCGTGCACGTTCTGCTGCCATGGAATGAACCAGTCAGTCGAGAAAGGCAGCATGCCCTTCGGTGGTGATTCCTGACGGATTTCCTTGTACAGCTTGAGCAGGCGCTCACGCGACAGGCCGGTTTCGGATTCGAGCATCTGCATGCGCGCACCGAGCTCAATCATTTCCATAGCGAGCTGGGTTTCGCGGGCATCCTGGACGAGGCTTTTCATACGCATGTCATTCTCCTCAGGCGATGTGGCCAACTGGCGTTGCTGCTGCCAGGATGGTTGCGTGGATGCGCGCAGCCTGATTGTCGCGATCGTGGTTGGACAGGAGGTTCAGCAGGAGAGTGTCATCGAAGCGGAACTGGCAGATCAGCATGTCGCCGGTCGCCATGCGCAGGATCTGGCCTGGCGACAGCTTGCTGATCATGTCAGCCACGTCTTCACCGACACCGAGTTTCAACATGGCTACTTCGCGATCTGCGCTCAGCATCTGCTGCGCCAACATGAGGTAGGCGAGATTCAGTTCCTTGATCTCGTCGTTGATGTTCGATGTCGTCATTTGTGGCCCCTCTGCTTGTTCAGCGGCGTAAAGGTGTTACGCCATGGAGTGCATTGTTCCCACAAGGGCAACGTCCTCCAATCAGGGTCACGCGGAAAATGATGTAGCAAGGCGAGAACAACCCATTGTAGGAGCTTGTCCTACAAGGGTTATCCTCGCCCTGTAATCTGGCAAGAAGGAAGATGGTTTTCAGATGTCTGCCAACACTACGGCGAAACCCGTAGGTGGCTTTAGGAAAAAAAATAAAAGTTACGTAAATAACTGTTTATTAAAATATATTTTTATCGTCGCGGGGGCCACCTGCAAGGCAGGAGAACGCCCTGAATCATGCCCCAGCCACATGCGGGCGCAGTTGCACGCCTGACACGCGGTTGCGTCCAGCCTGCTTGGCGGTCTGTAGTCCCTGCTCGGCCCGACGCACCAGCGCGTCCGTGTCACCGATCGAAGCGTCGCGTGCTGCGAGGCCCACGCTGACCGTGAGCTTGAGGTTGAGCATGCCGGAAACGATCTCGGCCCCCTCCACCGCCGCGCGCAAGCGCTCGGCACACGCCTGGGCGGCCTCCAGCGGCGTATCCGGGCACATCACGAGAAACTCATCTCCCCCCGTACGCGCCACCACGTCGTGAGAGCGCAGCACATCGCGCATGGCCGTAGATATTTGCCGCAGCACTGAATCACCCACTTCATGTCCGTAGGTATCGTTGATGATGCGGAAGTTGTCGACGTCAACGATCACGCATGACAGAGGGCGCTTGTTTCGCGTCGACGCCGCCCATTCCTGCAGCAGGCGATCAACAAAGAAACGACGATTCGGGAAGCCGGTCAGCGGGTCCATCATCGCCACTTCCTGCAAGCGACGATTACTCACCGCAAGCTCCGCCGCGAAGTGCCTGATCTCCTCGCGGTCACGCTCGATCTCGCTGTGCATGGTCGTGACGCGCTTACCTGCCTCGAGACGCGCCAGTAACAGGCGCGGGCTCACCGGCTTGGAAAGCACGTCATCCACGCCAAGCCCATAGGCGCGCACCATGAATTCTTCATCGCGACGCTCACTCAGGATGACGATGAACATGCCGCGTCCAATCCGCGTTTCACGTACGGCACGAATGCTCTCTTCGCCGCCCTTGTCAGTCAGCGCCCAGTCAACGACAAAAATGTCAGGTTCATAGTCCAGAGCGAACTCGGCCGCCATGCTCACATCGCGCACGATCGCCACTTTGTAACCGGCATTGAGCAACAGCTGCCTGAGCGCCGCACTCGCAGCCTCATCCGCCGACGCCAGCAAGACACTGAGTCCGGCAGGCTCCGGAGCGGGCGCGACCAGCGGGCGCACGATTGCCTCGGCCACCGGTGCGACAGGCTCAGGCGCCTTCACAGCAACAGGGTCCGATGGCGCCTCCTGTTCAGCAGGCACCTCGTCGACTTGCGCAGCCTGGCGTCTCATTTGTTCGAAAGGCGGCAAGGCCTCGGCCTTGACGTTCAGCAACACGCCCCACTCGACCCATTCGCGTGCGACGCCATCGCACAGTTCAACCGTCGAAGACTCATCGAACGACAGGCGTGAGCCGAGTTGCAGCAATCTGCGCATGACAGGTGGACGCGCCGCTTCAGCCGTCAGGCACAGCTCTCCCATGGTCCGCGCAATCATCAATGCTTCAGTCAGGGTGCGCTCGCGCGAGCCATCCGGGAAAGGACAATCGCCAAGGCCATCGCTGTGATACGCAGCTTCCGTAAACACGCGCGGCATACCCCAGTCTGCAAGCATGGCTGCGCCAAGCTCGGCGTGGTTCATGCCGAAACGCCGCGACTCCAGCTCGATGATCTGCAGACCAGGCTTCGCCTTTACCTCGCGCAGTACTTCCGCATACTCCTTCGGGTAGAGCGTCGCCAACGCCAGTTCGCCCACGCTGGCCAACAGACCAAGGCAATAGGTTTCGTCAGGTGCTGCCGCACGCGTACGCATGCAAACAGCTTGGGTCGTGACAGCTGCGGCAAGGCAAGAAGACCAGTAATCCGCGTAGTCGAATGCCTCGCAGGCACCAGACTTGTAGTTGGTCATGAGTGAGAAACCCAAGGCCATCGTACGGATCGCTGGCATGCCCAACACGGTCAGCGCGTCCTGCACGGAAGCGATCGGGCGGCGGCCATAGCCAATCACGCCATTTGCCGCTTTGATGAGACGACCGACGAATGCCGGATCGGTACGGATGATGCGAGCGAGTTCGGCCATCGACACGTCGTCTTGCGACGTGAGCCGCATGATGGCCAGTGCCACGCCTTTGGGCGATGGCAGATCTCCTGAAGCCTTGAGTTGCTCGAAGTGCGCGGTGTTGATCGGGGGTGCCATATTGTCCAACCTGTTCCCCGGCATGCGGGTGCTGATGGGCCTCTGTGCTGGCCTTCTTGCAAGCCAGTCGCCAGCGGCCAGTGAAGATCAATGCTGCTGCACAACAATCCAGATTAACGGCCTGCCTTGCAGGGTCTTGAGCCATAAACGAGCCCCGCCCTGCGGGCGCGTAGACAAGCCATCAGTTAGAATCAAAGCCCCTTCACGCGCTGGCGAAAGCAGCCTGAAACACTCCCATGAACTTCTGTTCGAACTGCGGCGCAACAGTGAAGCAACGAATCCCGGAAGGCGATACCGCGCTCCGTGATGTCTGCGATCAATGTGGCACGATCCACTACATCAATCCGAAGATGGTGGTTGGCGCGCTCGCCGAGTGGGAAGGGAAAATCCTGCTGTGCCGTCGCGCAATCGAACCGCGTCGCGGAATGTGGACGCTGCCCGCCGGTTTCATGGAAATGGCCGAGACCACGGCCGAAGCGGCCCTGCGCGAAACCCGCGAAGAAGCCTGCGCCCGCGTGGAGTTGATCGAGCTCTATACGCTGGTGAATATTGCGCACATCGGTCAGGTGCACATGTTCTACCGTGCACGGCTGCCAGAGCCGGTGTTTGCCGCAGGCGAGGAATCACTGGAAGTGGCCTTGTTCGACGAAGCCAGTATCCCTTGGGACGACATTGCGTTCCGTTCAGTCTCGCTGGCCTTGCGCCAGTTTTTCGCTGACAGGGCCAAGCGTGATTTTCACTTCCGCACTTACGATCTGGCCCCACAAACCAGCTTCTAGCCGCCCGGCTCCAGCAACAGATCCAGCGAAAACGCTTGCCCCATCAAAGCAGCGGGCAAGACAACCTGCTCGATGGCACGCCTTGCCATGATCGGCAGCCCTGGCTGCGCAGTGCCCGACGTGTCGCGCACTGCCACTAGATGCCCGCCTTCATCGAAATCGCACATCAGCAGCACTGCCTGCGGTAGCGAAAACGATTTGCCGTACAGGCCGATCAGGGACTCCGCTATCGACAAGCGCATCGCCACCATCGCCTCCGCCGATCGACCGCTGCGCACACCCGCGGGCTGAACAAACGGTGTCGGGACTGCCGCAGCGGCTGGTTGCGCAGCACCGACCGATGACGACAGCCTGGCGGCAGGGCGACCCACATCCGCTTGCCGCGCTGGCTTGACCGTTGGCCTGGCGGATGCTCCTGCCGTTACGGACACCTCCGGCTGGTGTAGCGGGTCACCCGAGGCCTCTTTCAGACTCACCTGCAGCGTCGGCATGCTGGGACCATGCGACGTCCACGCCGCAGAACGCATCAGGTCAAATGCCACCCAATGCAGCACAAGTGAAGCCAGCAGACCCCAGCCCAGAATGCGACACCAGTTCGGAATTGACGGGAATGACATCGACTTGTGTTGGCAATGTGGTTGATAGAAGCGCCGATAAGCGTATAAGCTGAGGCCAGACCAAGCTATCAGGAACAAGGTACAACAGTAAGAAGCAGAACCAGAGCGAGACAGCACCTAACGGGAAACGGCATCGACATGCTACACACCGAACTGCGCCCAGACATTCGTCCCATCATCCGTGATCGACGACCCATGATCCTCACACTGGACATGTACGGTCAGCCGCATCGCTGGGTCACCTGGCAACACGCCCTCTTCTACTACGCCAAGAACCTCGTCGCCTGGGATGCCGGAGAAGAATGCTTCACCTTCATCGGCGGCCATTCCCGCATTACCGGTCAGCGGTCCGAAATCACCGCCAACAGCATCATCGCCATCCGCGGCAAAGCCCTCAACGCCCGCTGCCTGCACCAGACACCTCCCCTTTCAAACCGCGAACTCTTCCATCGCGATCGCCAGATCTGCGGTTATTGCGGTGACGAATTCAGTACCCAGCGCCTGACCCGAGACCACATCAAGCCCGTTTCCCAAGGTGGCCCCGACACCTGGATGAACGTGGTAACCGCATGCCGCAGCTGCAACCAACGCAAGGCCGGCCGTACGCCAGAGCAAGCACGCATGCTCCTGTTGTTTGCGCCTTATGTGCCAAACAAGGCCGAGTACCTTATCCTCTCGAACCGTCACATCCTGGCCGACCAGATGGACTTTCTCGCCCGACATCTGCCGGCGCAAAGCCGATGGCGAAGTTGCTGAGACGCCGCAAACAACCACCTGCCCCCATGCTCTTTTCGTTCGAACAGCTCATCCTCCAGTTTGCCGACCCGATCGGCTATCTAGCCGCAACCCTCACCACCTCCGCCTTCGTTCCACAAGCCTGGCTGACCTGGAAAACCCGGTCTGCGCACGGCATCTCACTCGGCATGTACAGCGTCTTCGTAGTAGGTGTCGCGTGTTGGCTGGTGTACGGGATCAGCTTGCATGCCTGGCCGGTGATCATCGCCAATGCCATTACGTTGAGCCTGGCCAGCTTCATCCTGATCATGAAAATCCGCTTCGGATAGACAGAAGGCATCAATAAAAAAAGGGCCGCATCTGCGGCCCTTTCATTTTTACTGCGCGTCAGATGTGTGCATCAATCGATTACTTGCTCATATCCAGCATCAGCTGGTTCATGCGCTTGACGAAGGTCGCTGGATCATCGAGCGTGCCGCCTTCTGCCAGCAGCGCCTGATCGAACAGCACGGATGCCAGATCATCGAAGCGCGCGTCTTCACCGCCCAGCTTTGCCACCACCGGATGCTCGGGGTTGATCTCGAGAATCGGTGCCGAGCTCGGTACGTTCTGGCCCGCCGCCTTGAGCATGCGCGCGAGGTTCATGCCCATCTCGTGCTCATCGACCACCAGGCAAGCCGGGCTGTCGGTGAGGCGATGCGTCACGCGCACTTCCTTCACGCGCTCACCAAGCGTGGCCTTGATCTTCTCGAGCAATGGCTTGAATTCTTCGGCCTGCTCTTCGACCTTCTTCTTCTCTTCCTCGTCTTCCAGCTTGCCGAGATCGAGATCGCCCTTGGCGACTGACACGACCTGCTTGCCTTCGAATTCCGTGAGCTGGCTGATCGCCCATTCGTCTACGCGCTCGGAGAGCAGCAGCACTTCGATGCCCTTCTTGCGGAAGACTTCAAGGTGCGGGCTGTTCTTCGCTGCGTTGAAGCTATCTGCCGTGACGTAGTAAATCTTGTCCTGACCTTCCTTCATGCGTGACACGTAGTCGGCCAGCGACACGGTTTCTTCCGGCGTGTCGGTTTGCGTCGAGGCGTAGCGCATCAGGCCGGCGAGCTTGTCCTTGTTGCTGAAGTCTTCGCCGAGGCCTTCCTTCAGCACCTTGCCGAACTCCTTCCAGAACTCGGCGTACTTTTCCTTCTCGTTCTCGGCGAGGTCCGAGAGCATCCCGAGTACGCGCTTCGTGCAACCGCCACGAATGGTGTCGACGTCCTTGCTCTCCTGCAGGATTTCACGCGAAACGTTGAGCGGCAGGTCTGCCGAATCAACGACACCACGCACGAAGCGCATGTAGTGCGGCAGCAGCTTTTCGGCGTCGTCCATAATGAAGACGCGGCGCACATACAGCTTCAGGCCATGGCGTGGATTGCGGTCCCACAGGTCGAACGGCGCGTGCTTCGGCACGTAGAGCAGTTGCGTATATTCGTGACGACCTTCTACGCGTGCATGTGACCAGGCGAGTGGCTCGTCGTAGTCATGCGAGACGTGCTTGTAGAAAGCCTTGTACTCGTCTTCCGTGATGTCGTTCTTCGAGCGAGCCCACAGCGCATTGGCCTGATTGACGGTTTCGTCTTCGTCCTTGAGCACTTGCTCGGCCTTCTCCGCATCCCACTCTTCCTTCTGCATGACGATGGGTTGCAGGATGTGGTCGGAATACTTGCGGATGATGTTGCGCAGCTTGTAGCCGGACAACAGGTCGTCTTCACCTTCGCGCAGATGCAGGACGATATCAGTGCCGCGTTGCGCCTTGGTATACGTCTCGACGGTGTACTCGCCGGCTTCGTCACCGGCCATCGAGCATTCCCACTTCACGCCTGCTTCAGCACCGAGACCAGCACGGCGCGTCATGACGGTGACCTTGTCGGCCACGATGAAGGCCGAGTAGAAGCCAACGCCGAACTGGCCGATCATGTTGGCGTCTTTCTGCTTGTCGCCGGAAAGCTTCGAGAAGAAGTCCTTGGTGCCGGACTTGGCGATCGTGCCAAGGTGATTGACCGCTTCGTCACGGCTCATGCCGATACCGTTGTCGGAAATCGTCAGCGTGCGCGAGGCCTTGTCGAAGGCGACGCGGATCTTCAGGTCGGGATCGCTCTCGAACAATGCGGCATTGTCGAGGGATTCAAAGCGCAGCTTGTCGCAGGCATCCGACGCGTTGGAAACCAGCTCACGCAGGAAAATCTCGCGATTGGAGTAGAGCGAGTGGATCATGAGATGCAGCAGCTGCTTCACCTCGGCCTGGAAGCCGCGTTTTTCGACTTGAGAGGTCTCGGACATGGAAAAGCTCCTTTTATTCTGTGGAGGTAAAGTTGGAAGACCGACGTAATATTGGGCAGTTTTCACCCATTTCAAGAGCGGTCAACAGGCATTCATGAACGCCCCGCAAGCGGATCTCCCTCCTGCCAGCACCGGACGCAAGCCCACCTCCGCGCCACTCTCATTGCGCGCTCCGTTACACCCGCGTCCGGTCGCCGCGCCCGGTCAGCGCCTGGCGCTGCTGTTCTTCGGCAGCTACGCGCTGATTTTCATCGTCATCGTTATCAGTGTCTGGGCACTGGTCGCGCGCGACCGCCAACGTGAGCTCGCCCGCCAGCAAACCGAACTGGTCAGTCTGGCGCGAGCCCTGGAAGAGCACGTGGCGCGTACCGTTGGCCACATGGATTCGAGCCTGCAATTTCTCACCCGCTTGCTCGACAACGAACCCCGCATCAGCCAGGCATCGGTCGACACGCTCAGCACTTACGCCCGCAACTGGCTCAAATCGGCCCCCCACGCGGCAGCCCTGTCCATCACGGATGCGCATGGCCAACCCTTGCTCCTCGTGCAGCAACCGTGGTTGCGCGCAGCCGCGAACTATCCGCCTGTTGCCGTTCCGGCCTGGCGCAGCATGCCGGACGCAGGCATGCGCATCGGCCTGCCGATTCGCCTCAACACGCAAGATGGCAAGGAATGGTTCATCCCCGTCGAACAAGGCATCACGGGCATCGGCGGCAAGCTGATCGGTATTGCCAGTGGGCTCATCAGCACCCGCTATTTCGAGCAGTTCTATCACGACATCCAGTTCGCGCCACGCGACACGATCAGCCTGCTATCCAGCGACGGGCGCCTGCTGTTGCGCTACCCGACCGTTGACGCCTTGATGGGTTCGGATCAATCGTCGGCCCCCATCTTCGGTAGCTCTACCCAAAGCAGTGATCAGTCGCGCTCCCTGGTGTTCAGTGGCGCCATGCAGATCGACGGCGTGCCACACATCACGGCCTATCGTCGCCTCAGCCATTACCCATTGCTGGTCGGCATTTCACGCCCACAAGACGGGGCCTTGGCCAACTATTTCGAAATGCGCAACCGCGTTGTGGTGGGAGGCTGTCTGCTGATCAGCCTCCTCGCGCTCACGGGCTGGATCATCTTCCACGACACCCGACAACGCGAACTCGATCGCGCCGAACTGAGTGAAATCAACACCTCGCTGGAAGAGCGGGTCAGCCGGCGGACTGCGGAGCTGGAGCAATCCAACCGCGATCTGGTCGGCTTCAGTTACTCCGTCTCGCATGATCTGCGCACGCCCCTGCGCGCCATCAATGGCTTCGCCCACGCCTTGCTGGAAGACAGTGGCGACAAGCTCGATGCACAGGGCAAGGACTATCTCGCGCGCATCGGTCGCGCCAGTGTGCGCATGGGCGAGCTGATCGACGAGTTGCTCAATCTCGCCAACGTTTCGCGCCGCCCGCTGAATGTACGCCCGGTACAGCTGAGCAATCTGGTCAGCGACCTTTTCGAAGAGCTGCGTATCGCCGAACCAGACCGGGTCGTCAAACTGCATCTGCAACCGGAACTACAAGCCGAAGGCGACGAAGCCTTGCTACGCAACGCGCTATCCAATCTCCTGCACAACGCCTGGAAATTCACGCGCGGCGAGTCTGTCGGCGAAATCACGATCACCGCCCACCCTACGCCGGATTGTATGAATTACTCGATTGCCGACAACGGCGTCGGTTTCGACATGGCTCACGCCAAGCGGCTGTTCCAGCCGTTCCAGCAATTGCATGGCGATCAGGGTTTTGGCGGCACGGGCATCGGGCTGGCTTCGGTGCGCCGCATCATTGAGCGGCACGGCGGCAGGATCTGGGCGGAATCCAGCCCTGGCGAAGGCGCGCGATTCATCTTCACGCTGCCGCATCGGGTATCCGTCGTGCGACGCCGGCGCCGCGAAGTGCCGTTGGGACCCGAAACCCGGATGTAGTACGGCGCCAGACAGCCCGCTTCAGATGTAGCGGATACCGACGACGTCCAGCTCACGCGGCCCGGCTGGCGTAGGCACCTTGATGGTGTCGCCTTCACGCGCTTTCAACAGTGCGGTGGCCATTGGCGAAATCCAGCTGATGCGCCCTTCCGAAGCGTTGGCTTCATCGACACCCACGATCTGGTATTCCGCCTCCTCACCATCTACGTCGGCCACACGCACGGTTGCACCGAAGAACACCTGATCGATGTTCTCTTGTTCAGTCGGGTCGACGACCGTTGCCGTCTCGAGTCTCTTGATCAGGAAGCGGATGCGCCGGTCGATTTCGCGGAGGCGGCGCTTGCCATATATGTAATCGCCATTCTCCGAGCGATCTCCATTCGATGCAGCCCAGGAGACGATCTGCACGACCTCGGGCCGCTCGGTACGCAGCAAGTGATCCAGTTCGGCCTTGAGGCGATTGAAACCGGTACGCGTCATGTAGTTGCGCGTACCCGCCGGAAGACCGGGAGCCTCTAGCTCTTCGTCATCTTCCTGTTCACTTTCTTTGGTAAAAGCCTTGTTCATGACTGCTGCCGCAACGAGATGATGCGCAATTGTATCGGGTGACAAAAGAATGACACCGGTGCTATCGCGCAGTTCGTACGCGGCCCACGCCACCGGCGTGGAGCCGCGCAGAACAAATAGCGGTTTGTCCCTATGAACTAATTCGCAGGCACCCGTCTAAGCTGAACGGACAGGGTTTTTCCGGGCAGGATCACTATTGGTAAATGGCTGGCTGCGTAAAGAGCGCTTCGAACTGGTCAAGACAGATATCCAGTTCATCAGCACTCTCACCGTGAGCCAGCGCATCGGCTAGTTCATCACGGAATTTCTGAGCAGTTGTTCCGTGAAGAAAAACGCCTTTGGCGCGACGTTTGTCAATGGCTTCCAGCCCATCAACAGAAGGATAGTCAACCACATACAGGATCGGATTGTTCAAGACGACCAACATGGCTTGCCCTCCTTTACTGAGGTTAGGCCATCACGAAAATGGTGGCCTTGTACTGCGCCTTCGTATGTTGCAAATCGCTTACGTGCCCCTTACCTATTGCTAGATCGGTTTCAATTTCCGTAAGTTCAAGCCGTTGTTGTAAAGATGTGTGACTGTGGCTGGTTCGACAAAATCATCAGTCATGGAAAATCTAACGGTCAGCCCTTACAAAGCTGGAGGACGAAATGACGAACGAGACGACGAACGCTACTAGCTTTGAGCAAGCAATGAGCCTGGAGATTCGCTTGGCCTCACTTCGTGACGAGCATCGCCAGATCAACGACACCATCAGTGGTCTGGGCAATGCCTATAACGACGAGTTGGTGCTGCACCGCCTGAAGAAACGCAAGCTCATGGTGCGCGACCGCATCAATCTCATTGAGCGCATGCTCGACCCCGCCGTACGCGCCTGATCTTGCAAAACGGCCGGACATGCCACAACCTTCCTGATCCGGCCTGCACCGTCCTGACGAACGCTCCCCCAGCCTTCCACGCCACCCATCGCCCGATACGCGGCAGCAAGCTTGCCGTCAGTCGCCCGGGCGCATAATCCTCCAGTCGGAACACCGCCACGCCGTTCAAGTTTCGGCCGGCGCGGGTCGTTTCTTTCATTAATTGTCTTACGTACCGACTGGATGTTCACTTGGATATGCGAATCCCCGCGCTGATTTCTGCACGCATGGCGCGCCTGAGCCTGTTCAAGAACGTGCTGCAGGGTGACGGCGACACGGTTTCGCCGGTCAGTCGCGAAATGTCGCGCTGGTTCGCCGACCTGCCAGCCGACAATCCGCTGACCGTCATCGACAGCCTGGGCCAGCGCGTCCTGGAAATCTCGACCAGCACCGGCTCAGCCAACCGCAAATTCCGCCAGCTCGAGCAGATCATCGGCTATGCCGAGCCCATGCTCAAACGGCTCGAGCAGCAGCTCGACCAATGCCGTCTGCCTATCGACTCCGCCAGCAAACAGGCTGCGAATAGCGCCGATCAGCTTTTGAAGAGCCTTTCCGAAGGCTATATGCACATCGTGCAGGCGCTGGACAAGAGCAATTGGCAGCGTCGCCTGAACAGCAAGGTTTTCGCAACCTCCCTTCTACGCTCCGCGCAGTTGATCCATCGCCGTGCCATGGTGGCGCATCGCGCGCATACGCCCGGCTCGCCGCGGCGCTGGAAACTGTTCCGCAAGCTGTTGTCGATGGCGCAGAAGCATCAGCTCATCGACTACTCCATCGATACGCGCAATCCGGAAACCCTGGAACAGGTCGTCGTACGCGATTGCCTGATGAATCTGGTTGACCCCGTCAGCCTCGAATCCGCCGAACTCGGGCGCATCCGCTTCTACGTCGAACGCTTTGGCCATCTGGCGCAATTGACCACCGAGCAACCGGCGGAGCATGCCAAGGCCTTGTTCGTATTCTCGGAGGCCCCGCGGGGCCCAACCCAGCTTGCGCCTGACCAAACCCTGCAGGAGAAGGAATACCTCCTGGATTGCCGCCCACTGATCGAGCGCGCCACCCAACAACTGTCCGGTCTGCGCCAAGGCTTGCATGCCACCAAACTGGGCTTGCCGATGGTGGCCAACGAAGCTTCATACGCATTCATGCTGTCGCGCTGCATGGAGCAGTGGTCGGACGCCAAGTCTCGCCGTCACATTCGCCGCGACTACCAACCATTGGCTGAACTGGTCAGTGGCTTCGATCCGATCCGCAACTTCCTGACCAGTGCAGCCTTCCGCCGCCGCAAGTCAGACAAGCAGGAAGGCGTCGGCAAAGGCCTTTCGGTCGCCAGCGAATGGCGCATCCTGGACCAGAGCCGTTCGGGCTTTGGCCTGCGCCAGGCCAGCGAACACACACGCCATATTTCGGTTGGCGAAGTCGTCGCGATGCGGCCGCTGGAGCGCTCCAACGTGCACATCTGCATCGTGCGGCGCGCGCGCAACGTGGAAGATAAAGACTGCGAACTGGGTCTCGAAAGATTGGGCGGTACCGGCATGCCGACCTCCATCGACAAGACCCTGCCTGACGGTCACACGCATGCGATTCCTGTGCTGTTGCTGCCGCGCGTGCAATGCTTTGATGGAGGCCCGGGTTTACTTGCACCGGTTGGTGACGTAAACAAGGGAATGTCGCTGCTGGTTGCCCAGCAGGATGGCAATGTACGCTTTGAAGTGACCGGCTCTTTTGAAAGGCTCGCCTCCTGCGAGCTGATTCAACTGCGAAGGGTCTGAGCACTTCCCGCAGTACACTGCCTACAACGTCGTTCTCAACCTCATCGGGCCGATCACGTATGCATGTTGCACAGGAACTCGTCGCAAGTCTCGACAAGCTCGCCAGTCTGCCAAGCGTCTACTACCGCGTAAGACAGGCACTGGACGATCCCGATATCTCCCTGAACACCCTTTCCGATCTGATCGGCAGCGACCCTGCCCTCAGCGCGGCCTTGCTGCGTCTGGCCAATAGTGCTTTCTATGGCTATCCACGGCGCATCGAAACCATCAGCCGCGCGATCAGCCTGGCCGGGTTGGAACAGGTCGGCGACGTCATTCTCGCCAGCTCGATCGCGGCAACCTTTGGCGGTATTCGTCCGCAACGCATGGACATGGCCCGCTTCTGGCGCGGTTCGGTGCGCTGCGCCCTGCTCTGCCGCGGTATCGCGCAGACGCAAGGCAGCAACGATACGGAACGTCACTTCCTGCTCGGCCTGCTTGCCGACATGGGGCATCTGGTGATGTACCACGCCATCCCGGATCTCTCCGATCTGGTCATGGGAACGGCCGGCATGTCGCTGGAAGCGCTCGCAACACGTGAGCGCCAGCTGATCGGCTGCGATTTTGCCGAGGTCGGCGCGGCGCTCGCGCAAAGCTGGCGCATGCCGGTAAGCATTGGCGCCACCGTCGGCGAGCAATTGCATCCCGAAAGCGCGGGTGAGTATTCCCAGGGGGCAGCCGTACTCAATATCGTCCGGCGTATCGATGAAATGTGCGAAGCGGGTGCCTCCCTCGACGACACCATCGCCAGCCTGCCTGAGTCGATTCTGGTACTCGGCGATATCGAAACCGAAGAGCTGCCGTCTCTTATCGTGCATTGCGAGGCCCAGCTCCACGAAATGCTGGCGTCTCTTGGTATTGCGGCAAGCTAGGCTCGGCACCCCAAGCACGGACTGCAGCGTTTCCATTAGCAGACCGGGTTCATGCCGATCACGACCTCGCCCCGCTCAAGCGCTAAGATGAAAACCATCTGATAACGGAATTCGCCGTCGCCCCAGCGGTCGAATCCGATTCGACCGACTCCGGGTGAGCTGCCCGCAGTCATCCAGCCTTTCCCAAGCTTTCTGCGAGGTACTCATGACCAAGTATCTGCCGACCGATTCGCACTCCACCAGCACGCTGGCCCCCTTGGCTGATCAGGAAATTTCCGGTGAGGTGTTGGTCGAGAAGTATGCCAAGGGTAACGAGACCAGTGCTCGCGAGGTACGCAGCCGCGTCGCCCGCGCGCTGGCTGCGGTCGAGAACGAAGATCGGCGCAGCTACTGGGAAGAGCGCTTTCTGAGCGCCCAGGAACAGGGATTCGTGCCGGCAGGCCGTATCAACTCCGCAGCGGGAACAACGCTCACGGCCACGCTGATCAACTGCTTCGTCCAGCCGGTGGGTGACTCCGTCACCGAGGAGTCCAATGGTCGCCCAGGCATCTACACCGCCCTGTCACACGCGGCAGAAACAATGCGTCGTGGCGGCGGTGTCGGCTATGACTTCTCCAGCATCCGGCCGATGGGCGCCATGGTGCGCGGCACGCAGTCGCGTGCCAGCGGGCCCGTCTCATATATGCGCGTCTTCGATCGTTCATGCGAAACAGTCGAATCAGCCGGCGCGCGTCGTGGAGCGCAGATGGGTGTGTTGCGCTGTGATCATCCGGACATCGAAGCCTTCATCCATGCCAAAGACGACGGCGACTTGTCCAATTTCAACATCTCCGTCGGCGTCACCGATGTGTTCATGAAAGCCGTCGAGGCCAGTGGCGAGGTCGAACTCGCGCATCGCGCCGAACCAGGCTCCGAACTCAAGGAGAGTGGCGCCTGGCAACGCGAAGATGGCTGGTGGGTATATCGCAAGATTCCAGCGCGTGATCTGTGGGAGCAGATCATGCGTTCGACATACGACCACGCCGAGCCAGGCATCCTGTTTCTAGACCGCATCAACCGCGACAACAACCTCAACTACTGCGAGACCATCGAATCCACCAACCCTTGCGCAGAACAGCCACTACCGCCGTATGGCTGCTGCTGCCTTGGCTCGATCAATCTCACGCTGTTCGTGCGCGAACCCTTCACGGCCAATGCACGCTTCGACGAGACCGCTTTCGGCAAGATCGTCGAGACTTCGACACGCATGCTCGACAACGTGCTCGACGCGACCCACTGGCCATTGCCACAACAACAGCAGGAAGCCGCCAGCAAGCGCCGCATCGGCCTCGGTTTCACGGGCCTTGGCGATGCATTGATCATGCTCGGCCTGCGCTATGACACGCCTGCTGCACGTGCCAAGGCAAGCGAGATAAGCGCCCTCATGCGCGACCGCGCCTATCTCGCTTCCATCGAACTTGCGCGCGAGCGCGGAGCCTTTCCGTTGTTCAATGCAGACCTCTATCTCTCGGGCGGCAATTTCGCCTCGCGCCTGCCCGTAGAGATCAAGGAGCAGATCCGCAAGCACGGCATCCGCAATTCGCACCTGCTCTCCATCGCCCCGACCGGCACGATCTCGCTGGCCTTTGCCGACAATGCATCGAACGGTATCGAGCCGCCCTTCTCGTGGACCTACACGCGCAAGAAGCGCATGGCCGACGGCACGCACAAGCACTATGCGGTGGAGGACTACGCCTGGCGTCTATACCGTCATCTCGGAGGCGACGTAGACGCGCTGCCAGAAGCTTTCGTCACCGCCCTGGAGATCTCGGCTCTGGCGCACAAGGACATGGTCGCCGCTGTGGCCCCCTACATTGACACCAGCATATCGAAGACCGTAAACGTACCGGAAGACTACCCTTACGGTGAGTTCGAAGACCTGTACATGTCGGCGTGGAAGTCCGGCCTGAAAGGCCTTGCCACTTACCGTCCCAACAAGATCCTTGGCTCCGTACTGTCCGTCGACACGGGTCACGCAAAGGAAGACACGCGCTCGCCCAATGACGTGGTACTGAGCGATCCGAATCGTCGCCTGTCCATCCCCTCGCTGCCCGCACCCGTATTGGCCAGCCTGCGCTGGCCCGGCCGCCCCGAGTTACCCGATGGCAACTCATCCTGGACTTACATGCTGGAAAGCCCGCAGGGTTCTTTCGCCATTTTCGTGGGGCACGTGGATGCCAGCGAAGATGGCCGCCGGCGCGACAACTTCCCCTTCGAGGTGTGGGTCAATGGCGCAGACCAGCCCCGTGGCCTTGGTGCCCTCGCCAAGACACTGTCAATGGACATGCGCGCCAATGACCACGCCTGGCTCAAGCTCAAGCTGGACGCACTGGCCTCAACCGTTGGTGAAGTCGGCATTGATCTCCCCTTCCCCCCGCATGGCGAGAAGCGCCGCGTACCGGGCGTCGTTTCCGCGTTCGCGCAAATCGTTCGCTATCGCTGTGAAAAGCTCGGCGCTTTCGAAACCAGTGGTCCGACACCGGTTCAGGACGCTGTCTTCAGCGTGCAGGAGCCGAAAACCGGCACGGACGGCACGCTGTCCTGGACCGTAGATATCGCCAACCCGGCCACTGGCGAAGACTTCGTACTCGGGTTGAAAGAAATCTCCCTGCCAAACCCGGAGACAGGCAACCCCGCGGGCGTCACGCGCCCGTACTCCATGTGGCTGTCCGGCAACTACCCGCGTGCGCTGGATGGACTCGCACGCCTGCTGTCACTCGATATGCGCGTGCTGGACCCCGCGTGGATCGGCATGAAGCTGCGCAAGCTACTCAACTATCCGGAGCCGCTCGGCGACTTCATGGCTTTCGTACCGGGCACCCGCCGCCAACAGAACTGGCCTTCAACGGTCGCCTACGTTGCACGCCTGATGATTCACCGTTACGCCATGCTGGGCGTGCTCGACGAGAACGGATATCCAACGCGCGAAATGGGCATTCTCGAGATGCCACGCGACGACAATACTCCGCGCGTCATGCAAGGCGCTCGCTGCAATGAATGTGGCAATACGTCGGTTATCCGCAAAGACGGTTGCGACTTCTGCACGGCCTGCGGAGCGGTTGGTAGCTGCGGCTAAGTCTGGTGTAGTAAACAAAAAAAGCGGCCCTCAAGGCCGCTTTTTCTTCTTGGCTATGCTTTGCCTTATTTTTTCTGCGTCAACGCAGACTGGCTTGCAAAGTACGCAGCCAGGTCTTCGATCTCCGACGCCGACAGCGGCGCTGCCATCGGGCTCATCATGGCGTTCTTGCGTGTCCCCTTCTTGTATGCCGTAAGGGAATGAACGAGGTAGTCCACATTCTGGCCAGCCAGCTTGGGAAAGGTCGCAACTGCACTGTTGCCATCTGCGCCATGACACGCAGCACAGGTGACGGACTTGGCCTTGCCGCGCGCAACATCGCCCGCGGCATGCACCGAACCAGCCAACATCAACAAGCCCAGCGAGAGAGTCAGGTATTTATTCATCATCATCGAGCTCACTTCTTCGCGCCAGCGTAATACGCCGCGATGTCGGCCATGTCCTGATCGGACAAAGTGGTGGCAATGCTGTTCATGTCGGGATGCTTCCGATCACCGGATTTGTACGCCTGTAGCGCACTGACGATATAGGCTGCATGCTGGCCACCCAGCTTGGGCACTTGATAAGTATCCGGGAAGGTCGTGCGATATCCGGGAATCCCGTGGCATCCGATACACATGGATACCTTCTTCTTGCCAATCTGAGGACGGCCATCCGCTGCTTGTGCAGCAAATGCGCTCAATCCCAAGCCCGCCGCCAGCAGCACAGCCGTGATTTTCATGATTGCTTTCGATTGCAATGAGTTGAAATTAGTAACGCTTGCAATGCACAACGGCATTGCACGAAAAGTGGCGATTTTACAGGGCTTGTGATTGATATCAAACCCCAAGCCCCGGAGTCCTGATGCGGGAATGGCTCACGCGAGAAAACGTCGCGCCCAGAACAGACAGGCAATCGTCTTCGCATCGGTAATTCGGCCGTCGAATACGCAGGCTTCCGCGTCAGCAAGGCTCATTTCAAAAACCTCGAGAAACTCGCCTTCATCGAGCCGCTGGCCTTCGTACTTCAAGCCTCTCGCGAGGAACACTTCGATATGTTCATCTGAGTAGGCTACGCAAGGGTGCAAAGTCGCGATGTGTTGCCAGGAGTCAGCTACGTAGCCGGTTTCTTCCAGCAACTCACGACGCGCGCAGGCCAGTGGCTCCTCACAAGCGTCCAGCTTGCCAGCAGGCAATTCCATGAATACTTGCCCTACCGGGTAGCGGAACTGGCGTTCGAATACCAGCACACCCGGGCGCAGCTCGGCAATGACGATGCAGGCGCCGGGATGTTTTATGAACTCGCGAATCGACTTCGAACCATCCGGGAGGCGCACTTCATCGCGCCAGGCTTTCAGCAGCTTGCCGTCCAGCAGTTGTTCGCTCGAAACGCAAGTCTCGTCCAGCGCAGTATCGATGATCGTCACTGGAAACTGCTCAGAACGAACCGTGGATGACGAGACTGCAGAAGTACATCAGCAAGTTGGGGAACAAGCCGAAGGCTGCGACAGCGAGAACATTGGCAGACAGCACGACACGCACCCCAACACCTGCAACGATGGGGGACTCATCGATAGGCTCGTCGAAGTACATCAATTTCACGATACGCAGATAGTAGAAAGCACCAATCAGCGACATCATGACAGCCAACACTGCGAGCCAAACATGGTCTGTTGCCACGACGAACTGCAAGACGAGGAACTTCGAGAAAAAGCCAACGAAGAACGGGATGCCAGCCATCGAGAACATCACCATGGACATCATTGCTGCCCACCAGCTGTTGCGCTTGTTGAGCCCCTTGAAGTCGCTGATCTGATCAGCTTCGAAACCAGCGCGGGACATCAACAGGATCATGCCGAAGCTTGCCAGCGTGGTCAGCACATAGGTCACGACGTAGAACAACGCTGCCGAATAGGCGTTGTCAGCAAGGTAGCGCTCGCCTCCCACCACGCCTGAAGCCAGGCCCAGCAGGATGAAGCCCATATGGCCAATCGTCGAGAACGCGAGCATGCGCTTGATATTGGTTTGCGCGATCGCCCCGAGATTACCGATGACCAGCGAGCCGATTGCAAGCAGGATCAGCATCATCTGCCACTGTTGAGCGAAGTCCCAGAAGCCTACGGCCAGCAGGCGGAATGTCATCGCAAATGCAGCAAGCTTCGGCGCTGAAGCAATCAACAAGGTCACCGCTGTCGGTGCACCTTGATACACGTCCGGCAACCACATGTGGAAAGGCACTGCGCCCATCTTGAAGCCTACCCCTGCCACCACGAAAACCATGCCGAACATCAGCACGGGGCGATTCGCCTGCTGTTCGAACAAGGCGCGTGCCACATCGATGATATTGAGCGTCTGGGTAGCGCCATAGACCATCGAAATCCCATACAGCAGCAGACCTGATGCCAGGGCCCCGAGCACGAAGTACTTCATGCCGGCTTCGGTTGACTGTGTCGAATCGCGGTTGATAGCGACCAGCGCATAGGACGACAGAGACAACATTTCCAGGCCGAGATACACCGTCAGCAGACTGCCTGCCGAGATCAGGATCATTGACCCCAGCATCGAGAACATGACAATCAGGTAGTACTCGGCCGACTCCAGGCCACGGTCAATGAGATAGCGACGGCCATAGAGAAGGCTCGTCAATACAGACAGCGCGACCCACAGCTTGAGGAAATCACCCAGCGGATCGTCGATATACATCTGGCCGAAAGTGAAGCCCACGTCACGACCGGAGAGCAGCGCAACGAGAGCCATGCCGACGACCGTTGCTTGCGTCAGCCAATAAGCCACCGTTGCGCCACGACGTACGAACGACACGATCAGCAGCACCACCAAGGCCATGCCCGCAACGAACAGCTCAGCGGCAGCCGGGTAAAAGTCTGGTATCTGGAATTCCATTTTATGCCTGTCTGATTTTCAGTATCCGGATCACAGCCGACTTACAGCTTGCCTGCCGCTACGTGCTGCAGCAGATTGCTCACGGACGCATGCATCACCTCGGTGATCGGCAATGGATACAGGCCCATCACAAGCACGCACACGGCGAGCACCAAGAGGAATGCAAATTCACGCTTGTTGATATCGTCAAGCTCTGCCACATGCGAGTTGGCGACTGCGCCGAACACAACGCGCTTGTACATCCACAAGGTGTAGGCCGCGCCCATGATCAGCGTGGTCGCCGCGGCGAAGCCAATCCAGAAATTGAATTTCACCGCCCCGAGAATGACCATGAACTCGCCAACAAAACCGCTGGTTGCTGGCAAGCCTGCATTGGCCATGGCAAACAGCATGAACAATGCAGCGAACTTCGGCATGCGATTCACGACACCGCCGTAGTCAGCGATCTGGCGGGTATGCATCCGGTCATAGAGCACGCCGATACAAAGGAACATGGCTCCCGACACGAAACCGTGCGAGATCATCTGCACCAGCGCGCCTTCCACACCCAGCTGGTTGAACATGAAGAAGCCGAGTGTGACGAAACCCATGTGCGAAATCGAAGAGTACGCCACAAGCTTCTTCATATCGGTCTGCACGAGCGCGACGAAACCGATGTAGATCACTGCGATGAGCGACAACGTGATCATCAGCGGTGCGAAATACTGCGCAGCATCCGGTACGACGGGCAGCGAGAAACGCAGGAAGCCGTAGGCACCGAGCTTCAGGCCGATAGCAGCCAGCACCACCGAGCCGCCCGTCGGCGCTTCGACGTGGGCATCTGGCAACCAGGTGTGCACGGGCCACATTGGCACCTTGACTGCGAACGAAAGCAGGAAGCCCCAGAAAATCCAAGCCTGCGCGGACTCACCCAGCTTGAGTTCGTGCCAGTCGAGAATGCTGAAGCTACCGCCAGAATGCTGGAACAGATAGATGAATGCCACCAGCATCAACAACGAACCAAGCAAGGTATAGAGGAAAAACTTCAGCGCAGCGTACACACGGTTCGCCCCGCCCCAGATACCGATGATGAGGTACAGCGGAATCAATGAAGCTTCGAAGAACACATAGAACAGCACGCCATCGAGCGCGGAGAAGATCCCGTTGAGCAAGCCCGACATGATCAGGAACGCTGCGTTGTACTGCGCAACCTTGGTCTGGATCACCTCCCAGCCAGCCACCACGATGATCAATGTGATGAAGCTGTTCAGCAGGATGAAGGGCATTGAAATGCCGTCCACGCCAAGGCTGTAGTTGATCCGCATGTAGGGTATCCATGCGGCCTCTTCCTGGAACTGCATGGCCGCACTGGCGGCATCGAAGTGCGAGAACAGCGGCAAGGTGACAGCCAGGCCCACGATGGCCGTGATCAACGCGATCACGCGAGCAATGCCGGCATTGCGATCACTACCGCTGACGAGCGTCAGCAGGCCACCGAAGATCGGTATCCAGATGGAAAGACTGAGGTAAGGCACACCGGTCATCTGCAGGTATCCGTTAATTATTTTGTGTTCAGAGCAGGTTCAGGAGCTTGCCGAGCAGACTCACCGGGAACATCCAGACCAGCAATACCGCAACACCGGAAATGATCCAGAAAGCGTAGTGATAGACGAAGCCGGATTGCAGCGCGCGCATCAACTGCGAAATGCCGCCAACCACACTGACCGAACCATTCACGGCAAGACCATCAATCAGCGTCTGATCGCCCGCCTTCCAGAAGATGCGGCCCAATCGACGAGCTCCGCCTGCAAAGACGATTTCATTGAAGCGGTCAAAGTAATACTTGTTCTCAAGCAGGACATACAGAGCCGAGCAACGACGCTGGATGGCCGCAGGGATATCCGGGCGCTTGAGATAGAAGAACCAGGACAGCAGCACACCCGCCATGGCCAGCGCGAACGGCAAGCTCGTCAGTCCATGCAATGCCATGGCAAGAGGCCCATGGAACTCATGACCCAGTTCCCCGAGCACGTCGTTGTGTTCAGCTACAGTGACCACGCCCTTGAACCATTCGCCGAACAGCATGGGTTCAATGGTGAAGAAACCGATCAGCACGGAAGGTATCGCCAGCAACACCAGAGGCACAGTCACGACCCATGGTGACTCATGCGGCTTCTGACCGGGCGCCAGACCGTGATGATGTTCATCGTGGTCGTCTTCAGCGTGTGCGTCGTGCGCATGATCGTCATCCGCGTGATGATGATCGTCATGCGTTGCGGCCGCATGGTCGTCGTGATGCGCATGGGCCTTGCCGAAACGCTCTTCGCCATGGAAGACGAGGAA
Organism: Uliginosibacterium silvisoli; assembly: GCF_036017035.1. Lineage (NCBI taxonomy): Bacteria > Pseudomonadati > Pseudomonadota > Betaproteobacteria > Rhodocyclales > Zoogloeaceae > Uliginosibacterium > Uliginosibacterium silvisoli. The sequence continues at coordinate 1,107,221 of NZ_JAYXHS010000002.1, read as the reverse complement.
GTACATGCGGAAGGAATAGAAGGCCGTGATGAACACGCCTGCAATCACGCAGAAATACGCGTAGCCAGAACCCCAGCGATGCGACTCCTTGACGGCCTCGATGATCGAGTCTTTCGAGTAGAAGCCCGACAAAAGCGGGAAACCGATCAAGGCAAGCGAACCAAGCAGCGACGTAATCCACGTCACCTTCATGTACTTGCGCAGACCACCCATGTTGCGGATGTCCTGATCGTGATGCATCCCGATGATGACCGAACCGGCACCGAGGAACAGCAGCGCCTTGAAGAAGGCGTGCGTCATCAGATGGAAGACGGCTGCCGAGTAAGCAGAAGCGCCGAGCGCGACCGTCATGTAACCAAGCTGCGAAAGCGTCGAATACGCAACGACGCGCTTGATGTCGTTCTGAATGATGCCGAGGAAGCCCATGAACAACGCCGTCGTCGCACCGATCACCAGCACGAAAGACAAGGCTGTTTCCGACAGTTCGAACAGGGGCGACATGCGTGTCACCATGAAGATACCGGCCGTCACCATGGTTGCAGCGTGAATCAGCGCCGAAATAGGTGTCGGACCTTCCATCGAATCCGGCAACCAGACGTGCAGCGGCACTTGCGCGGACTTGCCCATTGCGCCAATGAACAGGCAGATGCAGATCGCCGTCATCATTGGCCAGCCCGTCGACGGAACAGTCATGGCAGCCAGTTCCGCGCCCTTGGCGAAGACTTCGGCGTAATTGAGCGTACCGGCGAAAGCGGCGATCAAGCCGATGCCCAGGAGAAAACCGAAATCGCCAACACGGTTAACGAGAAAGGCTTTCATGTTGGCGTAGATCGCCGTCGGCCGCGTGTACCAGAAGCCGATTAGCAGATACGACACGAGGCCCACAGCTTCCCAGCCGAAGAACAGTTGCAGGAAGTTGTTGCTCATGACGAGCATCAACATCGAGAAGGTGAACAACGAGATGTAACTGAAGAAGCGCTGATAGCCTGGATCTTCACTCATGTAGCCAACGGTGTACAGGTGCACCATCAGTGACACGAAAGTCACGACCAGCATCATCATCACTGTCAGGCTGTCGATCAGGAAGCCGACTTCAAACTTGATACCGCCACTGGTTGCCCACGTGTAGAGCGCACCATTGAAGGTGTGACCCGCGCGGACGTCCAGGAAGATGTAGCAGGACGCGATCAGCGCTACGAGCACGCCAAGAATGGTGACGACATGCGCTGCCGTGCGGCCGATGGCGCGGCCGAACAGGCCGGCCAGAATGGCGCCCGCCAACGGGGCAAGGGGAACAAGAAGGTAGAGTTTCTGCATCGCGGTCATTGTTTTGATCTCAACCCTTCAGGCTGTCGAGGTCATCGACATGAATCGAACGCATGTTGCGGAACAGCACCACGAGAATGGCGAGACCGATTGCTGATTCGGCAGCCGCAACCGTCAGGATGAAGAACACGAAAATCTGTCCATCCAGATCCTGGTAGTAGGACGAGAAGGCGATGAAATTCATGTTCACAGCCAACAACATCAACTCGATGGCCATCAGCAGAACGATCAGGTTCTTCCGGTTGAGGAAAATGCCGACCACGCTGATGGCGAACAGGATGGATCCGAGAATGAGTACGTGAGAGAGCGGCAGCATCTTGTTATTCCTCTCCCGCCGAAGGCATCGACACAATCCGCATGCGATCTGCCGCCTTCACGGCAATCTGCTGGGCAGGATCAACGTTCTTCAGGCCCTGACGACGACGGAAAGTCAGTGCCACTGCCGCGATCATCGCGACCAACAGGATCAAAGAAGCAATTTCAAAGGGATAGGCGTAATTCGTGAACATCTCGCGCGCCAGATCCTGGGTGTTGCTCTGCGCCGCAGTCGGCCCCGGAGCAGGCTCCAGGTGGAAGTAGCTGCCGTTGAGCACCATGGCCATCTCGCCCACCATCACCAAAGCAACGATGAGGCCTACGGGCAGGTAACGCCAGAAACCCTCGCGCATCTTGTCGATATTGATGTCCAGCATCATCACAACAAAAAGGAAAAGCACCATGACCGCGCCCACGTAAATCAACACGATGGCGATCGCGAGGAACTCGGCATGCAACATCATCCAGATTGCGCCCGAGGTGAAGAAGGCCAGCACCAGGAACAGCGCCGAATGAATGGCATTGCGCGAGGTGATGACCAGCAGCCCGGAAGCCACCAGTACCGTCGCCAGCACGTAAAAGAAGATCGTCGAAATTTCCATGAGCTTGTCAGCCAGCCTGGCTTTGCTTGTCCTTGGTATCCCGGTTGTCCGGGCCCTGCGTGTTCCTGAAATCCGTGCGAACTACCGGGCGACGCTTTATCGATACTGAGCGTCGGCTTCGCGGTCCTTGGCGATCTGCTCCTCATAGCGATCACCAACAGCCAGCAACATCTGCTTGGTGTAATAGAGATCGCCACGCTTCTCGCCGTGGTACTCGAAGACACGTGTTTCGACAATCGCATCGACCGGGCACGCCTCTTCACAGAACCCGCAGAAGATGCACTTGGTCAGATCGATGTCATAGCGCGTCGTGCGACGGCTACCGTCGTCACGCTGGTCGGATTCGATAGTGATCGCCATCGCGGGGCACACGGCTTCGCAAAGCTTGCATGCAATACAGCGCTCTTCACCATTGGGATAGCGACGCAAGGCGTGCAGGCCACGGAAACGTGGGCTCTGCGGCGTCTTCTCTTCCGGAAACTGTACGGTGATCTTGCGCGCAAAGAAATGCCGCCCGGTCAGGGCAAGGCCCTTGACCAGCTCACGCAGCAACACACTGCCAAAGAATTGATTGACTGCACCCATAGCGAAACCTACTTCCAGATCGACAGCGGCGACATGATCCACAGCCCGGTAACAAGTACCCAGGCAATGCTGATCGGAATGAATATCTTCCAGCCCAGACGCATGATCTGGTCAAAGCGGAACCGCGGGAAGGTCGCACGGAACCACAGGAACAGGAACAGCACGAAAGACGTCTTCGCCGCCAGCCAGAAAAACCCATCCGGCAGGAGGCTCACCGGCGACAACCAGCCACCGAGGAAGAAGGTCGATGTCAGCGCCGACACCAGGATCATGTTGGCGTATTCGGCAAGGAAGAACAGCGCGAAAGCCATGCCCGAATACTCGACCATATGACCAGCAACGATTTCCGACTCACCTTCAACGACGTCGAACGGAGCGCGATTGGTTTCGGCTACGCCCGAGATCAGGTAGATGATGAACATCGGCAGCAAAGGCAACCAGTTCCAGCCGAGGAAACTGAACCAGCCTGCATGCTGTGCGATCGCATTCGTGTGCTGCGCCTCAACGATGGCCGAGAGGTTCAACGAGCCGGAAATCATCAACACGCAAACCAGTGCGAAACCCATCGCCAGTTCGTAGGACACCATCTGCGCGGACGCGCGCATGGCTCCCAGGAATGCGTACTTCGAGTTCGATGCCCAGCCCGCGATGATCACGCCATACACGCCGAACGAAGTGATGGCCATCAGGTAGAGCATGCCGGCATTGATGTCGGCCAGCACCAGGCCCGACGAGAAAGGCACGACCGCCCAAGCTGCCAACGCAGGCGCAAACGCCAGCACGGGAGCCAGCAGGAATAGCGCCTTGTTCGACTGGTGAGGAAGAATCACCTCCTTCAGCAGGAGCTTCATGCCGTCTGCAATCGGCTGCAGGAAACCAGCCGGGCCAACGCGGTTAGGCCCGATCCGTACCTGCATGTAACCAATGACCTTGCGCTCGGCAAGCGTCAGGTAGGCAACGCACAGGAAAATCGGGATGACGATGGCAACGATCTTGATCAGCGTCCACACCAGGGGCCAGATGGTGGGTACAAAACCGGCTGGCAGGTGGATGATGTTCGCCACGTACTGGACGATATTGAGGAGCATCGCTTCCATCATGCGGGCTCCACCGTCAAGTCACCGAACAGCGGGCCCAGTGCGACTGTGCTGGCATGCGCAGACGAAACACGTACCGTGCCAAGCGGCAAGGTGTCATCGGTCTTGGCCTTGAGGATCACTTCGCCTTGTGCGCTACGCACGGCGATTGGCGCCCCCTCCTCCACACCCAGCTCACGCAATTGCGCTGAATGCAGGCGTGCGGTCGGCAGCGCTGAATCCCGTGTTTTCTGCAACGGCACAGAACGGCGCACCAGCGGGTCAGCAAAATGCAGTGGCACATCGGCGATGCGCTGGATACCTGTTGCTGCAGGCGAGCCGTCAGGCGTAAAGCCAGCCACCGTATTACCAAGACGGCTGGCCGGCTCACCCAAGGCAAGCACTTCAGCCAGTACCGCTTCCGAACTTGCTTGCTCGAAGCCTTCGAGATCCAGCAGATTGCCGAGCACGCGCAACACCTTCCATGCTGGACGCGTCTCGCCAAGCGGCTTGGCTGCAGCGTTGAACGACTGCAGGCGGCCTTCGGTATTCACGAAGCTACCGGACGTTTCCGTGAACGGGGCAATCGGCAGCATCACATCCGCATACTCGGGCGCCTTGCCTGCAAAACTACCCAGGTAAATGACCGAAGCAGCACCGTCTAGCGCAGCACGCGCGGCAGCGCCGTCGGCAACATCCAGCTCGGCTTCGGCGCCGAGAACCATATAGGCTTTGAGACCTGCCGCAACCATGCTGCGCACGTTGCCACCTGATTTCGGTACCGCACCCGCCAAATAGCCGCCGACCGAATTGGCGGCTTCACCAATCACGCCGAAGCTGGCATTGGCAATGCGCGCAATATCCTGAGCAACTACATACAGCGAGCTGTACTGCGGATGCTGGACAGCCAGATTGCCAAGGAACACGGCACGCTTCTCGCCGGAGGCAAGACTCTCTGCGATCTTCGTTGACTCATCCGACGCAACTGCCGAAGAGACGATTGCAGCGCACTCTGGCGCAACGGTAGCGTTCTGAGACGCGGCAAGTGCCCCCAGTACGGCAGCCAGTGTATTCACCAACGCGACAGGCGAGACGATGGCTTCAGCATCGATCGGCATGAGCCAGTCTTCACGCGCCACGTGCACGCGAGAAACATTCGCGTACTGACGCGTGGCGCGGCGCAAGCGCTGCGCCAGCAGTGGGTGATCCTTGCGCAGGAAGCTACCAATCACCAGCGCAGCATCCAGCGTGCTCACATCGGCTACCGGCATTCCGAGCCAGGGCGCGCCAGCGAGTTTGCCATCTAGAGCAAAATCGCTCTGACGCAGGCGGAAATCGACATTATCGCTACCCAGGCCACGCACGAACTTCTGTGCGAGATACAGCTCTTCGAGCGTACTGTGCGGCGACAACAATGCGCCGACACTGTTCGCGCCATGATTGGAAACAATGTCCTTGAGCGTCTTCGAGACATACTCAAGCGCAGTCTGCCAATCAACCTTGTGCCATTCGCCACCATGCTTGATTTGCGGCACGCTCAGGCGGTCGTCGGACTTCAGCCCCTCGTACGAGAAGCGATCCTTGTCGGACAGCCAGCATTCATTGACCGCTTCGTTCTCGAGCGGCAAGACGCGCTTCACTTCGTCCAGCTTGGTTTGCACGATCAGGTTGCTACCCAGCGAGTCGTGCGGGCTCACCGACTTGCGACGGGCCAGCTCCCAAGTGCGGGCAGCAAAGCGGAATGGCTTCGACGTCAACGCGCCGACCGGACACAGATCGATGGCGTTGCCGGACAGCTCGGAGTCGACCGTACGGTCAACGAAGGTCTGGATCTCGGAATGCTCACCACGCCCCGACATGCCCAATTCCATGATGCCGGAGACTTCCTGGCCAAAACGCACACAGCGCGTGCAATGGATGCAGCGGGTCATGTCGGTCGAAATCAGTGGGCCGAGATTCTTGTTGAAGACAACGCGCTTCTCTTCCTTGTAGCGCGATGCGGAACCGCCATAGCCGACCGCCAGATCCTGCAGCTGGCACTCACCGCCCTGGTCGCAGATAGGGCAATCCAAGGGGTGATTGATCAGCAGGAACTCCATGACAGCCTTCTGCGCTTTCACGGCCTTCTCGGAATGCGTCGTGACCTTCATGCCAGGCGTCACAGGTGTCGCGCAGGCAGGCAACGCCTTCGGAGCCTTCTCTACTTCGACTAGGCACATGCGGCAATTGGCCGCAATCGACAATTTCTTGTGATAGCAGAAGTGCGGCACGTAGGCACCCGCCTTGTTGGCAGCATCCATGACGGTGCTGCCATCGGGTACTTCAACCTTGTTGCCGTCGATTTCGATCTCAAGCATCTGTATCAACCCACATAAATCTTGCTGCCTTCGCGCTGCACTTCAGGCGGCACGACACAGCACTTGTTATCGACGTGATGCTGGAACTCGGCACGGAAGTGCTTGATGAAGCTACGCACCGGCATTGCCGCGGCGTCGCCCAGCGCACAAATAGTGCGGCCCATAATGTTTTCCGCGACGTTGTCCAGCACGTCCAGATCTTCCTGACGGCCCTGTCCACTTTCAATGCGGTGAATGATGCGATACAGCCAGCCGGTACCTTCACGGCAAGGCGTGCACTGCCCGCACGATTCTTCGAAATAGAAATAGGCCAGGCGCTCGAGGGCCTTGACCATGCAGGTCGTCTCGTCCATCACGATCACGGCGCCCGAACCAAGCATGGAGCCCGCCTTGGCGATCGCGTCATAGTCCATGGTGGTCGCCATCATGATGTCTGCGGGCAACACAGGTGCTGATGAGCCACCGGGAATGACGGCCTTGAGCTTGCGGCCACCACGCATGCCACCAGCCATTTCCAGCAGAACAGAGAATGGCGTACCGAGAGGAATCTCGTAGTTACCCGGTTTGTTCACGTGGCCCGACACCGAGAACAACTTGGTGCCGCCATTGTTCGGCTTGCCCAGATTCAGGAAGGCATCACCACCTTCGCGAACGATGTAGGGCACGGACGCAAAGGTCTCAGTGTTATTGATCGTCGTCGGCTTGCCATACAAACCGAAGCTAGCAGGGAACGGCGGCTTGAAACGTGGCTGCCCCTTCTTGCCTTCGAGCGATTCGAGCAAGGCTGTTTCTTCACCACAGATATAGGCGCCATAGCCATGGTGCGCATACAACTCGAAGCTGAATTCCGAACCGAGGATGTTCTTGCCTAGCAGCCCCGCCGCACGTGCTTCAGCCAATGCTTCCTCGAAGCGCTCGTACTCCGCAAAGATTTCGCCATGGACGTAGTTGTAACCCACCCCGCTACCCATTGCGTAACCGGCGATGATCATGCCTTCGATCAGCGCATGCGGGTTGTAGCGCAGGATGTCACGATCCTTGAATGTCCCGGGCTCCCCTTCATCCGTATTACAGACGACATACTTCGCGCCCGGAAACGAGCGTGGCATGAAGCTCCACTTCAGGCCCGTAGGAAACCCTGCGCCGCCACGTCCACGCAGCGCAGACTTCTTCAGTTCGCCGATGATCTCGTCCGGCTTGATGCCATTGGCGATGATCTTCTTGAGTGCCTCGTAACCACGGCGCTTGAGATAGTCTTCAAGACGCCAGGTGTTCTCACCAGCAATGCCGTCGAGAATAATGCCGTGGCCCGAAGGCATCGCAGCAGGTGCGTCAGGTGTGCTCACGTCGCTCATTTCGACAGCTCCGCGATCAATGCATCGATCTTCGTGCGATCCATGCGACTGCACATGCGGTGGTTGTTATCGAGGATGACAGGTGCGTCGCCACAGGCGCCCATGCACTCGCCCTCCTTCAGCGTGAATTTGCCGTCGGCAGTCGTTTCATTGAAGCCAATGCCAAGCTTTTCCTTGATGTACTCAGCCGCCTCGACACCACCCGACAGCGCACAAGGCAAATTCGTACAGACAGTCAGCTTATGCGCGCCAACCGGCTTCAGGTCGTACATATTGTAGAAAGTGGCCACTTCCAGCCCGGCGATTGCCGGCATGCCCAAGTATTCCGAAACGAAAGCAATCACGTCGTTCGGTAACCAGCCCTTTTCCTGCTGCGCAATGCGCAGAGCCGACATGATGGCGGACTGCTTCTGGTCTGCCGGATACTTGGCGACTTCGCGATCAATTTTCTGCAGGGAGTCTGCGCTCAGCATATGTTTCTCTTGTCTGTCGCTTAACGATCAATCTCACCGAACACGATGTCCATCGTGCCAATGATGGCCACCACGTCAGCAATCATGTGGCCACGAGACAACTCGTCCATTGCTGCCAGATGCGCAAAGCCTGGCGCACGAAGCTTCAGGCGATAAGGCTTGTTGGCGCCATCAGACACGGCATATACACCGAACTCACCCTTGGGATGCTCGACGGCAGAGTACACCTCGCCTTGCGGCACATGGATACCTTCAGTGAAGAGCTTGAAGTGATGAATCAGCTCTTCCATGTTTTCCTTCATCTTTTCGCGAGAAGGCGGCGCCACCTTGTGGCTGCCAATCATCACCGGGCCAGGATTGGCCCGCAGCCAGGTAATGCACTGCTGGATGATGCGATTGCTCTGGCGCATCTCTTCCATGCGACACAGGTAACGGTCATAGCAATCGCCATTCACGCCGACAGGAATGTCGAAGGCGAGTTGATCGTAGACTTCGTAGGGTTGCTTGCGACGCAGATCCCACTCGACACCCGAGCCCCGCAGCATCGGCCCGGTAAAACCCAGTGCCAATGCACGCTCCGGCGTCACGATTCCGATATCGACCGTACGCTGCTTCCAGATACGGTTGTCAGTCAGCAAGGTGTGATATTCGTCGATCAGCTTCGGAAAGCGCGTGACGAAGTCTTCGAGGAAATCGAGCAGCGAACCTTCACGCGATTCGTTCAGTTGCTTCACAGTCGTCGCGCTCTTGAACTTCGACTGCTCGTATTTCGGCATTGCGTCCGGCAGGTCGCGATACACGCCGCCCGGCCGATAGTAAGCCGCATGCATGCGTGCACCAGAGACAGCCTCATAGGCATCCATGAGGTCTTCACGCTCACGGAAGGTGTACAGCACCATCGTCATCGCGCCGATGTCGAGCGCATGCGTGCCGATGTTCAACAGATGATTGAGGATGCGGGTGATCTCATCGAACATCACGCGGATGTATTGAGCACGCGTCGGCACTTCGATACCGAGCAACTTCTCGATAGCCATGCAATACGCATGCTCATTGCACATCATGGAAACGTAGTCGAGACGATCCATATACGGCACCGACTGAATCCAGGTGCGCGTCTCGGCAAGCTTTTCGGTGCCACGGTGCAGCAGACCAACGTGCGGGTCAGCGCGCTCGACCACTTCGCCGTCGAGTTCCAGCACCAGACGCAACACGCCGTGTGCGGACGGATGTTGCGGCCCGAAGTTGATGGTGTAGTTACGAATCTCAGCCATGGCCAACGTCTCCATAGCTCTCTTCGCGCACGATGCGCGGCGTCACTTCGCGTGGCGCGATTGTCACGGGCTGATAGATCACACGACCCTGCTCCGGGTCGTAGCGCATTTCCATGTAGCCGGACACAGGAAAATCCTTGCGGAAAGGATGGCCGACAAAACCGTAGTCGGTCAGGATGCGACGCAAGTCAGGATGGCCTTCAAACATGATGCCGTAGAGGTCGAACGCTTCACGCTCGAACCAGTTGGCCGACGGCCAGATCGACACAACCGATGCGACAACAGGAAAAGCGTCGTCGTCCGCGTGAACGCGCAAGCGTACACGCCAGTTATGCGAAACCGAAAGCAAATGCAGGACAGCAGCATAGCGGCGCGCATTGCTCCGCAGCCCTGCATAGCTGGCGTAGTCAATCCCGCTCAGGTCAATCAGTTGTTCAAAACGCAGAGTCGGCGCATCGCGCAGCAACTCTGCCACCGACAGATAATCCGCGGCGCAGACCTCCAAGGTCACCTCGCCGCAATCTTTCACCAGCGAGACGCCGCGCCCTTCGAGCGCAGCATTCAACGCATCAATCAGTCTTTCCAGCTTTGAACTCATGCAGATGCCAATCCAGTGATTAGTCCAGTGAAGCTGCCAATCAAAACCAGCAGTCAAGCGCAGACTTCCGCCTTACGCTTAACGAGCAATAGTGTTGGTACGTTTGATCTTGTTCTGCAACTGCACGATGCCGTACAGCAACGCCTCAGCGGTCGGAGGACAGCCCGGTACATACACATCCACAGGCACAATGCGGTCGCAACCACGCACGACGGAGTATGAATAGTGATAGTAGCCACCACCGTTCGCGCACGACCCCATGGAGATCACCCAGCGCGGCTCGGCCATCTGATCGTAGACTTTGCGCAGAGCTGGGGCCATCTTGTTGCACAGCGTACCGGCAACAATCATCAGATCAGACTGACGAGGGCTTGGACGGAAGACGACCCCAAAACGATCCAGGTCGTAGCGCGCACAGCCTGCGTGGATCATCTCCACGGCACAACACGCCAACCCGAATGTCATGGGCCACAGAGATCCGGTACGAGTCCAGTTGATGACCGTATCCATGGAGGTTGTGACAAACCCCTCGCGAAAGACGCCTTCGATACTCACGGCGATTTCCTCAAATCAATAGTGGACGCGGAGCGGGGTTATTCCCAGTCCAGCGCGCCCTTTCTCCAGACGTACACATAACCAATGATGAGCACGCCAAGAAAAATCAGCATTTCGAAAAAACCGAATGCGCGCAACGACGGGGTTGCGGCGATGTCTTTGAGGATCGATGCCCAAGGCAGCAGGAAGGCCACTTCGAGATCGAACAAAATGAAGAGGATGGCAAGCAGATAGTAGCGGACGTCAAATTTCATCCGCGCATCTTCGAAAGCTTCGAAGCCGCACTCGTAAGGAGAGTTTTTTTGCGCATCGGGTTTGTGGGGCGCAATGACCCACCCGAGAATGACGGGGACTGCCGCAATGACTACTCCAAGGATGATGAACAACAACACCGGGAAGTAGTTTTCTAGCATTTTCTATCCGCAGCAGATTTGACCCGGCGTGATGCCACCGAAGTCGGAAAAACGCCCGCATACGCGGGCGTTCTGAATTCATGGTGCCGACGGTGAGACTCGAACTCACACAGCTTGCGCCACCACCCCCTCAAGATGGCGTGTCTACCAATTTCACCACGTCGGCACGCTCACAACTGAGCGAATTATACTCGGCGCCGATTTTGCTGCCAAGCAACAAAATACGTCTATTGCGCCGTTACAACAGTACTTGAAACTACTTACTTCGGAATCTCACTAGACTGCGGCGCCGAAGCTGCAGGCGCTACTGCCGCGGGAATCGACTGCTCGGTCATTGTATCCAGGACGCTAGAAGACGTCGCGGTACGATGGCTAGCCAGATAAGTCAGCGTCAAGCTGGTCACGAAAAACAAGGTTGCGAGAATCGAGGTTGTGCGACTGAGGAAGTTCGCAGAACCGGAAGCACCAAACAGGCTGCCCGATGCGCCGCCACCGAAGGAAGCACCTACATCAGCACCCTTGCCATGCTGCAGCAAGACGAACACGATGACCGCAAGGCCAACAATGACGTGCACGACGAGGATGAGATTGAACCAGAAGCTTCCCATGATTTCCGGGCCGAAAAAAGAAGCAGAATTGTAGCCACGACATCAGCCCCGGTCAAGGATTCACGCACTATTCTGGGGAAATTTGTCTGAATTCTTTCACGCGACCGCTTGCAATACGGCATCAGCAATTGTGTGCGCCAACCGCTCGACCTTTTCGGCCTCGCTCCCCTCCACCATCACGCGCAACAAGGGCTCGGTTCCAGAGGGCCGCAACAGCACTCGACCGGTATCGCCCAACTCTTTGACCGCCAGGTCATGCGCAGACTGGATACTGGCATTTGCAGCCCAATCAAAACCAGCAGCCATACGTACGTTGATCAGACGCTGCGGATAGAAAGTCAGATCGCTGCACGCTTGCGCGAGGTTCTGTCCGGTCTGCCTCAAGGAGGCAAGAACCTGCAACGCCGAAACAATGCCATCGCCAGTTGTATGTCGATCCAGGCAGATGATGTGACCGGAGTTCTCGCCACCCAACTTACACCCCGTCTCCGCCATCATTTCCAGAACGTAACGATCCCCCACCTTGGCGCGATGGAAAGGCACTCCGAGTCGCTTGATTGCATGTTCGAATCCCAGATTGCTCATCAAGGTCCCGACTACTCCATCAAGCTGACCCAGAGCGTGTTGCGCTTTGGCGATAACATACAAAAGCTTGTCGCCGTCGTAGATTTCACCCGTGCTGTCGCACATCATCAGGCGGTCAGCATCGCCATCCAGCGAGATGCCAATGTCAGCGTGACTACTACGCACCGCCGCACTCAGATTTTTGGGCACCGTGGCGCCAACACCATCGTTGATATTGCGGCCGCTCGGTTCCACACCCACCGCAACTACATCCGCCCCCAATTCGTGAAAGACCTTTGGAGCGATCTTGTAGGCGGCTCCATTGGCGCAGTCGACCGCAATTTTTAGCCCGCGCAAATCCAGATCGTTCGGAAAAGTGCTCTTGCAGAATTCGATATAGCGTCCCGCCGCATCGTCAATACGGCGCGCCCTTCCCAGCTGCGCCGAATCGGCACATCCCATCGGCTCATCGAGGTGAGCTTCGATCTCTGTTTCGACTGCATCCGGCAGCTTCGTGCCGTTGGCTGAGAAGAATTTGATACCGTTGTCAAAATATGGATTGTGCGAGGCAGAGATGACCACGCCCGCCTGTAGGCGCAGCGCGCGCGTCAGATAGGCCACCGCAGGCGTCGGGATCGGACCAGCAAGCATCACATCGACACCCGCGGCGTTGAAACCTGCCTCCAATGCCGCTTCCAGCATGTAGCCTGAGATCCGCGTGTCTTTGCCAATCAGCACCGCCGGGTGCTCGCCTTCCTTCAACTTCTCGCGCGCAACAAGCGTTTTGCCTGCGGCATATCCCAAACGCATGACAAAATCCGGCGTGATCGGTGCGTCGCCAACCCGACCGCGCACACCATCTGTTCCGAAATATTTGCGTCCCATACCTGAGTCCCTGTTCTTGAATACTGATTACGAATTCTGTTGATGCGATTGGATGGCCGCCATGATTGCGAACGCGTCACGCGTCGCGGCAACATCATGTACCCGCACAATGGCGGCACCGCGCTGTACCGCCAGCATGGCCGCCGCCACACTCGCCGCCAGGCGTTGCGCAACAGGCTGACCAGTAATCTGCCCCAGCATCGACTTGCGCGAAACACCTATCAGCAGCGGATATCCCAAGTCACGCAGCCGCGACAGATCTGCGAACAAGGCCAGGTTGTGCACCAGGGCCTTGCCAAAACCGAAACCTGGATCGACCAGGATACGCTCCGTCGCAACCCCCGCAGACTTCAAGGCATCGGCACGCAAGCAAAGGAAATCCCTTACTTCGGTTACGACGTCCCTATAGTGCGGCGCGGACTGCATCGTACGCGGCTCACCTTGCATGTGCATCAGGCATACCCCGACGTCGGTAGCGGCAACGGCCTCGATTGCCCCAGGCTCTCGCAGCCCATTGATGTCATTGATGATGGCCGCACCCGCACTCGCTACAGCGCGCATGACCTGCGGCTTGACTGTATCAACCGAGAGCGGAACACCGGCGTTCGCAAAGGCCTCAACAATCGGCACGACTCGATCGAGCTCTTCCTGCAGGCCCACAGCCTCTGCCCCCGGCCGTGAAGACTCGCCACCAATATCAAGAATATCGGCCCCGTCTGCAATTGCTTGCTCCGCCTGGCGCAGCGCCATGTCTCGTCGGCCAACGAGCCCGTCACCCGAAAAGGAATCTGGCGTCACATTGATGATCGCCATGATCAACGGCCGCGTTAGCGATAGCCGGAAACGCCCGCAACGGAATCCGGAGTCATTCGCAGTACCTGTCATCTCTCTGGCATATCCCGATACAAAAGAAAATGGCTCCGACATTCCGGAGCCATTGTTCAAAATAGCGACAACTGATCAGGCGGGTGCAGCGGCATTCGGTGCCGCACCCGGGGAATTGTCCTGACGTGAAGACGGTGGTGTCACAAATTCCGGAGCCATTGTTCAAAATAGCGACAACTGATCAGGCGGGTGCAGCGGCATTCGGTGCCGCACCCGGGGAATTGTCCTGACGTGAAGACGGTGGTGTCACAACAGCCTTCGGTGGGCGCGGAGGACGACCATCCATGATGTCGTTGATCTGGTCTGCATCAATGGTTTCCCACTCCATCAACGCGGCCGTCATGGCCTCTACCTTGTCGCGATTGTCCTCGAGAATCTTCTGAGCCAGAGCGTATTGCTCATCAATGATGCGACGGATTTCGCCATCGACCTCCTGCATCGTCGTTTCCGACACGCTCTTGTGAGTCGTGACCGAACGGCCGAGGAAGACTTCGCCTTCGTTTTCGCCGTACACCATCGGCCCCATCTTGTCCGACATACCGTAGCGCGTAACCATGTCACGAGCCATGCGGGTCGCACGTTCGAAGTCGTTCGATGCCCCTGTCGAAATGCGATGCACGAAGAGGTCTTCGGCAATACGGCCGCCAAAGAGGATCGAAATCGTTGACAGCATCTGATCCTTGTAGAGGCTGATCGCATCACGCTCAGGCAGCTGCCAGGTCAGACCCAGAGCGCGGCCACGCGGCATGATGGTGACTTTGTGGACCGGATCCGTACCCGGCAGGATCTTGGCAACAACAGCGTGCCCTGACTCGTGATACGCAGTCGCGCGGCGCTCGTCTTCGGTGAGCACCATGGAGCGGCGCTCCGGTCCCATGAAGATCTTGTCTTTGGCCTTCTCGAAGTCGTCCATATCAACCAGACGCTTGTTACTGCGTGCGGCAAACAGGGCTGCCTCATTCACCAGGTTGGCGAGATCTGCGCCAGACATGCCCGGCGTACCACGCGCCAACACCATTGCATCAACATCTGGCGCAATCGGCACCTTGCGCATATGCACGCGCAGGATCTGCTCGCGACCACGAATATCCGGCAGAGGCACAACGATCTGACGATCGAAACGACCTGGACGCATCAGCGCGGGATCGAGCACGTCAGGGCGATTGGAAGCGGCGATGACGATGACACCTGTCGTACCTTCGAAACCGTCCATTTCCACGAGCAGCTGATTCAAGGTCTGCTCGCGTTCATCGTTACCACCGCCCATGCCCGCACCGCGCTGACGGCCGACCGCATCGATTTCATCGATAAAAATAATGCACGGCGCGTGCTTCTTGGCGTTCTCAAACATGTCGCGAACGCGCGCGGCACCAACACCGACAAACATTTCAACGAAATCGGAGCCGGAAATACTGAAGAACGGTACCTTGGCTTCGCCTGCAATCGCCTTGGCCAGCAAGGTCTTGCCGGTTCCCGGCGAACCGACCATCAGTGCGCCCTTCGGGATGCGACCACCGAGTTTCTGGAACTTGGAAGGATCACGCAGGAAGTCGACGAACTCGGAAACATCTTCCTTGGCCTCGTCGCAACCCGCAACGTCAGCAAAAGTGATGGAGTTCGACGACTCGTCCAGCATGCGCGCCTTGCTCTTGCCGAACGAGAACGCACCACCACGACCACCGCCTTGCATCTGGCGCATGAAGAAAATCCACACGCCGATCAGCAGCAGCATCGGGAACCAGTTAAGCAAGGCGCTCAGGAACCAGGATTGTTCCTCGCGTGGCTTGACGTCGAACTGGGTGTTACTGCGCACCAGATCATCAATCAGCTTGTTGTCCAGACGCGTACCCGTCGTGTGGATCTTCGAACCATCAGCTGTCTCGGCAACAATCTCCGGCGTCATACTACCGTCCTGGATGACGACATTCTTGAGGCGACCGGCACGGACGCTTTCGATGAAGTCGGAATAGGAAACCGCGCGCGCTCCCGCTGCGGGATTTCCACTGATCTTGCTGATCACGGTCATCAAGACGACGCCAATCACCAGCCAGATCGCAAGATTCTTGAAAATATTGTTCAAGTCATTTCCTCACTGCCGCCTCACGGAGGCCTAAGTCATGGTTACTACAGCTGCAAAAAGCTTCGAATGAGCACTGGAATAATGCTCTTGCCAAGTATGGCAGACCCATTCTATGCCCGTTCGTTCCCAAGCATCAATTGCGCCGAGCAATCATCGGGATAGCGGCCGATGGTCCAGCCCAAGCAAATACACTTCGGCACTACGATCTCGCGAAGCCTGGGGCTTACGCGCATGCACTACGCCGAATTGTTTCTGCATGGCCTGTCGGTACTCCATATAGCCAGCACCTTGAAACAGCTTGATCAACATGCTGCCACCTGGACGCAGATGATTGGTGGAAAAATCAAGCGCAAGCTCCGCAAGGTGCATCATCCGGCCGTCGTCACTTGTTGATACTCCCGATATGTTGGGGGCCATATCAGACAAAACAAGATCCACCCGACGTCCATCCAGCAATTTCTCGAACTCGGCAAGCACATCGTCCTCGCGAAAGTCCCCTTGGAGAAAGGTGACACCGGGCAAAGGCTCGATAGGGAGCAAATCTAGCGCAAGCAACAGCCCACCTGGCTGTACGCGCCGTGCCGCCACCTGGCACCACGAACCGGGGGCTGCCCCAAGGTCGACGACCACCATACCGGGCTTGAGAAGTCGGTCTTTCTCGTTTATTTCCAGTAACTTGTAGGCTGCGCGCGAACGCAAACCATCCGCCTTGGCCTTCTGCACCCAAGGGTCGTTTACGTGTTCCATCATCCAGCCTTTGCTGGTTTTACTGCGCTTCATTGCATTCCCCTGCTCGCCACGCTGCAGAAACTCACGCGACCTGTTCATTTTTAACGCGATACAATCACGTTTTATCAGGAATCACTGTCAATGTTTGAACTCAAAGCCGCGCAACGCCGCGAACTGCGTGCCCGCGCCCATCATCTCGATCCCGTCGTCAGCATCGCCGACAAGGGACTCACCGCGAGCGTGCTCAAGGAAATCGAAGTCGCCCTCAAGGCGCATGAGCTGATCAAGATCCGCGTCTATGGCGATGATCGCGAGACGCGCATGGGCTACCTTCTGGAAATCTGCTCGCGGCTTGATTGCGCACCAGTGCAAAACATCGGCAAGCTGCTCGTCGTTTTCAAGCCGGACACCACCGTCAAGGCAGCGCCTGCCGCAGCCCCTGTGAAGAAGGCTGGCAAGACCGCAGCCCCTTCCCGCCCGGGCCGCCCGACTACGACAAAACCACCGCGTGCCGGCCTGCGCGGCACATCGGAGCGTCATCGCAAAGCCCCATTGGGAAGCGATCGCGCCAAGAAGAGCGCCCGCTGAAACGCCTGCCAGGGTGCAGCCCACGGCTGCACCGCGCTAAAACTCAGCGCTTGAACAGTTGCGTCACCAGCGCAACACCCAGTGCGCATTGAATCAGGTACAGCACGCTCGAAACGCCGTGCCAAGCCATGAAACGATCGCGCAACACACTTTCCATGACCTCGCGTGGCAGCGCCTCTGCCTTCAGATGCGCGAGGATGGGCGTGACACCGAAATGCCCCGCCAGTGTCAGCAGCAGCATCACCAGAATCAACCAGAAGGCCGCTGTTTTCAGCGCGCGCGCGCCTTCACGGGCAAAGAGAAACAACAGCGCATAGGTCGCAGCGCCAATTCCGACCCAAGCCATCACGGCGAACATCGCCCCCGCGAGATTACCCGCCAGCGCACGATCACTCAGCTCACGAAACAACACCGGCGCTGCAACGAGGCCGAGTGCCCAAAGCACACCGACCCACAACGTGACCGAGATAGCAAAAAGGTAGTCTGCGACGCGGCTCATTACTGACGGGCCGCGGTCAGATGTATTTGACGTCGAGAACTTCGTAAGAACGCAGGCCGCCGGGCGCCTGCACATCGGCCACGTCACCCGCATGCTTGCCGATCAAGGCACGCGCAATCGGCGAAGAGATCGAAATCTTGCCGTCCTTGAGGCTGGCTTCGTCGTCACCAACGATCTGGTAGGTCACCTTGTCGCCGGACTCGAGATCCTCGAGATCGACAGTCGCGCCGAACACGCAACGGCCATCCGCATCGAGCAGCTTCGGGTCGATGATCTGGGCCACCGAAAGCTTGCCTTCGACTTCCTTGATGCGACCTTCAACGAAGCCCTGGCGCTCCTTGGCGGCATCATATTCGGCGTTTTCCGACAGATCTCCATGCGAACGTGCTTCAGCAATCGCTTCGATCACACGCGGTCGTTCGATGGTCTTCAGTTGATGCAATTCGGCACGCAGTAGTTCTGCGCCCTTCACGGTAAGTGGAACACTGGCCATGGCTATCTATTTCTTATCCGTTCAGTTCGGCATGCAGGCTCTGCAGCGAATAGGTTTCGAGAACAGCAAGGTGACGAATACCCATGCAAGCGGCACGCGCACCTTCGATAGTGGTGTAGACCGTCACCTTGGCGGCAAGCGCGCTGGTGCGGATCGAGCGGGAATCGACAATCGCCTGACGCTTCTCTTCAACGGTGTTGATGACAAGCACGATCTCGTTGTTCTTGATCATGTCGACAATGTGCGGGCGGCCTTCCATCACCTTATTGACTGGCGCCACCTCGATGCCGGCCGACTGCAGGTGGGTCGCGGTGCCTTTAGTCGCAACCAGACTGAAACCCAGCGACACCAGCTCGCGTGCGACCTCGACAGCCTTTTCGCGGTCCGTTGGCTTGACGCTGATGAAGACCTTGCCGGAAGCCGGCAAGCGCGTGCCCGCGGCCAGTTGGCTCTTCACGAAGGCTTCGCCGAATGTGCGGCCCACGCCCATGACTTCACCGGTCGACTTCATTTCAGGGCCAAGGATCGTATCCACGCCCGGGAATTTGTTGAATGGGAAGACCGCTTCCTTCACCGAGTAGTACGGTGGTACGACTTCACCCTTGATGCCCTGCTCCGCCAGCGATTGACCAGCCATGCAGCGCGCAGCGATCTTGGCCAGCGGCAAGGAACAGGCCTTGGATACGAACGGCACCGTACGCGAAGCACGTGGATTCACTTCCAGCACATAGACGGTCTCGCCCTGAATGGCGAACTGCACGTTCATGAGGCCGACCACGTTGAGTGCTTTGGCCATCTGTTCGGTCTGGCGACGCAACTCATCCTGCATTTCGGCCGACAGCGTGTACGGCGGCAGCGAGCAAGCGGAGTCGCCCGAGTGCACGCCGGCCTGTTCGATGTGTTGCATGATGCCGCCGATGATGACCTGCTTGCCATCGGACAGCGCATCGACGTCAACTTCCGTCGCGTCGTTGAGGAAGCGATCGAGCAACACCGGCGAATCGTTGGACACCTTGATGGCGTCACGCATGTAGCGCTCGAGATCCTTCTGCTCGTGCACGATCTCCATCGCACGACCACCCAGCACGTAGCTCGGGCGCACGACCAGCGGATAACCGATTTCACCAGCCAGACGAATCGCGTCCGCCTCGGTACGCGCCGTACGATTCGGCGGCTGCTTGAGGCCCAGATCGTTGATGAGCTTCTGGAAGCGCTCACGGTCTTCCGCTGCATCGATCATGTCTGGTGAAGTGCCGATGATCGGCACGCCGTTGGCTTCGAGATCACGTGCCAGCTTGAGCGGCGTCTGGCCCCCGAACTGCACGATCACACCGACCGGCTTTTCGATGGCGACGATCTCGAGCACGTCTTCCAGCGTCAGCGGCTCGAAGTACAGGCGGTCGGAAGTGTCGTAGTCGGTCGACACAGTTTCCGGGTTGCAGTTGACCATGATGGTTTCATAACCATCCTCACGCAGGGCAAGCGCTGCGTGCACGCAGCAATAGTCGAACTCGATACCCTGACCGATACGGTTCGGGCCACCACCCAGCACCATGATCTTTTTCTTGTCGGTCGGCTGCGCTTCGCACTCTTCCTCATAGGTCGAGTACATGTAAGCCGTATTGGACGCGAACTCTGCTGCGCAGGTATCCACACGCTTGTAGACCGGGCGCACACCCAGCGCCTGGCGACGCGCACGCAGCGTCGATTCGTCCGTCTTCAGCAGCTTGGCGAGACGGCGATCCGAGAAGCCCTTGCGCTTGAGGCGGCGCAACTCGGCCGCATCGATCGAACCCAGCGAGCGGTCATCCAGCTCCATCTCGTGATCGACGATGTCCTTGATCTGCGCAAGGAACCACGGATCGATCTTCGTCAGGTTATGCACTTCTTCAAGCGTCATGCCGCTCTCGAAGGCATCACCGACATACCAGATACGCTCAGGGCCCGGTTCGCCGAGTTCCTTCTCGATTTCTTCGCGATCGTCAGTCTTCTTGTTGAGACCATCGACGCCGACTTCCAGACCACGCAGGGCTTTCTGGAAGGACTCCTGGAAGGTACGGCCGATCGCCATGACCTCACCCACGGACTTCATCTGCGTCGTCAAGCGATTGTTGGCGGTCGGGAATTTCTCGAACGCGAAACGCGGCACCTTGGTGACGATGTAGTCGATCGAGGGCTCGAACGAAGCCGGCGTCACGCCGCCCGTGATCTCGTTCTTGAGTTCGTCGAGCGTGAAGCCCACGGCCAGCTTGGCAGCAACCTTGGCGATCGGGAAACCGGTCGCCTTCGACGCCAGCGCAGATGAACGCGACACACGCGGATTCATCTCGATGACGATCAGGCGGCCATCCTTGGGATTAACCGCGAACTGCACGTTGGACCCGCCTGTATCCACACCGATCTCGCGCAGCACCGCGATCGATGCATTACGCATGATCTGGTACTCCTTGTCGGTCAGCGTCTGGGCCGGCGCGATGGTGATGGAGTCACCGGTGTGCACACCCATCGGGTCGAGATTTTCGATAGAACAGATGATGATGCAGTTGTCGGCGCGGTCGCGCACGACTTCCATCTCGAATTCTTTCCAGCCCAGCAGCGACTCTTCGATCAGCAGTTCATTGGTCGGCGAAAGGTCGAGGCCGCGCGTACAGATCTCGACAAACTCTTCGATGTTGTAAGCGATACCACCGCCGCTGCCGCCCATGGTGAAGGACGGGCGAATGATGGCCGGGAAGCCCATCTTGACCTGCACGGCCAGCGCCTCTTCCATACTGTGAGCGATGCCGGAACGTGCGGATTCGAGACCGATCTTGGTCATCGCATCCTTGAACTTGAGGCGGTCTTCGGCCTTGTCGATGGCTTCCGGCGTCGCGCCGATCAGCTCGACCTTGTACTTGTCGAGCACACCGTTGCGCCACAGATCCAGCGCGCAGTTCAAGGCTGTCTGACCACCCATGGTCGGCAGCACCGCGTCAGGGCGCTCCTTCTCGATGATGCGCTCGACCACCTGCCAGGTGATGGGCTCGATGTAGGTCACATCGGCCATGTTCGGGTCGGTCATGATCGTGGCCGGATTGCTATTGACCAGAATGACCTTGTAACCCTCGTCGCGCAGCGCCTTGCAGGCTTGCGCGCCGGAGTAATCGAACTCGCAGGCCTGACCGATGATGATCGGGCCGGCGCCGATGATGAGGATGGATTGGATGTCTGTCCGCTTGGCCATATCAATACCTGAATTGCATTTCGTGGGGCACGCAACTCGTGGCTGCGGCCTTGATTTCGTTACTGCTTATTTCTTTGCTGTTGCCATCAGATCGACAAAACGGTCGAACAGATAGGCCACGTCGCCAGGCCCCGGGCTCGCCTCGGGGTGACCCTGGAAGCACAGTGCAGGGCGGTCGGTCCAGACGAGACCTTGCAGGCTGCCGTCGAACAACGAGACGTGGCTGCTGCGCACGTTAGCCGGCAGCGTATTCACGTCTACTTCGAAACCGTGGTTCTGGCTGGTGATCAGCACGCGACCGGAATCCAGATCCTTCACCGGATGATTGCCGCCGTGATGGCCGAACTTCATCTTGCGTGTCTTGGCGCCTGCAGCGAGACCCATGATCTGGTGACCGAGACAGATGCCGAAAGTCGGCAGCTTGCGCTCGAGGAACTTGCGCGAGGCTTCGACGGCGTAGTCGCAAGGCTCGGGATCGCCTGGGCCGTTGGACAGGAACACGCCATCCGGATTGAGCGCGAAGACTTCTTCAGCAGTCGTCTGTGCCGGCACGACTGTCAGCTTGCAACCACGCTCGGCGAGCATGTGCAGGATGTTGCGCTTGACCCCGAAGTCATAGGCCACGACGTGGTATTTGGCGGCAGTCTGTTCGACATAGCCCTTGCCCAGTTTCCACTCCCCGCTGGTCCATGGATAGGACTTCTGCGTCGTCACGACCTTGGCCAGATCCATTCCGGCCAGACCCGGGAAGCCACGCGCTTCGGCGATGGCAGCTTCAGCGTTGAGTTCGGCAAGGCTGGCTGCAGTCACCACACAGCCGGCTTGCGCACCCTTTTCACGCAGGATGCGCGTGAGCTTGCGCGTGTCGATACCGGCAATACCGACAACGTTCTGCGACTTCATGTAGTCGTCAAGCGATTGCTGTGAGCGGAAATTCGAGATGCGGATCGGCAGATCGCGAATGATCAGACCGGCGGCAAAAATCTTCGTCGATTCGGCGTCTTCGGTATTCACACCGACGTTGCCGACATGCGGATGGGTAAGCGTAACGATCTGGCGGCTGTAGGACGGGTCGGTGAGGATTTCCTGATAGCCGGTGATGGAGGTGTTGAACACCACTTCGCCGACTGTCTTGCCTACTGCGCCAAGGCCTTGTCCGTAAAACACTGTGCCATCGGCGAGTGCGAGCAGGGCATGCAGGGTGTCGGCCACGGTAAAACTCCTGAAGTCTGGGGTACTGAATGCGTGGGTCACTTGCACATCGAGCTGCCTGATCAGGGCTTCAAGCGACGAAGGCCCTGCAAAGCAGTGACGTAAAAAACGGGACGGTCCCCAAGTGCAGCACTGGGCCCATCCCGCTAAGTGAATTTATGGGATTGTAGCTTTTTACAGGGCCTCCGGCAATGGCAAGGCACGCATCTGGTGCCGGCCACGGGCCAGAACGGCGCCATCAGATCCTGATTTCAGGGCTTCAACTGAGTGCGCAGATAGGCGGACAGGCGATTGAGCTCCACCAGCAACGCCGGTGCGGCAGCCACAGCGGCAGCCGGATCGCCATGGCGGCCAGCCATTTCGACTTTCAGCGCCGCCTCGGCACCATGCACCGCACCGAACACGCCTACCGACGACTTCACAGAGTGCGCGACCGCACCCAGCGCTTTGCCATCACCCTTCTGGATCGCCGCCTGCAACTTGTCACAGGTATTGCCGACGTCGCTGAGGAAAACGCTGATCAAGGCCTGCACGGCCGACTCATCACCTTCGAGGAGGCTGCGCGTCTGTTCCAGATCGGCGACCTGCGTCCCGTCGCCACTGAAAGCATTGCCATTTTCCACGACGACATTGGCAATCCCGTCGGTGTCAGTGCGCTCATAGCGGTTCGAGACCCGATCGATCGCCGCGAACAGCTCGGAAGGCTGGATCGGCTTGGCCACATAGTCATCCATGCCGGCATCGAGACAACGCTCACGGTCGCCCGACATGACGTGGGCCGTCATGGCAATAATGGGCACTGACTCCCAACGGCCGGACATGGCCCAACTGCGACGGGCTTCACGCGCGCGAATCGCCTTCGTCGCATCGAGACCGCCGAGCACCGGCATCTGCACGTCCATGAGAATGATGTCGAAGCGCTGCTTCTCGAACCATTCGATCGCTTCCTGGCCATCGCCCGCTACCGTCACCTTGAAACCAGCGCGCTCCAGCACCTTGGTCGCCACGGTCTGATTGACCGGGTTGTCTTCCACCAGCAGCACCTCACGGCGCCGCACCACGTTGCCGGCCTCGGCCAGCGACTCATCAATCCGGAACTCGTCGAGCTTCACTTCGGAATCCACTGTTGTGCTCAGTGCCAGACGGATCGCATCGAGCAAATCACCCGCAGAGACGGGTTTGACGACATGCGCGCGCACGCCGAACTGGCGACAGCGCGCGGCATCGTTACGTTGCGACTCGGTGGTCAGCATCATGATGATGCGATCGCAAGGTGCACCTTCGGTATGGAAGCGCGAGGGCAGTTCGAAGCCACCCGGCTCGGGCATCCGCGCGTCGACCAGCATCAGGTCGAAAGCCTCGCCGGACTTCTGCGCCACCCGCATCGTCATGTTCGCCTCGTCGCCATTCGCCGCCAGCGCAACATGGAAACCCCAACGACGCAGCGTGTCACCCAGCTCACGTGCGGTGCTGGCACTGTCTTCGACCAACAGGACGCGCATACCCTGGAAGCGCTTGTCGATGCGCTCGCTGACCAGCTCGTCACGCACCACGTCCACTTCTGTCGTGAAGTGAAAAACGCTGCCACGCCCTTCTTCGCTTTCCAGCCAGACGCGTCCACCCATCAATTCAACCAGGCGGCGGCAGATCGCCAGCCCCAGACCTGTGCCGCCGTAACGGCGCGTGGTCGAGGTGTCCGCCTGGGAGAAGACACCGAAGACCTCCTCCTGCTTCTCCTTGGCAATACCAATGCCTGTGTCACGCACCGCGAACTCGATGCGCGCCTGACGCCCCGTACGACTGATCTGTTTGACCGAGACTTCGATTTCGCCCTTCTCGGTAAACTTGATCGCGTTTCCAAGCAGGTTCATCAACACCTGGCGCAGTCGGTTCGGGTCGCCTCGCAGCACCTGTGGCGTTCCCGGCGCAATGCCATAGACCAGCTCCAGCCCTTTCTGGTGGCCGCGCAATGCAAGTGACTTGAAGGTATCGCCCAGTACGGCGGGCAGCGAAAATTCGATGGTTTCCAGTTCGAGTTTGCCGGCCTCGATTTTCGAGAAATCAAGAATGTCGTTGATGATGGACAGCAGCGACTCGGCAGAGGACTTCACCGTCTGCAGGTAGCCACGCTGCTCCGGATCCAGCTGCGTGTCGAGCGCCAGCTCCGTCATGCCGAGGATGCCGTTCATTGGCGTGCGGATTTCGTGGCTCATATTGGCGAGAAAGTCGCCCTTGGCACGACTTGCCGATTCCGCAACCTCCTTGGCACGCAAGAGTTCATGCTCGAACATCTTGCGGTCCGAGATATTGCGATGCACGCCCACCATGCGCAACGCTCGGCCATTGGCATCACGCTCGACGACACGGCCGTAGCTGCCCACCCATTGCCAGTTGCCATCCGCGTGGCGCAAACGGTACTCGACGGCAACGCCTTCAGTGCGTCCAGCCAGATGAACCGATAACACGCTTTGCACGCCCGGCAGGTCGTCGGGATGAACGCGCGACTCCCAGGCTTGCAGGCCCAAGCCGCGGTCGCTCTCGCCATAGCCGAGCGCCTTTTTCCATTGCGGGCTCAGGTAACCACCGTTCGATGCGATATCCCAGTCCCACAAGCCATCGTGCGCACTGTCGAGCGCCAGCACGATGCGCTCCTTCTCGCGCAGTTCGAGCTCCAGCATGTCCTTGAGGCGCCAGGCCAGATCGTCCAGCGTGTCGCCAAAATCAGCAAAAAACTCGGCGCGGCCAGCTTTGCCAGCCAGCAGCTCCAGCGCGTTACGCAAAGCGGCGACGTCTCCACCCACGCTTCCCGACGTCGGAGGGATGCTACTCAGGTCTCTCGTCATGCTCTTGGTCATGCACTGGGTCCGGAAATCACCGACATTGGATCGCGTTCTCGCGACAGATCACTCAGGTTAACGGAAAGCGGCGCGCAGCATTGAACGCCCTTGACGGGCGGACGGGCCCAGCGCCAGTAGTGGCCAGTCTGGCCCCGCCCTCACTGAACCGGCTAGCTCAAGAGCTCGATGCAGGTCTTTTCCAGCCGACGCAGGCCTTCATCCAGCTCGGCATCGCTGATGATCAGCGAGGTCGCGATACGCAGCACGTTCGGACCCGCCTGCAACATCAGCACGCCGTTCGCAGCCCCCTTGCCCACCAGATCGCCGGCTCTTGCCGCCAGGGCTCCGCTCAGCTCGCAACCGAACCAGAGGCCCGAACTGCGAATCTCGCTGAAGCAACCCAAGCGCTCACCCATCGCACGCAGCGCAGCAGCCGCGCGCGCAGCCTTGGTCCGCACACCGGCCAGCACCGCGGGATCGTTGATGATGTCGAACGCAGCCTCCGACACTGCACAGGCGAGCGGATTGCCACCGAAAGTCGAGCCATGGCTGCCGGGCTTGAAGTGGTTGCCGACAGCCGCAGTCGTCAACATCACGCCGATCGGGAAGCCGCCACCCAAGCCTTTGGCCGTGGTCAGGATGTCCGGCACAACCGAGGTATTCATGTAGTCGTACAACGCACCCGTGCGGCCATTGCCGGACTGGATCTCGTCAAAGATCAGCACCGCATCGTTGGCAGTGGTCAGGTCACGCAGCGCCTGCAGGAATTCCGGTGTCGCCGGAACGATACCGCCCTCGCCGATCACAGGCTCGACGATTACGGCACAGGTCTTCGGACCGATGACGCGCTTGACCGCTTCGATATCGTTGAAATCAACGTGAATGATGCCGGCCGGATTCGGCCCCATGCCGGAGGAATACTTCGGCTGACCGCCTACCGAAACGGTAAAGAAGGTACGTCCGTGGAACGAGCCATTGAACGCAACGATCTCGACCTTCTCGGGATTGATATCAACGCCACGCTTGCGAGCCAGCTTCAGCGCAGCCTCGTTAGCCTCGGCGCCAGAATTGCAGTAGAACACCTGCTCGGCAAAAGTCGCTGCGCACAGCTTCTTCGCAAGACTCAACGCCGGCTCATTGGTGAAATAGTTCGAGACATGCCACACCTTGGCGGCCTGATCATGCAAGGCCTTCACCAGCGCCGGATGGTTGTGCCCCAGCGACGTCACCGCCACACCGGCACCGAAGTCAATGTAATCGCGCCCCTGCTGATCCCACAGGCGCGAGCCTTCACCTCGGACGAGAATCATCTCGAGCGGGTTGAACACGGGCACCATGTACCGATCGAAATCGGCGCGTTGGACAGCAAGACTCACGGATGTTCCTTTCGGGAAACAGGGGAAAAGCTGGATATTACTACCTGAAGCACCAAAAGCAGCCAGCACACAAAAGACAAACCCCGCAGGGCACAAGGCCTTGCGGGGTTGTTCCGAAACTCAAGCAGTCCGAAATTTGGTGGTGATTGCCGTAGCGAGCGCCTCAAGGTCGAATCGCGGAGCGGAGCTGTGCTTGAGCACAGCGACTCAGTAGACCACGGCGACAGATTCGAGATTGTGGCGCGCAGTAGGCAAGCGCCGCCAAATTTAGCCGAAGCGGCCCGTAATGTAGTCCTCGGTTTCCTTGCGCTGCGGCTTCACAAAGATCTTGTCGGTATCACCAAACTCGATCAGCTCGCCCAGATACATGTAGGCCGTGAAGTCGGAGATACGCGCAGCCTGCTGCATGTTGTGCGTGACGATGACGATGGTGAATTCTTCCTTCAGCTCGTCGATCAGCTCTTCGATGCGCATCGTCGAGATCGGGTCCAGCGCCGAGGTCGGCTCGTCGAGCAGCAGCACTTCCGGCTTCACCGCGACGCCGCGCGCGATGCACAGACGTTGCTGCTGACCGCCAGAGAGACCCATGCCGCTCTTGTGCAGCTTGTCCTTCACTTCATCCCACAGCGCAGCCTTGCGCAGCGCCCATTCAACGCGCTCGTCCATCTCGGCCTTCGACAGCTTCTCGTGCAGATTCACACCAAAAGCGATGTTGTCGTAGATCGACATCGGGAACGGTGTCGGCTTCTGGAACACCATGCCGACCTTGGCGCGCAGCGAGCTCAGGTCGATGTCCGAGTGCAGGATGTTGTTGCCTTCCAGCAGCAGTTCGCCTTCGGCACGCTGCTCCGGGTACAGGTCGTACATGCGGTTGATCGTGCGCAACAGCGTCGACTTGCCGCAGCCCGATGGACCGATGAAGGCCGTGACGTGACGGCGCGCCAGCGACAGGTTGATGTTCTTCAACGCATGGAACTTGCCGTAGTAGAAATTGAAGTTCTTGAATTCGATCTGCGAAACAAGCTGGGTCATCACTATTCCAATGCAATAAATTCGTTCAGCGTCAGTACTGGCTCTCGGTACCGAGCCTTTAGTGCGATGCTTCCTGGCGCAGGAAGACACGCGCCACGATGTTCAAGGCCAGCACACCCAGCGTGATCAGCAGCACACCCGCCCAGGCAAGGTTCTGCCACTCGGTAAATGGGCTCATGGCGAAGCGGAAAATCGTGACCGGCAGATTGGCCAGCGGATCATTCAAGCTGGTGCTCCAGAACTGGTTCGACAGCGCGGTAAAGAGCAGCGGCGCGGTCTCGCCAGCGATGCGTGCGACCGCCAGCAAAATGCCGGTTGCAACGCCCGATTTTGCAGCGCGCATGGCGATCATCATGATCATCGTGCGCTTCGGTGCGCCGAGTGCGAACGCAGCCTCACGCAGGGAATTCGGCACCAGCATGAGCATGTTCTCGGTCGTACGCACCACCACCGGCACTACGATCAGGGCCAGCGCAACCACACCAGCCCAACCCGAGAACCGCCCCATGTGCGCAACCACCATGGCATACACAAACAACCCGATGACGATGGAAGGCGCCGACAGCAGAAGGTCATTGACGTAGCGCGTGATGCGCCCTAATGGGGTCTTCACGCCGTACTCGGCAAGGTAGATACCCACCAGCACGCCGATTGGCGAGCCAACGAGCGTACCCAAGCCGACCATCATGAGACTGCCTACGATCGCATTCGCCAGACCGCCTTCAGCCGTTCCCGGCGGCGGCGTCATCTTGGTGAACAGATCCAGCGACAAGCCGCTGATGCCGAGCTGCAGCACGGTAAAAAGAATCCATGCGAGCCAGAACAGGCCAAAGGCCATTGCCCCGAGCGATAGCGTCAGCGCAACCTTGTTGACCAGCTTGCGCCGCTTCAGAATTGTCAGAGCCATTATTTCGTTCCTTCGTTACGCGACAGGCGAGCAAGGAACAGCTTCGAGATCATCAGCACTACCAGGGTGATGACGAAGAGGATCAGACCCAGCTCCATCAACGCAGCGGTGTGCAGGCCAGGGCCCGCCTCGGCAAACTCGTTGGCCAATGCCGAAGTAATGCTGTTGCCCGGCATGAACAGCGAGGCTGAATTAAGCATATTGGTGTTGCCGATCACGAAGGTCACCGCCATCGTCTCGCCCAACGCGCGACCCAGGCCGAGCATCACGCCGCCAACGACGCCAGCCTTGGAGTGCGGCAAGACCACACGCCACACCACCTCCCAGGTCGTACAGCCCAGACCATAGGCCGACTCCTTGAGCATCTGCGGGGTGACGAGAAACACATCGCGCATGACAGCGGCGATGAATGGAATGATCATGATCGCGAGGATGATGCCGGCAGACAGCAAACCGATACCCATCGCAGGGCCATTGAACAAGGCACCGATGAGCGGCAATTTGCCCAGCGTGGCCGACAGCACCGGCTGCACATACTCGGCAAATACGGGTGCAAAGACCAGCAAGCCCCACATGCCGTAAACGATACTGGGAATGGCCGCCAGCAACTCGATGGCAGTACCCAGCGGACGACGCAGCCAGGCTGGCGACAGCTCGGTGAGGAACAGCGCGATACCGAAACTGACCGGCACTGCGATGATCAGCGCGATGATGGAGGTCACGATGGTGCCGTACATTGGCACCACCGCACCGAAGCGCTCCATCGGCGGATTCCACTCCGTTGTCGTCAGGAAGCTGAAGCCGAAATGACTGATGCTGGGCCAGGCAGCAATGGTGAGCCCGACGATGATGCCGGCAAGCGTCATCAGCGTCAGAAAGGCGACCGAGCGTGTCAGCCACGCGAAGGCAATATCACCCAGATCCGTCTTGCGACGTCTGATAACGCCTTCTGCCTGCGTATTCACGACCACACTCTCCATCATGGGACCCTCCGAAGCCAGGATGGCTCCGGAGCTTGCCCCGCCAGAACCCAGCGAAACAGTCATGGGATTCTACTTTACTTGGCTGAGAAGACTGGTTTGCCGGCAGCGTCTTTCACGCCGTCCCACGACGTACGCACCAGCTTGGTCGTTGCGTCAGGCAGCGGCACATACTCCAGCTCTTCCGCCATCTTGTTGCCGTTCTTGTAGGCCCAGTCGAAGAACTTCAGGACTTCAGCACCTTGAGCAGGCTTGTCTTGCGACTTGTGCATCAGGATGAAAGTCGCGCTGGTGATAGGCCAGCTTTCCTTGCCCGGCTCATCGGTCAGGATTTCGTAGAAGGACGCATCCCACTTGGCGTAGGCAGCGGCAGCCTTGAAGGTGGTGTCATCAGGTTGCGGGAACTGCTTGTCCTTGTTCTGAACCAGAGCATGGGTCAGCTTGTTGGTCTTGGCGTATGCGTATTCAACATAGCCGATCGAACCCGGTAGCTTCTGCACGAAAGCCGACACGCCTTCGTTACCCTTGCCGCCCAGACCGACTGGCCATTGTGGCGCGGTGCTTTCACCAACCTTGGTCTTCCACTCTGCGGAAGCCTTGGACAGGTAGTTGGTGAAGACGAAGGAAGTACCCGAACCGTCAGCGCGGCGCACGACACCGATATCGCTGTCAGGCAGGTTCAGTGAAGGATTCAGTTCCTTGATGGCCTTGTCACTCCACTTGGTGACCTTGCCCAGGAAGATGTCTGCCAGCAGCGCGCCAGTCAGCTTCAGCTCACCGGGCTTCACGCCAGCCAGATTGACCACGGGCACGATGCCGCCGATAACAGCCGGGAATTGGGTCAGACCATCCTTGGTCAGTTGCTCAGGCGTCAATGGCATGTCGGAAGCGCCGAAATCAACCGTCTTGGCCTGGATTTGCTTGATACCACCACCGGAGCCGATGGACTGGTAGTTGATCTTGTTGCCGGTCGCCTTGTTGTAAGCATCGGCCCACTTCGCATAGATGGGAGCCGGGAAGGAAGCGCCAGCGCCGGTCACTTCAGCGGCGGTTACTGCCAGAGACAAGCTGGCAAAGGCGGTGGCGACAACAACAGAAATCAGAGTCTTGCGCATTGCGTTTCCCCATTGGGTGAGTAAGAACGGCGCCAGATTATTTCCATTGTGTTACAGGGATATTTCAGTGCTCCATGACAGTCTCGCCAAAAGGGCAGAGTTCGAGCAAACGCCAGCAAACACTGATATTTGAGCGGCGAACAAGAAAAACGGCGACCCTTGGGTCGCCGTTTTTCCTGATACGCCTGACGACTTGCGTCAGACCGAAATATTCATGATGTCCTGATAAGCCGTAACCAGCTTGTTACGCACTTGAACCATCTGCTGGAACGAGATATTGGCCTTCTGGAGGTTGATCATGACGTCCTGCAGATTGACATTGGAGTCACCGGCAGAGAAGTCCTGCGACATCTGCTGGGCACTTTCCTGGGCCTGGCTGACCTGTTGCAGGGCACCTTGCAGGGCTTGCGCGAAGTCAGCACCCGCAGTTGGCTGCGCAGACGAACTCTTGCCGGCCGCCAGCTCTGTGGATGCCTTCAACTGCCCGATCATCTGTTCAATGCCACGTGTGTCCATGGTCGCCCACCTGTTAATCCCGGTAAAACCTAAGCAGCTTGCATGCCAAGAAGCCAGCCCCCGGCACGCTCATAGATCGGTATAGCCCTCTTCGCGGTATTGCTGCAACTTGTAACGCAAGGTCCGTTCCGAAATCCCGAGCTTCTCGACAGCCTTCTTGCGCGAACCGCCCACTGCCTTGAGGGTATCAAGAATGTGCTGACGCTCAAGATCACGCATGCTTGCGGGCTTCTCTCCCGGTGCTGCATCCGTTTGATTTGATTGCCTTTCAAGCGCGCCGTGACCCGCACTCGCTCCTTCGTATGCGAGATTCGCCGCAAAAGCCTCCGTGGCGGAAGTCATCTGCGAAGGAGCGCCCGAATCCGGCAAGCACAGACGCACATCGTCAGCCGAAATCGTGTCACCGGAGGCAACGATGACAGCGCGCTGGACCGTATTTTCCAGCTCACGAACATTGCCGGGCCAACGCCAGTCGGCAAGAATTGCCGCAGCCTCATCGGCAATTCTTGCCGTTTTGCCGATTCTTTCGCCGTGTCGCTCAATGAAATACCGCGCCAGCGGCAATACATCCGCCGGTCTTTCGCGCAAGCTGGGGATAGCCAGTGGAAACACGTTGAGGCGGTAGAAGAGGTCTTCGCGGAAACGCCCGGCCTGCACCTCGCGCATCATGTCGCGGTTGGAGGTGGAGAGGATGCGGATATCCAGGGCAATCGGCTTCTTGCCGCCAACCCGCTCCACTTCGCGCTCCTGCAACACGCGCAGCATCTTGGCCTGAAGGCCCATCGGCATTTCCGAAATTTCGTCGAGCAGTATCGTGCCGCCCTGTGCCTGTTCGAATTTGCCAGCCTGCGATGTTTGCGCACCAGTAAAGCTGCCTTTCTCGTAACCAAACAAGGTCGCTTCGAGCAGGTTTTCCGGAATAGCCGCGCAGTTGATGGCCACGAACGGCCCGGCACGGCGGCGTGAATGCTGGTGGATATAGCGGGCAAACACTTCCTTGCCGGTACCGGACTCGCCGGTCAGCATGATGCTGGCGTCAGTCTCCGCAACCTTGGCTGCCAGCGCGAGCACGTTCTTCGTGCGCGCATCGGCGGCCACCATATCGTCCTGAGTCGGCGCCACCGTGGCATGGCGGCGTACGTTCTCGAGCAGCACATCCGACTCGAACGGCTTCATGAGGAAGTCGCACGCGCCGCCGCGCATCGCAGCCACAGCCTTGTCGACGTCGCCAAAGGCCGTCATCAGCAGCACGGGAAGCTGAGCATATTTCGCGCGGATATTGCCGAGCAGCGCCAGCCCATCCATCGGATCCATGCGCAGGTCGGAGATGACCAGGTTGAAGCTGCTCGACTCGAGCTCCGCAAGCGCCTCCGGCCCACTGGCAGCGAGCTTCACGCGATGCCCGGCAGATTCGAGAATCATGCTGATGGCGTCACGCAGGGCGGCGTCATCATCGACAACCAGAATATTGAGCGCTTCTATCATCGTGGTTCCTGCTCTATGAATTCATTGGCATGTTCAGGGTGACGCTCTTCCGCGACGGCTTGCGGCAGCACCAGGCGGAACTCGCTCCCCTCACCCGGCGCTGATTGCAGGAATATGTCGCCGCCATGCGCGCGCGCGACGCCACGGGCAATCGCCAGCCCCAGACCGGTGCCGTCCGCACGCGTCGTGAAGAAAGGCTCGAAAAGTCGCGCCTGCAATTCGAGCGGAATGCCGCGGCCGTTGTCACGCACCGCAAACACCACATCTTCGCCATCCTGTGTGGCCGACAGCGTCACCTTGCCGTCGTCGCTCAGCACCTGGATGGCATTTTCCAGAAGGTTGATCAAGGCCCCGGCAATCTCCTTGCGATTGCCGAACAGGCGCTGGCCGACCGCGCGGCAATCCTGGCTGAAAGCAACGCCATGCCGTTGGGCCACCGGCTCTATCGTCGCGCTCAGCTCGAGCAGGAGATCGCAGACCCCGAACACTTCACGCCCAAGCGCTTCTCCGCGCGCGAAGATCAGCATGTCCTTGATGAGTTTTTCCAGATGGCGCAGCCGTTCGACGGCACGGTCGGCCACCTTGGCGCGCTCCGGCGCCGGCAACTGCACGCTGGCCAGATGTCCGGTGTAGAGCAAGGCCGCTGCCAGTGGCGTGCGTAGCTGGTGTGCCAGCGAGGCCACCATTTCGCCCATGGCGGCGAGCCGCTCGTTACGCGCCGCCGATACACGCATGCGCCAGGCTTCGGTGACATCGTGCAGCAGAACGATGCGCCCGCCAGTCGTGCTTTGCGCGGTTGCGGAAATCGAGATGCGCGCCTCGTCCACCTTGCCAGCCAGGGCCCATTCGCCGGGTGTATCGGTCGCCACGAAGGCGGTCGCCGCGAAGCCCTGCCATTCCACGCCGGTCACATCGCCCAGCATGTCCTGCGCAGCCCGGTTGATCTGTTCGACTTTGCCTTGCTGGTCCAGCACCACCACACCGGCGGGCAAGGCGGCCAACAGCAAATCGAGACGCTCGGTCAGCACGCCCACCTGCCCCTGCAAGCCGCTATAAGCGTGCGTCAGCTCGTCGGATGCGCGCGCAAAGGCCTGGAAGGCTTCGGCAAGACTTGCCGCATCCATGGCCGGCGCAGCCGCCAACGATGGCATTGCGCCGGGCAGCGAGGCTGTTAGGTCGAGAGTTTGAGGCGTGGAATGGGCCAAGGTGATTTCAGGACAGGTTCAGGTTGGGCGCATTGAATAAAGGCTTCTCACGGCATCGCACTTTAGGCGCCGGGCGGCAAGGCGTGCAGGTGGAGAAGGCGGCAGAACTTGCCGCTTATCAAACAGTAACTGGCAAGGTGGCCAGCGCAGAATGCGCCATCACAAATGGGTTTCCGTCCGCCTTTTTCGCACCCGGGACGGGAAACACAAACGCAAAGACGCCATGGCCGCCGAAGACACTCTTGCCGCACCCGTGCCCTCGCCTCTTCAGGTGATCGCGGACAATCTGAACAAGTTGAGCCAGCGCCAGAAGATTGCTGGCGCCATCGCGCTCGCGGTCGCCATCGCGCTGCTCGTCGGCGTCTGGCTGTGGAGCAACAAGCCGCAATATTCGATCCTCTTCTCCAATATCGCAGAGAAAGACGGCGGCGCCATCATCACGGCCCTGCAACAACAGAACGTGCCCTACCGCGTCGAGAACGGCGGATCGACCATCACGGTGCCGGAGAACCGCGCCAATGAACTGCGCCTGATGCTGGCATCGCAAGGCCTGCCCAAGGGCGGCCTGGTGGGTTTCGAATTGCTCGAGACGCAAAAGATCGGCGTGTCGCAATTCAACGAACAGATCAACTACCAGCGCGGCCTCGAGGGCGAACTGGCGCGCACCATCCAGTCGCTGTCCGCAGTCTCCGGCGCGCGCGTACATCTGGCCATTCCCAAGCAGTCTGCATTCCTTCGTGAC
Organism: Uliginosibacterium silvisoli; assembly: GCF_036017035.1. NCBI lineage: Bacteria > Pseudomonadati > Pseudomonadota > Betaproteobacteria > Rhodocyclales > Zoogloeaceae > Uliginosibacterium > Uliginosibacterium silvisoli. The sequence continues at coordinate 1,072,331 of NZ_JAYXHS010000002.1, read as the reverse complement.
GAACAGAAGCCGACGGCATCCGTCGTCGTAGCCCTCGTGCCGGGCCGCAAACTGGAGCCGCAACAACTCGCCGGCATCGTGCATCTGGTCTCCGCCAGCGTGCCAGAGCTGTCGTCGGACCAGGTCAGCATCATCGACCAGAACGGCAACTTGCTGACGCGTGCACGCGACCCACGTTCGATGGGGCTCGACTCGACGCAGCTCGGCTACGTCGAGGAAGTGGAAAACAGCTACAGCAAGCGCATCGAAACCATCCTCGCGCCGGTACTGGGCCAAGGCAATTTCCGCGCGCAGGTGACCGCCGATGTGGACTTCGACTCCACCGAGCAGACTTCGGAAACCTACAAGCCGAACCCGTCGCCGAACACGGCGATCCGCAGCCAGCAGAGCAACGAGAACATCACCAACCAACCACCACCGGCAGGCGTGCCCGGCGCCTTGAGCAATCAGCCGCCTGTACCGGCCACAGCGCCGATTACTTCTCCACCGGTACTGGGCCAGGGCACTGCCGCACAGAGCGCACCGCTCACATCGAACAAGAGTTCAACGATCAATTACGAAGTCGACAAGACCGTGCAGCACATCAAGCGCTCGCTCGGCTCGGTGAAGCGCCTCTCAGTTGCGGTGGTGGTTAACAACCGTAGCGAGAAAGACCCGAAAGGCGCGGTGAAGATGGTCTCGCGCAGCGAAGACGAGATGGGCAAGATCGACGCCCTCGTGCGCGAAGCCGTGGGCTTCAACAAGGAACGTGGTGACACGCTGAACCTCGCCAACACGCCATTCACGGAAGTGGCACGTGAAGATGTCGCCGAGTTGCCGATCTGGAAAGACCCGTCGAATCTGGCTCTGGCCAAGGAAGCATTGCGTTGGCTGCTGCTGCTGGCTGTAGTTTTCTTCATCTGGCGCGCCGTCATCCAGCCGCTGATGGTCACCGTCATGCCGCCGCCAGCCGAAGCCGGCGAAAAGGGCGAAGACGGCGAACCGATGATGTCCGCCGACGGCACGCCGATGGCTGCGGAAGGCGCGACGGAGGAAGACCAGGACATCCCGCCGGAAGTGCTGCAGGCAGAGCTTGCCAAGATGAGCTTCGAGAAGAAGGTGGCACGCGCCAAGGAGATTGCGGCGAAGGAGCCGAAGATGGTCGCCCAGATGTTGAAGGAATGGATGGGGAGTACGCCAAGTGGCGAAGGACGCTAACGAAGGGCTGGAAAATTGCGCCATGCTGCTGCTCACCCTGGGGCCGGATGACGCCTCGGAGGTGCTCAAGCACATGTCGCCGCGCGAAGTGCAGAAGCTCGGCGCTGCCATGGCCAAGCTGCCGCCACAACCTCGTGAGCGCGTCGAGAAACTCGTCGAGAAGATGCAGCTCTACGCTGCACACGGCTCGCACATCGAGCCCGACGAAGAGACGATTCGCGTGATGCTCACCAAGGCCCTCGGCGATGAGCGCGCCGCCAACCTGATCTCGCGCGTGTTGCAGGGCTCGGACACGGCGGGCATCGAATCGCTGAAGTGGATGGACGCCGCTACCGCAGCGGACCTGATCAAGAACGAACACCCGCAGATCATCGCCACGATCCTGGTGCACCTCGAGTACGACCACTCCGGCGAAATCCTCAAACACTTCACAGAGCGCCAGCGTAACGACGTGCTGCTGCGCATCGCCACGCTGGACGGTGTGCAACCGACCGCACTGAAGGAACTCAACGAAGCCCTCACCCGCGTACTTTCGGGTTCGACCAATACGCTCAAGAAGACCTCGATGGGTGGCACACGCCACGCGGCAGAAATTCTCAACTTCGTCGGTAACGCGGCGGAGACGGCGATTCTCGACAACGTACGCGAATACGATCCAGACCTCGCACAGCGCATCCTCGACGAGATGTTCGTGTTCGACAACCTGATGGATATCGATGACCGTGGCATCCAGGTCGTACTGCGCGAAGTTCAGTCAGACCAGTTGGTGCTGGCCCTCAAGGGCGCCAGCCCCGAAATGCGCGAGAAGATCTTCAAGAACATGTCGACACGTGCGGCTGAAATGATGCGCGAGGATCTGGAGTCGAAAGGCCCGGTGCGTCTCTCCGAGGTAGAGGGCGCGCAGAAGGAAATCCTGAAGGTCGCGCGCCGCCTCTCGGAAGAGGGGCAGATCGTGCTCGGCGGCAAGGGCGGCGACGACTCGTTTGTGTGATCTGCAGGTTTGATCTTCGGCTCTCTTTCTGGCTCCAGAACCCGGAACGCAACACGGTAAAAACTCGTGGCATCAGTCATCCATAACAATCAGGCCTCAGGCGCCTACCAACGCGCGGAATTCGTCAATTTCGACCGCCCTGCACGCTCGTCGACCAGCGTTGAGCAGAAGGTGTCGGCGGCGCCGGAAGAACCCGTCGATGACCGCCTCGAACTGGCCCCCGGGATCACCCTGCCGACGGCCGAAGAAATCGACGCCATGCAGCAGGAAGCATGGAAGGAAGGCTACGCATCGGGCTACGAGGAAGGCAGTGCACGCGGTCGCCTCGAAGCCGCCGAGTTGCATCAGCTGCTGCAATCCATGCACGCAGCGCTCTCCAATCTCGACCAGGAAGTGGCCGAGGAAATCCAGGCCCTGGCACTCGAGGTTGCACGGCAGGTCGTACGCGACACCTTGAATGTGCAGCCGGAGAGCGTCATCGCGGTGATCCGTGAAGCCTTGACGCAAGTGCCGCAGCAAGGCGCGACTGTGCGCGTCAATCCCCTCGACGCGGCCCTGGTTCATCAATACCTGGGCGAACAGTTCGGCACCACCGGTCATCGGCTGCGCGAAGACGAAGCCGTGGAGCGCGGCGGGTGCCTGATCGAATCCGAGGGAGGTCAGATCGACGCGCAGATCAGCACACGCTGGCGACGCGTCGTCGAGAACATCTCGCGCAGTGCAGCGCAATTCGCAGAAGAGTGACCTCCGAAGACTGAATACCCGGACCCCTGGCAGCAATCCCCCGACATTCACTTCAAGACGACACGCAGGCTCACATGGAACACTTCGGTCAGAACTGGCGCGCGTTTCTCAAGGACTGCCGCAAGCTCTCGCGCGCCGCGCCCGCTTTCCAGCACTCAGGTCGCCTGACGCGCATCAATGGCCTCGTCATGGAAGCGGCCGGATTGAAGCTGCCGCTTGGCTCGGGCTGCCGCGTACTGGTCCCCGGCGGCGGCGGTGTCGAGGCAGAGGTTGTCGGCTTCTCCGGCGAGAAGCTGTTCATGATGCCGACCGATGATGTGTTCGGTCTGGCGCCGGGCGCGCATGTCATTCCGAACGAACCGGTCCAGCCCGTTGCTTCCGCCGCGATCCGCGTCGAGCCACGACGTCGCGCATCCGACCGCGCCAAGCACTTGCCGGTGGGCGACGGCCTGCTCGGCCGCATTCTCGACGGCGCCGGCCGCCCCCTCGACAGCCTCGGCCCGCTCGACACCACGCAAGCACGCTCGCTGCAGAGCCGGCCCATCAATCCGCTGGCGCGTGCGCCGATCGATCGCAGCCTCGACGTCGGCATCCGCGCCATCAACAGCCTCATGACGGTCGGCCGGGGCCAGCGTCTGGGTCTCTTTGCCGGCTCGGGCGTCGGCAAGTCGGTGTTGATCGGCATGATGGCGCGCTACACGGCGGCGGATGTGATCGTCGTCGGGTTGATCGGCGAACGCGGTCGCGAAGTGAAGGAATTCATCGAGCATAACCTTGGCCCCGAGGGTCTGGCACGCTCGGTCGTGGTCGCGGCTCCCGCAGACACCAGTCCGCTGATGCGCCTGCAGGGCGCAGCCTACGCCACCACCGTGGCCGAGTACTTCCGCGATCAGGGCAAGCACGTGCTGCTGATCATGGACTCGCTCACCCGCTACGCCATGGCGCAACGCGAAATTGCTTTGGCTATCGGCGAACCCCCTGTGACACGTGGCTACCCACCATCGGTTTTCGCGCGCCTGCCCGCACTCGTCGAGCGCGCCGGCAACGGCCCCGATGGCGGCGGTTCAATCACAGCCTTCTATACCGTGCTGGCCGAAGGCGACGATCAGCAGGATCCGATCGCCGACTCCGCACGCGCGATTCTCGACGGTCACTTCGTGCTGAGCCGCGCGCTGGCCGACCAGGGGCACTACCCCGCCATCGACGTGGAGCAATCCATCTCGCGTGCGATGCACGGCCTCATTCGCCCCGCTCACTTCGATCTGGTGCGGCGCTTCAAACAATTGTTCTCACGCTATCAACGCTCACGCGATCTGATTGCCGTTGGTGCGTATCAAGCCGGCGCCGACCCCCTGCTGGACGAGGCGGTACGCATGTACCCGGCGCTGGAGGCCTTCCTGCAACAGAGGATCGAGGAGCAGGCAGATTTCGAAGCCAGCCTCTCCGGTCTTTACAGCCTGTTCGGCACACAGCGCCAGTAATAGAGCCAGGAGTGATTCATGAGCGCCCAGAACAATCCGATCAAGACCCTGCTCAACCACGCACATGAAAAGGTCGATGCCGCCACCCGACGACTCGGCGAGCTGCTGGCGAGTGAGCACGCTTGTGAGGTGAAGCTCGACATGCTCGTGCAGTACCGCCTCGAGTACCGCAACCGCTTCATGCAGGCTGCGCAGGACGGCATCGGCCCGGATGCCTGGCGAAACTATTCAGGCTTCATCGCCAAGCTCGACGATGCCATTGCCTTGCAACAGAACATTGTCGACCAATCCAAGCGTCAGACGGCCAATGGCCAGCAACAGTGGGTGCACGAACGCAACCGCATGAAGGCGTTCGATGCATTGTCGCAACGGCAGATCCAGCAGGAGCAGCGGCAACAGAACAAACAGGAACAGAAGATGAGCGATGAATACGCCGTCAAGAACTTCCGCAAGGAAGAGGAATAAGGCCGCTGTAGCCGCGTGGAACCGGCATCTCCCCAACTGGCATAGGCTTTGCTGTAACGCTGTCACAGATCATTGCAAGCAGATCGCTGAACGACGCTACTCAAAGGACAGCAGCCATGCCCGAAGTCAATAACGTTTCGCCCATCCTGCCCGTTGCCGCGGCAGCGCCTGCACAAGGCAGCGGCAGCAATAGCGCAGTGTCGCAGGGCGACGGACAGTCGTCTTTCTCCCAGGTTCTCCGCGACAAGCAGGCCGCCGCAGACAAGGCAAACACGCCAGAACCCGCGAAAACACAGGCCAAGAGCAAGACAGACAAGGCCGATGGCAAGTCTGACGCGGCAGCCACAGATGAAACCGTGGAAGACGAAGCCGTAGCCCGAACCCCTGCCGAACTCGCGCAGCTGCTGGCGGCAATGGCCAATACCCAGAACAACGCTACAAGCACTGGCAATGCCGGTGACGTTGCCGCAGATGCAACAGTTGGCGATGCCACGGGTAAAGCCGCAGCCGATACCGGCATCATGGCTTTGCTGCCGAAGGACGACAAAACTGCCGCGACAGCGGCAAACCTTGCCGGCGCAACGGCAACAACGACGACTTCGGGCGAACAGACGCTGGCCAATCAAGCCCTGCTGGCGAAAGCCGACGTCAAGGACAGCCCCGCTGGCGGTAGCTCGAATGGCGATCAACCCAGCGAGAAGCAACCACTCCTGCAGGTCGCTGGTCAGGGCGATGCCGACAAGGCACGCGCTGCCGCGAACGAGAGCGACACAAGCTTTGCGGCAGCACTCGACCGGGCCAGCCAGAACGCCGAAGTGCGCACGGGCATGCAGCCCACCAACGCCACGCAAACCCAATCGACGCAAGCTACGACAACCCACACGGTGGCCACGCCGGTCGGCCGTCAAGGCTGGGCAGATGAAATCGGCCAGCGTGTGTTGTGGACCGCGAAAACCGACAGCAGCCGCGCCGATCTCATCCTGACCCCACCGCAGCTCGGCCGCATCGAGGTGTCGATCCAGATGAACGGAGACCAGGCCAGCGCCAGCTTCCTGGTGGCCAACCCGGTCGCACGTGAAGCCTTGCAGGACGCCATGCCAAAGCTGCGCGAACTGATGTCACAAGCCGGCATCCAGCTCGGCCAGGCCGATGTCAGCGCGGGCCAGAGCGGCCAGAACAGTGGCCAGAACGAACGTCACCAGAGCGGTCGCAGCGGCATCGGTAACGGGCTCTTGAGCGGCGACAACATGATTGGCGCGACGTCTGGCCAATGGACGCGCCAAGGCACCGGCCTCGTCGATACATTTGCCTGATTTCAAAGCCTGATGCGTCCCCCGCCATCCACCGCAACAACGTGGCAAGGCGGGTAACCGGCAAGGAGTTTGTGTCTCAACCCTTCATTTGCTACCGGGTTTGTCCGTTATTCAAGGCTTGGCGAAGTGTTTCGACACGCGACAATACCCTGACACTGCAAGGTAAAACACATGGCATCCAAGGAAGTTAAGAAGGAAGAAGGCGCAGACGCAGCGCCACCGAAGAAGAGCAAGAAGCTGCTGATCATCATTGTTGGCGTGGTGGTCGTGACCTTGGCACTGGGTGCCGGGGTGGGTTACTTGATGGGTCACAAGAAGCCCGCGGGCGATGGCGCACACGGCGAGGAAGCCAGCGCCGAGAGCAAGCATGAAGAGAAGAGTGGAGAGCCGAAGAAGCCGCCGGTGTTCGTGGCGCTGGAGCCCTTCACGGTCAACCTGCAAGCGGATGCCAGTTCGGGCGAGCAGTTCCTGCAGGCCGTCGTTTCGCTGCGTGTGGCAGACGAGAAGAAGGGCGAAGAACTGAAGGCGTACATGCCGCAGATCCGTCACGAAATCCTCGGCCTTGCTGGCGCCAAGAAGGCGGCTGAAATCACGACCCCGGAGGGCCGCGAGGCTCTCGCCGAAGACATCAAGGACACGGTTAACGAAGTGCTTGGATATGAACCGCCCAAGCGCTCCAAGCGCAAGAAGAAGGACGAAGGCCCTGACGAAGATGCGCCCGTCATGGCTGTTTTCTTCACCCAGTTCATCGTTCAGTAACGTTAGTGACAAACCAGCGATTACCAGCTCGAGCATAGAAGATGGGCCAGGACTTTCTCTCCCAGGACGAGGTTGACGCGCTACTGCGCGGCGTCACCGGCGACCTCGACGAACCGGAATCCGGCGGCGAGGAAGGCGGTGGCATACGTTCGTACGACCTCGCCACGCAGGAGCGTATCGTCCGCGGCCGCATGCCGACGCTGGAGCTCATTCACGAACGCTTCGCCCGCTACCTGCGCATCGGCCTGTTCAACTACATGCACCGCAATTCGGAGGTCTCGGTCGGCCCGATCCGCGTGCAGAAGTACAGCGAGTTCGTGCGTAACCTGGTGGTGCCGACCAACCTGAATCTGGTGCTGGCCAAGCCGCTGCGCGGCACGGGCCTGATGGTGTTCGATCCGGACCTCGTGTTCCTCGTCGTCGACAATATGTTCGGCGGTGACGGACGTTTTCACACACGCGTCGAAGGTCGCGATTTCACCGCCACCGAGCAACGCATCATCCAGGGCCTGCTCAAGGTTGTGTTTGCCGAATACGAGCGTGCCTGGGCACCGGTATTCACGCTGCAGTTCGAGTACATCCGCTCGGAAATGAATTCGCAGTTCGCCAATATCGCCACGCCCAGCGAAATCGTCGTCGCCACGACTTTCACGCTGGAGTTCGGTGGCGCGCAAGCGGACATGCATATCTGCTTCCCGTATTCGATGGTCGAGCCGATTCGCGACGTGCTTTACAGCTCGATGCAATCGGATCACATCACGCAGGACAAGCGCTGGATCAGCCTGATGACCAAGCAGGTCCAGAGCGTGGATATCAACCTGACGGCACGCCTCGCCACAGCCACTGTGTCGCTGCGTGACATCGTCAATTTCAAGATCGGCGACGTGATTCCGCTGGATATTTCAGAGAATGTCCAGGCTGCGGTTGACGGTGTCGGCGTACTGGAATGTCAGTACGGCGTTCAGGGTGGTCACTATGCCCTGAAGGTGGATCGCTTCATCCCGCCGGAAGACACCGAGATCAACCTGATTGCCGCCAAACTTGGGAGTACCGACCATGGCTGAAGAGAACTCCACCGACGTCGCAGAAGACGATATCACCGACGACGACTGGGCCGCCGCGATGCAGGAACAGGTGGTGGCGGATGCCGCCGCCGCCGAGGCTGCGGTCGCACAGCCAGCCAGCTTCCAGAACTTCGAGGCGGGCAGCGGACCGAAGGCGACGTCGATGAACGACTTCGACCTGATCCTCGACATTCCCGTACAACTCACGGTGGAGCTGGGTCGCACCAAGATCTCGATCCGCAATCTGCTGCAACTCGCGCACGGCTCCGTCGTCGAGCTCGACGCACTGGCAGGTGAACCAATGGATGTGCTGGTGAACGGCACCCTTATTGCCCAGGGCGAAGTGGTCGTGGTGAACGACAAGTTCGGTATCCGCCTTACGGACATCATCACGCCATCGGAGCGCGTACGTAAGTTGCGTACCTGAACACCCGTCATTCCCGCCTGCGCGGGCATGACGAGTTCGCCCGGGCAGACGCCCTGCCAGTTCCGCCCCACCTCTCCCGGCAAGATTTGCCGCCGCTTTTCGCCGCTTCTCCCGTCAAGCATCTCCGCTCGCTGCCTTTACCCTACGTGCATTGCAGACTCCGCACGTACACGCAGTGAAGCCCATCGTCACAGCCCTGTTCACCGCCCTGTTTTTCCTGCCCGGCAATGCAGCCCACGCTGCCGAAGGCATGCCGTCAATGGCCAGCAGCGTCGCGCAGATGATCTTTGGACTCGTCATCGTCCTCGCCGCCCTGTTCGGTGTGCTGGCCATGTTGCGCAAGCTGCAAGGCGGGCGCACGCACCTTGTCGGCGGCCTCAAGGTCATTGGTGCAACCTCCGTCGGCCCGCGCGAGCGCGTCGTGCTCGTCACTGTCGGCAGCAAGGTGCTGGTACTCGGCGTCACCCCCGGCCGCGTCAACGCCCTGCACACGCTTGAAGCCAGCGAGTTGCCGCTGGCACCGGAGCCCTCTCCGGCCGCCCCTAACGATTTCGCGGCCCGCTTGCGCCAGATGCTGGAGAAGCGCCATGCAGGTTAAGTCGCTCACGCGCAGCCGCAGCTTTGCCTTGCTCGGCAGTCTGCTGTGCCTTGCCAGCGCATTGCCGCTCGACGCATTCGCGCAAGGCATTCCGGCCCTGACTTCAACACCTGCCGCAGGCGGCGGCACCACTTACAGCCTGCAGGTGCAAACCCTGCTGTTGATGACGGCGCTGACCTTCATCCCGGCAGTGGTGCTGATGATGAGTGGCTTCACGCGCATCGTCATCGTCATGTCCATGCTGCGTCATGCCATGGGCACGCAGACCTCGCCACCCAACCAGGTCATCGTCGGCCTGTCGCTGTTCCTGACCTTCTTCGTTATGTCACCCGTCATCGACAAGGTCTACACGGAAGCGTGGGTACCGATGTCGACCAACCAGATCCAGTTCGATGAAGCGCTCACCCGCGCCTCGGTACCGGTCAAGGCCTTCATGCTCAAGCAGATGCGCGACAGCGACCTGACCCTGTTCGCCAAGCTCGCCAAGGTACCCAAAGTCGAGAAGGCCGCCGACCTGCCGATGCGCGTCATCGTGCCGGCCTTCGTGACGAGCGAGTTGAAGACCGCCTTCCAGATCGCTTTCATCATCTTCCTGCCCTTCCTTGTCATCGACATGGTGGTGGCCTCGGTGCTGATGTCGATGGGGATGATGATGATGTCGCCCGTCATCGTCTCCCTGCCCTTCAAGATCATGCTGTTCGTGCTCGTCGATGGCTGGAACCTGGTTATCGCCTCGCTGATACGCAGTTTTGGCTAGTAAAAACAGAGAGGAGCTGAGAGGGAAGAGTGAAGGGCAAACATTTCCGGGCGGCATGTCGCCCGCATGCTCCGACTCCTCACTCTTCTCTCCTTGTTCATCACCAGGAGTAGACATGACCCCAACCACCATCATTGCGCTCGGTCGCGAAGCGCTCTACATCGCCCTGCTGGTCGCCGCACCCATGTTCATCGCGGCACTGGCTACGGGGCTCTTGATCAGCATCCTGCAAGCAGCAACGCAGATCAATGAAGCCACGCTGTCTTTCGTACCGAAGCTGGTCATCATGTTCGGCACCCTGGTGATGGTTGGCCCGTGGATGATCACACTGCTGACCGACTACATTCGGCGCCTGTTCGAGTCAATTCCCAATGTCATAGGCTGACGCCGTAACGGAAAACGCGCACCCCGCATGTTCACGATCACCTCGGCCCAGCTGGATGCGCTGCTCCTCGCCTACACCTTTCCAATGGTGCGGGTCATGTCCTTTCTCGCGGCCGCACCACTGTTCAATAACGTGGCAATCCCGCGTCGCGTCAAGTTGATCGTCGCGCTCGCCGTCGGATTTGCGATTACGTCTGCGCTGCCGCCTCAGAATCTTGCCGCACCCGGCAGTGATGTCGGCCTCGCCATTCTCGGCATGCAGATCCTCATCGGCGCAGGCATGGGCTTCGCGATGCGCGTGGTCTTCGCGGCACTGGATGTCGCGGGGGAATTGATCGGCCTGCAGATGGGCCTGTCATTCGCGACTTTTTTCGACCCGCAAAGCCAGAGCCAGACCTCGGTCGTGGCCGAGATCATCGGCATCGTCGTCTCCTTGCTGTTCCTGGCGCTGAACGGACACCTGATGCTGATCCAGGTGCTGATACGCAGCTTCGAGTGGTTGCCGATATCGGCGAACCCGGTGCATGCAGAGGGCTGGCTATTGCTCGCGCGCAGCGGCGCGATCGTGTTTGCCACGGGCCTGCTGCTGGCGCTCCCCGTGGTCGTCGCGCTGCTGATCACGAATATCGCCCTGGCCGTGCTGACCCGCGCCGCGCCGCAACTCAATCTGTTTGCCGTCGGCTTTCCCATCACCTCGACGGTGGGCATCGCCGTCATCTGGCTGACGCTGCCCACCCTCGCGAACGTGCTGGAGCAGATCTTCGATCAGGGCTTCGAAGGCATGGCGCTGCTGGTCCGCGTGTGGACGGGCACCTGACGCCCCTCTTCCCGGCTCACGCCTGCAAGCGCAGCAAGGTCAGGGAGTATTGCTGCGCAGCGCCGACAGGCGCGCCGCGTAGCGCTCCATGGTCTTGTTATCCCCGCCCTGCTGCGCGAAGCTCATGCCGGCACTAAGCAGATCAGTATCCGCAGGGCGAAGCACCAGCGCACGGTCAATCTCGGTAAACGCCGCGCGCTGACTGCCGAATGAGTGCAAGGCGACGGCATAGACATACGCATAGCGGGAGTTCGCCGGCTCGATCTGCGTTGCACGCTTGAGCGCTTGCAAAGCCTCGTCATTGCGTCGCAGACGTGTCAACGCCAGGCCTTGTGCGTGCAACATGCTGGCATCGTCTGGCATGATCGCCAGGCCTTCACGCAGCACCTGCTCGGCCATCGCATCGTTGCCCTGGCCGCGATACAGATCGCTAAGGTTGACCAGCGCCGGCACATATAGCGGCCGCATCGCAGCAGCACTCTTCAGCTCCGCTTCAGCGTCGCCGACCCTCGCTTGTCGCAGGTAGAAAGACCCCAAGGCGACACGCCCCTCCGGGCGATCCGCAAGATAGCGCTGAGTCTGCTCGTACTCGGTCGCCGCGCGGGCAAAGCTGGCACTCTGCGCCGCATCGAATGCCGACGCTGGCGCTTCGGCAAGGGAGCTTGCCGCTTCCATGCGCACGACGCGCAGAGGATCGTCGAGCAGCGGCGCAATGAGCGGCACGCGCTGCGCCGGCGGCATCGGTGCCAGCCCCTGGATGCTCGCCATGCGCATCAGAGGATCGCTGGAGAGCAGCCCGCTTCGGATGGACACGAGCGCCTGCGGCGAAGGAAATCCTTGCAAGGCCCGGAGCGCGGTAGCCTTTGCGATAGCCGGCGCTGTCGCCTCGTTGGCGAGGGTCGTCAGGTCATGCCGTGCCGTCAAAGCCCCTTGTCTTCCCGCCTGCAGGGTTGCCGCGAACTTCTGGAAACCTTGCGGCGCGTGCTTGTACCACTTGCGTACCGCGTCGTCGGCCCACTTCGGCGGTTTATCCGTGTGGCAGCTATTGCACGCATTGGGCGTCCCCATGCTCACCGAAAGGTCCGGCCGCGGAATGCGCAGACTATGGTCGCGACGTGGATCGACGACCATGTAGTCCTTTGCCGGCATGTGGCAGTCCGCGCACTGCGCACCCGCCTTGTGGAAGGTATGCGCCGGCGTGTCGTACCTGGTCGGCATGTGGCACTGCGCGCACACCGCGTTACCTTCTGCACGCAGCTTGCCCGAGTGCGGCTCGTGGCAATCACTGCAGGTCACACCTGCGTGGTTCATCTTGCTCTGCAGGAAAGAGCCCCAGATGAACACTTCATCCTGCTGCTGGCCGTCGGCGTGATAGAGCCCCTGCGTCAGCAAGGCGGGCTGGTAGTGGTCCATGAAGGGCTTGCCTGCCTGATAACCCTCGGCAACTTGCGCTCTCCGTGCATGGCACTGCGCGCAGACATCCATCTCACGCTGGCTCGTGCGCGGCACGCTGCGCTTCGAATTGCCTGTTGCTGCGTCAGGCTGCCAGAGCACCCCATGACGTTCGTCGAGCTTGACCGTCAGGCCCGCTGCGGGATTTGCATCCTGCTTCTTTGCCAGTTCGACATGGTTGGCGCCGGGGCCATGACAGGCCTCGCACCCCACGCTGATCTCCGACCAGGTGGTCTTGAACGTGTCGGCCTGCGCGTCGTAACCCTTCTGCAGATTCGTCGAGTGGCAATCCGCACACATGAAATTCCAGTTCTGCGAGCGCTTGGTCCAGTGCAGTTCATCCTTGAAATCGACGCGCTCTTGCGGGTAAAGGTGGAACCAGCGCTGGCCGCCCTTCTCCTTCGGGCGCGTATCCCACGCAACGCCCAGAGCCTGCAGACGGCCATCCGGAAACTCGACGAGGTATTGCTGCAGGGGCTCGACGCCGAAGGTGTACTTCAGCTCGAAGTCTGCCAGCTTGCCGTCCGGCCCGTCCGTGCGCACAAAGTACTTGCCGTCGCGGCGGAAGAAGCGCGACTCGACGCCGGCGTAACTGAAACGCGCATCGTTGAAATCGCCCAGCGCAGTCTCGGCGCTGAGGTGCTGCATCGCATGACGGTGTTGAGACTTGTCCCAGGCAGCATATTGCGGGGCATGACAGGACTGGCAGGCCTGACTTCCGAGGAAACCGGCATTGAGCACCGCGTGTTCTGCTGGACTGGCAGCGCTCACTTCCGGCACTGCCGGCGCACGCCCTTTCAAGAACCAGCCGGCAACGACCACGAGCAGGGCAAGCACCAGAGCCAGCCCCCCAAGCAGCGGGGTCACGCGCAAGGGCTTGCGCTGCGCTGGTGCGCTCTGTTCCTCGGTTCTTGCCGGCTTCAGCGGCGGCGTCGTTGCTTTGGCCTGCCGGCCCTTCCTGGAAGATCTGGACATCTTGCAACCGCGAGGACGAACGAGTGGCGATAGTATCGACAATCGACGAAGTCATGCAAAAGAACGCCGAGCCAGCCGCCAGCCCTCAAAGGCTCTGATTGCTCGCCAAAACCGGACCCGGCGCAGCCCCGAGGGTTTGTTACAATCCTGCCGGTCGGGAGGCCACGCCAGCCCGGAATCCAGTCACCTACCCAACTTTTGCCTATCTGCCCGCACTTCCATGTCGAAACCCATTGAGTTCAAGGCCGGTACGCTTTCCGCCATGTCGGCAGTCATTCGCGAACTCGACAACGTGCGCCTTTCGGACAGCATGCACACCATGCTGGGCGGGCTGGGCGAATTCTTTGCAGGTGAAGCGACAGTCATCGACCTGACGCAGCTGGTCAAAGTGCCCGACCGTGCCGACTGGGCCGGCCTGCTGAGTTTGCTGCGCCGCTACGGCCTGCAACCCATCGCCGTGCGCCACGCCCCCGAACATCTTGTCGAAAGTGCCCGCAAGGCCGGGTTGGCCGTGCTGTCAACCGACGCGGGCCGCATGACGGGCGAACGCACGGTCACGGCTCCTACAGCAGCCCCTGCCCCGGCGCCGGTGGCTGCCGCGGCACCAGCTCCAGCACCCGCCGCCGCAGAGCCCGCCCAAGCCAGCCTCGACATGGCGCCACCGGTGGTCAATGCGAACACCATGATCATCGAGCGCCCGCTACGCTCCGGCCAGCAGATCTACGCCAAGGGCGGCGATGTCGTGATCCTCGGCGGCGTGAGCAATGGCGCAGAAGTCATCGCCGATGGCAGCATCCACTGCTACGGCCCACTGCGAGGCCGCGCACTGGCCGGCGCACAGGGCGACACCAAGGCGCGCATCCTCACCACCAGCTTCGGCCCGGAACTCGTCTCCATCGCCGGCGTGTATCGCACCTTCGAGCGCGGCATTGCCGCCAACCTCGCCGGCAAGCCTGCGCATGCCGTATTGCGTGCCACGACTCCGGGCCAGCAGACACTGAATATCGAAACACTGCAGCTCGACTGAGCCTGCAGCAAAACATGAAGAAGCATTGAGAGAGAAGGAAATCACCGTGACAAGAATTGTCGTCGTTACCTCGGGCAAGGGTGGAGTAGGCAAGACAACCTCCAGCGCCAGCTTCGCCTCCGGGCTGGCCCTGCGCGGCTTCAAGACGGCCGTCATCGACTTCGACGTCGGCCTGCGCAACCTCGACCTGATCATGGGTTGCGAGCGTCGTGTGGTGTATGACTTCGTCAATGTCATCAGCGGCGATGCCAACCTGCACCAGGCGCTGATCAAGGACAAGCACTGCGAGAACCTCTTCGTGCTGCCCGCCTCGCAAACCCGCGACAAGGATGCGCTGAGCGAAGAAGGTGTCGAGAAGGTCATCAACGACCTCAAGCACATGGGCTTCGACTACGTGATCTGCGACTCACCCGCCGGTATCGAACATGGCGCCATCATGGCTCTGACCTTCGCCGACGAAGCCATCGTCGTCACCAACCCGGAAGTCTCCTCGATCCGCGACTCCGACCGCATCCTCGGCATCCTGCAAAGCAAAAGCCGCCGCGCACGCGATGGCCAGGAGCCCGTCAAGGAGCACCTGCTGGTCACGCGCTACAGCCCGAAGCGTGTCGAAGAAGGCGAAATGCTTTCGTACAAGGACGTACAGGAACTGCTGCGCATCCCGTTGATCGGCGTCATCCCCGAATCGGAAAGCGTGCTGCAGGCCTCCAACGCCGGCACCCCGGTCATCCACACCAAGGATGAAGATGCTGCCAGCGCTTACCAGGACGTCGTTGCACGCTTCCTCGGTGAAGAACGCGAACTGCGTTTCGTGAACTTCGAAAAGCCGGGCATCTTCAAGCGCCTGTTCGGAGGCTGATCATGTCCTGGCTCGAAAAATTCTTCGGCAGCAACCAGCCCAAATCCGCCTCGCTGGCCAAGGAGCGCCTGACCCTCGTCATCGCCCACCAGCGCGACGCGGAAGACAAGACGCCTGACTTCCTCCCTGCCCTGCAGAAAGACCTCGTTGCGGTGATCTCGAAGTACATCAAGATCAACCCGGATGACATCCGCGTGCAGATGGAAAAGAAGGGCAACTACGAAGTACTTGAAGTAAATATCGTGATGCCGGAACCTACGGCCAAAGCACGATAATTTTTCGCGTCGCGTGCGCCGCCCGCCTTCATCAGATCGAGGATGTCGCGGTGGGTGGAGCGAGCGGCGCGAGAACAAGGCGGTTTGACGAGACAGTGCTCATGCACGGCGAGGCAAACCAACGCAGTAATCGAGCCGCGCAGCCCATCCAGCGCGGCATCCGAATGCCCGGATGGTGAAATTGGTAGACACAAGGGACTTAAAATCCCTCGACCGCAAGGTTGTACCGGTTCGACCCCGGTTCCGGGCACCAATCCTTTTTCCTGACCCCCCGCTGACAGATGCTCCGGATCGCCATCATCGGTTACGGTACAGCGGGCCAGGCATCTGCAATTGCGCTGGGCCGCAGCGGCAGACATGCCATAGAGGTATTCGAGCAGACAGCAACGGCCGGCCCGGTTGGCGCTGGTTTTCTGCTTCAGCCCACCGGGCTTGCGGCGCTCGCGCGCCTCGGCTTGCTCGACGAAGCACTGGCGCTCGGCTCACCGATTGCCCGCTTGCACGGCTGCAATGCAAACGGCCGGCGCGTCATGAACATGCACTACGCCACATGGCGCGACGATGCATTCGGCCTCGGCATGCAGCGCCACGCGTTGTTCTCGATGCTTCACGATGCCGTGCCTGCCGACGTCGTGCTGCGGACCGGCATCCAGATCCGCAAGCTTGATCCCGCGAGCGGCTTCATCCATGACGAAGCAGATGCCCGATACGGCCCCTACGATCTCGTCATCGTCGCCGACGGCTCACGCTCCCAATTGCGCACACAGATTTTCGGCAAATCATGTGCCCGCCCCTATCCATGGGGCGCATGGTGGTGCCTGACGCCTGCAAAGGACTGGCCAAACACTGATTCGCTGGAGCAGCGCTATCGCCTTGCGCGCGAAATGATGGGCGTGCTGCCGGTGGGCCACGTTCCCGGGCTGACGCGCGACAGCGATCAGCTATGCATCTACTGGAGTGTGTTGGCCGACGAGACACCGAAGGGGCGCAACTCTCACGACATAGCAAACAAGGTTGCAACGCTATGGCCGGAAGCTGCCGGGCACCTGCGTCGAAACGATGCCGTCGCGCTGACACACGCAACCTACCGCGCCATCAACCTGTCAAGCTGGACGCAGCAACGGGCCGTCTGGATCGGTGACGCCGCACACGGCATGAGCCCTCAGCTCGGTCAAGGGGCGAATCTGGCGCTGCTCGATGCACTCGCACTTGCCGAAGCAATCGACACACAAGCCAATCTCCCGGCTGCACTCAAGCAATACGAGCGCGTGCGGCGCGCGCATGTGAGATGGTATTCAAGGGGAAGTCACTGGCTCACACCGCTGTTCCAGTCGGAACACGACAACATCGCGCGGCTACGCGATCTGCTTTTTGACCCACTGAGCCGCCTGCCAATCATCCGGCGGATTTCATTGCAGCTCCTGACGGGCTCACTCGGCGCCTGATCCCGCCACGCCGAATCATTTCGCGCTCTGCAGTGCCCCCGCGACGCTTCCACGCTGGGCATCCGCCAACGGCACGACCCGCATGGGGTGCAGGTACTCCATCGTGGGCGGAAACGGCCGCCCTAGCAGCAACGGAGGCAGAACCATGTCCTTCAAATTTTCTGCCGGCACCTTCCAGCGCGAGCGATCCAGCGGCCGGTAATCTGCTCCGATCTGACTGAGCGAACCTGCCTGGTTGCCACGATCCAGTGCAGCTGCCGGCAACTTGAGTGGGCTCGAGCCCATCAGCAGATTGTTGATGACCGTCACGGAAACTTCTCCTGGTTTGCCATGAACGACCAGGGGCGTGCCCGCAAAGAAACGACGATCGACGATGGTGTTGTGAACCAGCACGAGTTGGTTGCCGCCATCGCGCAGGCCTTCAGCACCGTAGGAAATGATGCTTGGGTTTTCGGTCGTGGCAGATTGCTCGATGATGTTGCCCATCACGAGTGCCGTGCCACCGTTCGGAAACTCCAGTTCGTAGCTGGCACGCCCGTCCGTTTCGTCCGTCAGGCGGTTGTAGCTGATGTCATTGACCTGCGCGCGCGATTTGAGGAGATGGCCAACGCGGGCATGATGAAAATAGCTGCCCGTGACGCGCAAACGCCCGATAGCGCCTGCGTAAATATTATGCGTGTAGCCCGAGCCATCACCGTTGTGACCAAACTCGCTGAACTCGATATCGAGCTGGCTGTCCGGGTTACCGCCGGTGAGAATGCCATTCTCATTGTCGATGAAACGACAATGCGATAGCTGCAGGCGGCCCTTCTCGAAACGGATGCCGGCACCGTTGCGATGAATCACCCGTGCGCCGGTGAATTCGATCTGTTCGATGCGGATGTCACCGCCGCGTATGACCCAGATCGCTTTTTGCTCGGCAGCGCGTCCGTCGGCAATCAACCTCGCCATACCACCCCGCCCACGGATGGTCAGCGCCGATTGCGTCCACACCGCGACGTCGCCACGGTACTCGCCGGCATCGATCTCGACGACGTCGCCATCACGCGCAAGCGTGGCTGCCTGGGAAGGCAGAGTCAGTCGCTGATTCGGGCCGACATGGAGCGTCGCTGCACGCGCGAATGGCGCGGTCAAAACAGCAAGGAGGACCAGCAGGAAGAACGCGCGAACGCGCGTTCGCCAATATGTAATGGTGCCCAGGAAGGGACTCGAACCCCCACGTATCGCTACGCCAGAACCTAAATCTGGTGCGTCTACCAATTTCGCCACCTGGGCCAGCACACAACACCCGGCGCGATGCCGAGAATATTGAGCCGCGAATTATACCAGCTTGGCTATACTCGCCGCCTGACTTGATTACATCTTCAGAAGCACACGGTACCGGATGCCTGTCGAGCATTACGAAAACTTTCCCGTCGCATCCCTGCTCCTGCCGCGCCATCTGCGCGAGCCGATTGAGGCCATCTATGCATTTGCGCGCAGCGCAGATGATATTGCCGACGAGGGCGACGCCGCGCCCCTCGTGCGCCTCGCGCAGCTCAACGACTATCGCAACGAGCTCAATACGATCGATTCAGGTGGCATGCCGACCGCGCCGATGTTCGCGCGTCTTGCGCGCAGTGTACGCGCGCACGCATTGCCGACGATCCTCCTGCGTGACCTGCTGGATGCGTTCTCGCAGGATGTAGTAAAGAGCCGCTATGCCGACTTTGCCGAGCTGCGTGAATACAGCCGCCTCTCCGCGGATCCGGTCGGGCGCCTACTGCTGCACCTCTACAAGCGCGCCACGCCCGAAAATCTCTCCCGCTCCGATGACATCTGCTCGGCTCTGCAGTACATCAACTTCTGGCAGGACGTCGCCATCGACTGGAAGAAGGACCGCGTCTATATCCCGCAAAGCGATCTGCAGAGCTTCGGTATCAAGGAGAAGCAGATTGCAGAAGGCCGTAGCGACCAGCACTGGCGCAATCTGATGCATTACCAGGTAGATCGCGCGCGCCGCATATTGCTGCGTGGCGCACCGCTCGCACGTGCCCTGCCCGGCCGCATCGGCTGGGAGTTGCGCCTCGTGGTACAGGGTGGTTTGCGCACGCTGGAGAAGATCGAAGCGGTCGATTACGATGTGTTCCGCCATCGACCCACGCTGGGCAAGACAGACTGGCTGCGCATGCTGTGGCGCGCAGCATTCATGAAAGCATGACTTGATGGACCCCTTCGATTACTGCAAGCAGAAAGCCGCCGCCAGCGGCTCAAGCTTCTACTACAGCTTCCTGTTCCTGCCGCCCGAGCGTCAGCGCGCGATCATGGCGCTGTATGCGTTCTGCCGTGAGGTGGACGATGTTGTCGACGAAACCCACGACATCCAGCTTGCCCAGACCAAGCTCGACTGGTGGCGCAAGGAAACGGCCGAGATTCACGGCGGCAAGCCGACGCACCCGGTCACGCAGGCGCTGGCTGAGGTGGTGAAGACGTTCGACCTGCCACGCGACAAGTTGCTGGAGATCATCGACGGCATGCAGATGGATCTGCAGCAGACGCGCTATCTCGATTTCAAGGCGCTGGAGCTGTACTGCTATCGCGTAGCCAGCGTGGTCGGCCTGCTGGCCGTGGAGATTTTCGGTTACACCGATCCACAGACGCTCAAGTACGCACATGATCTTGGCATTGCTTTCCAGCTGACCAACATCATCCGCGATGTCGGCGAGGACGCGCGCCGTGGCCGTATCTATCTGCCGATCAACGAGCTGCAGCAATTCAACGTGACGGCGAAGCAGATTACGGACGCAAGCTACAGCGACAATTTCCGCGCGCTGATGGAGTTCCAGATCGAACGCGCCGAGCGCTACTACGATCAGGCGCTGGGTTTGTTGCCGACAGCCGATCGCAAGAGCCAACGCGCCGGCCTGATCATGTCGGCGATCTATCGCACGACCCTGAAAGAGATCAAGGCGGAGGGCTGCAAGGTTCTCACGCAACGCACCTCGCTGACGCCACTACGCAAGCTGTGGATCGCGGCGCGCACCTGGTTGAAGTACTGAAATGAGCACGCGCGTTGCGATCGTCGGTGCCGGCTATGCTGGCCTCGCAGCGGCCGTGGAGCTGGCGCGTGCCGGCATCCAGGTCACGGTATTCGAGTCCAGCCGCACGCTGGGTGGTCGCGCACGCGTCGTCGAGAAGGATGGTCACCGCATCGACAATGGCCAGCACATCCTGATTGGCGCCTATACCGAAACGCTACGTTTGCTGCGCTTTCTGCGCGTGCCGGCGGGTCGTCTGATCAGCCGGCCTTTCACCCTGCACGTGCCCGGCCGGCTGGACTTCCGCGCGGCCAATCTCCCCGCACCCTTTCACCTCGCCGTCGGCCTGCTGAAATCACGCCAGATGAGCTGGGCTGATCGCTTCGCCGTAGTACGCATGATGCGCAGCCTCAAGCGCATGCGCTACGAACTGCCGCAGGACTGCAGCGTCTCGCAATTGCTGGCGGACACGAAGCAGACACCGATATTGCGCGAATTGCTGTGGGAGCCGCTGTGTGTCGCTGCGCTCAACACGCCTGCAGATGAGGCCTCTGCGCAGGTGTTCATTAATGTGTTGAAAGATTCACTGGCGGGCAGCGCGTCAGACAGCGAGTTGCTGATCCCCCGCGTCGACCTCAGCGAGTTGTTGCCGGTCCCTGCCCTGCAATTCCTCGCGCTCCAGGGGGGTACGGTGAACATCGCCACGCCCGTCAAGGGCATAGAGCTGGACGAAGACGGGGAATTCCGCATCGTCGGCAACCCTTTCGAGGGCGAGCGCTTCAGCCATGTCGTGCTCGCTGTCGGACCGTATCACGTCAGCGACCTGCTGGCTGGTTTCCCCGAGTTGAGCATGCTGCGCCAGCAGGTGGATGCCATGGAGCATCAGCCGATCACCACGGTCTACCTGGAGTATGACGAATCGGTGCGTCTGCCCGAGCCGATGGTGGCTGTCGCCAATTCGAGCGTGCAGTGGCTGTTTGATCGCGGCCAGCTGGGCGGCCCCAAGGGTCTGCTGGCAGCCGTTATTTCCGCGCGCGGACCGCACTCCGAACTGAGCCGCGAAGAACTGGGCTTGCGTGCGCATCAGGCCGTGGAAGCGATGATTCCACGCCTGGCGGCGCCAAAGTGGTCGACGGTCATTACGGAAAAACGGGCCACATTTTCATGTAGCCCGTCGGTACTGCGTCCGTTGCACATCACGCCGATCAGGAATCTCGTGCTGGCGGGTGACTATGTTCAGTCGCCCTACCCGGCGACCATCGAGACCGCCGTGCGCTCCGGCTTGAACGCCGCGCGCCACATCCTGCGCCTGATCAAGGCGGATTCGGAAGCGGCGGAGTCCGCCGCCGATTGATCAGCGCTTCTTGCCCTGCTGGGCGACTGCGCTGAACGCTTCGCTGGACGCTTTGGCCACCTGTTCGAGGGTCTTGCGCGCGGTTTCAAAAGTGGTCTGCATCGCTTCTGCCGCAGCATGGCTATTGAGCGGCATGCCCTTCAGGAAGCCCTGCATTGCTTCCATCATGTCCTGACTGCCCGAGGTGAGTTGCTGGCTGACCAGCTTGCTCATCTCGTTCTGCACTTCCGAGGTGATCTCGGCAATGTTGCGGCTCGTCGACAGCATTTTCTCTGCAGCATTCTGGGCGTAGCGCGCGCGCAACTCCATGGCTTCCTGCGGCGTCTTGATCTGGGCAAGCGACTGGACGTTGCTCACGCCATCTTCAAACATTTCCTTTGCCGTCTGCATCTGCAGCTGCAATATGCGCTGGGAATTCTCGATCGAAAGCTGGGCCAGCTTCATGGCCGATTCCAGATTCTTTTTCTGCATTGCTGCAACCGATTGTTCGACCTTGTTCGTCATTCGTTGTTCTCCAGTCAAAGGGGCGGTCTGGCTGCATCGCGCATTTTGCTGCAGCAAGTCCCGGGTGGCGCCGTCACGTTCAAAGGCACCTCAGGGCGCGTAGACCATAGCACCGCGTAAAGGTTTGTCGATACGTAGTAACGCTATGCAAACCTACTACGGCCGGCGTCGCACTTTGCCACACTGCGGCGCAGCAAATCGGCACGTTTGCCCGCAAGTACTGCTATCCCGGCATCGCAAGCCGGCTTGCTTGCGACCGATTGAAAGCTCCGGATCTGCCCCAATCTGCCGAGCTGAAGGTTCCGGATGTGCCGTGTTGGCCGCCGGACAGATGACTTGATGGCTGCATGAAACAGTGCAGCAAACAATGCAGTGATCGCGGAGGATCCGACCATGCGTTTCGACAAACTGACCACCAAATTCCAGCAAGCCCTGGCGGATGCCCAGAGCATCGCCGTCGGCCACGACAGCCAGTACATCGAGCCGCAGCATTTGCTGCTGGCGCTCCTGAGCCAGGACGATGGCGGCGTCAGCGCCCTGCTCGCGCGAGCCGGTATCAATGCGCCACCGCTGCGTGCTGCGCTCGACAAGGCAATCGACCGCCTGCCACAGATCGAGGGCCACGGCGGCGAAGTGCAGGTCGGCCGCGACCTGTCCAACCTGTTCAACCTGACCGACCGCGAGGCGCAGAAGCGCGGCGACCAGTTCATCGCCAGCGAGATGTTCCTGCTTGCCTTGTGCGACGACAAGGGCGCGACGGGCAAGCTGTTCAAAGAGCATGGCGCCAACAAGAAGAGTCTTGAAGCCGCCATCGAAGCCGTACGCGGCGGCGCGAGTGTAGGCAGCCAGGATGCCGAATCGCAACGCGAGTCGCTGAAGAAATACTGTATCGACCTGACCGAGCGCGCACGTCAGGGCAAGCTCGACCCGGTGATCGGCCGCGATGACGAAATCCGTCGCGCCATCCAGATCCTGCAACGTCGCACCAAGAACAATCCCGTGTTGATCGGCGAGCCTGGCGTCGGCAAGACAGCCATCGTCGAAGGCCTTGCCCAACGCATCATCAACGATGAAGTGCCGGAGAGTCTGCGCGGCAAGAGCGTGCTCTCGCTCGACATGGCAGCACTGCTGGCGGGCGCGAAATTCCGTGGTGAGTTCGAAGAGCGCCTCAAGGCCGTGCTCAACGACATCGCCAAGGAAGAAGGCCAGCTCATCATCTTCATAGATGAGCTGCACACCATGGTTGGCGCCGGCAAGGCCGAAGGTGCGATGGATGCCGGCAACATGCTCAAGCCAGCGCTCGCGCGCGGCGAGCTGCATTGCATCGGCGCGACCACGCTCGACGAATATCGCAAGTACATCGAAAAGGATGCTGCGCTTGAGCGCCGCTTCCAGAAAGTGCTCGTCGACGAGCCGAGCGTGGAAAGCACCATCGCCATCCTGCGCGGCCTGCAGGAGCGCTATGAAGTTCACCACGGCGTCGATATCACCGACCCGGCCATCGTCGCCGCGGCGGAGCTGTCGCATCGCTACATCACCGATCGCTTCCTGCCTGACAAAGCCATCGACCTGATCGACGAAGCGGCCGCGCGCATCCGCATGGAAATCGACTCGAAGCCGGAGACGATGGACCGACTTGACCGTCGCCTGATCCAGCTCAAGATCGAGCGCGAAGCCGTGAAGAAGGAAAAGGATGAGGCGTCCAAGCGCCGCTTCGGCCTGATCGAGGACGAGATCGCCAGCCTGGAGCGCGAATACGCAGACCTCGACGAGTTGTGGAAGAGCGAGAAGGCCGCCGTGCATGGTGGTCAGCACATCCGCGAGGAGATCGAGAAGGTCAAATTGCAGATGGAAGACGCGCGCCGCAAGGGCGATTGGCAGAAGATGAGCGAGCTGCAGTACGGCGACCTGCCAAAGCTCGAAGCTCAGCTCAAGGACGCGGAAGGCGCGCAGGAGAACCAGCCCGCCAACAAGCTGCTACGCACTCAGGTCGGCGCCGAGGAAATTGCCGAGGTCGTATCGCGCGCGACGGGCATCCCCGTCTCGAAGATGATGCAAGGTGAGCGCGAGAAGCTGCTCAAGATGGAAGACGCCCTGCACAACCGCGTGGTGGGTCAGGACGAGGCCGTGCGCCTGGTGTCGGATGCGATCCGTCGTTCGCGCGCAGGCCTCTCCGATGAGAACAGGCCGTATGGTTCGTTCCTGTTCCTCGGCCCCACCGGCGTCGGCAAGACCGAGCTATGCAAGACGCTTGCGGGTTTCCTGTTCGATTCGGAGGACCACCTCATCCGCATCGACATGAGCGAGTTCATGGAGAAGCATTCGGTTGCACGCCTGATCGGCGCGCCACCGGGCTACGTCGGCTACGAGGAAGGTGGCTACCTGACCGAACTCGTACGGCGCAAACCCTACTCCGTACTGCTCTTCGACGAAGTCGAAAAGGCGCACCCGGATGTGTTCAATGTGTTGCTGCAAGTACTGGACGATGGCCGCATGACGGATGGGCAAGGCCGCACCGTGGACTTCAAGAACACGGTGATCGTCATGACCTCCAATCTCGGCAGCCAGATGATTCAGCAGATGAGCGATCAGCCTTACGAACTGGTGAAGACTGCGGTCATGGGTGAAGTGAAGAACTACTTCCGCCCGGAGTTCATCAACCGTATCGACGAGGTCGTGGTGTTCCACTCGCTCGGGCAACAGCATATCCAGTCGATTGCCCGCATCCAGTTGCAATACCTGGAGAAGCGTCTTGCGCGATTGGAAATCGGTCTGACGGTAACGGATGCAGCGCTGGAGGAAATCGCCAAGGCCGGCTTCGATGCAGTATTCGGCGCCCGACCTTTGAAGCGTGCGATCCAGGAGCACATCGAGAATCCGCTCGCCAAGCAGATCCTCGAAGGACGCTTTGCCGCCAAGGAGACGGTGGTGGTCGACTCGTTGAACGGGGTGATTACTTTCCGTAAACCGAGCTGAAGCTCTCGACCGCTACCGACCTTCAGCTGCCATCGACAGCGCGCTCCAGGGCGCGCTGTCGGATCGAGCGAGGGTCACTCTGCGCTTCATCAAGCTTGGGCATTGCCGGCGGCACCTTGGCGGCAGGTACGACACTCACGGAGCCCTTGCTCTCATCTACTTGTTGCGCTTTGGCCCCCGTCGGCGGTGTCGAACCATAAGTCACCTGGCCGTTTTTGTCGGTCCATTTGTAGAGCGGTGCCGGCTCGACAGCGACTGCGTTCACCACGCTGCCTTTCACTTGCTCGAACGCAGCCGGCGTCTGCCACAGGTAAAAACCAGCAGCAGATGCACAGATGAGTAAAAGAAAAATCACGCGCTGCCACATGAGTTCGGCACTCCGTCAGGACGGCCTCGAAGCAAGGGGCCGAAGAGAGGATTGTGAGTGCCATGCACATGCCATGGCAATTGCCGCTCCGCCGCCGAGTCAGGTCAGCCGGAGGGCGACGTAGATCCGGGCCTAGAGGGCGCCGAAAGCCCTGCCGTCCTTGGTAGCGCCACGCGCACCGCTCTTGATATCGAACACCTGCCCTTTGTAGGGCGGCTCCGGTGGCACGATCACCCAGGTACGCGCGTTACCCGTGACAGGATCAATCGGCACAGCCCGCAGGTACTTCTTGTCGACCAGTTCCTGAAGCGACTCGGGGTAGCGCCCGGTGTCACTGTAGAACTTGTCGATCACGTCACGCGTGGCATGCAGGTTCTCCATCAGCACCGCCTCTTTCGAACGGTCGACGCCCTGGAAGAATTTCGGCAGTGACAGGGTCAACAAGACGGCGATGATCGCCATCACGATGAGCATTTCGATCATCGTGAAGGCGTTCTGCTTGCGGCGTGGCGGCGTCGTCACGTTCATGTCATGCGAATGCAGATCAATCATCCCTTGAACGGCGCTGCGTACCGTTCTGCCCGTCCGGGTTGGAGGGTGCTTGCTGCTGGACCGGGGCCTGTGGTTGCTCGATCTGCTGTGGCGCCTCGGCCTCGTTGCGACGACCACGCACGCTGGTGATGGTGCCGGCATCGAAAGTCTCGGCCTCGGCAGTAGGCTTGGCAACGCCGCGAATCAGACGGGGCGTAATCGACAGGATCAGCTCGGTCTTGCTCTTGTCCGTACTGTCGGAACGGAACAGGCGACCCAGCAATGGAATATCGCCGAGCAAGGGCACCTTGGTAACCGTCTGGCGATCGGAGTCCTGGATCAGGCCAGCGAGGATCTGATTCTCACCGTCCTTCAGACGCAGCACCGTGGAGGCATTACGCGTACCGATGCGGTAGTTCACCGTGCCTGCAGTCTTGTTCTCGATCGTGCTGTTGATATTGCTCACCTCCAACGCGATCTTCAGGCCGATCTCGTTGCCCGGGAACACCTGCGGCTCGACTTCAAGCTTGAGACCCACGTCGATATAGGTCACTGCCTGGCTGATCACGCCGTTGGAAGTCGCATTGGACGACACGTTTGGCACACGCTCACCGATCTGGATCTTGGCCTTCTCCTTGTTCTTGGCACGGATGCGCGGATTCGCCAGCACATTGACGCCACTGTCTGTGTCGTTGGCGCTGAAGGTGATGCCGCCAATGGTCATGCCCAGATTATTGGTACTGAGACCCAGCAGATCCGCCAGCGTAGGCGAGCCTGGCGCGGAGTTGGTAACCGCTACACCCGATGTCACGGTGGTCGAAGAGGTTGAAGCGCGCGAGATCGGCACCAGCGTCACGGACGCGGGCCACGCCACGCCCAGAGCCTGCAGCTTGCCCTTGGTGACTTCGACAATGGCTACTTCCAGCATGACTTCCGGCTCTGCCACATCGTGCAACCCGATCAGTTGCTCGGCCATGGCCATGGCTTGCGGGGTATCACGCACCACGATCATGTTCAGCTTCTCGTCGACCACGACATCCCTGAACTTGAGCACGGTCTTGAGGCTGTTGGCGACGATCTTGGCATCTGCATTCGCAAGGTGGAAACCGCGCACCTGAAGTCCCTGATAGTCGGCCTGCTTGGCCGGCTCATCCGGATAGACGAGCAAGGTGTTGTCGTCGGTCGCGCGCCAGCCGAGGCGCGTGGTCAGGACGATTTTCTCCAGCGCATTGCGGATGGTGGTGTCCTTCAGATAGATCGACGTCCGCAGATCGGGTTGCACATCCTTGTCGATCACGATGTTCAGCCCGGAGGTCTTGCCAATCGCATCGAACAAGGAACGCACTGGAGCATCGCGGAACTGCAGCGTCACCTTCTTGGCCATCGCTTCATCCAGCGGCGACACCAGTTTCGGCACGGGTTGCACGACCGCAGCGGGCCTGGCGGAAGACGACGCCTGGGCGACAGGTGCAGGTTGTACCGGGGCCGCGGCGACCGGCGCAGCACTGCTCACGGCAGACATCGATGACGCGGCAGAAGAGGAGGCAACCTGGACCGGGGCCGATGACGAGCTGGCCGACGACGCTGCGGCAACAGGCGCCGACGCCATGGAGGAAACGGCGGCCGAAGAAACCGACGAGGAAGCCGTGGCCGGAGTGCCCGTTTCACGGCGGGACATCGCCACGACGGCAGCACGCTCAGTGCCTTGAGCTTCGAAACCCTTTACCTGCGCAAGCTGGGTGAAGCTGGCCGCAGCAGCATCCCAACGGCCCTGACCAAGCGCGGTATTACCTTCGCTGAGCAAGTAATTGCCGAGTTGCTGGCGCGAGGCCGTCACCGCTGCGGTGATTTCCTCGTCCTTCGGGTGCTCCTTCTGTGCTTTTTCCAGCACGGTATTGGCATCCTTGAGACTGCCTGTCGCCATCAGCGCCTTGCCGTACTCGAGGTCGTTACGCGCGGACGGACTGGCGCAACCCGAAATCGTGATGGCCGTCACAAGCGCCATCACCAGGCCGCTTGCAGCAGTCAGCCGCAAAGTTTTTTTTGTGGTTCTCATTTGCCACCCTCTATCGGGATGATTTGGGTCTTCTGGGTTGATAAATTGAAGAGCTGTACCTGATCAGACTTGACGACATCGACGCGGTTACCGTCGATCACGGCGCCCGGTATGGCGACATAGGTCTGGTTGTCCTTGTCGAGGAATACGTTGAGACGCCCATCTTTGTTCATGCTGCCGATCACCGTGAAGCTCGGTGGTGGTGGGGGCAAGTCTTCCGGGTCGACCACCGCGGCAGGCGGTGGTGGGGGCGGCGCATTCGAGCCGAACAGATTGGGGACGGACGCTTCATTCAGCGCCTGCTTGAGGTCCTGGCGTACAGCGCCTGGGCCGCTTGCTGTCGCCGGCACATTGGCGCCCGGCGGACGCGCAATGATGTCCCCGGCTGTCACCGGCGGTGGTGTCGACGAACGGCGAGGTGCCACTGCAGCGACTTCATTGCCAGCGCCACCGGGCGACTTGTCACCAAAAATAGCCAGCCATGCGGCTATGGCCAGAACCGGCAGCATGATCAGCATCCGCTTGCGATCGTTCAATTGCTACCTCCAGCCGCAGCTTGTTCAGCGCTCACGGGGGCCGCCTTCTGCCACAGGGACATCACGAGTTGTGCCTCCAGTTGTCCGCTATTGGCCTGCTCACGCTTGATCACCAGTTGATCCAGCGACAGCGCGGGCATTTCAGTCAGGATGCTGTAAAGAAAACGCCGCAATGATGGGTAGTCCGCTTTCACCGGCAGCGATATCTGCAATCTGGTGTATGCGTGCTGCGTATCCTCGACGCGCCGGAAATCAGCCTGCAGGACGTGAACACCGCTATTGGCAGCAAAGTCCTGCAACGCACGGATCTGCGCGTTCGTCACCTCAGGATCGGCCAGCGCGCGCGCCAGGTTCTGGGCCGGCGAGAGTTGTTTCTCGGCAGGCTTCCCGCGCAGGCTCTTCTGCTGCTGAACGAGTTTGTCCAGCTCACGTTCGGCATGGTCCTTCGCGGCGATCTGTCCAGGCACCACCAGCACGCCAAACAGGACGGCCAGCACCAGCAACAACGCCGCCACAAACGGCAATACCCCTTGCCTGCTGTACAACAGCTCAGCCTTCAAACGCAGCTTGTCGGCAGACAGGTTCATGTTTGCCATCACCGCTCTCCGCTCTTTCTGGCCGCTGGTGACTCGGGCTGAACAACGGGGGCCTCAAGCGTGAAGCGCATGCCTGCGGCAGGATCGTTGCTGCTGCCACGCTCCTGACGCACCAGCATCAGCGATGCGTAGACCGGCTCTTCACGCAGGGTCTCTACGTAACTCAGCACGGCGCCCACGTCGGCAGCTTCAACCACGAATTTGCTCGATTGGCGCTGCACGCCCATCTCCAGCGAAATCATCGTGACTTCCGGCCGCGCATTGCGCTCCAGCGTACCCAGCATCTTGGCCCACGGATAATTGAGGAACTGGTTGGCTTGCTGGATCGACTGCGCCGATTCCGCCTTCAGGCTGTCGGCCAGTGCGTCGTTCTCTTGCCCCACGTCGAGCTCTGCCTGCAAGGCAGTAACCTGTGTCTTGACCGCCGCACGCTCGCGCTGCAGCTTCCACGCCACGGTCATGCAGGCAACCAACAACACCAGAGCCAGCACACATGCCACGGCCCACACAGGGCGACGGCGCCGGTCAGTACCCGCCTCGAACCACTGCTGGCGAGGCGTGAAATCAATCAGCATCGGCTTCAATTCATCGCTCCGTACAAGGCGAGGCGATAGGCGTCGGTCTTGCGATCCAGACCAATGGGAGTGGGCAGCGCAAGCTGGCGGCCAATCGGCACGATGCGTAGCTGGGAACGATCCGGCAGCTCAACCATTGGCGGCGCATCACCCAGCAGGAAAATACTCTGTGGCATGTCGAGACCCATGCGCAGGGCCTCGGTTTCAAGACGCGCCAGCACTTCCGGCAGGGTGGGCAGCAGGTCGAAGCGGAACTGCCGCGCCGACAACAGGCGACCGCCGACGCGTAACAATGCGAGGAAGGAGTGCGTACCGAAGGAACAGACCCAACCGTCATCGCCAAGACTGCCTGCGTCGCGGTTGATGAGACGCACGGCCTCGGGAACGATGGAGCCCAGCGTGCAGTCGTGCTGACGTGACACCTCTCCAAGTGCCGCGATCAACGACTTTGGCAGGGCGCAGGCCAGCATGGCGCGGTCATCGCCCCAGTCCGCTTCGATATGCCAGCTCTCAGCCGGAGCACCGAACAACTGTTCGAAGCGATTGGCCGCCAGCGCCCGCAATTCGGCAAGACTGCCGAGGCCGGCTGGGGGCGTCACCATCCAGTAACGTACCCAGTCATCGGAAACGGAAATCTGCAGATTGCCGGAGATCTTGCCGGCCTGCGCCAGCGCAGTACTCACGGCCGGCTCCCAGATCGCAGTCTCCGGCGACGAAGCGCCCGGCAGGTAATCACGCAACGGCAGCATGCTGCTGACGTGCGCACCCTGAGCGCTGACACCGTCGACGATCAGCATCTCGCCGGCCCCTACACCCATGCCGAGACGACGCTTACCCAGTTTGCGTAACACGGCGCACCTCCTCAAGCGTGGTCTCACCACGGGCGACGAGACGCAGGGCATCGTCATACAGGCTGCGCGTGCCATTACGTTTGGCCGCCTCCATGAGCTGGCGCACAGAGCGACGCTCCACCACCATCTCGGCAATCTCCGGATTCATTACGAGAATTTCAGCAACCGCCTTGCGGCCGCGGTAGCCCGTACCACGGCAATCGCCACAACCACGACCGCGCGTGAATTCAAAACCTTCAACATCAGCCTTGGACAGGCCTGCTGCGGCCAGCTCGGCGTCGTCCGGCGTGTAATGACCACTGCAATGCTTGCAGTTGAGCCGCACCAGACGCTGCGCCGACACACCGTTGAGCGCCGACACGAAGGAATACAGATCGACGCCGATGTGGTGGAAGCGGCCGAACACGTCATACACGCTGTTGGCGTGCACCGTGGACAACACTAGGTGACCCGTCAGCGCTGACTGTACGGCGATCTCGGCGGTTTCCTTGTCGCGGATTTCACCGACCATGATCTTGTCCGGGTCGTGACGCAGGATCGAGCGCAGGCCACGTGCGAAGCTCAGGCCCTTCTTGTCGTTGACCGGGATCTGCAGGATGCCGCCGAGCTGATACTCGACCGGGTCTTCAATCGTGATGATCTTGTCGCGGCCGCTGTTGATCTCGGACAGCGCGCCGTACAGTGTCGTGGTCTTGCCGGAACCGGTCGGGCCCGTCACCAGCACCATGCCGTACGGCTCCTGCACGAGGCGGCGGATGATGGACAAGGTATCCGCATCGAAACCGAGCGACTCGAGGGACAGCGAACCATGCGACTCGACCATGGCCTGCTTGTCGAGAATACGGATGACGGCATCTTCGCCATGCACGCTCGGCATGATGGACACGCGCAAGTCGATCTCGCGGCCCATCGCTTCAACACGGAAGCTACCGTCCTGCGGCACGCGGCGCTCGGCGATGTCCAGCTCGGACAGCACCTTGATACGCGAGATGATCTGTTCGGCGAGCGCACTGCCCTGGATCTGCGCGATCTGATCGAGCACACCGTCGATACGATATTTGGAGACCATGCCGGTCGGCGTGCTCTCCAGGTGAATGTCGGAGACGCCCAGCTTCAAGGCATCGTAAAGCGTGGAGTTCACCAGCTTCACCGCCGGGCTGGTCGCATCGCTCACCGATGCAAAAGTCAGGCTCTCCAGCGAACGACCATCGCCCTGCCCCATCTCGCCATTGGCCATCAGGTTATCCATGGCACGCATGGTCTCTTCCTGTTTGGTCAGGTAGGCGTGAATGTCGGAACCAAGCGCGATGCGGTATTCGATGTTGCCGCCGACGATGCTGTCGATCCAGATCTGCAGGTCCTGATCGAACGGATCGGCGATGGCTGCCAGCAAACCCGCCTTGCCCACCGCGCCATGCTTGCGCAACACGACGACACTGCGTTGCTGGGCGCGCGCCATCGGCACCAGATCGAAGGCTGGCTCGAGGTCCAGCATCTCGGCCGTCTCGATGACGCGATAGTGGAAATTGTGTGCGACTGCACCCAGCAAGGTGCGCGCGTCGAGGCCGGAGAGCACTTCAAGTTCGGCCATGACCGGTCGACCGGATGCCAGCGCTGCAGCACGGGCGCGCTTCATCAACTCCAGATCAAGACTCGTCTCACGTGCGTTCACTGAACAGACCCCGCCAAATCAAAAATCGGCATGTATAGCAACACCACGATAAAGCCTACCACTATGCCGATAATGGCCATGAGGGCAGGTTCCACAGCCTTGCTGAATCTCTCGATCCAGCGAGAACTTTCACCTTCATAGAACAGCGCCGACTTGGTCAGCATCGCGCCCATCTGACCGGAGCGCTCGCCCACGCGCAGCATGCGCAGCGCAATCGGCGTGGTCAGCCCGTTTTTCTCGAAGGCTTGCGACACCGGCTCGCCATTGCTGATATCGGAGCGCGCTGCCACGAGCTTCGCCCGCGACGTAGCGGCCACCGTGCCTGCCACCATGTCCAGCGCGGTCACGATGGGGATGCCGCCTTCGAGCAACATGCCGACCGTCAGGTACAAGCGCGAGATCTCGAGAATCTGCACCCGCTCCGCAATGCTGGGGATGAGGCTCGCGATCTGGCCCCAGCGATTTTCACGACTGATGCGACGCACCTGCCACACCACCAATACGATCAGGCCGATGAACGCAGGCAGCACGATGAACAGGTTGGTGCCGATGAACTCGCCAAAGCCCAGCAGGATCTTCGACATGAAAGGCAACTCGCGGCCACTGTCCTTGTACACCGCAGCAAACTTGGGCACCACGTACATCATCAGGAACACCGCCACCGTACCGCCTACCGACAGCAGGATCGCCGGATACACCGCAGCGCTCACCAGCCGCGCACGCACCTGGTCGACACGTGTCTGATAGTCGATGAAACGGGCCAGCGCACGGGGCAGATCACTGGTGCGCTCCGCCGCACGCACGATGCCGATGAACAGCGGCGGAAAGTATTCCTGCTGCAGACCCACCGCGTCGGAAAACCGCAAACCTTCACGCATGCGATGAATCAGGCTCTCCATGATGCCGCGGGACAGTACGCCGCTTTCCTTCTCGACGAGCGCCTCCAGCGACTCCACAAGACTCAGGCCGGCGTCCAGCAAGGACAAGAGCTCCTGACTGAACAGCACCAGGGAAAAAGTGCCGCGACCGCGCGTGCTCTTGCGGCCAGTACGCGCGCGCACGGTGACGGGCCGCAGACGCTGACCTTCACAGGCCTTGCGTGCAGCTACCTCGTCATCGGCTTCCAGCGTAAGTGTCTGCAGCTGGTTATCGGCCGTCAGGGCGCGAATTTCGAACTGCATGCAGCCTCGGAATCAGTCATGGTCAGTGGCGGGATCGAGCACGGCACCCGGTTCAAGACCTGGCGCGTCGCTCGGCGCGGTCACTCAGTTGGTGACGTCGGCAGACGCATCGACGCCGCCGGGCTGGCCATCACTGCCATACGAGATGATGTCGAAATCACGGCCCTGCGAACCCGGGCTCTTGTAGGCGTAAGCCTTGCCCCATGGATCCAGCGGCAACGCCTTTGCGAGGTATGGACCGCTCCACTTGGTCATACCGGCAGGACGCTCCATGAGCGCCTTGAGGCCCTCGGCCGTCGTCGGGTAGCGGCCGATATCCAGGCGCATCTGATCCAGCGCCTTGGCGAAGGATTCGATCTGCGCCTTGGCAACACCCTGTTCGGACTTGCCAATCTGCGAGAAGTACTTCGGGCCGACGTAGGAAGCCAGCAAACCGATGATCGCAACCACCACCAACAGTTCCAGCAGGGTGAAGCCCGAAGCCTTCTTGCGCAAACTGCCGTTCAGAATTCTGATGTTTCTCACTGTGTCTCCACCTTCGTTGTCCTGACTCCAAGCGGCGGTCATTGCCGCCTTCGCCCGTCTTTCACGTCCTGCCATGCAGACTGAAGACAAGGTCGATCTACAACTTGTTCCGCAAGGCCGGTTCGCCTCGATCAGCCTGAAAGCTGCTGCGCCGCATCAACTTCATGCATTGGCAAGAGGAGGCGCCAGAGTGGGCGCAAGGATGCCACAAAGCCTCGCCAAGTCCAATTGGCACCGACACTTCGCGTCCTGCAAAACGGTGTAAAGCGTCACGAATCACCAGCATGCTTCCAGACAAACTACACGCTTGCAGAAGCCTTACCATGCTGCCATGGCCCCGTGAGCGGGCTCTGCATTGACGCGTGCAAATGACAGATGCAAACGCCGGCCTCCCGCCTTGCTGCTCGCAATACACACGCAGCGTTACAGTACCGCTTGTCGGGAGCAGGTTCGTCACTCGGCATTCGCCAACTCCCCGCTTGCCCGGCTGCAGCGCCTGAATCCGGAAAGACCGAGCCATGATGTCACCAGAGCACACGCCGCCTCCGCGGCAAAAGTCACGCAGAGATGAGACCAGGCGCTATGCGCGCCTCTCCATCACTGCGGCCCTGGCCACGATCACGCTCAAACTGTGCGCATGGTGGGTCAGCGGCTCGGTCGGTTTGTTGTCCGACGCGCTGGAATCCTTCGTCAATCTGGCTGGAGCCCTGTTTGCGATGGTGATGCTGCACATCGCCAATGAGCCCGCCGATGAAGACCACCCCTTCGGCCACAGCAAAGCCGAGTACTTTTCAAGCGGGTTCGAAGGCACGCTGATTTTCGTCGCGGCCGGCGCAATCCTGTGGACCGCCATACCGCGCCTGACTCAACCTGCCGAATTGGAGTCTCTGGGTGTCGGCCTGTGGTTTTCAGCCGCCAGCACCGCCCTGAACCTTGCTGTATCGCGAGTGCTGTCGAAGGCTGCGGCACGCCTGCGCTCGGTGGCGCTCGATGCAGATGCCCGCCATCTCATGACCGATGTGTGGACTTCGACAGGCGTCATTGTCGCTTTGCTGGCAGTGCCGCTCACCGGCTGGCAGTGGCTGGACGCGGCAATCGCCATCGTCGTTGCAATACACATCCTGTTTGAAGGCTGGCGCCTGATGCGCAGCTCGGCGGGAGGATTGATGGATGAAGCACTGCCACCCGCCGACGTGCTGCGCATACACGCCCTGCTGGACGAATATGCACAACACGGCGTTCTCTATAGCGCACTCAAGACACGCAACGCGGGCAGCCAGCGCTTTGTGAACCTGAAGGTCCTGGTACCCGGCGACTGGCGCGTCGACCGGGCGCATGACCTGCTCGACGAGATCGAACTGCGCATCGGGCAGGCCATTCCGGACGCACAGGTCACGACCCATCTGGAGCCCTTATCGCTGCAAGGACACCAAGGTTCACCCACGCAGCAATGAGCATTCCGTTAAAATCGGCAGATGCTCTATTCACTCGCACGCCCATTCCTCTTCGCGCTGGATCCTGAAACCGCGCACGAATTCACCCTCAACACCCTGCACAACCTCGGCGCCTGGATGCCCGGTTGCTCACGCGTCGAGGGCAAGCCCGTCGAAGTCATGGGTATCCGCTTCCCCAATGCCGTCGGCCTTGCCGCCGGTCTGGACAAGAACGGTGACGCCATCGACGGCCTTTCGGCCTTCGGCTTCGGTTTCATCGAAGTCGGCACGGTGACGCCGCGCGCGCAGCCGGGCAATCCGAAGCCGCGCATGTTCCGCATCCCGGCGAAGAAAGCCATCATCAACCGCCTCGGCTTCAACAACCACGGCGTCGACAACCTGCTGTCGCGCATCAAGGCGAGCAAGTACAAGGGCGTGCTCGGCATCAATATCGGCAAGAACCTCGACACGCCGATCGAGCGCGCCGTCGATGACTACCTGATCTGCCTCGACAAGGTCTATGCCCACGCCGGCTACGTCACCGTCAACATCTCCTCGCCGAACACCAAGAACCTGCGCCAGCTGCAGGGCGAGTCCGAACTCGATTCGCTGCTCGGCACGCTCAAGGCACGCCAGACGGAGCTTGCTGACAAGCACGGTCGCTACGTGCCGATGACACTGAAAATTGCACCGGACATTGACGACGCGCAGATCACCAATATTGCGGACGCCTTGCGTCGCCATCGTATCGATGGCGTCATCGCCACCAACACCACGATCGGTCGCGAAGGCGTCGAAGGCCTGCAACATGCCAGCGAAACGGGCGGCCTCTCCGGCGGTCCGGTGCGCGAGAAATCCAATATCGTGATTGCCGCGCTGGCGCAGAAACTCGCAGGCGAAGTGCCCATCATCGGCGTCGGTGGCATTACCGAAGGCGCGCACGCGGCCGAGAAGATCAAGGCTGGCGCCAGCCTCGTGCAGGTCTACACCGGCTTCATCTACGGTGGTCCGCAACTCATCGGCGATTGCATCAAGGCGACGGCGGCACTGGCCTGAGCCTGCGCACCGACATGACGTCCGTTGCACAACCTGCAGCACTGGTAACGCAGATCGATGCGATCCTGCCGCAGACCCAGTGCACAAAGTGCGGCTACACGGGCTGCAAGCCGTATGCAAATGCCATCGCTACCGGCGAGGCGGACATCAACCAGTGTCCGCCGGGCGGCGATGAAGGCATCCACAAACTCGCCCGCCTGCTCGATCGCCCGTACAAACCGTTGAACCCCGCCAACGGCGCCGAGAAACCGTTGGCCCTGGCAGTCATCGACGAAGCGATCTGTATCGGCTGCACGCTATGCATCAAGGCCTGCCCGGTTGATGCCATTCTCGGCGCAGCGAAACAGATGCACACCATCATCGCCGCGCAATGCACGGGCTGCGAACTGTGTGTCGCGCCCTGCCCGGTCGATTGCATCAGCATGGAGACGATCACGGACGCGAGCACCTTGCAGCAACGTCACACCGAGCAGCAGGCTTTCTCCGATGCCTCGCGCGAACGCTTCGAATTCCGCAATCTGCGACTTGAGCGTGACAAGCAGGAAAAGGCCGAGCGACTCGCGGCACGCCTCGCTACACCTCGCGACGAAGCAGCCTCGCCTGCAGCGACGCAAGCCGGCGAGAATCCGGCCAGCGAAGTCGTCGATCCGAAGAAAGCCCTGATCGCTGCCGCCATGGCGCGTGCCAAGGCGCAACGCGAAGCACAGGCAAGCGCACAGACAACGCCACCCACCGACAGGAAGGAATGAGCATGCAATCGAATACGGTTCGCTGGGGCGTTCTCGGCTACGCGCGCATCGCCCGCCTAAATGCCATCCCCGCCATGCAGCGCGCAGGCAATGCCGAGCTGGCCGCTATCGCCTCGCGCGATCCCGCCAAGCTCGCCGAATGCGCCGGGCAGTTTCCACTCGCGCGCTTGCATCTGAAATACGAGGATTTGCTTGCCGACCCGGACGTCGACGCGATCTACGTGCCGCTGCCCAACTCGCTGCACAAGGAATGGAGCATCGCCGCGCTGCGTGCGGGCAAGCATGTGCTCTGCGAGAAACCGCTCGGCATGAACGCGGCCGAGGCGCGCGAAATGGCCGCCGTGTCGCGCGACACCGGCAAGCTGCTGATGGAAGCTTTCATGTATCGCTACACCGATCGCATGCAACGCGTGCGCGAAGTGATCGACAGCGACGTGCTCGGCCCGCTGCGCCACATCAACGCCAGCTTCCGCTTCTTCCTCGACCGGCCGAACACCATCAAGGCCAAGCCAGAACTCGGTGGCGGCGCACTCTACGATGTCGGCTGCTATCCGGTTAACCTGCTCGGCTTGCTCACTGGCGAAGTGCCCGTGCGCTGCGAAGCCGTGACCGAAATGGAGCTTGGCGTCGACGTCAATCTTTCGGCGCTCATGCAATACGACAGCGGCCTCATCGCCAACATCCATTGCGGCTTCAATGCGCACGGCCGCATGCACGCCGAAGTCATCGGCACGCTCGGCGTGCTGGAGATCGCCGACACCTTTCTCGACGCCGCGGGCGACATCAAGCTGCACACCAAGGAAGGCACGCGCAGCATTGCCGTCGCAGAATCGGATCGCTACGGCGCGGAATTCCGCGACTTCTCGGCAGCCATCCTCGAAGGCCGCGAACCGCTGCTGTCACTCGACGAGACAATCCGCAATCTCGAAGTGCTGGACATGATCCGCGCCAGCCTCAATCGCAAGGGCTGAAACGCATGCCGCGTCTCATGACCAAGGCGGAGATTGGCGAAGCCTTCAAGCGCTGGCACGCCGCCAATCCAACGCCGGTCACCGAACTCGAGTACGGCTCGCCGTTCCAGTTGCTGGTGGCCGTCGTGATGTCGGCGCAGGCGACGGACAAGGGCGTGAACATCGCCACGCGCAAGCTGTTCCCCGTAGCGCCGACGCCCGAAGCGATGGCAACGCTGGGTGAAGCGGGCATCACCGAATACATAAGGACCATCGGCCTGTATCGCAACAAGGCGAAGAACGTGGCCATGCTTTCGCGCCAGTTGCTCGAGCGTCATGGCGGTGAAGTGCCACGTGATCGCGAGTCGCTTGAAGCGCTGCCGGGCGTGGGCCGCAAGACAGCCAACGTGGTGCTCAATTCGATCTGGCGCGAGCCGGTCATGGCAGTCGATACGCATATCTTCCGCGTCGGTAATCGCATGGGGCTGGCACCCGGCAAGGACGTGGTCGCCGTCGAAAAAGCACTCATGCGTCGCGTGCCGAAGGACTATCTCGTCGACGCGCACCATTGGCTGATCCTGCACGGCCGCTACGTGTGCATCGCGCGCAAACCGAAGTGCGGCGAATGCATCGTGCGCGATCTCTGTCAGTTCCCCGACAAGACCGACTGAGCCTCCCGGCTCGCCCTTGACGGGCTTCATCGCCCTCCCCTGTCAGACTTCCTGGCTGCCTCGAAATTACGGGAATACCCTCATTAAACACGCAAAGGTAAACGTTTACCTTTCGTTCCGCGCTGGCAATTTGCCGCTTCCGCGGAAACGTCTGGCGACAACCCCACAGAGGAGACACACATGAAAAGCATCACCTCGCACATCGGCGACGTGCCGTCCCGCGCCAGGCGTCCAGCGCGCCTCCCGGCCATCGGCATGACCCTCGCAGCCGTCGGTCTGCAGATGTTCCTGATGAGCAGCGCACAGGCCATCACCGTCGACTTCAAGGTCAAGAGCACCTGGGACTCGGGCTATGGCACCGACGTCGTCATCACCAATGACACCAGCACGACGATCAGTAGCTGGACGCTGGGCTTCAAACTCGGCAACAGCATCACCAGCGTGTGGAGCGCAACCAAGAGCGGTTCCGACCCCTACACCTTCGTGAATGCCTCGTTCAATGGCGAGATCAAGGCAGGCAAGTCGCAGAGCTTCGGCTTCAATGCGAACGGCGTGCTGACCGCTGCGAATCTCGGCAATTGCACGATTAATGGCACGACCTGCCGCTTCCTCATCAACGGCGTGGCGGTAGGTGGCGCGTCGAGCAGTGCGTCGTCTTCCAGCGTCCCCGCCTCCAGCAGCAGCTCGAAATCGAGTTCCAGCAGCTCATCGAGCAGTTCCTCCAAGTCCAGCGCCAGCTCAAGCACGGCGCCTTCCAGCAGCTCGTCCAGCAAGAGCTCATCGAGCGCCTCCAGCTCTTCAACGCCGTCATCGAGCAGTTCCAGCGCCAGCAGCGCGAAGCTGGTTTATCGCCAGAGCTTCAATGCGCTGTCGGCGGGCCTGTGGAACAACAATATCGATTCGTCGAAGATCAAGGCCCATCCCGAGAACGCCTCGGTGACCACCGGTTGTGGCCCGGACAATTCGAACTGCTTCCGCGTCGTCTATCGCCATGCTGACGGCATCCACAAGCAGCCTGCTGCCAACCCGGTCTTCACCACCACCAGCGGCTTGATCGAGTGGACGCCTTCCGGAACGGGCATCACGAATACGGCGACCGACGTCACGCAAGCCAATATCGCCATCGACGGTTCGACCAACGATCTCGGCAAGGCGAGCAATACGCCGGTACCGGGCAAGGCCTATACGCTGAGCTACGACGTGTATTTCGAACCAGGCTTCGACTTCGCCAAGGGTGGCAAGCTGCCGGGTCTCGCGGCGGCGGCCTTCGACAGCGGTTGCACGGAAGACGGCAACGCCAAGCGCCAGAACGGCAACTGGAGCGTGCGCATCATGTGGCGCGCCAATGGCCGCGTGGAGCTGTATTCGTATGACCAGACGCGTCCGTCCGGCAGTTGCGGCATCACGCGCATGATCGACGAACAGGCTGGCGACCCGCCGTATGAAGTGCCCGACCAGATTCCCGCCGACAGCAAATTCCGCTTCAAGCCGGGCACCTGGTACACCGTGCGCCTCGCCCTGAAGCTCAACGACAACAATCTGGTGATCTACCAGAAAGATGCCAACGGCAAGCTGGTGCTCGACAGCACCGGCTCACCGATTCCCACTGCAGGCAACGGCGAAGTGAATCTCGCCATCAAGTCGGCCGACGGCTCGGTGAAGCGCCAGATCACTTATCAGAACGTCGCCCTGCGCGACGAGTGCAACGGCGCCTGCCCTGCCAGCGTGCCGGATACGAAGAGCACCTGGATCAACGGTCTGTTCTTCAGCACCTTCTTCGGCGGCAACGAAGTCAAGCGCACGACCTGCCTGCAGCCCATGCCGAGCTATGCCGGCCTGACCCAGGCGCGCTTCGACCAGCTCTGCGCCTCGCAAAAGAACCCGGCGATCTTTCCGAATCTGACCTGGAATCCGCAACGCCCCTCGGCCGCGCGCTTCGACAACATGACAGTGACGGAAGGCTACGTCAGTACGCCGTTCTGATCCCGGGTAGCACGTTCATCGTTCCACCTCCATTGCGCCCGGCTTGCCGGGCGTTTTTTTTATGGCGGTACAATGTCGGCCTTTCCCAGCAACACCCGGACATCTGCATGTTCAACCCATCCCGAGACCAGGCACGCGCTTTCTTCATCGAGAGCTGGCGCAAGCAGCGGGCAAACGAATCCATGCAAGCCATGGAGCAGCTCGTCGCCGACATCGTGCAGTCACACCCCGAATACCACGCCCTGCTGGAATCGCCTGACGCTGCGGAAAAGGATTTCACGCCCGATGACGGCGCGATCAATCCCTTCCTGCACATGTCCCTGCATCTGGCCATCGAAGAGCAGCTCGCGATCGACCAACCGCCCGGCATCAAGGCCGCATTCGAGGCCTGCCTGGCACGTCGCGGCAATGCGCACGAGGCACGCCATGACGTGCTCGAGTCGCTCGGTGAAATCATCTGGGAGTCACAGCGCAGCGGCACACCGCTCGATGCCATGGCTTATCTTGAACGCGTCAAACAACGAGGCAGCAGCACATGAGTGCAACGAGTGCGATTGATACCGTGGTATTCGATCTTGGCAACGTCCTGATCCCCTGGGACATCCGCTGGCTGCTGCGCAAGATCTTCGACACCGAAACCGCTATTGAATCCTTCATCGACGAAGCCGGCATCATGGCCTGGCATGCGCAGCAGGATGCCGGCTACCCGGTGGCCCAGGCGGTCGCCGAGCACAGCGAGAAGCACCCACAGCATGCGCATGCGATTCGCGCCCTCTACGAGCGCTGGCATGACACGATGAAGCCCGCCTTCCCCGAGTCCGTCACCCTGCTGCGCGAACTCAAGGCCAAGGGCTTCCGTCTCTATGCGCTGAGCAATTTCTCGGCCGAGCTGTTTGCGATCAGCCGCGATGGCTACGATTTCTGGGACGCATTCGAAGGCATCGTGCTATCCGGCGAGGAGCGGGTGAACAAACCCGATCCGAGGATCTACCAGATCCTGTTCGAACGCTTCGCCATTACGCCGGAAAAGGCCGTCTTCCTCGACGACAGCTTGCCGAACGTTGAAGCCTCGCGCGCACTGGGCATGCGCGCAATCCACTTCAAGGATGCAGCCGGAGCACGCCCGCAGCTACGGGACCTCGGCCTGCCCGTCTGAGCTCGGCCCGGTCAGCTGTTGGAGCGCCGGCCCTTGTGGCCGCCGCTTTTCGCGCAAATGCCGGTCTTCTCGTCGAAGGGATCGAACCACAGCTCCTTGCGCGCGAGCGGCGTGCCTTCGGGCAATAGCGGGTTCGGGATCTGCAGCACCAGTCGTTCACACAGCGCTGCGCGCCTGATGACGTCCGCATTGAACTGCAGCATCAGCTTGCGCAAGGTGCCATCGCGCACCATCGACTCCATGCCCTCTTCGATCCGCTTTGCGAGGCGTGGCGCTTTGGGTGACACGAAAACATAGGTCGGCAGCGGCAGATTCAGCAGCAAGGCACGGTCAATCGCAATCTCTGGATGCGCGGCATGCAAGGCGTCGTATTCCGAGAAGGCTTCGTTCAAGCTCCGCGGAAAGTAATCCGAACGCTCAAGACTCAGCATCTTGAGCAAGGAGTCGTAGTTTTCGGCTGGCACGATCTCGAAACCGCCCGCATCAGCCACCTTGCGTGACGACCATGCCGCGCCGACACCCATGCGCAGGGCCTTGAGATCTTCAACACTCCTGACGGCGCCCAGTTTGCCTTGCGCGTCCGCGCGAATCAGCGAAATGCGCAAGCCCGACAATCCCATGTCGATCGGAATGCGGACCGGGATGAGTTTCTCCTCCCAGCTTGGCTGGGTCACCACCATGGCGACATTCAGCTGGGTGCCCTGCTGCAACTCCTCGAGCATGCGGTCGCGCGAGAATGTCAGCGTGCTACTGACATAGCGATACGGTCCGTAATGCTTCCGCGTGCGCTTGAGGGCCTCGTCGAAGACTGTGATCTTGAAATCCGGAATGGCTCCCTTGGCGGGATCGGCTCCCTGCAGATAGATCACATCTTCAGCCGCGCAAGACAAGGGCATGATGCAAGCCCAGACCAGGGCCAACAACGATGCGACTGACAGTGGTGCAGATTTCATCGAAAGCGTCCGTGGAAGTCGGGAGATCTCCGGGGCGACCAGTTGGCGCCCGGCTGCATCATATGCGCGTCGGGGCATGGATCGCCAGAGGGTCAATTCCTTAGGTGGTTTCCGCCAGCCACGACGCCTCGCCGCGCCGCGCCAGCGAATGCCTGGCGTGCAGCGACGCCGTTGAATGTGTCGCAATTCAGCTGCGGCTACATGCCCCGCCTTGAGCAGGCGCATGCCAAGATACGCCCCATGAACTCGGCACTCGATACTCCGGCAAGCACAGACGACGGCGAAGCGATACAGCGCGTCGTCAAAGTGCGCCGCGACTACAACACCTGGGTCGCCAACGAGACGGTGGAGGACTACGCGTTGCGTTTTACCGCGCGCAGCTTCCGCAAATTCTCCGAGGCGCGTGTCGCCAACACTGCGTTCGGTGCCGCGTCCTTCCTCGTGCTCGAAGCGGTCGGCGCGACGCTGCTGGTGAACTACGGCTTCATCAATGCCTTCTGGGCCATCCTCGCAACGGGCCTGATCATCTTCCTGTGCGGCCTGCCGATCAGCCATTACGCCGCGCGCTACGGTGTGGACATGGATCTGCTGACGCGTGGCGCCGGTTTCGGCTACATCGGCTCGACCATCACGTCGCTGATCTACGCCAGCTTCACTTTCATCTTCTTCGCGCTGGAGGCCGCCATCATGGCCTACGCGCTCGATCTGGCTTTCGACATTCCCCCTGTATGGGGCTACGCGCTGTGTGCCCTGGTCGTGATTCCACTGGTGACGCACGGCGTGACAGTCATCTCGCGCCTGCAGACCCTCACCCAGCCGATC
Organism: Uliginosibacterium silvisoli; assembly: GCF_036017035.1. Taxonomy (NCBI): domain Bacteria; kingdom Pseudomonadati; phylum Pseudomonadota; class Betaproteobacteria; order Rhodocyclales; family Zoogloeaceae; genus Uliginosibacterium; species Uliginosibacterium silvisoli. The sequence goes on along the minus strand of NZ_JAYXHS010000002.1, from coordinate 1,028,787 downwards.
TGGCTGATCCTGCTGGCCCTGCCCTACATCTATGTACTGCACAAGGAGCCGGGCGTGATTGCCGAGCTTGCGCAGTATGCGGGCGGTGACGGCACGGGAGGGCAATTGAATATCTACATGTTCGGCGCAGCCCTGACCGTGGGCATCGCGCTGATCACCCAGATGGGCGAACAGGCTGACTACCTGCGCTTCATGCCGGAGCTGACCGAGAAGAACAAACGCCGCTGGTACACCAGCATGCTGATCGGAGGCCCGGGCTGGGTCATTCTGGGCGTTGCGAAAATGCTCGGCGGCGCGCTTCTCGCCTACCTTGCCATCCGCAACTCCGTGCCGCTCGATCGTGCCGTCGATCCAAACCAGATGTACCTCGTCGGGTTCGAGAGCGTGTTCCATCGCACCGACTGGGCGATCGCCGTCACAGCCTTCTTCGTCATCATTTCGCAGCTCAAGATCAACGTCACGAATGCCTACGCAGGCTCGCTGGCCTGGTCCAACTTCTTTGCGCGACTCACGCACAGCCACCCCGGCCGCGTCGTGTGGGTGCTGTTCAATACCATCATCGCCCTGATGCTGATGGAGCTCGACGTATTCCAGGCGCTCGGCCAGGTGCTCGGCCTGTACTCGAACATCGCGATTTCCTGGATGGTTGCAGTCGTCGCCGACCTGGTCATCAACAAACCGCTCGGGCTGTCACCCAAGGGCATCGAGTTCAAACGCGCGCATCTCTACGACGTCAATCCAGTCGGCGTCGGCAGCATGCTGATCGCCTCGACCCTGTCGATCTGCGCCTACGTCGGGCTTTTCGGCCCCATCGCACAAGCCTTTGCTTCCTTCATCGCGCTGGCGACCGCCCTCACCGCATCGCCGCTGATTGCCTGGCTCACGCGCGGCAAGTACTACCTGTCGCGCAAGTACATCGAAGCCCCCCTGCCGCGCGGCGTGCACAGTTGCGTGATCTGCGAGCGCAGTTACGAGTCGGACGACATGGCGCGTTGTCCGGCGTATCAAGGGAACATCTGCTCCCTGTGCTGCTCGCTCGACGCACGCTGCCACGACCTGTGCAAGCCGGACGCCCGCCTATCGTCCCAATGGGCGCGCCTGTTGCGGCAGGTGCTGCCGCAACGCCTGTGGCCTTACGTCGACACCGGGCTGGCGCACTATCTGCTCGTCATGTCGCTGATCGTGCCTGTGCTGGGCGCCATGCTGGGCCTGTTCTACTACCACCAGATGCAGCTCATGGCCGACGCGTCCGAAGCCTTGCAGCAGCCGCTGCGCCTGGCATTCGTCAAGGCTTTTGCCGCCTTGCTGCTGGTCAGCGGCATTCTCTCCTGGTGGCTGGTGCTGACTCACAAGAGTCGTCAGGTCGCCCAAGAGGAGTCGAACCGGCAGACGCACCTGCTGATGAGGGAAATCGAGTCGCACAAGCGCACCGACGAACAATTGCAGCGCGCCAAGCAGGTCGCCGACCAGGCGAACCAGGCAAAGAGCCGCTACGTCACCGCCATCAGTCACGAGCTGCGTACGCCACTCAACAGCATCCTCGGCTACGCACAGATTCTCGACGGCGACCCGGCGATTCCCACCCATCGCCAGCAGGCCATCAAGGTCATCCGTCGTAGCGGCGATCACTTGCTGTCGCTCATCGAAGGCACGCTCGACATTGCCCGCATCGAAGGCGGCAAGCTGACGCTGGAAACCCGCGCCATCGACTTCGTCGAACTCGTGCAGCAACTGGTGCGCATGTTCGAACTGCAGGCGCACGGTAAAGGCCTGCAGTTCACGTACGAGCAGAAAGGCGAACTGCCTGCCGTCGTCCGCGCCGATGAAAAACGCCTGCGCCAGATCCTGATCAACCTGCTGGGCAATGCAGTGAAGTTCACCCAGCAAGGCGGTGTCGTTTTCCGCTTGCGCCACGCCCGCGAAATGGCGACTTTCGAGATCGAAGACAGCGGCCCGGGCATTTCCAGTGAGGACATCGAACGCATCTTCGAGCCCTTCTCGCGCGGCGAGTCAGCGCAGACCACGGCCGCGCCTGGCACCGGGCTGGGCCTGACCATCGCCAAGATGCTCACCGACCTGATGGGCGGCGAGATGTCGGTACGCAGCACGCCCGGAAATACGCCCGATGCGGGCACGCTGTTCACCGTGCGCCTGTTCCTGCCGCATGTGCATTCCGCGCAGGCCGCCAAGGAACTGCCACGCATCACGCAGACCGGCTATCTCGGCGAACGTCGCCGCATACTCATCGTCGACAACGAACAGGTTGATCGCGAGCTGCTGGCCAGTGTGCTGGCCCCACTGGGCTTCGAACTCGATCAGGCCGCGTCGGGCATGGAATGCCTCGAAGTGCTGCCGCGTTTCCAGCCAGACGTCATCTTCATGGATCTCGCCATGCCGGGCATCGACGGCTGGGAAACGATAAGACGTATCCGCACGCAACACCTCTCCAGCGCGCACATCGCCATCATCTCGGCCAATGCCTTCGAGAAGGGTCAGGAGAACGATGTCGGTATCGCCAACGAAGACTTCATCCTCAAGCCGGTCAAGGTGGAGGAGTTGCTGGGCTGGTTGGGCAAGCGCCTGAAACTCGACTGGACCGACTACACTCCTGCGCCCACGGCCGCCGTGGCCGCAACGAGCGAACATACCCTGCCGTCGCGCGCCCGGCTCGAAGAGCTGAACAAGCAGATCAGCCTGGGCTATGTGCGCGGCATACAAGGAACGCTGGATGAAATCGTGGCTGAAGACGCGACCTGCGCCAGCTTCGTCGAACAGATGCGCGACTTGCTCGGCCGCTTCCAGCTCGACGCCATGAGCGAAAGTGTGAGAAAGAGTCTCGATGCCAAGGCTTGATGTAGATCGCAGCAGCACCGACGTCGTCCTGATCGTCGACGACGTGCCGGACAATCTTTCGGTGCTGCACGATGCGCTGGATGAATCCGGCTTCACGGTGCTGGTCGCCATCAATGGCGAGAGCGCGCTGCAGCGCGCCCGCCAGAGCCTGCCCGATGTGATCCTGCTCGATGCCATGATGCCGGGCATGGATGGCTTCGAGGTTTCGCGTCGCCTCAAGGCTGACTTTGCGACCCAGCATATCCCCATCATCTTCATGACCGGGCTGACCGAGACCGAGCACGTCGTGGCTGCATTCAACGCGGGCGGCAGTGATTACGTGAGCAAGCCGATCCGCACCGGCGAAGTCATCGCGCGCATCCACAAGCACCTGCAGAGCGCACGGCAGATGAAGCAGGCGCGCAGCGCGCTGGATGCGTTTGGCCAGGCCACCATCTCGGTGCACCCGCCGAGCGGGCGCATTACCTGGCAAACGCCGCTCGCACGCAAGCTGATGAGCCAGTACTTCGAGATGCAGGAGCACAGCACGCCGCAGCCCGTTCTCGACTGGATCGCCAGCACCAGCCAGCGCATCCAGATCGACCCTGCCAGCGCCACGCCACTCACCATCGCCCAGGGGCGCAGCCGGCTGATCCTGACCCTGCACGACCAGACGGCCGAAGAGGAATGGCTGCTGGTGCTGCGCGAGGAGTCCGATGCGGCCGATATCGAAGCACTGATCGCCGCCTTCCGCCTCACCAACAAGGAGGCCGAGGTGCTCTACTGGGTCATCAAGGGCAAGACCAACCGCGACATCGGCGACATCCTCGGCAGCAGCCCGCGCACGGTGCACAAGCATCTCGAACATGTCTTCGAGAAACTCGGCGTGGAGACGCGTACGGCTGCGGCCAATCTCGCAATGAGCAAGAGCCGCGGCGGCCAGCCCGCCAAAGAGTAAGCCTGTAGCACCGCAGCCGCCGGCAGCCGGCAGCGTTTGGGGGGCGGCGAATCACGTAATCCGCTCAGGCAGATTTACGATTCCTGTTCATGAGACCGGTAATTGATGCGCCGCAGGTTGCGGATGCCGGCGAATGCCACGACACTGCGCCGGCTTCACACGAAATACGGCGGACCACCGTCGAACAAGAAAATCCAGGAGACACAACAATGATTCGCAAACTGCTTGCAGGCGCCGCCGTGTGCCTGATTTCCGTCGGCGCGCACGCTGCCGCCGATGCGCCTTCCGGCTACACAAAATGCGCCCAACCCGGCGCGACCTGTAGCTTCAGCGGTACCCGTCAAGTCGCCATGGGCAAGTCCGGCGTGTTCGGCTACGGCACTTTCACCAGCAGCGTCGCCTGCAGCCTGAGCAACTTCCCGAGCGCGCCGAGCAATTCGGTGTGGTGCTCCTACGCCGGCACGACGACCTCGTCGAGCTCCAGCGTTGCAGCGTCCAGTTCGTCAAAGTCTTCCAGCTCGGTTGCATCTTCGGTAGCTTCATCCAGCTCTTCATCGAAAAGCAGCAGCGTCGCCAGCTCGAGCGTGGCCAGCTCCTCGTCCAGCACCTCCGCAAGCAATGCCTGCGTCGGTGGCGCAGTGATCGCCAACACCACCGTGGATTGCGGCGGCAAGACCATCGGCACCTCCTGCACGGGTGACGGCGAAGGCCAGCAACCTGTCTTCACGCTGAACAACGCCACGCTGAAGAACGTGCGACTGGCAGCAGGCAAGGCCGGCGACGGCATCCACTGCGTCGGGGGCAACTGCCGTCTTGAGAACGTCGTGTGGGAAGACGTCTGCGAAGACGCTGCCAGCAACCTTTCCGAAGGCGGCACGCTGACCATCAGCGGCGGTTCAGCAACCAACGCCAAAGACAAGGTGTTCCAGCACAACTCGAAGAACAGCACGACCATCATCGAGAACTTCACGGTCAATACCGAGATGGGCAAGCTGTGGCGCTCGTGTGGTGACTGCACCAACAATGGCGGCCCGCGCACGGCCAAGATCTCCAATGTGACGATCAATGCCAAGGTTGGCGACACGGTCGCTGGCGGTAATCGCAACTACGGCGACAAGATCACGATTCGCGGTCTGCGCGTGCTGGGCTACAAGCCACCCAAGGCAACCAGCAGCAATCCAAACCAGAGCTCGCCAAAGATCTGCGTCGAGTACACCGGCGTGACTGACCACAACGGTTCGTCGAAGAGCCTCGGCCAGGTATGGAACGGCGCAGTCTGCGACGTGAGCCAATCCGACGTCACAGCGTTCTGATCGATACGAACGCTCAGTACGAAAAAAAGCCCCTGCACAGCAGGGGCTTTTTCTTTGGCGCTTGAAACTTCAGTAGATCGGGAATGGCGTTTGCATGAATGGCAAGCAGTGCTCGGCCGCCACCGGCCGACTGTAGAGATAACCTTGCACGGTGCGGCAACCGGCGTTTGCCAGCATGCGCAACTGCTCGCGCGTCTCCACCCCTTCTGCCACCACCTCGAGGCGTAGCTGCAAGGCCATGGCCACGATGGCGCGCGAGATGGCGAGATCATCTGCGTCGGTCATGATGTCGCGCACGAAGGCCTGATCGAGCTTCAGGCGATCAACCGGGAAGCGTTTCAGATAGCTCAGGTTGGAATAGCCGGTACCGAAATCGTCGATAGCGATCTTGATGCCCATGCCACGCAACTGCTCCATGATGGAGATGCTCAGTTCCGGGTCACGCATACTCGCCGACTCGGTCAGCTCGAGCTCCAGCAGACTCGGCTCCACCGAGAATTCCCTCAAGGTCGTGTCAACGTCATCAATCAGTGAAGGTCCGGAGAACTGCCCCGCCGACAGATTGACCGACACGGTCGGTGCGCTGAGACCTTGCGCTTTCCACAGGCTCAATTGCCGGCACGCGCTACGCATGACCCAGCGTCCCAAAGGCACCATCAAGCCGCAGGCTTCTGCCTGCGGGATGAAGCGCGCCGGTGACAGCCAGTCCAGACGCGGGTGGCGCCAGCGCACCAGCGCCTCCAGCCCCACCGTGCGCCCCGTGGCGATGTCGACCTGTGGCTGGTAGTGCAGGATGAGCTGGTCATCCGTCTTGAGCGCCTCCCGCAACTCGCTCTCAAGCAGCAGGCGCTCCCGGATCTGGTCCGACAGCAAGGGCGAATAGAAGGCGTAGATCTGGTCGGTGTCGGTCGGCGCGCAATGCAGGGCGGATTCAGCAGCCTTGAGCAAAGGCCCGGCCTCGCTTGCATTATCGGGATAGAGTGAAATGCCGGCATGCACGACCGGTAGCACCCATTGCGAATCACCCACACTGACCTGCTCGCGTAGCTGCTCGAGAATATGGGGGGCCAGCATGTCGAGATCGGGCCCTCTGCCTACCTCGAACGCCAACGCAAAACTGTTATCGGCAACACGTGCCAGCAGATCAGCATGCGACTGCCAGACCCTCAAGCGCTGCACAACCTCCGTCAGCACCTGGTTGATGGCCGCATCGCCGTAACTGTCGCCAATGTCCTGTACGCGCTCCACGCCAATCATCATCACGACCAGCACCGTAGTCGCGTCGGCCGCGCGCTGCTTGCAATACTCGCCAAGCTGTTGCACAAAATGCATGCGGTTGGGCAGGTTCGTGACCGGATCGAAATGCCCGAGAAAGAAAGCGTGCTGCTCGGCACGCTCCTGCTCGGTAATGTCGATGCCACACACCACGAGCCGCTCGCCACGATGATCGTGCGCCAGTGCCGAGGATGAGCAGATGATCTTGCGCTCGGTCGGGGTGATCATCGGCCAGCTGCGCTGCGGCGTCTCGTGCCGCAGGTCGAGGGCAGCGTGGATCTCGTGACGGATGGTATCGACCTGTTCTGACTGCGACATCGCATCCCAGAACTTCATGCCTACCAGCGTCGCCCGCGGAAGATGGGTGATGCGCTCGGCCGCGGCATTGATGTGCATGATGTGCCCACTGTCATCCAGCACGATGATCATGGCCTGGGCGGCGTCCAGCACGGCCTGCATGAGGTTGCGTTCGCTCAGCAACTCGAGGTTCATGCGGTCGCGCTCGCCGCGCCGCGCGAAACTCTCCATCGCCGCCGTCACCGCGGCTGGCAGGCGCGCCATGCGGTCCTTGAGGACGAAATCGGTGGCGCCACTACGCAGCGTCGATACCGCCAGTTCTTCCCCGAGCGAGCCGGTGACGAAAATGAAGGGGGTACCGGGCGCCTTCTGGTTACGGATCTCCAGCGCGGCCAGGCCGCTGAAGCCGGGCACATTGAAATCGGAGAGGATGATGTCCGGCGAGAAGGTTTCCAGCGCCGCCTCGTAGGCCTCTTGCGAGTCGACCCGCTGCAGGTCGGCCGTAATTCCGCCCCAGATCAGCTCGACTTTTACCAGCTCCGCATCGGTAGGCCTGTCTTCAAGCAGCAGGATTTTCGGTGGCATCGCACCAGACTCCCGTCATCAGAACAGCGTGAAACCCATTGGAAATTTCCAGACTCTCCCATCTATTCGTCATCGGCGGGCAGTTCTTGAGGCGTAATGCGTGACCGGCAACAAATTTCGCTGAAAACAGGCATTCACACAATCAATCCGGCGGAGTCCCTGGGGCCGGGAATCCTTGGGCCTACGCCCGCCGCAACAACGCACAATCAGATAACACAACGAGATGGGCCCCTGAGGACACTGGAACGAGCCATTCCCGACCACGGACTCATGGCCCGGCAATGGCGTATGCGTGATCGCGGCGCCCGAGCGAAGCAAACCAGCGCAATGACCACGTCTTTGGTCTGCCGTTCTGCCTGTCACGGCCAGGGCAGGATCAGCTCTCCTGAACGATAGGAGCTGCTCACAGGGTTTGCAATGGCGGGCCCCAGAAATACGCCTCTTGCATAAATTGAATATTTTTCATATAGGCAGCCGTCATCTGTAATGACTACATGCGGCTCGTACCTGCACGGCGAACGCCGCCCCGCTTCAGGCCAGAGGCGGCGCGATCTCTTCGGCGTAGTCGTAGAGCGCACCGAGAATGGCTTCGCCGCGCTCGTCAGCCTCTTCACTCAGAGTGTCTATCCGGTCGAAGAACGCCGTCAGCGTGCGCGCGCCGCCCTGCCCTTCGTGGAGCGTCGCGACACGATGCTGCAACCAGCGATCCTGATCCGCCTCGCCCAGGGCCTCCGGGAAGTTGCGGGCTCTGTAGCGGAAGAACAGCTCCTCCAGACGCGCGTCATCGAAACTGACACGCTCGCTGGCCAGTGCCTCGCCATCGAGTGCGCGCAAGCGATTGAGCGTACGACGGTCGTTATTACCGATGAAGCCGCCATATAGATCCTCATCCACATCCGGTGCTCGCTCGGCAGCCGGACGCGCAAACACTTCTGCCCACAAAGCGCCAAGCTGCGGCGCGCTACGCGCGATCTCCGCATGCCGCTGCGCCAGGGCGACGTCGATCCCCCACTTCTCGGCCGTGGCAGCATCGAGTGTCCTGAGATTGCCAATCACGATGGGCGACTTGTTGATGTGGATACTCTTCACCGGCAAGCGCGTCACGCCTTCGGGCAGGTCAGCCTGCTTCGAGAACATGCGCTCGCGCACCGTCGCCGCGTCCAGCGCGAACAGTTCTGACGGATCCTGTGCGAGGTCCCACACGATGATCTCGTTCTTGTTGGTCGAATGTTGTGCCAGCGGCCACACAAGCGCCATGCATCCACGTTCGGCGGGAAACATGCCCGAGATATGCAGAAAGGGTTTGCGTCTGCCTGGGTCGACGGCCATGTCGATCTCCGCCAGTACCGCCTCTTTCTTCCTCAGGCGCAGGCAGAAATTGAAGAGCTTGGGTTGCTTCTGGCGGATCAGGCGCGCCAGCGCAATCGTCGCCCGCACGTCAGACAGCGCGTCGTGCGCCGCCTCATGCGCCAGGCCATTGGCCTTGGTCAGATGCTCCAGCTTGAAGGACGGGCGACCGTCCTCGTGCCGAGGCCACTCGATGCCTTCGGGACGTAGCGCGTACATGCAACGCACCACGTCAAGCAAGTCCCAGCGGCCGCAATCGTTCTGCCATTCGCGCGCATAGGGGTCGATGAGATTGCGCCAGAACAGGTGGCGCGTCACCTCATCATCGAAACGGATGGTGTTGTAGCCCAGGCCGACCGTGCCGGGCTCGGCCAGCTCGGCTTCGATGGCAGCGGCGAACGCGTGCTCAGGCACGCCACGCTCAAGACAGGTCTGCGGCAGGATGCTGGTGAGCAGGCAGGACTCCGGGTCCGGCAGGTAATCCGGCGCCGGCTGGCAGTAGATCATCAGCGGTTCGCCGATCTCGTTCAGCTCGGCATCGGTGCGGATGCCGGCGAATTGCGCAGGCCGGTCGCGGCGCGGCACGATGCCGAAGGTTTCGTAGTCGTGCCAGTAAAAGGTGGTCATGATGCAGGCGGGCGAAAAACGCCGAGAGACGCGAAGAGGCGCTATGTTAGCGCTGCGGGCGACGCCGCGCTGCTAAAGTGTCGTCCTTCGCAATTCATCCAGAAAGTGTCGCGTGGCCACCAGCTTGCTTGTTCTTCTCGACGACATCGCCACCGTGCTCGACGACGTCGCCCTCATGACCAAGGTCGCCGCCAAGAAAACAGCTGGCGTACTCGGTGACGACCTCGCCTTGAATGCCGAACAGGTGTCGGGCGTGCGCGCCGAACGCGAGTTGCCTGTCGTATGGGCCGTTGCCAAGGGCTCGATGCGCAACAAGCTGATCCTCGTGCCAGCGGCGCTGGTCATCAGCGCGATTGCCCCCTGGGCCATCACCCCGCTGCTGATGCTCGGTGGTGCCTACCTGTGCTTCGAAGGGTTCGAGAAGCTGGCCCACAAGTTCCTGCACAGTCACGCAGAAGATGTCTCCGCTCATGCCGACAAGGTAAAGGCGTTGGCCGATCCAGAGATCGATCTGGTGGCATTCGAGAAGGACAAGATCAGCGGCGCAATCCGCACCGACTTCATCCTCTCGGCGGAAATCATCGTCATCGCGCTGGGCACCGTTCAGGATGCCCCGCTGTCACAGCGAATCATCGTCGTGGCTGGGATTGCTGCAGTCATGACGGTCGGCGTGTATTCACTCGTTGGCGGCATCGTGAAGCTGGACGATCTGGGTCTTCACCTCATCAAGGCAGGCGGCCGTCTGAAGGCTGCCATAGGTCGGCTGCTACTTACCGCAGCCCCCAAACTCATGAAGGCCCTGTCCGTCATCGGCACCGCCGCCATGTTCATGGTGGGTGGCGGCATCCTCGTACATGGCTTGCCGGCGGCGCATCACTTCATCGATCACCTGAGCGAGCTAGCGGCGGGCATGGCTGGTGTCGGCCCGGTCGTCGGCGCCCTCGCTCCTTCTGTGCTCAGCATGGTGGCTGGCGTGATTGCCGGTGGCCTGGTGCTGCTGGTCGTCGCACCGATCACTTCGCTGATCTCGAAGTTCAAGAGCAAACCAGCCTGAGGCATTCACGTAGGTCGGAAAAGCGCAGCGCCTTCCGACATCACGTATTCAGACTGCGCTTTTCCGAGCTACTCCCGCGCAATCAATCGGCCGGCGTCACCGGAGCACTGCGGGGCGGCCCCATGTTGATCACCGCGACCGCGCCGAGAATCAGCACCGCAGCCCAGAACTCAGCCCAGCCCGGCTGCTCTCCCAGCATCAATGCGCCGGCCGCCACCCCCACCAGGGGCGTGATCAGCGAGGAAAGCGACGATACGCTCACGGAGACGAGCAAGACCAGCCGGTTCCACGCCCAGTAGCCGAACATGAAACCGATGACGATGTTGTAGAGCAAGCCCAGCAAGGCATTGGTCGTCGGTATCTGCTGCGGCACACCGTCGACGAAGAAAGCCGCTACGACCATCGGGATACCGCCGAGCAACATCAGCCAGCCGGTCAGTGCAACGGTGTTGATCGGAATCTGCCAGCGCTTCATCAGCACCATACCGGTCGACCAGCACCAGGCCGCGATCAGCATGAACACGGCGCCTATCGGCGCCTGCATCAAGCCGAACACTTGCTCTCCCATCAAGGCCAGCACACCACCGATACCCAGCACGATGGCGAGCCAGCGACGCGGTGTCAGCGTCTCGTTGAGCAACCACACGGACAGCGGTACGCACCACAGCGGCATGGTGTAGCCCAGCAAGGCCGCACGCCCGGCCGGCAGCAGCCGTACGCCATAGGTGGCAAAGATGTTCCAGCCGATGATGTTGAAAAACACCAGCCACCACACCTGCAGCCAGCGATCACGCGGAACGGCGATGGACAGCCCCGAGAGCCGCGCCAGCCCCATGACGCCGAGCCCACCAATGACCAGACACACCCCGCGGAAGGTCAGCGGCGGCACTTCCGCCACGATGAGTTTCATGACCGGCCAGTTGAAGCCCCAGCCCAGGGCCAGGCCGATCAACAACAGGATGCCTTCGCGCGACAAACGCTCGGAGTGGGGATTTGAGTGCATCAGAGGAAACCGGAGAAGCAGAGGAAGCGCAGCGCAAGCCAGCGCCGAGCCGGCAAGTGTACTCCCCTCGATCAGGATGAGTGATGCGCCTCGTCAATAGGGCCTTTGCCAGAAACAATATGAATGCCCGGCCACGGCACACGCCCCGGCAGGCAAATGACTCAATGGTTCAACCAGTCACGTACCTGCTGGGCCACCCACAAACCATCGTCGAGCGGCAGATCATGTCCAGCCGACGGATGTATGGCGATAGCCACCTGCCACGCACGCGCCAATGCCTGCGAACAGCGCGTATCGACCAGCGCGTCCTGCTGGCTTGTAAGCACCAGCAACCGGGCAGCAGGCTTGCGGGCAGGCGCCCGGAAACGCACGGCCGCAATCAGCTGGCGCAGCGCATTGCGCGGCGACACGGGAAACTCCTGTCGATAACTCACCCACGCCGGCAGCACATCGGCATGCCCGTTCGCCAGACTGGACGTAACGCGCAAGATCGTCGCCTCACACTCGCGAGCCCTGCGCCCCATGAAAGCCACCTTCAGCAACGCCAGGTAATTGGCCGGTCGCAGACGATGATGAAAGGGACTGAACGGCCGCATGCTGGTATTGATCAACACGCAGCGCGCGATCTCCTGCGGATGGCGTGCCGCCCAAGCCACGCTGACCATGGCGCCGAGCGACATGGCGACAAGGTTATACGGTGGCGCAATGCCACGACGCGCCAGCTCGGCACGGCAATAGTCGGCCATGCCAGCCACCGTGAGCGGGCTCGTCATTTCATGCAGTTCGCCGTTGCCGGGCAGATCGAGTGCAATGACTTGGGCATCGCCGATCGCGACCTTGAATGTATCGACGAAGCTGCCCCAGTGACGGCGCTCCCGCGTCAGGCCACGCAATAGCACCCAGCTGGCCGTCACTGGCTGCCCGCCTCATACCAGCGCGTCATAGCACGCTGCAGGTGATCGGCACGTTGCGTTTCGTCCGGCGTCCAGCTGCGATAGCTGCAGGTTGCGCGCAACAGGAAATCCAGCCAGGCCATCTGGCGGCGTATGACGCGTTGGCGACGATGCTCGACGAGCGGGTTGAAAATCCCGTGACGTGAGAACAGCTGGCGCGGGTTCTTCTTGATCCACAACCATGAGCCCAACTCGAGCGTCAGCGGCAGAAAGACCCTCCCGGGCTGGCTACAGGCCCGCTGATAAAGGTGGTCCCACACGTCACCGTGCGTCAGGTATTGCCGGCTCTGCGGCTCGAAGACGTAACGGTGATTCGGATGCGTGCTCTCGAAGATGTCGCGCAAGGCATGGATCTCGGGCAAATGCTCGATGCATTTGCTGGTGTGGGCATAGGGAAACCAGATTCGATCATGCAGCCCGAAACCGGAATGACAGTCGATGGCAATGCTGAAACGTCGCGCGAGCAGCTCTTCATCCACCACTTGGCAAACAGCCTGGTTCTCGGCCTCCATCGGCGCGGCCGCTGCGCCGCGATACCACGGCAGGCGCGCGCTGATGCGCTGCCCACCCATCAGAAAAGGCACGCTCTCGACGGCATCGACCGGTGCATTGCGCATCAAGTCCACGCCGTTCGGGTTGGCGCGCGTGCCTTGCCACATGCCGCCGGGATTGACGATGGGCATGAAGACCAGGCGGACAGATTCGAGCAAGTGACGCAAGGTGGCATCCCACTTGAGACGCGTCACGAGACTCCCGAGATAGGCGATGACCACTTCGGAGCCGATGCGCTCCAAGCCGTGGAAGCCCCCGAAAAATCCGATGGCGGGCACCTCCAGCGACGCGTTACCCAAGGTGATGGCGTGCACAGGAAATTGCTGGCCAAGGGACTCTGCCGTGCACATCACCTTCACGTCGAGGTGCGCCGCACCCGCATCGAGAATGCGCTGCAGCGTCAACAGTTCGGGCAGGCCTGTCTGGGTCACGAGGAATACGGCATTCGTTGCAAAGCACAAGAATACCTGCCGCATCTGGACGCCATGCAATCTTCATGGCTTGCAATAAAAACTTAACAATAGGCGGCTAGCCTGCGTCGACTCCTCCGTCTTCGACCGTGCTTCCATGCTGAAAACCCTGCGCAAGAAATTCACGTATGCCGCAATCGTGCTGGTCAGCGGCGTGCTGTGGGGCATCGTCGAGTTCGTCGCGTTGCAACGCGCCGCATTCGCCGGTCGCCGCCTGCAGAAGCACTGAAGCTTTCCGGTTCTTCCTGGTTGTTCCTCTACTTGCACGCGCAGCCTGTGTCCGTCCCCTGCATTGATCCATGCGCTCGAACTGTCGATGCCACAAGCATCGAAGAGCGACGATTTCCCGTGCCTGTGCAAGCAGCGCCCTGACGCCTGCCCCGCTGACCAGCGCGGCGCTTAAGACATAAATTCATCAAAATCAATACAACCGCCACAGGCGTTTCCTGCATGGCCGGCCATTGTTCACACTCCCAGAAAACCCTGAAGCAAGACGGCATCTATTTGTTTTAATTGCATTTTTAAACCATTTCAAACACCCCGAAATCGATCGGGTAAACCCGTAATTTCATACGTTTATTTACGTCGATTTACATCTTTTTGCCTGTCGTTTGTGACGAATTTGTCATTTATGTCTTGTAGAACCCGGACCGCGTAACCAGACTGCATTCACCAACAGGGGCCGTGATGGGGTGGCCCGCGAATCCGCAGCATGCATGTGCAACGCATCTGCAACTTTCGTCGCAGTCACTAACAGGTCCGGAGACACTGAATGAAATTTCTTCCCGTAAAGAGCGCACTGGCCGTTGCAAGCGTACTGGCTGCCGCTCAGGCAGCAGCTGCAGTCCCCGGCTATGCCGGCAACGTGACGGGCGGTGGCAGCGCCACGGCCGTCAGCGTGAGCAGCCTGTCCGCCATGCAGACAGCCATCAATAACTATTCGGGCACGGGCGGCCTGGTGCTCAAATACACCGGCACCTTCGATTTCACGCCCATCAAGTCCAACCTCTGCGGGCAATGGAGCAAGTCCGTGCAGGAGCTGTCGATCAAGGACAAGAGCAACATCACCATTCTCGGTGCCGACGGCTCGGCTGCGAACTTCGGTATCCGCATGACGGGATCGACCAGCAACATCATCATCCGCAACATGACGATCGGCCTGGTGCCCGGAGGCGGTAACAACGGCGATGCCATCGGCATCGAGTCGGGCACGAAGAACATCTGGATCGACCACAACGAGCTGTTCAGCGCCAATATCTATTGCGAAGGCACGCCGGGCGACGACACGGCCTTCGAAGGCCTGATGGACGTCAAGGGCACGGCCACCAACATCACCATTTCGTACAACTACATCCACGATCATCGCAAGGTCGGCCTCGATGGTTCGAGCGACTCGGACAGCACCAGCCGCCAGATCACGCTTGCACACAACTGGTACGAGAACGTAGGCGAGCGCATGCCGCTGCAACGCTTCGGCCTGACGCACATCTACAACAACTACTACAACAAGATCACCACCTCGGGTATCAACGTTCGCATGGGTGGCAGCTCGCTCATCGAAGGCAACTACTTCGAGAACTCGGTCAATCCAGTGACCTCTCGCGACAGCAAGAGCATCGGCTACTGGGACCTGCGCAACAACAACATCACCAGCGCGTCCGACTTCGGTACCTACAAGATCACCTGGGTGGCAAGCACCTCTTCCGCCACGAAGGATGCGACCGACTGGACGACGACCAAGGCATTCCCTTCGGCGATTCCCTACACCTACACCGTTGATCCCGCACTCAAGGTGAAGTGCATTGCCATGGCGAGCGCCGGTGCTGGCAAGGGCCTCAAGGAGTCGGCCGATGTGATCGCGAGTTGCGGTGGCACCGCCAGCAGCTCATCGAGCTCTGTTTCGAGCAGTGCTCCGGCCTCCAGCAGCTCGTCGAGCAGCGTCGCCGCTTCGAGCAGTTCTTCGAGCCGTGCTTCCTCGTCCAGCTCCAGCAGCAGTGCCGCATCCAGCAGCTCATCGGCGAGCGGCGCACCCGTACCAGCAGGCACGGGAGACTATCCGACCGGCTTCGCCAAGTGCGCTGATCTGGGCGGCACCTGCTCGGTCAGCTCCGGGACAGGCTGGGTAGCCTTCGGCCGCAAGGGTAAATGGGTCGTCAAGAACGTAGGCGTCGGCAATAGCGTGGCCTGCACGGTGGCAGTCTTCGGTAGCGATCCGGGCGGTAACCCGAACAAGTGCTCCACACAAAACTGACCAGGGCATGCAGCCATGGGCTGCATGCGATGTAGCTTGAACGGCGCCTCGGCGCCGTTTTTTTGTTTTCACGACGGGTGATGCATCAGGCTTTGCAAACACCGCTGCGGGATGCCAATCTTCGGCAGCGCCATTCCCCAGCCAGCAGCCATGCATGCAACCAGCCCGCTTTTCGCTCCCAGCCTCGACCTGTCAGTAACTTCACACACGAAGACTTTCGTGTTTCGCGGCAACGAGTTGCTGATCGGTGAAACCGACATGCACCTGCCGGATCAGGCAATCGTCGCCCACCTCCCCATACTCGATACGCTCGTGCAGCCACTCGGCGTATTTGCGGAAACGCCTTGTCATTGCGTATCAGTGGGCATGGACACCGAAGCACCAGCAGGCTTCCAGTTCGTCAGGCTGCGCGCCTTGCTGACGGCCGAGCCCGACACCATCCTGTCGCTGGCGGGTCGCGCTTACCAGATTGCCGAGTGGGCGCGCACGCACCAGTTCTGCGGCGTATGCGGCACGAAGACGCAACGCATGGCGGCCGAGCGCTGCTTCAAATGCCCGGCATGCAGCGCGATGGCCTATCCACGCATCTCGCCTGCGATGATGGTGTTGGTCACGCGCGGCAACGAGGCCTTGCTGGCGCGCCATGCGGCATCGACCAACAATACTTTCAGTGCCCTTGCCGGCTTCGTCGAGGCTGGCGAATCCGTTGAGGAGACGGTGCATCGCGAAGTCATGGAAGAAGTCGGTCTGCGCGTGCACAAGCTGCGCTACTTCGGCAGCCAGCCCTGGCCTTTTCCGCACTCGCTGATGATCGCCTTCACGGCTGAATACCTGAGCGGCGAGATCCGCCTCGATGAGCATGAGATCGCCGAGGCGGGCTGGTTCCCGCGCAGCGGGCCGTTACCGGACGTGCCATCGACGATTTCCATCTCCGGCCACCTGCTGCGCTCATTCTTCACCGGGCTCACCTGACGCAGTTCAGGCGCGATGCAATTCCTTTGAAGCGTGGCGGATGACTTGCCACGCAGAGGAGAGCGCGAGCACGGCCATGACCCCTGCGACGATCAGGTCGGGCCATGCCGTACCGGTACCGAACACGCCCAACGCAGCGATCAGCACGGCGATGTTGCCCAGCGCGTCGTTGCGCGTGCACAACCAGACGCTGCGCATATTGCTGTCGCCCTCGCGCCAGGCATACAGCAGCGCCGCCACGCCGAGGTTGGCTGCCAATGCCAGACCGCCGATGACCCCCATTGTCATGGCATGCGGTACGTCCCCCGCAGCGGCCTGCCAGATCGTGCTGCCGAGAACCCACAAGCCGAATGCCGCCATCGAAGCGGCCTTGAGCAGCGAAGCGCGAGCGCGCATGGTGAGGGCCATGCCGAGCACCCACAAGCTGATGCCGTAGTTGGCCGCATCCCCCAGAAAGTCCAGCGAGTCAGCCAATAGCGAGACCGAGCCGGCGTGCACGCCCGCAACGATTTCGACGACGAACATGCCCAGATTGACCAGCAATGCAATCGTCAGCACCCGCCGATAGGCGCCCTGTTTCGGCGGTCCTGACGCTGGCTCGGGATGGCAGCAATGCGCGCTCATGTGCGTTTCTCCTGGTGCAGTTTTCCTGTGATGAGCGAACATGCTGAACCCTGTAGCAACTACAAGGTCAACAGTAGCGACAACGACGAGGGAGCCGCACGATGAGCAAGGCATTCACGATCAGCGAACTAGGGCGCGAATCCGGCGTCAATCCGGAAACCATCCGCTACTACGAGCGCACCGGGCTGTTGGCAGCCCCTACACGCGCCAGCAACGGCTACCGGCGCTACGACGAAGCAGCAGGCAAGCGGCTTCGCTTCATCCGCCGCGGTCGTGAGCTGGGCTTCGGTATCGAAGAAATCAAGACGCTGCTGCAACTGGCCGACCATCCGGAGCAGGAGTGTCGCGAAGCGGACAGCCTCGCGCGCAAACATCTGGCCGAGGTAGAAGGCCGGATTGCCGATCTACTGGCAATGCGTGACGTACTGACACGCCTGGTCGGGTGCCAGAGCGGCACGGCAGAGCATTGCCGGCTGATCGAAACGCTGGACCAGCGCAACTGCTGCGCAGACAGCTGAGTCGGTGAACCGCCTTATGCCGGCTCGACTTCGATCACCGCCCGCAATACCACCGGCAGACCGGCGCGCAATGAATTGGCGCCCAGCACCGAGCGCGCATGTACGCCCCGCTCGGCAAAGACGGCGACCAGCAGGTCGGAAGCGCCGTTGAGGACTTGTGCATGCTCCTCGAATGCATCTGTCGTATTGAGGAAGCCCTGCAGATCAACGACACGGGCGACGCGCTCGAGCGATCCCAGCTCGGCCTTCATGACCGCGATCAGATCGAGCGCGGCGGAGCGTGCAAAACGATATCCGTCATCCGCATTGAACTCACGCCCAAGCTTGCCCTTGGGCAACTGGCCGGCTTCGGCGGCCGGCGCCTTGCCAGACAGGAACAGCAGATTGCCGGTGCGCACGGCGTTGGCATAGTTCGCAGCGGGTGAGGTGCCGACCGGAAGCGTCAGGCCAAGATCCAGGATGCGTTGCTCGATCGTCATCTCTCTTTGCTCCTGTGGGGAAAAGCCGAATGGTAGCTGACCAGTACGCACGCCCCGGCCCTATCGGCGCCATAGGCACTCCCGATTGGAACGTTTTCGCCCCTGCCCGTAGGATTGCACCATGACGGCTGAGGCCGTTCCGCCAGCGTAGTCCCCGTAAAGGACCAAAACTGGCGTGCCCACCTCGACAGGAACAGGAGCCCATATGAAACGCGTACGTCAATCCATCGGAGCCGCCGTCAATCTTGCGGGTCTGGCCGCGGTCGCCAGCCAGCTGACGGGGTTTTTCCACTGATTGCCCATCACGTGCGGGTCTGGCCCGCACGCAGCAGCCACCTATCCCCCCGCCTTCCCATACGCACCCGCAGGTCTGCCGCCCCCTTCGCGGGCACCTGTAACGCCCGAAACCCGCCTTGGCCTACAATGGCATCTGCCCGCGGTCGCTTGCGACCCGGGTAGTCCCTCAACACCTGCGCGCACACGGGCCCGCACCCCCTGAATATGGAAGTTGCAATTCTTCTTGTACTGATCCTCTTGAATGGCGCATTCGCAATGTCGGAAATCGCGCTCGTAACCGCCCGCAGGGCGCGGCTGCAGAAGTTCATCGAAGACGGAGACGTAGGGGCCATTGCAGCAGCCAAGCTCGGGGAAGACCCCACCCGCTTTCTCTCCACGGTCCAGATCGGTATCACCTCGATCGGTGTCCTCAACGGTATCGTCGGTGAAGCAGCTTTCGCGCAGCCCTTCGCCCAGTGGCTGGAGCACATGGGCCTGCAAGCGCCGGCATCGGCCTACGTTGCGACCGTGCTGGTCGTGCTGACCATCACTTTCATTTCCATCGTGCTCGGCGAGCTGGTCCCCAAGCGCCTCGGGCAACTCCAGCCAGAAACCATCGCCCGCCTCGTCTCGCGGCCGATGAACCTGCTGGCCGTCGTGACCAAGCCTTTCGTGCAATTGCTGACGGGCTCGACGCTGCTGATCCTGCGCCTGCTCGGCGTCAACAACGTCGGCAACAACACGGTGACGGAAGAAGAGATCCACGCCATGCTGGCCGAAGGCTCCAGCTCGGGGGTCATCGAACATCAGGAACACGCCATGGTGCGCAATGTGTTCCGCCTCGACGAGCGCCAGATCACCTCCCTCATGGTGCCGCGTAGCGACATCACCTATCTCGACATCGAACGCCCGTGGGACGAAAACCTGCAGCTCATCGAGCAGTCCGAACGCTCGCGCTTCCCGGTGGTGCGTGGCGGTCTCGACAACATCCTCGGCGTGGTCAATGCCAAGCAGCTATTTGCGGCAACCGTTCGCGGCGGCATCCCGGACCTGTCGCAGAGCCTGCAACAACCCGTCTTCGTACCGGAAAGCCTGACCGGCATGGAGCTGCTGCAGAACATCCGCAGCTCCGGCGTGCAGCTCGCTTTCATCATCGACGAGTACGGCGAAGTCCAGGGCATCGTGACCCTGAAAGACATCATGGAAGCCATCACTGGCGAGTTCAAGACACGCCACGCGCAGGACGGCTGGGCCGTGCAACGCGAAGATGGCTCCCTGTTGCTTGATGGCCTGATCCCCGTACCTGAGCTCAAGGACAGGCTTGAGCTGCGCAACGTGCCCGAGGAAGAAAAAGAGCGCTACCAGACCCTCAGCGGCATGATGATGCTGATGCTCGGCCGCATCCCGCGCACGGCCGACAAGGTCGAATGGGACGGCTGGTCTTTCGAGATCGTCGACATGGATGGCAAGCGCATCGACAAGGTGCTGGCAGTGAAGATCCCGGAGAATCACGACGCCGACAGCGCCACCGAAGGAGCTTGATCGGAAACCCAAGACAAACCGGAAAGGCGTAGCACGAGCTGCGCCTTTTTTTATTTGCCAGCCGGAGTCACAGGCGCCAAGCATCCTGCGCTCACCCACATCCTCGCCATAAGAAAATTGCTGTTGCACAGCAGCACGCCGCCCCATACGCTACGGCAACGCGCTGCGTGTCATCACGGCAACGCGCCCCCTCAACACCGGCAAGCGAGGACGCGATGGCGAAAGACTGTACGCATATTCCCGGCATCCAGGATGTCACGCCGAGCGCACTCGGCTGCGAGGAATGCCTGAAGATGGGCAGTCGCTGGGTGCACCTGCGCCTGTGCCGCACCTGCGGCCATGTAGGCTGTTGCGACCAGTCGCCGCACAAGCACGCCACCAAACATTTCCACGCAACCGCACATCCCGTCATCGAAGGCTATGACCCACCCGAAGGCTGGGGCTGGTGCTACGTCGACGAGGTCTATCTCGATCTGGGCGAGCACACGACGCCGCAGAACGGGCCGATTCCGCGGTATGCCTGATGCCAACCACGGCACCCATTACGGCCATCATTGCACCAGTACCCGAAGCGCAATCGCTCGTCGGCGATCTTCGCGTACGCTTCGATGACACGACCGCGCTTGGCGTGCCCCCGCATGTGACGATCCTTGCACCGTTCATGGCACCTGAAGCCGTTACGCACGAAGTACTGGCGAGTCTGCGAGAAGCTATCTCCTCCGTGAAAGCATTCCGCTTCACGCTCACCGGGGCCCGTCGTTGGCCCGAGGCAGCGTGGTTGGCGCCAGAGCCCGCAACATCATTTGTGGAACTGATCTGCAATGTTGTCTCGCGCTTTCCGGCATTTCCGCCCTACGAGGGCCGCCACGACAAGATTATTCCTCATCTGACCGTCGCTCACGGGAGCCACGAAGCAGCTGATCTGGCAGAAGCCGAGCTGCAAACGCTGCTGCGCGAAAAAGGGCCGATTCAAGCTTTTTGCGGCCATCTCTCACTGCTGGAGAATTCATCTGGCAAGTGGAAGAAGATACTGGACCTTCCCTTGGCGACATGAGTTCTCCATCGCAGCACTTTCTTCTCGAGCACTCACGATGATCCAGGACGTCCCCAGCCCTGTCGATTTGCGCGTCATGGCCGATGCCCGCGAGTGGGCAGCGACGGCCATGGAGAAGCGCCCGCAGCGCCCGGAGTTCTTCAGTCGCTTTGCATCTGAAATCCTTGCCTCGCCGCGACCGGTTCACAGCATTCTCGAGCTGGGCTCCGGCCCGGGATTTCTGGCCAAACATCTGCTGCAGACATTGCCCGCGATCTCATACGTGGCACTGGATTTCTCGAACGCCATGCATCAGCTCGCTGAAGAGCGGCTCGGTCCCCTGGCTTCGCGTGTCGAGTTCGTACAGCGCAGCTTTCGCGAAGCGGATTGGGCTGCAGACCTCGGCCGATTCGATTGTGTCGTCACCAATCAGGCCGTGCATGAATTGCGCCACAAGCACTACGCCCGCGCGCTGCACGCCGAAGTGAGAAAGCTGCTCACGCCGGGCGGCCTGTATCTCGTCTGCGATCACTTCTGCGGCGAAGGCGGCCTGAAGAATGATCAGTTGTACATGACGGTCGATGAGCAGCGCACAGCCTTGCTGGATACCGGCTTCACGCAGGTCGATCAATTACTTCTCAAAGGCAGCCTGGTTCTGCACTGTGCGAGCTGATATGGCAGACAACCTGAACACCGACAACAACGAAATCCCCGACGAGCCCTACGAGCGCGCCGCGCAGGCCTTCCCGCAACTCGATGACGATATGGCTGCACGCGTCGCGAGCTATGGCGAGGAAGAGCTCGTGCCGCAAGGCACGCTCGTGTTCGAGCGCGGTCAGCGCGGCATCGATTTCTTCCTGATCCTCGACGGCGAGATCGAGATCTTCGATACGGACGACAGCGGCAAATGCCGCATCGTCACCACGCATCGCGCCGCGCAATTCACGGGCGAACTGCATCTGCTCAACGGACGCCAGACCCTGCTCAGTGCACGCGCGGGTATCGATACGCGCCTCGTACGCATCAAACCGGCGGGCTTCCGGCGCCTGATCGGTGGCGAGCAGGACATTGCCGAGATCATCCTGCGTGCGCTGATCCTGCGCCGCGTCGGTTCGCTGCAGCGTCGTCGCGGCGCCAT
This sequence comes from Uliginosibacterium silvisoli, assembly GCF_036017035.1. NCBI lineage: Bacteria > Pseudomonadati > Pseudomonadota > Betaproteobacteria > Rhodocyclales > Zoogloeaceae > Uliginosibacterium > Uliginosibacterium silvisoli. The sequence continues at coordinate 1,006,688 of NZ_JAYXHS010000002.1, read as the reverse complement.
CTCGGTGATCGGCTCTGGCCACGGTGGCGACACGCTGCGCGTCCAGCAATTCCTGACACGCAACGCCTATCCGTTCCACTTGCTGGATGTCGACGTCGACGCCCATGCGCGTGAGCTGCTGGATAACCATTCGCTCGCACCGGCGCAGTTCCCGGTCGTGCTGTCGCCGAACAGCCCTGCCCTCTTCAACCCGTCGAACGCCACGCTGGCAGATGCACTGGGCCTGGCCGAGGCCATAGACCCCGAGCATGTCTATGACGTGGCGGTAGTCGGTGCCGGGCCAGCCGGGTTGGCCGCTGCGGTCTACGCCGCTTCGGAAGGACTCGACACCATCGTCATTGAAGGCTTGGCGCCAGGCGGGCAAGCCGGCACCAGTTCGAAAATCGAGAACTATCTCGGCTTTCCGACCGGCATATCCGGCGCAGCGCTGGCGGGCCGCGCACAGGTGCAGGCCATGAAGTTCGGTGCCAATCTGGCGATCTCGCGCGCCGTGGTCGGCCTGGACTGCGGCGTGTATCCCTATGTGTTGCGGCTCGACGATGGCCAGCGCGTCAAGGCACGCTCCATCGTCGTGGCGAGTGGCGTGCGCTACCGCAAGCTCGAAGTGCAGAGCTATTCGCAGTTCGAATGCCAGGGCATTCATTACGCCGCCACGCCGATCGAGCAGCAGCTCTGCAAGGATGAAGAAGTCGTCGTGGTGGGTGGCGGCAATTCAGCGGGACAGGCCGCCGTCTTCCTGTCGCGCACGGTGAAGCACGTCCACATCCTCGTGCGCGGCGAAGGTCTGGCGGCCACCATGTCCGACTATCTGGTGCGGCGCATTGCCCAGTCGCCACGCATCACGCTGCATGCCCGCACCGAAGTGAGCTCGCTGGAAGGCAATGGTTATCTGCAGGAAGTGGGCTTCACGCATCGCGACACAGGCGCCACGCAAAAGCGCCCATGCAGCAATCTGTTCGTGATGATAGGCGCAGGCGCCAATACGGACTGGCTGGACGGTTGCCTGGAGCTGGACCGCAGCGGCTTCGTGAAAACGGGCTACGACGCCAATGGCCAGTTGCTGCCCTCGCCTTACGCGACCACCTTGCCCGGCGTCTATGCGGTGGGCGACGTACGTTCGGGCTCGGTGAAGCGCGTCGCTTCAAGCGTGGGGGAAGGTTCGGTGGTGGTGCAGGCGATTCATCAATTCCTGAATCCACCTGCGACCTGAGCCTGATCAGCAGGCCATCGCGAGCTGGCGCTCGCCAGCCCCCTGCTCCACACCGTTGCGGAACATCTTCAGCTCACCGGGTGCAAACGCCACCCAGTTCTCGTTCGACGTCAGTGGCTTGGTCGCGATGACAGTGATGCAGTCGTCGAGGTGGTTGTGCTCGTTGAAGTCCATGCTCAACTCGCAATCCACGAGGTGTGCCTTCGCAAACGGATACTGACGCGTGACGTAATGCAGCAGCGTCGAGCAATGCGCGAACTGCACCTCGCCATTCGATAGCAGGAAGTTGAATACGCCATGGGTGGCAATCTCTTCGGCAAGCGCCTGCAGGGCTTCGTGCAGGACCTCAACAGCCGGTTGCGTATCACCGAAACGTGCTTTCAAGGATTGCAGCAGGTAGCAGAAGGCGCGTTCGCTGTCGGTCGCGCCGACCGGCAGGAAGGCACCGAACAGATCAGGCGCGAAAGTCTTGAGATGACCGTTGTGGGCGAACACCCAGGTGCGGCCCCACAGCTCGCGCCGGAAGGGATGCGAGTTTTCGAGCGCTACCGGGCCTTGCGTCGCCTTGCGGATATGCGCGATGACGTTGCAGGACTTGACGGGATTGCGCTTGACCAGCTCTGCCAGCGGCGATGTGATGGATGGCTTGTCGTCGATGATGAGGCGGCAGCCCTTCTCCTCGAAGAAGGCAATGCCCCAGCCATCGCTGTGCTCATCGGTCTGACCACCCCGGCAGCAAAAACCCTCGAACGAAAAACTGATCGACGCTGGTTTATTGCAATTCATCCCCAACAACTGACACATGTACTCGGCTTCCCCGACAACATCGAGACAACTAGATCCTGGACAGATTCGTCCTGCCCACAAGGGTTCTAACGTCCGTGTGCCTGCAAAGTTAACACCGGCCAGCCCATTCTGACGCCCTGCTGTCATGGTGCAAAACACTTGTTTGCAATTGCTTTGCACAAAGTGCGCGAGGGTATTGCACAGGCTCTCTGCAGGATCAAAGCAAAACCCCGGCCATCCGGCCTGTGGGCGTTTCTCAGGCAAAAACGGGGGTTTCCGCGTCCACGCGGTGCAAGACAATGCCGGGATTGGTGCAGAACCGGCCGCAATGTGTTGGCCCGGTGACACAAATGGTCAGCCCTGATCAGATCGCGACCGGCTCCACGGCGTCATCGCCAGGCAATTCGGTCAGAAAACCACCTGACTGATGACGCCAAAGCATGGCGTAGTGGCTATCCAGCGCAAGCAACTCCTCGTGCGTGCCCTGCTCCACGATGCGGCCCTTGTCGAGCACGATCAGCCTGTCCATGCGCGCAATGGTCGACAGACGATGTGCGATGGCGATCACCGTCTTGCCATCCATGAGGCCGATCAGTTGCTCCTGGATCGCCACTTCGATCTCGCTGTCCAGCGCCGAAGTCGCTTCGTCGAGAATGAGGATGGGCGCGTCCTTGAGAATCACGCGCGCCAGGGCCACGCGCTGCCGCTGGCCGCCGGAGAGCTTCACGCCGCGCTCACCAACGTGCGCGTCGTAGCCCTTGCGATCTTGCCAGTCGACCAGTTGCGCTATGAACTCGTGCGCTTGCGCCTTGCGAGCTGCTGCCTCGATCTGCGCGGTGCTGGCCTGCGGCCGACCATAACGGATATTGGCCGCGATGGAGCGATGCAGCAGGGATGTATCCTGCGTCACCATGCCGATGGCAGCACGCAAGCTTTCCTGCGTCACCGCGCGGATGTCCTGCCCATCGATGGTGATGCGCCCTGTCTGCACTTCATGAAAGCGCAGCAGCAGGTTCACCAGCGTGGACTTCCCCGCCCCTGAACGGCCGACCACGCCGATGCGCTCGCCCGGGCGAATGACGAGGTCGAAACTCTCCAGCACCTTGCGCTCTGCGTCATAGGCAAAGTTGACCTGCTCGAAGCGGATCTCGCCACGAGACACCTCCAGCGGCGTCGCCGTCGGCGCATCGACCAGGTCATGCGGTACCGATATGGACTGCATGCCGTCTTGCACGGCTCCCACGTTCTCGAAGATCCCGGCAATTTCGAACGACACCCAGCCTGACATATTGGCAATCTGCCAGGCCAGCGGCACCGAGGTCGCGACGACGGCCGCACTGACGACGCCTTGCGACCAGAGCAGGATGCCGACCAGTGCCGTGGACGGGATCAGCAACGCATTCATGAGCGACAAGGTAAACAGGTACTGCGATGTCATGCGCATGTGCGCCGAGATTGCAGCCTGATGCTCGTCGATCACCTCGCGCACGTGCGCGTCCTCGTCGGCAGCACGCGAGAACAGTTTGACGGTCAGGATATTGGCATAGCTGTCCACCACGCGCGCCATCACCAGCGAACGAGCCTCCGAACTCTCGCGCGCAAGATGACGCAGGCGCGGCACGAAATAGCGCAGGAACACGACGTAGGCCACCACCCATGCCGCCGTCGGCACGGCCAGACGCCAATCGCCCCACAACATCAAGCCGAGCGAACTCACCCCGTAAGCCGTGATGAACAACACCGCGCGGATGCTGGCCATGACGCTCTCGCGCACCGAGTTGGCGGTCTGCATCACACGATTGGCGATGCGCCCGGCAAAGTCGTTCTGGAAAAACGGCCAGCTCTGGCGGATGACATGCCAGTGGCTCTGCCAGCGCACGAGACTCGTCGCGCCGGGCATCAGCACGTTGTGACGCACGAGCGTATCCACCATCTGCAGCAAGGGGCGGCCAATCAGGATGAAACCGAGCAAGGCAGCCAGCACGGGCCACTGCGCGTGCAATGCCGCAACGCGATCCTGCGATTCAACCAGCCGGGTCAGACGCCCGAGGAACACGGGAATCGAGATGTCGGCGAAAGCCACGCTGAGCGCCGTCAGCAGCATCGCGGCGTACCAGAGTTTTGTCTGGCGGACGAAGTGCCAGTAAAAGGCCAACAGGGTGTCCGGCGGAGTACCGAGGCCCGTGGAGGCCGTCCCGCGGATGCGGGATTCGAAATATTTGAACATGCAGTGTGGCAACGGACTGTGCCAGCAAGAGGCTTGTGGCCCCGGCACACCCGACTGCGCTAGCGGATTGTATGGCAAACAAGTATGTCGACACAAGCTGAACCGGTCAATGCGGATCAGCCCATGCTATTGAACCTGCGGCCTGCGCAATGGACTGCGCTCAGCGCGGCAACAAGGCCCGTGCCTCCAGCCAGGCCTCGTGGCTCGATGCCGCCAACAAGCCCGCGCGCACGTCGGCTGCGAGGTAGGGGCTGCCATCGAGACGCGCGACATGCCCGCCAGCTTCGGTGACGAAGAGACTGCCTGGCACGTGGTCCCAAGCCAGGGTTCGCCAGTACAGCAGGAAGCGCCAATGCCCCTCTACCAGGGCTGGATACTCGATGCCCGCCGAACCACAGCCCTCGTCGAAAGCAGCCAGCCCACCCGGGCCACGCGCCAGCGTCCCGACGAAATCGGCTGGCAGGTAGCGAGTCTTCACGACACCGCTCAAGGCCGCCGGCTTTGCGGGCTCGACCGTTCGCACGGCAACACCGTCAACGAAAGCCCCGCTACCCAACTCCGCCACGGCCAGACGGCCGCTGATAGGCGAGTAGATCCAGCTGGCCACGGCTACACCATCACGCAGCAGCGCCACCATCATCGCAAAAGCTTCGCGCCCGGCAGCGAAGTTGGAAGTGCCATCCACCGGGTCGAGCAACCACACCCAGCCCTGGTCGAGCGCATCAAGCAATCCAGGATCAGCCGACGTAGCCTCTTCCCCCACAACGCGCGAGCCCGGCAACAAGGCGCGCAACTGGGGCGCCAGCGCTTCCTCCACATCCTGATCGACCACGGTGACGATCTCGCCGTGGGCCTTCTGCATGACATCGCCATCGCGCAACCTGCGGAAGCGCGGCAACACGAATTGCTCCGCCAGCGCGCGCAAGGCATTGCCCACGGCTTCGATCGACACTCCTGGATTCAAACCTGTCCTTTCAACTCTGCCCGGGCGTTGTACGCGGCAGGATCAGACTACACCCGAAGTACCACCATCCACATTCACACTCGCGCCTGTCACGTAGCTCGCCGCCTCCGATGCGAGGAAGGCAATCACGTTGGCGGCCTCGCGTGCTTCGCCGACGCGCCCAAGAGGCACGCCATCACCCAGCTTGTCGTAATGCTGGTCGAGTGCCAGATTCTGGCGCTCGGCGGCGCGCTCCTGCTGGCCGCTCTTGAAGACGCCGACGCTCACCGTGTTAACGAGGATATTGTCGGCTGCGAACTCTTTCGACAAGGCCTTGGTCAGCGCGATGCCCGCCGCGCGCGACACCGAGGTCGGCACCGACTTTGCCGCAGGCTGTTTGCCGCTGACGGTAGTGATGTTGATGATGCGCCCGCCACCCTGCTTGCGCAGATGCGGAATGGCAGCGCGGCTGACGCGGATCGCCGCGAAGAGTTTGAGGTCGAGGTCTTCCTGCCAGATCTCGTCCGTCGCGCTCTGGAAAGGCTTGGCACTCGATGTGCCGGCGTTGTTGACGATGATGTCCAGCCTGCCGAAATGAGCGACCGCCTGCGCGACGAAATCCTCGACGGCTTGCGCATCTGTCACGTCGGCGGCAATCGGCAACACCGAACCGCCCTTGCTGCGGATGGCCGATGCGGCCAGTTCGAGCACATCCTTGCGGCGAGCGACGATGACGACATGCGCGCCCTCTTCCGCCAGCACTTCGGCCGCGGCCTTGCCGATACCCTCGCTACCGCCGGTTATGAGGGCTACCTTGCCTTTGAGACCAAAGTCCATGATGAATCTCCGGATGACGATGAAAACCTAGGAAACAGACCTCAGGGGCTGTTCGCATATATCCGACGGTCGCGCTCGCGGCACATCGGGCGCGGAACAAGGCACAGCGGCGATGACAGGATAGTCTCCTGTCGAGGCGCTGCGACGCCGTGCCGCGCCCGATGTGCCCGAGCCCTGCGGGTTGAGAAGTATGGCTCGCCGTACTGCGTTACGCTCCTTGTGCAGGGGACTCACCCTGCACCGCGTCGCGCGCCTTGTCCGGCAAGCCACACTTCTCAACGCGATCCGCCGGATATATGCGAACAGACCCTAACATCCATTGTCACGACGCTGAAGCAATGCTTTCAGCGTAGCTTATGCACCGGAGTGCCCAATCATCCCCCCAGGCTGGCACCCTGCGCAGCACCGTCTCCAACGCAACACCTGACCAGGAGCACCATCATGATTCCGACCCCGAACCCGCCCTATGACATGCATTTGCAACGACTCGATGGGCAGCCGACCACTTTCGGCGAATACGCAGGCAAGGTGCTTCTGATCGTCAATACCGCCAGCGCCTGTGGCCTGACGCCACAGTACGAAGGACTGGAAGCGCTGCATCGCGAATACGCCCCGAAAGGCCTGGTGGTACTCGGCTTCCCGAGCAACCAGTTCGGCGAACAGGAACCGGGCAGCGCCGAGCAGATCGCCAGTTTCTGCAGCGCCCATTTCTCGGTCAGCTTCCCGCTGTTCTCCAAGACCGATGTGAATGGCCCGCAAGCGCACCCGCTCTACATCTGGCTCAAGCAGAATGCGCCTGGCGAAGGCGGTAGCGCCGATATCAGCTGGAACTTCGGCAAGTTCCTCGTCAGCCGCGATGGCAAGGTCCTGGCGCGTTACACCCCGCGGACGCTACCGCAAGAGCTACGCGGAGACATCGAGAAGGCCCTGGCCTGAGCATGACAAAGGTTTTACCTGACGCCAAAGCATCACGATTTTCGCGCATCATCCGCACTGCCTGACATTCCCCGACCAGGAGATATCCATGAGCACCCTGCACCTGACCAAAGACACCACCACCGCCGATGGCATGCGGCAGAAAATCGACCTCGCCGGTTTCACCATCCATACCGACGTCAGCATCGCCGCGGGTGGCTCCGGCAGCGCACCCGGCCCGCATGATCTGTTCGATGCATCGCTGGCCGCCTGCAAGGCGCTCACCCTCACACTCTATGCGCGCCGCAAGGGCTGGCCGCTCGATCATGTCGACGTGAGCCTGACCAGCGACGCCAGCGCCGAACGCGAGGGCAAATACAAACTCGATGTCGCCCTGACGCTTCACGGCAATCTGGACGAAACCCAGCGCACGCAGTTGCTGGCTGTCGCCGACAAGTGCCCGATCCACAAGCTCATGACGACGGCGACGATCGAGGTCAGCACCCGCCTTGCCGACGAGGCTGCATGAGCACGGTCTGCCTGCGCGCCGCGCGCGAAGAAGATCTCGCGTGGCTGTTCGAGGCGTTCAAGACCACGCTCAAACCTTACGTCGAGTGGGCCTGGGGCTGGGACGAGGACTTCCAGCGCAATGGCTTGTACAAGCATGCGCTGGATGCCGACTTCCGCCTCGTCATCGTCGATGACAAGCTTGCCGGCGGTATCCGCACCGAAGAGCAGGACAGCCTGCTTTTCGTACGCCTGATTTTCCTGCTGCCCGAGTTCCAGCGGCGCGAGATAGGCTCGGGTCTGCTGCGAGCCGAAGCAATGCGCGCAAAGACCTTGAACAAGCAGCTACACCTCAAGGTCGTACGCACCAACCCGGCCAAAGCCCTCTACGAGCGCATGGGCTTCTTCGTCATCGAAGAGGACCAGGCCACTTACCATATGCGCTTGCCCGACACCGCCGAGCACACCCCCATTCCTACCGAGAGCACAGCATGAGCAGCATCCTCCACCGCATCACGCCCCACACGCGCGACATCGGCTTTCCCGTCAAGCGCCTGCTGCCCGACATCAAGGCACGCAGCATCGGCCCCTTTGTCTTTCTCGATCACATGGGCCCGACCAGCTTCGCTGCGGGCACGACGGCAGGTGATGTGCGCCCACATCCGCACATCGGTCTGGCGACCATCACCTACCTCTTCTCCGGCGCCATCATGCACCGCGACAGCCTAGGCTCGGTCCAGCGCATCACGCCGGGAGACATCAACTGGATGACCGCCGGCTACGGCATCGTGCATTCGGAACGCATACCCGATGACGTTCGCGACAACCAGGTGAATGTCGAAGGCCTTCAGATGTGGGTGGCGCTCCCGCCTGAGCTCGAGGAGTGCGAGCCCGCTTTCTGGCATTACGCCGAAGCCGAACTGCCCCGCTACATGCAGGGCGATGTGAATGTGCACGTGATGGTCGGCAGCTTCGGTGGCCGTACATCCCCCGTGCGCGTCGCCAGCCCGACGCTTTACGTCGCACTGGAAATCCCGGCCGAGGCCTCCATCGACATTCCGGCTGACTATGCCGAACGCGGCCTCTACGTCGTCTCGGGTGCAATCAGCATCGATGGCGAACGCGTGGAGCAAGGCACATTGGTCGTCCTGCAAGGCGGCAGCATCGTGCGCATCGACGCGCCAGAGGCAGCGCGTCTCGTCCTGATCGGTGGCGAAGCGCTGGCAGGTCAGCGCGGCCTGTGGTGGAACTTCGTATCGAGCGACAAGGCGCGACTCGAAGCGGCGAAGCAGGCCTGGGCTCAGCAGGACACGTCGCAGTTTCCCAAGGTACCCGGTGAGGTGGAGTTCATTCCGCTGCCGGAGCGCTAAGCTCCGATCACGCGTCTGGTGATCAGATCAAGGCTGCTCGCCAATGCCGTCACTCCCGCGTTCGCGGGAATGACGGAGAGTGTCAAGCGTCCCGACGCTCGAGGCCTCAGCACTGGCCGGCCATTAGCTCAGGCTTTCTTCTTCGCAGCGCTCTTGGTGGTCACGTTGCAGTTGTCCTTGAGGAAGCGCAGCGCTTCCTTGCCGTCCCAATCCGAATCGTCCTGCATGTACTTCTGCGCTTCGGGGAAGAACTCCTCTTCCCACAGGCTCAGCAAGCCTTGCTTGATTTCGAAGGGCGCGGCGTCGTTGATAAGCTGGGGCACGACGCCTTCGTCGAAGCCACTTTCCTGCACCTTGCGGATCAGGGCGCGCGCTTCAGTTTCGGTCAGCGAGGTCTTGGGCTTGACCCCTGCTGCAAGACAAATGAACAAGGTGAGGCGGGAGTACGGATCCTCTTTTCCTTGCGTGAGCTTGTGCCATTCCTTCGACACGAGACTGTCGTGACGACTGAGGTCGTCCAGGCTGTCCTCGCGCAGGAAGTAGCACGACTCGAAAACGTCGAGCACCGCTTCGAGCTTCAGCGTTGCATCGAGGATGAGGGGCGCATCGTGCTTTTCGATTTCGCGCTTGACGCTCTTCGCGATCTCGCTGAACTCGGCCGGCACGTCCTTGAAAAGCGTGGTCGGGAATTTCAGCTTGCCTGCTGCTTGTGACTCGCTGCGCAGGCGATCGATCAATTGCGCGAACACGGCATGCGTTGGCGCGGCTTTCTGCTTCAGCGCACGCATGAGCACGGCGGTCCGGATGACGCTTTCGGCCAGCATCAGATCGAGCTGGGCTTGCGGCAAGCCCAGGTCTTGCGCGAACCAGCGCGCAGCGGCGAGGGTCGCGACATTCGCCTGGCGCTGCTGGAGCGCACTGCGATAAGCCGGCAGCGACATGGGTTTGGCCAACGTGCTCTCGTCCTGGAAATCCTTCAGCGGACGGCCCTGGCCATCGCCGAAGAGTGTCGTCTCAGGCATGGCATGCAGTTGCTTGAGCAGCTCGTTGCCACCACGCGAATGCGACAGGAAAGTGTTGTCACGCAAGGATTCCGCGGCCGCCGTCAGGTCATTGCCAAAGCTGTTCTCGAGATACAGGCTGATGAGGTAAACCATGCGTTTGCGCGCATTGTCGAGATCGGTCTGGAGGTGGCTGCCACCGAAGTAGTCGGCGATCTGCACGCTGCCCTTGGCGCCGTCGGCAATCATGGTGTCCACGATGCCGGGCGCGATCAATCCGCTCTGCACGCCATGGCACAGCACCCGCTCGAAGAAGGGGCGCTTGTCTATGATGGCAATGTTATTGGCTGCGTCAGGCATGGGCACTCGTGTCTTGATGAATGCGTGACCGGCACGCGACTGGTCACACAAATGTCTTCGTCATTCCGGTCTTCACCGGGGCGACGGGTTTTCTTCTATGACTGGCCTCCAGAGGCTTCGGCAGTCGCTTAGAGTGCCGACTCTTCCGCCGGGCCTGCAGCTGGTTTCGCTGGCACCACTTTCGCAGGTGCCTCAGCGGCCGCAGCGCCCTCGGCGCGCGCAATGCGCTCGGCCTCTTCCTCGGCCTCCTGGCGCAAACGCTCCCGCATGCGGTTCTTCAGCACCGGCCAGATCTGCTCGAACATATCCGGGTGTTCGTGCTTCAGGCGCCAGGTCATTTCCTTCCAGTCACCATCGCAAGCCTCGGCGCGCTCAATGGCGTCGCTCTCTTCGTCCACGAAAAGGTTGAAGGTGTCGTAGCGCAGGAAGTGCAGGACTTCTTCGTCGCGATCCGTCAGGTAGTCAACCAGGGCTTCGCAGCCACCGTCGAGCGCGCCGATGGCTTCGATGAATTCAGCCGTCTCGTCCTCGTCGCGGAAAATGACGGAGTTGATCATGCTGCGCAGATAGCCGTGGGTGCGATCTGCGTAAAGCCTTTCCATGATTACCGTACGCGCGAACTGCTCGGGCGTGACCAGCAAGTTGATCACCGACTCCTTGGAGGAATCGAACTCACGAATGATCGCCAGCAGATCCTTCGGCGGCAGCTCTTCCAGCACCTCGACGAGGGCGTGATCACCTTCGGCGTCGACCAGCGACACCAGTGCGTATTCAGCACCAGCAATATCGCCGGCACCAATGAGTTGAGCTGCTTTTACAACGAGGGCATTTGACATGGGAGTTTCAAGAAAACGGTAATCAAGATTGTATTGAACGCGGCAGCCGGGCCGGAACGCTTGTGCTCACGACCAGCCATTCATCCGGTCAGGTTACTCGCGGCGGTCGAAGCCCTGTTCTTCCATCCAGCCAGCACCGGCCTCATCGAGATCGCGCTCGTCGCCATCAAAGTCGTCATCGCGTTCGTGAGCATCGTGGTCCTGCTCTTCCTTGTCACCTTCCTGTTCCCCGTCGTCATGCGCAGCGCTGACAGCCGCCGCTGCAGTTTTCGAGGCCGACTTTGCGGCATCCCGCTCGTGCAGGAATTCAAGGCAGATCACGGTCGTCATGAACTGCTCGCCACCCGGCTCGCGCAGGGCAGCAATAGCCAGCATTTCTGCCCATGTCTCGAAACGCACGGCATCTTCCAGCTCGTCCCACAGGGGAAACTCATCCGGCTCGTTTGATGACAACAAGGTCAGTGCGTGCGGATTGATGAAGCTGATGCCGCCGTGAAAGACGGGCGCGACCATTTCGGGCGCGAAGTCGATCATCGACAGCAAGGCGGAGAACTGACTGCGTTTTTCCTTGAGGCGCGCAGGCAAGACGTTCTTGCCTTCGGAGTCGGTCTGCAGGTCTTCGAGTTCGGCGCTGTAAGCGCTGAGCAGGTCTTCAAAATAATGCGAGATTCTCATTGCAACACTTTATCGATGTAGTTTTTCCAGATGCCCAACGCGCTTTCCAGCGGATTTTCCAACAGCCCGCGGCGCCGGTTCTCGTCGTAGGCCTGGCGCTTCGCTGCGTCTGAAAGCAAATCGTAGGCCTCTTGCACCTCGCGGAATTTCGCAGGCGCATCCGGTGATGAGTTCTTGTCCGGATGGAATTTCGCGGCACTCTTCCGATAAGCGCTCTTTACCTGGTCAGGCGACGCGTCGGCTTCGATGCCGAGTACGGCGTAGTGGTCTTTCATACGTATCTGTCGGCAGGACTGGGGTTTTGAACCCGGCTTTGGGCGGCGCGGGAAGCGGAGTGTACGTGGAACCGGGGGAAATTCGCACAACAAATGGCACGGCTGTACCGCTTGGCGGCACGAACCAACGTTGTTTCAAGGCAGATATCGAACGGAGGTCGCGTGTTTCGCCCTTGGCCCATGGCCCGCGGCATGCCCTGGAGCGCCACCAGCACTGGCTCTCCGGGCATCGCAACTTTTTACTTACGGACGCTGCGAGTCCGGCAGCACCGGCGGCGTCTCTTCAGGATGGGCGTGCCCATGGCGCAGGCCCGACACACTCTTTTTCAACCACTGCAGCAAATCATCCACGTAAGTGAAGATGACCGGGATGACCAACAGGCTGAGGAAGGTGGAGGTGATGACGCCGCCGATCACGGCGATGGCCATCGGCGCACGGAAGCTCGGATCAGCGCCTACGCCCATTGCAATCGGCAGCATGCCGGCAGCCATGGCGATGGAGGTCATCAGGATCGGCCGGGCACGCTTGTGGCAGGCATCCACCAGCGCCTCGTAGCGCCCCATCGCATGCTCGCGACGCGCCATGACGGCGTACTCGACAAGCAGGATGGAGTTCTTGCTGACAATGCCCATCAGCATCAGCAGGCCAATCACCGACGGCATGGAGAACGAGTTGTTGGTCAGCAGCAGCGCAATCAGTGCACCGCCTACAGACAAGGGCAAGGCGGCGAGAATCGTGGCGGGCTGCAGGAAGTCATGGAACAACAACACCAGCACCACGTAGATGCACATCACGCCAATCGCCATGGCAGTGCCGAAGCTGCCGAACAGCTCGGCCTGGCGCTCGGCATCGCCCGAGGTCAGCTGCTTCACGCCTGGCGGCAGCTTGGCCAGTGAGGGCAGTCTGGCGGCCTCGTTGGTCACGTCGCCGACGCTGCGCCCGGCCAGTTCGACATCGATGGTGATGTTGCGCTCACGGTCGAGACGATTGATCTGCGCCGGCCCGTTGCCCATGCCGATGTCTGCCACGGAGGCCAGAGTCACGCTGCCGGAGCGGCCCGGAATGCGCAGCTGGCCGATGGTTTCGAGATCCTGCCGCGCGCTCTTCTCCAGGCGCACGCGAATCGGCACCTGACGTTGCGGCAGATTGAGCTTGGGCAGATTCATCGCGAAATCGCCAGCCGTCGCCACGCGAATGGCATTGGCCAGGGTCTGAGCCGTTACGCCGCGATCTGCCGCGCGCGCATAGTCGGGATGGATCTGTATCTCGGGGCGCTGCAGGCTGGCGCCCGAGGTCACGTTGCCGATGTTCTTGAGCGTGCGCAGCTCGCGCTCCACGGCGCGGCTCGCCGCCTGCAGGGTCGCCGCATCGTTGCCAGCGAGTACGATCTGGGCCTTCTCGCCGCTACCACCCGCGCCGATGGCGACGCGCGTGCCGGGCAGCGCCTGCAGGCGCTGGCGGATTTCGTTCTCGATCTCCGACTGTTTGCGCGAGCGCTCCGAACGATGCACGAGGCTCGCCGTCAGCGTGGCCTTGCGCACATCGGCCGAACCTCCCATGCCGAATGCACCGACCGCGTTGGCCACGCCGATCGCGGAGAAGACATGCGTCACGTCAGGCATGTCCTTGAGAATCCTGCGTGCCTGCTCGGCCACGTCGCGCGTCTGCTCCAGCGTGCTGCCGGGTTGCAACTCCAGCGTGATGCGACTCTGGCTCAAGTCTGCAGGCGGCACGAAGCCCGTCGGCAGCAATGGCACCAGCGCAATGGAACCAATGAAAAACGCCACCGCAGCCGCCACCGTGGTCTTGCGATGTGCCATGCACCAATGCACGGCGCCGAGGTAGCGCTTCATCAGCTTGCCATCCTCCTCGGCGTGCTTGAGCGGCTTGAGGAAGTAGGCGGCCATCATCGGCGTCAGCAAGCGCGCGACGACCAGCGAAGCCACCACGGCCACGGCTGCGGTCATACCGAACTGCTTGAAGAACTTGCCGGGAATGCCGCCCATGAAGGCGGTGGGCAAGAACACTGCAACCAGCGCAAAGGTGGTGGCAATCACGGCGAGGCCGATCTCGTCGGCAGCCTCCATGGCGGCGTCATACGGCTTCTTGCCCATGCCGAGATGGCGCACGATGTTCTCGATCTCGACGATTGCATCGTCAACCAGAATCCCGACGACCAGCGCCAGCGCCAGCAAGGTCAGCACGTTGAGGCTGAAGCCCGAGAAATACATGACCGCGAAGGTCGGGATGATGGACAGCGGCAAGGCCGTTGCAGACACCAGCGTGGCGCGCCAGTCGCGCAGGAACCACCAGACCACGAGAATGGCGAGAATGGCGCCCTCGAACAGCAGGTGCATGGAGCCCCGATAGTTGTCCTGCACCGGATCGACCGCGTTGAAAGCCTCGGAGATGCGGACCTCGGGGTGAGCGGCGGAGAACTTCGCGACGGCCTTGCGCACGGCTTGCGCCACGGCCACTTCACTCGCGCCCTTGCTGCGCGTGATCTCGAAGCCCACCACGGGCTTGCCATCCGCCAGCGCCAGCGCACTGCGCTCAGCTACCGTATCGCGCACTTCGCCCAGCTGGTCGAGGCGTACGTGACGACCATCGGCCAGCGGCACATCCAGCGCTGCGAGCTGCTCGGCGTTCTGCACCGCACCCAGCGTGCGTACCGACTGGATCGCATTGCCGATATCGCCGCGCCCGCCAGAGGCGTCCTGCTGCGTCTGCTTGAGCTGTGTCGAGATGTCCTGCGCCGTGGCGCCCAGACTTGCCATGCGCGCGGGAGACAGATTGACCTGCACCTCGCGATCGAGCCCGCCGATGCGCGACACCTTGCCGACGCCCGGCACCGACAGCATGGCTTTCGCCACGTCGTTATCCACGAACCAGGATAGGTCCTGCTCGTCGACGCGGTCCGACTCGACCGTGAAAGTCAGGATGGCAGCGCCCGAGGTCGTGATCTTCGACACCACGGGCGGCGTCATGTTGGATGGCAGGTCGGCACGCGCGCCATCGACGGCGTTGCGCACCTCGCTCAGCGCTTCCTCGAGATTCTTGTCGATGTTGAACTGGACATAGATCTGCGACGAGCCATCCGTGAGGATGCTCTGGATGTGCTCGATGCCGCCCAGTGCAGCCAAGCGGTCTTCGATCTTGCGCGCCACTTCCGTCTCGAGCTGCTCGGGCGCTGCGCCTTCGAGCGAAGCACTGACGATGATGGTCGGCAGTTCGATGTCGGGAAAATTCTGGATGCCCAGATTGCGCAGGCCGAGAATGCCGGCCACGCTCAGCACGACAAACAGCAGCAGTGCCGGAACGGGGTTACGGATCGACCAGGCGGAGAAATTCATCAACGCGCTCCGCTCTGTGTTGCCGGGGCCGCAGTCGGTGCAGAAGCAGCCGCAGCCGGTGCATCGACGACGCGCACCAGGTCGCCATCGTTGAGGAAGGCTGCACCGGTTGCAACGACGCGCGCCTGCGCCGGCAAGCCATCGACGATTTCGATCGCACCCTCGGCGCGCCTGCCCGTGGTGACAACGTGCTGGATCACCTTGTTGTCAGCACCCAGTTCAAACACATAGGTGCGGCCATCGCGCTGCACGACGCAGACTTGCGGCAACACGGTCGCATCGCGCTTGCCGAGCAGGATCTCGCCGTGGGCATACATGCCGGCGCGCACGCCGTTGCGATTGGGCAGATCGACATAGACCAGCGCATTGCGCGAATTCACATCCAGCGTTGGCGAAGTCATGCGCACGGCGCCCGTCACGTTCGTGCCATCCGGCAAGACGATGACGGCCTTCTGCCCGGGGCGGACTACCGACAATTGCTGCGGGCTGACTTCCGCACGCCATTCGACACGCCCCTGACGCACGAGGCGGAACAGTTCGCTGCCTGCCGAGACCACGGCGCCGAGCGTGGCCGTACGCGACGAAATGACGCCATCATCGATGGCATTGATGCTGGTCTGCCTGAGGCGGATGTTCTCGCTGTCGAGCTGCGCCATGGCCGCGGCCAGATTGGCCTTGCCGGTTTCTTCCGCCGTCAGGTACTGGTTGATCTGCTGTTCGGAGAGCGCCCCGCTGTCGCGGATCTTGCGCGCACGGTCGGCATTGGCAGTTGCTTCGGCGAGACCGGAGCGGGCCTGGGCCACGGCTGCTTCCTGCTTGCGCAGCTCGGCCATCACCGTATCCTGCGCCAACTTTGCCAGCGGCTGACCACGCGTCACCACCGAGCCCACGTCCACCAGCACCTCGGAGAGCCGCAGGCCGCTGACTTCAGCACTGACGACGGCTTCCTGCCAGGCAGTCAGTGCACCGCTCAGGCTGAGCCGATCATCCCAGCTGGCACGCGAACTCTGTGTCACGCTCACCGTCAGCGCAGGCTGCGCACCCGCCTCGGCCGGCTTGCCGGCTGCACGATGCTTCGCGAACCATACGAAGGCCACAACCAGCAGCAAGGCGAGCACGATCAGGACGACGGCCATGATGCCGCCGCGACTACGTTTCGATGTCGAGCTGAATGTCATCTCTCTCTTCATTTCTCGGGCTGGCCGGGCGCGGACTGCGCCGCCGGGTTTTGGGAATTGCTTGCCACGCTGGCGGCGGGAGCACGTTGTTGCCAGTCACCGCCCAGGGCCTTGTACAAGGCGATCCAGTCAAGTACCCGGTCGCGTTGCAGATTGATCAGATTCACTTCGGCGGTAATTGCCGTGCGGCGCGCATCCTCAAGGAAGATCAGGCCGACACCGCCCGAGCGCCAATTGGTTTCGACGGCATTGAAGTATTTCTGCGAGCTGTCTTTGGCGGTCTGAGCATCGCCCTCGCGTTGCGCTGCGCTGTCGAGGCTCACGAGCGCCTGCTCGACTTCCTTCACCGCATTGCGCACGCTCTGGCGGTAGTTGGCCAATGCCTGGTCGTAGCGCGCCTCGGCCGCATCGACCAGCGCGCGCCGCTTGCCTGCGTCGAACAGTGGCACGGTCAGTGCAGGCCCGAACGACCATGAGCTGGCCTCGGTACTGCGGCCGGCCAGGTCGATCACGCCGTAAGAGATCGAACCGGTCAGCGACAGACGTGGATAACGATTGGCGACCGCCACGCCCACCTCGGCGCTGGCCGCCGCCAGTGCGCGCTCGGCCGATGCGAGGTCGGGCCGCTGGCTGACCAGCGCAACCGGCAGATTGTCGACGGCAAAGCCCGCGGACACCGGCAAAGCCGGAGCAGTACTGCCCAGCAGCTTGCGCAGCGCGGGCTCTTCGAGCCCGGTCAGTGCTACCAGCGATTTGACGGTGAGATCGCACTGCGCACGTTGGGCGGTAAGCGCGGCCGATGCACTGGCTGCACTCGCCGTCGCGAGATTGCCATCGGCAGGTGCGGTGAAGCCCGCGCCAACCGAAATGCCGGTGAGGCGCGCGGTCTCGCGTCGCGAATCGGTTTCGCGTTGCGCAGTCGCGACGAGCAACTGGCAACCACGGTAAGTCGTATAGCTCGAGGCCACTTCAGCTGCCAGCGAGACGCGCGCCTGATGCCAGTCCTGCTCGGCCCCCTGAAGGCGAGCCTGCGCCGCTTCGGTGGAACGACGCACGCTACCGAAGAGGTCGATCTCCCAGGCTGCGTCGATGGCCACGCCCGTCGTGGTCTGCGTGCCGGTGGCTGGCGGCGTGGCCGATGCGCCGGTCGATGAGGCTCGGCCGGTGAAGTTGGGGAACATGTCCGCGCGCGACGAGATGATTGCGGCACGCGACTGATCGATTGCTGCGACTGCCTTGTTGAGTGTCGGGTTGTCCGTTTCGGCGGCCTGCAACAAGCGCACCAGCACCGGGTCGTTGAACTGTGCCCACCAGTTGATCAGCCCGGCTTGCGTGCCGGCATGTGGCAGGGCCGCTTGCCAGCTTGTCGGCAGGCCCGCGTCCGGTTGCGTGTAGTCCGGGCCGACCGCGCATGCAGCCAGCATCATGCTGAAAAGCACTGGCAGCTTGCGCAACGAGAAAGGTTGTTTCATACGGGAGGGTGCGCAGGCACGGTCGCAGAATTCATGACAAGGGAGGCCGCATGGGCCTGCGCTGCGGATTGTATAGGAGAGCCACTAGCCGACGCCTGCGGCCGCAGCAACAAGATGTAAGGATTTGCTGCGCCTTTACGTTTCTTCATATGAATACACGGAACAATTGCATCTGGGGTCGGCCAAGAGGAGCAAGATGCAGGCCGCAGCTGCGCGGGGCACCGGCTAAAGCCCGAATCGCCGGATATGCTCCGGAGCCTTTTGCGGCTGCTACGCTATCGCTTCGGGGCTTTGTCGCCCGCCACCTCAAGATCCAGATGCCCGCAGGAGTTCCAGCATGATCGTATTCGTCACAGGCGCCACGGCCGGTTTTGGCGCCGCCATTGTTCGCCGCTTCGTCCATGAGGGCCACCAGGTCGTGGCCTTGGGCCGTCGCCAGGACCGACTCGACGCCTTGCGCGACGAGTTCGCCGCCGACCGCGTCCATACCGTGATGCTGGACGTGCGCGACAACGCAGCCGTGGAGCGTGCCGTTGCCGGCCTGCCCGATGCTTTCTCAGCCATCGACGTACTGGTCAACAATGCCGGCCTGGCGCTGGGCCTCGAGCCCGCGCATCGTGCCAAACTCGACGACTGGGAGCGCATGGTCGACACCAATATCAAGGGCTTGATGTACGTCACGCGCGCCGTATTGCCCGGCATGGTGGAACGCGGTCGCGGCCACGTGGTGAACATTGGCTCCATCGCCGGCAACTACCCCTATCCCGGTGGCAACGTGTATGGCGCGACCAAGGCTTTCGTGCGCCAGCTCTCGCTGAACCTGCGTGCCGACCTGGTGAACAACGCGATCCGCGTCACCGACATCGCGCCCGGCCTCTCCAGCGGTACGGAATTCTCGAACGTGCGTTTCCATGGCGATGACGCCAAGGCCGCGCAGGTCTACGCCAACACCCAGGCACTCACGGCCGAAGACGTTGCCGAATCGGTGTACTGGGTCACGACGCTGCCGGCGCATGTGAATGTGAACGTGCTGGAGCTCATGCCCACCACGCAGGCCGCCGGCCCGCTGGCCATTTCACGCAAGGGCTGACAGGCCCTTCAGTTCCAGTCTGACACTGTCCATCTGCGCGCATTTGTCTGCCCTGCATCCATCCTGAATCCCGACCCCTATGTCGACACCACACTGCCCCGCCAGCCAACCGGAAGCCATGGACAAGGTGAGACTGGATGCGGTGATCACGCACGTGCAGAACATCTTTCGCGAAGGGGGCGATCTCTATCACCAGCCACCTGCACCAATCTTCGCCGATGCGATCAAGGTACGTGGCCGCGAACAGCTCAACTGGGTCTTTCCTGACGGCAAGGAGAGCGTCATCTCCAATCTCTCTTGCCAGCAGAACTTCATGCGTGTGCTGGTCGGCCTGTCAAACCTTACGGGTGACGAGCAGTACCGCGACGCGGCGAAAGCCAATGTGCGTTACTACTTCGACCACTATCAGGATGCCAATGGCCTGCTGCGTTGGGGTGGGCATCAGTTCATCGATCTGAAAACGCTCGAGGCGGTCGGCCCTAGTGAAAAAGACGGGGTGCATGAGCTGAAGAACGCCTTTCCGTACTACGATCTCATGTTCGAAGTCGACGCTGCGGCCACGACGAAATTCATCAAGGCGTTCTGGAACGCCCACATCTACGACTGGCCAACACTGGAGATCGGCCGTCACGGTGAATTCACCAAGGCCATCGACGACACGCTGTTGTGGAACAACGATCCCTACACCAGGCAGCCGCCCTACTTCGAAGCCAAGGGCCTGTCGTTTCTCAACGCAGGCAACGACCTCATATATGCCGGTGCCATGCTGGCGAAGCACACCGGCAATGCGTCGGCCATGCTGTGGGTCAAGCGCCTGGCCGACCAGTTCATCAGCGCACGCAATCCGCACACGCAGCTCGGCGCCTACCAGTTCTCACAACCCATCAAGACAGAAGAGGCGCCGAGCGACGACAAGACCTACTCGTGGTTCGGTGATCGCGCGCAACGCCAGCTGGGCCCCGATTTCGAACCGAATCCGCATCCCGACCCGACCCGGCGCCGCGTACTCGAAGCCACGATGCTGTTGAAGGGCCAGGCCACCACGATCTACTCCGAGAACGCGCTGATGCAGCTGCAACTCGGCCATGATCTGGGCGATGCTGGCCAGGAGTTGCTGGACGCCACCCGCGATGGCCTGCTGGCCTTCCAGCGCTACGCCTACGAACCCGCAACGAACACGCTGAAGCCCCTGCTGACCGACGGCACCGATCTGTCGAACTTCGTGCTCAAACGCAACGGTTACTACGAGAAAGCCGGCTACGAACTCAAGCCCTATCCGGCCACCAGTGCTTACCTGTTGTCGTATGCGCGCGCCTACCTGACCACCGGCGCTACCGAGCTATGGGGCATGGCGCGCGGCATCGCGCGCGCGAATGGCCTGGGCGACATCGGCGACGCGCCGGGCCGCAACCACCAGGTGAATCTCGAGACCTCACAGGACGACCCGTTTGCCCTGTTTGCGGTGCTCGACCTTTACGTCAAGACGCAGACACCGGACTACCTGCAGCTGGCCCGCGCGATCGGCAACAACATCTACCGCAAGCGCTTCATTCAGGAAATCGACGGTCGCAGCGTCGGCTACTTCATGGCCAGCACGGAGCTTGTCTACGTCAATTTCGACACGCACGAGCCTTACGCGCTGCTGGCGCTGCAGGCAGCAATCGACGGCAAGCCGCAAGCTGTACCGGCATTCCTGAATGGAGCCGGATATACCGAAGGCGACTATCGCCTGCCCGACGGAACGGTCAAGACGTACCAGGACAGGAAGATGCTGGACCTGAAGCTCGGTCAAGCGCTGGTGGAACTGGCCAAACACTAAACCTCCCTGCCGTCAGGGGAGGCTGCCCGCCGCACGGATCCGGCTGACCGGAATTACATGGCATGGAAGGTTTTGCCATGCCCTCGTTCAGCCTCGTCGGCCAGGCGTTCAAGCGCCAAAGTATGAATGCGCCAACGGGTGATTCTCGTCCTGTTCGTCGTCGATGAGCGCGGGGTCGACCGCACGGGCTGCGCCCTTGTCGTCGAGCGAAAACAGGGAAGAAAAAAACTGGCTGAAAAGCCGGGCCGAAGCCTTGGCGAGCGCTTGCATGATGAAACTCCTTGTCGGTGACAGGCGACGCATCGCAATCGCCGTGCCGAAACACCTCGACTCCGGGTTTGTCTTTATGCGCGAGCGCTGATGCCGCGGTTCGCCCAGGATCGCTGTGTATAATTCGCGCGCCATGAAAGCCCGCTCGACCACTTCCCGCATTGCCTGGTTCGCCCTGTTGGCGATCGTCTGGCACGCATTGATGCCGCTGGCGCATGCCGCCAGCACGCAACAGGGGCTGTTGGCCAGCATATGTACGACGGGCGCTCCCGGGCTGGAACTCATCAAACTGCCCGCCGGGGGACAGGACGACTCAGCGACGCACAAGCTGCTCCAGCAGTGCCCGCTGTGCGCCGCTGGCGCCCACTTCGCCATCGTCGACGGGCATGACCACACCTTCTCGCCGAACGAGCGCTTCGTCCACGTTCAAAGCCCTGCCGGGTTTCTCTTTGCCGCGCGCACGCCTGCGTGGCTGCATTTCTCTCCGCGCGCGCCACCGCAACAGGCCTGAGCCTCGTTCAAGCCTCGGTCGGCCTCATGCGCCGGCCGGTCACCATTGCCAGACATGCAATGCATTGAAACCGCGTGCGCCAGGCCACACGGCCGCGCACCCATGCATTGCCGGAGAGATATTCATGCTGAAAAAATTCGCCACAGCCCTGCTGTGCACCGCCGCCTGCCTGTCCAACGCCCAAGCCCACATCACGCTCGAACAGAAAAGTGCCGTCAGCGGCACGAGCTACAAATCCATTTTCCGTGTCGGCCACGGTTGTGATGGCTCGCCCACAACGAACATCACGGTCTTCCTGCCTGAGGGATTCGTCGGCGCCAAGCCCATGCCCAAGGCCGGCTGGAAGCTGGACATCAAGACCGAAAAGCTCGACAAACCTTACCTGTCACATGGCAAACCGGTTTCCGAGCGCGCCGCACAGTTCAGCTGGAGCGGTGGCCGTTTGCTCGATGCCGAATACGATGAGTTCGTGATCGCCGTGACCGTGCCGGAAAGTGCCGGCAAGCGCTGGATCCGGGTGCTCCAGCAATGCGAGAAGGGGCAAAACGATTGGGCCGAGATCCCCGTTGAAGGGCAGGAAAAACCTCGATTCCCGGCAGCCTTGCTGGACATTGTTCCAGCCGCGCCCGTCGCTGGACATGAACACCACCACTGATCACGTGCTTACGCATCCAACTACGAAAGAATCGACATGAGCCTCCATCGCTATCTCACCCTCGCTTGCCTCGTCCTGCTCTCGTTCAGCGCGAGCGCGCACGATTACACCTTGGGCAGCATCAAGATCGGCCACCCGTGGACACGCGCCACGACACCCGGCGCACAAACCGGCGGCGGTTATCTCAAGCTCGACAACGGCGGCGCAGCCGACCGTCTCGTCTCGGTCAGCAGCAATGTTTCCGAACAGGCGGAAATTCATACCATGAGTATGGAAGGAGACGTCATGCGCATGCAGAAGCTCGACAAGGGCGTCGAATTGCCTGCGGGCAAGACTGTCGAGTTCAAACCGGGCGGCCTGCACATCATGCTGCTCGGCTTGAAGGCCCCGCTCAAGGAAGGCGCGAAGTTTCCGCTCACCCTGAAGTTCGAGAAGGCCGGTGAAATCACGGTGGACGTGAAAGTCGAGAGCCTGACGGGAGCCCCCGCCGCAGGTGCCGAACACAAACACTGAGAAAGCACGACACGCAGTTTCACAACCCGGCAGGCGAGGTGCCGGGTTGTGCCCTTGAATGCGCGCCTGCCGGCACAACATGTGGCTGACGCGGCGCACGCCGCATCGCACACGTGATGACATGCCACCTCGCAGCTTTCTCGTCTTCGCCACCGCGCTGATCGGCGCCCTTCATCTGTACATCGGCATGCGCCTGCTCCCCGGCCTGCCTGTCCCGGCTTTCTGGAAACTCATCGGCGCTGCATGGCTGCTGGCATCCAGCGTTCTCGTACCCCTCGGCCTGCTGTCACGCGGCATCCAGCAACAACCTCTAGCGGACAGGCTGGCATGGATCGGCCTGTTGGCAATGGGTCTCTTTTCCTCCTTGCTGGTGCTGAGCGTCCTGCGCGATGTGGTCCTGCTCCTGATCGCCGCTGGCGCGGCGCTGGGCCTGTTCTCTTACCCGCCCCATCTGGCTGCCGAGCTCGCATCCAGCTCAGCCATCGCTGTGATGCTGCTGGCGCTGTTCAGCACGGTCGCGGGCTTTCTCAACGCTCGCCGCCTGGCCCGCGTGATCAACGTGGAAGTACCGATCGCCAAGCTGCCGGACGCGCTGCAAGGCTTCAAGATCGCGCAGATCAGCGACATCCACGTCGGGCCCACGATCAAGCGCGCCTACCTGGAGCGCATCGTGGCGCGTGTCAATGCGCTCGAGGCAGACATGGTGGCTGTCACCGGAGACCTCGTCGATGGCAGTGTCGCGGCCCTGTCCTCGCACACGGCACCGCTGGCAACACTACGCGCGCGTCATGGAAGTTTTTTTGTCACGGGCAACCACGAGTACTACGCCAATGCGGATGAATGGATTGAGGAGATGCGCCGGCTCGGCCTGCGCGTACTGCTGAATGAGCATGTCGTGCTGACACACGCGGCGGCCCCCCTGGTCGTGGCGGGCGTCACTGATTTCAATGGCGGGCATTTCGGCGCAGCGCACCGCAGCGACCCGCAAGCGGCAATGAAAGGTGCGCCGCAAGACAGCGTGAAGATCCTGTTGGCCCACCAGCCCCGCTCCGCAACAGCTGCCGAGCAAG
The DNA here is from genome assembly GCF_036017035.1 of Uliginosibacterium silvisoli. NCBI lineage: Bacteria > Pseudomonadati > Pseudomonadota > Betaproteobacteria > Rhodocyclales > Zoogloeaceae > Uliginosibacterium > Uliginosibacterium silvisoli. The sequence continues at coordinate 982,814 of NZ_JAYXHS010000002.1, read as the reverse complement.
TGGGCTTCGACCTGCAGCTCTCCGGCCATACGCACGGCGGTCAGTTCTGGCCGTGGAATCTGTTCGTGCCTCTGCAACAGCCCTACACGGCAGGCCTGCATCGATTGCGTGCGATGTGGATTTACGTCAGCCGCGGCACGGGCTACTGGGGGCCACCGAAGCGTTTCGGCGCCCCCTCGGAAATCACGCTGCTGAGGCTGGTCTCAGCCTGAACGCGGCGGCTAGGCTGGACGCTCCGGGCTCTCCGTGCTCTCGCCGAGGTTCTTCTCGAACTCGACCTCCATTTCCGCCAGCCTGCTTTCAATCTGCTGGTGTTTGCGGATCGAAAGATAGAAGGACAGTGCCGCCAGCAACATCATGACTACGGCAATGGGACTGGTGAACAGGATGCTCCACTCGCCCCCCGACATCACCATCGCACGCCGCAGATTGGACTCCGCCAATGGTCCGAGAATAAGTGCCAACAGGATCGGCGATAACGGGAAGTCGTAGCGCATCATCAGGAATCCGACCATGCCGAAAGCCAGCGTCACATAGACATCGAACACATTGCTGCGCATCGCGTAGGCGCCGACTACCGACATGACAAAGATCGCCGGCGTCAGGATTGACCTGTCGACCATGATGACTCGCGCAAACAGCTGGATGCCGGCCATGCCGATGAATTGCATGACGAACTGCGCCACCATCATCGACGCGAAGATCTGATAGACGATGTCGATGTGCTCCTTGTAGAGCATCGGCCCCGGCTGCAGCCCCTGGATGGTGAATGCGCCGAGCAGCACGGCCGTCACCGCATCGCCCGGCACGCCGAGCGACAGCAAGGGAATCATTGCGCCACCCTGGCAGGAATTATTGGCGCATTCGCTCGCCGCCAGCCCTTCGATCTGCCCCTTGCCATACAGCTCCGGATTCTTTGATGCGCGTTTGGCTTCACCATACGAGATGAACGAAGCAATGTCGCCGCCAGCCCCCGGAATGGCGCCGACCACCGCGCCGATGACGCTGGAGCGGCACAACTCGCGGAAGCAGTACTTGATGTCGGCCCAGCTCGGCAGGTACTGGTCCAGCTTGGCCGTCACGCTTTTCGCCACGCCACTCTTGAGCGCTTCATTGAAGACCTCCGACACCGCGAACAGCCCGATCAGGGTCGGGATGAAAGGCGGCCCCTCCATCAACTCCATCGTGCCGTAGGTGTAGCGCGGAAAGCCGGAGATCGGATCGAAGCCGATGGTGCAGATCAGCAGACCGAAGAAGGCCGACATGAAGCCCTTGATCAAGGAGCGCCCGGAGATCGAGATGATGATCGACAAGCCGAAGATCGCCAGACCGAAGTACTCGACAGGCCCGAAGCGCAGGGCAAAGGCAGATACCAGCGGAGAGGCCAGCGTCATGATCACGGCGCCCGCCACGCCGCCGAAGAACGACGCAAACAGGGCCATTGCCATGGCCCGCCCGGCTTCGCCGCGCCTGGCCATCGGATACCCTTCCAGCACTGTCGCGGCCGCCGCCGGCGTACCCGGCGTGCGGATCAGGATCGCCGAGATCGCGCCGCCATACATGGCACCAGCATAGATCCCCATCAGCATCGACAGGCTCTCCAGCGGTGGCCGGCCGAAAGTCAGCGGCACCAGCAGCGCCACGCCCATGGTGGCCGTCAGGCCGGGCAGCGCGCCGATGACGATACCTGCCGTAACCCCCACCGCAATCAACAACATGACACTCGGCGTGAACACCGCGCCATAACTGCTGAACATCAAACCCCAGTTGATCTCCATGCTGCCCCCTTAGCCCAGGAGGGGCGCGAGAATGCCCGATGGCAATTCGAGATGCAGGAGCTTCTCGAAAGTCAGCCAGATGCCCCCTGTCACGATCAGTGGTGCCATCAGCAAGGCGCGCGGTTTGCGATTGCCCAGCACCAGCATCATCAGGAAGAGGAAGACGATTGCACAGGGTATGAAGCCAATCGGCTTGAGCGCAAGGCAGAACACTGCGGTCGCGACGAGCAGACACAGTCCGCGCCGCACGGCTGGGTCGGACCAGCGTAGCGGCGGCACCTCGCCCTTGCTCTTCCCGCGCAAGGCGTTGAGCATCAGCAACAGACTGAAGATGAGCAGCATGCTCGCCAGAATGGTCGGGAAGAATCCCGGTCCGATTTTCATGATGACATCGGCAGGCATCCGTTGCGCCTCCCATATTGCATAAATCCCGATGAGCGAACCAACGCCCCCTGATATTAGGTCTGCCTGCTTCATTAGCGCCCCGCGTGCTGTGTCATGAATCCATCATCCGGCCGCCCACAACAGAACAGGTCGGCAAGCCGACCTGTCTGTGCGCTGCCATTTCGTAGTGTTACGCCGCCAGGACGGCCAGCCTATTTCTTGGCGAGCCCCAGGCTCTTCATGACGGCATCCACGTCCTTGAAGTTCTGATCAAGAAACTTGTTGAAATCGGCCGCATTCTGGAAGGAAAGATTGAGCGAGGCCTTGGCGGCAAACTCCTTGAACTCCCTGGAGTCAAAAGCCTTCTTGAACGCATCGGCAAGCTTGAGCTTGATGTCTGCGGGCACACCTTTGGGCAGCGCCAGACCGCGCCAGGTGTAGAACTCCACATCGACGCCCTGCTCCTTGAAGGTCGGCACGGCAGGGAAGAGCTCGTCGCGTTGCGTATCCATGACGCCGAGAATCTTCAGGTTGCCGGCCTGGGCCTGGGCGCGCACCTCTGGCACCGACACGGCCACAGCCTTGATATGCCCACCCAGCAAAGCCGTGACCGCAGGCTGCGCACCGTCAAACGGCACATGCTTGACCTGTACGCCGGTCTTCTCGGCCATCAAACCCGCGGCGATGTGCCAGACCGAGCCGGGCGCCGAATTGCCAATGGTGATTTCACCCGGATGAGACTTGGCGTACTCCACGAACTCCTTGAGCGTGTTGTACGGCGCATCCTTCTTGACCGTCAGTGCCGCCGGGTCAACATTGATACGCATCAGAGGATCGAAATCCTTGTATGTGAAGGGCACCAGCCCCTGCGGCGGCAGTGAGTTGAGTTCAAAAGTGATCATGCCCACGGTATAGCCGTCAGGCACTGCAGCACGGATTGCGTTGTGGCCAATGGCACCCGCCCCACCCGTCTGATTGACGACGTTGATGCTTTGCCCGAGGTGCTTCTCCGCCTCACGTGCCAAGGCGCGCAGCAGTACGTCGGTTCCGCCGCCAGCCGTCCACGGGCAGATAACGGTGATGGACTTGCGTGGAAATTCACTGCTCTGGGCAAAACTGCCCGCCGATACCGAGCCCAGAACACCCGCTGCAATAGCCGACAGCAACACGCGACGTTTCATGTAAAGCCCTCCTGAAAATGTGGATCACCGGAAAGCGACAGAGGCGCAAGACACCACGCGGGTCCTGCTGATCTCTGTCAAATTTGTCGAGAGTCGCAGTCTGCACGACTTGTCATACAAACATGCCTAGGGAATACCCGCGCTTCCCCGCCATGAGCGCTGACGTCCTCCGCGCCTGCTCTGCGGCACGAAGTTTGCGGCCCTTCCGCTTCGACTTCCGGGGGCGCAAAATCCGGTGCTTGCCGACGCCCGAAGCATCCCGGCCACCCGCTCAGTCTCAGGAGATCGTCCGTGCATAGCCTTCTCTCATCCCGCCCATTGCGCACATGCGGGCTGTACATCGCTTGCGCGCTGTCGGGCCTGTTCCTGATCGCTGCCTGTGCCTCCACAGTGGCGCCGGCATCTTCGATTTCGGGTACGGCCAGTTACCGGGAGCGCATCGCCTTGCCACCGGACGCTGTCTTTGAAGCCAGCATCGAAGACGTCTCGCGCGCCGATGCACGTGCTGAGCTTGTGGGCAGCGTGCGGCAGGAGTCGCCGGGTCAGCCGCCCTTCCGCTTTACCATCTCCTATGACCCGGCCCGGATAGTCGCAGGCCATCGTTACGTCGTGCGCGCACGCATTTCCCAAGGCGGCAAGCTGCTCTTCACAAGCGACACGGCCTACCCGGTACTCGTGCCGGGCCAAGCAGACAATCCGCAACTGCTGCTGCGACCCGTCGGCGGCGCGCCCGTAGCCGCCGCCGTCACAGCCAGTTTCGAGAACACCTACTGGAAGCTGACGCGTCTGGGCAGCACCTCCGTCGAGGTCGCCACGTCACAGCCTGAAGCACATCTGATCTTCCAGGGGCCACAGAAGCGAGTCATCGGCGCGACCGGTTGCAACCGCCTCAGTGGCAGCTACACGCTGGATGGCAGCAGGCTCGCACTTGGCGAAACCGCCAGCACGCGCATGGCCTGCCTGCAAGGCATGGCGCTGGAAAGCAGCTTCCTGCAAGCCCTGTCACGTGTTGCGAGCTGGCGTGTCACGGGCGAACAGATGGAGTTGCTCGACGCCAGCGGCGTGTCGCTGGCAAGGTTCGAGTCGCGATACATGCAGTAGCCGTCGAACACCAGGAGCCATACCGTCGCCACTTGGTTATTTGTCCACACTCTGGTATCTAGCTCAGCTTTCCGCGATTTCGATCCGGCACCCCGAAAGCCCAAGCAATGCACCCGATTCACGATTCAGACATCCAGCTCCTGCTGGCAACAACCGTCGCCGCCAAGCGCAAACCCGCGCGGATTGCCGAGATCATCTCCGCGCTCGACCTGCTGCACGGCTCCATTCCCTCGGCCGCAAAACTCTCCGAGGCATTTGCCCGCCTCGGCACGAATGGCCTGCTGCAAGCCATCGAGGACGGCTTCACCTTGACGGCCGAAGCGCAAAAGATGCTGGCCAGCCAGCCTCGACGCGCAGCACTGGCCGAACACACCTTCAGCCTCAAGGAACAGCTGGCGGCCTACAAGCCGACACCGGTTGCCGCCAATGCGATCGCCATCATTCCTGCCGAGATCGAAGCTGCCATCCGCGCGCATCGCGCGCCGGTACAGGGCGTTGGCAAGAATCTGCTGATGCCGATCCGCTCCAAGGAAACCGACAACAAGCGCGCTGGATCGGGCCGCAGGCCAGCATCACGCAAACGCTAGACGCCCGTCGGGTACGCCGATTGCTGTAGCTCCCATAAGCGCATCAGTTGATGCGTTGAAGACCGTGGCCCGCTTTGTGGCCGCCTCGCGGCCTATGCCATACGGTTTTAACTATCTCTATATCCTTTTGGGAGACAGCAAAATGCAATCGAATATTCTGAAATCAGTACTTCTCGCCGGCCTGCTCGGCACCTCATTCATTGCCTCTGCCGCAACCGATACTTCGAAGACCACCGTCTCCGAGGATGTCAGCTCGGCAGCGCACAAGGCCGGCACCAAGATCAACAACGCTGCAGGCGTGACCAAGGACGTCGCCGTTGATACGGGCGAAGCCGTCAAGGATGGCGCCGTGGCTGCTGGCCACAAGGCCAAGAACGCAGCCGAGACGGTTGGCCACGAAACCAAGAAAGGTGCCGCTGCGGTCGGTCACAAGACCAAGGAAGTAACAGTCGACACCAAGAAGAAAGTCGAAAAGGCGGTGAAGAACAACACCGCGACAGAGGGTGAAGCACACGGCAGCCCTTCCAACTAAGTCGTCGTGGCGAGCCTCTATAGGCTTGCCCGCCACGGAGATCTGGAATATTTGCCATGGCGTCGGCTCAGGAGCGGATAATCGCGCATGACCGACGCCAGCCCCTTCTCCGCAATACCTGAAACGAACGCCGCCGCTGGCGCTTCGTTCAACACCCTGCCACTCGCCCCTGCCATGCAGGCCAACCTGCAGCAGCTCGGCTATCTGCAGATGACGCCCATCCAGGCCGCCAGCCTGCCCATCACCCTGGCAGGCCATGACCTGATTGCACAGGCCAAGACGGGTAGCGGCAAGACCGCTGCCTTTGCGCTGACCCTGCTGACCAATCTCAACCCGCGCCGCTTTGCCGTACAAGCACTCGTGCTGTGTCCCACGCGCGAACTGGCCGAACAGGTCACGCAGGAAATCCGCCGTCTCGCGCGCGGTGAAGACAACATCAAGATCCTGTCCCTGTGCGGCGGCTCCACCATGCGCCCGCAGATCAACAGCCTCGAACATGGTGCGCATATTGTCGTCGGCACGCCCGGCCGCATCATGGATCACCTTGAGCGTGGCAGCTTGCAGCTCGACGCGCTGAACACCTTGGTGCTCGACGAGGCCGACCGCATGCTTGACATGGGTTTCTTCGACGACATTTCCTACGTCGCCAAGCAGTGTCCGCCACGCAGGCAGACACTGCTGTTCTCTGCCACCTACCCTGATGGCATTGGCCGGCTGGCGCAGCGCTTCCTGAGCAATCCACAAGAGGTGAAACTGCTGGAGCAACATGAAGACAGCAAGATCCGTCAGCGTTTCTACGAGGTAAAGCATGAGGAACGCCTGCAGGCCGTGGCGCTCCTGCTCAAGCACTACCGGCCAGTGAGCACACTGGCGTTCTGCAACACCAAACAACAATGCCGCGATCTGGTTGATGTGCTGCATGCCGCGGGCTTCCACGCCTTGACCCTGAATGGCGACATGGAGCAACGCGATCGCGACCAGGTCCTGATCCAGTTCGCCAATCGCAGCTGCTCGGTGCTGGTGGCGACCGACGTCGCCGCGCGCGGCCTGGACATCGATCAGCTCGAAGCGGTGATCAATGTCGATGTCACGCCGGACCCGGAAGTGCACGTCCACCGCATTGGCCGCACCGGCCGTGCCGATCAGGATGGTTGGGCGTTGAGTCTGTGCAGCCCTGCCGACAAGCGTCGCGTTGCGATCATTGAGCAAGCCACCGGCATCGTCCCCGAATGGCATGGCCTTGCCGGCCTGCAGGTGGACGACGAGACACCACTGCAGCCGCCCATGGTCACGCTGCAGATTCTCGGTGGCCGCAAGGAGAAGATCCGCGCCGGCGACGTGCTGGGCGCGCTGACCGGCGACGCCGGCTTCACGCGCGAACAGGTCGGCAAGATCAACGTGACAGAGCAATCCACCTACGTCGCCGTCGCGCGCGGCATCGCCAGAGAGGCGTTACGCAAGCTGTCGACCGGCAAGGTGAAAGGCAAGAGCGTCAAGGTCAGAGCCTTGCAGGACTGAAACCGTCCATCGGGACGTCGGCGGGCACATGCCTTGCGAAACTCGGATGCTCCCCGGTCGGCGAAGAGAAGGAGGCAGATGCATGATCGAAGTCCACCACCTGAACAACTCGCGCTCGCACCGTGTGCTGTGGTTGCTTGAAGAGCTTCTCGTACCTTACGAGGTGATCCGCTACCAGCGCGATCCGCAGACCATGCTGGCGCCGCCTGAGCTCAAGAAGATCCACCCGCTCGGCAAGTCGCCCGTCATCCGCGACGGTGAAGTGGTACTGGCAGAATCCGGAGCCATTCTCGAATACCTGCTGCATACCTATAGCGGCCACAAGCTGGTACCGCCGCAGGACACGCAAGCGCATCTGCGCTACACGTACTGGTTCCATTTCGCTGAAGGCAGCGCCATGCCCCCGCTTCTGCTCAAGCTTTACCTGGCGCGACTCGGCGAGTCGGCAATGCCGATGCTGACGCGTATCGACGCGCAACTTGCCGGCCTGCTGGACTTCATTGAGTCGCAGCTAAGCGGTCCCTATTTCGCAGGCGAGGATTTCTCTGCTGCCGACATCCAGATGAGCTTTCCGCTGGAAGCCGCGGTCGCCCGCGCGGGCCTCAGCGAATCGCGCCCGAAGCTGTGGCACCTGCTAGGTCGCTTGCGTCAGCGCGACGCCTGGCAACGGGCCGAAGCGCGCGGCGGGGCACTGAAGCTTGGCGCTTGATGCCCATACCCTCCCGAAATGCCGATAGCATTTCCCGGGATGTCGCAACGACACGGACAGGACGCTCACGAAAGTCATCATCTGAGGACTTGCGGCTGCTTGTATGATTCGCCGCAGCCCAACCAGCATCCCCTATGCCCCAATGAAGCCAGACAGCGAATTCATCATTGCCGAAACGCGTGCCTGGATTGACCGCGCGGTCATCGGTCTCAACCTATGCCCCTTCGCCAAGGCGGTGCAGGTCAAGGGACTGGTGCGCTACGTTGTCAGCACGGCAACGGAGAGTGAAGCGCTGCTGGAAGACCTGCGCGAAGAGTTGCAACTCCTGGCTGCCACAGCCCCCGCGAAGCTCGACACGACGGTGCTGATCCATCCGCAGGTGCTGACTGACTTTGTCGACTACAGCCTCTTCCTGCCAACCGCCGACAAGGCCTTGAAGTCACTGGGACTGCGTGGCGAAATCCAGATCGCCAGCTTCCACCCTGACTACACATTCGGTGACAGCGAGCCCGACGACATCAGTAACGCGACGAACCGGTCACCGTACCCGGTCCTCCACCTGTTGCGCGAGCGCAGTATCGATCGCGCAGTCGCAGCCTTTCCGGACCCCGAAGCAATCTATGCGAACAATATGCGCACCCTGGCGACCCTGGGCCAGGAAGGCTGGGAGAGCCTGCGCAAGCAATGCCGGCATGACGCCGAGCGGAGTACCGGCAAGAAGAGCGTCGGTTAGCGACTGGCGTAGCGGAACGGTTGAAGACACCAGCCCGCGCTGATCGTCAGGGCTCGGGGCCGAACGCCCCGCCTCAGCCAAGCATGCAAACGAGGCGATGCAGGCTCTGCCCGGAATCGCGGTATTTCTTCTCGAACGGCGTAAGGGGCTCCTCCGCTTCGAAGCGCTCGACACCCGGCGTAGTGCCTGTCAGCAAGCCGATGGCCTGGGCCAGTTCTTCGACGTAGATAGCCCAGTTGCTGCGACATTCGAGGCGACCACCAAGCGCCAGCAGCGCCGGAAACGCCGGGCTGCCGTGCCAGCGCCGTGACAGATGGCCGATTTTCGGCCAGGGATTCGGATACAACAGGTAGTGCCGATCGAGACGGATATCCGCTTGTAGCAACAGGCGCCAGAAGTCGACCAGATCAGCGCGCGCAAAGAAGGCGTTGGCGGGCGTGACGCCGGGCTTGCCGCGCGACAGGCGATCTTCGGACTGGTCCACGCCAAGCACGAAATGCGCGGGATGCGCCTCCGCCAGCTTGAGCGTGCTCCAACCGACGCCGCAACCGGCATCCAGCAGGATGGGGGCTCGCCCGTCCCACTCGCGCATCACGCTGTCGAACGACGCCTGGCTGGCGGGTGAAATCGGTTTGCGGAAAAGCGCATCACGATGCCGCAGCACCAGCTCGGCAAGCTTGTCGTGCGGCCCGCTCTGCGCACTGTCAATGCTGCGTGAGTTCGCGTACATCGGCGGGCCCCAGTGTGGAGTCGAGAATGATCTGGATGTCATGCGGCTCACGCAGCGGCCTCACCGCCTGATAGAGCAACTCGGCCTGCGGGTAATTACGTCGCAAGAGATTGAGCCACTGCTTGAGGCGGCCCGGCGCATGACGCGCCTCGACCTTGCGTTGTACGCGCAACCAGAAATCGTGAATGAAGGGGCGCAGCGCCAGCCAGTCATCGTCCATGCTGCGCACCTCTGCGCCCTGCAGATGTTTGCGGATACGCCCGGCAAGGAACGGATCCGCAACACCACTGCGCCCCAGCATCACATCGTGCAAACCGCTTTCTGAACGGCAGCGCAGGTAGTCATCGACCGTCCAGATTTCGCCATTGGCGATCACCGGAATCTTCACCGCTTCCGCGATGCGCGCAATCCACGGCCAGTGCGCTGGCGGTCGATAGCCCTCTTCCTTGGTGCGAGCATGCACCACCAGCATCTCTACACCGCCTTCGGCGAGCGCCTGTGCCGCCTCAACGGCGCGGGACTTGTCATAAACGCCAAGACGCATCTTCGCCGTAAACGGTACGCGACCGCGAATCGCCCGGCTGACCTGGCCCGCGATATCGCACAGCAACTCCGGTTCGTCGAGCAGCACCGCGCCACCCCGATGGCGATTCACCGTCGGCGCGGGGCAACCGAAATTCAGATCGATGCCTGCGGGCGCAAGCTCGGCGAGGCGGTCTGCGTTCTCGGCCATGCAGGCAGGCTCCGAGCCCAGCAACTGGACGCGCACCAAAGTACCCGCTGCAGTGCGCGAAGATTCACGCAACTCCGGCGCGATGCGCGTGAAGAAACGCGCGGGCAGCAAGCTGCCCGAAACACGCGCAAATTCGGTGACACACCAGTCGTAAGTCGTGGCGCGCGTCAGCACGTCGCGCATGATTTCGTCGACCATGCCTTCCATGGGTGCGAGCAGCAGGCGCGGAGATTCTGGAGATGAGGGTGCGAGCGACACAACAGCGGGGTCAGGAACAGTGGCAGGTCGGGACAGCATAGGCGCGCCATGTTATCTTTGCGCCCCTTCAATAGCAAAGTCGTCGGGACAAGGCTTGCACGTCAGGACACACTGCGTGACAAGACAAACCCTGCCAGAAATATCCGGGAAAAATCGTGATTGTTGTCGACCTGATCTGTGAGCACGAGCACCGTTTCGAAGGCTGGTTCGCCTGCAGCGAGGATATTGAATCGCAACAGCAGCGTGGCCTGCTGACCTGCGCAATCTGCGGTTCGCACAATATGCGTCGCTTGCCCTCGGCACCTCACGTGCAAGGCAGCAGCGACAAGGCAGAAGTGACGCAGCACGAAGCGGCAACGGAAACCACGACGACGAGCGTGGCCGCCCAGCAACCCGAAGCACAGCAGTTACTGCAAGTTCTGGTGAAGAAGCTGCAGGAAAGCGCGGCGCAATCAGAAGACGTCGGCGAAGACTTCCCGCAGGAAGCACGCCGCATTCACTTCGGCGATGCCGAAGAACGCGCCATTCGCGGCAAGGCGACGAACAGCGAAGTGGCTTCACTTCTCGACGAAGGCATCAGCGTGCTGCCAATGCCCATCGCCAAGGAAGACCTGCACTGAGCAGGTCTTTTGCCGAGACTCAGGCCGACGTACGTCGCGCGCTGGACGACTCAGGCACGAAACACATCGGAAAGAAGTTGTCGAAAGACGCTGCAGCGCGTTTTGCACGCTTGCGCGCCAGGCTGGCACGCCAGTTCCATTTGTTCCAGCTTGCAGGCTTGAATTTCATCGCTCTCTCCTCTTGCGAGTTTGAAGGAGACTAGCGAGCCGAGGTGACAGGCCGCTGACAGCTACGTGTCAGTCCTGTTACAAACGCGCTGGCGACAGGATCAGCGGCACATGCATCTCCGCCGCACTCAGACCACCATGCACGCCCAGCATGGCGTGGCTTTTTTCGCCATCGACGCGGTCGAGCACGGTCCAGTCATCGCGCGGAATCAGCAACCAGTCACCACCGCGCAGCAAGGCCTCCGAGCCGAAGCCAGGGCCGAACAAACCAGCATCGAATGCCAGTGCAGCAGGCATGGCATGCACACGGTCGCCAAAACGTTCAGCGACGCGCAAACCGAATACGGTCTGGTACTCCGCCTTCACATGGCAATACGCGGCACGGCGCTCACCGGTAAGCGGCGCACGCAACATCGCATAGAGATCCGCGTGGTCAGACAGCACGATCTGGTTCTCTGGCGGATTGTCGGTAAAGCCATGATCGGATGACACGACGAACTGGGCATCCGGCAAGAGGCTGCGCATCTGCGCATACACTTCGTCCAGCCGCGCGAGCACGTCACGCGCTTGCCGCGACTCCATGCCGAAGTCATGACCTGCCGCATCCAGCAACGGCGTGTAGGCGTATATGAATTTCTGCTGGCTGGTGGCCGTGCGCATTTCGCGCTCGGCGCGGAAAACGCTCCACGCCAGGCTGTCCAGTGTTGCGTACTCATGCACCGAGGCATCACGGCGATGGTGACGACTGTAAGGACCTTCGGCGAGATCGGCCAGCGTCACAACGCGCGACATGCGCTTGGCCGTTTCAAGCATCGGAGCGGTATGCAGCAAGCGCGCCAACAAGGCCACATCGTCAATGGCAGCACCGCTGCGATGGCGCATTGGCAAAGGTGCGACGATGGAGTCGGTTTCTTCATCACGCACATACCAGCCGATCAGACCATGCACGGCCGCAGGCTGTGCGGTCATCAGGGTGGTGATCGCGGTGGCGGTTGTCGATGGAAAAACGGAGGTGAGCGACTGCACGCGCTCGCGCCACAGATTTGGCGCGATATCGCGATTGCGCGACAGGAAATTGTCGCCAAGACCATCAATGAGAAAGAACACCAAGGTATCGCTGCCAGCCCAACGTGACGAAGCAGCCACGTCACCGCCCAGCATCAGATCACGATAGTCGGCAGGCACATCAGCACCACATGCGCGAGCCAGCGAGACGGCCAGATTGAACAAGCCGCCACCTGCGTAGTCAGGCCACACAAGTCCGTCTGCATACCAGTCTGTGGGCAGACCAGTGCGTTGGGCCAACTCTGAAGTCTTTGCTGTACTCAACATGCTGCTACCGGGCTAGGAACCTGCGCGCCTCATCAATGTTTACCGACCGTCACGTACGCATGCGAAAGCACATTGCGCGATGACCCACCGACCCTAACCGCAAGGCGCGCGCAACTCAAGCCGCCGTGCACAAGAAACACGACATTGCTGGAAGCGCACTGCAAACCGGAAATAAAAAAGGAAGGTCAAGTCATGAACTTGAACCTTCCTTTTTTTGAATCTGGAGCGGGAAAAGAGTCTCGAACTCTCGACCTCAACCTTGGCAAGGTTGCGCTCTACCAACTGAGCTATTCCCGCAAATTTCTACTTCTGCCGTGCTTCAAACAAGCTGTTCGTCAGAAGAAGAGCCGCAATTCTACACGCCCCGAAAAATTTCACAAGTAGTTTTTCACTCTGCTGCGTGCGCACGCATCACGCGGTCCATTTGTCGCTCACCAGAATACGAGCGCGATGACCGCACGACACGCATATGACATATCCGGACCAGCGCATCGGCGCTGGCGGTCAGCGCCCGAAGCAGCTGGCGTAATCGGGCAAGGGCGAAGTAACCGGCATGCGCAACTGGCGGTGCGCTGCCCGCTGTGTCAGTTCCTGCAGCAGAAAATCCTTCCAGGGCATATCGCAGCGATTACGCGCAGAGAGGGTCGTGAAGAAATCGTGCAGGAGATCCTGCAGCACAGCCGCCGAGGCGAGGTTCATGTCACGCCACAACGCCTCCTCGCCGAGACAGCTCGTGGCGACGGCATGCGCCAACCAGGTGCCGTCCTCGTCCACAACCGTGCGATTCTGGTCGAGCAGATCGACCAGATCACTCAAGGCGAAGGCTTCTTCGAAAATGCGTGGCAACAGCAAGTCGCCCCATGCCACACCCATCATCCTGCCGATGCCCGGGAAATGACTGGACAGGAGACGATAGGTTGTTTCGGCATCGAGCCCGAACAGGGGTAGATAACGCACGCCGCGTGTGTGCCAGCTATGCGAGATGGTGCCCGCCAGCGCCAGTGTCACGCCATACGCGGGGCGCGCTGCAAGCGCCATCAAGCCCTTGTAAACACTGCCTTCCGGCGTCTTGATCAAACCGCCGGATGGGGCGATCGGCTGTGCCGGGCGCGAGCGGAGCGCGTGGCGGGATGAAGGCTGCCCGGTAGTCTGCGATGGATTCTGACCGATGGATGGCATTGCGACCCCTCCTTCCAAAGCGCGATATCATTGGGCGACTGCAGTCAAGCGCCCTGCAAGCACACTCGCTGCAGACACTCTGGAACGAGCAAGCATCATTCCAGTTCAATGAACGCCGGCACACACCGTGCACGCAGGATTCACGAGCGGACGCCCGAGCAGCCGGATCAGCCCCACCCAATCGCCACAACCATCAGACGGCGCACGCAAAAGGTTTTCTGCCGTGACACCTCCAGCTCCCTCCGAATCCATCATCGCCAGCGAGGCATGGGTACCGCAGCTGAACTTCGACAACAGCTTCGGACGCTTGCCCGCGAGCTTTTACACCCGGCTTGCGCCCACGCCCCTTCCCGCGCCCTACCTCGTTTGTGCCAGCCCGGAGACCGCTGCGCTATTGGGCATCGACATCGAAGCGCTGGCAGACACTGAAACAGCGCGAAGTTTTGCCGAGTATTTTGCCGGCAATCGCCCCCTGCCCGGCAGCGACTCGCTCGCAGCGGTTTATTCGGGCCACCAGTTCGGCGTGTGGGCGGGCCAACTGGGCGACGGGCGCGCACATCTGCTGGGTGGCGTGCGCATGCCGGACGGCATCTTCGAGCTGCAGCTCAAAGGTGCAGGTGAAACGCCCTACTCGCGGCGCGCAGATGGCCGTGCGGTATTGCGCTCGTCGATTCGTGAATTCCTGTGCTCCGAAGCCATGGCTGCGCTGGGCATACCGACCACGCGTGCGCTATGCGTCGTCGGCTCCAATTACCCGGTGCGCCGCGAGACAATGGAGACTGCAGCGGTCGTGACACGGGTCGCCCCCAGCTTCGTGCGCTTCGGTTCGTTCGAACACTGGAACTCCCTGGACCGCGATGCGGAAGTCAAACAGCTCGCCGACTATGTGATCGACAATTTCCGCCCCGCATTACGCGACTCGGACAAGCCGTATGAGGCGCTGCTGACCGACGTGGCACAGCGCACCGGCATCATGATTGCGCACTGGCAGGCCGTCGGTTTCATGCATGGCGTGATGAACACCGACAATATGTCCATCCTCGGCCTGACGCTGGACTACGGCCCCTTCGGCTTCATGGAAGCCTTCGACGCAGCGCACATCTGCAATCACTCGGATGATCGCGGTCGCTACGCCTTTCACCAGCAGCCGCGCATCGGCCACTGGAATCTGCTGGCACTCACCCACGCCATGCGCTCGCTCGTGGGCCCGCTCGAAGAAGCGCGCGACATCATCGACAAGGCCTACGTCGGCGCTTTCGAATCGCATTTCATGCAACTGATACGCGCCAAGCTGGGATTCAACACGGAGCAACCCGGGGACGAAGAGTTCTTCAGCGAGACCTTCAATCTGCTGCAAGCCCAACATCTCGACTACACGAGTTTTTTCCGCGCGCTGAGCCATCTCTCAGGCAATGCCCGCGATGCGAGGCTTGATGCGGGTCTGCGTGATCAGTTCCTCGATCGCGAGAGCGGCGACGCCTGGCTGCAGCAATGGCGCGAACGCCTCGCACTGGAAGCCAGCGACGATGGGGCGCGGCAAGCGCGCATGCTTGCGACCAACCCCAAGTACATCCTGCGCAACTGGCTTGCCGAAGTAGCCATACGTGAAGCGCGCGGAGGCGATTTCAGCGAGGTCGCGCGCTTGCTCGACTGCCTGCGCAAGCCTTTCGATGAACAGCCTCACTACCAGTCTTATGCCGCCCTGCCACCCGATTGGGCTGCAGGTCTGGAAGTCAGCTGCTCCAGTTAGTTATTCCTCTCCCCCAAACCGCAAAGCGAGATCGCCATGGCCAGCATCGAAATCACCGAAGACAATTTCAACGACACTGTCGAACAGAATTCCATCGTCATTCTCGACTTCTGGGCCGAATGGTGCGGGCCTTGCAAGAGCTTCGCACCGACCTTCGAGGCCGCCTCAGAGCGCCACCAGGACATCGTGTTCGGCAAGATCGACACCGAAGCACAGGGCGGTCTGGGCGGCGCTTTCAACATCCGCTCCATCCCGACGCTGATGATCCTGCGCGACCAGATCATGGTCTTCCGTGAATCAGGCGCCCTGCCCGCCAGCGCGCTGGAGCAACTCATCGACCAGGTCCGCAAGCTCGACATGGACACCGTGCGTGCCAGTCTCGAGGCCGAGAACGACGAAGCCAAAGAGTAATGGTGCGAGATGAGCACGCCTGAGCCGGATGACAGCCCTGACCCCAGCCTGACCTGCGACACCTGTCGGGCCTGTTGCTGCCAGCTGGAAGTCATCCTCATGGGGGACGACGACGTGCCGCGCCACCTCACACGCCAGGACAGATGGGGGGGTGAGGTCATGCGCCGTCTCGACGATGGCTGGTGCGTCGCCCTGGATCGCGACACGCAGCTGTGCACGATCTACGAGCGCCGCCCCGGTGTCTGCCGCGACTTTCTCATGGGCGGTGTCGAATGTGCCGAGGAGCGCGCCCATCTCGACGCCAGCGGGCGCGTCATCCACCTCCTGCGTGGTCCGCTGTGAGCAGCGGGCCGGACACGCACGGCCTCATTCCTTAAGCATTCCCACGGACACCACTTCCCGGCCACAATAGCTGCATGTCCTTGTCGCTAGACACGCCGACCATCATCGAAGTAACGCACGTGCTGATCGTCATCACGATCGCGCTGCGCGTCATCATGCGTCGCCCGGCGCGCGGCATTGCCATGGCGTGGCTGCTGCTCGTCGCCCTCTTCCCCTTCGCCGGCGCCATCATGTATCTGCTCATCGGCGAACGGCGCATTACGCGGCGACGCGCGCGCCGCCTGGACAAGCTGCGCCTCGAATACCGGAACATCGCCAGCGCCGCGCTGCAAGGTGGCATCACCCATGTGGATTGGTCGCGCCACGCGCCGGCAGTGCGCGCCATGGACCGGCTCGGGCGCAAGCTGCTCGGCAGCCCGACGGTGCGCGGCAGCCGCCTGCAACTCTTTCACGATACCCACGCCATCCTGCTGGCCATTGCCCGTGACATCGATGCGGCGCAAAGCAGCGTATTGATGGTGTTCTATATCTGGGCTCCCGGCGGCGCCGCCGACGACGTGCTCGAAGCCGTTATTCGCGCTGCGCAACGCGGCCTGCACTGCCGCGTCCTCATTGATGATCTTGGTGCCCGCCAGTGGTGGAACAGCGATCAGCCCCGCCGCTTGCGTGCAGCCGGCGTCGAACTCCGCGCCGCCCTGCCTGCAGGGATATTCCATACGGTTATCGGCCGCACTGACCTGCGCATGCATCGCAAGGTTGCCATCATCGATGCAAAGCTGGCGTGGACCGGCAGCATGAATCTCGTTGACCCGCGCTACTTCAAACTTGAAGCCGGTGTCGGTGAATGGATTGACGCCATGGTTCGCGTCGAGGGCGCGGCTGTCGTGCCACTCAGCGCGACACTGATCGGCGACTGGTTACTCGAGAGCGGCGCGTCGACACAGGAGCTCGTCGATAGCATCAAGGAGCCCCGTGAGCCGCCCGAGGGGCCCGCCGACATCCAGGTCATTCCATCCGGCCCCGGCCTGTCTGAAGACGGCCTGCTGCAGATGCTGATCGCCTTGATCAATGCCGCGCAGGACGAACTCATCCTCACCACGCCCTACCTCGTCCCCGACGATGCCATGATCCTCGCCCTGCGCGGTGCAGCGGCTCGTGGCGTCAAGGTCATCATCATCGTGCCGGAGAAGGTCGACTCACTCCTCACCCGCTACGCCAGCCGCTCCTACTACGACGACCTGCTCGACATCGGCGTGGAGATCCACCTGTTCTACGGCGGGCTGCTGCACACCAAGAGCATCTTCGTCGACGGCAGCTTGTCGATGTTCGGCACCGTCAATCTCGACATGCGCAGCTTGTGGCTGAACTACGAAATCGCGTTGTTCATCTACGACCCGGAGTTTGCACAGACGTTACGCGCGCTGCTGCAAAGCTACCTCGAACAATCACGGCGCCTCGACGCGACCACCTGGGCGGCGCGCTCGTTCCGGGGACGTTTGCTCGAGAATGCCTTGCGCATGGCCAGCCCCCTGCTGTAGTCGCAACCAGGCGCGCGATGACCATCGGTCTGCTGCCCGCATGCAAGATTGTCGCTGCCACGAAAAGTAGCTACTCTGTCACGACCCCCACCCCGGAGACATACCCATGCTGCGTTTCGCTGTTATTGCCACGACATTGCTGTTTGCTGCCGGGGCTACCCAGGCGCAGGCCCTGGACGGCCGCCTGAAGAAGATCGCGGCAGACAAGGTCATCACCATCGCTTACCGCACGGACGCAGTGCCATTTGCATTCTCGGCCCCGGACAAGTCACCCGACGGTTATTCGGTCGACATCTGCAAGCGCGTGGTGGGCTCGATCCAGCAGCAACTGAAACTCTCGGCACTCAACATCAAGTGGGTGCCCGTGACGACAGACAACCGCTTCGACACAGTGGCCAATGGTGGTGCTGACATGGAGTGCGGTGCCAGCAGCGTCACGCAGTCGCGGCTGAAGGTCGTCGACTTCTCCAACTACATCTTCGTCGAGACGACCGGGCTGCTGATCAAGCGCACGACCAATCTGAAGAACCTGTCGGACCTCGCCGGCAAGAAGGTCGTGGTGATTGCCGGCACATCCAACGAACGTGCCGTCAATGAATTGATGAAGCGCCGCCAGATCGCTGCAACAGTCCTCCCCGTCAAGACGCGTGATGAAGCCTTCGCCTTGTTCGATGCTGACAAGGCTGATGCCTTCGCCAGCGACAAGCTGCTGCTGCTCGGTGCCGCCAACAAGGCCAAGGACCCGGGCTCACTGGTCCTGCTGGGCGATGAACTCTCGCTCGAACCCTATGCCATCGTACTCCCGCGCGGCGACACTTCGCTGCGACTGGCCGTCAACACCGGTCTGGCCCAGCTCTATCGCAGCGAAGAAATCATCTCGCTGTACAAGAACTGGTTTGCCACCATCGGCCCGATGGATCCCTTGAACCAAGTGAGCTACGTACTCGGCGCAATCCCCGAGTAAGTCGCACGCCGCCCGGCCAAGATGCCAGGGCAAGAAACAAAACGCCCATCACCCCGGCGCCGGGATGATGGGCGTTTTTGTATCGCCAGGCATGGCCAACCAAGGCTTACGGCGTTACCAGCCCCACCGGTTTGACCTTCGGTGCGAGCGTGCCGCCCTTGCGCGCACGTTTGCCGCGACAGGCTTCAAGCGCAACCCCCTTCACGACCAACTCGATTTCCTTGCCACCACGGCCAGCACCGATCACCTTCACGGCATCGGTCGGTGGGCAGCAGACGGCAACAAGCTCCTCCTTCTCGTCGAGCCCCATCACCACCATGCCGCGCCCACGTGCCATGACCTTCATTTCGGCGCGCGGGAAGTACAGCAAGCGCCCGTTGCCGGAGACGGCAGCAAGCCATTCGCCGAAGACGCGCGTTGGAACCAGCACGGTTTCCTTGTCCTCCAGCGTCATGAAGGCCTTGCCGGCACGTTGGCGGCTGACGAGTTCTTCAAGCTTGGTGATGAAGCCGTAGCTGCCCGAGTTGGCGAAGAAGTATTCGGCAATCGGATCGTCGGTGAGCGCTTGCGCGATACGCGCGCCTGACTGCAATTCGATCAGCGAAGTGATCGGCACACCGTCGCCACGCCCGCCCGGCAGGTCAGCGATACGCACGGAATAGGCACGCCCCATCGAGTCCAGCAACAGCAATGGCCAGGTCGTACGCGCCTCGGCGACGAGGAAGGCACTGTCACCGCTCTTGTATGTGAGCGTTTGCGGATCGATACCGTGGCCCTGGCGCGTCCGCACCCAACCGTTCTTCGACAGGATGACGGTGACAGGCTCGTCGAGCACCGGCGCTTCGATGTTGGAGACTGAAGCCGCGGCCTCGATCAACGTACGGCGGTCGTCACCGTATTTTTTCGCGTCCTCGGTGATTTCCTTGAGGATCAGCTTCGTCATCGCATTTCGGTTCTCGAGCAGCTCGATCAGGCCCGTGCGCTCTTCACGCAGATTGGTCAGTTCCTTCTCGATGGCGATGTATTCGAGCTTGGCCAACTGACGCAGGCGGATTTCGAGAATGTCCTCAGCCTGCAGCTCGGACAGGCCGAACTTCGCAATCAGCTCGGCCTTGGGCTCATCCGAACCACGGATGACCTTGATGATCTCATCGATGTGCAGCCAGGCAATCTGGCGGCCTTCGAGGATGTGGATGCGACGTTCAACCTGACCAAGACGATGACGCGTGCGGCGCTCGACGGTGGCAAAGCGGAAACCGATCCATTCGCACAGCAGCGCCTTGATGCCCTTCTGCCCCGGCCGGCCATCGAGGCCAATCGCCGTGAAATTCATCGGCACCGAAGCTTCGAGCGAGGTGTGTGCAAGCAGCACGCGCATCAGCTCGTCCGGCTCCTGCGTGCGCGTCTTGGGCTCGAGGACGAGGCGCACAGCGGCTTTGTCCGAGCTTTCGTCACGCGCCGCGTCGAGCACGCCGAGCAACAAGGCCTTATTGTTCTTCTCGTCCTGACTGATCTCCTTCTTGCCCGCCTTCGGCTGCGGATTGGTCACCGCCTCGATCTCGGACAATACCTTGGCCGTCGACACGCCATGCGGCAGCTCGTCGACGATGATGCGCCAGGCACCACGTGCCAGTTGTTCGACACGCCAGCGCGCACGCATGCGGATCGAGCCGCGGCCACTTTCGTAGGCGTCGCGAATGGTGCTATCCGGCGAGATGATCTGACCACCGCCAGGGAAGTCCGGGCCGGGCATGACACTGCGGATTTCATCGATCGTCGCAGCCGGCTTCTTGATCAGCATCTGCGCAGCCGCCGCGACTTCACGCAGGTTGTGTGGCTGGCACTCCGTTGCCATCCCTACCGCAATACCTGACGAGCCATTCAGCAGCAGCATCGGCAGGCGCGCCGGCAGCAGCCTGGGCTCCTCGTCACCGCCGTCGTAGTTCGGCACGAAATCTACCGTGCCCATTTCGATCTCGGAGAGCAGCAGCTCGGCGATGGGCGTCAGGCGCATTTCCGTGTAGCGCATGGCCGCAGCGCCGTCACCGTCGCGCGAACCGAAGTTGCCCTGGCCGTCGATCAGCGGGTAGCGCAGCGAGAAGTCCTGCGCGAGCCGCACGGAGGCGTCGTAGATCGACGAGTCGCCATGCGGGTGCAGCTTGCCCATCACGTCACCGACCACGCGCGCCGACTTGACCGGCTTGGCCAACGGGGCCAGGCGCATGCGGTGCATGGTGTAGAGGATGCGGCGCTGAACCGGCTTCATGCCGTCTTCAACCTGCGGCAAGGCGCGGCCGCGCACCACACTCATGGCGTAAGCCAGGTAGGCACGCTCGGCAAAGGCGGCGATCGGCAGATGATCATCGGGCAGCTCTGCCAGGCCTGGAGGCAATTCGGGTGGCGGTGGCGGCGCAACGGGCGCAGTCACTTGCGGAGGCGCTGCGACGTCTTCGTCGCCAAACAGATCGGGTTCTTGCTCGTTGTGCATGTGCGGCGGATATCAGGCGGAATCAGATTGAAATCAAAGTAGAATTTGGGCTTCGTGGAACAGGGCAAGCACTGCGGCAGGTTTCAGATCCTGTAGCAGATGGTCGATAGTGCTGGAGGAAACATTGCAGCACGCAGGGGCGCATGGGTCGTAGCAAAACCGGCCGCAATTATGGCAGCTCCCTTGCCGGGTGTGGCGCTCGGGGAGGCATCAGCAAGACACCTTGCCATATGCTCCCGCTACAGCACCCGCTGTCCGCAAAGCGCTTGACCTTGCTTCAGTGCAAAAGTTACCGTCAGAACGTTGTACGCCGGAGCTGACGTACCGAATACAAGCTCGGACTTGCCTGTTCTACTTAGTGCCATGACCGCTTACAGGAGTCGTCGCAGTTTGAATACCTCACCATTTTCGTTCAGCTCCGCATCGTCCCTGCGCTCGCGGGCCTTCCTCGTCAGCGCCCTCCTCGCCTTGAGCGCGACGTGCTTGCTGCTCCTCAATACAGCGCATGCTGCGGCGCTGGAAAGCGGGCGCTTTGTCGAAGTCGATGGCTGGAAAGCACGCATCACGATCGACTGCCTGCTCAAGGACAAATTGTGCGGAAGCTTCCGTTATGAGACGCAGGGCTGCGAAGGCGATCTCATATATTCAGGTGAGTCAGCCGGCGGTTTTGAATTCCGTGCCGAACTGAAAGCCGGACGCTGCCTGCCAGGCTGCACGGTGCAGGTGTCGAGCGACTTCAAGCGCTATGCGGAGATCTGCAAGAACAGCCGGCATGAAGGCACATTGATCCCGGCAGACGGCAACGCCACCCAGACAGCACCAGCATCAGGCGGCGTCAGCGCACCTGCGACAGTTGTCATTGCGCCGCCGGCCATTGCCAGCGCCCGCAACGAAGAGCCCCCCGCCGCGACCGCCCCGCCACCTGCCGGACAAGCGCCGGCCGGCACTGCCGCAACCGCGGAATCGGGCAGCAAGGGCTATGCCGCAAGCGGTGAAGTGCACATCAAATGGGACGATGGCAACTCCTACGATGGCAACATGGCAAACGGCAAGCGCAACGGCAAGGGCTTGTTCAAGTGGGCCAACGGCCAGTCCTACAACGGCGACTGGCGCGACGATTCACCGGAAGGCGAAGGCAGCATGGTCTTCGCCAACGGCGATCGCTACCAGGGGCAAGTGAAGAGCGGCGTGCCGGATGGCCGTGGCAAGAAGCAATTCTCCAACGGCGACAGCTACGAAGGACAGATCAGCAAGGGTCTCCCCGACGGCGAAGGCACCTACACGGAGAAAAGCGGCAACAGCTACAGCGGTCAGTGGAAGGCTGGCATCAAGACCGGACAAGGCAAGTACGCCTGGGTCGGCGGCCAGAGCTACGCCGGAGACTGGGTAGCGGACAAACCAGAGGGCCGCGGCAGTATCCGCTTTGCCAACGGCGATCAATATGACGGACAGATCAGCAATGGCCTGCCGCAGGGTAAAGGCGTGAAGACCTATGCCTCCTCCCAGGATCGCTACGAGGGCGAGTTCGTCAAAGGCGAAGCACAAGGCGAAGGCCTGTATCGCTGGAAAAACGGCGATCTGTATGCAGGCAGCTGGAAAAGCGGCAAGAAATCCGGTCAGGGCCGTTACACTTGGACCAACGGTGACTATTGGGAAGGCGATTTCGCTGACGACAAGCAAACCGACTCGGGGCGCCTGTTCTTCACGCCCACCATTGCAGCCTCAAGCGCCGAGGTGGAGAAGGTCGCAAAGCAGACCACTGCGGTAGCGGAAGCCAACGCCGGCAAGGTACAAGCAGGTCGGGCCGGCGACAAATCGATAGATCACGCCAAACTGCTGGCGATCCCGATGGTGGCCAAGGAGCTGCGTGATTGCACGCGCAAGGAAGGCACCGACTGCGCGACAACGGTGGTCAACGGCGTCCTCAACGACACCTTGTTCCCCCACAAATGGCAGACCATGGCGACGGAGAAAGACGCCAAGGGCAAGGGATCGGTTTTCGAGGTCGATGCAAACTCCCAGCTGGAAGCAGGCAATGTGTATTCCTGGCTACGCTCGGGCGACGGTGCGCTGGCGAGGAATATCGGCGTGAAGTACGGCTGTCGCGCCCAGACCCTGGAAATACAACTGGTCTACAACTGCCAGCAACAGGGTTGCGCGCTTGACGTAAATATCGACAAGTACGCAGGCAAGGTCATCCCGGCAACGGACATCAAGAACTGGTTCAAGGGCGCTTGCGAGCGCTGACGCCGCAGCGACAGACCTGGCCAGCACACCTTCCGGCCAGCCTGTCGGCGCCGGCCTGTGCCCTGTTGCACGCTTGATGAAAAGCCTCCCGAGCGTCTACAGTCCGGTATGACAGGATATGGGCTCTGCACAATAACAATGACCTCCAGAATGGAACCACACGGTGGCTGAAGAACGCGACGCCAATAGCACCGTAATTCTCGGCGCTGCCACTCCCCAGCCAGCACAGTCAGCGATTCATCAGAACGCGCTGCCGATCGGCGCCAAGCTGGGCGAATTCGAAATCATCGACCTGGTCGGCGAAGGCGGTTTCGGCATCGTCTATCTTGCGCAGGATCACTCCCTGCACCGCAAGGTGGCACTCAAGGAATACATGCCGGCCTCGCTGGCCTCGCGTGGTCACGACGCATCGGTTTCAGTGCGCTCGGAACGCCATCGGGAAACTTTCGGCATCGGCCTGCGCAGCTTCGTCAATGAGGCGCGCATCCTCGCCCAGTTCGATCACGCTGCGCTGGTCAAGGTCTACCGCTTCTGGGAAGCCAACGGCACGGCCTACATGGTCATGCCCTTCTACAGCGGTCAGACGTTGCAGGACGCACTGCGGGCGCGCGACGACGCGCCCGAGGAAGCCTGGATCCGCAAGATCCTGTCGCCGGTCATGGATGCACTGGCGATCATTCACGAAGAACAGATCTATCACCGCGACATCGCACCGGACAACATCATGTTGCTCGCGGGTGACCGTCCTGTGCTGCTCGACTTCGGCGCAGCACGGCGCGTCATCAGCGACATGACACAGGCATTGACGGTGATTTTGAAGCCGGGTTACGCGCCGATCGAACAGTACGCGGAAATGCCGGGCATGAAGCAAGGCCCATGGACCGACGTCTACGCGCTGGCTGCCGTGGTCTACTTCATGATCCTCAACCGCAAGCCGCCACCTGCGGTCGGCCGCATGATGCAGGACAGCTATGAGCCGCTGATGCTCAGCGAAATGGCGGGCCGCTATAGCGACCAATTCCTGCAAGGCATCGACCGCTGCCTTAACGTCAAGGCAGAAGATCGCCCGCAAAGTATCGCCGCCATGCGGGAAGCCATCGGCTTCACCACGACATCAGCAGCCCCCGCTCATCACGCACCGGCCAGGCCAGTAGCCCCGCCACCAGTCGCAGCGCCTAGCGCCGCCCCCAGTGCTGCGCCCAAACCGGCACCAAAGCCGGCGCCGAAGGCGGTCGCCAAACCGGTCCCCGCCACTGCAACCGATCACGCGGACGAACCCAAAGCCAGCAAGCTGCCTCTGATCATTGGCGCTGCGGTCGTTGTGGCTGCCGTAGCGGGTGGTGCGGCCTACTACGCCACACAGAAAAAAGCGGCGTCACCCAGCCCGGCAACGATCGCTGCGCCACAAGTCACGCCAGCGGTAAAGGCGCCGCCGCCTCCGGTCGCGACCCCGGCGCCCGTGCCGCGCTTCACGAGTCTGACGGCGGCCATCGACGGCGCACTTGCCGCGGCTGATCCGCGCTTCACGACGACACTGGACACCCCTGCCACGATCACCGTGGGTAGCGACCTGAAGCTGACGGCTTACAGCAAGGCCGATAGCCTGCTCTACCTGTTCCTGTGGGATCAGGCGACGGACAAGATCTATCGTCTGACGCCCAGCGAAAAGGATGCCGACAACGCGATCAAGGCCAATGGCAGCTTCGCGATCCCGCGCAAGGACAGCGCGAAATTCGCAGCGCGCGAGCCTTTGGGTACCTGGCGCGTCATAGCGATGACGTCCGAAAAGCCACGCGACTTTTCGAAAACGCCTTTTGCACGTGACGGCGACTTCCTGCAAGTCGAACGCGGCGTGCTCGAGGCCAAGCTCGCCACGGATGGCCTGGCAAGCCTGTTCGGCACGCCACAATGCGCCGCCGCCAGCTGTGCTGATCACTTCGCCTTGAGCGTGGCAAACATCACCAAGGAAGCGGCGCCAGCGCCCGTCGTCAAACCGACGGTGCCTGCCCCAAAGCCAGCTACGCCGCAAGCCACGCCAAGCCCAAGCAAGAAAGCGCCGGACTCCGAGCGCGAATACATGAAACGTCTCAACAAGGATCTCGACAACTTGCTCGGCAAGTAGGCTGGTCCCGCCGCAGACGGAACCAAGAGGCATCTGCGGCCACTTCAGCCACTCGCACGACAACCATCGCGACTACTTCGACTACGGAGAACACGAGTGTTGCTGCGCATTACCGTCCTTCAATACAAAGGCGCACCGCCCCCGGCGGCGCTCGCCTACATGTTTGATGAAAACGGTGGCAGCATCGGCCGCGAAAGCTGCAACCTGACCTTGCCCGATGACACGCGCGTGCTGTCACGTGTGCAGGCGCAGATCATATTTGCTGACGGTGAATTCAGCCTCGTGGATCAGGGCGGAAACCCCTCTGTCGTCAATAGCCTGCGTGTCGGCAAGGGTTTGTCGCGCGTCCTGTACGACGGCGACATCATCGAACTCTGCGACTACAAGCTACGCGTCAAAGCCATCGGTACTGCGGCGAAGAATGGCGGCGACACCTTGCCCATGCGCGCCGTTGAC
The DNA here is from genome assembly GCF_036017035.1 of Uliginosibacterium silvisoli. NCBI lineage: Bacteria > Pseudomonadati > Pseudomonadota > Betaproteobacteria > Rhodocyclales > Zoogloeaceae > Uliginosibacterium > Uliginosibacterium silvisoli. The sequence goes on along the minus strand of NZ_JAYXHS010000002.1, from coordinate 956,953 downwards.
CCCATGCCGTCTCAGGACCTCGTGCCGCCGATCCTGCTGGACCCGGACGAACTCACCGGTGCATCGCTCGGCGAAATACTTGCGGCGGCCAAAATTGCACCCGCAGATGCCGAACCGGACACGAGCTTCGACATGGACGTCGACTTCGACAATCTCGACGATCCGGAAGAGCAGACCGCAACACCACACGATCCGGCAGCGACTGCCGGGCTCTACGAGCCGCTCCACACCCCGCAGCCGGAGGTCGACACGGCTGAAGCTGCAACGCCGGCCATACTCCTTGATGCACGTGAGCTGACGCCGGAGAAGCCCACGGAGAACTACGCCGCGCTGCTGTCGGCGCTGTGTCTGGGCATGGGTATTCCTGCGCCGGAAACCACGGGCGCCATGCGGCCGCATCACATGGGCATTATCATGCGCCGCGCGATGCAGCGGGCGCTCGCCTCCGTGCTGGCCGGCCTGACACCACAAGATATTGAAAAGCGCCTGACAGATCATGCCTTGCCTGAAATGACTTCCGCGCTGGAGCGCAAGAGCAAGCTCTGGGAGCTCTTCGAACAGGGCCATGCCGACATTTCACGCGAAGCTGAAGACCTTTTTCATGCCCGATTCGGCGAGGAACTCCTCAACGCCTGCAAGGCGCAAGTTCGCAATCTGCAACAGCACAACTGAGACGTTACGAGACGCACATGCTGGCACTTCAAACCACCTACACATCGCAAACAGGTCAACGCAAGCGCAACGAAGACACATGCGGTTACTGGACCTCTGACACTGCGTGTTGCTGGGTCGTATCAGACGGCGCGGGCGGTCATGGCAGCGGAGATGTCGCTTCGCAACTGGTCGTCAATACCACCTTGACGCAGTTCGAAGCAAAGCCCGAAGTCAGCGAACAAGTGGTCACCGATCTGACCACAGGTGCACATTCCGCCGTCATGGAGCACAAACACCGCAATCCGGAAGGTGACGACATGCACGCGACGGTTGCCGTGTTGCTGATCGACGCCGGTACCCGCCAGGCTGTCTGGGCGCATGTTGGCGACACGCGTATCTACCTGTTCCGTCGCCGCAAGATTGCCTTGCAAACGCGAGACCACAGCCTCGTGCAACAACTCATCGATGCAGGCTACGGCAACGAGGAAATCATCCGCACCCACCCGCAGCGCAATATGCTGACCTCAGCCATTGGCAGCAACGACGAGATGACGATCAGTGTCTCCGGCACTCCCATCCTCGTCGAAGAAGGCGATCTGTTCCTGATGTGCACCGATGGCTGGTGGGAGTACCTCGAAGAGCACGTCATGGAAGAAATGCTCGAAGACGCGACGTCCGCCAAAGAATGGCTGGAAGTCATGGCCCAGCGCGTCGAATCGAGCGCCAAGGAAAACGCGGACAACTATACGGCGGTAGCCATACAGGTCGGGGAACTGGAAGAGGTCACAACTGTTATCCGCTGAAGCTCATGACCGCGCAGAGGTGCGGTCTATTTCCGGGCCAGCGAAGCGCACGCATTGTGTGCGATCCGGCTTCAGCGATTGTACCAGTCAGGCACGATGACCCTGACGCCATCTGCGGGTACATAGCGGCCATATTCGGCACCAAGCCGGTTGGGCTTCCCCGCGACGACATCCTGCGCCCATGCGTTCGACAAGGTCACGTAAATGCCGTCCTGATCACAGGCCGCGATGAACACCTTGAAGTCTTCTATTGTTTCGAGGCCGAAATGCGTGCCCGCGGGGTTGAACGCAATCACAGGCAGGTCCACATCGGTCAGATACGGTCTGGCGGCTTCGTCGCTATGCCATAGCACCGTACTCCCCACAATGGAGTTAACCGACTGGCATAGCGTGTAGATACGATTGGTGATGTTGCCCAGCTTCGTACCCTGACCACCGCGTGTGAAATTGCGCTCCAGGTAGTCCACGTTCCTCCCCTCTGCACCGGGGCGCCCTTTCACGGTTCCCAGGGGACGATGATCCGCTGCGCCGACGCGGGCATCGTAGTCCTCGACATAAGGCCATACCGCAAACAGATCGTAGTCGCCCGTAATCGCTCGCAGGTGCGGCATCACTTCCAGCACCACAGAGGAGATACCGCTATGCCCCGGCGGATTGGTCATTGCGAGCATTGGCTCCAGAGGTTGGTACTTGCCCGCAGGAAGACCCGTCTCCTGAACCCACTTTGGCCCGCCTTGCGTGTGATCGAAGCACACACCATAGAGACCACCGGGCTTTCGCACCAAGGCGTAGTCGAAGGTCACGCCAGCGCGACTTGCGCGACCGCGATAGCCATATCCCATCACACGCAGATTGGGCACGTGACCGTTCTTACGTAGCCAGTCGATACGCTGCTCGGAGATGATCAGCGGCGTGGTCGCTGCCTTCCAGCCCTGCCCTTCATGGTCATCGTAGAGCGCTTCCTTGTGCTTTTCGCGGTTGAACTCAGCCTTGCCAAGACCGTACTTGTTCAGACGCGGATCGCGCATCACAAAGCCGGCCATCGGCCCCCAATCGCAAGACTTTCCGTGAATGCGGTAACCCTTGGTGTCGTAGCCTTCAGCCAGCAGACCATGACAGGTAGGTCCGGTCGCGCGTACCAAGATCACGCATTTCTGCGAACGCGCCACGTTCAGGAAAGCGTTCATGTGCGTAATCGGCATGCCGATCGTGTGTTCCAGAAAACCAGCGTCGTTGTAGCGCATCGTCAGAACCTTACGAATTTTCTGTGTAGAACAGTCATTGATCTGCAGTGACGAGCTAGCGAGCGGCCCGTTTGGGCTACCTCGGAGCTACTCGGCCACACTGAGAACACTACCAAGGTGTCACCAAACCATCCGCGACGGGAGCTCGACGTCAAAAAAACAAACACGGTCCGGGTGACCGACATAACCTACATCCGCCCCCACCAAGACTGGTTGTTTCTGGCAGTCGTTCTGGATTTATTTTTGCGACAGATTGTTGTGATCAATGAATGCCCAGATGACTCATGCAGCGCTGGGCTGTCTAGAGATCCGAGCACGACTCAGCAACGTTGTTACCTGAAAGCTCCGACAGGACAGTAGCCGAGGCCGCTTGCGAATTTCAATAATCCGCAGAGAGGATCAAGCTCCGTTCTGACTTTTTTGTCCGCACTCAGAGAAAGAACTTTCGGCGAGTGTGTTTGGCTCCAAGCTCTTCCATGAACAAGCGCGCGAATTTCTGGCAGTTGTTGTGCAGGAGCTTGTAGTCGGGACCACACTTGCGCCGGGTAGCGAGGAAAGCCTCCAGAAATTTCTGCGGGGTTACGGTTACCGGATTTGGCGCGTAGGTTGTGCTGTCTTTGTAGTACTTAACTTGTATGTCTTGCTCGAACATGATTTTCGAAGTGTCATCAGTCCACAAGCCAAAGTTAAACAATACGTCACCACCAGTGTTCTCAACGAAAATCTGACTGTGGTGAACGTCTGTCAGCCCCGGCCTGGCTGTGAAGTGTCGATACTTGTGACGAATTTTGACGGACGCACCAGCCTTAAGAAGTTTGCTGATCTCAGCGACGATCTCACTATCGATATTTCCCGTCGCCCTCCCCTCCCCGCTATAGCCCTTTACAGTATTGGAGTTGGATTGCTGGATACTTTCGTTGGGTGTGTTGCTTCGTGACCCGATCAGGGCAGAAAAGAAATTCGGCATGGCAATAGCACTCGCTTGTTGTGGAATGAAAAAATACTCTCCCATCACGCGAAAACAGGATCGGAGAATCAGTCCCGGATTCCGCTGCCACCTGATCCGGCCTACTTGCTCAGGCGTGCAGCGGGAAGAAGGCCGGCCATGGCACAGCGGCCAGCTCATGCCCGTAGCGCCCACCGCCAATCTCGACCGTGTAAACCGGGTGATCGACCAGCAAGCCCTTGGCCATCAATGACGCACGGATTCCGTTGCGGTTCGCCATGGCACGGAACAATACGGGATCAACATTTTTCAGAGGCGCCTCGCCGCTGCCGGTACTCTCGAAAATGGTCTGATAGGCGCCCGGGAATGCAGCCGCAAAACAGGCGCGATGGTGTTCATTTACCCAATAGCTTTCCTTGCCGCCGCGCGTATAGGTGTCCATCTTCGAATGCTTGGCAAAGTCACGACGGCGCAAGCCCATGCCGATGATGCGGTTCTTGAGCCCTGAAGTCTGGTACTTCGCATGTTCGGACAAGGACAAGACCAGTCGCCCGTAAGCCTCGCACATGTCTTGCGGTGTGCTCAGGTGGTTGTAAGGCGTACCCGTCAGTGGCGTTCCCCAGGCACGCAAGCAGCCGGCCGCCAGATTGCGGGTGATATGCGCAGCATCGACCGGCGTACCTGCAATGACCTGTGCAGCATGCACGCCGGGCATCGGCAACAACACAGCCGTCGTGACCTCAGGATCCATCGCCATGCGGCTCCAGTCCTGCGGCTTGAAGGTCTTGCGCATCTCATGCATGGCCAGCACGGCGACATAGCGGCGAACGTTGGGCTGCAATATGCGAGTGTCCTCCATGGTCAAACCGGCATCCTTGCCGGCAACCGGATCAACACCAAAGATATTGCATTCGATGGACGTGCCAAAAACCTCGTGCATCAAGTGCGCGATGCGAATGCAGGTCACTGCACCCCGGCTCCAGCCGACCAGGTTCACACGGTCGATGTCCTGGCCTTTCTCGAATTTCAGGTCCTGGATGATGTTGACCGTGCGCAGCACATTCTCGTCCCAACCCTGACCATCGACATTACCCTTCATGTTCGCCATGAACTTCGTCTTGCCCCCAGTGTTGCCACGGGCATGATCAGCAAATGAAGGGGAAGAGAATGGATTCGCGCGCTGGCCTAGCGTGCGCGACGTCTTCTCGTTGCCCGTCATGGGGTTGATCTGCTGTGGCAGAGCGATGCCGCCCTTGCCACCGTGACCCGGCCCTTCGTTGATCATGTAGCTGCCGGCTTTCACCAGCGAGCCAGAGAAGCTCACACAGTTACCCGCCGTGTGGTCGTGGAACCAGGCAACGAGTTCATCTTTCTCGCGCCCTTTGACGCTGTTGAAGCCGGTGCCATGGCAGTAAACGGTAAAAGTGGTCATTGAAAAGTCCGTCGATATTTCACCTCCCCCTGTTGAGAGGTTTTTCGGGAGAGAAGCTCGCTCACGTAGTGAGTAGTAACCGCGCCGTACCCGTCAGACCGATCGTTCGGAAACTCCACGGAAAGTCATGACAGAGGTATCTGTGTGATAGCCGCAAATAGTCATGCGGCAAACCAGGCCCGATTAGTCGTCATCGAATCCCAGAGCACGTCGCCGGCCATGGGCGGCCGCTACCATCAGTTGCCTGACCTCCTCCACATCGGTTGGGCCAGTTCTGCGCAAAATCTTGATTTCGGTTGGCGCCTTCATGATCTGTCTGCAATGACGCGCAACAAAGCTGAAGTGGCGATCATGGATCCGTCCTGAGGATCCCGGATTGTTCATGATGCTGTTGGTCGTGTAGCCAGCCTGGCTGTACATCGCAGCATCATGGATGACTTGACCGAACCCTTGCAGCGACACCGTGTTGTATTCATCCGGGCAACCGATCATGTGGCCGAACTCATGGATACAGGCTTCGCGATTGCCGAACGTCCAGTCACGCATATTGTCGCGGTCGTGCAGCTTATGCACATCGACGATGTACTTCGGTTGCGGCGATCCGGGATCCACCCATTCCAGGTCAAACATCAGATCGTAGTAACGCGTGCGATTGGGTGCTTCCTCGACGATCACGGTCGCGACGTTCCAGGCCGTGAGGATGTGCGTGCGGAAGGCCGATTTTTCTTCCTCGGGGAAATACGTCCCGTCGCTCATGCTCCCCCCAATGCTGACTTTCACTTCGACGACGGTGCCTCGCTTGATGATCTTGAATACGACAGGCCACTCGAATTCCACGCCGGCAAAATCAGGATCGTTGTTGCCGAACTTCTGTTTCACGACCTGATTGACCTGAACACCCGCGTTGTTCTGTCTCGCCTGTGCCAGGCGGGCAGCCAGAGCCGCTTGGTTGAAAGTCGCGGCGTTACCGTTGATGAGCTTGTCCAACTCTTCGACGGCACCATCATGGTTGCGGCTGCTGTTGCGCCACATTGGCCCTTGCGACTTCTTCCAGTTGTCGAGAGCCTTGCGCAAGGCCGTCAACTCCGAGATGTCCTTGATCGTCTGAATCTTCTTGAATTCGGCATCGACTGCTTGCAGCTCGTGGCTGCGAGGCTTGAATATTCCGCGGTTGGTGCGGTCCTTCCACTCCTGATAGTTCATCCTTTATCCCCTCAGGCTATTTGACGCTGGCGACCAAGCTCGATCATCAAGCAAAGGTGTAGGAGAACTCGGCGTTGTTGACGCCTACCGTCACACCACCTATTTCCTTGCCTTCCATCATGCGATTGAGGAACTCGCGTGAGATGTCCGGCAGCATCGTGTTGGTGAGGATCGCATCGATCATGCGGCCGCCCGACTCGCCCTCCGTGCAACGCGATACGACGAGTTTGACCACGTCTTCGCCATACTGGAATGGAATCTTGTAACGCGTCTCGACACGCTTCTTGATGCGGTTCAGCTGCAGCTTGACGATCTCGCCCAGCATTGCATCCGACAGCGGATAGTAGGGAATCGCCACGAGGCGACCGAGCAACGCAGGCGGGAAGATTTTCAGCAGCGGCTCGCGCAACGCCTTGGCCATGCCTTCCGGATCAGGCATCAGGTCAGGATCCTTGCACATGCCCGCGATCAGATCGGTACCCGCATTGGTTGTCAGCAGGATCAGGGTGTTCTTGAAGTCGATGAAGCGGCCTTCGCCATCTTCCATGAAGCCCTTGTCGAACACCTGGAAGAACATCTCGTGCACATCCGGGTGCGCCTTCTCCACTTCGTCGAGCAGCACCACGGAATAAGGCTTGCGGCGCACGGCCTCGGTCAGCACACCACCTTCGCCATAACCGACATATCCGGGAGGCGCACCCTTGAGCGTCGAAACAGTATGTGCTTCCTGGTACTCGCTCATGTTGATGGTGATGACGTTCTGCTCGCCGCCGTAAAGCGCTTCTGCCAAGGCCAATGCCGTCTCTGTCTTGCCCACACCGGAAGTGCCGGCCAGCATGAACACGCCGATCGGCTTGCTTGGATTGTCTAGGCCAGCACGCGAGGTCTGGATGCGCTTGGCGATCATCTCCATCGCATGGTCCTGACCGATCACGCGCTTGCCCAGATGCTCGGCAACCTTGAGGATGGTCTCGATTTCGTTGCGTGCCATGCGGCCGACCGGAATGCCGGTCCAGTCACCCACAACGGCGGCCACGGCTTGATAGTCGACGGTCGGCAGGATCAGCGGAGACTCGCCCTGCAGCGCATGCAGCTTGTCCTGCACAGCGCGCAGCTGGGTCTGCAGCTCGGTGCGCTCGGCATCGCTCATGGCAGGTGCGGCGGGCGCAACTGCAGGCGCGGCTTCCGCTGCGGCCGCTTCGAGATTGCTACCCGTACCTTCGACAGGCTGGATGCCGGCACGCAGTTTTTCGCGCAAGGCCAGCAATTCGTCGACCAGGCCCTTCTCTTCAGCCCAGCGCGCATCCAGCGCAGCGAGTCGTTCCTTCTCTGCTGCCAGCAGCGAAGTGGTGTCCACTTCGCGGTTGCCGATATCGACGCCAATGGCTTTCTCACGGCCGATGATGCCCAGCTCCGTTTCGAGCGCTTCGATGCGCTTGCGGCTGTCGTCGACTTCGGCCGGCGTGGCGTGCAGGCTCACAGCAACGCGCGCGCAGGCGGTATCGAGCAGGCTCACGGATTTGTCTGGCAGCTGGCGTGCGGGAATATAGCGGTGCGACAGCTTGACGGCGGCTTCGAGCGCTTCATCGAGGATCTGCACCTTGTGGTGCTTCTCCATCGTCGACGCGACCCCGCGCATCATCAAGATCGCCTTCGGCTCATCAGGCTCGTCGACCTGCACGGTCTGGAAGCGACGGGTCAGTGCCGGATCCTTCTCGATATGCTTCTTGTATTCGGCAAAAGTCGTCGCGCCGATGGTGCGCAGCTGCCCGCGCGCCAGCGCAGGCTTGAGCAGGTTGGCTGCATCACCGGTACCGGCAGCACCGCCAGCGCCGACGAGGGTGTGCGTTTCGTCGATGAACAGGATGATGGGCTTGGTACTGGCCTGCACTTCATCGATGACAGAGCGCAGGCGCTGCTCGAATTCGCCCTTCATGGAAGCCCCGGCCTGCAGCAGGCCGACGTCGAGCACCAGCAGCGACACCTCCTTCAGCGAAGGCGGCACGTCGCCACGCGCGATGCGTTGGGCAAAGCCTTCGACCACAGCCGTCTTGCCGACGCCCGCCTCGCCGACGAGGATGGGGTTGTTCTGGCGACGACGCATGAGGATGTCGACGACCTGGCGGATTTCGTCGTCGCGACCCACGATGGGGTCCATCTTGCCGCTGCGCGCTTGCTCGGTGAGGTCGGTGGTGAACTTCTTCAGCGCTTCCTGCTTGCCCATCTGCGCTGGCGCCATGGCGTCGCTGACCTCACCCGGCGAGCCCATCGAAGAGCCATCGCGTGCAGTGAGTTGTTCTTCCGGCGAAGCACTGACGATCTTCGCAAAGTCTTCGGTCAGCGTGTCGGGGCGGATCCGTTCGAACTGCTTCGAAATGGCCACCAGTGCGTTGCGCAGGCTCGGCGTCTTGAGCATGCCGACGATGAGGTGGCCCGTGCGTACCTGCGATTCCTTGAACATCAGCGAGCCGTACACCCAACCACGCTCAACAGCATTTTCAAGGTGTGTAGACAGATCGGAAATCGAAGTCGCGCCGCGCGGCAAGCGATCAAGCGCAGCCGTCATGTCGGCAGCCAGCTTGGCTGCATCCAGCTCGAAGTGACGCACGATGTGGTGCAGATCCGAGTCCTGGTTCTGCATGATCTGCTGTATCCAGTGCTCAAGCTCAACATAGGGATTACCGCGCAATTTACAGAAGACAGTGGCACCCTCTATGGCCTTGTAAGCAAGGCTGTTGAGTTTGCCGAACAAGGCCACACGGCTGATTTCGCTCATCTGCTGGTTCTCCCGAGAAACGCTGCCCGCAAGGCCGCGCTATTTCTTGTAAAGGCCTGACAGGACTGCCCAGACCGGATTTCAAAACGGCCACATCAAGTGCGGACTCGATGCAAGCCAGATAGCTTACGTGGGTGGATTCAGGCTGCGGCCTGATTGCCACCCTTGCTCATCAGTCGTTCCACGTCGAGTATCAAATCATCGACGTCTGCCACTTTTTTCGGTCTGCCCAGCCAGCCTGTCCAACCCAGACGACCTGCAGCCCCCAACTTGCTATCCGGCAATTCGTCGTGCTTGAGAATCAGCCGGGCGTCCCAGAAAAGTTCGCCATTGGTATATAGGCGCACCCAGTCACGCAACGCTGGCAGAGCCTTGCCCGTCGGCAGGAAGTCTTCGAACTGCTTGCGGGTAAGTGGTCCGACATGCAGCCGGATCTTGCCCTGCCGATCCCAGACGCGTTTGCCGACAACGGCAGTCCGGCCGAGCTGGCAATTGCGCAGCTGCGATTGCTCGCTCGCGGGCAATGACATCCAGTGACCAACGTATTGCTCGACACGAATCGGCAACTTGAAAAATTCGGAGAGGATCGAAGCCAACCCGTCTGCATTGCGCACCTGACGTCCGAGTGCCCCTGCATTGAACAGCTTCGCGTTATCCGGGATCGCGTCGCGCTGACGCAGCGACGGCATGCCGTGCCCGACGAGCGCACCGACATAGGTTGCAAAGCGGTCATCCGCCCGACGATCCAGATTGACCGTCGGCTGCGCCTGCGCCCAACTACGGTAGAACAGCGCCAGGAAGCGGTGATGGATGACATCCAGAAAGCGTGCAAAGGTTTCGTCCCCCGCATGGATCAGGCGATGCCGGGCGTACTCCGTGAGGTGCAACGGAAGGGGGCCATTCGGGCCGAGCAAGCCAAAGAAGCGCACCTCCAACCGGGGAACCGCGCCATCCTTGCTAACGAACGCAGAGAGGCTCGCCGGCGCAAACGACATCGACGGCTCCTGCCCCAGGCGGATGGGCTCATCGGCTGGGCGCAGCGCCGTGCCCCAGCGCGGCTTGTCCGGAAACTGACATTCGATGCGCCGCATCGCCTGGAAGAAATCATGGGCGAAGGGCTGCTTCGCCAGATCTTCGAAGAAGGCTAGATGATCGGTCTTTGTCCGCATCGAGGCCCCCATCGCATGATCTGCCCGCGGCTGAGCGAGCGCAATTCAGTTTGTGTAAAGCTGTTGAGCGAAGCGTGGCGTGCGAAGAAGTGCTCCATCACACATCCAAACAGGAAGGCCCCACCGCCTTCGAACGCAAGCTCGTCCACCTCAAGCGTCACTTGCAGGCCGCGCCCGAAACAGACCGGCCCTGGAAATGGCAGGCGCGCCACAACCGGCGCAACGCTGACCGACTTCATCCCGTCTACCTGGCGCTTCAGACCGGAGTCTCCGGTTGTGGCATAGAGCGCGAGCATCTCGCGCAAGGCGCTGGCACCTTCGTCGCGATTGCTGTCGAGCAGCGACAGGTAGTTGAGCGACAGGTGACTGATCAAACGCCACGCGACCGAGCCTTCTGCCAACATCGAATACGGCCGTGACGGGCCCCGCACGCAGCGAATCGATTCGACAGGCGCGGCGATGTCCAGCGAGAAATCCGACTTGCCCGCGCCCAGTGGCATGATGATGGGCAGATCGCGGTTGGTGCACAGCGCCTGGATCGAGAGCTGCCGCAGCTCCGCACGGTACGGCGCTTCACGCGGATCTACCAGCGACAGAAACACCTCGCTGCCGATGTAACCGGTGCGCGGTCCGACGCGCTTCTGCTTCTCGGAGTACAGACGCGGCTCGCGGCGCGCCGTGTAATAGGCGTTGTCGTTCCCCAGATCGGAGTGATAGTCGGCGTAAAACGGCAGGAATCGCTGCTCGTCGCGCGAGCCCGCCGAATGCCCCGACACCTCCGTGATCTCGTAGATCTCGTAATCGAGCGGCTGGGTACGGTCCGGTACGACGTGAAACTCGTGCGAACTGTCGCTGATGTGGATGCGATCTGCGCGTTTGGCGAAAAGATTGATTGCAGGTGTGCAATGCAGGAGCAGGTTGCTCGCATCCACCACGCTCTCCAGCATCGCATCGCCCTGTGCAAACAGGATGATGATTTCCAGCTCGGAAACAGGATGTGCCAGGGCGGGTGCCAGCCCGGACATCTCGAAAAACATGAAGCGATCCGGGAAGGAAAAGTACTCCTGCAGCAAGCGATAGCCGCCAAAACCGCGCGACTTCGTTGGCAGCAAGGCCTGCTCGTCGTCGTAGCCGGTGAGCTGGACTTTTTCCGGTGGAATGAAATGTTGCCAGGCAGGTGCAGCCCCCGTCGGCTGTACGACGATGCCCAGCGTCGAAGCGCCGATCAACTCGCAGAGCTTATAGGCAATGTCATGCGCACCGCCCAGATGCAGCGGCAGACGATCGAGGCTCAACTGGTTGAATGTCAGCCCACCGGTCGTACGCAGGTTGAAACGGATGCCGCCCTTGACGCGCCCGCGCAAGGGCAGCTTTGCCAGTTGCAGATCCGCGGCAAAACTGAAATAGCGCGCTTGCGTAAGCTCCAGCGGCCACAACTGTATTTCATGCGCAGTGCGGAATTCGCAAGCCACGCCTTCGCCCTGCCCCGAGCTGCCAAAGCTGCTCCGGAACGGCGCGCCGCGCGGCAAGGTGACGCCCTTGGCCAGGTTGGTTTCGCCGGGAATCGGATTGAACTGCGCGATCAGCATCGACGGCGTGGGCGCCAGATAGTGCGGATGCAGCATCTCCAGCAGGCGCTGGGTGAAGCGCGGAAACTCTGCATCCAGCCTCAGCTGCACGCGAGCAGCAAGGAAGCCCGCGCCCTCCAGCAGACGCTCGACATAGGGGTCGGCAACCTCGATGCCATCCATGCCAAGACGCGCGGCCACTTTCGGAAACTGGCGCGCAAACTCCGCACCCATTTCACGCAAGTGCTGAAGCTCGAGGTTGTAGTAACGAAGTAAGCGGGGATCCATCGACTGCCGTCTCAGTAACTGCCAGCGTCGCTGACTTCAATCAAACCGCTTTCCAGATCAAGCTGGGTACGCAGCATCAGTTGCAGGGGAACAGGCTGCGCCCAGACCATCGCCTCGATACTCACGCTGACGATGTTGTGCCAGTCCATGATGTTGTCGGACTGGTTTGCAATCACGCGCAAGGTGCCGGGAATGATGCGTGGCTCAAACTGGATCAATGCCTCACGGATCGCTTTTTCGACATCGCTGACATCGAGCGATGAAGCCGTCTCACCGGAAAACGACGGCATGCCGTAGTTCAACACCGAGCGCTCGACCTCAGGCCAGTCGGCCAATCCGTCACGTGCCGTAGGGCGCGAGGCATTGAGCAGCCAGGTCAGGTCACGCAGCACGGCATCCCGCAGCTGCGCTTTCGTGAGGACGCGCTTGTCGGGTGACTCCACTTTCTTGTCCGGCTCATTGTCTTCCAGCCGGTCAAGCAAGGCCGGCTGCAAACGATCCTGGGGCAACAGATCAGCCATGGGCCTGATCGCCCTCGCTCTCGCCTTCCACGTCGTCCGCTTCACCCTGCGGTTCGTCAACCGGATCGAACTGCAGGCTGCGCACATCCAGCAAGGCGAATTCGCCGACATCCGTCACCAGCAGGCGTTGCCCGAAGCCCTGATATTCACCCTCGTGTGTTTCAACCCACTCGGTCTTGCGGGCAAGCTGGATCAACCCGTCCGTCGAACTCTCCGACCCCGGATAGCGCGTCGGAATGACGCCCACAGCTTCGCCGCCATTCGTGAACAGGAAATGCGCTGGCGCCCACACGCAATCACGCAGATCCTCGGGCTCCTCGATATCGAGTCGCTCAAGGCGAGAGTACGGAATCCAGTAGTACTTGCCATTGATCACGGCTTCGCACACCGGGCCCAGGCGCGTGTCGGCGTCTGCGATCCAGTTGAATGGCTGGCCGTCCAGCTTGCCGGTGGACGAAGGAGCCAGATCGAAAGCCTGCTCACGCAAGGACTTCGCTGCGACCCGATCGCCTCGTGCGGCAACGAGGTTCGATTCGATCAGCAGCGCCAGCCACTGTTCGGGCTGACCAAACAACAGAGGAGACTTGCTACCAGCGAACACTTGGGCGCGCAGCACTTCGCAGCGCAGGGCTTCGCGATACATCTGCGCCATCGCCAACGTGGAGGCATCCATGTCGGCAGCCACGTTCAACTGCGTCAGTGCGCGGTCCCATTGCCCGAGCACGGACAGCAACTGAAACAGGAATACGCGGAGTTTCGAGTCCGCGGGCTTGGAGCGGATTTCAGCCTGCAATCGGGCCAACGCCCCCGTTGGATCACCTTCTTTGAGAAGCTGTGCGGCTTCATCGGCTGCAGACATCGTTACGTCCTCTCTGGATGATTCATTCCTTGTCCTCCGTGCCTGCGCCTGTGGCGTCAGACCGAGGGACTGATATCGGTTTCGAAGCTATTGGCACCACGCTTGCCGCCGGTTGCATCCTGCGGCATGTATTCGACGGAAATTTTCTGGAAGCCGATCGACACCTGTTCCACCACCTGATGCACTTCCGTCTCACTGGCGCGCAGATCCACGGAACAGATGCGCGCTTTCTCCAGCGTGATCTTGAAATATTCGACAGGGGAAGTGCCACCGGCTTTGCGCACGGTGAGCACGGCCTTCTTGATGACTTCGTTCGAACGCAAGGCGGACATCAGCCCGGTCGTGGCGCTGTCTACAGCCTTGGTAAATACGAGTTCGTTGACACTGATCTGGTTGGAGCCCGCTTTGCCAGCAGCTGCAATGGTCGAGCTTGCATTGCCACGCATGCCCCAGGTCCACGACTTGATCTGGATTTCATCAGGATGGGTGAGGTCGGCTGATTCGCCCTTGATCGGGCCCATGCGCCCGCCTTCAATCTTGATGAACATGTCGCCAGTAGCCACGACAGACCTCCCAGAACGGCCAACAATCGAATGGCGCAACATCATGCGCCAGAATAAAAGCCGACTGCCCACAAGAAAATGCTGTGCCAGCGAAACACCGGCACAGCGTATCCAGCGATGGCAGTCGTCGGACTTTGACGTCCGGGTGCACTAAGCAACGTGCACCGGGCGATCTGCATCAGCCGATCGGCTTGTTGGCAGGGATGTCCCATGCCGCGGTGCTGGTCGTACCCTTGCCGCCCGTTTCGGACTGGGTCGTGTACTCGACCTTGAACTTGGCGAAGTTCAAGCTGACGTTCTCGGTCAGGCGATCTTCGCCACCGCTGCCGCCGGTCGACAGCGACGTCACCAGCACGCTGTCCAGCGTGATCTTGATGTATTCCAGCGGCGTATCGCCAGCCTTGCGCACGGTCAGCACGGCTTGCTTGATGTGCGTGCCCTTGGCCGCTGCGAGAATGAGTGCCGTCGAGCTGGAGTCAACATACTTGGTCAGGGAGATATCCTGAACATTGACCTTGCCTGCACCACCACCTGCACCGCCGTGGAACGTACCGCTCTGGCTGACACCCCAGCTCCAAGCCAGAACATCGATGGATTCCTTGTGGGTGGAATCCTTCGACTCGCCCTTGATGTCGCCAATCTTGATGAACATATCGACTGCCATGATTACTCCCTTCGTGAGTTTACAAAATGCAAATGAGGCAATTTGAGAGGCACTGCACTGCCCGGCAGTCCCTCCCGAAACCGATCAATGAATCCCGGACCGGCGAATCAAGCACCCTTCGCGGATGGCAGTTTTGACACCAGACGCAAGGACACGGTCAGACCTTCAAGCTGGTAATGCGGGCGCAAGAAGAACTTGGACGTGTAATAACCTGGATTGCCCTCGACTTCCTCGACGATCACTTCAGCCGCAGAAAGCGGACGGCGCGCCTTGGTGTCTTCGGAGGAGTGCGCAGGATCACCATCCACGTAATTCATGATCCAGTCCTGCAGCCAGCGCTGCATGTCGTCACGCTCCTTGAACGAACCGACCTTGTCGCGAACGATGCACTTCAGGTAGTGCGCGAAGCGGTTGCAAGCAAAGAGGTATGGCAGGCGCGCTGCCAGATTTGCATTTGCGGTCGCATCCGGATCGTCGTACTCGGCCGGCTTGTGCAGGGATTGCGCACCGATGAAGGCGGCGAAATCCGAGTTCTTCTTGTGGATCAGCGGCATGAACCCGTTGCCGGCCAGCTCGGCTTCACGACGGTCTGAAATCGCGATTTCGGTCGGGCACTTCATGTCGACACCGCCATCGTCCGTCGGGAACGAGTGCACCGGCAGGCCTTCCACCGCGCCGCCCGATTCAATACCGCGGATGCGCGAGCACCAGCCATATTGCTTGAAGGAGCGGTTGATATTCACGGCCATTGCGTAAGCCGCATTCGCCCAGGTGTACTTGCTGTGATCGGCTGCGCCAGTGTCTTCTTCGAAGTTGAACTCTTCGACGGGGTTGGTCTTGGCACCATAAGGCACGCGCCCCAGGAAGCGTGGCATGGCCAAGCCGAGATAACGCGCGTCGTCGGAAGCGCGCAGCGAGCGCCAGCCCGCGTATTCAGGCGTGGAGAAAATCTTGGTCAGGTCGCGCGGATTGGCCAGCTCCTGCCAGGTGTCCATCTGCATCACGGTTGGCGATGCCCCAGTAATGAACGGGCAATGACCTGCGGCGGAAACCTTGGCCATTTCGCCGAGCAGCTCGACATCGGGCGGGCTTTGATCGAAGTGGTAGTCGCCAACCAGACAGCCGTAGGGCTCGCCGCCAAACTGACCGTACTCTTCTTCATAGATGCGCTTGAAGATCGGGCTTTGATCCCAGGCAGTACCCTTGTAACGCTTGAGCGTCTTGCCAAGATCATTCTTGGAAATGTTCATGACGCGGATTTTCAGCTGCTCGTCCGTCTCGGTGTTGTTGACGAGGTAGTGCAAACCGCGCCATGCACCTTCCAGCTTCTGGAAGTCCGCGTGATGCATGATCTGGTTGATCTGCTCGGAGAGCTTTTGATCCAGCTCAGCGATGATCGCCTCGATGGATTTGACCACGTCGTTACCGATCAACTGCGTTTGCGACAAAGCCTGGGCGGCCAAGGTACGGACCGCGGAAGACACCGCATCTCGCGCTTCATCTGTCTTCGGCTTGAACTCACGTTGCAGCAGCGAGTCGAGTTCGCCACCTTCCAGTACTGCCCCCGAAGAGGCTTCGTTTTGTGTCTGCGATTCAGCCATGCTGAACTCCTCTGATTCTCTAAGTAGCTACGGATATCGAATGTCTGTGAACGTCGGATCAGGCCGCGTCTTCAGGCTTGGGGGCGCTGGCGAGGCTTTGCAGCAAAGCTGGATCGTTCAGGACTTTGGAGATCAGCTCTTCGGCGCCGCTCTTGCCGTCCATATAAGTAATCAGGTTGGAAAGTTGCTGACGCGCTGTGAGCAACTTGTTCAGCGAATCCACCTTGCGGGCGATGGCTGCTGGCGAGAAATCATCCATGCTGTCGAAGGTCAGCTCGACGTTCAGCTGCCCCTCGCCAGTCAGGGTATTGGGCACCTGGAATGCAGCACGCGGCTTCATGGACTTCATGCGACTGTCGAAATTGTCGACGTCGATCTCGAGGAACTTGCGATCAGCAACCGGCGCAAGAGGCTCCGCAGGCTTGCCGGAAAGGTCAGAGAGAACGCCCATCACGAAAGGCAGTTGTACTTTTTTTTCTGCGCCGTACAACTCGACGTCGTACTCGATCTGGACGCGCGGCGCACGATTGCGTGCGATGAACTTCTGACTGCTGGCCATGATGACCCTCCCAAGGAAAAAACTGATTGAACCCGGGGCGGTACTACGAAGCACTACGCCCCGACACACGAATCTGCCACTAAACCATCAGGCCGAAGAAGCCTCTTTCAGCACCACACTGACGCAGCCTGACGACTGGTTCGACATCCTGTCACAAAATTGATCGTTCTCAATACTCGGATTTGTTCAATTGATCACCAAGTATCAATTCCGCTTGCTGCAAAGCATCCGGCGCGATCTCGTTAAGCGCTTCCAGGAAGCTCATGTTCACGACGCGCTTGGCGCGCTTGAGAAGTATCTGGGCAGGGTTACTCGGCTCAGCCCGTTCGAGATACTCAATCAATTTGTCGATTCCGGTGACGACATCCTGACGCGACCGGATTTCACCGGAGCGTGACGAACCACCGCCACCGCTGCTTCCTCCTGTCGACGCGCCATCTTCCTCGCCCCAGGCTCCGGCTTCTTCGCCACCTTCAACCGGCGCAACCAACATATAGGCCTGGCGCACGCTGTGCAGTACCGTCTGCAGGGGTTTGAAATCCAGCGCTCTGGATACACCCACCTGCGCTTGCAAGAATCCGGAAATCTTCGAAACCAGTTCGATGGTTTCCTCGATGGTTGCGCCCAAGTCCGCATCCAGCTCCAGTGCTTCGGAGAGCATGCCCGAGACCTGTGACTCGGAATAGACCTGTTCACCCTCACGCGATGGCAGCTTGCCCTGCGCCACCTCCACATTACGCACCGTCAGCACACCGGACTGACGCGACCGCAGCAGCCAGCTGGCGCGCAGGTCGTCAATGAACGCTTCAGAGGCAACCAGCGGCGCCAGCGCATTGACGCGCATCGTCGGATCGTTGTCGTCGTCGGGATCCAGTTCGGGATGAACGCCCGACCAGAAACGCTCAAGCAATCCATCAATCAGCTTCAGGCCTAGCCTGGCACCAACAAAACCTTCGGTCCTGACCAAGGCGCGCGCAAAGTACGTGGCAACGCGTACGTCACGCGTCCGCTGCATCAAACCGTCTGCCAGCTTAAACACCTGGCCCCAGTCAGCGTCCTGCCCTTCGATGGTTACGCGGGTGCCGGTATCCGAATTGGCAAACTCCTGTCCCGGCTGACCACGTGCAGCCTCCTCCAGCTGCATGAACTCCGGGTCGTACTCCAGATTCGGACCACAGCCCGCATCACCATCCAGCGGCGCCCACAGCGCTTCAACATCAATGTCTTCCAGCATGCCTCGGCCTTTCCCCAATTATTTTTTCTGCAGATCTCGTCATCATCAGTCATCGATCGAACCGCTGACAACCCGGCTACGGAGTCAGGCAACAAGCCATCTGGCGCAGTCACGGCAAGTTCGAATATTGGCGAAGTCTCGGGAAAAGCGATAGCAGAGTTTATAGCGCAGCCACACAGGCGACGATTTGTTTATGCCCGGTTGTACGTCACCCGCACGGGCAGGCCCATCAAGGTTCTCCGGGTGGAGCCTGCACAATGCATCCAGTTCGCGACGGGCCGTGCAACCGACCCGTTTGGCAGCAAGCAGTTTTATGAGAGGCGTTGTGTGAAGTGCCGTGTTGCTCAAGCATAATGACCGGCGCGAATGTGCGACGACCTTCGTTCAGCCCATACCTCTGATGGCTATGCGCGACGACCCGTTCGGCACCACTTGATCAAATCTGCCGGGAAGGAAGCCCTGTTGTGAACAGCCTGATAACTTCACTGCGTTCATTGTGCGTCGCACTCCTCTGCGGCCTGCTACTGACAAGCTGCAGCAAGTCGCCACCGCCACCGACGCTGGCGGCAATCACGTTCGTCGCAGACGAGAAAGTGAACGTCGACACGCGCGGCCGTTCGACACCTGTCGTCGTGCGCTACTACCTGCTGAAGAATGATTCGGCTTTCAATACGGCAGACTTCTTTTCCCTGCTCGAAAAGGACCAAGCAACCCTCGGCGATGCCATCGTGCTGCGCGAGGAGTTCACGCTCAAACCCGGCGAGACCAAGAAGCTCGACACGAAGGATGCGGGCCCTGCGCAGACCCTGGCGGTCTTTGTGCAGTACCGCAACATCGACCGCGCTACCTGGCGCAGCACTACGCCGCTGACGCCACACAAGGCGAACGACGTCTCCGTCAGCCTCAAGAATGACCAGATCACGCTTGCCGGCAAAAGCCGCTAGACTTCGGGCTCAGCGCTGAAAAGCACCGCTGGGAACACTGTTCAACCACACTCTTACTTACGCGCACGCCATGTCCTGGTACAGCAAAGTGGTTTGGTCAGAAGGCCTCTTCCTTCGACCGCAACATTTCCAACAGCAGGACCGGCACGTGGAGTGGCTGGTCGAAGGGCGCGCAAAAAGTGCGAGCCCGTTCTTCTGGGGCTTCGTGCAACTCGACATTGACGAAGCCGCCCTCAACATCGGCAAGATCGCCATCAAGTCAGCCGCCGGCATCCTGCCCGACGGTTCGCCTTTCGAATTCCCCGCCGCCCACATGGGCCCGATTGCGCTGGACTTCCCTTCCGATGTGAAGGATGCCGTCGTCTGTCTGGCACTGCCCATGCGCCGGCCGCTCATGCCCGAATCCACCGACCCGTCGGTTAGCGAAGCGTCGGCAGATCCACTGGCGCGCTACGATGTGGAAGACGCCACCCTGCCGGACTCGGCGACGGCCAGCGCAGCAGCAGAGGTCGTGCAGATCGGCCGTCCGCGTCTGGTTCTGGAAGCCGAGTCACGCCTCTCCGACGCCTTCGTGAAAATCGGCGTCATCCGCGTCGTCGAACGCAAACCCGACAACAGCCTTCTGATCGATCGTGGCTATATCCCGCCGATGCTGGCTTGCACCGCCGCGCCGCCGCTTGGCGCGATGCTGCGCGAAGTACAGGGACTGCTGAACCAGCGCGGCGATGCACTGGCAGGTCGCCTGACGCAGGCAGGTGCTGGCGGCGTCTCCGAAATCGCAGACTTTCTTTTCCTGATGACGGTGAACCGCCATCAAGCCGTCTTCGATCATCTGACGCAGATCGCCAGACTGCATCCGGAGCGCCTCTATGCACAACTGCTGGAACTGATGGGCGAGCTGGCCACACTCACTGCCAGCAATCGTCGCCCGCCCAGCATGCCCACCTACAAGCACGATGCGCTACAGGCAACGTTCGATCCAGTCATCCGCGAAGTGCGGCGCGGCCTGTCAGCCATTCTGGAGCAGAATGCCATCCAGATAGAGTTGCAAGATCACAAGCAGGGTCGCTACGTCGGCATGATTCCGGACAAGGGCCTGCTGCGCCAAGCTGGCTTTGTGCTCGCCGTCAATGCACAGATCCCGGGCGAAACCGTGCGCGCGCGTTTCCCGACGCAAGCGAAGCTCGGCCCGGTAGAGAAGATCCGCGAACTGGTCAACCTGCAGTTGCCCGGCATCGCTCTGCGCCCCTTGTCGGTGGCGCCGCGCCAGATTCCATTCCACGCCGGTTTCACTTATTTCGAGCTCGATAACACGGGCGACCTGTGGAAGCAGCTCGACAGCTCCGGCGGGCTCGGCATGTACGTTTCGGGCGATTTTCCGGGACTCGAAGTTTCGCTGTGGGCCATCCGGAGTTAAGCGCCGGCGCACGCAACACCAGACAAGAAACTTGCCGGCGGCGACTTGCCATCGGCACTACCCAGACAAGCGGGGGACATCCATAACATGACGAGCGACGATCCCTTCGGGCAGCTGCCAGCCGACCGGACATTGGTCATTCCCAATCCCGGCGCGCGGCCACAGCGCCCTGCTGCCTCCGCCGGAGCAGCCCCCTCCTCTTCCTCACGTTTCAACTTCGAGCGCGTCGAGCTCTCGGCTCTCGACTGGTACTCGGGTCTCAACCCATTGGTCGCAGCCGCTAACCCCTTGCTCAATCTCGTGCCGCAACTGCGTCAGGCGCATCACCCCGACCCGGCCGGCCTGCGCGACACACTGGCACGCGCCATCCAGACCTTCGAAACCAAGGCACGCGAACTCGGCCTGCTCAACGAGCATGTCGTCGGCGCACGCTATGCGCTGTGCTGCTTCCTCGACGAAACGGCCGCCAACACGCCCTGGGGTGAAAAGATCTGGGCGCAGCGCAGCTTGCTGGTGCAGTTCCACAACGAAGCCTGGGGCGGCGAGAAGTTCTTCCAGCTGCTCGGCAAGGTCGCAGAGCAACCAGGCACGCATCGCAACCTGCTCGAGCTGTTCTACATCATCCTGTCGCTCGGCTTCGAGGGCCGCTACCGCGTCTTGCAGAACGGCAAGGAGCAACTGGCAACGGTGCGCGAACGCCTGGGTCAGATGATTGCCAAGGAGCGTGGCGAGCCCACACGCGAGCTGTCTCCGGAATGGGCAACGAACGCGACGCCGGATCGTCCGCTGCGCGACTCGATCCCGATCTGGGTCATCGCGGCCATCGCAGCGCTGATGCTGATGATGATTTTCTTCAGCGCCTACTACGCGCTGAATCGCAATTCCGACCCGACCTTCTCGGCGATTCTCGGCCTCAAGGTGCCACCGCCCACACCGGTCGTGAAGCCCGCCGAGCCAGTCGCCGTGAAAGCGCCCGACCGTCTGCAGCAGTTCCTCCCCGAAGAGATCCGCACCGGCAAATTGACCGTGCGTGACTTGTCAGATCGCAGCATCGTGCTCGCGCAGGGTGACACCTTGTTCGAGCCGGGCAGCGCGACTTTGTCGGCATCCTTCGCGGACCTGCTGACCAAGGTCGGTGCAGCCGTCGCCAAGGTAGATGGTCGCGTACTGGTGCGCGGCCACTCCGACAATCAACCGATCCGCTCGGCACGCTTCCCCTCCAACTGGCATCTCTCGCAGGCACGTGCCGACGCGGTGGCTGCGGCCCTCGCCTCGCAGTTGCCGGGCAAGAAGATCCAGACCGAAGGGCGCGCCGACAGCGAACCGCTGGTGACCAATGCCACACCTGAAGGGCGTGCGCAGAACCGGCGTGTCGAGATCATCGTATTCCCGGCAGCGGGCACCAACTGAGCTCCCCACGCGATACGCGCTACGGGGTCACCAATGTGTCCGACAACTAAAGACTTCCGCCAACGGGGCCTCGCATGAAAGCTTTCTTCAAAATAATCCTGCACCCGGTGTTGCTGACCATCCTCGGCCTGATCGCCCTGGCACTGGTCATCTGGTTCATCGGCCCGCTGATCTCGATTGCCGGCTTTGCACCACTCGGCTCGACCCTGGTGCGCCTGATCCTTATTGGCGCCATCGTGCTGTTCTTCATCCTGAAGGCCATCTGGCGCAAGATCAAGGCTCGCAAGAACAACGCGCAACTGCTTGACGGCCTCGTCAAGAGCAGCGAAGCGCCCGGGCAACCCGCTCAATCAGAAGAAGTACTGGCACTGCGCAAACGCTTCGAGGAAGCCGTACGTGTCCTCAAGGAAACACGCAGCGCGCAGAACGCCAAGAAAGGCGGACTGGCGCGCCTGCTGTCCGTAGGTTCAGCTCGCTTCCTGTATGAACTGCCTTGGTACGTCTTCATCGGTGCACCGGGCTCGGGCAAGACGACTGCGCTGATCAATTCCGGCCTGCGCTTCCCGCTCGCGGAAAAACTCGGCGCGCACCAGCTCAAGGGCATCGGCGGCACGCGCAATTGCGACTGGTGGTTCACCGACGAAGCCGTGCTGGTCGACACCGCCGGCCGCTACACCACGCAGGACTCCGACCAGGCCAGCGACCGCGACGCCTGGCAGGGTTTCATGTCGCTGCTGAAGAAGCATCGCCCACGCCAGCCACTCAACGGCGTACTCCTGACTGTGAGCCTCGGTGATCTGCTCAGCCAGTCGGAAGCCGAAGCCGAGCGTCACGCAACGGCGCTACGTACCCGCATCCAGGAGCTGTACACCGCGCTGAATGTGCGGCTGCCGATTTACGTGCTGGTTACGAAGGCTGACTTGATTGCGGGCTTCAACGAGTTCTTCAGCGACTTCGGCAAGGAGGCGCGCGACCAGGTGTGGGGCATCACCTTCCCGCCGACCAGCTCGGGCGACGCCAATGCTGCGCAAGTCAAAGAGCTTCCGGTCAAGCTCGACGCATTGCGCCAACGCGTGCTCGATCTGTTGCCAACGCGCCTTCGCGAAGAGCCCGACCTCGGCCGTCGCGGCGCCATCGCTGCGTTCGACCAGCAACTGGCCGCAGCCAATCGCGTACTCGCAACGTTCCTCGACAAGGTCTTCGCACCCTCCGGTTTCGATCAGGCGTTGATGGTACGCGGCGCGTACTTCACGAGCGGCACCCAGGAAGGCAGCCCGATTGATCGCGTCATGGCCAGCCTCGGCGGTGCATTCGGTCTCGAGCGTCGCGTCTCGCCACCGCAGGCCGGTGCCGGCAAGAGCTTCTTCATCACGCGTCTGTTGCGCGAAGTGGTCTTCGCCGAGCAACGCATCGGCGGCACGAATCTGAAGTGGGAGCGTCGTCGCAGCGCAATGCGCCTGGCAGCCATCGCAGCAACAGTGCTGATCACCATTGGCCTGATGGTCGCATGGGCCTTGAGCTTCAACAACAATCGCGCTTACGTGAACGAGGTCAATGCCAAGGTAAAGGTTACGCAAGAGGTCGTGGACAAGGCACGCATTGCCGCTCCGGACGATGTCGTTGGCATCCTGCCGGTGATCGATGCCGTTCGCAATGTGTCACTGACAGCTCACCGTGTCGAAGGCGGCGCACCGCTGTCCATGCAGTTCGGCCTGTACCAGGGCGACAAGCTCGATGCCGCGTCCGGCCAGGCCTACCGCACGCTACTGCGTGACGTACTCTTGCCGCGCATTGCCAATCGCGTAGAAAACCAGCTGCGCCGACTCGACCCGAACAATCTCGAGTTTGCCTACGAGGCGCTGAAGAGCTACCTGATGCTGCATGACGGCAGCCACTTCGATGGCGACGCACTCAAGGCCTGGATCAGCCTCGACTGGGAGCAGAATCTGCCACGCGAGACGACGGCTGAGCAACGTGCGGCACTGACCGAATATCTCAACGTGCTGTTTGCCGATGGCCCCGCGGCATCGCCCGTGCCGGCTGATGCTGCGCTGATCGCCTCGGTGCGCAACCAGCTGCTGCGCTTCTCACTGCCCGACCGCATCTACAGCCGCCTGAAGCGCCAGGGCGTGGGTAGCGAGTTTCCGGAGTTCACCATCGAGAAAACCGTCGGGCCGGCAGGCGCCATCGTCTTCGTGCGCAAGAGTGGCGCGCCACTCAGCCGCGGCGTCCCCGGCTTGTTCACTTTCGATGGCTATCACAAAGGCTTTGCCAAGGTGGTCGAGCGTGTTTCGGCGCAACTCACCGAGGAAGAGCCATGGGTGCTCGCCACGGCAACCGGCAAGCGCAGCCTGGAAGACGAGAAGAAGATCGCCAACGAAGTACGGCGCATCTACCTGAACGACTATGTGCGCGTCTGGGACAGCTTCATCAATGACATCGGCGTCACCAAGGCCAACAGCCTGACGCAGAACATCCAGATCGCCCGCGTGTTGTCGGCTATCGATTCACCACTGCCCAAGCTGATGAAGGCCATGTCGCGCGAAACGACGCTGAGCCTCAAGGCCAGCGACAAATCCACAGTCGAGAAGGTGCAGGACAAGCTGTCGGAAACGCAGTCGGATCTGAGCAAACTGTTCAGCAAGGACACCACGACACAGACACAGGTGCCTGCCGGCGGTATCGAGATGATTGTCGACGACCACTTCAATCAGCTGCGCACGCTCGTCACGGGTGATGACAAGAGCGCGCCGATCGCGGCCGTCGTCGCCTTGCTCAACGATGTCTACATCGCCATGTCCGCCACGGAAACAGCGCTGCGCGACAAGGTTGCGCCACCACCGTCGGACGCAGCCGCCAAGGTGAAGGCTGAGAGCGCGCGCATGCCGGAACCCGTACGCACGATGATGCAGGACGTGTCCGCTGCAGGCACCGGTCAGGCGTTGTCGACCTTGCGCGAGACCTTGAGCAGCCAGGTCGGTGCGCAGATTGGCCAGTTCTGCAACCAGGCCATCGAAGGGCGTTACCCCTTCGTGCGCAACAGCACGCGCGACGTGACACGTGACGACTTCGCAGCGCTGTTCGGCCCCGGCGGCAAGCTCGATGCCTTCTTCACGCAGAACCTCGCACAGTACGTCGACACCTCGACCAACCCCTGGACCTTCAAGAAGGTGCAGGAGCAGTCGCTCGGCAGCTCCGGCAACCTGCAGCAGTTCCAGCGTGCGGCCGTGATCCGCGACGTGTTCTTCCGCAACGGCGGCATCCTGCGTCTCGATTTCAAGCCGGTCGACATGGACCCGGCCATCACCAACTTCGTATTCGATGTAGATGGCCAGCTGGTCAAGTACGCTCACGGCCCGCAGGTGCCACAGTCGGTACAGTGGCCCGGCCCCAAAGGCGGCCTGCAAGTGCGCGTGCAGATCACGCCACCTGGCGTCAGCGGCACCTCGGGCACGGCACTGGATGGCCCGTGGTCGCTGTTCCGCATGCTCGACAAGGCGAACATCCAGCCTGCCGGCGCGCCGGAGAAATTCCGCGTGACCTTTGCTGTCGATGGTCGCAACGCCAGCTTTGACGTGACCTCGAGCAGCGTGCAGAACCCCTTCCGGTTGCGCGAACTCGCCGAGTTTCGCTGCCCCTCCGGTCTGTAACGCGAGGGGGATCGGCCATGGAAATGACGCCCGGATGGTTCGGAAAATTGCCTGCATTGGGCGATTTTGCCCATCGACGTCTGCCACAGGCCTTCGTCGCCGATTGGGACGCCTGGCTGCAACGCGGTCTCGCCCACAGTCAGCAGAACCTCGGCAACGAATGGCTGAACACCTACCTGACCTCGCACGTGTGGCGCTTCGTGATCGCGCCCGGCACGCTGGATACTTCGACCTGGGCGGGCATCGTCATGCCGTCGGTCGATCGCGTGGGCCGCTACTTTCCACTGACCCTTTGCGCCGAGCTGCAGAATTTCAGCTTTGAGCCCAGCACCGTGGGGGCGGTGGAGGAGTGGGTGCAGGATCTGGAAGCTGCTGCACGTGCAGGTCTGGAAGCCGACGCGACGATAGACAGTTTTGAAGCCGCGCTGGCCAGTTGCCGTGTGCCTTCCTGCTCACCCTCCTCACCCTCCCTGCTACGCGCCGAAGGCGCCGGCACCGCGCTGGCTCACGCCCTGCGTGAACGCACTGCTTTCGAACGCATTGAAACCGGCCCCAATGTCGGCCTCGAAACCATGGCCCGCGTGGCCGCTGGCCGCCTGATGGGTCAGCTATTCGGCGGCTACAGCCTGTGGTGGTGTCAGAATGAAGCGAGCGCCCTCGGTGGCTTTGTCTGCCAAGGCATGCCCAGCCCGGGTGTCTTTGCGCGCATGCTGCAATACACGCCGGAACAATCCTGAACGAGCACGATAGCCGGGCATTCAACCAACAGGACACCAGCCAGTGCCTGACGCGGGAAACGACAACGACAAAACGATGGCACTGAGCGAGGACGCCCTGCCGTCTGCCCAGCCTTTTGTCGCCACACCTGTCGCTACACCTGTCGCCGCGCCGCTGCCGCTCGAAGCGCAGCAGAACACCTTGCAGATCGGCACCCGCCTCGGTGAGTTCGAGATCCTCGACATCATCGGCGAAGGCGGTTTCGGCATCGTCTATCTGGCGCAAGACCACTCCCTGCAACGCCGCGTGGCGCTCAAGGAGTACATGCCCACATCGCTCGCTTCACGCAGCGCCAATGCGTCGGTCTTCGTCAGTGCTGAACGTTACGTCGAGACCTTCGAAATCGGCCGGCGCAGTTTCGTCAATGAAGCCCGTCTCCTGGCGCAATTCGATCATCCCGCGCTGGTCAAGGTGTACCGATTCTGGGAAGCCAATGGCACGGCCTACATGTCGATGCCCTTCTATGAAGGTCGGACCCTGCGCGATGCCCTGCGCGAGCGCGGTGCCGTACCGGACGAAGCCTGGATCAGGAAGATCCTCTCGCCCGTCGTCGATGCGCTTGAACTGATCCATCAGGAAAATTGCTACCACCGCGACATCGCGCCAGACAACATCATGTTGCTGCGTGGCGACCGGCCGGTACTGCTGGATTTCGGCGCGGCCCGTCGCGTCATCAGCGACATGACGCAAGCATTGACGGTGATTCTCAAGCCGGGCTACGCACCGGTTGAGCAATACGCCGAAATGCCGGGCATGAAACAAGGCCCATGGACCGACATCTACGCCCTCGCCGCCGTCGTGTACTTCATGATTACCGGCAGGACACCACCACCCTCGGTCGGGCGCGCCGTACAAGACAGCTATCGCCCGCTGGCCACCGAGGCCGCAGGGCGCTACGACGCGAGCTTTCTGCGCGGGATAGACCACTCGCTGAGCGTGAATGCCATCGATCGGCCACAGTCGATGGCCGAGATGCGGGACCTGCTGGGTCTGGTCCCGCAATCGCGCGTGCTGGCACCGCGCGCCGCGAAGGCCGCCGTCGCAACCCAGGCAGCGCACTCCGGCAATGCGCCCTTCGTTGAGCGCCGCGTGAAATCGCCTGTCGTCCCGCCACGCGCCGACCGCCGCCGCCCCGTCGCTCCAGCTCCGGCAAGTGGGCCTACACCCGTACCAGCCCCCCAAGCCGCCTCATCCACCGCAGGCATCACACCCGCCAAGCGCTTTGCCATCGGGCTCGTCATCGTCGCAGCTATTGGTACGACCGCGCTGGCAGTCAGGAAGTTTGCTTTTCCGAAGGCTGACGACACCACATCCAGCGCAGCCGAGGCTCCTGCCACCCAGGATACACAGGCAAGCACCTTGCCATCGGCAACGGCGGCTCAAAGCAGCCAGCCTGTCACCGCCCCGGAAGCAGCACCGATCCCAGCACAGGCTACGTCCGACACACCAGCCAGCAGCGCAGCATCGTCCTCCTCCGAATCGAGTCAGCCTGTAGCACAGTCATCCAGCATAAGCAGCGTCACCGCCAGACCACCCGTCAAACCAGCACCTGCCGTGAGAGCGCCTGCGGTCGCGAAACCAGCACGCAAAGAAGTAGAACCCCCTCCCGCCAAACCCCAGCGCCGCAAGAACACCCCGGAGGAAGAGGCGGAATACATGCGCAAACTCAACAGGGATCTGGATAGCCTCACGAAATGACATCCGCCTGTACCGTCAAACAAAGACAGCGTTTTTTCGCAATCCCGCGTTGGGAGAAAAATTTTGACACCTCCTTTTCGGCCAAAGCCGCCGGTCAATAGGCGATTCGCAAACGGCTGCTTACGACTAAAAAGCGGATACTTGCGCAACGTCAGACCGTTGCCAGCGCAGAGATCCCTTTCCAGATTGCGAATGTGGCGGCAGTAGAATGCGGCTTTCCCCACGGTAGGAGTCCCGATTGAAGACCCCTTACATCCGCCACACGTTTGGCGAGGAGGTTGCCAAAAAGCTCCGCAGTCGCAGGGGCTGGCTCACTGCGGGCGTTGCATCTTCTATCTCGTGGCCATCGTTCGATGTGTGCATTGAGTACGCAGGTGATGAGTATTTCCTGCGCGGATCAGAGCTCGATGGAAAAGCGTCACCTCCCTGCATCACCATCGCATGCGGGGGGGACAAAGACGTAGATGTGGCAATTGGCAAGGTCTATCGGTTCACGTCAATCCTAAGCTGGTTTGCAGGCGGTTACGTCGACGTGTCCGGCTACCTATGGGGCAGTCATCCGATGTTGTACGGGAGCCGCACAGTCTACTCGTCCATGGGTATCGCTGGCCCTAAGTCGTTCAACTGCAACCACATGCCGGTCATTGAGGACGAGAACGTTCGCAAAGCTCTCGCGTTTTGGCGCGAAGGAAGACGACTTGACGAAGTCCATGACAGTTACGCATTTCTCAGCTTCTACAAAGTCATCGAATCGCAGTTTCGTGATGGGCGCAGACGTGGCAAATGGATCACGGATCACATTGACCAACTCACTGACAGAGCTGGAGAGCGTGTTGCAGAGCTGCGTTCTGCAGGTATCGACGTAAGCGAGCATCTCTTTGAGAGCGGCCGCTGCGCGGTTGCGCATGCCTCGCTTGATGGCGAGATTGTGGATCCAGATATTCCTGCAGACCGGAAGCGCCTCTCCGCTGATCTGGTAATCATCGAAGAGCTAGCGCGCATCTACATCCGAGATGAATTGAAGGTTCCAGACTCGCGGTCGCAGTATCGCACTAGGGATCGACTGGTGCCGTGGGACGAGATTCTCAACGCGGACATCCGAACCGTGCTTAGGAGCGGAGGAACGCCAGAGGATGTTTCGGCGCTCAATGGACTCACGGTGGCGATCGGAATCTGGCCAGACGGTCCGATTGTCGGCTTAGATCGAATGACCATGCATGTAGATGCCGTGGAAAACGGTGTGATTCGCATACTGTTAGTAAACGAACGGCAGACTGTGTTGCTAGTGTTCTGGCTGGACTATCGGAGCGGCCGGGTTCATACGAGCCTCGAAGAGGGTGGACTGCTATATGGGGAAGACAAGCCTGATGAAAATGATGTACGGGCCTACGCAACGTTCTTCTTCAAGGTGTTTGGTAATGGTATTGCTGAACTGACTTGTGGCGACTTCGAGCCCATAGATTGCGAGGTAGTCATTCCCGTTAATATGATGATGACAATGTCAGTAGAAGAAGCAATTGAGGCCCGGGTCGAACAGTTTCGCAAGGAACAAGTCCCAATGGGGTCCGCTGAATCAACCGTTCTGGAACCACCGAAGTCAGACAACTAGGCGTCCGCTATTGACCGACAGCGGACGCTGGAACGAGTTGGTTGCAACTTCCGCTTTGGCCGACAACCTGCCATCGCACCGCGCACATTGGCACGGGGGAGTTGGCTCCTTGCCCTACTGAATTAGCCTAGAAATCACGAACGTCCCGGCGCTCGTATCAAACGTCTACGCGACTCGGGTTTTTGGCTTCGATCGTGTAACGCTGCACGCTACCGCTGACACGTGGATCAGCCACCAGCGTACGCCGCACCTTGCCCTTGCCTGCGGGCTCGATGGTTTCTTTCAGCGCGACCTTGGTCGAACCACCGTGCTCGGGCGCCGATGAAATCGTCATGTCGATCGTTTCGCCCCGCTCATCCGCCGTCTTGCGCGCATATTCGTTGAGCTTGCGGACCGCATCCTTGCCCTCGGGCGTATTCAGCTGGCTAACCGGAATCTCGACGGACACCGCCTTGAAAGCGGCGACTGTCTCGGTCTTGTTGGTGGCTTTGTCGACGACCTGAACCTGCTGCGTCTCGACCGGTGTCACCTTGGCACCCTCTACCTTGGCAGCGCTGTCGGCCACCTGCCTGGCCTCTTGCACCTCGGCATTCCGCGCGTACAGGTAGCCAGCCGCGCCACCGGCAACGGCACCGACGGCGCAGGCCGTACCCATGTCATTCTTGGTCAGCTTGGCGAACACGGCTCCCGTCGCACAGCCAATGCCGGCGCCGATTGCAGCTCCCGTCGTCTTGCTGTCCATGCTGGAACAGCCCGACACCACCAGACCCAGACCTAGTACCACGACAAGGGATTTTTTCAGGACCAGATTGCTTTGCACACTGCCTCCACCGTATTCGCCAAATTGCGCTGATTTACTTCACCAGAATGACCGTCGTGACCGGCTCGAGATCTCCTGCCTGGATTCCCATCGCCGTGTAATTGTCGCTCTTGTCGTTCTCGCTTTCCTTGACCTTGACTGCCATCAACTGCAACCACTCTTCGGCCGTCTCAGCATTTTGCAACAAGCCTTCCATGGTCTTCTCGTCAACGTACTCCCACCATCCATCCGTACACATCAAGAAGGCATCGCCCTCCTGAATGACGACAGGGCTACCCGACACGCTGAGTGCCAGCTCACCAGAGTTGCCGATGGCCGAGGTCAGCAAGCTGCGCTGCGGGTGCGTGCGGATCATTTCGCTGTCGCCATAGCCCGCATCGATCATGCCCTGTACGAGGCTGTGATCCCGGGTCTGGTGCGCCAGGACGCGCTGACGGAACAGATACACGCGCGAATCTCCAACGTGGCCCCACACAGCTGACTGCGTCTGCGGATCGATCAGCACGATAGCCACCGTGGCATGCATGTCATCGCCTTGCGGGTTGGCACGCTTCTCGTCCATGACGGCCGTGTGGGCAGCTTCCAGCAGGCTGATCACCATGTCTTCGTTGACCACGGGTGCCGCAGAAAACTTCCCGAGCACCGCACTGACCACCAGCTTCGATGCCTTGTCGCCGCTGCCATGGCCACCTGCACCGTCGGACACGACCCAGCACGAGCCTTGCTCCGAACTCCAGTAGCCACAAGCATCTTCATTGCGCTGACGGCGCCCCGTCTCGGTAATGTATGAAGTCTGCAATTCAATCATCGGATTGCCCTTGCCCTGCCCTGGAAGCTGCTATTCATGCAGTCCTTGTCCCTTGACGCCGCACATGGCGGCGATGCCTCAACGATCATCATGCAGTCGATCAAGTTGCTCTTCATAAGCCTTGAGAAACTCGCGGCCAAAGAAGGTATGAAAATTGTCCTCCGCCTCGCGGGAGATATCCGCGAAACGCTGTTCGTACAGGTCCCACAACTTCGCCTTGCGCCCGCCCGGCAGCACCGAGTCGAGGAAGCTCTTGTCGCTCAAGCGGGCCTCCAGATCCTCAGGCTTGAAGCGCCCGAGAACGCCCGTCAGCGCCCCACGCATACCAGCCATGAATGCGATCTGGTGAGCTCTCAAATCATCATAGGCGTCCCGCATCGCTTCTACCGGCGGCATGAAGCCCGCGCCCGTCGGAGCGATCAATTGCATCAGGGCGAAATTCACATCCGGCGAGAATTTGAGCGGGTTGTTGTTCTTGCTGACGATCATCGTCATCTCTGCACGCACTTCGCGCTTGGTCACCGCACGTGCCAGCAGCAGCTCTATCGTGCCATGTGCCGCCTCACGCACGATCTTGCCGACATGCTCCATAAATTCGGGCGTCAACCCGCCCGGCGGCTTGAGGCCGGTAACCCCCAGACCGCGTGCCAATGCTTCGAGCAACGCCGCGGCATTGGCGTCGCCTTGCGGTGCGCCCGGCGCCCCGGAGGCTGCCACCGCGGCCGACGAGGTATTGTCCAGCCCTTCAACAACAACCTTGGGACGCGGCACGGGTTGGCTGGCAACCGGCTCCACCACGGGCCGGGCCGCCGGTGGCGGCGGTGGCGGCGCGGCCGGAGCGCTTGGTGCAGGCGCCTGCGGCGCGCGTGCGGATCCACTGGCAGGTTCGCCTGGGTCTTCGTTGTCCCACGACACCATGCCACCGAGCGGCTTGACCGGCTGCGCTGCCGGCACCACTGCTGGCTCCGGAGCGGGCTCGTCGTCTGCCAGGTCCAGCGACAGGAAATCGTCCTCGACAACCTTGGGCGGCGTAAATGCCTCGTGCATCAAAGGCGCATCGTTGCGCTCGGTAGGCGGCGCTACGGGCGCACTGCCAGACAGCAAGGCGAGAGGATCTTCGGTGCCTGAAATCGAGGCAGGACCGCCGAAAAGCGGATCTGCCAGGGCCGAACCCGCGAACGGGTCTTGCGAACGGCTCTTGCTATCCAGGCTGAACAGATCGTCGAGCGAACCGCCCTCCTGCTGAAGTCCGACACCCAGGGGATCACCCGGCAGATCGATACCCAGAGGCGATGCTGCAGCTGCCGGCTTGGGCGCGGCACCGAAAGCAGCAAAGGGGTCGTCCATGGGCGCGGGCGCAGAACTGCGCACCGGGGGGGCCGATGGCGCAGGCAACGGTGCGCCGAACACAGCAAACGGGTCGTCGGAAGCGGCTGATGCTGGCTGCGCGGGTGGCGCTTTTGGCACAGGCTTCGCGACCTGACCGGGCATCGACAAGGCCGCAAACGGATCATCCATTGAAAGCGGGGCCGGGGCCACTGCGCGTGGCGCGCTGGCAGGCGCCGATGCCGACGCAAACAAGCCAAGCGCATCGCCACTTGCGGCAGGAGGCGGGCTCGGCGGTTGCGCACGGCTGACGGGGGCGGGGCTCGACACGAACGAAGGTGCGGCGCGCGGAATCTCCACGCGCAAGGTGTAGAAAGCGATACCGATCTCGTCGCCATCATTCAGGGGCGCAGCGTTGCCCTTGCCAAGCGGCATGCCGTTCACGGTGGTCGGATTGCTGCCGTGGTCGACGAGTTGATAGCCGCCATTGACGAACTGCACCTCGGCCTGCACACGTGACATGTGGCGCTCCTGATCGGGCAGTGCCAGCTGATTGCTGAAGTCACGCCCTATCGTGCCGCCCTGCTCCCGGAACTCACATGCCAGTGGGGATTCAGGCGCTTCGCCTTGAAATTGATAAACCGAAATGCGCAACAAGCGAACTTCTCCTGTTCAAGTGTTTGATTGCATGCTGGATAGCGCGCCGAATGTGGCCCTGCGGCGCTGGTGACACATGCCTGCAATCAGGAATAGCAAACGCTTCTTCTTTTGTGGGTCTGCTACGGCAAAAAGATTACCCCAATCACCGTGCGCCTGCGTCGGCCTTTGATCGGCCGGAATCTCATCATTCTCAATGCAGGACAGCGACGCTGCTGTGATCTACCGGATCATATTTCACATCGATACTGGCGCCCGCCTGGAAACGCGGCAGATCCACGGTAGAAATAATGGCCCGGGTTGTCGCGCTGAACGCAGCCCCACTTGCCGGCTGTACCTCCAGCTGGAATTCGACCACCGGATTGCTGTTCAAGCGCCCACCCGTGTCGCGCATCGTCAGCACACGCGCCTTGGCGGGCGTCCCTGTCTCGAGGGTACGTTGGGTGTGGCTGAAGTCGAAGCCGCCAGCGTCGGATTTCTGCGTCACGACAAAATAGACGATCCCGGCAGCAATCACGAGACCCGCAACAATCAGGAGGGGAATGAGCATTTTTTTCATGGCAAGCGCGTAGTTGTTCAAGGCCCCATCAACAGCACCTTGACCTGGCTCGGCACGATACGACAGCCGGGGCAGTTGGTGCTGTTCTGCAGGGACATGCTGGTCAGGCGCGTTGCGGGCATGCCCATCAGCAGCGTCATGAACGCACCGGTGAGATGACGTGACGGCCCCATCACCGTTCCGGAGGCCACGCCCATCATGACGCCAGCGTTATCGCCATTGGTCATCGGAATGGTCGTCGCCAGATTGTGCGCGGGCGCGCCCATGAACAGGATCGTCGGACAATTCGGGATGGCTGTCGGCCCCATCGCCATGTTCGGGTAGGGAATCGGAATCGGCGGCGCGGGCGGCGCGGGAGTCAGGCAGACATCCGGCATTCCCATGTCCATGCCCATCATCTGCGTATTGGCGAACATATCTCTCTCCCTTAGCCGATGTGGATCTGGCCGCCATCGACCTTGACCAGGGTCTTCGCCGTGGCAATGACTTCCGAAGCCTGCAGGTTCAGCGACTGCTCGGCGCGATAGTCAATGCTGGCACTACGCAACTGGTCGATACCTTCGACCGTGCGCACGCTATTGCCCGCGAACTGGCTGGTGCGCTCGAAGAAGGATTCGAAGAAATTGCCGACCAGCTTGATCTTGCCGATCGAGGCGCTCAACTCACGGCCGAAACTCGCAAGCTGATCAACCAGCGTCGTGGCATGACGTGCGCGTACCAGCAACTCGTCGCTCGCCACCGTCAGTTTGCCGCGCGTGGAGATCTCGGCATCCTGCCCCAGTGCAAGGCGAGCCGGCCGTGTCGCGCTGCGCTCCAGCACGGCAATGATGTACAGCGCGCTCGCATCCGGCCCGCACACCAGCACGCTGTCGCCCTCTTCCGGCGCAAGCAGGCAACTGGCCGCGCGTTTGACAACGCACTCCGCACCCTCCAGCTGCACGCGGATGGCGCTCTCGTCTGCACACGCAATCACGTGGCCGATGGCATTCACCGGCATGGCGACGATTTGCGTGATCAGTTCATTGGCAGGTGTTCCCATGATGTCTCCTTCCTGTCCGGCCGCGTCAGGCCGGGTCAACACGACGCGGCTGCCATTGCTCGGCAGCCAACAATTCCCGGTCGCTTTCCAGCGCCCGCTTGCGATCCGTAAAAACAGCGCCCTGGTCCTGCACGCCATGCAATTTCGTACGCCCTAAAGATGCGCCACGCAGATCGGCGGAACTAAGGTCGGCATGAGAACAATCAGCTTCATCCAGATTGGCCCCTGCAAAACTCGCCTGTACGCAAACCGCCCGCTGCAACACACACTGGCGCATATCGGCATCGTTGAAGCGCACCTGTGTAGCCTGTGTCGCAACGAAGATGGCCTGCGTCAGCACAGCACCCGAGAAGTCGGCGCCACTTACGTCGCACTCCATGAAGATCGCATTGCGTGCGTCGGCCTTGCTGAACCTGGCACCGATCGCTTTGCCTCCCTGAAAGTTCACCTGCCGCAGATTGGCGCCAGTGAAGTCGCAAGCGCTCACGTCTGCGCCGATCAATTGGCTGAGCACGAGATCGGCACTTGAAAAATTCTGGCCGGCCAATACACATTTCAGGAAGACCACGTTCTTCAGAACCGCGCCATCGAACTTCGCGGTACGCAGATCGGCACTCAGGATCACCACACGATCAAGCAGCGTCTGGCTGAAGTCCGGAGCCAGCACTTCACACTCCAGCATATTGGCGCGGTCCGTGCGCGCGCCGCTGAAGCGCACGCGTTCGAGCTTGCTCTTGGCAAACACGACGAGTGAAAGATCAGCCTTGCTCAGGTCCACATCGCTGAACTGTCCCTCTGCGAAATTCGTATTGCGCAGCGCGATGCCCTTCATGTCGCTACGCACGAAACTGCATCGCACGATGGAGCAGTCTTCGGCTTTCGTTTCCGCAAACTTCGCCTCGTCGAAGCGGCAATCGATGAAATTCGTCTGCCGCAAATCCGCACCAGACAAGTCTGCGCCGCTCAGGTCGCAGCCCTTGAACACGCCACCACTCAATACAGCGGTACGCAGATCGAGGCCACGCAAGTCCAGGGCATTGGCCTCGTAACCGGAATGGATCAGCGCGGCAAGCTCATCGCGTGTCATGACGCTCACGTTGCATCTACCTCAGGATCACGACGCCGGGGATAGGTGCGCACCTTGGTCGTCAATGCCTTGTCGAAACGCGTGGCCGTGTCCGCCACAACACGCGCCAGATCGGCTGCATACAGGTTCGTCTCGCGCAAATCCGCACCTTCGAGGCGGGCACTGGCAAAGCTGCTGTTCATGAGCTTCGCGCCCGCCATGCGCGCCTTGCGCAAATCGGTCTTCGTGAAGCGGCAATCAGTTGCATTCGCCGCAGCGAAGCTCGACGAATGCAGATCGGCACTCGAGAAATCCGACTCGCGAATGGTCGCGGCATCAAAACGCGCACCACGCATGCTGGAGGGCCGGAAGTTGCTGGTGAGAATCTCGGCGCCGCTGAAGTCAGCGCCATCCAGCATGTTCACGCCGACGAAAACGGTCTTGATGATGCGCGCACCGACGAATCGCATCTCCTGCGCCTGCACCTCGATGAAGGACGCACGCTCCAGGCTCGCGCCCGAGAAATCTGCCCCCCCGAGCTTGCAACGTACGAAGGCTGCCCGGTCGAGATTGGTATTGCGACACACCAGGCCTTGCAGGTCAGCATCGAGCAATACGACATCCGCGGCGTTGGCACCAGACAGGTCCCCTTCACGGAAATCCGCACCGCCCAGAAGATTGATCTTTTGCAGATTCGCGCCGACGAAGCGTGCGCGCGCGAAATGCGCACCGCGCAGGATGGCGCCTTCCAGCACTGCGTTGCTGAAATCCGCGTCACTCAGATCTGCTTCACCAAGATTGGCGTCGCGCAAACTCGCGCCAGTCAGCGTGGCCCGCGAAAGATTGGCACGCGCCAGCACTGCCTTGTCGAAATTGCAGCCTGACAAATCGCAGCCGCTGAAATCAATGGCTTCCAGATGCGCGCCGCTGAAATCACGCCCTGCAAAATTCATCCCGGTTAGATTGGCGCCAGTGAGGTTGATGCCCGTGAAAGCGCCACCGCTTTCCAGGTGCTGCACTGCGCGATCACGAATCCAGTCCGCACGTTCTGCAGGCATGCGGTCAGCCGCGTCTTGCATGTGTGCGCTGACCAGGTAGGCCTGCTTCGCCTGGCGCTCTGCGGAATGCATGCGTTCGCGGAATGCAGGGTCTTCGAGGTACTGGTCGATCTCGTCAACGGGCCCATTCTGCGCCGCCAGCGTGCTGCGCACCTGCGCCAGGGTGTCGAATTGCGCTTGGGCCGTCATGGTCGGCGGCCCTTTGGGCTTGGCCGAGTACTCGGCCTCGATGATGCCGTAGTCCATGCCAAGGCTCGCGAACAGCGCACGCCGTTGCGCATCATACGTCGCCTCGCGCGCGGCAAACTCCGCTCGCGAGGCAAGCTCCTGTGCCTTCTTCTCTGCAAGGAAGGCAGGAAAATCCTCCAGCCTTTTTGGCAGCGCCTCAGCCTCTGCAGGCAAGCTCGGCGCGTGACCATCATCAGGGTCCATGCCGTAGGCCGTCACCATGGCGCGCGCACTTTCGATCTCGGCACGCTGACGCCGGCGCAGGTTCTCGGCGAGCAGGGGGCGCGGATTCTCGGGCAAGGCGCTGACGAACTGCTCGACGCTGTAGCGCTCGCCCTGCCCGCCCGGCAGGAGGTCGTCCTCCTTGAGCATGAAGAAGTGGCCGTTTTCCGGATCGAGGCGCTGTTGCACGGCTTCGGCGTAGTGCTCGAGCGAACGTGACTCGTCCTGCCACTCTGCCGCCGCGATCAGCAATTTGATCTCGGCCGCATCCTCTTCTGCCACTTCGAGGCTGCCGCGACTGATCAGCACCGCGCACTCGCGATGCGGGAAGAACAGTACCGTCTCGAGCTGCGTCGGGATTTCCTGGAAACGTGGCTCGTCACCAACGAGACGAGTGATGAAACAGCGCGATACCAGGCCGGGCAGATTGCCCTGCAACAGCGGCCGGGTCGGATGCAGGTGCTCGAAGGACCAGGGCGCATCGGCCGCAATCGGCAGGTCGAGCCATTGGTCCTGCTGCGTGACGTTGAAGTGACGCCAGTCGACGTCGCGCGCCAGGCCTGGGAAGTCCGTCTTCAGCCAGTTGTCATCGTAGGTGCCGATCATCGCGG
The DNA here is from genome assembly GCF_036017035.1 of Uliginosibacterium silvisoli. Classification (NCBI taxonomy): domain Bacteria; kingdom Pseudomonadati; phylum Pseudomonadota; class Betaproteobacteria; order Rhodocyclales; family Zoogloeaceae; genus Uliginosibacterium; species Uliginosibacterium silvisoli. The sequence goes on along the minus strand of NZ_JAYXHS010000002.1, from coordinate 918,970 downwards.
CGCGCTCCGGATGCATTGCATCGCGCGCGCCGAAGCCGGCCACCTTGATCGGCTTGCCGGGACGCACCGAGGGATCATCCGGATACTCGACCTGCGGCAAAGCCCAGCTCGTCGCCGTGTCATCCGGTTTGATATGCCCGAGGCCCGCAGGATTGAGGGCGAAATCGCCACCACCGTAGGCCAGACGCCAGTCCATGGGCATATCGTGAAAGGCTTCGGGCTCGCTGGGCTCCTTGCCCTGCCAGCTGCGCTTGCCGAACACGATGAGCGCTTTCTCTTTGCCTGCGAAGCGGGCACGCACCGCGCAGGCCGGCGCCGGCCCGCCGGGCGGGCTAGCCCGACCATGCACGAAGTATTCGCCGCGGACTTTCGGCATGCCAGCATCCAGGGCGGTTTCTGCACCGAGCTCCTCGGCTGCGAACTGCCACAACGCCCCCTCGCCACGCAGGCGCAGAGGCCCCTGAAGGGATACGAAAAGCATCGGCGTGACTATGAAGCGGAAGCGGCCGCGATACTCGATGGTGCGTGTGAGCATCGCGACCGCGCCGGGCTTGAATGTTTTCATGCCGTTTCTTCGAAGGGCCTGGTGGGGTTTCCGTCAGGCAATGATGTGGGCGTCAGCAGTCTTGATCTCGAAGGAAGCCTTCTCGCACTTGAGTACGACGTACGCCATGTTGAGGCCTTTGGTTTCCATGTTGATACCTGTCGCACTGATGGACTCCAGGGTGGTCTCAAGCTTCAAGGCCGTCTGCGCGATGGCAACACCCGTTGCCTGATAGCTCGAGCCTGCCACCGTGCTTTGCGTACCGAACTTGGTCGACAGGAAACCGCCGATCTTGTCGAACATATTGTCGATGGTGCGATTGCCACCGGGCGAGATGATGGTCAGTCCAGCAGGTGCCGTGATCGTGACCGGGCCTGCTGCCGTCATGTTCCACGAGCCGCCCACGGTCTGGGTGAGCCCTGCACCGATGGTTTCGGATTTCGAACCGCCGACGCTGACTGTCTGGCTGGCGCCCACCGTCACGCTCTGGCTGGCCCCCACGGTGATGCTCTCGGAAGCACCCACGCTTTCGGTGCGATTCGCACCAATCGATATCTGTTCGTTAGCGCCCACACTCTCGGTACGGTTCGCGGCAATCGTGATCTTCTCGCTCGCCCCGACGCTCTCGGTGCGGTTGGCACCAATCGTGATCTTCTCTTCCGCTCCTACGGTCTCCGTGCGGTTGCTCTTCACGTGCACGGTCTCGTCATTGTCGACAGTCTTCTTCCTGTCATGCCCGACCCAGTGTGTCTCGTCGTTCTCGACCTCGATGTCCTGGTTCTTCTCGGCGTGGATGAAGAGTTGTTCGCTGCCCTTCTTGTCTTCGAAGCGGATCTCGTTGAAGTTGGCGACGCCGCCTCCCTTCGTGGAGCGCGTCTTGACGCCGGTCTGGGTCATGTTGGCCGGCAGGTCGTAGGGGGGCATCTGGTCGGCGTTGTACACGCGGCCGGTGATGATGGGTTGGTCGGGGTCGCCTTCGAGGAATTCGACGATGACTTCCTGGCCAATTCTTGGAATGGCGATGAAGCCCCAGTTCTTGCCGGCCCAGGGGTGGGAGACGCGGACCCAGCAGGAGCTGTGTTCGTCTTTCTTGCCGTAGCGGTCCCAGTGGAACTGGACTTTTACGCGACCGTATTTGTCGGTGTAGATCTCGTCGCCGGAGGGGCCGACGACGATGGCGGTCTGCGGGCCCTGGACGATGGGTTTGGCGGTGTTGCGCGGCGGGCGGTAGTCCTGGTGGCTGTTGAGGGTGCTGAAGCTGCACTGGAAGGTGCTGCCCGCGCTGCGGCCGCTTTCGTGGCCTTCGGCGCGGATGAGGGTGGTGGTGGCGGTGAGGAGGTATTCGCGGTTCTGGTCTTTGCGGGCGTGGCCTTTGAGTTTGAAGAGCTGGCCAACGCTGAGGCGTCGGGCGTTGCTGCGCCCTTGGGCGACTTCGAACTGGGCCTGGTATTCGTCGATGCGGACCTGGGCGTAGTGTTTGCCGTCGGCGGCCTGGTCGAATTCGCCAGGGTAGTCGTAGACTTCGTGTTTGCCTTCGCCGTGCGAGCGTGCCATGGCGGCGCTGCCTTCGAGTTTCACCGAGGGCTTGGTGAAGTCGTAGTCGGCCAGCACGGTCTTGCCCGGTTGGACCTGCCGCTGGTAGCTCCAGCTGCTGATGTAATCCGACTCTTCCTTGGCACCTGCGTTCTCCAGGAACTCGATCTCGGCCTCGCCTTCGATCGGCTTGTGCGCACTGTACGCGTCGGCGAGGACAAGGACGTTCTTGTCCTTCTTGTATTCGAAGTAGTAGTAAATCCCCTCTTGCTCCATCAGCCTGCTGACGAAGTTGTAGTCGGACTCACGATACTGCACGCAGTAATCCCAAGTACTGTACTTACCAGTCAGCGCATCGCGAACCTCCGAGATGGCGTGATCAGCGAACACTTCCTTGATGATGTCGGGAACGGTCTTGCTCTGGAAAATGCGACAGTCGGCCGTGCGCGTCAGGAACCACAACCAGGGACGAACCTGCAGGCGATAAGCCTGATAACGCTCTTCCGTACCGAGATGGGAAATGGCGGTCACGTAGCCGCAGAAGAAGCGCTCCTTGTCGTCAGGGAGGCCAACACGCAAGCTGACCTGTTTGCCGAGAATGGAGTCCAGATCCACATCGGTCTCGCTACTCAGGCATTCGATCTGGAAGTCGGCAACTTGCGAAAGCGCCTCACCAGCGTTGAGCCGGGAAAACAGCAGGACGTTTGCCCCTAGCGGGGTTGTCAGCTCGAATTGCGTTGTCTCTGCCATGGCGACCACGTCCCCTCGTCTAGTGTGCGAGCCAGCTTCCCGTGTGCTGCATCCGCGCCTCAGTCAGTGACGAGGCCGCGCTGCCGATGCTGCCAAGCGAAGCTACAGGAATGCAGTGTCCTTGTAAAACGCACCGGCCTCAATGCCCCAGACGGGCATCCGGCATTACTGGTAGCGCGGATTCGTGGCGCTCAGCGGCGCGGCAAAGTCCGCGAGTACGCTTTACAGAGCAGGGGGCGGCGCGAAGATACGCGCACCGGAGAGCGCCGCACGTGCGCCGAAATCCCAACGTGCCTGCATGCTGATCTGCTGCTGCGCGGCAGAAGGCAGGCTTGCGGTGATCTCGAAGCCGCGGCACCAACGCGCACCAGCTTGCCAACGCTCAGCATGCTGCGTCCAGAAACGCTGCGCTTTGTCGATGTCAGGCAACCACACATCCTCGGCAAACTCCCGCGCAAACACATCCGTATCCTCGGCCACGGGTGGCGTCTCGCGGCGGCCCTCGACGTCGAAACCCGTCATGCGCGTAAAAGCATCTCCCGCTGCGGCGGCTTGCACCGGGTCTGCGTCGCGCATCTGCGCCAACATATGCTCGATCGCGACGGGATGCCCCCAGCGCGCGGCCAGCGGTGCACGTAGCGCCAGGGGAATCTCCTCCTGCAGTCCGGATGTCAGCAAGGGCACACAGCGTGCATCGCCCAGCGCAGCCAGACCACGCCAGCCGACAAGGTCTCCTCGCTGTGCAAGCTGGGCCAGCGCAGGTAACACCCAGGATTCACCATGCCAGGCGCCCGCATGAAACGCTGCTTCGCGCAGCGCGACATCCTCGCTGCGCGCAGCCAGGGCATAAGGACGGTCGTGTGCAGCGCCCGGTTCGTCGAGCAGGGCCGCGACACGCCAGGCCAGCAACGCAATAGCGGTGTCTTCATCGCCGAGCAGCGTTGCGAGCCGCGGATGACCCGCGTATAGACAGCGGCGATTGGCCAGCGCCAATCCTGCATGGGCGGCGCGGCGCGCATCCCCCTGCTCCACTACCTTCAACAAGGCCGCTTCACTCAAGGTTTCCTGCACGGCGCCCAAGGCATCGGCAAGCCCCGTGAGGCGATTGCCGGAAGCGCTCATGAAGGCATCAATGACACGCTGCGCGAACGCCGGAATCTGGGTACGCAACAGGCCATACGCCGCAGCAAACACCTCATCGCGATCATCCGCCTCCAGCGAGGCCGAGACCAGGCTCAACAGATCGGGCCCGGCCACCACCAGTCCCTGCACGTGCGCTTCACAGCGCTCCTGCAGATCCTGGATGTTGACGATGGTCAGTGCGGGAGAGGCCAGCGAAGCACGCAAGCGCGAGCGCAAATAGGCCAGTTCTTCGGCGTGGGTCGCAATCTGCCCGGGGATAAAGCGCAGCTTGCGTACAGGGGTACGGATAGAGCCCATCAGTTGATGTTGACTGAGCCAGCCTTGATGCGCTGCGTTCCCTTGGCGCGCAGCAGCACATCCTCGCCACGCATCATCAACTTGCCATCCGCGGCACGCAGATCAATCGACACATCGCCGCACTTCAGGCTTAGCACCTCGGTGGCTTCGAGCGTGAGCTGTTTGGGCGGGACAGACGCTTCCGGCGCGCTGTAGACGCCAACCCGACCGACCACCACGCCTTGCTCGGAATTGGTACGGACAAACAGCACCTGATCTCCTGCAAGGAGCGCAATGGGTGCTGCCGCATTTTCAAGCCAGAGGCAACGCGTCGTCGTTCCTTCAACGGAGCGAACCAGAATCGTGCCCGCAGCTTCAATGCTGAGAATGGAGCCCGTCTCGAATGCAAACCCCGCAGTCTGCTGAAGCATGCCGGCAATTGCGTCATTCATTTCTCACTACCCTCGCGCTGTCGTCGATCGGTTGGTACGGCACGGAAATCCGGAACAAACAGTGTTGTGCAGCCAGCGCCTCAGCCAGCCACACGGGTGATCTGCCTAACTTGCCCACTCCGCCGGATCGGTGAAGGTCAATGTCGTGATATTGGCTTGCTCAATCGCCTGCTTGACGCTTTCGTGCACGACAATTCCAGCGACGAATTCAGCCAGGCGGAAAAGCCTGGCACCCTGCGCTTTGGATGGGTCTATCGCCAACGAGCTGAACTCGACGGAAATGAGCGGGCCATCCGGAGCCGAATAGGCAGACTTCGCCAGATCGGCCGCAGCAATCACGCCCACGATATTGAATGCCAGGTGGGTATCCAGTTTTTGCCCTGACTTCTGGTCGTCGATCTCGGCCTCGTAGAAGTCAATATTCGACACCCCTGCAGATTCGATCGCCTCGGCCAGGCGCTTGCTCATCATGGGCAACGAGCCGCCTATCAAATCCGGAATCAAACCTGCCTGCGAGGCAGGAATGGTGGCAACAACAGGCACAGGCGGCGGCGATGAAAACCTGGCGCCCTCCAGCCAGCTGCGCGCAAAGATGTCGTCGTCCGGCGTGTCTGGCGTGTAGTTCACAAGCGCTTGCTGCTGTCCGATCGGACTGATGAAGTCGAGCATGTAGTACATATGCATTCCTCTTAGTCGGCGTCCGGGGTATTGCTGGTTTTTGCCAGAATGTAGGCTTGCCCCCAGTTGGATGTCACCACCTTGCTACGCCAGACAGATCCGCCCAACAGACCTTTCAGCCCTGTGGAAGAAGCATTCAACCGGCTGAGCAACTTGAACGGAGTCGGGAGCCCGGCGTCCTTGAATTTTTTGAAGCGCTCTTTGCATTTGTCGCAGCCGACGTTCTGCATGATTTCGCGAGCTTGCTTGCGATATTGGATACCTACCGTATTGAGGCGATCCACCACCCAATTACTGTAATCGGCGTGTCGATCATGAAACTGGCCCGGCGCCATCTTGACCGCTTGTTTCACGTACAACCACTTCCTGTTTTCGTTGTTGATCTGGTGCCTGTGGCCCGTAAGTTTCGGGGAGTTGACCTGTTTGGGCTTGGCGACGTTTTCATTGTCAGGTGCTTCGCCATGTTCCCAATCAATTCCCGCCAGTACGCTTAACTCGGGCGTCCAATAGGGGTCATCCATTGTCAGGCCAGTCACTGCATAGTTACCGGGCAGGAACAAACCGTTTTCGCTGCCGTTAACGTCGTAGCCCACATCTGCATACACAACACCGCCAGAGAGCGTCGTCTTGCTTTTACCTTCGGCAACAGCCTCTGTGTCCCCCTTCTTGATCATGAAAGCATGGAGTTCGGTTGCTCGTTTGAGGGACTCCTGAGCGGGGATGAGATGATGCGCAGCACAGGTGACGGGATAGCGGTGCGTGCCGGATTTTCCCGATTTTTCATCCCGCCAGGGAATCTGTATCGGCCACTGATCTTCTGCAAGCCCGTCCCAGAATGGATGCTTGGGGTTGTCGTTCGGGCTCACAATTGCTTCGAGACCGCCTGGCTTCATGGGGTCGTATAGCGCGGTGCTGATCCGGCCCGACATGTTGGACGCCAGAACCGTTGCATCGCCTACAAAATCATTCTGCGTGCTTGGCGGCGTCGGACTGTCATGATCGAATGGACAGGCGTCATCGGCCCCCAGAACAATGCCAATTGCGACCGGCTCTCCCAATTGCGTCATGGTGTCACCCGCAGATGTTCTTCTTGTTGTGCCAGAGCATGTCGCCCATGCGACATACGTTCTTGCCATCCAGCATCACGTCAAAGGAGTAGAGCATGAACTCGCACTCCTGTTTGAAAGTGCCGCTCATGACACCGCCCACGCTGCCCGGCTCGTCCCCGGCACTCATCATGTACTTCGCGCCTTTTACCATCACCATGCTGCCATCGGCCTTGACCGTACTGGTCCCGGCCGAGGTGTCAGACGATTTTCCGATATTGGGGTAAGGAATCGGAATTGGCGGCGCAGGTGGCGCGGGTGTCTTGCAGACGTCGGGGAACACCATGCTCATGCCGCCACTGTTCTTGTGCGCAAAGCCCATGATGTTATGTACGGTACATGGCATGAATCAGTCCTCCGTCGCGCCTGCGCTCAGCTGCAAGCGTTGAGTAAAAGCGCAGCCCGATCACCGTGATCTGACGACGCATAGATCAGGCTCGGTGAGCGTCGATAGCCTGCAGAAATGCCTTGCGCAGCCAGTGCGGCCATCACTGGGCCATGCGCTGCGCCGAGATCGCCGAAGCATTCGGCAGGATGCTCCATCTGCAAAGGCTCGGCGAAGCGGGCACTGTTGCGCAGCCGTGCAACGCCGAACTCCTTGCCCCAATAGCGCTCACCATTGAAGCTTGCGTAGATGCTCGCGACAGGTTGCGCGGGTGGCTGTGCAAACAGCTCGGAAAAAGCATGGGCCAGGCCCTCACCGAGATAGGGCTCATCTGAATACAGATGGCCCTCCTCCAGGCCGATCCCGCAAGCCTCCACTTCCGCCAGAGCCTCGACTCCGAGACCTTGCGCCATCGTGGAAGTGCTCAACAGCAGGAAGGCCGCGCCTTCACCCGGCGCAAAACCATCGGGGTTCTGGCTATTGCGAACACGCCCCTGCAGATCGAGCGTTCCCAATACATACAGATCGACGAGGCTGTCCACTCCGCCAATCAGCACAAACTCCGACTGACCACTCTCCAGCTTTGCAATGGCCTGACGCACCGCCATCAGCCCCCCTGCGCGGCCGCGGGGCACAGCCAGACTCGACGCATGAAAACGCGCACCGGACTGCACTTGCAGGTACTTCATGAACATGCGTGGGTCTATCTCGCTGCGTGTGTGATGCTCCGGCAAGCCCATCAGCAAGGGAATCGGCGCCGCAGACTCGGGCACAGGCGCCATCGCCTCGGCCAACGCCACGTGCGCAAGGCGCAGCATGCGCGAGAACCGCTCTTGCAGGCCCTGCCCGCGCAAGTCGTCCGCCAGTTCAGGCAAGCCATCATCGGGCACACAGCCCACCACGAAAGGATCAAAGCGCCGGTCACGCCATTCAATCTCCCGCAGATTGGCCGTACGCGAGCGCGCCGCTGCGGCCGTCTCTGCAAGACTCAAACCATTGGGTGTAATGGCCCCTGCCGACAACACGACGATGCCTGAACTCACGGCGCCTCCGCAGTCATGTGCAGGTTTGTGCAGGCAACCCGCAACTCGCGCAGCTTGAGCAGATTCTTGTCCACCCTCAAAGCTGCACGCCAGACCATCTGCAAACGCCCCACGTCGGTTTCAAACAGCACGGTATCGAGCACGGGTATCGCGGCAATGGCTTTGCCATTGAACAGCCACTCCAGCCGCAGATCGAGCCGCGGCAGCCTGAAGCGCAAGGGAGCCCCCGCCGAACACCCCACAATGCTGACCTCCTCACCGCCCTGCAGGTAGCCGGGCGCCACCATTCCGGGCGCGGCGACATTGAAAAAGCGGGGATCAAAATCAAGCGGCAGATGCGGAGCCCGTTCGCGCTGCCAGGCCTCGTCGTAGGTTCCCGCATACTGACTGCGTACCGACCATGTCGGCGCGACTGGCGCAATTCCTGCGGGCGCCGGCCTGTCATGCGGTGCTGTGATCAGCATTGCAGGGTCTTCAATATTTGGGAGCGCCTGGCCAGCAATCTTGTCGTCATGGCTGGCGATAAATCCGCGACCGAGCGGATTGCGCGCATCCCCCTCCTGCGGCCGACCCTCCTGCAGGGCGCCGATGCCACCATAAGCAAGCTCCCAACGGAGTGGCATGCGCTCGAAGGGCTCGGGCTCGCTGATTGCAAACTCCCCTTTGCCGCGCGCAACCCAGTGACGATTGCCATAGATGCGTAGCTGACGCTGCACAGGCCCGACTTGCAGCCGGACCTCCATGGACTGCGTTGCCCCGCCTTGCGCAATTGCGCGGCCGATCACAATGACGTCCGTCGCGGGTTTGAGCAAGGTCACGTCGCCGGCAGCGCGCAAGGAGCTCTTGCCAGGCTCACCCCAATAGACATCCGCCGCGAGAAAGTTGGCCTGTTGTGCTGCCAGCAAGGGCTCACCCGAACGAAAATCGAACGATGCTTTGACATTGGCATACGCACATTCGACCCCCTGGGGGTCGGGAAACACCGTCAGCGTTGCCGCAAGGGGAGTCTGGTTTACAACCTGGAGCATCTTGCAGCGACTCAGTTCTCAGCGATCTTGGAGCCCTTGAGCACCAGATCGCTGGAGGCCTTGACGTTGATCTTGCCACCACCGTCGAGCGTGATGTCCTTGCCCTTGATCGTGATGGTGCCGTCTTTCTTCATCGTGATGCTGGCGCTGCCGGTCTTGATGGTGACCGAGTCGCCTGCTTCTATCACCCAGTTCTTGCCGACCTGCAACTGGTCATCCTTGGCAACTGAAGACGTACGCTTGCCTGAGACATCAAGCTTCTCGTCCTTACCGACGGACGTTGTCCGGTTCTCAGCAATAGTGATCGATTCATCCTTGCCGACACTCTCGGTGCGATTGCTACCAATCGTGATCGACTCATCATTGCCGACGTCTTCAGTACGATTGTTGCTGATGGTGATCGACTCATCCCGGCCAACGCTCTCCGTACGATTGTTGCCGATCGTGATGCTCTCATCATTCTCGACCGTCTCGGTGCGGTTGTGTTTGACCTGCACGGTCTCGTCGTTGTCGACGGTCTTCTTCCTGTCATGCCCGACCCAGTGTGTCTCGTCGTTCTCGACCTCGATGTCCTGGTTCTTCTCGGCGTGGATGAAGAGTTGTTCGCTGCCCTTCTTGTCTTCGAAGCGGATCTCGTTGAAGTTGGCGACGCCGCCTCCCTTCGTGGAGCGCGTCTTGACGCCGGTCTGGGTCATGTTGGCCGGCAGGTCGTAGGGGGGCATCTGGTCGGCGTTGTACACGCGGCCGGTGATGATGGGTTGGTCGGGGTCGCCTTCGAGGAATTCGACGATGACTTCCTGGCCAATTCTTGGAATGGCGATGAAGCCCCAGTTCTTGCCGGCCCAGGGGTGGGAGACGCGGACCCAGCAGGAGCTGTGTTCGTCTTTCTTGCCGTAGCGGTCCCAGTGGAACTGGACTTTTACGCGACCGTATTTGTCGGTGTAGATCTCGTCGCCGGAGGGGCCGACGACGATGGCGGTCTGCGGGCCCTGGACGATGGGTTTGGCGGTGTTGCGCGGCGGGCGGTAGTCCTGGTGGCTGTTGAGGGTGCTGAAGCTGCACTGGAAGGTGCTGCCCGCGCTGCGGCCGCTTTCGTGGCCTTCGGCGCGGATGAGGGTGGTGGTGGCGGTGAGGAGGTATTCGCGGTTCTGGTCTTTGCGGGCGTGGCCTTTGAGTTTGAAGAGCTGGCCAACGCTGAGGCGTCGGGCGTTGCTGCGCCCTTGGGCGACTTCGAACTGGGCCTGGTATTCGTCGATGCGGACCTGGGCGTAGTGTTTGCCGTCGGCGGCCTGGTCGAATTCGCCAGGGTAGTCGTAGACTTCGTGTTTGCCTTCGCCGTGCGAGCGTGCCATGGCGGCGCTGCCTTCGAGTTTCACCGAGGGCTTGGTGAAGTCGTAGTCGGCCAGCACGGTCTTGCCCGGTTGGACCTGCCGCTGGTAGCTCCAGCTGCTGATGTAATCCGACTCTTCCTTGGCACCTGCGTTCTCCAGGAACTCGATCTCGGCCTCGCCTTCGATCGGCTTGTGCGCACTGTACGCGTCGGCGAGGACAAGGACGTTCTTGTCCTTCTTGTATTCGAAGTAGTAGTAAATCCCCTCTTGCTCCATCAGCCTGCTGACGAAGTTGTAGTCGGACTCACGATACTGCACGCAGTAATCCCAAGTACTGTACTTACCAGTCAGCGCATCGCGAACCTCCGAGATGGCGTGATCAGCGAACACTTCCTTGATGATGTCGGGAACGGTCTTGCTCTGGAAAATGCGACAGTCGGCCGTGCGCGTCAGGAACCACAGCCAGGGACGAACCTGCAGGCGATAGGTCTGATAACCATCCTGCGCGCCAAGGTGCGATATACCCGTCACATAGCCCGAGAAAAAGCGGTTCTTCTCTGCGGGAAGGCTGACCCTCAGGCTGACCAACTTGCCAAGAATGGCATCGAGATCAACCGTGACTTCCTTGCTCAGGCATTCAATCTGGAACTCTGCGACCTGCGATAAACCCTCGCCTGCATTCAGCTGCGAGAACAGCAATACATTGCTGCCCAGTGGTGTCGTCAGCTCGAATTGTGTCGTATCAGCCATCCGGCCATACCCCGTTCAGTGATTATCGTTACCCGAAGCCGCGCGTCAGGGAGGGCAAGCGCCTGATCAGGCGGACTTGCGTGCCGTCACGACCCAGCCGATGACGGGTTCGCCACCCTCGTTGCGCAAAACCACCTCGTTGATGGCGTCCACCGACAAGCCGGCTTTGGTCAATGAGCCTCTCAAGTAGGTTTGCGTATGGGCGTAACGTCCGTGAGGGTTAATGGCGAAGCCGATGTCTTCAGGCACCTTGCCTTCGCCCTTCTCCACCGTGAAGATCAGCAAACCACCCTTGCGCATCGCAGCGTGTGATGCATGCAAGACCTCATCAAGCGCACCAAAGTAAACGATGGTATCCGCCGAAACGATGGCATCGAATGCAGCCTGACGTGCGGCTATATAAGCCGTCAGCTCAGCCTTTTCCAGCAAGTCGTAGCACTGTTTTGCCTCGGCCTTCGCCAGCATGCCCGCGGACAGGTCTACACCGATCATGTGACGCGCAAAGGGCTTCAGCAATGGTCCGCACAAGCCCGTACCGCAACCGGCATCGAGAATATCGAGTTGCGCGGATGACGCTTGCAGCGCGCTTTGCAGTGCTTCCGCCACGATCTCGGGCGCCTTGTATTCCAGGCGCTGTTGCAACTGCGCTTCGAAACTGTCGGCAAACCGGTCAAATGTATGCTCGATATAGTCGTCGGCCGCACGAACGGGAACGTCCTTGCCGGAGCATGCGGCATGCATGTGTTTCGCCACAGGATCTTCCGGTGACTCTTCCAGCCACTGCCGGAACACCTCCGCCGCCTCGGCAGTACGCCCCAGCGTGTAGTAAGCAATCCCCAGCAAGCGACGGCTATCCGGGTTGCCCGGCATCTCGGCGATGGAACGACAATAGTATTCAACCGCCTCCTTGATCTTGCCCTGCGCTGCGAACAACAAACCCATGTTGTTGTAGGCACTGACATGCTTCGGATCAATCTCGATTGCGCGCCGGTAATAGCTCTCAGCCTCCAGCCACTTGCGCTGCAATTTATGCAGGACACCGAGGTTGTTATGGACGTCCGCCTGATCGGGCACGAGCGAGAGCGCTCGCAGATATTCGGCTACGGCTTCATCCAGCCGTCCGCTTTCCGCCAACACATTCCCCATATTTATATGGCATGGCACGTGATCAGGGATCAACGCTATCGCCCGCGCGATCAAGGCAATTGCCTCATCCACACGGCCACGCTGATGCATCAACACACCGAGAAAATGCAATACATCAGGGTGCTCAGGCGCAACTTCGAGAATGCGCTCATAGATCAACTGTGCGCCATCGAGGCGTAATTGCTGCTGCAATTCCAGCGCGTAGGCGAGCGCTTCGTCGAGTGTGGCCGTTGCCGGGGTTTCTTCGGTGGGCGTCTGTGTGGTCATGACCGGACTGCGTAACAGAAAGTGACCGAATCATCCCCGAAAGCGGGAAGCGCGAAAAGCCCCGGCAAGGGCTTTGACCCCTTTGGACAGCCTTGAATACGGAAAAGCGCGGAGAAAAAGAAAAAGCCCGACACGAGGTCGGGCTTTCGGAGTCTGGGGCGACATACCGGGTTCGAACCGGCAACACCTGGAATCACAATCCATTGTTTATTCTATTTTTTTCAACGCTTTGCAGTGTCAGATGGCGCGCAAAGACGACGCATACGCAGTTCGCAAATATCGATAGCCGTTGAGGGTCAATCCCTTTTGCGAACCGAAAACAACACTCAAATATGGTTGCAGTACAAGGACGTCGCCGAAGCGATATCCCTCCCCTTGACCATGGATACACCCAAGCCAATGCTCGGGAGCAGCTTGCAAACCAACCTGACCGCGCGCAGGCAACTCCGGCATGGCATCGCCTGCCCGCGGCATTCCCTACCGCCGACGGCTCTGCCTGGATACCAAGAGATCAATGAAGGTTGGGGTCTGAACCCTCTCTCCTGACGGCATTGTTGCCGATTCGTGCTTACTTCTTTCTGCCGCGCGCAGCAAACCCCAGCAAACCGACACCTCCGAGCAACATGCCCCACATGGCAGGTTCGGGCACAGGAGTGATTTCGGCGTAGCCGGCGAGGCTGGCGACGTCCTTGCCTGCAGTCAGTGTGAATTGCGTTTCAAAGGCCCAGTAGTTGAAGCTGCCGGAGCCGCTACCCAGCTGGCTGTACAGACCGTAGGCCTTGCTGCCGGTGGCCAGGTCTTTCTGGCCGACGTCGACACCGGCATTGACGAAGGTCAGGCCGCCGTCGTTCGACAGGCTCAGCACCTGCAGTTCAGCTATGCCATCGCCATCCTGATCGGCGAGTGCCGGGGTGATGGTGACATTGCTGCCCGTGCCATTGACGATGGAGCCGGAAACGTCAGCGTAGATGTCGTAGGCACCGGCCACTGATGGCGACAGCGCTTCACCCATGGTGAAGGTGTAGGTCTGCGTGCTCGCCGTGTTGTTCTTGGCGGTGAAGCCGTAGGTCATGAACGGATCGACATTGCCCGAGGCGGTGAAGGTGAACACCGACGACCAGGGATTGTCGGTGGTAGCGGTGGCACCGCTCGTGCCATCGACACGTTCCCACGAATGCCAGCGAACGCGATCCGAGGTCAGCACGGTCACGCCGTCGACGTCCTTGCTTCCGGCCAGCGCGAGAGACCACTCGCCCTGTGCATCGCTCACCGGTGCGGCCACCTTGCTGCTGTCGAAGGCAAACGCGCCCGTGGCGGCGTTGAAGCTCATCAGCGCGCTGAGATCCAGATTCCAGCTGCCGTTGTCACCCTGCACGACGATACCGATTTGCTGGCCCGATGCAGCTGCGGCACCGGCCATGGCCTGGCCGGCGAAGCTGCAGCCCAGCGATGCAATGGCGATAGACACAAGCGTCTTTTTGAACATGCCCACTCTCCCTCAGAAGGATTTGTTTTGTCATGGCACACCTGCACGGTGTAGCCGTTGTGGGAACGAGTATTGCGCGCCGACATGAAGCCCTTGGTCTTGCAGGCAGTGCCACGCGTAGTGCGTTCGGCACGTTTTCGTGTCAGGCGGATGACGGGCGGCCCATGCCTACATCTGCATCTCACGCTTCACGCGCTGCTGCAGTTGGTTCCAGGGGCTGGCGGTGCGCTCTTCGCCAGCAGGGCGTTGCACGCCTGCGCGCCACACGCCCTGATCATTGAAGCTGAATACGGGCGAGAGGTCTGGCCGTTGCGAGGCTGGCAGGAGACGCGGGTCGATGTTGTCGAGCAGCAGCGGTTCCGCGTCAGGCCCCGCGTACCAGGCCAGCACCATGTGCGGCACGAGTTGCCCCTGGAAGAAAGCGCGCACGTAGATCAGGCGCAGCTTGTCGCCCGCCACGCCGAGCGTGCGCAGCGCGTAGTACTTGGCGATGGCATAGTCCTCGCAATCGCCCGCGTTCTTCGACACGAACTCGGCGGGCGTGGCCCAGTAATCGACGAGGCCCCAATTCTGCAGATCGCTGAGGTACTCCGCACGATTGGCCAGCGCATTGATGGTGGTGAGCGTCTGCCGCTCGCTGGCGACGGCTGCAGCAAGCTGCATGGCGCGCTGCCAGTCGGCGAGATGCGTTGCTGCGTCGCGCCCGAAGCGCTTCACCATCTGCTCGCGCAACGCATCCGGGGTGCGGTCGAGATAGGCATTCGCCGCCAGACTGAAGGCTGTGACGCATACAAGCAGCAGTGCGGGCCAACGCCTTACCAGAACTGCCATTGCCCCGTATGCACGACCCACAGACCCAGCAGGAGATTGGTCAGCGCGTGTGCCGCGATGGCTGCGCGCAAACTTGCCTGCCGATAGAGCCAGGCGTAGGCGATGCCCGCCACGATGCCGGCGAACCAGAGGTTGTGCTCGACACCGAAAACCACGGAGCTGATCAACACGCTGCGCCAGCTGACGGAAGCAGGCAGCACTTTGAGAAAGTCACGCGCCTCCAGCCAGCGCATCAACAGCGAGCGCCAGAACAGTTCTTCCATGAGCGGCACGACCAGCGCGGCACCCATGATGCGCAGCACGATCCAGCGCCAGTCGATGCTGCCATCGGCCAGTGCGGGCGGCGCCACATGCGGCGCGGGAATGCTCAGCGGCGACACATCGAGATGGATCCACGCGACGAATACGGCAATGCCCAACGCACATGCGAGAGCAGCGCGGTACGCCCTCACCTGCGGGCTGTTTTCCAGCGAGTACGGCGCCGCGCGCAGCTCCACATACTCGGCGCGGAAATGCCACAGCACGGCCGCGACCAGCGCGACCTGCACGGGGTAAAGCCATTGCACCAGGCTGGCACCGAGCAGCGCACCTGCTTCGCCACGCAAGGCCATGCACAGAATGTAGAGCGAGAACGGCAAGGCACGCGCCACCACGCTGCGCTCGACGCGCGGCAGGCGCAGTGCGGAGATCATGGCTTGCCTGCTGCCGTTGCCGCCGATGCGTCACTGGCGAGCGCCGCACGCTTCTGCGCGTCGAGCTTGTCGCGATATTCTTCCAGCATGTTCTGCATCTGCACCTGACCGAGACCAAATACGGGTTCGCTGTGACGCAGGGCACTCACCACGCCTTTGTTCTCGTAGAGCGTCATGAGCTCACGGCCGTACTGGTACAGCGCGATGTTGTTGGCTTCGCAACGCTTGCGTTCTGCCAGCTCGGCGGTGAGCGAAGCCTGCAGGCCAGAGGCTTCGCCATCGCGTGTGCGCAACTTCGCTGCCGTGTCGCGCTGCAGGGGCTCGAGCTCAGCGAGGCGCTTGCTGGCGTCGCCATACTTGGTGGTCAGCGCATCGCGCTCCTGCTCTGCCGCTTTGAGACGCGTCTGCAGGTCGGCCAACTGGCGTTCGCTGTCTTTCAACTTCTTGCTGGTCGAGCCCAGCTCGCTGCTGCGGCGTTTGAGCTCTTCGTCGGCTGCGGCCTTCTCCTGCGCGCTTTTCTGTTCGCTCTGCTGCTGCGTCTGTTGCAGTTGCTGTACTTGCTGACGCAGGCGACGCAGCTGCTCCTGGCTGCGTGCGGCCTGTTTGTCCTCCGCGTGGGCAAGCGGTTGCGCCAGCAGCAGGCCGATCAGGCAAGCCCGGACGAGTATGTGGTGTGTCATGTCACGACTCCTTAGAACCCGACACCGAGATCCATCTGCAAGGTGTTCTGCTTGAAGGTGTGTGCATCGCTGACCATGGATGGCGAATCGATGTTGCGCGCGTTCATGTAACGCACACCGAATGTCGTCGCAAGGTCGAGGCCATAGTTGAAGCCGAGGATGTAGCCACGCAGGTTGGTACCACCACCGCCGAGCGTGCCATCGACGAAGGCATCCGGCACGGCATCGCTGCCGAGGTTGCGGAAGGCCACGCTGGCATTCCACTCGCCCTTGCGACGCACGGCAGGCGTACCCACAAGGAATTTGAGTTGGTAGCCCGAGCTGCTGCCATCGGTAGGCGCGACGCCGGTACGACCCTGGATCTCGTTGCGGTCGTAAGCCAGATTCTTGACGTAATCGCCACTGAAGATCAGGTGCATCGCATCGGTGCGGGCGTTATCGAAACCGAAGCCGAGGTGGATGGGCTTGAAGCGGGAGCTGAGGCCCCAGATCGTGGCGCTCGAATCGTTGGCGGCATTGATGCGCACCAGCGTGTTGCCCTTCTGCCGCATGCCGGCCTGGTACTCGGTGTTGGCATAGGTCGGCGTCAATGCACCGACACCCGTCAGGTAGTTGTCCTCGCTCTCGACGTGGCCTTCGAGATTGTGGAAGTTGTAGTACGCGAGGCCGAAGCGCGCGCGCGTCTTCGTCGACACATCTGTCGCCGCGCCAGCCTGCACAGCGAACAAGGTGCGGCTGAAAGGTCGGGCCGGTGCACTTTCGGTCTGCAACGGAAAGGCGCCGAAGGTTGCGTAAGGCACGAAGCCATCGGCCTTCTTGTCGCGGACGTTGAAGGTGATGCCGTCGAAATTCAGGTTGTCGTCCCACATCAGGTCGGAGCCGACAAAGGGATTGCTCATGCGCCCTGCTTTCACATCTACCCACTGAATCGGGTCGTATGAAATGAAGCCGCGGTCGAGCCACAGCGAATACTTGTTGAAGGCCGAGCCGAGCGGTTGCGTGGTGGATACGCGGCTGTCGGTACTGCCCGTGGCGATGCGCACCTCAGTACGCACGGCGTCAGTGAGCTTGGCCTCGATGCCGAGGCGCACGCGCAGGCGTTCGGTGTTGAGATCGTTCTGCGTATTGCCCGAGCTGAAGCCATTGTCAGCCAGCGGCGCGTTCCGTGTCATGACGCCAGGCGTGGTATTCGTTGCCTGGTCGTAGTCGATCGGTGGCGTATTGCTGCTCGCGAAATTATCGAACTGGTAGCGCGCCAGCACGTCACCGGAAAGCTTGATGCGATCGAGCCATGAAGGAATGACATTCGGGTCTGCCCAATGTTCTTCACGCGCTTGCGCCAGCACTTCCTTCCTGATCTGGTCGCGGATTTCCTTCTTCGTGCTTTCCGGGATGTACTGCACACGCACCGGAGCGGGGGCCGCCGCACCAGCAAGCGTTCCCGCAACGGCAGCACCGGCCACCGCGCCAGTTGCGGCACCATCGGGCTTCGGATCACTCAGTGCCACGGTACGTGCAGCTTTCTCTTCTGCAGTGCGGATCAACTCGTTGGCTTTCTCGCGCGTCAGCACGCCGTTCTCGACCAGTGCGTTGATGAGATTCAGCGTCGTCTGCTTGAGGACTTCCATCGACTCGCGCTCGTCGGCATGTGCGGCGCCGCTGGCGGCGATGAGCATGACTGCCAGGGCGATCGGTCGCAGGGCATTTAGCGGTTGAATGCGGTTCATGATTGGGGATGAATGAGAAGTTGTCCGGTGGATCAGTTCAGGAATTTGTTGGTGATGCGCACGCTGAAGCCGCCAGCGGGCGAAGCTGCCGGCGGTGGATCTTTCTGGATGGCGTGATCAAGGGCTGCGCGCAGCAGCTCGTCGAGCTGGGGGTCGCCCGTGCTGTCGGCAAGGCTCACCTTCCAGCCCTGCCCGTCGCGCGCCACTTTGGCGGGCACGCGATACTGGGCTCCCTTGAGTTCCTTCACACGCGCCAGCTCTTCCTGCAGCAGACGTTGCAGGCGTGAGCGGTAGAGATCGAACTCGGCACGCCCAAGGCCACCGGAAGCGCCGTTGCCGCCAAGTTGCTGGCCGTTGTAGTCCTGCGTCGGCGTGCCGGCAGCAAAGCCGCTCGGGC
Source organism: Uliginosibacterium silvisoli (assembly GCF_036017035.1). Lineage (NCBI taxonomy): Bacteria > Pseudomonadati > Pseudomonadota > Betaproteobacteria > Rhodocyclales > Zoogloeaceae > Uliginosibacterium > Uliginosibacterium silvisoli. The sequence goes on along the minus strand of NZ_JAYXHS010000002.1, from coordinate 900,725 downwards.
CATCACCCGCCTGGCCTTCCATCTTGAGTTGCTCGGCTTGCTGCGGCGGCGCCTCCTGCCGCGGCTGCTCCATCTTCACTTCCTTGGGCTGGTCCTTCTGCGGCGGGGGCGGCTCTTTCGGTGGAGGCGGTGGTGGAGGTGGCGGCGTGTCCGGCAGCAGCGCGATCTTGGCCACCTGACGCGCCTTGGGCTCTTCCTTCTCGCAGGCCGTGCACAGCAGCAGCGCCATTGCTGAGACGAGAGAAATCTGCAATGCAGCGTTCAGCCTTGCGCACATGTCAGACACCGATCCGCGCAGTGACGAGGCCCATGTTCACCTCGAGGCGATTGCACAGGTCGACCACGGCAATGACGCGCGCGTACTGCGCTTTCCCATCACCCTTGATCATGGCCTGAACATCCTTGTCCTTGGCCTTGGCCTGCTTGAGCTGCGACTCGAGCTCTTCCATGCTCACCGCCACGCCATTGATCAGCGTCCGCCCTTCCGTCGTGATCTGGATGATGCGCAGCTCGTGCTTCTCCGTGCTCGGCTTGTTCGACGGCTTGGGCAAGCTCATTGACAGACCTTGCACGGATGCCGTGGTCATCAGGATGAACACAACCAGCAGCACGTACGCCAGGTCGAGCATCGGCGTGACGTTGATCGTGTCGTAGGGTTTGGCTTCGTCCTGGACTTGCATCAGGAACCCACGCGCTTGGTAACGAGGCCAACCTCGGTGATGTCGAGCTTCTTGCAGACCTCGAGCACGGCCATGATCTTTTCGTATTGCGCGTCTGCATCGCCCTTGACGACCACCGGCAGCGCAGGATTGCTGGCCTTGTAGCGCGCCAGCCCGTCGGCCAGCGTCTCCAGCGTGACCGGGTAGGCGTCGAGGTACATGCCGCCATCGCGCGTCACGGTGATGGCACGCGTCTGCGGTTTGGCGAGGCTCTTCACGGCGAGTGTTTGCGGCGAGTTAACCTTGACGCCCTGCACCGAGGCCGTCGTCAGGATGATGAACACCACCAGCAACACGTAAGCGAGATCCAGCATCGGTGTGACGTTGATATCGTCATACAGCTGGTTGTCTTCTTTTACTTCAGCCATGGCGCGACACGCATTCGTTGCACATGATCAGCCGCATCAGTCGCCGTACTTCTCGGCAACGCGCGTCACGAATTCATCGACGAAAATCTGCAGGCCGGTGGTGACGTTCTTGATCTGCGCAGCGAGCCAGTTGTAGCCGAACAGTGCGGGAATGGCGACGCCCAGACCGGCAACGGTAGCCATCAGCGCGGCAGCGATCCCCGGCGCGATGGCGTTGACGTTGACGTCGCCGGCTGCAGCGATGGCGGCGAAGGTGATCATCACGCCGACGACAGTGCCGAGCAGGCCGAGGAACGGGCCGCCCGAGATCGCGATGGTCAGCAACACCATCAGGCTGTTGAGCTTCTGGTTCTCGCGGATGTAGTCGGCGTCGATCGTTGCCTTGATCGCATCGATCGATGCACCACTCAGGATCGTCGACCCCGCAGCGCCGACGCTGGCACGCGCAGCAAAGCGCTTCTCGATTTCATGCACACCGGCCTGATACAACACGAACAGCGGCGAGCTACTCATCAACTCGTCCTTGGGAATGTTCAGCAAGGCCTCGTCGCTGACATTGCGGTAGCGATTCATGAACTCCGCATTGGCCTTGCGCACCTTGCCGAGCAGCAAGGTCTTGCTGACCATGACCCATACGGAGATCGCGAACATCACGCCGAGAATGATGATGATGACCCACGCATCCGTGGTCAGGTTCTGGAAGAGAATGCCAAAGTAATTGTGGCCGCCGCCTTCGCTGGCTTCGTCACCCGCAGCTTCTTTCGTCACCGTCAGCAACTTGCCTTCGCTGGCCGGCGCGGCAGCGGCCAGTTGCAGGAACTCGGCGCTGCGCACGGCATTGGCAATCTGCACTTCATCGAGCAGGCCGCTGTATCCCTCACCCAGCGAGACGTCACCCGCAAGTGCCGGCAGGTTCGTATCGGCTTGTGCGACCTGCGTGCCATTCACGAACAGCGTGCCCTTGCCCGCACCTATCGTCAGCGCAACGGCCTGCCATTGCCCGACCTTGATCTCCCCCCCCTCGAACTTCGCACTGCCCACCTGCGCCACGAGCTTGCCGCCTGCGAGTTGCAGCTGCACGCCCCCCCCGTTGTAGAGCGTGCCCTTGGCCACGTCGGTCGGCTTCACCCACAGCGAAATCGTCATCGCGGCCCCCGCCGCGAGTTTCAGACGATCCCCTCCGTTGATACTTATCGGCGCGCCACTGAGGGTCGCCGCATTGCCGAGAAGACCATCGGCATCGACTGCCACCGCCGCGCTGGTCTTCAATGCACCTGAAGTCGCGTCAAGCGCAGGCACATCCTTTTCGGCGAAATGGAAGACGGCGAGATGGCTGCCGTCATAGCTGGCGCCCGCAGCGGACGGCTCTGCCGTTGCGGCAGCATTCCCGTAGTAGGCGAACACCACGTTCTTGTCATTGCCGGGTGCAACGGTCGGCACCTGCACCCACACGACCGCCAGCTCGTTGATGCTGTCGAAACGCTCGATGTGGAATTTCAACGGCGTCTTGTCGTCACCTGCCACGAAGCGCAGATCACTGCCGTCCTCCTTGGCTGACGCGAAATCGAAGTTGCCCGAATGCAGGCGAACAGCCAGTGGCAGGTTGTTCACCGCCTGCTTCGTCTCGACCCCTGCAGCCGTCGTATTAACGACGATCTTCGCGCGTTGCGTCCACTCCGGACTCCACCAGGCATGAGCGAGAAGCGGCAGACAAAGAGCGCTGGAAAGAAGGAGTTTGGCGAGGCGACGCATGGAATTTTCGGGCGAGATGGAGAGCCCGAAGATGATGCCCACGCAATGTTGCATGGCGTCGCATCGCGGTCATTCCTGAATAGGCTGATCGGACCATTCCGCAGTCCGACGACGTCACGCAACTGCAATGACATCAGCAGCGGACGTGATCTCCCTTGCAGGAAATCACGCCCTGACTGCTAGCGTTTCTGCTTTTCGTCTTTGCTGCTCTCCGGAACGGCGGACGCCGATGACGTTTCGTCTGTTGCCAGCACTTCGACCGTCAGCAGCGCACTACGCTCCTTCGGACTGACGTTGGTCGGTGCACCGGCTTCGGTCGCTGCGTCTTTCTCGGTGCCGCTGGTGCTATCGGGGGCAGACACTGCAAGCGCTGGTGCAGGTGGCGCTGCGGGTACGGTACTCGTGCCGACCGACACGATGAAATCGCCGCCGATCACGGTGCCCCCCGTATAGACGTTCCCCGCAGCACGAATCCCGGCTTCGCCGGCATTGATCGAACCGCGCGGCGCGTAGAGCCCTACATTGCCGCCGCTCGTTATCGGACGATTGAAGATGCTGGCAATACCGGATCCGCTCGATGCGCCGCCGTCGACAAGCGAGAACCTGCCGGTAGATCTGTCCACATCGAGACGCTGCGACGAACCCGATTGCGCAGTGCGTGACCCCTTGCCCGCATCGATACTGCCGTAAGACGCCCAGCCCATGAGTTCACCACCGTCAATCGCGAACCAGCGAGAGGTATTGACGTTGATCGAATCGCGCGCGAAGACGTTTGAATTGCCTTGGTTGGCGATCAAACCAAGTTTGCTGGCAAAGTACTTGTCCCTGGCATCAGCCGCCTTCTTCTCAGCGTCGTAGTCCTTGAGTTGCCCTGCCGACATGGTCGACGTGTCACGCGGCACAAAACTCGACGCTGGAGACTGCGTCGCGCCGATATCGAGCGAACCGCCCGGCACCAGGAGATCTGCATTGCCGCCCGCTTGGGTTCTTATCTGGCTGAACAGCATGCGTACATTGCCATTGACCCGGAAGGCATCGCCGATCCCCATGAGTTCGATGGCCTTGAATCCATCGGCATACAGCACTTCTGGCGCCAGTTCAGCCGCCGTGTATTTGCCGGGGTTGGCCTTCGCATCGGCATTCCTCGCTGCTGCGGCGATACCTGATGCGCTGAGCTCCGCCCACAGCACCTGGTAGCGGAAGCGATTGAAAAGCTTGCTATCAGCCAATGCCGGATTGCTCATCGCCGCATCACTCACACCATTGCTTCTCGCAAATTCCTGCCATTGCGTGAGGTATTGCCCCCCTGTTCCGAGATAAGCATCGATGAAGCGCTGACGCAGCAAGTCTTGCGCAAAGTTCAACTGCGCATCCTTCGACAAGGCCATGAACGCAGGCACGTCAGATGCGTTCAGGTAAGTCACAGCGAAAGTCGCTGCATTGATGTCGGTCGGTTTGCCTGCCACCACTCGAATCGACGCGCCGCTATCGGGCAGATAGCTATTTGCGCCTGGCCCCTTGGAAACGATACCGCCCGAATTGGCGAGATCGACGTTGCGGCCGACAGTAATCTCCAGCAATCCTGGGCCGAACACTTTGATGGCAGGCGTCGTGTCATTGAATTTACCGTCCTTGACAGAAACGTACCGGGTCAAGTCGCTCGCACTGAGGTTCGAATAGGCCAGATCGCGCCCTGCCGAGACACTCGACACATCATTGCTTGTCAGATTCTGCACCGTCAGCGACATGTCTTTCACGTCACGCCCTGCACTGACGTTGACAGGCTTGGCGATGAAATAGGCGCCGCTCACGTCGCCACTACGCGACACGATCCTGGCCGGCTGCGTGTCTCCATCGTGCAGATTGCCGACCAGCGTCGAGCCGGTCACGCGTACCCCCAGGGAGGTATTGCCGTTATCAGTAAAGGCCGTGACATCCGTGAACGCCTTCTTGAAGCCGTTGCTGTCTCTTGATGCATGCAAGGGATCGGCCAGATCCGTCGGAGAAAGATCGAGCATGGAAATACCGCCTGTGTTGGCACCCGACGCATCCGTCGCGAGAACATCCTTCTCTGCAAACAGGCCAAGCTGCCCCCTGCTTGACGGGAACATAGGCAGGGGCACGCCGCCGAGATCGATACCGCCGCTAGCGGCAACAAGTTGCAAATTGGCAGGCAGCACCCCTGCGTCAGCCGAATTCTTCTGGAAGATGCGAATGTTCCCTGCCGCAGACCGTGCATCGAGCGCGCTGGCACTCGTATAGCTGTTCCAGAACGTTGTGTATGCCTTTGAAGTACTGGCATTCCCGGTGCTCTGCTCAACCATGGGCGTATTACGCACGCTGTCGAGTTGCAGATCGACCCCGGCCTTCAGCTTGAACTGCGTGTCGGCAGCATAGAGTTGCAAGGCATATCCGGTCTTGCCAGGCGCCATGCTTCCCGCAGCGCTTATTTTCCCGGTGCCGCGCTCGACCATGTATTGCCCGCCCAGAATGTCTCTATCGGCACGCACATCGAGGTCGCCACCATTGCGAATGGTATAGCCGTTTACGACACCGTTGCTGTCGTAGGTATAGACACCTTGCGTTGGCAACGACGCAGCAACATTGCTGATGTCACGCCCAGCCCGAACGCTGACATCACCACCGCCGAGAGCGCCGACCTGCTGATTGAAGCGGTCAAATAGCACCAACCACGCAGCAGGCTTGGCAGTCTTTGCCTTCTCTGGCGACACCCGCCACAACCAGGTGGTCGGCTGATCCGTCGCTGCCTGGCCGAGGATGTCGCGGCCAGCGATCAGGCTCACGTCGCCACCGCCAACAGTGAGGTAGCCCTTGTCCGCCGAGTTCGGCAAGACCATGTCGTCGGTGTTCGTCGTCGTGCGCTGGCCTGACGAATACACCGAGGCACCCGTGCTGCTGATATCGATGTCGCTCGCTGCGGCCACGCGGATCTCGCCCGTCGCGGTGCGCACCTTCTGGCTGACGATGACCTTGCCGCTGCCGCCATCGACCGTTGCAAGGCTGGAGGCCGCATCCAGATCGGCGCCGCCAACGAGCGTGTAGGACCAGCCATTGGCGAAGCTGCCCGGCGTTGCTGCCGTGGCGTTGGCGAAGCCGTCGTTGAGCGATGCCGGATTTGCCGTCGTGCCGATCTTCAGGTCGCCGCCTGCGCGCAGCGTCAGGCTGCCCGCGGCCGTGTTGCCGTTGTAACGCCACAGGTAGTTGCCGTTCGCATCCTGCGCGGCGAGGTTCCAGTCGGTTGCGAGTGTCATGTCACCCACGGAGCGCACCTCGATACCCGGCCGCACGACCAGATTCGCCGCGGAACCCAGGTTCAGTTGCGTGGCAATGGCCGGCAGGGATTGCGAGAACTGCTGCGCATCTAGCTGTACCTTCGATTGCAAGGCTGCATCCAGCGTCGCAGCGGTGTACGTCTTCACGGCATTCACTTCGACGTTGGGTCTACCTGCGAGCACCACGCCCCTGTTGCTGATCGGCACGGACGATTCCAGATTGGACGTGCTTACCAGTTGGTAGCTGCCGCCGACCTGGCGCGCCACGTAGAGCGTGTTCGTCACGAGCGAGTTGAAGTCGACGCTGCCTCCGGAGTCGTTCAACAAAGGCACGGCACCCGCGCCGTTCACGCTCAGGCGCACGCTGCTCAAGGTCGAACCCGATGTATTACCGAGGCTGGACAAGGAGAAAACCACCAGCGTCGGATCGCTGGCGCCGGTCACCGTCAGTTGCTCGTAGGTGCTCGCACGCAGGGCATAGCGCCCGTCGCTGAGGCGACCTGCCGAGTAACTCTGGCCAGCCACCAGTGCGCCGGGCGCGAGCGGCGAACCGTCGCTGGCATAGAGCAGCGGCAGGCTGCCGTCGGCATTGCGGAAGTCGTTGAGCAGGATCTGCACATTGCTGCTGGTGTTGGTGGCGCCCGGCGTGAAGCGGATGTCATAGGTATCCGCCGGTACGCTGGTCAGCGCATTGCTGATCTTGATCGTGTCTTGCTGCCCCACCGAACTGAGCAGGGAGAAGCTGTTGCTGGTCTTGTCGTAGACCGCCGCGTAGCTGCCACCCGCCAGCAGGTCGCCTTGCGCAACGATGCCGCCTGTGGAAGTGAAGAGCTGCGCATTGCCGGACAGCCCACTGCTGGAGATCAACACGCCCCCGTTCGTGGTGTTGCTGCTCGCCCCACCGAAGCTGGCCAGTTGGGGTTTGAAGTACACGATGTCACCGGTCCTGCCGGTAAAGCCAGGCGTACTGACCGGCAATACCGATACGCTGGCGACGCCAAGCTTGGTCTTCGTCGTGTCGACATACCAGTAGCGTGGCACTGAACCGCTCGGGTTGTTCACGAAAACGAGCTCGTAGCTGGCCCCGGCGATCAACTGGTTCCTGCCGAGTGCCGTCGTGGAGATCGCGCTGGCGGCGATACGGTAAGGCGAACTGCCATTGATCGAGAAGGTCGTACCCGTCGTGCTCGAGACGCTGCTGTTATTGATGCCTGCCACGATGACGACGCGCGTGCCATTGGGAATCAGCGGTGCATTGGCCGCCGCGGTGTAGTCCGGCTTGCTGGGGTCGGTCACCGCGAAAGCGGTAGCAACCGTACCGGCATACAGGTAACTTCCCGTGTCGACCGCCACGGCTGCAACCAGTGGTGTGTAATCCTGCAGCGGCGCTGGCGGCGTCGGGAAGACGGAGCTCTCGACAACCGGAGCCCCCGTGCCACTGATCGGGTTGTAGGCACTGGCATCGAAGAGACGCGGCGCGTTCAGCACGAGCTTGCCATCGGCACCGCCCACACCACCCCGCACATCCACCTTGCTGCCGTTGGCGAACTCGATCAGCGTGCCGCTCTTCGGATCGACCTCGACGCCGTTGATGATGCGTGCGTCAGCGCCCGATACACTGATGCGCACCGTGCCGCCCTCCTCCCCGTCACCCGTAGCGTGGGCATCGAGTACGGCATTCGCACCGAGCTTCACTTCACCGCCTTGCGCCGTCGTATTGCCGTTGGCATCGGTCACGAAATCGCGGCGTGCGGCGAGATCGATGCTGCCGCCCTTGAAGCCTGAGGCGTCGATCGTGCCGTCGATGTAGATGCTGCCGGCATCTGCATACAGATTGACCTTCGATGCGGTCAGCTTGTTCGCGTCACCTGCGCTCAGCTTCAGGTCGCCCACGCGCAGACGCACGCTGCGCTCGCCGGTGAAGGCAGCCGTCAGACGATTGAGATCGTCGAGGCTGGCAAGCTTGCCCGCATCCAGATAGAAGCGCCCTGCCGCGGCGCCCGCAATCTTGCCGAGATCGGAGACGCCCGCGTTCAGCGTACCGGCAAGTTTCGCTTCACCCTTGGGCACCAGCACATTCAGGCTGCCCGCGCTGGAATCGCCCTTGCCCTGCAGATCGAGCACGGCGCCGCTATCAAGCTGCACCGATCCCGCAGTCGAAGACAGCGTGATGGAGCCCGCGTCCGTGCTCTTGGTCGTGCCATCGAAATCGGTCTGCATGCTCGACACATCGATGCGCGAACCGTTCTGCAGATGGACGTCGCCCGTGCGTGCATTCAACGTCACCGTACCGCTGTTGCTTGCGATGTTGCTGCCGTGATCGATGCTTGCCGCGTCGAACTTGATGGCGGCACCGCCGCCTGCGGCGACCGCGTCTTCGACCGGGCCGCTGCCGACAGTCGTCGTGATCCTGCCCGCAGCGCTCACCACATGGCGCGCGCCAGACTCTGCGGTGATCATCGGCGCAGCAACCACCAGATCGCCACCGACATTGGTATTGCCCGTGCCGCTGAATACCACGCCACGTTGTGCCGAGAGGCTGGTGCTGCCAAAGCCAAGCAGCGCCACGTCACCCGCAGCTACATTGATGACGCCAGCGTTTGCACCTGCGCCGCTGTTGCCGCTAGCATTCAAAGCGAGCGAGCCGGCGCCGGTAGTCGCGGCGACACCTGTCTTGCCCGTGGTATTGGTCAGCGTGAGGCTCTGCGCATTGATCTGCACCACGCCGGCCGAGCCGCTTGCCCACTCGATGCTCGGCGCGTCGAAACGCAGGGCGTTGATCGGTTGCCCATCACCCAGCACCAGTCCCGAGTTGAAACGGATACCTTCGTAGCCACGCAGGGTCAGCTTCTGCGCCGAGCCCGCAACGGACGCGAGCAGGTCGCCGCTCAAGTCCGTGCCAGTTACCGAGCCACCCGTACTGCCAGCACCGCCGAAGTTGATCTGACGCGCACCCAGCGAGAACGCCGTTGCCGAAGCTGCGCTGTCCTTCGCCAGCTGGCTATCGAGCGTTGCATCTGCCTGCACGGCATAGCCCTTGAGCGTCGCACCGCTCTGCACGACCAGCTTGCCCTGCGTGCCTGTCACGCCGGTGCGGATGACATCTGCGTCATCCGAAGCGACGCGCAGCAAGGCACCATCACCCTTGACGCTAGCCTGCAGGGACGGCTGGCGCGCGCTATCGTAGGCCGCCGTCTCGATCCGCGAGCCAGCCTCGACCGACACCTTGCTGACGCCCGCCAGGATGACTTCGTTTGCGTTGCCGCCAAGCCCACCCTGGCCGTTGTAGCGCAGCTCGCGCGCGGTGACTGCAATGGTGGCGCCGTCGGCGCTCACGCTGCGCTCGCCACCAATGAGGATGCTGGCAGCGCCGATATCTGCGATGTCCTTCTCGCTGACGCGCAGGGTCGGCGTGCCAGCGCTCGCCACGATCGTGCTGTCGCCGATGACGATGTCGCCACGCGGCGAACCATCGCTCGCCAGCGTGCCCTTGAGCAGGCTCACGTCGAGCATGCCGCCACGCCGTTTTTTACCTGCCCCTTGTGTCGCGGCTTCCATGGCGATCTTGCCCGCCAGCTGGATGCTGTCAATCGCCGACAGGATCAGATGCCCGCCATCGGCCGTGTCATGTGCGCTCGCCTTGCCGGTTCTCGCTGCCTGTTCTTCGAAGAAGGTCGACGCGAGTACTTCGGTGTATTCGGAGCGCTTGCGCGTGATGTCGCCGGACTCCACCAGCACACCCTGTGTATGCGAATCCTTGATGCCCGTATTTGCGACAGACAGTTGACCGGTGACGATGCTGCCGCCCAGCGCCTGCGCAACCTTCAGCTGCGGCGCTGCGTCCTGGTAACTCTTCAGCAAGGTGACCTTGTAGGCGCCGGGCAGCAGTGCATAGCTTGCCGGCAGCAAGGTGTAGGTACCCGCTGGCACGCCGCTATTGGCGCCCAGCGTGATCTGCGTGCCTGCCAGCTTGTCGAGACCTTCCGTCACGGGTGCGTAGGCGCTGCCGTAGCTCGGCAGGATGGCGTAGGTGTTGGCCTGCGCCAGCACGTTCTTCGAGCCGCCCGCGCCCGGTACCCATTCCGCCGCGGAGAGATCACCGCCGCCGGATACATCCACCTTCGAACCGGCCTGCGCAACGACCGTGGCACCGCGCAGCGCCACGGTGGGCACGGGCACCGAGCTGACCGTCTTCGTCAGGCCGCCGCTGGGCGTGATCGTCCAGTCGGTACCGTTATTGAGTTCGCCGTAGGGAATCACCGCGCCCTCCGCCGACGCGGACGTAAGGCTGCCTGCTTGCAGCGTCAGGCTGGAACGTGCGCCGAGATCGATCGTGCCAAACGGCGCGCGCAGCACGCCACCCTGTTCGATGTTGTCGGCGACGAGCGCAAGTCGTCCGTTCGCCGTCAATGGCACCTGTGGCGTCGGGCCGGTGCCGGAGACTCGCAGCAGACTCGGGTCGCTGGCAGTACCCGGCGCAAGGCTGATCGTGAAGTCGGAGAGCGTGCCGGGATAGATCTGCGCTGCACGCAGGTCGAGATTGCCTGATGCCGAGAAGTTGCCTTCGACGCGATCGGTCGCAGCCGCAGCCGGCGTACTGTCGTCCTTCACCACCTGACCGATGAGGCGGATATTGCCGCTGCTGGCAAGCGTCGTCTGCGCCGCGCCGCTGACGCTCACACTGCCCTGCAGGTCGACTTGCGCCGCATTCACCGTGAAGCGACCCGTACCCTTCGCTGGCGTCTGGATGCCCACCACGGAGGCGTTGTACTTGTTGTTCGGCCCCAGCCAGCCGAGTTTTACGTAAGCCGACTGGAGATCTACGTTGGCATTGTTGATATCGAGGTTCGAGGCCAGCAGGCTCAACTGGCGGGCTGCGGCAAGTTTCACATCGCCAACAAAACGGATCTGTCCATCGCGCCGATCGCCATCGCTTCTGATCGTGACGTGGTCGAAACCCTGTGCAGAAAGCGCGTTGGCATCTACGTATGCACGCCCTTTCAGCAAGGCGTCATTACCCAAGGCCGTCCCTGCCGACGCAGTTTTCAGCAGCGTACCCAGTGGCGTGCTGCCATCGAACAGATTGTTGCCGACGGTCACGATGCGTTCCACGCCGGACAGCGTGCTGGCCGTATCGCCCGCTCGCAGATTGACTGCCAGTTTTCCACCAGCCGCATTGGGCGCACCACCCTGCGCGGACACCTGCGCGCCGAAAGCGATGCCTGATCCGGCATCCAGCGTCAGGCTGCCGGCGTCGCTGCTCAGCTCCTGCGGAGCACGCAAGGCCAGATTGTCCACGGTTGCCGTGCTGCCATCCAGGCGAATGGTCGCACCCTGCTGCGCGACGATGTAGCCCTTGTCCACCGTAAGGGCGATGTCGCCGCCAGCGAGCACTTCGCCGGAGCGGCGACCACGACGATCCTTGACGATGAAGGCCTTGCCTGAAACGTCGATCGAAGCGGTATCCGTGAGGAAGATCGAGCGATCCGCCACGTCATCCGGCGCATCCTTGTTGGCCACCAGATTCATGCTCACCGTGCCACCCTGCGCGCGCAGGGCACCTGCAACGGTGATCTGCCGGTCAGCCTTGAGCGCGATGCTGCCGCCCGCACCCGCATTGATCAGCACATCCTTGCCGATCTCGATGACGCCAGTGTCGGTACCTGCCGAAGCGAAGATCTGGCTGGCGGCACTCATCGAGAAGCTCGACGCATCCTTAATTGCCGGATCAAGCTTGCCGACGGCTCCCACGCTGGCGAGGTCGGTGCCGGTCTTCGTCGCACGATATGCCATCGGCAGATTCCGCACGCTACGCGACAGATCCAGTTGCGTGCCATCGGCAATGCTCGCGTTGCCCAGCGCTGCATTCAGCGTGAACTTCGAGAAGCCGCCCTGCATGAACCAGTCTTTCTTCAGCTCCAGCTCGCCGAGGGCATGCGGCACATCATTGATGCGGATGCCCGGCGCGGTGATGCTCAGGCTGCCGCCCTTGCCGACCTGCGTGCCATTGGCCAACGCAAAGCCGTTCAGCACGGCGTCGTTCAAGGTCACACCGTTGCCACCATTCAAGGTGATCGCACCACCATTGCCCAGCTTGAGCGTACCTGCAGAGTTGATCTCGCCGCCGCCGGATACGTCGATCATGCTGCCCACACCGAGGATGACTTCACCTCCCGTGCCGGGCCCACCTGGCGTCCCTGCAGTGCCCACGGCCGTTAGGCTCACTGCGCCGCCATCGAGCTGACGCACACCCGTATAGGTCTTGCCCGGCCGCGCCTTGTAGTCGTTGATCCACATGCCGGCGGCGCGGATGCTCTTGCCGTCTGCCAATCTGATGGAACCGGCAGAAACCCCCGCCTTGCCTGCCTGCGCGTCGAGCACCAGGCCAGCAGCGTTGATGTCATCGTTGATGTTGATGTCACCCGAGCTGCGCAAGGTGACCGTGCTGCCGGCGAGCAGATTCATCGGCGCGCCGGCCGAGACCGTAACGCCATCGGCATACACCGATAAATTCTGGAAGCCACCGGCAACCAGTGCGTCGGCCGACAACTTGTTGTAGGCACTGCTACTGACCGTCGCATTCAGGGGATCGGCCCAGAAGCTGGCCGCATCGTCCAGCCCGCTGCCGGATTCGAAGTGCACTTCGCGTCCATACGATGGCAATGCACGTGGATTCGAACCCGCCACACCGGCCTTGTCTTGTCCGCCATAAACATCGCCAACGATCAGCGTGCCGCCCTTGGGTGCCGTGCCCGGCGTGGTCTGGTAGATGCCAGGCGTGGTCTTGCCCACGAGGTCTCCATCCATCACGGCTGCGCCACGTGCTTCCACCGTAATGCTGCCCGCACTCTTGCCTTCGCTATAGCCTTTGACAAGCCTTCTGGCGGCGAGCAGCTTTGTGTAGACGATGTCCTGGCTTGCCTTGCCGATGTCGAAGCGCTGCTTGCCCACGGCGAGCTGCGTCGTCTCGATCAGGGCGTCGCTGTAGTTCACCGAGCCGCCCGACACGTCGATGGTAGCCCCCTTGCCGATCACCACGCTGCCCGCCGACTGGATGTTGACGGCTCCGCCCGTCGCCGCCATTTCGCGCAGGCTGTAGCGCAAACCGCTCACAGCACCCGACGCATCGGCCACACCCATGATGCCGCCCGGCACATCCAGCAGATTGAACTTCACGGTCTTGCGGTAGAGGATGCCTGCACGCTGCAGAGGCGAATCCTTGAGTTCGTTCGACACCAGCGTCGCACTGATCTGGTTACGGTTGCCATCGACCGCGAGGTTGCGGTAGCCCGAGACATTGATCGTCGCGCCGTCTTCCATCACCACGCGCGCGCCCGGATCGTCCACGGCATTGCTCAGGAAGGTCGCATTGGTATTGGCAACGTTATCCACGCTGCTCGTCGGATCCAGACCGAAGCGGCGCTCACCGGCCGCGAGGACATTGACTGTCGCGCCTGGCGCGACGATAGACGAGCCGCGCTGCATGAGCACCGTGCGGCCATCAATCAGCACCTCCGACTGCTTGAACGCATCCGACTTGAGCACGGTGTACTGCTTGCGGATCAGGTCCTGCAAGGCGCTAAGGCGCGAGGCACGCACCAGCTCGCTTTCGCCCGCCTCCGGCACGAATTGCGCGGCTGCACGCGCCTTCACTTCATCCTCGGTGATGCTCTCGACCGGCAGTTCGATGCGGCTGTTACCACCCAGCACGACCTCGCCACCCTGGCGTGCCACCGTCACCAGATTGGTCGTGTCGGAGCCTTCGTTGTCCTTGAGTATGGTCGCTGCCGAGTAGCGCCCCTGCAGGTAGATCGAGCCGTTCTCGAGCTTGCCGGTAGAGGCCTGCAGGAAACCATCGTTATTCACCGCCATCGCAGCCAGCGTGATGTTGCCGCGGTTGGCGATGATGCCTTGCATCGCCTCCTTGAGCCCGGTGTTGCTCACCGTACTCGAATCCTTGTTGCCGCCGATGAAGGGATCGACCTCGACCAGAACGCCGCGCAAGGCAGTGCTCTTGCTTTCGCCGAGATAAACCTTGGAGCCTGCCGCCAGCACGACCTGCTGGCCCGTGGTCTCGATGCGCCCGGCATTCTCGACGCGCGGCGCGAAGAGCATGATCGAACCGCCCTCGGTCGCGCGGATGCTGCCCTCGTTGCGCACGGTCGGCACACGCCCTGCCAGCGCACTCACGTCGGGCGTTGCAGCATCGAAGTCGACCAGGTTGCCAGAGGCATCCAGCGTCCCCGCGTAGTAAAAGGCCGCCTCACCCTTGCCGCTCAGGCTGAGGTAACCATCCTCGAAAGTCTTGACCTTGATGTTGAGCGCCGAGGCGATCAGACCGCCCACGTCGATCTGTGAATCCTTGCCGAACTGAATGCCGTTGCGATTGATGAGGTACACCTGACCAGGCGCCGTGATCTGACCGTTGATGACAGACGGGTTGGCATCCCAGATGCGGTTGAGCGTGCGTGCGCTGCTGTCGCCGTTCTGGTCGAAGTGAACGCGATAGCCCCTGTTCACGTCGAACGAATCCCAGTTCACGACGGCCGACCTGCCACTCTGCGTCACGGTCATCATATTGCCGTTCGTATTGATGCCCACACCCGCGGTGTTGGTGACAGTACGCGCAGCTGCGCTACTGGCGACGGGCAGTGGCCCGGCCGCGTAAGCGAGCGGCGATCCGATCAGCGAAAGTGTCGACGCCGACAGCAGCGAGACCAGCGCACCGGCGCTGCGCGCACGTGACGGTTTGCCACGCGCAGCAACGTTTTCGGCCACGGCCATCCAGGCACCCAGACTGTCGTTGAAAACGACGCGGTAACGCATGCTGTTCATATCGCTGCTCCTGCACTCATGCGACCTGAGCGGCCGCCACTGTTCCCACCGGACACGTTCAGAACTCCGCCTTCACTTCGGCATTCAGGCGACTCGCGCCGTCCTTGCTGCGCGGCCCTGGCAACATCGTGCGGCCCCAGTCAAGGGTGCCCTTCAGGTACTTGCCGAATTCCACGCGCATGCCGACACCCTTGCTCAACAGACGGTAGTCCGGTGTCTGGCCTGGTAGCGGTTGTTGGGTGCGCACCCAGCCTGTATCGAGGAATGCGAGCAACTTCGCGCTCACGTCCCAGCTGCCGGGCGTTAGGCGTGGCGTGAAGAGCTCGATGCTGGCGCTGGCGCCGTCGTCGCCACCCGCCTCGGACTGGTAGTAGCCGCGCACCGAATCCGTACCGCCGACGTAGAACTGCTCGCTGCTCAGCAGCGGGCCGCTGGCAAACTGAAAGTTCAGGCGCCCTACCCCCAGCCACTGGCCGAAGGGTTGCTCACGCTTGATGTTGTTCGCCCACGTGAGGTAGCTCGCCGAGGCACCGCTGCGCCGACAGTCGAACTGGTCCGTCTGGTGACCATTGCAATCGACCTCGCGATCGCTGATTCCGGTGAAGCTCGTATTGAGCGTGCTCGACAGATTCCAGCGCCCGGACTCCTGCGGAAACATGCCGATGTACTGCACGGAAAACGGCAGGTAACGCACCGGCTTCGAGCCTGTCGCTTCCGATACCTCATCGAGTTGTTTGAAGTCGGCGCCGTAACTCACGCGCTCGAAATCGCTCCCGGCCGCAGAGCCAGGCGTCGCTGGCAGGGTCAGGCTCTGGCGCAAGCCGAAGGTCGTACCCTTGCCGACCACGCCCGTACCCGTATCGCTGATCACGTTACTGTCGGAACGCACGAGATACATCGTCAGTCGATCGTCACCGCCACCGAATGGCAGGCTGTAGCTCAAGGCGCCGACGCGGATTTCATCGGTCTTCAGCGGCGTCGTGATGTAACGCATCGAGAGACTGTGCTGCGCCTGGAACAGGTTGTCGTAGCGCGCACCTACTTCGAGACGGCGCGGCGTCGTGTCCGGACTCTGCTCGTTGGAAAGCTGTACCCAACCATGCAGGGGAAGCTTGTCCTCGACCTTCAGTTCCACTTCCATCGTGCCGGGGTCGCGGCCGGGACGCAGCACCGGTGTGACCGTCATGTCCGACATCGCGGCCACCTTGGCCAGATCCTTCTGCAGGCTCGGGAAATGCGGCACCGTGCCTTCGGCAATCGACGGCGTCCGCTCCTTCACCTCGCTCGGTGTGTTGTACTCAGCGCCCGTCACCTTGAGCCGGTCGACACGCCCCTCGACGACCTGCAACACCACGACCCAGCCCTTGCCCCATTCGGTATCCACGGGATCGAGACGCACCGCACGTACGGAAGCCGACACGTAGCCCGCGGTCTCGTATTGCTTGGCCAATGCATCCTGCGCGGCATACACATCGTCGAGCTTGCGATCCGGCCCGAGGAAGTCGGCCACGGAGCGCTCGACCAAGTCTGTCGACAAGACGGTATTACCCTCGACGCGGAACTCGTTGAGGAAGAGTGAAGCTGGCAGCTTGTCCAGATTCTGGGCGTGCACATTCGCAGCACCCAGCAGAGACAACAGCGCCAATGAGGCAACACATTTCAAACGCATCATTTCTCACACTTATGGCCATTGATGGCTTTTGCCTGCCACCTTGATATGCCGACGGCCTGCATTTGAGCAGCCGCATGTTTCCGTTTTTGCGTCGTGCATCGCGTCGTCTGACGACAACATCAGGACGCGAATCACGATTCAGAAAAAAGCAACAAGCCCCTTCTCGCGAAGGGGCCCGATTTGAACTGCGTGGCAACGGGTGTTGCCTGCGCGACAGACCCTGGCGGGTCTGTCGCTACGCAGGATCAGAATGCGTACAGTGAAGGCTGGCAGACGTTGCCACCGCGGGTGGCCTTGGCAACTTGCAGTGGCAGGTCAGCATTGACCTTGCCTGCGACATTGCCCGGTGCAACGTAGATGCCAACGAGGTCGGTGATGGTCGGATCGCTGACAGCCGTACCGAGAGCGGCCAGCAGGCTCTTCTCGACAGCCGATGCGGAGTTACGGGTCACATAGACGAACTCGTAAGAGAAGTCGTACTTCTGGTCGATCGAAGTCTGACGAGCTTTGACGCCGTCATACACCGGAACACCGTCGAGCTTCACGAAGCGCCAGACGGAAGAAGCGCTGGCGTTTTCAGCAGACAGGACACCAATGGCAAAGTTGGTGGCATCGCTCAGGCATGTCACTGCATTGCCCGTACCCGAACCTTCGCTCACGTTGTAGACACCTGCGCTGGAGTCAGCCAGGGACGATGGATCCTGACCACCGAACGAGCAGCCCTTACCGAGGAAGTAGTTGTTGCTGGCTGCTTGCGTGCCGGAAGTCGAAACGCGGCGGCAGATATTCACAGCCTTTGCGTCGCTCAGACCCAACACCGACCAGTCAGAGATATAGCCGGCATTCACGCTGGCAATCAGCGAAGCGTATTGACCCTTGCTGATGGATGGCTGGCAAGCTGGCGACAGATTGTTGGTGCAACCAGTGATGCCTTGCGCGGTTTGCAGAGCGGTGTAGAGAGACGGCGAGACAGCGATACCGAAGGACTGGCCGGCGGCAACCGGTGTCGTCGCGTAGGAGACGCTCAGGCTTGGGTAGCCGGCCAACACGGTCGAGAACAGCTCAGGATTCACGTCGAGGAAACCACCGATGGTCTGCTTCTTGAACGCCGTTGTGACGGAAGAAGTAGCAGCCGTCGTTACGCTGGAGAAGTCGACCTGTTGATTCTGGTTGGCGGCAGCGGTGTCTTGCGACAGGATGGCGGTCAGCGAACCGTTCTGCACGGACAGGCCGAGCAACAGCTTGTGGGTAGCCCAGCCATCCAGACCCGTGATGCCTTCAGCAGCCAGGGCAGCGGTCGACTTGATCGTGCAGCTGTAAGCGCGGACGTTGCTCGCGTCGGAAGCGTAGGTGAAAGCCGTGACGGAGTCGGAACACAGCTTGGCCAGCGCGAGAGGAACCGAGGCCTTGAGGGCCGATGCACCACTCAGATAGACAACGTGGCTGTTGGCCAACGTGCCGTCTTGAATGGACTTGGTGACGAGTGCGTCGAGAGCGAAAGCGGATTGCGCGCCAAAAGCGGCGAGCGCCAAAGCAATAAACTTGATTTTCATGACATTGTCCTTGATTTCAGGCAAAGGGGCTGCCGGGCGGCTACCGCCCGGCAGTTCATGCAGATGAGACGGAACGAGAGATTTAGTTGGCGCGACGACGGCGAGCCATCAAGCCAATCATGCCGAGACCGGCCAGCAGCATGGCGTAGGTCGAAGCCTCCGGAACGGCAGCAACGGTAGTCGTCCAGGTCAAAGTGCCGGCAGCTTCGTCAACTGCGAACTTGCCGTAGTAGTTGCTGATGGTTGCTTGCTGTGCCGAACCTTTGGTATTGCCGTCGATGGCAAAGAAGTCCAGCGTGCCAGTCGTGTTGGTCGTGGCGGCAAACAGGAACCTGTTAGCCCAGTTCGTGCCGAAACCAGCGCCCGGCGTGCCTTGGTATGCCACGACGGAAGAATCAACGACATTGGCCCCGTTCGCTACAGACGCGTGATTGCCTTGGGCGGCGTTGAGGTTCAGCCAATCACCGACCGTTGCATTGTCGGCGCTCAACAGGGCGCTGTTGGTAGCTGCAGGAGTGGCAGTGGCGGAAGTCGTCAGAACGTGGTTTGTCACAGGCGTCGTGCCGTCACGATCCATGGCGAACACGTCATATACCGAACCAGCAACATTCGGCTTGTAGGTATTCCAGGCGTCGCTCCAGGAGCCCGACACGCCGGCCAGCAAAGTGGACACATCATGTGCGCCGGTCGAGCTGACGGTACCGGTAATGAAGTTCCAGGTGATTTGCAGGCTTTCGGTTGCGCCCGAGAACGAACTCAGATCCACACCACCCACGTTGGCACGGCTGAAGGTGCTCGAATCGAGGCCCAGATCGAACAGCGCAGAGACGCCGTTCGTGCTGTTCCACAACGTGAAGTTCAGTGAGCCAGCTTGAGTAGCGTCGTTGTATGCAGGCAGCGTTGCGTGTGCTACGCCAGCGGCCATCGCCATAGCGGCGACAAGTGCTTTCAGTTTCATCGAATCTCTCCAGAAAAAGTGTGTCCGGAAGAACTTCCGGGCCTCTCGCGAGACGTCTTGAACCTTATCTTTGCAAGGTTTCAATCCGCACCGCGATAAAGTCAATTTGCATAGTCCCTTTGCACTAATGCGATACAGCGCCAGGGCGACGCGCGAGCGAAACACGACGCGCCCTGCACTTTAGGGGGGGGACATGACAGGGGCTGCGCTCGCAGCGGGGAGAAACGTAGTTCCAACGGACTATCGGGAGCTGAGGCGCCTGCAAGCAGGTTCGCTGCAAGCCATTTCTCCCCCGCCGGGTGGTCGGGTGAACATCTGGTTACCAAAAACGAGATGTAAAAAAGCGAAATCCGTAGTCCGCTTTCATCAATATGCAACGATTCCTGCGAGTAGCTGACATGTTGGTGTCGCACACTTGTTCCTGCGTGCCCATTCAGAAACGGAGCACGCAACGCGCGCCGGGGGAACGCACCGGGCTCACAGCCCGGAAAGTTCGTTGCGCGTCCTGCAGATCACACGCCGATGCAATCACATGTTCGCTACAGATCCGCTTACATTGAATCAGCATGAACTCGAACGCCTGCTGATCAACTTCGAAACATCCGTCAAGGTGCGCAGGCGTCACCAGCTGTACCTGTGGACGCAAGGGGTCCTGCAGAGTTTCCTGCCACATGAAACGATGCTATGCGGATTGGGCTCCATTTCGGGCGCCAATCTGCGCACGGAAATCTGTTCGCGCGCAGTGATTGACGAAGCGCAGGCAGCGAGCTTCTGCAACGGCGAGCAAAGCCTGTTACTGGACATGGCGCGGTATTGGTCGGATTCGAGCGGCGCGCCCATGACGATCCGGAGCACCGATGCACACCCGCTTGCCAGACGACTGCATCTGAATGGCATCGAACGTGCCGCGTGTCATGGCATGCCGGAGTTCGGCGCGGCCAGCCGCAAGCACGTATCGGCCGGCAGCTTCTTCGTGTTCCTGCACCTGCCCGAGACCACCCTGCTCCGCTACAAATACCTGCTCGACCTGATACTGCCGCACCTGCATGTGGCGCTGATGCATGTCTGCAATAACGAAGGTGCGGACCTGATCCCCGACAGCACGCCGGAACCTGCATTGAGCGAGCGCGAGCGCCAGGTCTTGCAATGGGTCCGGCAGGGCAAGACCAATCACGAGATCGGCCAGATCCTCTCGATCAGCCCGCTCACCGTAAAGAATCACGTACAGAAGATCCTGCGCAAATTGAACGTATCGAACCGCGCCCAGGCAGCTGCGCGAGGCGTCAAGGGCGATGCTGCCAAGCAGTCAAAGCGCAGCAGTGCGCTGGACGACGAGGCGCTCAGCGCACAGTGAAAAACGCCAGTTCGCGATGCCATCACCGCGAACTGGCGCTCAGACAAGCAGTGGAGCTGGACTCCCCCTGCACGTATTACTTGCGGCGGCGAATACCTGCCAGGCCCAGCACACCCAAACCCAATGACATGAGCAGGCCCATGCCGGGTTCTGGTACGGCTGCGATGAAAACATTGTCAATCAACAACGCAGAGCTCACTGCCGAATCCCCGACATCCACCACACCAAAACCCACTGTCACGACGCCATCACTCGTGAAGGTATGGTTGAAAAGACCGTACCAGGTTTGTCGAGCAAACACATTGGATACCTTGAGCTCGGAGCTCGTATCGTCGAGACGCGTGATCTCTCCGTTGATGCTCACAAAGGCGTAGTCACCTCCTTGCAAGGAAGCGCTTTCGTTAGTCTGGAAATCCCAGAGGAAGCCCAGGCGCTCGCCCTGCAAGACCGAGAAGGTCTTGTACATCACCGAACCTTCGCTGGCGAACACGAAGTTGTCCAGATCCGGATCCAGAACACCCGTCGCAAGCCCCAGTGAGCCCTCGATCTCTGCGCTGCCCACAGCAGCGACACCCGAGAAATTGAACGCTCCCGCTACTGCCGGGAAATCGTCGGCACCGCGCGATGCCGTTGTCAGCAAGGCTGAATTTCCCAGGAAGGCATCTGCTTGCACAGACACGTCGCCCAGATGAGTCCATGCCCCGAGCCCGTTATCGAATCCATCATTGCTCGTCGCAGCGAGCGCAGATGCTGTCAGCGTGGTCATGGTGAGTGCTACGAAGACCGCTGTAACTTTCTTGAGAATCATGTCTGGAGTCCGATCAGTAAATGAAATCGCGCGAAGCATCGAGTGCAGCAAAGCTCACACCCTTGAGCAGTACCAGCGGACGGAAGCCGAGAGGCCCGGCCGTGCCGTCTGCATCGATCTGCACGATTACGCCTGCAGCGCTGGTAACGAGGCGCACGTAGCCGTCGGCAACTGCATTGCCACCGCTGTAGCCGACGCTGACCAGCAAGGCGTGCAGGTCGATACGATCCGTGCCTGGCGTGAAGTCGAGGATGGTGTCGCCCGCATCACGCATGTCCTGATAGACGAAGACATCCCGGCCTGCGCCGCCCGTCAGGGTGTCTGCAGCTTCGCCTCCGACAATCACGTCATCGCCCGATGTACCGACGATGCTGTCGCGACCGGCTGTGCCATTGACGCGCTTGAGCAGGTTCAGGCCGACAATGACCGGATCATGATCGGACGCGCGATACGGGCTGGCGGTATAGAGATCCTGCGGCTTGAACTCGGTGTTGTAGTCGATTACCGATGGTTCGTCGGCGTTGATGTGCCAGTGGCTTGCACCCGAGATCTGCTCATCCAGAGAAAGTGACGACAAGGCGTGATCGAGATAGCCCGACTCACCATCGAAGATGTAGGAGTAAGGCGTCGTCACATGCTTGGCAATCTGATCGACAAACAGGCCGGAGTCTTCGGTCAGCACCAGGACCGGATCTTCCTTGCCGTAGCTATTGAGGTCGCCGATCACCAGCACATCCGCATCATTCGCAGCCGCCTGCACGACCGGAATGAAGTAGTTGAGCAGACGCTGTGCTTGCTTCTGGCGGCGCAGGTTGTAGCAACCCTGACCGTCATTCTGGTCAGCATCGCCACCACCATCGCTGCCGCACGATTTGGACTTCATGTGATTGACGATCACCGAGAACTTCTCGCCGTTCGCTGCCGCGAAAGCCTGCGCCATTGGTGGGCGGTTGTTGATGCTGTCCGCATCGCTCAGCGAGGCGCCGACCAGGCTCAGCTTGCCAGGCTTGTAGATCATGGCGACGCGGATTGCGTCGGTACCCGAACCGGTCGAAGGTGTTGGCACAACGGCGTAGGTACCAGCACCCACTTCGGCATTCAGCGCGTCCACAAGATTCTGTGCAGCCACCGTACCGTTGTTCTCGATTTCCATGAGGCCGAAGACATCGGCGTTGATCGCCTTCATCGCCGCCACGATCTTGCTGCGCTGACGCTGGAATTCCGCTGCCGAGTTGGCACCGCGGCAATCGCTTTGCGTCATGCTCGGGTAGCACTTGCCACCGGAGGCGTTGAGCGTCGTGAAGTAGTTCAGCACATTGAAGCTGGCCACCTTGACGTTGCCCCCTACAGCCTCCGGTGCCGCAGTGCGCGCGTTGTCACGGCTGAACACCGGCACCACGGTTGGATGCAGCTTGTAGTCGCGTGGCGCAGTAGCCGAGCTGTCGCTGTTGATCAGGCCATGATCGATCACGCCGATCAGGTTCGTCACCGAATCACCGGCACGCAGCGTGTTGTCCGCTGCGATGAAGGGAATCGGATTCGGGTTCTGTGCGGATGAGCCGTCATCGAGAATCAGCACGCGGCGTGCGTTCTCTGCAGCCAGTGCGAGTGCATCGGCACTGCCTGCACGGAAGATGTTCGTCGGCTTGATAAGGCGACCGCCTGCAGCCAGCGTGACCTGGCCGTAGCGCCCCTGGAAGTAGTTCTGCGCAACCGTCATCGGCGAATCGATGCGCACCAGCATGCCCTCGTAGCGCTCCAGATCGCCATTGACGACTTCAGGCAGCGACACGGATGTCGGCGCAATGCTGATGCCACTTGCCAGCACCACGACACCCGACGGGCCCGTCAGTTCGGTAATCGTGTTGTATTCGCTGACAACAGCATTGAGGCGCACACGATCACCCACGCTGACGGCGATACCACCCGGCGAGTAGACGAACACGCCATCCGAGGTCAGCACATTGCCGTCGCCGGTCTCGTCCTGGATGTAGTAGCCGCTCAGTGCTGCGAAGATGGCCGTCACGACACCCTGCGTGCTGACCGACTGCCCCGCCAGCGGGCTTGCAGTGCCCGCGCCCTGTATGTCGTAGATCGGTGTGAATGCAGCCGCTGCGCCAATCGTGACGCTCAGCGTACAACTGGCGCTCTGTGCTTCGTTATTGCTGAAGCCGAGCTGCACGTTGTAGGTGCCGGCAGCCGCTGTGCTGGCGATATTCAGCGCGCCGGTCAGCGCAACACCGTCACCGCTCGCCGCATTCACGGCTCCCAATGAGATACCCGCGACGGCCGGGCTCGTGATGCTTGCTGCCGTCACCATACTATCCGTATCCGTCGCCGAGAAAGCCGCCGTACCGCCTGCTCCCACGCTCAGTGCAACAGCCGGGCAACTGGCAACGATGGCCGCATTCACGGGCGCGCCGCCGCAGCTGTTCACCGGCGAAGCGGTGTTGCGCGGGTTCGGCGTGCCGATGGCGAAGTCGGCGCTATTGTTGTTGGCGTCGGTGCAGCCATTGGCGGCGCGCAACGCAGCCGTCGTGTTGCTCAGCGCGGCGGTGGAGCTGCCTTCAGCGGCACTGGCCGCACCAAAGCCGATCAGGTCGACGATGCTGGCGGCCGTGGGCGCAGCACCTGTCAGTGCCGTGATACTGCTCACCAGCGCCACCTTGCCTGTGGTCGCCGACATGGCGATGGTGCCTGTAACGTCGGCCGTCGGCAGGTTGACCGAACCGCCCGCGCCAACTGCTTCCTGCACGAGGTAATACTGGCCGGGGCTGAGCATGACATTGCCCAACGGCGTGACGGCCCAGGTCGTGCCGGCGGACGATGCGTACTGCACGCTCCAGCCGTTCAGGCTGACCGGCGCATTCCCTGCGTTGAATATCTCGATGAAGTCGTTCTTCAGCGTGGCGCCGCTGTTACCACCACCGCCATACACCTGACTGATGACGATGCCACTGCTCGACGCCCGTGCGGCACCGCCGATTGTCAGGGCTGCAAGCAGCGCCACGCGCAGGCAGGTGCTCGTGGGCACATTGAAAAACGACCAGGTCTTGCTCATCGGGAAGGACTCCGCTGAATACTGCGAGTGTAGGTACAGAAAGGTTCGGCCCGGTGTATGCCGGGCCGACGTTCAGATCTAGCGAAACTCAGGCTGTGCGACGACGCACAATCAAGCCGAGCATGCCGAAGCCAGCGATCAGCATTGCGTAGTTGCCAGGCTCCGGCACGGCCGTCACGGCGAAGTTCGTCGTATCCGGAACGACCGAGGTGTAGGTGCCATTGGTCGTATCGACCGTCCAGTTCGACACGTTGGCAACCAGCGCCTTGTAGTCCGAGAAGTTCGTCAGACCGGTGCGTGCGCCGGTGTATTGACCGAAGTCGGGCGTAGCCGATGGCGAGTTGAGGTTAAGACGCTGCGCATTGACACCGGCCGTCAGGCCCGTACCGGCCAGCGTGCCATCCGCAGCGAAGTCACCATTGGTGATAGCCGTCAGGAAAGTCGTTGGCGCTGCAGCGGAGGTACCAAGGTAGGCATAGATCACGTCGTTGGAATTGGCCACGCCGTAGTTCGTGCTGCCACTCACCGCAGCGCGTGTCAGCGTGCCAACGGAGGAAGACAGCGTCGTCTGGTCGACCGCGCTGAAACGGATCACCGTGCCGGCAGCAATCGTGCTCGCGCCAGACACCCACTGGTGATAGCTCTCGCCCGTATTGAAGACACCGCCAGAGCCGACGGCACTACCGTTCCACTCGTTGTCCGTGAAGTAGATCGTCGTGTTCGCAGCGATATCAGCGAAGGTCACCATGGCCCAGCCATCTTCGTCGGCATTGAAAGCAGTGAACGCCAGATCGCCCGTGGTCAAGGCTTCGGCATTGCCCATCGAGGCAGCCAGCAAAGCAAGCGGCAGAACGGCTTTGGCATATTTCTTGAACATGTGAATCTCCGGAAGATGCATAGGGAAGACAGTCGACAGTGCCTTGCAGCTTAAGCAGCTCCCGTTACATCCACTCGCAGCCGGCAATGCATCCGCATAGCCCGTGTGGAGCATCCGAACGATGCATTTTGTTACGCGAATGTCACATCTGTTGTGTTCGGCACAGATGGCCCCTCAGATGCACACGGTAATAACCGCGTCATGGCGCGGTGCTATCAGTTGCCATCCACAAACGGCAACCTGGCACGACGATGAACCACCGGCATGGCAAGACCGCACGCATCTGTTGCATGGCAATCGCACTCGCCTGCGCGGGCGCCGTCGCCGCGCCACGCGTGCGCAATGCGGAGACGCTGCCGGCCGCCCTGCTCCGCGCCGAGCAAGCCCTGGCGCTCAAATCACCCGATGCCGCAGCACTGTTCGAACATGCCAGCCATGTCGCGGGCGAATCGGCCACGGCCGAAGTCGGCATGGTGCGCGCCTACCTGGCCGAAGGGCAGTATCGCCGCGCGCTGGCATTTGCCCATCTCGTGCAGGGCGAGCACACACGCTCGAACGAGGCCATGGCGTGGATGGCGTACCTGAACGACCGCAGCGGCCAGACCGGCATTGCGCTGCGCATGCTGGAAGTGGCACGCGCAACGCAGCAGGACGATGTCGCCTTGCTGTGCGCGCAGAGCGAGATCTTCATCGACCGGCAACAAGCAGTGCGCGCGACTACCGAGCTGGATACGTGGCTGGCGCGCAATGCGGCCCAACCGCCCATCATCGCCCTGCGACATCGCGCCAGCATTGCTGCGAACGACAAGGTATCTGAAGGTGTGTGGCGCAAGCTCCTGCCCACGGCTTACTCGCAGCGCTTGCCTCAACTCGCAACGCGCGATGCGGAAAGCACCGGCACCTGGATTACACCGTGGTTCGACGAACTGCCTGCAGGCTCATGGCAAACCAGCAGCGGCTTCATCGTCGATAGCGGCACGCACGTCATCACCGCCCTCCCCGCCAACACCTCAGGCGAGATCCGCGTGCGCGATGCAAAGGGCAATCTGCGCCGCGCGACCGTCGAACGCGCGCTCGAGGACGCAGGTCTTGTCCTGCTCAGACTCGAACAAGCACTCCCGCACGATGACGCGCCGTTAGCGATCGCGCCGCGCCTTTTCCCCGGGAGCCCTTTCCATGCGATCGGCTTCCCGGTACGCGGCAGCACCTACGCCGCACTGCCGACAAATACGCCTGGCTTCTTTGGCCGCCCTGCGAATGACGGGCAACAAGGCATGCTGCTCGGCCAGGCCATGCCGGCAGGTCTCGCCAGCGCGCCGGTTTTCAACGCAAATGCGCAACTGGCGGGCTTCATCTCCCCCGACACCAGCACAAGCCGGCTATTGCCCGCCGCTGTCGTACTCGAAAGTTTCGGCATCGCCACGACCACAGGAACGTCCACCGCCCGCCCCGGCAATGCGGAAATCTATGAGCGTGCACTGAGCAGGGTAGTGCTGGTGGCAATCGTGCAGCCGGCAACAAATCCAGGCGGCACCCGTGCCGATGTCACAAAAGATTCACTCAAGGCGATGCACGCCGGTGTCGATTGAAGGGGGCAAACGTCCAGGGTCTGTTCACATGTATCCGGCGGATATATGTGAACAGACCTTCGAGAACGTCCATCGAGGGAGAACAGTTCGATGCACCCGGATTCCACCATTGCCACCTCTGTCACGACTGCCGCAGAGGATGTTTCTGCCTTGATCGCAGACAACGCACTTACCGCGGTTTTCCAGCCCCTCATCAATCTGGCCGAGAGCAGCTTCTTCGGCTTCGAATCCCTCGTGCGCGGCCCGCAGGATTCAGCGCTGCGTAACCCCGATAACCTCTTCGCCGCCGCCGAACGCGAGGGCTGCGTGGTTGAGCTCGAACTGCATTGCTGCCGCATCGCGATCCGCGAGTTCGCGCGCGAGCACGCAAGCGGCAAGCTTCTGATGAACATGAGCCCGCGTGCCGTGCTGGGCCTCAGCGAGCAACAACGCGAAGAGCTGGCCGATTACGCGCGCCGCATGGGCATCCTGCCTTCGCGCCTGATCATCGAACTGACCGAGCACGACCGCGTCGCCCAGCCGCATGTGCTCAAGGCCGCGCTGGCCCCCTGGCGCAAGGCCGGCATGTTGCTGGCGCTGGATGATTTCGGCGATGGCAAATCCAGCCTGCGCGCCTGGACCGAGTTGCGCCCGGACCTCGTCAAGATCGACAAGCACTTCGTCAAAGGCGTGCACGCCGACAACGAGCGCTTCGAAGTGCTGCGCGTGCTCAAACACATTTCCGAAACCTTCGGCGGCAAGCTCGTTGCGGAAGGCATCGAAGACGAGGCCGACCTCGCCGTGCTGCGCGACATGGGCATCATGTATGGCCAGGGCTACCTGCTCGGCCGACCACAAGCGCAACCCGCGCGCGAGCTGCCACGCATCGTGCTGGACATCCTGCAGTCGAGCCAGCTCGCCGTGTTTCCCGACATTCGCGTCGCCACCCACAGCAGCCTCACGGCCGAGACCCTTATCGCCTCGATCGCGCCGGTCGGCACCAGCACCACCAACAACGATCTCGCGCAGCGCTTTCGCGAACAACCCGGCCTGCATGCTTTGGCCATCGTCAGCGACGACCTGCAGCCACTCGGCCTGATCAATCGCCAGGCCTTCATGGACCGCTACGCCCAGCCCTTTCACAAGGAACTGTACGGTCGCAAATCATGCACGACAATGATGAATGCCGCGCCCCTCGTCATCGAACAGGGCACGCCGCTGATGAGTCTGGTCGACGTGTTGCGCGGCGACGATCAACGCTACCTCGTGGATGGCTTCATTATCAGCCACGAAGGCCGCTACGCAGGGCTTGGCACCGGCGAACGCCTGGTGCGTGCCGTGTCAGAGCTGCGCATCGAAGCCGCGCGTCACGCCAACCCGCTCACCGCCCTGCCCGGCAACATCCCCATCAGCGAACACATCGATCGTCTGCTCAGGGCCAACGTCGAGTTCGTCGCCTGCTACTGCGACCTGCGCCACTTCAAACCCTTTAACGACTGCTATGGCTACTGGCGCGGCGACGAGATGATCCGCATGGTGGCCGGCTTGCTCATGGCGAGCTGCGACCCCTTGCGCGATTTCGTCGGCCACGTCGGCGGCGATGACTTCATCATGCTCATGCAAAGCGATGACTGGGAAGAGCGCTGCCGCGCAGCCATTGTCGAGTTTGCCGAACGCAGCCGCGCGCTGTTTGATAACGAGGCGCGCGAGCGCGGCGGCATCGACTCGGAGGATCGTCACGGCAATCCGTGCTTCTTCCCGCTCAGCTCGCTCATCATCGGCGTCGTGCGCGTGCGGCCCGGCCGCTTTGGTCGCGCCAAGGATGTCGCGACTGCGGCGGCCGCCTCCAAGCGCGCAGCCAAGCACGAACCCGGCGGCTTCTTCATGCAGGATCCGAGCGCAGCCACCGGCGGTGGCGGTGGCGGTGGCAGCACGACCTCGGCGCGCCATCTGCTGACGACATTGCATTGTCCGGTGGGCTCACGTCTGCAGTAGATTTCGCCGCTCGAAAGGGCTCTGCTGATACCAAGCCTCTAACTGCAACCCGACGCTCATTCGACGCTGTTTCCGAACAACGGATCAACGACCAAGACGGAAATTGGCCTTGGCAATGCCGTACGGCCACCTTCGAAACACTACGGGGCCGTCAGCATAAAGATAAAGGGCTGCCAGAGAGAGAAGATCGCGCGAAATCAAGAGACGTAGCTTATTGACCATTCCGATCGGCTGACAAAGAGGGACTTACTCCCATCGTCACGTTGCCCGACAATCAACCCACAGTCCATACGACAACCTCATCAAGCGCTCGCGTCACCTGCCGAACAACACCGAGAACCTCAAACGCATGACGATTCGGGTGATCGATACTGAGTGGATCGGCAGCCAGAGAGAAATGTCGGCTGCATGATCACTGAGAGGAAGCACGCTCTCATCCTCAGCGGAGCTGTAGTGCGCATTCCGGTCTGAATGTCGCCCCGGCTGTCTGAGGTCCCCGGTAACCCAGCACAACGGCGCCAGTCTTCCCATTTGAGGCGGCAGGCACGTTCGGTCTTGCCTCGCCTTCGCGCACCAGCTGCGAGGAGTCACCAGTTCACTTTCAAAAATAATGACATGGCAATTATCCTGCTGACTCCAGTCAGCATGGCTATGCCGCGGCACTTCGACCACCGGCGAATTCGGGGGACGAATGACCGACGGCCATCTAAGCTCCCTGACACCGCGTGAGAGAGAGATCCTTCACCTGATGGCAAAGGGCCTTTCTTGCCGGGAAATCGCATCCGAGCTTGCAATCAGTGAGCTCACGGTCAAGACACACCGTCGCAACATGCTCGGCAAAGCTGGGCTTTGCAACGGCAGGCAACTGATTGAACACGCTAGGCAACAGAATTACTTGCCCAGATTGGTTGAGCGCCCATTGGACGAGCTCCTTTCAGCCAGAGAACTCCAAGTGATGAGACTGGTAATCCAGGGATTCACGAGCAAGAGCATCTCAAGACAACTTGAAATCACCGATCCCACTGTCCGCAAGCATCGCGAGAACCTGCTACGCAAGCTAAATCTCCGCAGCATCGCGCAACTCGTTGCACTTTACGAGTAAGCGACCTACGACATCGGAGGTATATGCGAATTAACTATCCACTACTAGATTTACAGAGCGTTGCAAGGCCATTCGTCTCGCAATGCAATTCGAATTCATCATTCACTTTTCAACGAAACACAGAAAGGTCAGGTTCAAATGGGCCACGCAACGAATATCAAGGAAGTCGGCGAAAGCAACACGGCATTTCAAAAATATATCGACGAGAGAAACGCTGAGCTGGACAAAACTGCGGCAGAAGCCCAGAACATCCTGGACGCTCGAATCAAGAAATTCTACGCCGACGGGAAATGGGACGATGCCCAACCTTTAGCAAGCGGATCGTATCAACACCTGTCTACCGCTTCGACATGGTCACTTAACAATGTGGTCGAAATGATCGACGGCGTCCGCTCCGCGATCTTTGGAGGGAAAGCTGCCGTCATAGCTCCCACTGACGGCGACAAGAACGACAAAGTTCCTACAGCTTCCGCCGCCAAAGGAAGCACCATCTCGGCAACGACGCAGAACCTTCTGACGATGATGGCTGGAACCGAAGCGATCATCGCCAACGCAGCCTTTCAGGCCATCACGGGGATTCTTTCCACCATCAAGACGGGAACGGAAACTGAATTGTCCAAGCAGATTGTGCAAAAGGACATTATTCCCGGGATGAGCATGTTCGTATGCGTGATGGAGAACAAGTTCAGTAGCAAGGATTTCTTCAACAGTGAAATCATTGTTCAGAATTTCTACATCTACGACATTCGGATGTCAGCCGATCGCGCCCGTGCTCTTGCCAACTTCGACAGAATCAGCGGCCTCATTGCCCAGCAAAATGACCTTAACGCGGCGATCAGCGAACTGAGCCAACAAGTTCATGACTTGAAGCTTGCCGACTACAAGACAAAGCATCCGGGGGATTTGAAGGCTGCTATCGCAGACTACAAGGCCGACTTCCTCACTCTCGAAGATATGATCAAAGAAATCAATACAAAAGTCTCCGAGACAGCCGACCTTATCAACAAGAAGAGGGCGTTGATTGCGGCAAACAATGCCGCGCTCGTGGCGGCCAAACGCACTGAACTGGTCATGTTGTAGAGGCGCTCGATTGAATGGGTCGGCCTGTACGTCTCCTCAATGCTTGCGGGTCGATTCCCTTCGCGCACGGGACTTCATTTATCCAACTTCACCGGGAACAGACCAAATGCCCTACCTTTTTCAGCGCGCAGTTGAGGCCGCTCTTCTGAAAGATCCTGACAAAGCAGACTTCAAGCATCTGAAGGAGAAATGCGAAAGCAAGACCCAATCGCTAGCTGCCGATTTTCATCGCATTAACCCTCAGCCCGACGATATGCAGATTGCTGGACCACTCGTCGTGTCCATGGGCGAACAGTTCAAACCGAAGAATGGGCCTTGGGCCGGAACCTACGTCGACAACTGGCGGATGGTCAGCGGAAACGCTCCCATCGTCACTGCCTTGGTGTCGGCCCAACTACAACAAGCCTATGAGCTCGAACTCGACATCAGCAACGAGAGGGTGATAGGCAAGATGTTTGGACTTGCCGTTCTGGTCTGGTCGGTACTTGGGGAGTACTCAAGCCCCCCACAAGAACCAGGGAGACGATAGCTTGGTTGTCACGGACTCTCGTAACGCCAAGCCAACAGGGTCCTTGGGGGGAAGCTCTTTCAAGGACCATCACCATGGATGACGGCCCGCAATTGGGACAATGAACGTTTTCAGCTTCTTCAAAATCGGGAGATGGCAATGCCAGATGAAATTATTCAGTACAAAAAGGGCGTATTCACCAACGACGGCCAATCTGATGTCGATGGATTTGCTGAAAAACTAGAGAAAATGGCGAGACAGATTAAAGAAGCTGGAAAGATCACCGTCTACTACGGTTTTCACGGGACAGAAGAAGGCAAGTTTTCGCATGCATTTGATGAAGGTGAGTTGGAAAAATCATTGAGGATTGCAAAGGAATTTCCAGAGGCCATGATGGTGCAAATAAGCTCACCGACAGATTCGAAGATTGATTACAAAGCCCATGACTCGCACGGCCACGCCCTCTTTACCTGGTGTGACAGTGAGAACTACATAAGGGCTAACAAATGCCTCCCGAATATCGTTGGCTGACCGGTGTGTTACCCCCGATTTAATTTTGATCTGGGGACGACGGCTTTCCGCACTGAAAATCGAATGGCGCCCAGGTAAACCGAGGCGCCATTCGTGCAGAGAGGGGTCTCAGAGATTAAGCGACAAGTATCTGAGTTGAAGCTAGCGCCGGCATGCCTACTTACGAGCGGCAACTCGGCAAAAGCGGGCACTCAGCACGGTACCCATACGGCGGTCTGCAGTGCCACTCCGTCCAACAAAGCAAGACGCCGACATTACCGTCAGCGTCTCAAGTGGGGCTAACTAACTTCAGCAACGCCGACGACGTACCATCGCGCCCAGCAGGCCCACGCCACCCAGCATCAAGGCCCAACCAGCAGGCTCAGGCACTGGTGCAGCCAACGAGATCAGCAGGAACTCGTTGCTGTCCGGAGTCAGGGCGCGGCCACCACCGCCGGGGAAGTTGTTGTCGTTCATCACGAGGATGGTGTTGGCATCAACAATGAGCACGTCTTCAATCGTCACGTAAGGGAACGTGAAGGTGTTGCTGCCATCGCCATTCAGGTCGTGCGGGTCGGCGATGTTCATGAGGTCGACCACTTCGGTCTTGGCGGCAAAACCATTCGCGTCGACCTGGTTGGTGTCGATCTTGTAGATCTTCTTGAAGGGGTTGCCACTGGTACCCGTACCGCCGTTGCGCTCGATCACGAGGAAACTGTGATCGTCGATCGCCGTCATGTCGCCGATGTTGGTGCCGAGCGCGTCGAGTTGATAGAGGAAGCTCTTGTTTGTGTAGCTCTCGGTGTTGATGTCGAACTCGTTGATGCGCAGGCTCTTTGGCGCGTCGCCGGTCACGGTGCCTTCGAGCAGGGTGTACAGCTTGTCGCCCGCCTGGTTGATAGCCATGCCCTCGAAGCCGCGCGAGCCACCGAGATTGACGGTGCCACCGAGAGGATTGTCCGGCGAGATCACACCAGGCAGTGGCACTTCCTGACGCAGTACCTTGCCGGTCGCATCGGTCTTGACGAGAAAGGGACCGAACTCTTCACCAAACCACAGGTTGCCGTTCTTGTCCTTGCGCATCGACTCGATGTCGAAGTCGGCACCGGTCAGCAGACGGCCGGAACGGATGCTCGAATCCACCAGCGGATTGGCGGCGTTGTTGTAATAGTTGGTGTAGTCAGCCTGGATGCTGAAGCTCAGCTTGTTATCCGAATCGCGCAGGCTGATGTAGGTGCTGTTGTTGAACGAGGCCTGTGCAGCACCCGTGTTGTAGTTCAGTGCCGACACAGTGCCGGAGCCCACGACAGCGCTACCGTCCCAGGTCTTGAAGTTCGGCTGCATGGCATACACGCGCAGCAGCGCATCGGCCGAGTTGGCCTTGTTGCCGAAACCGTTGTCCGGCATCACGTAGTAGCTGCCTGCCGTCGGGCCGTTCAGCACGGCCGAGAAGCCCTGCACGGCCTGACCATTGATGAGGGGCAGCAGCCCGCTGTTGATGCCAAAGCCGGTGCCGCCGAACTGACCCGTCGTCGGGCCATCGGCAACCGTCAATGCGGGCAGATTGGCCCAGCCCACCAGCGTGTTGCTGGCGGCCTGCGCCGACAGGGCGCCCAGTGCGGATGAAACGAGTACAGCCAAGCCGGTGGCGCGGCGGGCAAGATGCAAGACAGTCATGAGAATCCCCGGTTGAAATCAGGAGCTCAAACTACCTGCATCAGGTTATCCCGCCGTGAAGCAGCCATGCGCCAAATAGACCATTGCCCTCCGCGACGACATGCGTCACGCGGGCAGCGAAATATCAGGCCAAAACTGTGTCGTCAGTCGTCAGCCAGGTCGAACGCGTGGCGGATGGCGCAGCCTTCCTCGACACCGTCCTTCCAGGCCAGGCGCTCTTCTTCCGAGCGCAGGCTGTCGGGTGGAGCTACATCATCGTTCCGTTGGCGGATCGCAGCCAGCAGGCCGCTGTTGTGGGCATCGAATGCCGAAACCGAGCTGTAATGAATCATGATGACCTCTCTCGTTTCACGTGTTGCCGGATGAATGTTTCACGCGGGGCGACGCTCACCTACGTGGCGCCGTTCTAAAGGCATGATGGTCAACCCGCATCGCCTTGGTCAACGCATCGAAAAAGGAGAATCCGATAGTCACTCCCCCAAACCCCGCCTCTCCAGCTTCGCGCAAACGCTGTGCCACCGCCTTGTTCCGCAACAAAGCCAGTACAAAAAAAAGCCTGCCTCCGTACGGAGACAGGCCTCAACACATCACGAGTCAACGTTTTATCAAGGCGCGCTGCAGGCGCCCGTGCTCACCTTCGTTACACGCGGCAAGGCCAATGCGGGAACAGTCTGGTCGTAGGCTGCGTTCGGGCTCTTGAATGCCAACAGGTAGGCAATCAGCGCATCGATGTCCTGCGCGCCACCGAGCAGATTGGTGCCGCTCTTGAACACCGTGAAACCGTCACCGCCGGTGGACAGGAAGTTGTTGATCGTCACACGATGCGTCGCTGTCGGGCTCTGCACCACGCCGCAGGCATCCACAAGTGTCTCGCCGTTGAGCACCACATTCTTCACCTTGCCGCAAAGAGGCAGCGTGCTGTCCCACTGGTACTTGAGTTGCGCAGACGGCAGCAGGATTTTCTGCGTCGTTTGACCCATGCAGCCGCTGAACTGTTGCTCCAGCACGTCCTTGAGGTTCTGGTTGGTCAGCGTGACGGTCACGAGGCTATTGCCGAAAGGCTGGACCGTGAAGGCCTCGCCGTAGGTCACGTCATGCGGGAAAGGTGCTGCCGTGAAACCTGGGTTGCGCACGCCACCCGGATTCATGAAGGCCACTTCGGCGCCGCCAAAATCGGCAGGCTGCGTCGCCAGGTACTGGGAATCGGCAATCAGCGCGCCGGCAGGCATGTTGCCGGAGGCATCGACACCGTTCGACAGCGGAGCGGTGATGGTGCCGATGACAGCGCCAGCCAGCGGCGCAACGAGGCTGCTATAACCATTGACGATGCCCTGGATGGTGGCGTCAGGTGTGATCGCGAGGTTGGTGCGATCGACCAGCTTGTTGACCGCGTTGATGCTCACCAGCTGATTATTGGTCGACTCTACCGTCACGTCGATCTCGGTCACCACGCGACCGAATGCGCTGGCGCTGGTCACAGGAATCTTGCGACCGATCTTGTTCGGCAACTGGCAGTTGTACGGCGCGTGCGTATGGCCGGAGATCACCAGATCCACGGCATCGTCGAGCTTGCTGACGATGTCCTTGAAATGCGCCGAGCTGTCCGACGCATCCAGCTGGTTGCTGCCGTTGGCGCTGGTGCAGCCGTTGATATCGGTGATCGACGGATTTGCCGTCGTGTCCTGGAAGCCGCCCTGATGGATCAGCACCACGATGGTCTCGACACCGCGTGCGCGCAGTTGTGGCACCAGCGCATTGATCGTCGCCACTTCATCCTTGAAGCTCAGGCCGGCCACACCACTCGGGGTGACGATGCTGGGCGTCTCGGCCAGCGTCAGGCCGATGAAGCCGACGCGCACATTGCCGAACTGCTTGATGCCATACGGGGCAAACAGGGGCTTGCCGCTTGCCGTATCGACCACGTTCGCCGATAGAAACTTGAACTTCGCGCCTTCGAACGGCACGGGCGTACCCACGGTTGCGCCCTTGCAGCTATTGGCCGCATCGGTCGGGTGGCAACCGCCGTTCTGCATGCGCAGCAGCTCGGTCTTGCCATCGTCGAACTCGTGATTGCCAACGGCGTTGAAATCCAGACCGAGGCGATTCATCGTCTCGATCGTGCCTTCGTCATGGAAGAAAGCCGAGATCAGCGGACTCGCGCCGATGATGTCACCCGCAGAGACGACAACAGTATTCGGATTGGCGGCCTTCGCAGCTGCCACGTAGGCCGCCATGTAGTCGATACCGCCCACGGCCACGGCAGCACTGGTCGAATTCGGGCGGAAGGTACCCGGTGATTGCAGATTGCCGTGGAAGTCGTTGAACGACACGATCTTGAAGCTGACAGGCGCTGCGGAACACGCCACGGAGGCGGCGCCCAGAGCGCATGCGAGGATTGCATGGTGCAGTTTCATTTCAATTCTCCTGAATGCTTTTTTGCATGACAACGGACACAGGCGACGCAATCACTTGCGGCGTGAGCGTTGTGCGGTGACGGACAGCAAGAAGAGGCCGGCGGCGAGCGTGGCCCACTCGGCCGGCTCAGGCACGGCCTGCAACATCACGCCGCCGACCGTGGCGTCGAGCGCACCGAAGTCGCTCAGTGCCGAGGTCGTCAGCACGCCGGTGATGAGGTGACTGCCCGGTGCGAGCACGAAGCTGCCCTTGCTGTAGAGCGGATTGCTCAGCGCTGAATCGAAATCAAGACCGATGGAGACGGGGTAGTTGTTGACTGCGGCCGATGTCGAGCCAAGCGACACGTTGCCGTCCTTCACCAGGAATATGTCACCGGCAAAACCGCCGTCGGCAACCGTCAGCAGCACCGGCGCGCTGTTGTTGATGCGGAACGACAGCACGCTGCCATCCGTGTAATCAATCCACTCGAGGCCGCCCGACAGGGAGCTGAACGAATCGACATCGAAGGTATGCCATTGGCCGTCAGCCGTGAGGTCGACCGTCGTCGCGCCAGCGTGTGCCACGAGACCCAGGCTGAGCGACAAGCCCAGCAGCGCGCGTTTGAACGTATTCATGATGCTCTCCCGAATGTGTGCAGCTCAGACCGCCCACCTGCATCAGCGGGCTCTGCGCACATCGTAGGCATCCGGCATTACAGGCCGGATGTCGGCACTACGTCACAACACGTTCCGATAGGAGGATGGCGCTGCAATGAAATTGCAACCTGTACACGCTACGCGTGCACGCTTGATCGACACTGCCCGTCGACAGATTCAGCGACCGCAATATCAGTGTCTTTTTCCAACACTAGAGTTACGGTCTTCTGACGATCCGATGTATTACAAAATGACTACACGCACGGTCCGCCACCGACGAGACACCGCACATCGCATCGCAGGCTTCACCCTGCTCGAGCTGCTGGTAGTGATGGTGATCATCGGTTTGCTGGCGGGCTATGTCGGCCCCAAATTCTTCGCGCATATCGGCAAGGCCGAGGTAAAGACGGCACGCGCGCAGCTCGACTCGCTGGAGAAGGCGCTCGACGCGTACCGGCTCGATGTGGGCAGCTACCCGACCACCGAACAGGGACTTGCTTCGCTGGTCACGGCGCCCGGCGACGTACCGCAATGGAAAGGCCCTTACCTGAAGAAGGGCGTGCCGGAAGATCCCTGGCATCACCCGTATCAATACAAGGCACCCGGCGAGCATGGCGAGTTCGACCTGCTCTCGCTCGGCAAGGACGGCCAGCCCGGTGGCACAGGCGAAGCCGAAGACATCGTCAACTGGTGATGTTTTAGTCATGGCACGCTTCAAGGTCAGGACACTCGATAGCGAGATGGCGCTCGCGGAACTGGTGATGGATTCGGCCAGCGAAGCCGACGTGCACCAGCAGATGCTTGCGCGCGGCCTGTCGGTACTGTCCGTCACGCAGGCTTCGGTGGGACTGTCGCGGGGCTCACAGAAATTCCCGCTGCAACTCTTCGCGCAGGAGTTGCTGGCCCTGCTCGAGTCCGGCCTGCCGCTGGTGGAATCCATCGAGACACTCGCCGAGCGCGAGACGCGCCCCGCCGTGCGCAGCACCATGGATGCGCTGCTGAATGGCCTGCGTAACGGCCTCACTTTCTCCGGCGTGCTGCAAGCGCAGAGTGGCGTCTTTCCCGAGCTGTTCGTCGCCATGGTGCGCGCAGCGGAGAAGACCTCCGATCTCGACCAGGCACTCGCCCGCTACATCGCCTACCGCCAGCAGACGGATACGCTGCGCAACAAGATCGTCAGTGCGGCCATCTACCCGGTGATGCTGCTCTCGGTCGGCGGCCTCGTCGTACTCTTCCTGCTCGGCTATGTCGTGCCCCGTTTCTCCGGCGTTTTCGAGGAAGCCGGCGGCGACCTGCCCCTCGCTTCGCGCATGTTGATCGACTGGGGCAAGCTCATGTCGGAGCATGCCGGTGCCATGCTCGCCGTTGTCGTGCTGTGCATTGCGGCGATCGTTGCCGTGCTGCGCCTGCCGGCCACTCGCGCCAGCCTGGCGCGTGCGGCCTGGCAATTGCCGGGCGTCGGCGAGAACCTGCGCGTGTTCCAGCTCGCACGCTTCTACCGCACGCTATCGATGCTGCTGCGTGGAGGCATTCCCGCGATACAGGCGATGCAGATGTCGCGCGACCTGCTGACGGTCGCCTTGCGCGACAAACTCGATGCGGCGATTGCACAGGTGCGTGAAGGCCGCAGCCTGACCGACACCTTGACCACGCACGGCCTCACTACGAACGTTGCGCAACGCTTGCTGCGCGTCGGCGAGAAGAGCGGCAGCCTCGGCGACATGGCCGAACGCGTCGCAGCGTTTCACGAAGAAGAGATCTCGCGCTGGGTCGACTACCTCACGCGCCTCATCGGTCCGGCGCTCATGCTGGTCATCGGGGTGGTCATCGGCGGCATCGTGGTGCTGATGTACCTGCCGATCTTCCAGCTGGCGGAGACGATCCAGTGAACGCGCCCGCCTCGCATCTGCTCTCCATCCCGAAGCTCGACATGGCGTCGCTCGATGCGCTGCGCGCCGAAGCACTCGCCACGAAACAACGCCTGGTCGACTTCATCGTCGCCCGCTATGGCGAAGCCGCACTGGAATCCCTCGGCGCGCTGCTGCACATGCGTGTCGTCGATGCACCGAGCCTGCTGGGCTGGACGCCCGCGCTCGACATCCTGCACTTCGAGGAATGCCTGCGTCGCGAATGCATCGCCGCGCGCGACGCATCGGGGCAGTTGTTCGCCGTGGTGACCGACCCTTTCAATGCAACGCTGGCCAGCTGGCTGGGGCACAGCATCCAGACGCCGTTCCGCATGGCGCTGGCCACGCGCGACACGCTGACCGCTGCACATGCACGCATCGAAGAGAGCCAGCAGATGGTCGGCGGCATGCAGGCCGGCCAGGACAACGCCAACCGCGCGCATGCGAAAGGTGATGCGGAGGATATTTCCGCACGTCGCATCAGCGAGGACGACAGCCCCGTCGTCAAGCTGGTGAACTCCACGCTCTACGAATCGCTGCGCCAGAGCGCGTCCGACATCCACATCGAATCCGTCGCTGGCGGCCTGCACATCAAGTACCGCATCGACGGTGTGCTGTCGCGCGTCGGCAGCGTGCAGGGCAGCGACATGGCCGAGCAGGTCATCTCGCGGATCAAGGTGCTGGCCGAGCTCGACATTGCCGAGCGCCGCGTACCGCAGGACGGCCGCTTCAAGGCCAACGCCAATGGGCGCGAGGTCGACTTCCGCGTGTCGATCATGCCGAGCATCTTCGGCGAGGACGCCGTGCTGCGCGTGCTCGACAAGGAACACCTCACCGAAGAGATGAGCGGCCTCACGTTGGCTTCGCTCGGCTACGACGACGCCACGCGCGCGCAGATCCGCCGCCTCGCCAACGAACCATATGGCATGTTGCTCGTCACCGGCCCGACCGGTAGCGGCAAGACAACGACGCTCTACGCCACCATCGGTGAGACCAATACCGGCCTCGAGAAGATCGTCACCATCGAAGACCCGGTCGAGTATCAGTTACCGGGCGTGCTGCAGATTCCCGTCAACGAGAAGAAGGGCCTGACCTTCTCGCGCGGGCTGCGCTCGATCCTGCGTCACGACCCGGACAAGATCATGGTCGGCGAGATCCGCGATAGCGACACGGCAGAGATCGCCGTGCAGGCCGCCCTCACCGGCCACCTCGTATTCACCACAGTGCACGCCAACAATGTGTTCGACGTGATCGGCCGCTTCATGCACATGGGCATCGATCCCTACAACCTGGTTGCAGCATTGAACGTGGTCATTGCGCAGCGTCTGTTGCGCGTCAATTGCACGCACTGCCGCACCGACGATTCGCCGACACAGGAACTACTCGACGAATCGGCGCTGAGCGACACGACGGGCTTCCATTTCATGCATGGCACGGGCTGCAGCCATTGCCGTGGCAGCGGTTATCGCGGCCGGCGCGCGATAGCCGAAGTGTTGCCACTCGACGATGAGTTGCGCGAACTCATCACCGAACGCGCGCCGCTGCGCGCACTCAAGCAGGCCGCGCTGGCCAAGGGCTTCAAGCCCTTGCGTGCAGCCGGCATGTCTCTGGTCGCCCGCAGCGACACCACACTACAGGAACTCAACCGTGTTACGTTCATCGCATAAGGTGCTGACCTTGCGGCTCGGCAACGCTGGTTACTCCGTGTCCGCCGGCAGCCTGCGCGGCGGTGCCTGGCAACGCTGGCCAGCCGGCGCAGCGACGACTTCTGACGCCGCGCCGGCCGACGCTTTCGAAGCACAGCTCGACACGCTCAAGCTGTCAGACGTCGCTTCCTGCTCCCAGCTCGACGTAGTGCTCGACAGCGCACTGACGCGCGTGCAGGTCGTGCGCTTTCCGGCAGGCGTGCGCAACCCGCGCGAGCGCACGGCCTTCCTCAAGGCCGCGTTCCGCAATGTGTATGGCCGCGATGCAGACAGCTGGCATATCGCTGCCGAACCCGCCTACGTCAACGAAGCGACGCCCGCCGTGGCGGTCGGCGAGAAGTTGATGGCTGCCGTCAGCGCACTGGCGGAGCGCCACAAGCTCAAGCTGCGCAGCTTGCGCACCAGCTTCTCCGACTACTTCAACCACGTGCGGCGTAGCCTGTCGGCACATGTCGGCGCCTTTGCGCTGATCGAAGAAGGTCGCGTGTGCCTGGGCCTGTGGCGCCATCGCAACTGGCTGGCGATCAGCACACAGGCATTTGCCGCCGCCGATGGCGAAGCGCTGACCGCGCTCTGCGCGCAGATGCTGGCGCGCGTCGAACCACCGATGGTGAACGGCACGCTCTACATCGCGGGCGCCATCAAGCCCTTCGCGGTGGCGCTGCAGGAAGGCTGGAACGTGGAGTGGCTTGCGCCGGAACCTGTCGATGTCGTGGATAGCAACACTGGTCGCCGCACGCGAGACAAGGTAA
The DNA here is from genome assembly GCF_036017035.1 of Uliginosibacterium silvisoli. NCBI lineage: Bacteria > Pseudomonadati > Pseudomonadota > Betaproteobacteria > Rhodocyclales > Zoogloeaceae > Uliginosibacterium > Uliginosibacterium silvisoli. The sequence goes on along the minus strand of NZ_JAYXHS010000002.1, from coordinate 859,620 downwards.
CGGCAGCCTGACATGAAGCTTTTCAATCCCGCACCACCAGCTTTCACGCTGGACTTCGTCGCGCAACGTCAACGCCCGTCCCTGCTCGGCTGGCTGCTGCTGCTCGCCGCCGTGCTGGCCAGCGCCGCCGTCGTGCTCGAGTACTTCGACGTACAGGAGCGCCTCGACGAAGCACAGCAGCAACTCGCACGCGCACAACGTCTGGAAGAGCGCGCCAACGGGCTGCAGCGCGCACGCAAGCAGGAACGCGTGCCCGAGGCCGACCTGCGCCGCGCAGCGCAGATCGCGGCCAGATTGCAGGAACCCTGGCCGCAACTCGTGCCGCAACTCGAAGCGGCTGGCAATGAAGACATTGCACTGCTGTCGCTCGATGCGGATGCCGGCAAGGCGCAGATCAACCTCGCCGGCGAAGCACGTTCGCTGGAAGCGGTTTTCGATTACGCCAAACGCATCGGTAAGCAACCTGGCTTCGCCAGTGTGCAGGTACAGAACTACGAATTCCATAAAGTGGGCTCGCAGGACCTGGTGCAGTTCAAGCTCAGCGCGCGTTGGCGGAGTGAAGCATGAGGTTCGAGCAACTGAGTCGCAGGAAGCTCCAGCGCCCTGACTGGAGCGCGCTGCGCACCACGCTGCAGATGCTTGCCGCGGCCGTGCAGCGCATCTTGCATCGCGCAGGCTGGCCGGCACTGGTCGCAGGCATGCTCATCGCGAGCTCCGTCGCCGTCGTGCTAAGTGCCACACGCCCCATGCGCGAGCAGATCGCCGCGGTCGAGCAGCAGCGCAAGCAGTTGCGTGTGGCCAGCCGCAACAAGGCACCGGAAGCGGCCTCGCCGCAAACGCGTCTGCGTGAGTTCTACGCCGCCTTCCCCGCCCGCAGCACGCTGCCCGAAGCCTTGCTGACCCTGCATCGCGCGGCGCGGAAGAACAACCTGCGCGACACGCGCGCCGACTACCGTGATGCGCCGGAACCCGGTACACCGCTCGTGCGCGTGCGGATCGACATCCCGGTGACGGGCAGTTACGCAGACCTGCGCAGCTGGATCGCCGAGCTGCTCAAGACCTTGCCCTCGCTCACGCTGGACGGACTGGAGCTGCGCCGCAATGGCATCGGCAACCCGAACCTCGACGCGCGTGTGCGCTTCCAGCTACTGCTGCGGAGTACACCGTGAAAGCTCTTGTGAAGTACAAGATCTGGATCGCACTGGTGGCCGTCGTGCTGGTCAGCTGGTGGGTCAGCGGCTTCGATGAGGAGCCGCAGCAGAGCACCAGCAAGCGCGCACGCAGCAGCGCCAGCACAGTACGCAAGTCGCCCACGGCCAAGGCCGATCAGCGCGATCCGGCCGAGGCGCTGGCGCTGATCGCACGTGGCTTCAAGCCGCGCGACGCCATGGACAAGATGAGCGACGACCCTTTTGTCACGGCCAGCTTCGAGCCCCCGCCTCCACCGCCACCTCCGCCACCCAAGCCGGTTGCACCGCCGCTGAACTTCAAATACCTCGGCGTGCTGCGTGATGGCGACGATGGCCGCAATGCCGGCACCGCCAATGCAGACGGCGCGGATGCGAGCCCCAAGGAGCGGGCCGTGTTCCTCGACAGCGGCGGCCAGCTTTTGATCGCACGCAAGGGCGACACACTGGCCGGGCAATATCGCGTGCTCGAGATAGGCGACACCAGCATGCAATTCGAATACCTGCCGCTCGCCGAGCGCCAGACCCTGAATTTCGGACGTTGATTCCAGATCAGCGCCACACCAACGACCGCACACCGATTTCACACCGACTCCATGAACGCTCCAACCTTCGCGTGGCCATACCCCGGACGAACGCCCAGGCAGCTCGCCGTGGCGCTATTGATCTGCGCCCAACTGGCCGCCTGTACGACCCCACCGCCAGCCCGAAGCGAGTCCACCGCCCGACTCATCGAGGCCGGAGGACCCGAGGCCACCCTCGCCGTGGCGGCGGAGGCGATGCAGGCGGACCCGACGAACAAGGAAGCGCGGCTCATCTACTTCCGCACGCGCGACCAGCAGGTCGCTCAGGCCCTGACTGCTGCCGATCGTGCGCGCAACGCCGGCAATGCGGACGAAGCAAAGCGCCAGGCAAACATGGCGCAGCGTATGGACCCGGACAACCAGCGCGTGCAACTCATGCAACGTGCGCTGTCCGAGGACACCCGACGCGCAGACCGACTGCGTGACGCCGAGAACCTGTTCCAGAAGAGACAGCTCGCCGAGGCAGAGACCATTGCGCGCGGCTTGCTGGCGGATAACCCGGGCAACCCTGCGGTCCGCAACCTGCTGCGTCGTATCGACGACGCACAGGGTTCAGCCGTACCGGACGCTCCGGTGCTCAAGAGCAACATCGCCAAGCCCATTACGCTCGAATTTCGCGACACGCCACTGCGCAGCGTTTTCGAAGCCATCTCGCGCACAGCGGGCATCAACTTCGTGTTCGACAAGGACGTGCGCGCCGACGGCAAGGTGACCGTGTTCGTGCGCAATACCAACATCGACGAAGTCATCCGCATGGTGCTGACCACCAACGGCCTCGAGCGCAAGATGCTCAACGAGAACTCGATGCTCATCTACCCGGCCATCGCCGCCAAGCAGCGCGACTACCAGGAGCTGGTGACACGTACCTTCTATCTCGCCAACACAGACGCCAAGCAGGCCCAGGCTTTGATCAAGTCGGTCGTCAAGACACGCGACACCTTCATAGACGAGAAGCTCAACCTGCTCATCATCAAGGACACACCGGATGCCGTGCGCATGGCCGAGCGCCTCGTGCAGCAACTCGACGTGCCTGATCCTGAAGTGATGCTGGAAGTCGAAGTGCTGGAAGTCCTGCGTTCGCGCCTGATCGGCATTGGTGTGCAGTTCCCCGAGCAGGTCGGCTTCGGCCTGCTGCAACCGACGACCCAGTCCGTCGTCACCACCACCACCGGCACGACACAATCGACGAATCTCGGTGGGCAGCTGCAACAGGGTTACGTCAACCTCAATCACGCCAGCGCGATGGTGCCCTTTGTCTCCAATCCGGCCTTGTTGCTCAACCTCAAGGATCAGGACGGCAGCAGCAATATCCTCGCTAACCCGCGCATCCGCGTGCGAAATCGCGAGAAGGCGAAGATCCACATCGGCGACAAGCTGCCGGTGTTCACCACGACGTCGACGGCCAACGTCGGCGTGTCAGCCTCGGTGAATTATCTCGACGTCGGTCTCAAGCTCGACGTGGAGCCCACCATCCACCTCGATGACGACGTCGAGATCAAGGTCGGTCTGGAAGTCTCCAGCGTCACCAAGGAAGTCGTCGGTCCGCAGAACTCGCTGGCCTACCAGATCGGTACCCGCAACACGAACACCACGCTGCGCCTGCGCGATGGCGAGACACAGGTGCTGGCCGGCCTGATCTCCGACGAAGAACGCAGCACCGGTCAGCACGTTCCCGGTATCGGTCGCCTGCCCATGCTCGGTCATCTTTTCTCGAACTCGAACAACAGCAATACCAAGACCGAGATCATCCTGCTCATCACGCCACGCGTGGTGCGCAACATCAGCCCCACGGCACTGTCACGTACCAGCATGGCGGCGGGTACCGATGCCAGTGTCGGCACAGCACCGATGCGCGTGACCACGCCAACACCGCCACGCTCGCTGGATGTACGCGGTAGCGGCAATGCCGGCCAGGCAGCAGCACCGCCTGCACCACCTCCGCCACCACCCTCCTCGCCCGTTCCTAACGAAGGCATGGGCGCGACGCTCACCCTGGCTGGCCCCAGCCGCATTGCGCCAGGGCAGGAGTTTTCAGTAACGGTCAGTGCCTCGGCGGAGAGCGCAATCCGTGTGGCAGAAACCACGGTCAGTTGGGACAGCACACTCTTCGAACAGGTGGGCGTACCTGCCAGTGGCGGCAGTGCCACGCTCAGCCTGGCGCCCTCCGGCAACTCCGCCAGCGCGCAGCTGCGTCTACGCGCAAAGATTGATGGCAACGGCGACGGCATGATCGAGGTCAGCGCTGCACGTGTCAGCGCCAGCGCCGACGACGTGTCGACCAACAACCCGCAACCACTCGCCATCAAGGTCGGCAGGTAATGCATCAGGTGCAAGGGCGCGGTCGAGGCTCGGGCTTCACGCTGATCGAGATGGTCATCGTGGTCGCCATCGTCGGCATCCTCGCCTCTGCCGCCTACCCGGTCGCTAGCCTCGTCTCGCAACGCGCGCGTGAATCGGAATTGCGTATTGCGTTGCGCCAGATCCGCGAAGCCATCGACGAATACAAGCGCGCAACGGCGGATGGCCGCATCGTCAAATCCGTCGATGAGTCGGGCTATCCACACTCGCTGGAAGAACTCGCCGAGGGCGTGAAGGACGCGAGCAATGCGAAGGACAAGCAGATCTACTTCCTGCGTCGGGTGCCGCGCGATCCGATGAACCCTGATGCGTCCCTCTCCGCCGCCGAGACCTGGGGCAAGCGCAGCTATGCGAGCCCACCCGACACCCCGCGCGACGGTGCAGATGTGTTCGACGTGTATTCGATGTCAGCGAAGACAGGACTCAACGGCGTGAGGTACCGGGAGTGGTGAGCATGCGACGCGCCCTCCGAGGCTTCACGCTGATCGAGCTACTAGTAGTGATGGCCATCATCGGCGTGCTGCTATCGATCGCCGCGCCGCGCTATTTCAATCACGTCGAGCACGCACGCGACAACGCATTGCGCCAGAGCCTCGCCGTCATGCGCGATGCCATCGACAAGTTCCATGCGGATACCGACACCTGGCCCGCGACACTCGATGAACTCGTTACGCGCAAATACCTGCGCACGATTCCCGAGGACCCGCACACCGGCAGTCGCGACACCTGGACTGTCGAAGCGCCGGGCGGAGGCAATGGGGTGTTCGATGTGCACAGCGGCGCAACGGGTGCAACGGCCGAGGGCCAGCCGCTGGCAGAGCAATGAAAGCCGCACAACGCACATCGAGCCTGCGCACGGGTCGTCACCGCATGCGCGGCTTTGCCTATCTGTTCCTGTTGTTCGCGCTCGCCATCGTCGGGCTGCTGCTCGCCTCGTTCGGCCAGAACTGGAGCACGACGACGCAGCGCCAGCGCGAGGCCGAGCTGCTCTTCATCGGCAAGCAATTCAGCCAGGCCATGGCCAGCTATAAGGCGCACAGCCCGGAAGGCACGCCGACCGCACCCGTCGCGCTGGAAGACCTGCTCGAAGACAAGCGCTTCCCGTTTCCGGTGCGTCACATGCGCCAGATCTTTCGCGATCCGATGACGGGCAAGCGTGACTGGGATGTGCAGATTGCCGACGGCCGTGTCGTCGGCCTGCGCAGCCACTCACAGAAGGAAGCGATCCGCAGCAAGCTACCGGACTATGTGGTGTTGCCCAGCGATGCAGGCGATACGCCGGTCTATCACGACTGGATGTTCATTGCGGCGGAGAGCGAACCGGCTGCAACGCCCTCAAGCCCGAAATCGAACTCACCACCGACCACACCCAGACCAGCCGACGGCGCGCAATTCCACTAAGTCGGAATGATGAGCACGCAAGCTCGCCGATCGACGAGCCCGCGCGCGGGTCAGGTCAGCGCTGCGTACGACGACGCGCCATGAAGCCCAGCAAGGCAGCGCCGCCAAGCAGCATCGCGCCCGACGCGGGTTCCGGCACAGGCGTTACCTGCGTCGGTGCCGCAAACAGAGCGATGGCGTAAGTGCCCGCTGGATCCAGCTTGCCGATCCCTTCGCCCGCCAGGGTGATCGAGAAGTCGGACGTGGACAGCAACAGCGAGTCGAAAGAGAAGCTGCCGATGGGCCCCGTCTCGCCTGCGCTGAACAGCACGTTGTTCAGCGCATCGCGCACGACGAATGCGTTCGCGTCAGCCCAGTCGATATCCAGAAGATCTGCAACCTTCAGCTCCTGGACACTGGCGCCGATGATGGCCGGCCCCGTGAAGTCCAGATGAAAGTTGTAGGTGTGCGTGAATGCGAACCCTGAATCGACATTGACGATCTTCGAGAACGTACTGCCATCTTGCAATGACGTGACAGCGTAGGCATTCATCGCTCCGGTGAGCGCGAGGGCCATGCAGAGTTTTGCGGGGAACTTCATCAATAACCTCCATGCGGGTATGCGCAGCGGGCTGCGGGACTGGCAGCACTTCTCAAACCAAAGCTACCGGCGGCGACATCGCAATAATCGCGCCCGCCAACGAATGCCATAAGCATCTGTAGAACCGCGCCCGCACTGCTTCTGCCGGTGACAGGAAATCGAAGGTTTGCTTCGTCATTCTGTGCATGTCATTCCTGCAGTATCCCGAAGAAGAATTTCCACAGCACGACTATCGACATCATGAAAAAGAAATATTTCATCCATACAACGATCGATAGTCCCTCCCTGCAACGAATACGACGCCCCAGAAAAACGTCATGCATCCACAGCTGCAAGGCTTGCCGAAAATCACAAGGTCACCTGCCGGTCACTGCACTTCAAACCAGGATGCAAATCGCAAAAAAAAAGCCTCCACAAGGAGGCTTAACCGATGAAGCAGTATTGCGGGAGTTCAGTGCTAGAAGCGGTGCACGAGACTCACCCTGAACGTACGCGGCTCGACAGGATGGGAGTGGATGTCATCCACACCTGCCGGGTCTTCGCCCTTGAGACGCGAGGTGTAGTAGTAATCGATGTCGCTGGCCTTGCGGTCGAACAGGTTGAAGATATCGAGTGACAGTTTCGTGGCCGGCGTGAAAGCGTAGCCGACACGCATGTATGCCAGCGTCGTCGAGCTGGAACGCACACTGTTGTCTTCGATCAGCGCACGCGGTCCGAAGTAACGCAACTGAAACTGACCCGACCACGGCCCGAGGCTGTCCAGCGTTACACCGAAAGTACCCACCTGTTCGATCGCACCCGGAATGTAGTTGCCGTCCGGAGACTCATCGGCGTAACGCGCCTTCGACCAGGACAAATCCGCATCGAACAGCAGCCACGGCCTGGCGACGTAGTGGTTGTTCCACTCGACACCGTTGCGCTTGCCTGGACGGCTGGCCTCGGTCGTGCCCGCGTCACCGACGAAGACCAGTTCCGAATCCGACTTCAGTCGCCATACCGCCAGCGATGTCTGCAGGCCGGGCAACCACTCGCTGCGTGCGCCGATCTCCTCGCCGCGTGTCTTCACGAGTGGCGTGACGGCATCGACAGGTGTGCCCGTTTTTGGATCGATTGTCTGCACCGTGCCGCGTGCATCGTTGCTGTGAAAACCGCGGCCCCAGTTGAGGAAGAACTCCGTCTGGCTCCACGGCCCGAAGATCAGCGAGAACTTGGGTGATGCGAGCTTCGCATCTTTCTTGCCGCTGTTCTCCGGCAGGCTGCTCTTCACGTCGAAGTTGTATTCGTCGAAGCGCACGCCCGCCACGCTGCGCAGCCAGCGCGTCCAGTCAGTCGAATTCTCGAACCACACGCCGTAGCTGCCTTCGCGCACCGTGTCTTCACGCGTCGTGGAAACGCGTCGCTGCTCCTCGGTCGAATAAAGTCCGACGGGGCCGAGCTTGTCGTAGCGCCCAGTGAGGCCAAGCGTGTTGAGCATGGTCAGCCCCCCAAGCTCTGCGGGCCACATGTACTTCGTATCGAAGCCCACGAGATCGCGCTTCTCGGCCTGCTCGAACTGGTCACCATTGACGGGATCACCCAGGTCGCTCGGGTGATCGAGGAAGTAGGTGAAATTGCTGAACAGGTTGAGGCGCGAACGCACGGCATAAGCCGACGCACTGTAGCGCCCTGCGCCTGCCTTGCCATCGGCGCCGAGCGACAGGCTGTAGCGCGAGGTTTTGCCACCGTCGCTGCCATCCAGTGTCCCGAAGCGGCCGATCGAACCATCGGCCACCGCGCGATTGGCCACCTGGTCGGTCGCGCGCCATTGCGACCCATACCCCATCGCCGTCGCGTGCCAGCCCTCTTTCTCCGTGCCCTGGCTGAAGCGCAGCAGACCGTTGAACTTGCGCAGGTTCTCCGACACTTCCCACGGGCCGCTGTTGTGCCCCATGTCGAGACCGTAGAGGAAGGTGCCAGCGCCGATGTCTTTCGAATCGGCGAGCAAGGTTCGACCGAAACCGTTCTCGCCGACCGTGACGGATGCAATGCCTTGCGGCAGGCGATCGAACAGACGCATGTAGGCCGCCCCGGCGCTTGCGAAGTCGCCGTCTTCCGCCGCATACGGGCCCTTGCGGTAGTCGATGCGACTCACCAGTTCGGGAATCAGGAAATTCAGATCGGTGTAGCCCTGGCCGTGCGCATGCGTGCGCATATTGATCGGCATGCCGTCGACACGTGTCGAGAAGTCGGTGCCGTGATCGAGATTGAAACCACGCAGGAAATACTGGTTCGCCTTGCCGTCACCACTGTGCTGCGTGACGATCACGCCCGGCACGAACTCGAGGATCTCGCCCGTGCGCAGCGCCGGGCGATTGGCAATCAGCTTGCTCGTGACCGTGCCGGCGCTGGCCGCATCGGTGCTGCCAACAGGATTGTCATAATTGCCCTTTACGATGACGGGTTCTATTGCTGGCTCGTCGGCGGCCATGGCGGCCTCGTTCGTTCCGGCATTCACCCCGACACACACCAGCATCAATGCCCACTGCTTCTTCATTGCCACTCCGCAAACGTGTTTGTATGAATTTTTCTGAATTATTCATACGTGCCGTTACCTGCGGATTACGCGACCTCATGGCTTGAAGTAGGCAGATCGGACTATTGCAGGAGCACCGCATGCAACGCCTGACGATTTCTCTCGACGACGAACTGGCCAGCGCTTTCGAAGAGCTGATGCAGCGCAAGGGCTACGCCAATCGCTCCGAAGCCGTACGCGACCTGCTGCGCCGCGAGCTCGGCGAATCCTCCGTTGCCAACGGCACGGCCAAGCAATGCGTGGCCGTGCTGAGCTACGTCTATGACCATCACGAACGCCGCCTCGCTGAACGCCTCACCGATCTGCAACACGATCATCACGACATGACCATGTCGACCATGCACGCGCACCTCGACCACGAGACCTGCATCGAAACGGTATTCCTCAAGGGCCAGACGACGAAGATTGTCGCCTTCGCCGAAGCCATCAAGGCGGAGACCGGCGTGCGTCACGGCAACATCCATGTGGTGCCGGTCGAAGCCCCCGCGACACGCAGCTACGTCGCCAGGAAAAACGCAGCGCACACGCATCGCTGATCAACACGCACGCACAGCAAGAAGACACGACATGGATCAGATCATCGGCCTCTTCCCCATCCCCTTCATGCGCGCACCGGCAGTGCTCGATGCCGCACTCGTGCGCGGCCTCGCCGAACACTTCACCGCACAGGCCGTGCAGGAGAACAACGCTTCCGGCAATCTCTCGCACACGCGCATGCTCCGGCCGGACGAGAGCCCACTGCTCGGTCAGGCCGCAGCACTCATCACGCCGAAGCTCAGCGAGTTCGGCGCATTGCTGTTCGGCGAGCGCATGGGCTGGGCCATCAAGGAGATGTGGGTCAATGTGCTCGACGAAGGCGGTCGTCAGGCCATGCACAACCACGCCAACAGCTTCATCTCCGGCGTCGTCTATCTCACACCCACGCACCCGGAATCGCGCACGGTCTTCATGAAATCACCCGGCGGCACCGACTTCGCCTTCCGCAACGACCACGCGGGCACCGCGCAAGGCCCCTACAACGCTGACAAATGGGTCAGCCCTGCACCCGACCCGGGCGACATGGCACTCTTCCCCAGCTACCTCATGCACGCCGTGCCGCCCAATCAGGGGGAACGACGTATCTCGATGGCATTCAATGCGATCCCGGCCCGGATCGAATCCTGGGGTTATTCCATCACCTTCGGCGGTTAGGCAGCAAACGCTTTGCGCAGGTCGGAAAAGCAAAGCGCCTTCCGACATCCCGACTCGCAAACGACCACCACACGCGTTTGAAAGCTTGATGTCGGAAGGCGCTTTGCTTTTCCGACCTACAGAGACAACGACGACTCAGCCCGTCTTCAAGGCATGACTCGTGGATTTGGAAACCCCGGCGCCCCACAGAACTCGGGAATTTCCTCGGGACTGATAAAACACAGATGCATCTCATCAAAACCGATCGCCGCGGAATCCTCGTAGGCCGTGCGCGCCGCCTTGGCTGCGACTGCGATCCGCACGCGCGTCGTGCCTGCCGGCAGATCGATCATCTGAAAGCGCTTGACCACTTTACCCGTCGAAGCATCCAGCACGCGGCCTCGCGGATAGTCGAACACATGCTTCTGCCTGCCTAGCGTTACCGTCAGGCTCGCTGTCGCGCCTGGCGTCTTGTGCTCCACCCCGGAGAGATCGATACCCATCGTGCGCGCTTCCTCGAAAGGCTTCTCGAAGCGCACATCGATCACACAGCTCGCACTGTCTTTCTTCCGGGCGTTGCCACTCACCTCGACGAACTCTTTGCCATTCGCGCCCTTGGGCGCACGCAGGATGCTCATCACTGTATTTGCCCGCGTCCTGTGAGCCAGGATCGGTTGCGATCCACAAGCGGATTCGCCCCCAACGACAAGCGGTGCCGCAAACCGCGGATCTTCGACGCCGTCTTCAGCAGAGGCGGTCATCTGCAGCGAACACAGGACGACCGTGATCAATGCACGTGAGATCACGTATGGGTGGCTGAATCGCATACGAACTGCTCTTTCCATGTGTCGATAGAGACAGTGAGCTTATCGGCTGAGTGTGACTGCTTGATGTCCCTGCCCCATCGAATGCGCGCTTGCCCATTCGGAGAGATTGCCGCCCGAGCATCTCCGCCATCTCGCCTGGCTTGCTCCTCTCATCGAATGCGCCAACGACTTGTCGGCGAATCCGGTGCGGCTCGTTGCGGCTGAATCCATAGACCGGATCAATAGTTGGCCACGAATATGTGCATCGAATTGATGACCTGCCGGTCACATGAAATCCATAACCTGAGGGCACGCCTTCCAGCCCCGCCGGAAGACATCCTGCTCCAACGGCCGGATCTGTTCGACCGCGACGGGTATGCCCTCAAGGCGTGATCGCCTAACAACGAACCCTCGATATCCATGAGTCTCCGAGACAAACACTTTCTTAACCGCCGTCGCGAATTTCTCGGCGGTATCAGCACCGCTGCGATTGCCGCATTCGCCGGCCTGCAGCCCGGCCAGGCCCACGCTGCCACCTACAACTTCGCGCATGGCGTGGCCAGTGGTGATCCGCTGGCGGACCGGCTCGTGATCTGGACCCGCATCACTGCCGTGGGCGATGCGGCACCACGTGTTTACTGGGAGGTCTCCACCGACCCGGGCTTTTCGCGCGTCGTGCGCAGCGGTCTCCAGCCCACCAACGCCAGTCGCGACTTCACGGTCAAGGTGGATGTTGCCGGCCTGCAGGCCGGCACGCTGCACTACTACCGCTTTCTATGTGGTGGCCGTTACTCACCGATTGGCCGTGGACGAACGCTGCCTGTCGGTGATGTCAGTCAGGTCAAGCTGGCGGTATTTTCCTGCGCCAACTATCCGGCTGGCATGTTCCACGCCTATGCGCAGGCTGCGCGCATGAACGACCTGGATGCAGCGCTGCACCTGGGTGACTTCATCTACGAATACGATCGCAACGGCTACGCGTCTGCCAATGCTGCGGCGCTGGGTCGCGAGGTGCTGCCGGCCAATGAATGCCTCAGCCTGGCCGACTACCGCCTGCGCTACGCGCAATACCGCAGCGACCCGGACCTGCAGGCGATCAGCGCAGCGCTGCCACTGATTGCAATCTGGGACGACCACGAGGTTGCCGACAACGCCTATGCCGGTGGTGCCACCAATCACACCGAGGCGACCGAAGGCCCGTTCGCCACACGCCAGGCCGCGGCGCTGCGCGCCTATCACGAGTGGCTGCCAACGCGGCTGCCAGACCCGTCGGCGCCGATGCTCATCTACCGCTCGTTCGACTGGGGCACGCTGCTGTCGCTGCACATGCTGGAGACGCGGTTGATTGCACGCAACAAGCAACTGGAATACAGCAGCTTCATTGACGCCCAGGGCGTGAATGGCGCCGCGCTGGACGCAGCCGCCAACGCGGCTGACCGCGAAATCCTCGGTGCCACGCAGATGAACTGGCTGAAGGGCCAGATGGCTGCATCGCAAGCAACCTGGCAGGTAGTCGGCCAACAGGTGCGCATGGCCGAGACACGGATACCGGCGTCCATCGCGCTGGGCCAGATCTCCTTCGCGGGCTATGAGGCCTTGCAGGCCCGTGCCGATGCAGGCCAGCCGTTGAGCCGTGCGGAGCGCTACATCCTTGCCCAACCCTGGGTGCCGACCAACCTCGATGCGTGGGACGGCTACGGCGCCGATCGCGCCAAACTGCTGAACGCTGCAGCCGACCTCGATCGCAATCTGGTCGTGCTGGCCGGCGACACACACAACGCCTGGGCCAATGAACTCAGCGATGCACAGGGTCGCGCGGTTGGTATCGAGTTCGCTACGCCAGGGGTCAGCTCGCCGGGGATGGAGGCTTCACGCCCGACCGATACGCCCGAGCAAATGGAGCAATGGCTGCTCGCCAACTGCCCGGGCTTGCGCTACGCCGAAGCATCTCATCGCGGCTTCATGGTGATTACTGCAACGCCCGGCAGCTGCAAGGCGGAGTGGTACTTCGTCAGCACGGTCGAGTCGCGCGACTACCAGACATGGCGCGGCGGGAGCTGGCAGACCCAGCCTGGAACCTCGCAGCGCCGACTGGCACCCGCTTGAAATCCCTTCGTATGCCTAAGGCATGCACCACCAGACTCTCACCCCTTTGACGGAGATTCTCACCAATGATGTTTCGTACCTCACTGCTTTGCGCAGTCCTCGCCACGACGTTGCCCGCCGCACATGCGGCAGTCAGCCTCACATTGACAACCGATCCATCGGGGCTCTTCCAGAGCTTCGAGTACACGCAGGATTTCGACAGCCTCTCGTCCGTGAACTCGACCACGGCCAATCGAGCCTGGACCAACGACAAGACGCTGCCGGGATGGTCGTTGTTCAATGGCCAGAAAGCAGCGCTCACCTACTACCGTGCCAGCGCCGGAGGCGAGTCGAGCGGCTACGTTTACAGCTTCGGCCTCGATGGCAACACGGATCGCGCACTGGGCTCAGTCGCAACCGGAGGCACCTACCTCGGTAGCCCGGCCGAGAACGCAATCTCCAGCTACATGGCACTGGCGCTGCGCAACGACAGTGGTGCTGCCTTGAGCGGTATCACAGTGCTGTGGGATGCCGAGCAATGGCGCGTCGGCGAGAACAACCAGTCCACCGACACCATGGATTTCCGCATTGGCTACGGTGACAGCTTCGCGTCGGTGCAGAACTGGATCAATCCGGGCAGCGACTTCAAGTACAACACGGCAATCAGGAACACCGCCTCCACTGCAGGCTACGCAAACGACGGCAATCTCAACGGCATCGTTTACATGGGTGGCGACATCGCCACGAACTGGCAGCCTGGCCAGACGCTGTGGCTGACCTGGATCGACTACAACAGCGCGGGCTATGACCACGGCGTGGCTATAGACAACCTGTTCGTGTCCACCGCTGTATCTGCCGTGCCCGAACCCGCCGCGCTGAGCATGCTGCTGGGTGGCCTGGGAGTCCTGAGTATCCTGGTCTGGCGTCGCCGCGCAGTGGTCCGCGTCGCATGATGGCCGCGCGTTTGAAGGTAACAACGGCACTCATGTCGGGCTTGCTGGCCGGCACAGCCGTAGCGCAGGTCGTGGTCGTGCCCGATGCAACGGGGCGTTTCCGCTACGTGCAGGACTTCGACAAGCTGCCGGCCACCGGAATGAGCAGTCGCTGGATCGACAACCGGACACTGCCCGGCTGGTTCCTGTTCAATGGCGTCGAACAACCCTTGGTGACACCGACCTTGCGCATCGACGACGGTCAACTCGGCTCGGGTGCTTTCTACAGCTATGGCCGGGCGGGTTCGACAGACCGCGCGCTCGGCGCGGTCGGCACAGGCGCCTTCTACTTCGGCACACCAGCGCCGGGCGGGCAGGCTGGTTATGCCGCGCTAGCGCTGCGTCACGGAGGCTCAGTCGAGATCACGCGCCTGAAGATCGCGTTTCAGGGGCAGCAGTGGCGCCAGGCGCAAAGCGACGACGTGAATACCATCGTCTTCGAATTCGGCATCGGCGAGCGCCTTGGCGATGTCCAGTCCTGGGTGCGCCCCGGTCGCGGCTTCGACTTCGACTCACCGTCGCCCGAGCTGGGTTCGGTCAGCGGTGTACCGCTCGACGGTCACAGCCCCGCCGCAAGCCGCTCGCTGGGTGGCATGTTGAGCACGACCGGCTGGCTACCCGGTCAGACCTTGTGGCTGCGCTGGAGCTTTCTGAACAACTTTGGTTACGATCACGGGCTCGCTATCGATCAGCTCAGCCTGAACCTCGGGGACTGAGCGACTGAGCGCCCGGCCTTTTGACGGCGTCGTGCCACGCACGACGCCGCGACAGACTCTTTTCATGGGGTGGTAAGCAGCTTGCCGGGGGTGTTGTCTTAAAACAGACCCATTGCATCGTTACCATCGCGCGATGCCCTCCAATCTCTCCAGCCTTGCGCCCGCGTCTTCGGGCGCTCTCCGCCCTCCCTTTGCCGCCTGGCGTCGGCGCCTCGGCCTGTTGCTTATGTTCGTCTCCGGCTTCGCCGGCCTCGCCTATCAGATCGTGTGGACGCAGCAATGCGCGGTCTGGCTGGGTCATGAAACAGCGGCGGTGCTCGCCGTCGTCGCAGCCTTCTTCGGAGGCCTTGCGCTCGGTGCCTTGACTCTGGGTGATCGCATTGCCCACAGCGCTCACCCGACGCGCTGGTATGCGGCCTGCGAAGCGCTCATCGCAGCCTGGTGCATCGCGCTTGCCTTCCTCATCGAACCCCTCGGTGGCGTGCTGGTGAACATCACCGGCCCACAGCCGAACCCTGCATGGGAGTGGGCAGTCTCGTTCTGCGGCACCTTCCTCCTGCTATTGCCCGCCACGCTGGCGATGGGGGCGACGCTGCCTGCGATGGAACGCGTGCTGGCGCAGATGCGAAAACACACACGACCTGACAAACAATCCATCGCCGCGCTGTACGCAAGCAATACGTTCGGCGCCGTCGTCGGCGTGCTGGCGAGCGCCTTCTGGCTCATCCCCGCGTTCGGCCTCTTGCGCACCTCGATCCTGTGCGCGGTGATGAATCTCTCGTGCGCGGCCACTGCGCTGTATCTGCGCGCCGGTGCTGCGCACGCGATGGATGAGCGTGTCAGCAAAGCGCTACAGCCCGCAGCACGCAAACTTGCTGCATTATTCGCCGCCACCGGCCTGCTCGGCATCGGCTACGAAGTGCTCGTGGTGCGCGTGCTGAGCCAGGTCGCGGAGGACACGGTCTACACCTTTGCGATGCTGCTGGCGGTCTATCTCTGTGGCACCGCGCTCGGCGCGGCGGCCTATCAACGCTGGTTCTCTCGTCGCAGCGATGACAACAAAACGCGCGACCATTTGCTGGCTGCACTCGCAGCAGCCTGCCTGCTCGCCACGCTAGGCCTGTGGTTTGCAGAAATGCTCAAGGCATCCGCGCTCGAACTGCTCGGGGCGAGCATGAACGCAGCACTCGGCGCAGAAGCCCTGCTCGCTCTCGCAGCCTTTGGCCTGCCGACATTCGTAATGGGGGCGCTATTCAGCCACCTCACGACACAGGCACACGAGGCTGGCATCAGCTTCGGCCGTGCCCTCGCCTTCAACACGCTCGGCGCAGCGTTTGCGCCGGTACTGTTCGGCGTCGTGCTCATGCTCGCCGTCGGCCCGAAGTTCGCGCTGCTGCTCATCGCTGTCGGCTATCTTGGGCTGACGTCACCGCGAGTCTGGCGCCAGCCCGTCGTATGGGCTCCGGCCGCCATGGCGCTCGTGCTGGTGATATGGACACCACCGCTGGCTTTCGTCGACGTGCCCGAAGGCGGTCACGTCGTCAGCTATCGCGATGGCGCGATGTCCGCCGTCAGCGTGGTCGAGGATGCACAAGGCGTGATGCGCCTGCGCATCGACAATCGCCAGCAGGAAGGCAGCAGCGATTCCCGCCTGGCCGATGCGCGCCAGGCCTTGCTGCCCCTGCTGCTTCACCCCTCTCCGAAGCAGGCGCTGTTTCTCGGGCTGGGCACGGGCGTTACGGCGTTCTCGGCAGCCGAAGATCCCTCACTGCAAGTCGACGCCGTCGAGTTGCTGCCCGAAGTCATCGCAGCATCCGATCACTTCACGCGCCGCTTGACCGACGACGGCGCGCCTTCCCGACTGCACACGATCGCTGCCGACGCGCGCCACTATGTGCGCGCATCGTCGCAGCAGTATGACGTCATCGTCTCGGACAACTTCCACCCGGCACGCAGCGGCTCGGCGGCGCTGTACACGGTCGAGCACTTCCGCGCCGTGCAACAGCGCCTCGCCCCCGGCGGCCTGTTCTGCCAGTGGCTGCCGCTGCATCAGCTCGACACGCATACGCTTCGCAGCATCGTGAAAGCCTTCATCACGGCTTATCCCGACGCGCACGCAGTGCTCGCCACCAACAGCCTGGAGACGCCCACCATCGGCCTCATCGGCAGTGCGGCAAATGAGCGCGGGCCCCGCTTCGACATGGCGCAGGTAACACAGCGTCTCGCCACCGCAACCTGGCCACAAGCGCCTGCCGATTTCGGCTTCAACGACGCCTTCGCCGTGCTCGGCAGTTTCATCGCCGGGCCCGCATCGCTCGCGCGCTTCTCCGCTGACGCAAAGGCGAATACTGACGACCATCCCGTCGTCGCCTACATGGCGCCACGCATTACCTACGCACCCGATTCGCTACCGCGAGATCGGCTCGCCGCTCTGCTCGGCGAACTCAGCACCGACCCCGCCGAGATGCTGGCCGCCAGTTCGGACGAGACAACGCGACGAGGCGTAGCCGCGTACTGGACGGCACGCAATCGCTATATAGAGATTGGTCGCAAGGCACTGCCGTCGAATGATGTGCAGCGCATGCTTGCGCAAGTACGCGAGCCGCTGCTATCGGTACTGCGCACCAGCCCCGATTTTCGCCCCGCTTACGATCCGCTATTGCGCATGGCAACGGCGCTGACGCGCATCGACCCGGCCGCCGCGCGCAGCTTGCTCACCGAGCTGGCCAAGGTGCAGCCTGCCCGACTGGAAGCTGCGCAAGCTTTGAACCAGCTGAGCCTGGCAGCGCGCTAGCCATCTGGCGACAGGCAGCCCACGAACGTAGCCCGGCATGCCGCGAAGCGAAATCCGGGCTACAAATCAAATGCCCCGCTCCAAATGCACCGCAATCAACTGCAAGCTCATGTCCGCGTGCCGCTGCGGCGCGCCAGACCCAATAGACCAAGCCCCGCCAGCAGCATCGCGCAACCTGCAGGCTCGGGCACCGCGGAGATGTTCAAATCGAGGCCGTAGCTAGCCGGGCCACCCGTCTCCTGCACCCAAATTGAATAGACACCACTCGGCAGCGCACCGGCAAACTTGATGGCCATTGTCGGCAGCAAGTCCGTACCGATCAGGTCGTTGCCGTAGTGCGTGAAGCCCAGCAGGTTCTCGACGCCGGCGCCAGTTGTTGAAACCGTGAGCTGTGGCCCGGCCTGGATGGCGATGAAGGAAGAGCCACCGGACACGGAGGTGTTGTCGAGCAGACGGATCGCGTCGAGCACGAAGCCGGTCGGCACAGTGAAGCTGAAGTAGTCGCGGTCAACGCCGCTGCCACTATTGCCCGTTGAGCCGACAATGCGGTTGGAACCACTGCTCACAAGCAGTGTTGTGGGCGACAGGCCGTCATTGGCGAGATCGCCGTTGTCAGCTTCGTTCCAGAGAACCGAGGCGTGTGCGCCAATGCTGCCGCAGCACGCAGCGGCCATCGCCAGAAATTTCAGCTTGAATGCCATGCCAGTACGTCTCCTGATTTTCCATATCGCCTTCAGGACGCAATGACGAGCTACGGACGTAGACGATCCGGCCCTGCAATGACTCCCGCATTCACCGATGCTCGCAGAGCATTGTTACCGTTGCCTGCGCGGCTATCCGTAGTCTGCGGAGCATGCTTCGCAAACGACAAGGCCAGCACGAGCAATGCAGCGGCCGTGAGCCATGAGCCCAGCACCCGCACGCCGATGTGCATCCACGCCTTGCGCAAGGACTCGACGCCAATCGTGATGACCATGACGCAGAAGAAGGCACTCAGGAATGTGCCTCCGGCCATGATCCACCATGCCATGCCCTGCAGACGATCTGGTGCGGAACCGACGCCGATTGCCATGCCCAGCGCGCCCGACACTGCGGCCAGCAAGAGGCCCGGCAGACGTTGCAGTGCAATCGCCACGATCAGGCCGAGCAGCGTAGCAAGGCCCAGCAGGATGCTGTCCGTCTCCGGGTAGCCAAAGGCACTGCTCGCCAGCAAGCCGGCAAAAAGACCGAACACAAGCGTGAGGATGGCATCGCGTCCGGCAGCCATGCCACGCTGGCCGATCAACAGACCAAGCGCGACAAGCGCCATGAAATGCGCGGGCGCGAGGAAGGGATGGAGCACGCCCGCGTAGAAGCCCTTCACACCACGCACATCGCCGTGCGCACTAGCTGCGAGGCTGAACAACAACAAGGCGCATGCGGCCGCACCGCGCCAGATGTGTCCGCCAGGTCTGCTCACAAAGCCCCCGTCAGGAAGCCCACGCCAACGGCCGCAATCGCTCCACCGCAGACGCGCACCAGCACCTTGCCTTGCGGCCAGCGCACCAGCAGACCGAAGGCGATACCGACGACGTGCAGCAGGCCCGTCGAGATGACGAAGCCAAGGCTGAAGGCCAGCGGATTCGCCGAGGTCGGCAACTCTGTACCGTGTGCATGTCCATGAAATATGGCGAAGACACCGACGATCACGGCAGCCACCCAGATCGGTGGCCGCGCAGCGAGTGCCACCATGCAGCCCAGCACAATGGCCGATGCGGCAATGCCGGTTTCGACCGCAGGCAGCGGCACGCCGATGACGCCCAGTGCGCCACCGAATGCCATGACCAGCGGGAACACGATGGGCAGCACCCAGATCGCAGGCATGCCGAGAAAGGCCCCCCACAGGCCGACCGCGACCATGGCGACGACGTGATCCCAGCCGAGGATGGGGTGCAGGAAGCCCGCCGCAAAACCACCGCCCTCGCCGTCTCCGACGTGTGCCGTGGCGACGCTGCTGCCGAGGAACAGGCCGATGACGAGAAGCCTGCTGACGATCCTGTATATCGATGCTTTCATGTTTTCTCTTGCTCGTTGCCGGAGTGAATTTCAGATGGATTTGAGTAGTCGTTACATCACGATGGTCGCGACACGCAGGAAGGACCAGTAGCTCGCCGTAATGCCGATGAGATAGAGCAGCGGCTTGCGCGCACGCTCGAACCACGTATAGCGCGACAACCAGCGCACGAGGCAATAGGCCAGTGCAACGACCATCAACTGGGATATTTCGACCCCGACATTGAAGGTCAGCAGCGCCAGCGGCACATTGCTCTGCGGCAAGCCGATGTCCTTGAGCGCACCGGCGAAGCCTAGGCCGTGAACCAGGCCGAAGACGAAGGCGACGATGGCAGGCATGCGGCGCGACAGCGTATTGCGGTTGTGCAGGGCCTCACCGGCGACAAGCACGATGGACAGGGCGATGGCGGCTTCAACCGGCGCGGGGCGCAGCGTCAACCAGCCCAAGGCACTGGCCGCCAGCGTAACGGTGTGCGCCGCAGTGAAGGCCGTGATGGTGCCCACCAGACGACGGTTGAAACCCACCATGCATAACAGCGCGATGACAAAGAGTATGTGATCGAGCCCGGTCAGGATGTGTTCGATGCCGAGCATGGTGTAAGCCGCGGCGATCTCGCCCGAGCCACGCGTATCGTTCGCCGAGCCGTACAACTGCACCTTCGGATGGCCGCCGGTAAGCGTGTAGACGCGCGACTGGCCGTCGAGCCAGAAGATCTTCACGAGCGCTGCCGAGTATTGCTTGCCGACACCCTCTATGGTCAGCATGCCTTTGAGACCGCCCGCGCCACAACGCAGCGCGCTGCCCTCGGCAATGCAGCTCTCCGGCCACAGAGGATTCAGCCCTTCGGCACCGGGACGTTTGTCATTGGTGGCAGACCACATCCACAGAAATTCGCCGGGCGCGGTTTCGCGCACTTCCATCTCGGCCATGCTCATTTCGTGCGCAGCGACCATGGCAGGCAGGAGCGTGGCCAGCAGCGCAATGCCTGCCAGCAACCAGATTCGTAAGATGCGCATCATTGCTCGGCGCTCTCGGCTTTGACAGCGCGTGACTCTTCGTACTTCACCTTGTACTTCTTCGCCAGCGCACGCACGGCAGCACTACGCTGCTCGGCTGCCATGGCATCGCGCCAGTCCTGCATCACCGCGCCACGCAGGGCGGCGTAGTCAGCAGGCTGCGCCGCTGCAATGGAAACCAGTTGCATCGCATGCCAGCCATCCGAGGCTTTGAGCACGCGCCACTCACCGATTGGCGAGGCTTCGAGCGCCTTGGTGAAATCAGCGCCGTAGCTCTGCACGAGGTTGGAATGGGGTCGCCCCTTGAAGATGCGCAGACCGGCCTTGGCGTCACCGGGCGTACCGGCGTTCAGGGCAGCGACGAAGGCGCGTACGGCGGCTTCGGAGGTATCACCGGAGAGCACCGCTTCCTGGAAGTCGTAGCGGACGGGCACGTCGTACTTGACGCGGTTCGCCTCAAACCAGTCACGCAGGATCTTGTCGCTCACGTTCGGCAACTTGACGTTGGCATCGATGACACTGAGCTGTTTGAAGATCACGCGCTCGCGGATGGCGGAGTCGCCCTTGTCCACTTGCTGCGCGAGGCCTTCGCGATAGAGCACTTCATTGTCGAGCCAGACACGGCGCAGGCTTTCGAGCTCGTCAGGATTGGGCTCATGCCCGCGCGCCGCCTTGAAGATCTGCTTCGCTTCATTGTCGATGTCAGCGCTGACGATGATGGTGCGCGGATCATCGGCGCGGCCGACGATGAACTGATCGACTGCGAACAACAGGAAACCGAGCACGACGAAATGGAACAGCGGTTCGCGCATCCAGCCGGGAAAGTTGAAGCGTTTTGTGGGGGAGAGTGCCGTGGATGTTTGGGGAACAGCGGGAGTGGTCACTGAAAGAGGCATGATTTATTCGACAAGACAGCGATAGACACAAAACAAGAAAAGCGCCGCGCGAAATCGCGCGGCGCCTTGATTGCGGAGAACCGCAGTTTTATTACTGGACGCCAGCGACCTGAGTCGATCCGTTCACCTGGATGTAGATCGGGTTGCTGTAGAACCACAGGTCGGACCATGCAGCTACGTCGTACGACACAGCCTTCTGACCAGCGATCGGGCTACCCACACCCGCCGTTGCCAGGTGAGCCGGGCAACCGTTGATGGCATCACCCGTGAGAACCGTACCTACCGTCGTGCAAGGGATACGCAGCTTGGTCGTGTCACCCGCGTTGGTGTACAAGTCAGCCAGCGGGTTGCCATTGGCATCTGTCTCATAAGGCACGGCTGCTGGCAGATTGGTACCGCGCAGACGGACGTATTGCGAAGCAGACACGGCCGGGATGCGGTAGGTCATCTTCAGGAAGGTGCCGTCGGCAGTTGCCACCGGTGTCCAGTTGGCAGCTGCACCGCTGAACGTCTTGATGATGGACGCCGAGGTGTTCTTGGCACCAGCAGGAACGACGGACAGGTCGGCAGTCGTGCCATCGGTGCGCAGCCAGTTGGTGTTGCGTGGCCATTCACCCGAGTAGTCAGCCGCGCCCGGTGTCTTGTAACCCGTCACCAGACCGCGAATCACGTCGATGTGATCGAGGACCGGCTTGTTCAGCGGCTGGTCCAGACCGATTTGCTTCAACGATGGATTCGGGAAGGTGTAAGGCGAGAAGTTTGCGCCTTCCGGATCACGTGCAACGATGGTCACGACGATTTCTGCACCAGGACGCACGACGAGTTTTTCACCCATGGTGGCGCAGTTGGCTGCATCGATATCGGCGTTGTTCGTTGCTGCGGCCAGAGCCAAGGCTTCCACGGTCGCGTTGGAACGTGCGCCTGGGCCTGGATACGAAGCGCAGGCGACGAATGCCAGGCGATCGATCAGCTGACCACTGGAGACGAAGTTGTTGCCGGTACGCATGCCATCAACGATTTGCTGCGGCGTGAGCTTGGCGCCCGTGCTGCTGCGAACCATCGTGTAGTTACGCTGATATTCGCCTGGGTAGAAGTCTTGCGTCGAGCGGCGATCATCCGGACCGAAGCTGCCGCGGTTGTGCCAGTCGGAGCTTGCGAGGAACCAGTAGTTGCGACCTTCGCCGAGCATGGCATCCCACACGCCACCCACCACCGAACCATACACACCGGTACCGCCGTAGGTCGTACCACCGACCGAGTCGACCAGACCTGCAGTACCGCCGAAGTTGTTGCGATTCGGCTGATACTCACCACGGTTGGCAGAAGCGCCGTGACCTGGCTGTGTTTCGAAACCGAATGCGACGGTTGGTGCGGCGTTATTGAAGTTGCGCAGGTGTTCGATGTTGAAACCGTTATTGCCATCAGCGTTGAACGGGCCGGCACGCTCCAGGTGAGTAGGAATGTAGTAGCTGCCGTTCGCGTGGTAGGCCTTCATCCACTTCATGGCTTCAACGGTCTTGTTGTGACCCTTGTTGCCGGTGCCTGTACCACCAGCGGGGATCAGTTTCTGCGCAGTTGAGTTCCAGCTCACATCGCCTTCGTTCAGGCTGCCGGGTACGGCGCAGTTCCAGTTGTTGCCAACGGATGAACCCTTGATGTTGCCGCGGCTGGTGTCCGTATCGCCACGATCAAAACAGTACGACCATTGCGCCAGTGCCGTGGCATTGCCGGAGGCAACGTAACCCCCCAGTGGCGTGTAGCCCGGCACATTCAGCGGCGTTGCTGCGTCGCCTGCTGCGGGCACCTGACCGGCGATGACCGACATGGAGGTGTGTTCGTGACCTGCAACGACCGACTCCAGACCGAGGAAAATTGGCAGATCCTTCAGGCTGTTCAGGTGCTCGACGACCTGGTACTGAACTTCCTGGATCGACTGCCAGCGCCACATATTGCCGCTACCACCCACACCACCGCCGTCGCCCTTGAGTTTGTCGGCACCGATGCTGTTGGCCCAGGTTGTCGTTGGGCCCTTGCCTACGACGTACGGATAGGCCGGTGTTTCCAGCGTTGCGTCTTCAACCAGCGAGCAGTTACGGTTGCCGTTGCCGCCGTGACCAGCTTGCACGAACCAGTCCAGACCCCAAGGCGTTTCCGTCTTGTCGGTCGACTTCTTGATCAGCTTCTGCATGGAGATCGCGCCATCCGAGCAGGTCGTGTGATTGTGAATATCACCAGCAACGTACTTGCCCGCAGCCTTGGCAGCGGTAGCCATTGGCGAAGCGATGACGGCAGCCAGCGTGAGCGCGCCCATGGCAGCAGCCACGGCCAGCGAGATCTCTCTCTTCTTGAATTCCATTTGGATAACTCCTGTGCAGTTCAGTATCGGGTTGGCAACTAGCTGCGACGATCAGCGACGGCTGCGGCGCGCGACCAGACCCATCAGGCCCAGACCTGCGAGAAGCATTGCGTACGTGCTGGCTTCCGGCACGGCGGCGATGTTGTCAAAGCCCACCAGGTTGGCCGAGCCCGTCAGATCGAACGATTGCGCGGTCCCGGCGAACGCGAAGGTCGCTGCGGTCCAGTTGCTGTAGTCGTTGGTGTTGGCGGTCAGGTCGATCGTGCCCAGCAGCGTGCCGGTACCGTTCAGACCCGAGTAGGCCTTGATCGCGCCAACCACGGCGTCCGGGCTGGAGTAGTAGAAGGACAGCGCGCCATCCACACCACCTGCGACGTTCAGGTAGGCGTTCGAGTAGCCGGGTGCGTCAAAGGTCGCGGCAGATGCTGTGCCCAGCGGCGACGGGGCATTCGTGAAATACGTAAAGTCGGCATCATTCGACAGACCCAGCACGTTAACAAACTCGACACCCAGTGCTGAGTAAGTATTGTCGACGGCCGTACCGTAGTCCCAGTTCTTTTCGAAATCGATAAGGAAGGAGGTACCCGCGAATGCAGGTGAAGCGGCGAATAACGCCAAGGCGGCAATGGGAAGAAACTTCATCGGAGACTCTCCAGTCGGTTAGTTGATTTTTGGTCTTGCGCCCAACGCTGCCAGTGAGAGCTGCAACGCCGGAAACAGATTTTCTTGATCACTCTCGTGTGAAGAGCATGACCAGAAAATGTGACCGATCTAACCGCAGGAGAAAGACCCGAATAGTCCTTTCGGACCCTCGTAGAAGCTGACGCTTCTTTACCGTTCGCCCCCGCGATCCGGTCAGAGCCACGAGGCTAACGTCGGCATGTGACTGGCGCGTGACGGCTGGATTACAACAAACTCAGGGTTGGGTGCCACCCCGCCCGGCCATGAGGAACTGGCTCAGTTGCGAACGTGCTCCGAACTCCAGATCTTGGACAGGATCTTTGAGGCGTGCCCCCCGACTCCGCCGGAAATCGCCAGTCCCTGGACACGCATGCACCCTTATTGCTGTAGTAGCGATTTGTCATAACCTGAGTTGGCCACAACTCCGAAAGGCTGTCATGAATCGCCTTCTTCTTCTCAACCGGGTGCTTGCCGCATTGTTGTGCGTGACGACACTCTGGCTCGCAGCACGCTGGTATCCCGCGGCGTAGTTCGCTCTTCCCTCGTCGCGCGCGCAACATGCCTTGCTATGCCAGCAGCTCCCGAGCTGCGCCTGCACGGACACCGAAGTGCGGCGCGACACACCAACAGGCTGCTTCGTCCCCTGCATTCAGATCGTCCCGGTGCGCAACACGCCCTCCACCGGCAAGCGCAGGGCTGACGAGCGTGTCGCCGTGGATCCAGCAACGCTCCCCGCAGCTTTTCAGTTCGCATATATCACCCGGGCAAGGCAGACGCCCTGGCGGCTGCGGGACGCTGCACTGTCCGCCCATATGGAGGTGACGCGATGAATACGATTGCCAAGGATCTAGGCGCGGTACTGATCGCGGTACTAATGGGGGCTTTGCACTGACTGGTGAATGGCCTGCGCAGCTTCTGTATGGGGGTGGATAAGCAAAAGGGCAACACCCTTCTTTGGTCATCCCACCAGACCAGTAGAGCGCGCAAGATGCCGAGGGTGAGGGCAAACGGGGAGATGCTCCGCAAGGGACGCCCGCTTTTGACCCGTTGCCACAAAGAAAAAGGCCAGCTCACCGAGCTGGCCTATCTTCTTGATTCTAATTAAATTCTTGGGGCGACATACCGGGTTCGAACCGGTGACACCTGGAATCACAATCCGTTTTGCCCGGCCTCGTTGTTCGACATTGTTCGACTATACAAAGACTTACCGTCTCGCGTTCGACATTGATCGACTATGTTTGACTATGGCGTTGCCACTTTGTTGCCACTTGTGCCGGTGGCAGATTCGGTTTTAGGTGGCTTGATCACGACAGCGTTCGCTAGTTCGCTAACCATGGCTTTCACACCGTAGCTCATCAGTTTTCGCCCACTCGTCGAAGTGCTACTTGCCGACGAGACGGTAATCAAGATCTGATCGCTGCAGCGTTGAAATGGTTCGGTCATGATGCAACCGACAATTTCAAATTTTTCCGTGCATCCATCAAAGTTCTGGCATGGAACTGTCTCGATCATGTCGGCGTATGTTCGGGCTTGCGATCCGTCTGCCAGGCGAGGTGTGGCAGCGGATACGGTTGGGGCACCGGCTGCGGCATTCCCAGCTGCTGCGGTGGCAACTACGGTCAAAGCATTCAGGATGCCGAGGCCAACCCCCGTTCCTTTTTCATTCTTGTCGCCATACGAAAGACCTCCGGATGCTTGGTATGACTTCATATAGGGCGGCTTGGCTTTGTCTGGCGAACCGAACGTGAGTGCATAGCTGGACGTAACGAACAGGCCGGTTGCGTTTTTGTCCCATTGATCCGAGCTCTGAACTCTTTTGACGCGGGAGATACCTGCGTCCGACATGCTCGTTGTTATCAGATCAATGTACTCCTGCGATGACGCGTCGAAGGTCAGAACATTGAACTGATCACTTTTTCTCACGCCTTGAAGCGTCGTCTTGTCGATCACGACATGAAATCCGTCGGTATCGAATTCTTGTTTTTGAGTGTAGTTGCGATTCATCTCGACTTTCATGCCCAGCGTGCCGCAGCCCGATAAAAGTGCTCCAAACGTAAGAAGCGTCACAAATGTTGTTTTCACCTTTTTTCCTCTTTTTGTTTGGCTAGCTCTGCCGCAAGCAATGACATTGGATTGAGGGAAGTTGCTTGTTGTAGATGCCCTGGCGAGAGGTGAGCATATCTCATCGTCACGGTAAGTGAGCTGTGGCCCAGAAGGCGCTGCAACGTCAATATGTCGCCGCCCGCCTGTAAGAAATGACTAGCGAACGTATGTCTCAGTACGTGAAGTGCTTGTCCGTCAGGTAGCTCAATCCGAGCTCGTTCAATCGCCTTTCTTCCGGCCGCGCGGCAGTACCCGAAAACGTTGGTACCCTTGCCGTGGGATTTGTGATGTGCGCGCAATTCGTTTTCCAGTTCGCTTGAAATCGGAACGGGTCGCGTTTTCCCACTTTTAGTTCCGATTTGCACGCATCCGCTTGCGATCTGCGTAATCACAAGGCCTTCGACTTCGCCCCATCTGGCGCCTGTTGCCAGTGCAAAGCGCATCGCGAGATGCAAGTGTGTGTTCTCGCTTCTTTCTGCCGCCCTTAGCAAATCATCAATCTGATCGAGCGTCAGCCATGACAGCTCGGCTTGCTGCTCTTTTGCTTTTCGCAGCTCACCGAGTGGGTTTTTTTGCTTCCAGATTTTGAGTCGAATTAGCTCTTCGAACACTGCCTTCAGTAGGCTCAACTCGCGGTTCATCGTCCCTTGACTTGAGCCTGCTCGCATGCGGGCCTCACGGTATTCCGCAAACATGGTCGGCGTGAGTTGGCCAGCACGGGGATCGCCCAAAGCTTTGCACATTGCAATCAGTCGAACCTGTGTTCCTTTCCCGGATCGCAGCTGATGGCCGTGCGAGGAGAACCAGTGTTGAACAAGTTCGGATAGTGGTTTAGAGCTGTCCCGGAATGCTGGTCGCCACTCCTTATCTTGATCCAATTTGCCGAGTGCATGGCGCTCGAATGCCATTGCCTCGGATTTCGTCTTGAAGGTTTTTCGTATCCGCTGTCCTTTTCGTCCACCGGGCTTGATGTCGAGCGCCCAGCCGCTTTCAGTTTTGGTAATCGCCATTTCTGCTCTCCAATAGTCGG
This sequence comes from Uliginosibacterium silvisoli, assembly GCF_036017035.1. Lineage (NCBI taxonomy): Bacteria > Pseudomonadati > Pseudomonadota > Betaproteobacteria > Rhodocyclales > Zoogloeaceae > Uliginosibacterium > Uliginosibacterium silvisoli. The sequence goes on along the minus strand of NZ_JAYXHS010000002.1, from coordinate 832,240 downwards.
TTGATTGGCATTTCTCTATACCCTCATTCTCGAATGTCATGTTGCTCCAACCCTCGCACTTTTGAGGGGGGTTTGGCGCTTGTATCGCCTCCGCTCCTGACCCAGAATTCAACTCACCAGATGCACTCGTTTGTCATACTAGGTGAGCAAATTGAATCTATCTCTTTTTCCTGTTGGGCTGCTCGATCGCCATCGGTTTGCTGAACTTGTAGGTGTCGACGTCGGTGTGGTCGATGGCTGGATCGCGAAGAAATATGTTCCCGTTCTGCATTTGGGAAAAAGGAGTCTGATTAATGTGGCCGCGCTCCATCAGCGTGCGCTCGAACAAGGCAAAGACTTCATTGCTTCGGGGGTTGCGAAGTGATTGGCAAGGGCTTTCCTGAGGCTGGGTCAGCCGGCGTGGCCAGTGAAGACACGCCGGCGGATTCGGTTCGGCTCGTTGACGGATTGTTCGGCTGGTATTTGATCAGGCCAGGTCGCGGGCGGCTTCAGTATCGGCGCACGCCCAATTCCAAATTTCACTCAACTTTCGGTCAGATGCTGGCCGAAGGCCTTTTTGCGCGTGAGACTGGCCGCCTGCCGGATGCGGGCTTGCCCGCGCCGGCGGCGGCGTCTCCCCGTCTAGTAATACGGGGAGAAACCTCCCGAAACGATACCGATGACGAGAAACATACGATCGATGGGATTGTTCTTTCTTCTTCCGGCAAGCCTGTTTTTGTCCCTCGACGTGTTCCTGCCGGCGGAGAGGTGTGCATCGTTGATTGGTGTTCAGTGACGTTTCCGAACCAATTCGATTTGGACGAATTGCAATTCGAGGAAAACGCTCGGCTGTGGTTTCCGAAAATCACTGGCTTCGAGATCGAGGCCAAGTCGAAAAACGGAATGAACGGATATCGTCACAGCTGGCGTGGAGCAGAAGGCTGCGGTCGAGTGATGTCCGGCGGAAACAACTCCACTGCGATGCTGATGCTGGATGGGCACGCTTGCGGCGTGGCTAGGCGAGGGTGGGAATCTCGCCTGGTTGAGTTTGGAAAGCGATCACAGCTCGTGGATTGCGGTGCGCTTGGGATTCAAAAAAATGAATCGCAGCTGCTTCGGATAACGCGTATCGATGTCGCTTTCGACGACTTTAACGGCGAGCTAGGCGGAGTGGAGCGTTTCGTTACGGATTTCGATAACGGCCTGTTCAAGTTCTCCGCAGGCGGACGTCCATCGAAGTTGGAGCAACGCGGCGACTGGAAAAACTACCCCGAGTCTGGTCGCTCAATCTACATCGGTTCCCGCGCTGGGGGGAAACTGCTTCGCATATATGAAAAGGGTCGCCAGCTCGGTGATCCAGATAGCAAGTGGCTGCGAGTGGAGTTGGAAATCCACGGCAGCAATTATCAAATTTCGGCTGACGACCTGCTCCGTCCATCACGGCTGCTGGCGGGTTCCTACCCTGCCCTCCATTTCATTAGCGAGCTGATCACCGATGAGCTTAGGCGACTCACCGCCGTCGAAAAATCGGCCGAGCTTCAGCTCAAGGATTCGTTCAACTATCTCCGACTTCAGTACGGCCGCCACCTAACTGCGTTCCGCGAGATTTTCGGCGATGACAAAGTTCTGCTGGATTCGCTGTGTCGCGAGGGCTGGCCTGATCGGCTAGAAAAAGTCGGCCAGCTATCTGAGTCAGCTCGTCGTCTTCGATCCACGTTTGGCTTGCCCGACTTCTGATGCCAGTCGGAACACATCAGGCCCCATTTTGGCATTACGGAAAGGATACGCAATGAAATTTCAAAGTCAGGTCAAAGTTCTCGGCATGAAGTCTTCGTCGGGGGAATTCGAGGGCGTCAAGTACGACGCCACGAAGGTCTACGTGGAGACCGCCTTGGACTCCTCCAAGGGCATGGCTTCCGGATTCGGATGCCTTGAATACTCGATGGGAAATTCCACAGAGTATGCCAAATACAAGCATCTTGAATTCCCTTTCATGGGAATGGCCGAAATGGAAATCATCACGTCTGGCAAGCAGCAGAAGACAGTGATGCATTCAGTGAAGCCGACCGATCGTGTGAAGGCATAAGAAATGGAGCTCTCTCGTCGGTGGGTTGTGCAAGACAGGGAATCTCAGCGCTTCTTGGCCATCGATGGGGGTGCTGTCGCTTTCACACCTTGGATCAAAGAGGCCGGTCATTTTCTTGAAGAAGATGCTGCGTTGGAAACGGCTCTTCTTGAATGTACTGAGGGCTTCACTATTTTTCAATTTTGGATTTTGGAAAGGAATTAACCTATGGACCGCAATGCCCCCCCTCTTAGTTCTCTGGACATTTTCCGCTGCGCTCAGGAGAGAGCAAAACTGTCTTGCCCGCCAGAAGAATACTCACATCGCATAGAAGGCTACAAGTCAATTGTTGTCTTGGTAGCTGTCGGGATGCAGTCTGGAGTTCTGGAAGCAGCGTCATTTATTTCTCACAATCTCGATGACGGACTCACAACAGTCTTCGTTCAAGCTGCTGCGCTTGAGATTTATGAGCTCTTGCAGTCTTCGAGTTGTGGATGCCAGACAACAGAGCCTTGTCACTGATAGACGGCGGACATCACGATGATGCAGCTAGAGATGTGAGCCAGTGATGGACGCTGAAAGCGTGGCCCGCTTGATCACAGCGATCGTGCAGGTGCGAGATTTTTTGATCTTTGGTGTGATCGTTTTGATCTTTTTAACCGGGTTCAAGATCGGTCAAGGTGTGGGTCGATGATTGATTTTTCTCTTGATGTTGCTGAGCTGGCCATGGTTTTTGGCGTCGCCTTGGTCAGCGGAGCATGTTCTGGTTTCTTGTTTGAATGGACATGCTCAATTTTCCGTGACGCCGTTGGAAAGGAGTAGTTATGAAGAAGCAATATCTCGTGTTGGTGATTGCTGCGCTGGCGTCCGGCGTTGCAAGTGCTGATACAACCGTCACTGTCGCTAGCTTGACCGGAACGTTGGTCAGCAGCCTGACGACGGCGCTGGGCGACATTGTTACGGGCGTCGCGCCACTCATCGCGCTTTCGTTTGGGATCGCTGCCAGCGTCAAGTGGGCACGTCGTTCGATGAAGTAGTCCCATTGGGCCTCAGGAAAGGTTTCGCGGGGTTTGCCGTGAGAAGAAAAATCGTTACCGCCTTAGTCGCTTTCTTTTTCGTGTGTGGCATTGCTCAGGCTTTCATACCTGTCGTCGCCGTTGCGACTTGGATGCTGAATGTTTCAGGCGGCTCGATTCTGGTATGGGATGCATTGTTTGCCACCACTGGAGTGGTAACCGGACTGCTGTGGGCAGATTGCACCTACCAGGTCACCAGTTGCAAAGATGCCTCCGTTATGAAGACCTCTGCTCAGACTGTTCAGTCTCCGAATTTGCGGGCAAAGATCAATCTGACGCCTTCAGCTGCGCGAGGAAATCCAAATCCAAAACGCTGGGACACGTCCGGAAAGGATGTGTCACCCAAGTCATCGTTTCCTGTGTCGGACAGATATCCAACGATGGCGTCATCCTGGCCGGCGGTTGTGCAGGACATCGGCGGATCTGGCGTAAAGAAGTATGCCAACGGCACTGCAGGCTATCGGCAGGTCACGGTATCCACAGTCAAAGAGACTTCAATGGGGACTGTGGCCTTCCAAGGCACTGTTGTAGTGGGCTCACAGCCCGCAGCCTTGTACTACGTGTGGGACAAGCCGGTGTCCGAGCCCGCCGATTGTTCAAGTTCGCCAGGCTATTCCTTGGTTGGCGTGAATTGCGTTCTGACAACGCCAGCTGACGTTAAGAAGCCGGCCGATGTTCCATGCGAAGTGCTGCTGGGTTCGAGCGGTTTTGAGACCGATCCTGTCAATCCAAACTGCGACAACAGCCAGGTCAAGACGACTGGCGATCTAAAAACAGTCACTCTGGAATCTGTCGATGGCAGCAAGACTGAAGTTCGCAAATCCACCGGCGGTGGATTGCAGATATTGACGACCTCACCTGACAACAGCTGGAACACGGTTGAAACGGCACCTTACGACGCAGGACAAGGCGGTTTTCCTATTGTCTCTAGCAGCAAGGGCACAGGCACTCCGCCGGTGTCCGCTGGTACCACGCCGAGTCCAGGCACCGGGTCGAGCGGCGGTTCAAGCTCTGCGGGTTCTTCACCCGGGTCGGGGTCGGGAGGCGGAACAAATGGTTTGGGAGATTGTGGTTCATCGTCCACGCCATGCGCTGTTCGGGTAGTGAATGAAGATGGGGTTTCTTCGCCATCGTGGGATGGGGTTCAAAGCGCATCGTTGGCGGATCAATATCAATCACGCGTTGATGCGCAACGCAGTGATGACCACGGCATTTCTTGGAGCGGTTTCTTTCCGGATCTGTGGTTCGGTGCTGATCCTGTTCCATGTGTGCCGATGAACCTCAACATGGGGGCTTTCGCCTTCAATTTTGATTTCTGCAATAACCAGTTCCTCATCATGATGAAGAAGATTGCCGAATGGCTGATGTACGTGGGCACGGTCTTCTACATTTGGCGTCGATTCCTGTCAGCTGAAGTCGAAGGGGTTGCAAATGTTCGGTAGTTGGCTCGCGCAGTTTTTTACAGCAGCGCTCGCGTGGCTAGCTGGATATTTCGGCAAGCGCGCTGCCTTGGCGATAGCAGTTGTCGCCGTTTTCGTCTCGATGCTGGTTGCGTTGTGGGCTCTGATCCATGGTCTAGTCACCGGCTTGGTTTATGTCACGCCAAAGGGCGGCGTGTTTGACGGATTCTGGATGGGCTTTTTCTTGGTGATGCCGTCAAATTGGCAGGTCTGTGCATCTGCCTGTCTATCGGCCGATGTTGCTGTGTTCTTGTATCGGTTCAATGTGACGCGAATCGCCACACCTACGGTAGGTGTGTGATGGCGACGTTTGCGGTCGAAGGCAAAATGGGGAGTGGCAAGACAACTTTTGCCGTCACCGTCGCGCTCGATGACTACCTGGGCAAAGGGCGGCGAGTCGCTTCAAACATTGACCTCTTGCCCGAGAACTACTTTTCGCCCTTTACCGATGAGAGTCGCTGTCGCTTAACAAGACTTCCAGACGTTCTAACTGTCTCCTCGCTGGATGGTTTGGGATTTGGAAACGAGACCATTGACGAGTCAAGAAATGGGCTGATCCTTCTGGATGAGTCCATCACGATCCTCAATTCACGAACTTACCAGGACAAGAATCGCAACGATCTCATCGCGTGGTTTGTGCATGCTCGCAAGCTCGGTTGGGACCTGATGTTTGTTATTCAGGCTGTAGGTGCGCTTGATAAACAGGTTCGAGACATGGTGGTTGAATATCGTGTTGCCTGCCGGCGAATGGATCGTTTGAAGATGCCGCTCGTGGGGTGGCTCGGTCTCCGGCTTCCGCTTCCTCGCGTCCACTACGCGACGACTCACTACGGCCTACACAACGGCGCACCAGTCGCAGATTTCAGGATGTACAGGGGCAACGATGTTTTCACCGCGTTCAATACTAGGCAGTTGTTGCGCAGCTCATCCGTCGATGGCCACTTGGACGTGGATTGGAAAATGGTGGATCGGTCGCCGGGCTTGCATTCGGTTCTGCCGCCTTTTCACGTTAAGGGGAGACACATGAATAAGAAGGCGATGTGGATTGCTGCGGGCAAGCGCTCTGCTGTGGCGGGCTTTCTTGTCGGCGCCTTGTTATCCGTCGGGGGCTGGAAGACGTGGGAGAAGCTCTCTCATCCAAAGACAGCAGAGATTCAGGTCGCTGCGGCGGACATCGAATGGTCAAACGGAAGTTTTGTCAGCATGGATGGCGGAGCTGTCGTGCTGATTGATGACAAAGGAATACGTCATGTATCACAAGTTGCGCGGTCTGATTCAAGGGGTGTTGCTGTGCTGGTGGATGGCAAGTGGTTCGGTGTCCGCCGCAACCATTGACCTAGACAACGTAAAACTGTCTCAGCTTGCGCGGGTCGTGTATGGGGACATACTGAAGCTCCCCTTCATGCTCGACGACAAGATCGCCAATCGACAGGTGACATTTTTCTTTCCAAATGCACAGCCACTGCAGATCAAGAAAAGCGTTGAGGCCTATTTGACGGGGGCTGGTGTTCAGGTTCTAGAGCGGGAGGGCGTCGTATTTCTTACAGCGTCCGAGGCAAAGCCAGAACAGCAAAGGGAAGCTTTGGTTTCATCACCGCTTCCACTCCAGTCATCTCCGGCCTCCACGCTCTTGGCCACTTCCGAACCGGCACCGAGATCTGTCGTTGTCGTGGACTTGCCACCGCTCGACGGCCTACAGCGAGCCTTCTCTCCGCTTGGTGTCGCTTTGGAAGAACTGGGTGGGGGTCGCTGGCTTCTCTCGGGAACGCAGGAAAACGTCGCCCAAGCGAAGTCAGTGATTGATCAGCTCCGAGAGGGTTCTCGCGTGCTGAATGTGCGTGTAGTAGTGTCCGAATTTTCGGGCTCGGATGATTCGGGCTGGGGGTTCTCTGCGGCCATTAAGGCACTCGGAGGCGAATTGTCTATCGGGCTGGGGAGTCCCCCTCCTTCGATGGCTGCAGTACGCATCAAAACGTCCGCCGTTGATATCGCGCTTGGGGCGATGCGGTCGGTGGGATCTTTCCGTCTTCTACAGGATGCGTCTTTGCGTGTCAGGACCGGCCGTAAAGGTCGTCTGCAGGTTGGGGATAAGGTTCCTACTCTTTCGCAGTCGACATTGGATTCGACTGGGCGTCCGTATCAGTCCGTTAGCTATCAAGACGCTGGGTTGATTGTTGAGGTTCTGCCAAAGCTCGAGGGCGAGCTTGTCACCGCAGATGTGTCCGTGTCCCTGTCGCAGTTCACGAAGAACATTGTTTCTGGAATTGATTCGCCGACACGTTCGGAGCGCTCCGTTCAGACTCAAATTGAGTCTGGGCTGGGGCAGCTTGTAGCGGTTGGCGGTTTGCAGAGCGAGAAGCAGACAGGCTCTTCGTCCAAAGTGTTTGGCATTCCGTTGTCTGGGGATGAAGGGAAAGCAAATTCGACCGTCTTGGTGCTGCTTTCCTTTTCGTTGGATTCGTCGGATGGCCCGACCTCAAGGTTTTGAAACCTTGGCAATTACAGAGCGAGCTTATGGTTACGTAACCTTACCCATCTACTTGAATGCCTGGTGCGCCAGAGCCGCCCAAGGAACCATCTCTGCGCCTCTAGACAGCGCGAGCTTAACGCCATCCTTTACCGCATCGAGGGCCCCACTTTTCAACCCGGCTACGATCTGATCACCGACGGTTTGACCATTCGAGAGGCTGCTCGGGACGGCCTTCAGCACCTCTAGCCCTTTTGCCGTTAGCACAACGTCACTGAAACCTACGGGACGAATTCTGTCACCGGCATACATGTATCCCGCAGCTATTAGCCAATCCCAACACGCAACCCAAAAGTCCGCTTCTTTCACGCTGTCTCCAAGGGGATAAGCTTCCACGTCAATCATGACGCCAAATCTCTCGACAAGCAGAAATGCAGGAACAGGAAAGCTCTCATAGAGATAAGCAAAGGTCTTGGCTGTAACGTCATCGAACTGATCGATGTTGCTCTGCATTGATGTCTCCAATAAAGAAATGGCCACGCTGTCTTGGTTACGTAACCTTAGTGTCGTTCTTCGAAGCCCAGCCCCCATCTAGACAGAGGTCATCATCTCTTTTAGCAGCCTGTTCGCTCTCACTTTCTTCCGCCAACTCCACCTGTTCTGGATCTGCTGGCGACGATAGTCTTGCTGCGTCGTAACTAGCCCGCGTTCCAAGCCTTCACTGTGAAGGTCTCGTTCTAACCCGAGTTCATCACGTAAACGATTGGCAAGGCGGATTGCCTCGAGGGCAATCTCGTTGGTGTTTCGAAACACGACTACAGCCAGGTCGTCTTCGTGAGCAGCTGAAAGCTCCCACTCCATTCGCGCATCATCTTGGCGAATTCTTGCCTCGTGCCGAAGAGCTAAGAATGCGTCGTAGTGTTTGGGAGCAAGGTATTGGCAGTCCTGTTCGTTGAGGTCGTCCAACGTAGGAACGTGAGTGCACCGGCCTCCACAAGATCCGGTACTGTCATAGAACAGGCTGTTGGCCACCAGCTCATCGGCGCAGCGCTTTGCGTAGGCACGCAAGCGATCAATCAGCTTGACGGCCGCAAGGCGTTCCTGACGCTGCGTTGTGCGCGAGTCCCGACGACTTATGAGATATTGAGTCAGGAACGTGCCTGCAATACCTGTTATCACTGCAACCACGATCGGCGTCCATTCCATAGCAGCCCCCTTATGACGTAACCATCATAACGGGATTCGAAGCCACATCACTCACTGAAGCCATTGCTCAGTTCGGTTTATGGTATTGAAACCCGGGCCAAAACTTTCTTGATCATTCGCGACTCCCCTGGCTGCTGATGAATGTATCTTTGCGGGATACTTGGCCACGTGAGGTGCAGCATGATTGAAGAAGAATTCAACCCGGCAGACTACCCTTGGGTGGTGGAGCACACCGTCAAATTTTCCGTGCAGATGACATCTGCACGCATCAATAATTTTTCGGATATTTATTTTGGGATCGCTCAAGATGCCTTTGCTCAATATCTGCTATATGAGACGACCCCAGAATGTTGTGAAGAAGAGACGGAGGAGGGGTTCGAAAAACATGCCACTGCCGTCACGCATCGCGATCAAGCTGCTGTGAAGACAATTGTCTTTGCGGCCATGGCCTGCGAAGCAGCTATTTATGACATCGCAGCCATCCATCTCGGCGACGAAAGCGCACTAGTCTTGGACAAGCTTGACCCCATCGGAAAGTGGCTCGTTGCTCCGCAGCTTATCTGTGGGAAACCCCTCCGTTCAGATGGTCCAGCCATCAACTCACTCCGAACTTTGTTTCCGGCAAGGAATGAGCTTGTTCATGCAAAATCACTGTCAGGTTCAAGCCTTGGGGACCCTCAGCGATTCGAGAAAATCATTCAAGCTGCCCGCAAGCAAGAACAGAAGATTTTGTCTGCAGTAAAGCCGGCATATCAAGCAATCGTTCTTCTGTCATTAGAGCTGGAGCGTTTATTCGGAACTGCATCTGCGAGCATTCCGGGGTTTGCTGATTTGAGTACTTCTCGCTCGTATGAAGAGGCATCGGTAGAAGTGAAGGAGGTGATTCGCCGTTGCAAAGAGATTGACTCCAATTTCGCAAAGAGCTTAACCACCACCTCCTGCTTGGCGTCAACAACAGATCAAAGCTGAGATCTCGGGATGGGAGCGTATGGTTACGTAACCCTAACCAATGCCATGCTCTTTGAGACGTCTACCGCGGATAGTCATCGAGAGCCGGGCATGCGATGCTGTGCAGTCAGGCAAAGCTAGCCGATGCAGCGGTGAAGATTGATAACCGGGGGAAGCATGAGCTTTACATGTGATTTTGATTGGAAGTTGGCGCTGGAGTACGTGAAGGTCTTCCTCAATTGGCCCGCGATTTTTCTCTACATCGTACTGCTCGCGGTATGGCCTAAGCGAGAACAAGTGCTCAGCTGGATATCCGACATCCGTGGGAGCTTCACAAAACTTTCGGTGCAAGCATTGGGAGCTGAAGTGTCGATTGAGCGGCAAGCGACTGATGTAGCTCGCCTACCCGAAACGTCTGTCTTGGCACCAAATATCGTCGGCGAGAGTCTCGACACGGCAAGTGGATCTCAGGGCTCTGACAAGTCAGCGATTGATCCACCGTCGGATGCCAGAAAGAAGAAAGCGCAAGAGCTTGTCGAGAAGACGCCAAATGGACAGGCAGTTGTTGAGTACATCAAACAATTCCCTGAAGTTGTTCTCATGGAGTTCGAAGACGCGTTTGCATCATGGCAATTTGAACGCATTTACGGACAGATATTTGGCACTCAATTGCGGCTTCTTGATGCATTGATGCTGACTGACTTTGCGACAGCAGTCGGCTTGCAGGTTTTTTTTGAAGAGCACAAGAGGCTCCTCGCTGTAGGAATTACCAATCCTGCGCCGGCAGATTTCAATCGTTACATGTCATATCTGCTCATCAACAATCTTGTCGTAGAAAAGATCGTGAGTAGCGAGATCGGCTATCACGTGACGGACACTGGGCGCAGGTTCATCGATTATGTCAAGAGAGTGTATGCGATGAACTGGGCACAGAAGCCTCTCTGACTGATCGGCGCTTCATGGTTTTGAAACCTTGGACTTATGGTTACAAAACCATGAGTTGAACGTCGGAGGCCCAGTGCCTTAGCCACTTCATAATCTTGATGAAGGTGGCTCTGAGCAGGCATTGTTTTTTTGGCTCGCCTGCTTCTTCTTCGTTTTTCTTCTTCTGAGCCTCTGCCCACTTCGCTAGGGCTAACGCTTGTGCCTGAAGCTTCGTGGGCATCTGAGCCAGGAGTTCAAAGACCTGATAGAAATCGAAGCAGAGTTGCATCGCCATCGCTTCGTGGTCGCGTTGAAAATGTTTTGCCATCATTGCCGCCGCCTGCCTTTCCATTCACCGGGGCCCGGAGCTGAGCCCATCGTGGTTTGCACTTCTCTGATCGGGTCGGACCTTCGTTTTCAGATCCCCGTACGCCCGTCGCTTCGCCCTGCAGCGAAACGGGCCGAAAAGTGGAAAGGAGGTTGATCGATCTGTCGGGCTTGCCCGTCAGGCGGTCTGCCGTATTGCAACGTTCGGCTAGAGTGCAGCGAAAGGCGAAGCGATGGGCGTACTGGTGATCGAGGGCCCGAGCCGATCAGAGTGTGTGAATGCCGGCAGGCATTCACCTGATTGACGTAGCCCCTAAGGCTACGTCGGCGCCTTCAATCAGCTTTGATGTGCTGCCTCAATGCCTGCTTATGGTTACGTAACCAAAAAGGCAACGCCCTTCTTTGGGTTTTAAAACCCGCAGCGCCAAAGTCACTTGGCATGCCATCTGAGCAGTAGAGGAGAGAAATCGGGGGCGCAATGTGGGGGGCTCTGCAAACGGATGCCCGGTTTTGACCCGTTGCCACTGCGTTGCCAAAATGACAAAGGCCAGCTCGAAAGCTGGCCTAAGTCATTGATATTTGGGGCGACATACCGGGTTCGAACCGGTGACACCTGGAATCACAATCCAGTGCTCTACCGACTGAGCTAATGCCGCCACTGGTACTACACAACTACTTTCTTCTGGCCTGCCCGAAGGGAATCGAACCCCTAACCTACGGCTTAGAAGGCCGTTGCTCTATCCAGTTGAGCTACGGGCAGATCTTTAAAAACCGCAAGCCGGGAAATGATCCTTGGGATCCCGGTTGGCCTCGGGTAAAACTGGTCGGGGTGGAGGGATTCGAACTCTCGACATCTTGCTCCCAAAGCAAGCGCGCTACCGGGCTGCGCTACACCCCGACGAAGAGGCCGAATTCTATGTGAATCGATGCAATGCGTCAAACACTAAAGTGCATCTTTTACGAATGCGTCAAAGCAACTGCCGCCCTCCGCCGTTCCCCAGCAATTTCAGAGAAATGTGCGACGAAAGCGTAGCAAGCGGTCCGAAGTCGAAGTGAGGCGCGCAAACGTCCTTGAGTACGTTGAACACCACAGCTTCGAGATCGGGCTGCGCAGTAGCTTTACTCGCGCATTTTAGTGGTGGTGGCCGTGAGGGCCGTGCACGTGACCGTGGGTGATTTCTTCGAGCGTCGCCTGGCGTACCTCCGCCACCGTCACGTCGAACAGCAAAGCCATGCCAGCGAGGGGATGGTTACCATCGACGACGACCTTGCCATCGGCGATATCGGTAATACGGAAGATCATGTCGTCTTCACCATCTTCACCCACGCGTTCGAACGCCATGCCGACTTCGACGTTATCGGGAAAGAGTTTGGCGTCTTCGATCATGATGAGCTCTTCGTCGAGGTCGCCGAAAGCGTCATCGGGTTGAAGCTTGATCTGCAGTTTGTCGCCGAGTTTCTTGCCATGCAGCTGCTCTTCCAGCAGCGGGAAAATGCCGTCGTAACCACCGTGCAGGTAGACCAGCGGCTGAGCGCCGTCATCTACCAATTTTCCATCCGGATCATGGACGGTGTAGTTAAGCGTGACGACGGTATTTTTGACGATCTCCATGATTACTCCTGGTCAGTTCTTTCAATAATTGCAGCACCTCTGCCAGGTGTTCTCGCGTGCCTGCATCGTGGAGAACGTGATGGATCACGCCATCCCGTCCGATAATGAAGGTCGTCCGTTGCACCGAAGCCTTTGGCACCCCACCGATCTCCTGTTGCTGCCAGACGCCGTACAAACGGCAAGCCTCGGCATCCTCATCGGAGAGCAGTCGCATGGACAGTCCGTGTTCGTCGCGGAAGTGGGCGTGCCGTAAACAATCGTCGAGACTTACTCCGATCACTTCGGCATCACAGTCGAGGAATTCCGATTCGTGATCGGAAAACGCGATGGCCTGACGCAAGCTCGATGGCATGCCATCGCGCGGATAGAAGTAGAGCACCACATTGTGACGGTTCAACGCATCGGCCAGATCGAACATTTCCATGTCCGCATCCGGCAGTGAAAACATCGGTGCGCGCGCTCCAACGGCGAGTTGGCTGTCCGTGCCATGCGGTACGGATTGTACGCCTACAGAGCGAACGGGAGCATCACTGAAGCGTTCCATCAACCGGGCCATATTTCTCTCCTTGAGTGCAGCTTCATCGATGCTTCGACAAGGCCATACTGTCTGGATAGTCAACGGCGGCGTGCTTCTCAAGTTCATCCGCTTCTGAATACACAATCCTTCACGGTTTCTGTTGCAGTCATGCAAATACCGTGCAGTTTGTCACCCCCCGCTTGCTGCTTGCCCTCCCGCCCCGTTGTCAGCCAGATTGAGACATTGGCGTTAGCGTAAACATACTTTGCGCACCTGAACCATGTCGGTATCACCCGTCAGCACTTTCTCAATGCCGTCCTGACGCAATGTGCGCATGCCATCGTCCATGGCCGACAGCATCAATTCAGATACGAGCGCACGCGTCTGGATCAGACGCTTGGCGGCATCGGTACCCAGCATGAGCTCATGCAGACCAATGCGGCCACGATAGCCTGTGTTATTGCACTCGGCGCAGCCCACTGCGCGCTTGAGTGTGAAACGCCCCTGCTCGTCCGCAAAGCGCTCGAGCCAGTCGTCCATGATCAGCTTGCGTGCGGCCGCTGGGTCGGCGGCAAAACTCTTCGAGTGACGCAGGTCTTCACAATACTCATCGAGCAATACCGCGACCTCCTGCTCGCTGGCCTGATGCACTTCACCACAGCTCTTGCAGACGCGGCGCGCCAGGCGCTGCGCGAGCACGCCAAGCAAGGCATCGGCAAAGTTGAAGGGATCCATGCCCATGTCGAGCAAGCGTACGATGGACTCCGGTGCGCTGTTGGTGTGTAGCGTAGAGAACACAAGGTGGCCGGTCAGCGAGGCTTCGAGACCGATGGTGACCGTCTCGATGTCGCGCATTTCGCCAACCATTATGACGTCAGGGTCAGCACGCAAGAACGCACGCATCACGGTCGGAAAATCCAAACCAGCCTTGCGATTGACCTGCACCTGACGCAAGCCTTTCTGCGTGATTTCCACCGGATCTTCGGCAGTCCAGATTTTCGTATCCGGCGTGTTGATGTACTTGAGGATCGAGTGCAGCGTCGTTGTCTTGCCTGAGCCCGTCGGGCCGCAAACAAAGAAGATGCCGTAAGGCTTGCCAACGGTATCCCGCAGGCGAGTCAGGTTGTGTTCGGACAGCGCCAGTGCATCCAGTGGCAAAGGCTCACCCTGGGCCAGCAGACGCATGACGACGTCTTCCATGCCTCCGGCAGTCGGCACGGTGGCAACACGCAACTCGATGTCGAGTGGGCCATATTTGCGGAACTTGATCTTGCCGTCCTGCGGCTTGCGCTTTTCCGAGCTATCGAGGTCGCACATGATCTTGATGCGCGCAACCATCGCATTGCGGTAGCTGGCGGGCACTTCGATGTACGGGCTCAACGCGCCGTCCTTGCGAAAGCGGACCAGCGTTTTTTCCTTGCCGGGTCGCGGCTCGATATGGATATCGGATGCGCCCTGGCGGTGCGCATCAACGATGATGCGATTCACCAGTTTGACGAGCTCGTTGTCGGCAGCGGCATTCAGATCTTCGCTGCTGGACGACTCTCCATCCTCGCCAAGATCGGAGAGCAGATCGCCCACCGAGAACTCGTCGGCCAGTTGATCGAAGAACTGCGTGACAGTCTGATCGAACTCGATCTGGGTACATACACGGTAAGCCAGTTTTGCTTGCTGGAAGACGTTGTGCACGACGCGGGAGCCCATCACATGCTCCGGGTCGACGGCGAGGATCAACACGCCTTCCGTGTTCTCTTCGAGCGGCAGCCAGCCACTCTTCACCGCGTATTCGCGTTTGATATTGCGAAGCAGATCCATTGGCCGGATGCGATTCGGCTTGAACGCCTCATAGGGCACCCCGTAGAAGCGCGCCATGGAATCGCCCAGCTCGGCCACCGAGCATTTGAACTCATCGATAAGGTAGCGCTCCAGCGACACGCCACGCTGGCGCGCTTTTTCACCGAGATCTTCGAGGTTTTGTCCAGCCAGCTTGCCTTCGCGTACCAGGTAATCGTACTTCGAGCGCAACGGCACTTCGGCATGCAGGCGCTGTGCAAAGGCGATGGAAAACGTCTGCGCCAGCGCCAGTACGCCCTCCTCCTCGATTGCCGAGAAAGGCTGTCCGTCGGTCGTGTTGATGAGCTGGATCACACCGATCAGCTCATCGAGCTCGGTGTCGATGAGTGGCGCAACCAGCATCTGCTTGCTGCGATAACCGCTTCGTTCATCGACCTCGTGGCGGAACTGCAATTCAGGCGAGATGCCGGCCAACTCGGCATCGTCGTACACATTGCGGATGTTCAGCAACTGGCGACGGTTTGCGGCGTAGCCGGCAACACTTTTGTCGGAGATCGGCAGGCGGATCGAGCGCGTGACATGCAGCCCCGTCTTCACGCGTGAGCTGATGCTGGTCTTGGACTCGTCGACCACATAGATTGTCAGGCGCTCGGCACCGAACAGCGAACAGACTTCGCTGGACACCTCGAAGATGATCTCGTCGATATTGCCCGTCTCGTGCACACGCGCAGTCAGTGCCTGCAGGCCCTTGAAAAAGGCCAGCCGCCGCGCCATCGCATTACCCTTGGGAATTGCGCTCATTACTTCTCCAGACTCACATTCGATCGCCTTGCCAGCCATACCGCGACAAAGGCGAGGATACGGCCACTACGCCCTTACAGGCGTGCAATAAGTTGTATCGGCAGACACGCACATATCTTCAGGGCACGACAGCGCCCGAAGCGGCGTCAGAGCGAGAAGACCTGGTCGTTGTGAAGCAAGCCGGGCTGCAGGCGGCCGAAGCCGGTCTTCAGTTCGGCACTGATCTGCTCAACCAACCCCGGCTTGAGATGGGTAACGAACACTTCGGGATCGACGGTGAGGCGATTGAGCAGCACGCGCAACATGCTCGGACACAGGTGCCTCGCCGCCAGCGCAAGATCGTGCTGTGCATCAGGAAACGCCGTTTCCACGATGAAATAACGCAGATCGGCCATGGCGTTGAGGGCCTCGATCTGCGCATCGCACAGGGTGGTATCCCCGGAAAACACGAGGCTACCCCGTGCGCCCGTGACCCGATATCCGACGGCGGGTACGGCATGCAGTGCAGGCACTGCCGAAATGCGACGCTTGCCCAGCTCTATCGTCTCACCGACGGCCAGCGACTGCAGGCGCAGAAAGGGATGGTCGCGATCGGGAATGGCCGTGAAGTCTGGCCACACCAGCCAGTTGAAGATGTGTGAGCGCAGGATGCGTATCGTCTCTTCGGTCGCATGCACGGTAATCGGTCGCGTGCGGAAATCCCCTACCGTGTCGACCAGTAGTGGCAGCAAAGCGATGTGATCGAGGTGGGAATGCGTGATGAAGACATGATCGATCGCCAGCAGCTGCTCGAACGACAGCGTTGCCGCACCGGTGCCGCAATCGATCAGGATGTCTTCGTCGATCAGCAGCGAAGTGGTCCGGTTGGCCGAACCACCGATACCACCGCTACAGCCGAGAACACGGATATCCATGCGGGCAGATGCCGGGTCAGAACGTGAGCTGGCTCGCGCTCAACTCAGCGGCCGCAGATAGAAACCCATCTTGACGCCTGCAATCTCGATCACGTCCTGATCGCTCAGCAGATGCGCCTGGGCATCCAGCTGGCGGCCATTGAGGATCGGGAAGCTGTCGCCCTCCACATGCGTAAGGAAGTAGCCATGCGGCCGGCGTGTGATAACGGCCACTTGCGAGCCTGGCTTGCCCAGCGTCGTCAGGGATTTGGATAGTTCCAGCTCACGCCCGGCATTGCGCCCCGAGAGGATCTGCACCATGCCCATCGGC
The DNA here is from genome assembly GCF_036017035.1 of Uliginosibacterium silvisoli. Lineage (NCBI taxonomy): Bacteria > Pseudomonadati > Pseudomonadota > Betaproteobacteria > Rhodocyclales > Zoogloeaceae > Uliginosibacterium > Uliginosibacterium silvisoli. The sequence goes on along the minus strand of NZ_JAYXHS010000002.1, from coordinate 815,840 downwards.
TCATTCCTGCCTTGAGCACCATCCGGCGGCGCCCAACCTGTCGTCGAAGCAGCGTCCGTCACCGACGTTTCGACGCCGAAACCTACCATCGTGTCCGTGTGGCCGCGCGGTGCGCTGGTCAGCTTGGCTGCATCGGGGGATGCCACGAAAGCTTTTTCGAAGGTACTCCCCGCAGCGAACTCCGGAGTGTCTTTGATGAACTTGAGACGGTACTTGCCGAGTTCAATGACGTCGCCGTCTTTCAAGACATGCTTCTTGACTGGCTGGCTATTGCAATAGGTACCGTTGGTGCTGTTCAGGTCTTCGAGGAAAGCATCATTGAGGATGCACACGATAAGCGCGTGCTCGCCACTGATCGCCAGATTGTCGATCTGGATGTCATTGTGCGGCTTGCGCCCGATCGTGGTGCGCTCCTTGGTCAACATGATTTCCTTGAGCACCAGACCATCCATGCTAAGAACCAGCTTCGCCATTATTTCCCCAAGCTTAAAAGCCAATGTTCGAGTGCTTCAACGCTGATAAACAGACATCAGCCCTGTCGTGACCTACCGGTCGCCCTGCTGAATCTTGCCCAAACCGTTCCGTCTAGTATGGCAAAGTCTGACCCAGACCGGACAGTTTCGCTTGGCGCAGCACCTCAAGCCCCAAAGCCACATCCTGAATCGCGAGCCCTTGGGACTCGAACACACTCACATCCTTGTCCGATTGCCGCCCCGGCCGCGAACCTGTGAGCAGCTCGCCCAGCTCGACCAACTGGCGCTGCGTAAATCGCCCCTTCTCCAGCCCCGGCACCAGATCTCCCGCCTCCAGCAAAGCAGTCTCCCGTGCGTCGACGCAGAGCAGGTCTGCGCGACTCACCGCGGCTTCGTCCAGCTCTCGTCGCGCCAATGAATTCGAGCCCATGGCGTTGACATGCATTCCGTCAGCCAACCAGGCGCCTTGAAGCACTGGCTGCGCGGCGGTGGTAGCCGTGACGATGATGTCACTACCCCTCACTGCCGCCTCGGCGGAGTTGACGGGCTCAACCCGAATACCCAACTCCGCCTCCATCTCCGCACAGAACTTATTCAACTTGTCGGCACGACGCGCAAAAACCTTGAAATGCGCCAGAGGCCGCACTGCGGCCAACGCAGCCATCTGGCCACGCGCCTGCCAGCCTGCACCAATGATACCCGCCACCTGAGCGTCGGGCCGCGCCAGACAACGCGCCGCCAGTCCGCCCGCAGCACCCGTTCGCATCATTCCCAATCGATCGGCTTCAATGACAGCCAGGGGCTCGCCCGTATCACCATTGAAGAGATGCAACCAGAAGCGAGCCCCCGCTGCCGAGGTCGTGTACGCCTTGTAGCCCATGACGCCACGTGCAGGCCAGGCAGCCTGTAGCAAGTGCTGCATGGCACGGCTGGCGCGCACACGACGGCGTGGCATATCGGTCGCCTCGCCGCGCGCGAGCGCCTGATGCGCAGCATCCACGGCATCCAGCGCCATGCGCATGTTCAGAACTTGCGCAACATCCGCTTCGCTGAGGTAGCAGGCCAAGGCTATTCCTTCGCGCCTTTCGCACGTCGTTTCACGAAATAACCAAGGACCACTACCAATAGCGCCCCACTGACGGCCAAGCCATATTTGAGTGCGTCGCTCGCTTCGGTGATGCCAAGCAACTTGAGCACAGCCGGATCGGTAATCGCCATGCTGCCCGCGATCCAGCCCAGCAACATTGCTCCGAGCGTAATGACGACGGGAAAGCGCTCCATCAGCTTGAGCACAAGCTGACTACCGCCAACGATGATGGGGATACTGACCAGCAAGCCGAAAATCACCAATGGCATCTGATGTTCGCCGCCAGCAGCCTCTGCAGCACCGGCAATTGCAATGACGTTATCGATGCTCATCACCAGATCGGCAATGATGACCGTCTTGATTGCCGCGAACAGACGATCGCTGCCCTCAATGCCGTCGTGACCTTCTTCCTCCTGGGTAAGCAGCTTGACGCCGATCCAGATCAGCAACAGCGCACCGACAAGCTTGAGATACGGGATCTGCAAGAGCGTGAGGGCAAAGAAAATAAGAATTACGCGCAGCAATACAGCGCCGGCGGTGCCCCAGATGATGCCCTGCAGGCGCAGCTTGTCTGGCAGCTGTCGACAGGCCAGCGCTATCACGACGGCATTGTCGCCACCCAGCAAGATATCGATCATGATGATCTGGCCGACCGCCAGCAGGAATTCGGGCGTCAGGAACTGCTCCATCAAGCTCTCCAATAACTTTTCTGAAAAACACAGAAGGCCGCAAATGCGGCCTTCTGTTACTACCGATCACCTATCGGATCAGAGCAGACCCTTGAGCAGCTTGGCCATTTCCGACGGGTTGCGCGTCACGGTGAAACCACAGGCTTCCATGATTTCCAGCTTCGCATCGGCCGTGTCGGCGCCACCGGAGATCAGTGCGCCAGCGTGGCCCATGCGCTTGCCTGCAGGCGCCGTGACACCAGCGATGAAGCCGACGATAGGCTTCTGCATGTTGTCCTTGCACCATTGCGCAGCTTCAGCTTCGTCCGGACCACCGATTTCGCCAATCATGATGACGGCATCGGTTTCAGGATCGTCATTGAACGCCTTCATCACGTCGATGTGCTTCAGACCGTTGATGGGGTCGCCACCGATACCGACGGCGGAAGACTGGCCCAGACCGATTTCGGTCAGCTGAGCAACAGCTTCATACGTCAGCGTGCCGGAACGCGACACGACGCCGATGCGGCCCTTGCGGTGGATGTGACCAGGCATGATGCCGATCTTGATTTCGTCCGGCGTGATCAGGCCCGGGCAGTTCGGGCCGAGCAGCAGGGTCTTCTTGCCGCCAGCGGCTTCCTTGGCCTTCATCTTGTTGCGGACCAGCAGCATGTCACGCACAGGGATGCCTTCGGTGATGCAGATGGCCATGTCCAGGTCGGCTTCAACGGCTTCCCAGATCGCGGCAGCAGCGCCTGCGGGCGGCACGTAGATCACGGAAACGGTCGCGCCGGTTTCGGCAGCAGCTTCCTTGACCGAACCGTAGATCGGAATACTGAAGATGGATTCGCCAGCCTTCTTCGGATTCACACCGGCGACGAAACAGTTCTTGCCATTCGCATACTCCTGGCACTTCTCGGTATGGAACTGGCCGGTCTTGCCCGTGATGCCCTGGGTGATGACCTTGGTATCTTTGTTGATGAAAATCGACATTTATCTGAACTCCTGGTGGCCCGGCTTACGCCACGGCGGCAACAATCTTCTGGGCGGCTTCTGCCATGGTGTCGGCAGCGATGATGGGGAGACCGGACTCGGCAAGGATCTTCTTGCCCAGATCTTCGTTCGTACCCTTCATGCGCACCACCAGCGGCACAGCCAGCTTGACTTCACGTGCTGCGGTCACCACGCCATTGGCGATGGTGTCGCACTTCATGATGCCGCCGAAGATGTTGACCAGAATGCCCTTCACTTCAGGGTTCTTGAGCATGATCTTGAAGGCTTCGGTCACCTTCTCGGTCGTGGCGCCACCGCCAACGTCGAGGAAGTTGGCCGGCTCGCCGCCGAACAACTTGATGGTGTCCATGGTCGCCATGGCCAGACCAGCACCATTCACCAGACAGCCAATATTGCCGTCGAGCGAGATGTAAGCCAGGTCGAACTTGGAGGCTTCGATTTCAGCCGGATCTTCTTCTTCCAGATCGCGCAGTTCGACGATCTCTGGATGACGGAACAGCGAGTTGCTGTCGAAATCGAATTTGGCGTCGAGTGCCTTGATGTTGCCGTTGCCTTCGAGAATCAGCGGGTTGATTTCCGCCAGCGAAGCATCGGTTTCCATGTAGCAGGTGTAGAGCTTCTTGAAGGTGTCGACAGCCTTGTCGATCGAACCTTCCGGCACGCCGATACCCTTGGCCAGTTCGATGCCTTGCGCATCGGTCAGGCCGGTTGCCGGATCAACGAAGACCTTGATGATCTTCTCGGGCGTGTTGTGGGCGACTTCTTCGATGTCCATACCGCCTTCGGAGGACGCCATGATGGCAACCTTCTGCGAAGCGCGGTCGGTCAGCGCAGCAACGTAGTATTCCTTCTTGATGTCGGCGCCTTCTTCGATCATCAGGCGACGGACCTTCTGGCCTTCCGGGCCAGTCTGGTGAGTGATCAGCTGCATGCCGAGAATCTCGCCAGCGATTTTCTTCACGTCATCCTTGGAGCGGGCCAGCTTCACGCCGCCACCCTTGCCACGACCGCCCGCGTGAATCTGGGCCTTGACCACCCAGATCGAACCACCGAGCGAGTCCGCAGCCGCAACCGCCTCATCAACGCTGAAACAGGCGATGCCCCGCGGGGTCACGACGCCGAACTTACGCAAAATCTCTTTTGCCTGGTACTCATGAATTTTCATGTTTGCCCTTAATTTGCGCTTGGCACGAACCGCCTACCCACGTGGCGGTCAACACGCACGGATTAATCACTTTGATTTTTTGTCGATCACCCGGACCGTTCCGACCCAGAAAACAGCGCAGGGCCTGAACACGACACGCAGCTTCTTAGGGGGAAGACTGAATTGGCGCAGCGGCAGGATGAGCCGCATATTGTACCTAAAGGCATGTTGTTGCGCACAAAGAACACCACTTCTGACGCAGATCAAGGCCTCATCCGGCGGGACGAAAAACAAAGAATGTGGCACTAGCACTGGCTATTCGCCGCTTGCAGGCCGTGCGCGTCGTTTAGAATCGCGCTTACATGACGAAATTCGCCCGAGCTCGCAAGTCCGCCATGGTCTGGCCCCGGCAGGTCAGACCCCTTGAGCGCAAGCCCTTTGGCCTTGCGCAGGGGGCCTTAGGGCGCGCGCTGCTGAGCGCGGCGCTCTTGCATGTGGCGGTTCCTGCAACTGCGATCAGCCTCGGCGAAGTCCAGACCAGCAGCCGGATCGGCGACATCCTGCAGGTACGCATCCCTCTGTCGGCCAGCGCGGATGACAATGTCACCGCAGACTGCATCCGCCTGGAAGGCCCACGCGGAGATAGCGACGACGATCTGCCCTGGCTGCGTGCCGGCAGATTGCGCTTGAGCACCCTGGCGAACGGCCAACAGGCCATCCTCGTCAGCTCGCTGCAATCCATCCATTCGCCTATTCTCATGCTGGCCGTGCGCATTGACTGCAATGCCACGCTGCGCCGCGAATACACACTGCTGCTGAACCCGCCGGGAACGACCGAGGCTACCCCGGCAATCCCGGCCCCATCCGCCTCTCCCGAGAACAGCAATGTATGGCGCACGGCCCGCGGAGAGAGCCTGCAGAGCATCGCGCAGGGCCTGTTTCCAAGCGACAAAAGCCTGCAATCTCGCTATGTTTCATTGCTGCGCCAGCGCAACAACGACAAGCTGCAGGGCCTGAGTGATACGACGCCGCTGCCCGTCGGCACCGAGCTTGGCGTGCCGGACACCAGCGAACTGAACAATTCTCCTGCGATCGCCAAGCCTGCTCGCCCACGGCCAGCCCCCAAGCCACCGGCGGCCATCGAAGCAACGGCGAGCGAAACCGGCGCACCACCCGTCACGCCACGCAAATCACGCACGGAACCCACTCGCCAGCGCCTGATCGTCGGGGGTGAGGAACGCGCGGGTCTACAGATGGCCACGGACCTGCCAGGGCGCAAGGAGCTGTCGGAGAAAGAGCGCGAGAAGCTGCGTACCGAAATGCAGCTGATTGCATCGCTGGATGACAAGATCGCTACTCAGCTGGAGTTGAGCGACAAGCTGCGTCAGCTCGAGGCGCTGCAGGTGCAGCTGCAGTCCGATGTACAGACACTGGAAGCACGTATCCGGACGCAACAGGCCGCTCTGCAAGGCGCTTCGGCGCCTGCGACAGCGCCGCCAATAGATGTCGGTGCAGCGCCTGCCGCAAGCAAGGCAAGTCCGGCAGCCACTGCCGGCCTCATGATCCAGAACTGGCAAGACTGGTTGCTGCCTGCAGGCGGCATCACCGCTGTGCTTGCACTGCTGTTCGTCTGGTATCGCCGCAGGCGTTACAACACTGATACCGCTTTTGAAGAAGTCGCTGACGCAGCGCCTGAAACGGAGCCCGCACCGGCGGACCAGCCCGCCGATGACCTGTTCGAGCCACTCTCGGAAGAAGACATCTGGCCGGACGCAAGCACGCTCAAGCGGCCAGCCATTGGCGCTAGCGCCGGTGCCGATCTACCCGGCTCATCCGAGCTCGGCCCGACATCTGTTCTGCATATCGAGGAAGATGTCGAGGAGCATAATTCAGCAGTCGAACTAGCCGAGATCATGATGTCTTTCGGCCGTGTGCAAGGCGCCGCACAAACCTTGTCCGACTTCATTCGCGCCAATCCCAAACAGGCAGTCAAGCCCTGGGTGAAACTGCTGGAGGTCTATAAGGCCGCCAATATGCGGCCGGAATTTGACGCGCTGACCTCGCAACTCAACAAGACCTTCAACGTCAAACCCGTCACCTGGGATGATTTCGATGTCGCACTGCGTGCGCCCGAGTCACTGGAAAACATCAGCCACCTGTCACAGAAGGTGTGCGAGCTATGGGGCAAACGCGAGTGCCAGACTTTCCTGCATGGCTTGCTGCGTGACAACCGCCAGGGCACACGCCAGGGCTTCCCGCTGGCCATCGTCGACGAAATCCTGCTGCTGCTGGCGATCCTCGAAGCGCAACTAGGCCCATACAAGCACGACGTAGAGCCCGAGCCCCACGCTGTACCTGAGTTGCCTTCACCAACAGTCACGACGCCCGGCATACCGCGCACAGCACCGCTACCCTTCCCTGCGACCCTGAGCGCCCCGGCCCCAGCTCCTGCACCAAGCCCATCGCGCCCGCCCGAGCGCTCAGCGCTCGACTTCGATATCGGCCACAGCGATTTCGATCTGGGCCTCGACACGGAAGATCTGACGCGCACGCTACACATCAATCTCGATGATCTGCCGGATGAGCCTGCACGCACCGACAGCACTCCGCGCAAGCCAGAAGAAAGCTGAGCCTCGACAGCTAAACCGGATTGTCGAGATCAATGAAGTGCGTCTCAAGGCCGAAACGCGCTGCAAGATGAGCACCCAAGGCCGCAATACCGTAACGCTCCGTCGCGTGGTGCCCAGCAGCCAGATACGCAACGCCGCTTTCTCGTGCCAGGTGCACGGTCGGCTCTGAAATCTCGCCCGACACATAAAGATCCACGCCCGCTGCAATGGCCTGTTCGAAACTGCTCTGCGCACCACCTGTGCACCAAGCAATGCGCCTGACGGGACGTGCAGGATCACCAATCAACAAGGGCTCGCGCGCCAAGCCTGTAGCCACCTCCCGTGCAAACCCTTCCGCCGTTGTCGCCGACGCGGGCTCGCCAAGAAAGATCAGATCGTATTCGCCGCAGCGCCCCGTAGTCTTCCAGCCCAGCTTCTGCGCGAGCTGGGCGTTGTTGCCAAGCTCAGGGTGCAGATCCAGCGGCAGGTGGTAGCCAAACAGATTGATGTCATGTGCCAACAGTCTGGCCATGCGCGCCTTGCGAAAGCCCGTGACACGACCATCCTCGCCCCGCCAGAACCAACCGTGGTGAACGAGGATTGCATCGGCGTGCAAGGCTGCCGCCTGCTCGACCAAGGCGAGGCTGGCCGTTACGCCACAGACGATGCGTTGCACTTCGTCCTTGCCTTCCACCTGCAGACCGTTTGGGCAATAATCCTTCACACGCCCGCACTCCAGCAGGCCATCCAGATAGGTTTGCAGCTCCTGTCTTTTCACAACGCACTTTCCTTTCGGCCTTGTCGGCCCGGCATTCCTACATGCAACGACTGTGGTTGATCTTCGCACAAACCGTCACCGTCGCGCTGGCGGTACTGTTTGTCATTTCCACGCTGCGGCCGGAATGGCTTGTGCGCAAATCGGTCGTCAGTGCCTCGCCGGTAAGCGTGATTACGCAACAACCAATCAGCGCTGCTCCGCCGCCGATCGCCACGGCAGGCTACGGCGAAGCCGCCCGCGTCGCCCTGCCCTCCGTCGTACACATCTTCACCAGCAAGGAGGTTCGCACGCCGCGCCACCCCTTCCTGAACGATCCACTGTTTCGCCATTTCTTTGGTGACAATGCAGACAGCAGCCCTCAGCGCCGCAGTTCCGGCCTGGGCTCAGGTGTGGTGGTCAGCCCGGATGGCTACATCCTCACCAACAATCACGTCGTCGAAGCTGCAGATGAAATCGAAGTCGCCCTGCAGGACGGTCGCAAAATGCCCGCCAAGATTGTGGGCCGGGATGCCGAAAGCGATCTGGCGGTGCTGCGCATCGATACGCCCCAGCCACTTCCAGCCATCACCTTCGCAGACAGCGACGCGCTGCATGTCGGTGACATAGTGCTGGCCATCGGCAATCCTTTCGGCGTTGGCCAGACAGTCACCATGGGCATCGTCAGTGCGCTGGGGCGCTCGCACCTCGGCATCAACACTTTCGAGAACTTCATCCAGACCGACGCGGCCATCAATCCTGGCAACTCCGGCGGCGCACTGGTCGACGCAAGGGGCCAGCTGGTAGGCATCAACACCGCCATCTACTCGCGTTCCGGCGGCTCTCTCGGCATCGGCTTTGCCATCCCGGCGACAGGCGCGCGCAAGATCATGGACGAGATCATTCGCACCGGCAGTGTCACACGTGGCTGGGTAGGTGTCGAAGTGCAGGAGATCACGCCGGAGCTTGCCGCGTCATTCAAGCTACCGCCACAGGGCGCTCTGATCGCGGGGGTTGCTCGCAGCAGCCCGGCCGACAAAGCAGGCGTGCAGCCCGGCGATGCGATGGTGTCAGTCGACGGCCAACCTATCTCCAACCCGCAAAGCATGCTGGAGCACATCGCCTCGCAGCAACCGGGGAAGTCCGTACGCTTCGGTTTCGTGCGTCGTGGCAAACCACTGGATCTGAGCATCGAGATTGGACGCAGACCACCGCCCGAGCCCAGGAGCACGGCTGAGTGAGTCAGTCGGGGATCAAGCGCTTGCCCATGGACACCACATCATCAGGCGCGTAACCGAGCTTGGCGTAGAAAGCCAGTACCGCAGCATTCGATGAGCGAACCTGCAGATTGAGTTTGGGACAGCCGCGCTCCGTCAACATGCGCTCGGCCTCCGCAACGAGCAGGCGGCCAAATGAACGATGGCGGAGGGCGGGCGCGACCGCCAGATAGTTCAGCCAGCCGCGATGACCATCAAAGCCCGCCATCAAGCTGGCAACCAGCTCACCACCACATTCCCCAATCAGAAACATCTCTGGCTGTTCGCTCAGCTTGCGGACAATGTCCTTATGCGGGTCATTCCAGGGGCGCAGCAAACCGCATTCATTCCACAAGGCAATGACTGCAGCTTCATCAGACGCCAGAAAGGCCCGGATATGCATGCTGGCAGAAAGATCAGACGGGCGCAGTACCCGCTGCCTGTTTGCGGATCATGACGGCGGCGAGCAACACGCCAATCTCATAGAGCACGCACATCGGCAAGGCCAGCATGATCTGTGAAGTCACATCTGGGGGCGTTACCACGGCAGCCACCACGAATGCGCCCACGATTACGTAGCGACGCGCTTCGCGCAGCTGCTTCACCGTCACGATGCCTGTCTTGACCAGCAGCAGCACGACGATAGGCACCTCGAAGGTCACGCCAAACGCCAGGAACATCGTCATCACGAAGGACAGGTACTGCTCGATATCCGGCGCAACCGTAATGCTCTTTGGCGCGAACGACGAGATGAAGTGGAAAACGGTATTGAAGACAAAGAAGTAGCAGAAAGCCATGCCTGCGAGGAACAGCAAAGTCCCACCCACAACCATAGGCAAGGCAAAACGACGCTCGTGCGCATACAGCCCGGGCGCAACGAAGGCCCATGCCTGATACAACACCACAGGGAGCGCAATGATGAAAGCCGCCATCAGGGTGATCTTCACAGGCACGAAGAACGGGGTGATCACACCCGTCGCAATCATCTTCGTGCCTTCCGGCAGGGCCTGCAGCATCGGCAGAGCCAGGAGGTCATAGATATTGCTGGCCCAAGGCATGAGGCACAGGAACACCACGACGATTGCAGCCACGGCACGAATTAAACGATTGCGCAGCTCGACGAGGTGCGACAGGAAAGAGTCTTCAAGAAAGGCCACGACTTAGTGCTTTTCCGGTGGTTGAACGGGGGCGCCAAACAGATCCATCTGATTCGGATCGACGGGGACCTCGGCAGGCAGCTCGACTGGCACTTCGATCGCCGACTCCACAACAAGCGGCGCCAGATCGTCATGTGCAGCATTGCCGACCACTGCAGTGGCCACGGCCGGCGACTCTGCCAGCTGATGCGTCTCGCCGAAGACATCCGGCGATGCAATCGACTGTTGCAGATCGGACTCGACCCCGGCAACCTGATCACGAATCGACGTCTCCAGGCTACGCGCAGAATCCTTCACTTCATCTGAAAGTCTCTGCAGATCCGCCAGCTCCATCTCGCGACTGATGTCTGACTTCACATCCGACACGTACCGGCGCAGGCGCCCCATGAGATGGCCTGCCGTACGCGCAACACGCGGCAACTGTTCGGGACCGATGACAATGAGCGCCACCAGACCGATCACTCCGAGCTCTGAAAAACCGACGTCAAACATCCCAGGGACCTGAAAAAAACGCGGGAGAAAAAGAAGGCGCTTTAAAAGACGAAGGGCGCGTCAGCGCCCTCCTCGCCAACAGAACACGACCGATCAGGACTTCTTCTCGCGTGCTTCGGCATCGATCGTCTGAGCAACTTGCTGCGCAGGCGGGGCAGCAGCGTCAGAGCCGTCCTTCATACCTTGCTTGAAGCCCTTCACCGCACCGCCGAGATCTTCGCCGATGTTGCGCAGCTTCTTGGTGCCGAAAACCAGCATGACGATGACCAGAACGATCAACCAGTGCCAGATACTGAAGGAACCCATGGTACTTCTCCTTAATACTTGAGCATGGCTGGCAGGGTCTTGTCCCCCCCCAGCACGTGAATGTGAAGATGATACACCTCTTGCCCGCCCACCCTGCCGGTGTTGATGATGGTGCGGAAACCGCCATGACTGCCCTGCTCCGCGGCAATCTGTGGCGCAAGCGCCAGCATCTTGCCGAGTAGCGGAATATCGTCGTCCTGCGTCTGCGAAAGATTCTCGATGTGACGTTTTGGAATGATCTGCACGTGCAGCGGCGCCTGTGGGTGGATGTCACGGAACGCGATGACTTCGTCATCCTCGTACACCTTGCTGCTTGGAATCTCGCCCTTCACGATACGGCAGAACACGCAATCGCTCATTTCTCAACCCTCGCGGCTTTTTCGTCGATTCCGGAAATACCCTCACGGCGACGCAATTCGGCCAGCACGTCATCTGTAGACAAGCCAAACTGCGCCAGCAAGATCATCGAGTGAAACCAGAGATCGCTGACCTCATAAACGATGTGACGCAGATCACCGTCTTTGGCAGCCATGATGGTCTCGGCAGCCTCTTCGGCAACTTTCTTGCAGATTGCGTCAGTCCCTTTGGAATAAAGCTTCGCAACGTACGAAGATTCCGGTGGTGCAGACTTGCGTTCGACCAGCGTAGCCGACAAACGTTGCAGAATTTCGGCGTCGATCATTCGAGCTGCCCCCTGTCGTCGCCTTCGCCATGCGGAGCCGCATGCGCGCCGGACGCCCCATAGATATCCGCGGGGTCTTTCAACACCGGATCCACCGCTTCCCAGCCGTTGCCCGTCAGATACTTCTGGAAGAAGCAGCTGCGGCGCCCCGTGTGGCAAGCGATGTCGCCAACCTGTTCGATACGCAACAACACCACGTCGTTGTCGCAATCAAGACGGATTTCACGCACCTTCTGGATGTGGCCGGACTCCTCGCCCTTGTGCCAGAGCTTGCGACGCGAGCGCGACCAATACACCGCCTCATTGGTCGACGCAGTCGTTTCAAGGGCTTCGCGATTCATCCAGGCAAACATCAGCACCTCGCCGGTGACGTGATCCTGTGCAATCACGGGCACCAGACCTTGATCGTCCCACACAACCTTGTTGAGCCAGCTCATAGTCTCACCTCGATACCGCGCTCACGCATGAACTCTTTGGCTTCCCGCACGGTGTGCTCGCCATAGTGAAAGATACTCGCGGCCAGCACCGCATCGGCACGCCCTTGCTGCACGCCGTCGGCCAGGTGCGCCAGATTGCCAACACCACCGCTGGCAATCACAGGGATCTTCACGGCATCGGAAATCGCACGCGTCAGGGCCAGGTCGAAGCCGCTCTTCGTGCCATCGCGATCCATGCTTGTGAGCAGGATTTCACCTGCGCCAAGCGATTCGACCCGCTTTGCCCACTCGATGGCATCCAGACCGACATTCTTGCGCCCGCCATGCGTAAAAACCTCCCACTTTCCGGGCGAGGTTTGCTTGGCATCAATCGCCACGACGATGCACTGATTGCCCACCTTGCCTGAAGCCTCGGCGACGAGATCGGGATTGTTCACGGCCGCGCTGTTCATGCTGACCTTGTCTGCGCCGGCGTTGAGCAGGCGCCGCACGTCAGCCACGGTGCGCACACCGCCGCCTACCGTCAGGGGAATGAAGACCTGATCAGCCACTTTCTCAACGATGTGCAGGATGATGTCTCTGTCATCGGAGCTGGCCGTAATGTCGAGGAAAGTAATTTCGTCGGCGCCCTGTTCGTCGTAGCGGCGCGCGACTTCGACAGGATCGCCTGCATCACGCAGCGCGACGAAATTGACGCCTTTGACGACACGACCAGCGCTGACGTCCAGACAGGGAATGATGCGTTTTGCGAGCATGCTCTCTTACCACTTGGCCACTTGTTTGCCGCGACTTGTTTCCCACGACTATCCGGCCGCTCCTAACAGCATCCGGACCGGGTATCAATCCTCGCCGTTGAGCTCGTCAGCACGTTCCTGCGCGGCACGGAAATCCAGCGTGCCTTCGTAGATCGCGCGACCGGTGATGGCACCGATGACGCCCTCGTCTTCGACTGCGCAGAGCGCATCGATATCGGCCAGATTGGTGATGCCGCCGCTGGCAATAACCGGAATGCGCAGCGCCTGGGCGAGCTTGACGGTGGCTTCGATGTTTACACCGTTGAGCATGCCGTCACGGCCGATGTCGGTATAGATCACACCCTCGACACCGTAGTCCTCGAATTTCTTGGCCAGATCGATTACGTCATGGCCCGTCAGCTTGGACCAGCCGTCGACCGCAACCTTGCCGTCCTTTGCGTCAAGACCAACGATGATGTGGCCGGCAAACGCGCTGCACGCGTCGTGCAGGAAACCGGGATTCTTGACTGCCGCCGTACCGATGATGACGTATGAAATGCCGTCGTCGAGATAGCGTTCGATGGTATCCAGATCGCGGATGCCGCCACCAAGCTGAACCGGAATCTCATCGCCAACTTCGTCGATGATGGCTTTGATGACACCTTGATTCTTGGGTTTACCGGCGATGGCGCCGTTGAGATCGACCAGGTGCAGGCGTCGGCCGCCCTGGTCTACCCAGTGGCGTGCCATGGCACGAGGATCTTCGGAAAACACAGTGGCGTCCTGCATGTCGCCTTGGCGCAGGCGTACGCAGTGGCCGTCCTTGAGATCGATGGCAGGGATCAGCAGCATGATGGCAGTGAGCGCGTTGTCAGGGAGTCAAAAATCGGGAGCGAAAGTAGCGTGAGCTGCTTCGGGTAAAGGGCGTGCATGGAAGTACGGAGAGTGTATGCAGGAATTTCTACGTGGGTTCTACAACCGTTAGCGAGAACGTGTCTTCGTTCAGGGTTGCCAGTCGATGAAATTTGCAAGCAGCCTGAGGCCGGCTGCGGCACTCTTTTCCGGATGGAACTGAATGGCTGCGATATTAGCTTGGGCCACTGCACAGGTAAAGGGCGTGCCATATCGGGTAACCGCCGCAGTCGCGGCCTTGTCGGCAGGATCGCAGTAATAGCTATGCACGAAGTAGAACCTCTCGCCTTCGGTCTCGCCATTCCCCGCAGCATCGCTCTTGCCACCATCGCCTCCATCTGCCACGGTCGCATTCACTGCCATACCTTCCCATAGAGGATGCGGTGCGACAGGAACGACCTGATTCCAGCCCATATGCGGCACCTTGAGCGGCACGCCTTGCGCATCGACCATATCACCACGGAAGCGCCTCACCCGGCCCGGCAGGATACCCAAGCCCTTGGTATCCCCTTCTTCGCTATGGTCGAACAGCATCTGCATGCCGACGCAAATCCCCAGAAAGGGTTTTTCCGCCGCAGCTTTCAGCAAGGCATCATGCAAACCGCGTGCCATGAACTCACGCATGCAGTCGTGCATGGCGCCCTGGCCGGGAATGATGACGCGGTCAGCATCCAGCAAGGCTTGCGCCTGATCGCTGACCAGCACTTGTGCGGCAGGTGCTACACGCTCGACAGCCTTGGCTACCGAACGCAGGTTACCCATCCCGTAATCGACGACGACGACTTTCATTTCGGCTCAAACATGGTGTGAGCAGGCACCCACACAGTAGACAGGATCAAAGCGCACCCTTGGTTGAAGGAATGACCCCGGCAGCGCGTGGGTCAAGCGTGGTGGCAATGCGCAAAGCGCGCGCAAAAGCCTTGAACACCGTCTCGCACTGGTGATGTGAATTGACGCCGCGCAGATTGTCGATGTGCAGCGTAACCAGCGCGTGATTCACGAAGCCCTGGAAGAATTCGCGCGTCAGATCCACGTCGAACTCGCCGATATGCGAGCGCGTGAAGTCGATGTTGAACACCAGGCCAGGGCGACCGGAGAAATCCACGACGACGCGTGACAGCGCCTCGTCCAGCGGCACGTAGGAATGGCCATAGCGCACGAGGCCCTTCTTGTCGCCGACAGCCTTGGCAAAAGCCTGCCCCAAAGTGATGCCGACATCCTCGACCGTATGATGCGCGTCGATGTGCAGATCGCCCTTGGCCTCCACGTCCAGATCGATCAGGCCATGACGCGCGATCTGATCCAGCATGTGGTCAAGAAAAGGCACGCCGGTATTGAGCTTGGCAACACCCGTTCCGTCGAGGTTGATAGCCACCCGAACCTGGGTTTCGAGGGTATTGCGGACAATTTCCGCCTGACGCTCAGAGGTCAAATGAGTCATGTTCAATTTCCAGACTTTGTTTCAGCAAGCTGCCATCACAGCAGCTCGGACAATACATTGAGGAAGGCATCGTTTTCCGCCGGCGTACCGATGGTGACGCGAATGCAGTTCTCCAGCATGGGATGCGCCGCATGCAGGTTCTTGACAAGGATCTGGCGGGCCTTCAGGCCATTGAAAACCTGCACGGCATCCGGCACACGCAGCAACACGAAATTGGCCTGGCTGCGGAACGCTTTGACGCCCTTCAGGCCTGCCAGCTCATGATAGACGCGTGCCCGTTCGGCCACGATGATTTCGGCCTGCTCCTGCAAGGCATCACCCGCTTCAAGCACCCGCGTGGCAATGGCCTGCGTCATGGTGTTGATGTTGTAAGGCAGGCGCAGTTTTTCAAACTCATCCATCCATGCCTTCGCACCAGCCATATAGCCCAGCCGCAAGGCAGCGAGCCCCAGCTTGGACAGGGTACGCATGACAACCAGATTCGGGAACTCTGCCAGTCGCGACATGAAACTCTTGCCAGCAAAAGGCGTGTAGGCCTCGTCGATAACCACGATGCCGGGCGCTGCCTGAAGGATGGCAACAATGTCTTCGGACGCGAAGAGATTGCCGGTGGGGTTATTCGGGTAGGCAATGAACAGAACAGCCGGCTTTTCCTGTTCGATCGCGGCCAGGACGGCCGGTACGTCGAGGCTGAAATCCTCGCGCAGCGGCACACCGACATAACGCATGCCACAGAAGGTGGCGATCATGCGGTACATCACGAAGCTCGGCTCGATCGACAGGATCGTGGCGCCCGGCTTGGCCAGCGCCATGGCAATGATCTGGATCAGCTCGTCCGAGCCGTTGCCCACGACGATGCCGGCGCTCTCGGGAATCTGCATCGATTCACGCAAGACGCTCTTCAGCTTGGTACAGGACGCATCCGGGTAGCGATTGAGTGACACGCCGTGCGCCACATCAGACACCACGTCACGCAAAGCCTCCGGCAAGCGGTAGGGGTTCTCCATCGCGTCCAGTTTGATCATGCCGGTGGCAGGGGGCACATGGTAGGCGGAAAGCGCCATCACGTCTGGACGAACGAGGTCTTGCGGACTTGCACTCATGGCTTGCTCAGGGTGGTCAGGAAAGGTCCGGCTGCCTGAAAAACGCGCCGGACCACGCCGATTGTACGGTTATTTGCGATATTCCGCGGATCGGGCGTGCGCCTGCAGTCCTTCACCATAAGCCAGCGTTGCAGCCACCGGCGCCAACTCGGCTGCACCTTGCCGCGAAATGCGGATGACACTGGTGCGCTTCTGGAAGTCATAAACGCCGAGCGGCGACGAGAAACGCGCACTGCGCCCCGTCGGCAGCACGTGATTAGGGCCTGCGCAATAGTCACCCAGCGCCTCGACCGACCAGTGGCCGACGAATATGGCTCCGGCATGGCGGATCTTGGGCAGCAGCGCCTCCGGATCTTCGACTGACAACTCCAGGTGCTCTGCGGCAATGTAGTTGGCAATCTCGCAGGCTTCGTCCATATCACGCACGTGGATCAAGGCGCCACGATCCGCCAGCGAGGTGCGGATGATGTCTGCGCGCGGCATGGTGGCCAGCAGTCGCGTAATCGACTCCTCGACGCGCGCGAGGTAAGCCGCGTCCGGGCACAGCAGGATGGACTGAGCCTTCTCGTCATGCTCGGCCTGCGCGAAAAGATCCATCGCCACCCAGTCAGGATCACCCGAGCCATCGGAAATCACCAACACCTCGGAAGGCCCCGCCACCATGTCGATACCGACGCGACCAAACACGCGACGCTTGGCCTCAGCTACATAGGCATTGCCCGGCCCCACGATCTTGTCGACGGCGGGAATGCTCTCCGTACCGTAAGCCAATGCCGCAACGGCCTGCGCACCACCAATCGTGAAAACGCGGTCAACGCCCGCGAGCGCGGCAGCCGCCAGCACCAGCGGGTTGCGCTCGCCTTCCGGCGTCGGCGTCACCATGATGATTTCCTGCACGCCCGCCACCTTGGCCGGCATGGCATTCATCAGCACGGAACTGGGGTAACTCGCTTTGCCGCCCGGCACATAGATACCGACGCGATCCAGCGGCGTGACGCGCTGACCGAGGCGCGTGCCATTGGCCTCCTGCATTTCCCAGTCTGGCTGGATCTGGCGTTCGTGGTAATCACGCACACGCTTGCAGGCCATCTCCAGCGCGGCGCGCTGCTCGCTGGCCAGGCCCTCCAGTGCGGCTTGCAAGTCCGCCTGCGGAATCTCGAGCGCTGCCATGCTGTCGGCCCGGGCCCCATCGAAGCGGCGCGTCAGTTCGAGCACGGCCGCATCGCCCCTCACGCGTACGTCAGCAATGATTTCGCTGACCGCCTTCTGCACGCCCGAATCCAGAGCCGACTCGAAAGCCAGCAAAGCCTCCAGATCGGACTTGAAATCCACATCATCGGAAGACAGGCGGCTGATGAGAGGCTTGCTCATGGTTTGATCGCTCCGGCAAAGGCCTCAAGCACGGGCTGCAACAATTCACGCTTCAGTTTTAGCGCAGCCTGATTCACCACCAGTCGCGAACTGATCTGCATGATCTCCTCGACTTCGACCAGCTTGTTGGCGCGCAAAGTGCCGCCGGTAGACACGAGGTCAACGATGGCATCCGCCAGTCCGACCAAGGGCGCCAGTTCCATCGATCCATACAGCTTGATCAGGTCCACGTGCATGCCTTTGGCCGCGAAATGTTCGCGTGCCGTCTTGATGTACTTGGTGGCCACCCGGATACGTGCACCACGCTGTACGGCTGCTTGATAGTCGAAATCGGCACGCACAGCGACGCTCATGCGGCACTTGGCGATGTTCAAGTCGAGCGGTTGATACAAGCCGCTGCCGCCATGCTCCAGCAAGGTGTCCTTGCCTGCGATGCCGATATCGGCCGCGCCATATTCAACATAGGTCGGCGTGTCAGTCGCGCGCACGATGACGAGATTCACGTCCGGCCGGTTGGTACCGATGATGAGCTTGCGCGACGACTCCGGATTCTCGGACGGCACGATGCCTGCCGCAGCCAGCAGCGGAAGAGTTTCTTCAAAGATGCGCCCTTTTGAGAGCGCGAGGGTAATTCCGGTCACTTTGTAAATCCGCTTGGTGAAATCACGCGTCGGTTTATTCGGCCCGATGCGGAAAGATTCTGTTCAATCGTTGCGAAGTGCTCAGGACTTCTGCAACTCGGCCCATTGTGCGGGCGTATAGGTTTGCAGCTGCAGCGCATGGATCTCGTTCCCCATCAGCGTGCCCAGCGTGGCGTAAACGGCTTGGTGCTGACGTACGCGCATCTTGCCTTCGAACTCGCGGCTGACCACCACGCCGCTGAAATGCACGCCGTCGTCACCTTCGATTGCGACGAATTCGCAAGGCAAACCTTGCTCGACAAGGCGTTTGATTTCTGTTGCCTGAAACATTCTTGCTCCGGATTCTTGAACGATGCTGGCGACCTGCCGCCAGCCTTGAGTTGGCTACTAGAACCTTGTTTGCTAGTGCCTAAGCTTATATCCCCGCCGCAGCATTTCCAGGCAAACGCCCGCAAAAACCGCCAGCGCCGCCGCGACAACCCCCAGACTCAACCAGGGCGAAACGTCGGACACGCCGAAGAAACCATAGCGGAAACCGTCAATCATGAAGAAAAACGGGTTGAGATGCGAGACCCCTTGCCAGAATGCCGGCAGGGAGTGAATGGAATAGAACACGCCAGACAGCATGGTCAGCGGCATGATCATGAAGTTCTGGAAGGCCGCGAGCTGGTCAAACTTGTCGGCCCAGATGCCCGCGATGATGCCCAGGGTTCCCAGCATCGCCCCGCCCAACAGCGCGAAGGCCAGCGCCCACAGCGGGTACGCCACCGAGACCTGCGCAAACGGCAGGGAGGCCAGCCATACACCAAGCCCGACAAGCAGGCCGCGCATGATGGAGGCGATGACGTAGGCGCCGTAGAACTCCTGATACGAGATCGGAGGCAACAGGACAAACACGATATTGCCCGTGATCTTGCTCTGGATCAGCGACGACGAACTGTTCGAAAACGCGTTCTGCAGTACCGACATCATCACCAGACCGGGAATCAGAAAATCGGTGTAGTGCACGGTCTCATAGACCTTGAGACGATCTTGCAGCACATGCGAAAAGATCATCAGGTACATGACCGAAGTCAGCACCGGCGCAGCAACTGTCTGGAATGCAACCTTCCAGAAACGCAGTGCTTCCTTGTAGAGCAGAGTACGGAAAGCAATCATCTCTTCAGGCCTTGCTCATCAAACCGATAAAAGCCTGCTCGAGATCGGGTTTGGTGATCTCCACGTCCTGTAGCACGCCGCCGGCTGCGCGCAGCGCAGTCAGCACGCTCTCGACCTCATCGTAATGCTCGAAGCTGAAACTCATTTCATCAGCCTCTTGCTTCACCAGCCGCGCCTGCAGGCGCTCAGGCAAGACAATGCTGTGCGCCAGTCGCACTTTGAGTGCATGGCTGCTGACGCGGCTCAGGATGTTGGCCGTTGTGTCGAGTGCGATCACGCGCCCGGCTTTGAGCATGGCGATGCGCGTGCACAAGGCTTCAGCCTCTTCGAGGTAGTGCGTCGTCAGGACGATCGTATGCCCTGCTTCGTTGAGCTTCTGGATGAACTTCCACAAGGTCTGGCGCAGCTCGACGTCGACACCCGCCGTCGGCTCATCGAGCACGATCACCGGTGGCCGGTGCACCAGCGCCTGCGCGACCAGCACCCGGCGCTTCATGCCGCCGGACAAGGTACGCATATTGGCGTTGGCTTTGGCTGTGAGATCAAGGTTGGCCAGCAACTCGTCTATCCACGCTTCATTGTCCTTGACGCCAAAGTAACCAGACTGGATACGCAGCACTTCGCGCACCGTGAAGAAAGGATCGAACACCAGCTCTTGCGGCACGACGCCCAGCATGCGACGTGCTTCGCGATAGTCTGCGACGACATCCTGCCCCATGACAGCAATACGACCGGCAGACAGCCGCGTGAGCCCGGCAAGTGCCGTGATCAGCGTGGTCTTGCCCGCACCATTGGGGCCCAGGAGGCCGAAGAACTCGCCCTGCCGGATTTCAAGATCAACACCCGCAAGTGCCTGGAGATCGCCGTAATGCTTGACTGCTCCCTGCACCCGGATGGCTACGCCACCGGTATCAGACATGAGCGTCAGGGGATGTTGCAGGCAGGTGTTCGGAAAGGATGGCGTCGACACCATACAGCGTGGCCAGACTGCAGAAAGCCGTTGGCACATTGACGAGGGACAGGCGATGTCCGGATGCGCGCGCCACGCGCAGCAAGCTGAGCACCACCGACAGTACGGCAGAATCCACAGCCGGTACGGCCGCGAGATCCAGCACGACATCGGCTTCACGCAGACGTGGCTCGACAGCAGCCAGAACGGCAGCAGCCGTATCCATCGTCATCGCCACCTGGATGCCGAGCTTGCCGTCCTGTTCGACAAGCACCTCTGCATCCGCAGCCAATTCACAGATCATTTTTTCTCGACGACTTTCGCGGTGTTCTTGTCGTGCAACGACTTGATCAGACCATCAATGCCATTGGCCTTGATCTCCTGACCGAAGGTGTCTCGGTAATTCGCCACGAGGCTCACGCCAGCAACGTAGATATCGAAGACCTTCCAGCCGTCGGCGGCCTTGATCAGATCGTAGTCGATGGCAACCGGCTTGCCGCCGGGTTGCTTCACCTCGGTCTTGACCGTTACTTCGGTGTCGGCTGCAGCAGCTTTCAAGGGCTTCACATCCACTGTCTGGTTCTTGTACTGCGTCAATGCGTTCGAATAGCTGCGCACGAGCAGGGTCTGGAATTCCTTCGACAATTGCGCCTTCTGATCCGGCGTAGCGTTGCGCCATTCGCGGCCAACCGCCGAACCGGTCATCTTGTTGAAGTCGAAATATTTCAGGATCTTGCTTTCAACCACTTCCTGAATGTGTTTCGTATCACCAGCCTGAATGGCCTTGTCGGTCTTGATCAGCTCGATGACCTCGCTGGTTACGTTCTTGATCAGAACATCTGGCGTCTCATCCGCAGCATGGGCGGTCAGACAGCCCCCCAACGCAACGATCACGGCAAAACGCTTCAGGGATTCAAACATGGTCAATCCTGTCATTAGGGTTCAAGGGGCTCGCCGACATCTGCGTCGGCAAGTGCCACAACGGGGGCTGGCACGGCAGCGTGCAGCTCAGGATAAGCACGATCCAGCGCAACCAGCATCAGGCGACGCTCGCCAATTCCAATATCGCCATCCAGACGCGCCATCACCGTGCGGAGCGGAGGGTCAATGCTTGCATCCTCATCACGCACACGCTTGCCGTCACGCACCAGACTCTTTC
This sequence comes from Uliginosibacterium silvisoli, assembly GCF_036017035.1. Classification (NCBI taxonomy): domain Bacteria; kingdom Pseudomonadati; phylum Pseudomonadota; class Betaproteobacteria; order Rhodocyclales; family Zoogloeaceae; genus Uliginosibacterium; species Uliginosibacterium silvisoli. The sequence continues at coordinate 794,293 of NZ_JAYXHS010000002.1, read as the reverse complement.
GACGGCTGAGATAGAAATCTCGCAGATAGGCATAGCGATCAATTGCTGCAGCGTCAAACGCGCCTTCCGCACTCAGTAAATCGGCCCGCTCACTTACGACACGCACCCCACGCGCAATGTTCCGCGCCGGAATATCCTTGATGTAGCCAAACGGCCCCGCCGCAAAGTCGACTGCAAAGCCGCCCGCATCCCTTAACGTACGAGGCCCGAAAAAGGGCAACATCACATAAGGCCCATCACCGACACCCCACACACCAAGCGTCTGGCCAAAATCTTCTTCGTGCTTGTCCAGGCCCAGCTCACTTGCCACGTCAAACAGCCCAGCAACACCAAGTGTGGAATTGATCAGAAAGCGCCCGAAGTCACCCAGCCCCTGCAACGGCTTGCCCTGCAGGATATTGTTAAGGCCAATCCAGACATCATCGACGTTCGCAATGGCATTCGACACCCCGCTCCGGACGGGCAAGGGAGCGGCAGCGTCGTAACCCTTCGCCACCGGCCTGAGCACCCAGGAGTCGAGCGTATCGTTGAAAACGAAAATCTTGCGATTGACCGGCTCCCACGGATCCTTGGGGTTACTTCCGGTTGCGCAGCCGGCGAGGCTCAACAACAGAGCCAAGCCGGCAACAAGCCTCAGCACGGCCTTTGCCATGCAGTCGCCGGATCGGACAGGGGTCGATTTCATTTGGCCGGGCTGGCCGCAGGCTGTTCGGCAGCCTTGCTGAACATGAACTGGCTGATGAGCTTTTCAAGCACCACAGCGGATTGTGTTTTCTTGATGACATCACCCGACTTGAGCACATCCGTATCGCCACCCGGATCGAGTCCGATGTACTGCTCACCCAGCAAGCCCGAGGTGTTGATCGTCGCGTAGGTATCGCGCGGGAAGCTGTAATGGTTGTCGATCCGCATGGCGACGACGGCCTGGAAAGTTTCGGGATCAAGCTTGATCGATTCAATACGTCCGACCACCACACCGGCACTCTTGATCGGCGCACGCGCCTTGAGACCACCGATATTGTCGAACTTGGCTGTCAACGCATACGGCTCCGCCAGCTGCGCACCATTGAGGTTTCCCACTTTCAGCGCGAGAAAAACCAAGGCCCCAATGCCCATGACCACAAAAATGCCTACCCACAAATCTATCGTCGTGCGATTCACATCAGCCTCTGAACATGAAGGAAGTCAGGATGAAGTCCAGCCCGAGAATGGCCAGAGAAGAAGTTACAACGGTGCGGGTTGTCGCACGCGACACACCTTCGGCGGTTGCATCCGTATCGTAGCCTTCGAACACGGCAATCAACGCGACCGCAAATCCGAACACCACGCTCTTGGTCACGCCGTTAAGAATATCGCGCTGGAAATCGATCGCCGTCTGCATCTGTCCCCAGAACGCTCCAGCATCTACACCGATGTGCACGGCACCGATAAGGAAGCCACCATACACCCCCATTGTAGAAAACATTGCTACCAGCAGCGGCAATGAAATCGCCGCGCCCCAGAAACGCGGCGCCACCACGCGTGCAATCGGATCGACCGCCATCATGTCCATGGCATCAAGCTGCTCGGTAGCCTTCATGAGGCCAATCTCTGCCGTGATCGCGGAACCCGCGCGGCTTGCGAACAGCAGCCCGGCCACCACCGGACCCAGCTCACGCACCAGCGACAGTGCCACCAATACGCCCAGCGCTTCTTCCGACCCATAACGCTGCAGGGTGTCATAGCCCTGCAGGCCCAGCACCATGCCGACAAACAGGCCCGACACGAGGATGATGATCAGCGACAGGACGCCGGAAAAATAGATTTCTCGCAGGATAAGCTGAAAGCGGCGGAAACTCGTTCCCGATGCCAGCAGGATCCGGACAAAGAAACGTGCCGCGTAACCCAGACGCCATACGGCATTGATGACGCGTGCACCGACACCACGAAAAACTCCGACAGCGCCTTCAAGCATGATCTGGCCTCAGCAAGGCATCTGCATAGGCCGGCGCCGGATACTGGAACGGCACAGGACCATCAGGCTCGGCCCACAGGAACTGATGTACCCACGGATCGTTGGAGGCGCGGATTTCGTCCGGCGTCCCTTCCGCAACGACAGCGCCTTCCGACAGGAAATAGATGTAATCAACGATCTTGAGGGACTCCTGCACGTCGTGCGTCACGACGATCGAACTGGCGCCGAGCGCGTCGTTCAGACGACGGATAAGCTGCCCGATCACGCCCAGAGAAATCGGATCGAGTCCGGCAAAAGGCTCGTCGTACATGATGATGTGCGGATCGAGGGCTACAGTACGCGCTAGGGCCACGCGCCGTGCCATGCCACCTGAAAGCTCGCTTGGCTTGAGATGGGCTGCGCCACGCAGGCCCACTGCGTGCAGCTTCATGAGTACAAGATCGCGGATCAGCTCTTCAGGCAGGTCCGTATGTTCGCGCAACGGGAAAGCCACGTTGTCGAATACCGAAATATCCGTAAACAAGGCGCCGAACTGGAACAGCATGCCCATGCGGCGGCGCAGGCGATACAGACCATCCCGGTCCAGATCGTGAATCGGCTCGCCAAAGACACGCACGGCACCACCACGTGCCCGCAATTGACCACCGATGAGACGCAATAGCGTCGTCTTGCCGCAACCGGAGCCGCCCATGATGGCGACCACTTTGCCGCGCGGCACGGAGAGATTGACGCCGCGCAGGACTGTGCGGGTGCTGTAGCCGAAACGCAGGTCTTTGACCTCGACCAGCGGCGACTCATCCTGAACCTGATTATCCAAAACCATTCCCGTACGTTTTATCGTGCTTATGGTTTACCTTTGGGGGCGCATGATACCACGCTGCCCTGCAGCACCCGGCCGCGCGCCGAGCTGTGCATGAGAATGCGCTACACTGCCCCGCAACGCATGAAGCGGCCCGCTTGCCTGCCCATCAGTACGTGCTGGCACCCTTGTTGCAAATCAAGCCCGCGCGCATTCACGCATCCATCCAGATCCGCCGTTCAATCTCATGACAAGTCCGGCCACCTCTGCCGCCCTGCCCTCGCTGCTGATCGTCGACGATGACCCCCTCATTATCGACACCTTGCGTTACGTGCTGGAGGGCGAATTCGATCTACTGTCAGCCAGCAGCCGGGGCACGGCAATTGCACTGGTGCGGCAACGCGGCGGGCGGCTCGACCTGGCGCTCATCGACCTTGGCTTGCCGCCCTTGCCACATCGCCCTGACGAAGGACTCGCACTGATTGGTGAGCTTCTGGCGCACGACCCGCAGTGCAAGATCATCGTCCTGTCGGGGCAGAACGAGGAAGCCCATGCGCGACACGCGCGCACTTTGGGCGCACTTGAGTTCGTCGCCAAACCGACGCAACCGGAACCTCTGCGGGCAGCATTGCAGCGCGCGCTGCAACTTCGCCGCCAGGAACTGAATGTCTCCTCAGCGAACCAGGCGCTGGAGCGCATCGTTGGCGAGAGCGCCATCATTCTCGCCGCGCGCGCGCAATTACAACGATTCGCAAGCTCGCACTTCCCTGTATTGATCGAAGGCGAATCGGGCGCCGGCAAGGAGGTTGCCGCCCAGGCACTTCACGAGCTCTCAGGCGCTCATCGACGCTTTGTTGCCCTCAACTGTGCCGCCATTTCGCCAGGACTGATCGAAGCGACCCTGTTCGGCCACACGCGGGGCGCCTTCACCGGTGCGCAAGCAGCCCAACCCGGTTATTTCGAAGAAGCCGCCGACGGCACCTTGTTCCTCGATGAAATCGGTGAGCTGCCGCTGGACCTGCAGCCGAAACTGTTGCGTGTCCTGGAAAACGGCGAGTACCAGCGCGTCGGCGAAACCCAGAAACGCATCGTCCGCGCGCGCATCGTCGCAGCGACCAATCGTGACCTGCTGCAAGAGGTTCGCGCCGGCAGGTTCCGCGCTGACCTTTTCCACCGTCTCAGTGTTCTACGCGTACGCATGCCTGCATTGCGCCAGACAGGCAGCGACCGCCTGGTGCTACTCGACCACTACATGCGCATCTTCAGTGAACAGATGGGGCTGCAACCCTTCCGCCTGACCATGGACGCATTGCAGAGCTGGCAGGCCTACGACTTTCCCGGCAACGTGCGCGAACTGCGCAACATCATCATCCGCCTGCTGGTGCGGCATGCAGGGCAGGCCGTAGGCCGCGAAGAACTTGAAGCCGAGCAGGAAGCCGATGTCGCCCCGATCATCGCGCCGCCCGCGACGAGCGAAGTCGCCGGCACCAACGCAGTCATTTCAGCGCCCAATGCAGTCGCCGGCATAGCACCCGGCGGAGTCGATCTGCCAGCCGTCCTGCGCCGAGTGGAACGCGACTACATCGCGACAGCCCTGCAACAGGCACACGGCAACATGAGCCAGGCCGCACGACTGCTGGGCATCAACCGCTCAACGCTGTACAACCGAATGGAAACACTCGCACGGCACGGCGAAGATTTCGGCAATACCGAACAGCAAGGCACACAATGACCGCGATGTACCTCGACCACTTCGGTCTTTCCGAGCCGCCATTCCGCATCACGCCGCAGACCGCCTGGTTTTTCACTGGCGCACAGCGCGGCGCGCTGCTCGACGCACTGCTCTATGCCATTGCGCATGACGAAGGCATCATCAAGATCAGTGGCGAGGTCGGCGTCGGCAAGACCATGCTGTGCCGCATGCTGCTGGAGCGTCTGCCTGCCGATGCGCAGGTCATCTACATCGCAAACCCTAGCCTGTCACCCGAGGCCCTGCTGCAAACCGTGGCGCTCGAGCTGGGTATCCACGATGCCAATTCGCTGACCATCCTGCGACAGATCGAAGAGGCGTTGATCGCACGCTACGCAGAAGGACGACGCGTCGTCACGATCATCGACGAAGCGCACGCCATGCCACAGGAGTCACTCGAGCAGGTGCGCCTGCTGTCGAACCTCGAAAGCGCCAATCGCAAGTTGCTGCAGATCGTGCTGTTCGGGCAGACCGAGCTGGATGAGCTGCTGGCATTACGTGAAATGCGCTCATTGCACGATCGCATCACGCAGCATTTTGCCCTTGCACCAATGTCCGAGGCGGAAGTTGCGGCCTATGTGCATCACCGACTGGACGCCGCAGGCTATCGCGGCCCCGACTTGTTCAACAGGCAGGCGATTCGTCTGGTTACGCTTGCATCGCGGGGACTCACCCGGCGAATCAATATTCTGGCAGACAAGACGCTGATGGCGGCCTTCGCGTCCGGCACGCGCAACGTCTCACCGCGCCATGTGCGCCAAGCAGCCACCGACGCACGCTACAGCCTTCCTCCCGTGAAACGCTTCGGCGCACCTGCCTTGATCGGCATCGGCGTCGCATGCGGCATTGCAGGCACGGTGATGATTGGCCTGCACTTGTTACGACAAGACAAGCCGCCAGCACCGGTCGCCGCTCCGCAGGCAAGCACGCGTCCCGAAACGGCGGCCTCCGCTCCAATAGCGCCGATCGCATCGCCGCTGGCAAAGAGTGCATCAGCCCTTGTATCAAACCCCGTCCCGCTTGCGCCACAAAGCGCCCCGGCAGGCCTTGGCCCAGTTGCGGCCAGCCTGCTTGAAGAGTCACGCCTGCACATCACGCAATCCCCCTCAGGCAATTACTTCGTTCAGATCCAGCGCGTCTCGGCCAACGACGCACCGTCACTGGAAGCTTTCCTGCAACACGCACGCGCGTCACTCGACCCGGCACAACTCAGGCTGTACCAAGCCACGATAGACGGGCGGGTTCGTTACGGAGTGATCTTCGGAGACTTTGCCAGCGCCAGGGAAGCAGCGGCGGCCATTGCGAAAATGCCGGACTGGGTGCGCGCACTAGGCGTTTATCCACGCCAGTACAGCGCACTGCACTGAGACAGGCCGGACGTCGGACTACCGGAAGATCAGGGTTTGATGTCGGCCGTGATTTCGGCTGGAGGCAGCGCAGCGGCCTGCGCTTCGGGTGCAAGGCGGCGACCGCCATTGAAGCGCTTGACCCAGTAAGAACTGTCCATGCTCTCGACTCGCACTACGCCACCTGTCGACGGCGCGTGTACGAAGCGGTTCTCACCGAGGTAAATCCCCACATGTGAAAATGCACGGCGCATGGTGTTGAAGAACACCAGATCACCGGGCTTCAGCTCTTCCTTATTGACGCGATTGCCCAGCTTGGACATCTCGGCTGCGGTGCGCGGCAGATTCAGACCCAAGGCATCGCCAAACACCTTCTTGACCAGGCCACTGCAGTCAAAGCCGCCATCGCTCGGACCATCACCGCCATGCACATAGCGGATACCGAGGAAGGAGAAGCTTTTGTCGTACAGCGACTCGATACCGCTCTTGGTGGCCGAGAACACTTCCTGGGCACCCAGCGCGTAACGCTGCATTTTCGAGGGCTGTTGTGGCTGGACTGCAGGTTCGTCGGCAGCAAAAGCACCGACCGACAGACTGCACAGGCACACGAGAAGAAGGGTCTTTCGTAGCATGGGCTGGACTATAGCCGTGTCGTTCTTCACGGTAAACCCTGAGCGACGCGCGGCAAATCTGACGCCGGTGCGGCTATGCAACATCGCACAGCACACCGTTCGTCAGGTCGATTAAAGGTTTTATCAGCAATGATTCAAGGCCGACCACTACAGGACATCGGCCGCGTGGTCTGCCAGGCGCGAGCGTTCGCCGCGCTGCAGGGTCACATGACCGCCGTGTGGCCAGCCTTTGAAACGATCGACCACATAAGTCAGACCTGAGCTGCCCTCGGTAAGGTAAGGCGTATCGATCTGGGCAATATTACCCAGACAGATCACCTTGGTACCCGGGCCCGCACGCGTGATCAGCGTGCGCATCTGCTTCGGCGTCAGGTTCTGCGCTTCGTCGATGATCAGGAACTTGTTGATGAAAGTCCGGCCGCGCATGAAGTTCAGGGATTTGACCTTGATACGCGTGCGGATCAGGTCGCGCGTCGCCGCACGGCCCCATTCGCCACCGTAGCCACCGCCCTCCTCCGCGCCACCATTGAGCACGTCGAGGTTGTCCTCGAGCGCGCCCATCCATGGCGCCATCTTTTCCTCTTCCGTGCCCGGCAGGAAGCCGATGTCTTCGCCCATCGGCACCGTTACGCGGGTCATGATGATTTCCGAGTAGCGCTTGGTCTCGAGCACCTGCGTCAAGCCAGCCGCGAGCGTCAGCAAGGTCTTGCCGGTACCGGCCTGACCGAGCAGCGACACGAAATCGATCTCTGGATTCATCAGCAGGTTCATGGCGAAGTTCTGCTCGCGATTGCGCGCACAGATGCCCCACACATTGTTCTTTTGATGGCCGTAGTCAATCAACGTCTCAATGACGGTGTTCGGGCCGTTGCGCTGCTTGACGATGGCGTGCAGGGGCTTGTCACCATCCTGATACACCAGCTCGTTCACATACATGTCGGCGGAAAGCGGGCCCTTGACCTTGAAGTAGGTACGGCCGTTTTCCTTCCAGGACTCCATTTCCTTGCCGTGGGTCTCCCAGAAATCCGGCGGCAATTCGCGCATGCCGCTGTAGAGCAGATCCGCGTCTTCAAGAACCTTGTCGTTGAAGTAGTCCTGCGCCTGCAAGCCAAGCGCGCGCGCCTTGATGCGCATATTGATGTCTTTCGACACCAGGATCACTTCACGCGGCGAAAAGCGTTCGCTCAGGAACATGACGACAGACAGGATCTGGTTGTCCGCCTTGGCTGTCGGCACACCGGCAGGCAAGGCCTGATCGATCATTTCCGTCTGCAGGAACAGGCGGCCGGAGGCGAGTTCACTGGAGGGCTTCAACAGCGAAATACCGTCCGCGATATCACCTGGGTGCGAACTCACGATGTCGTCCATCGTGCGGCTGGCCTGACGGGCGTTGCGCGCCACTTCAGTCATGCCCTTCTTGTTGTTGTCGAGTTCTTCGAGGGTCATGATCGGCACGTAGATGTCGTGCTCCTCGAAGCGATACAGACTGACCGGATCGTGCATGAGCACGTTGGTGTCGAGTACGAACAGCTTGCTGTTCGTTTCAGATCGGGGTGTGCGCTTGGTGGCCATAGTCTCGTATGTGTCTCAAAAAGGTCCTGGTGTCAGACCATTTGGAAAAGCAGGCAGTTCTTTAACCTGCGCGGCAGGACACAGCGCTTAAAGGGTTTTCACGAAGTCGAGCACCTCCCGGGCATGACCGTCGACTTTCACGCCGCGCCACTCGCGTGCCAGCTTGCCGGTCTTGTCGATGACGAATGTGCTGCGCTCGATGCCCAGCACCTGCTTGCCATACATGTTCTTCAGTTTGATGACGCCGAACAGCTTGCACAGGGTCTCATCCGCATCGGAGAGCAACTCGAAAGGCATGCACAGCTTGGCTTTGAAATTCTCGTGCGACTTGAGGCTGTCGCGTGACACGCCGTAGATCACGGCACCGGCCTTGTCGAAATCGGCGTTGAGCGCCGTGAAATCTTCACCCTCGGTCGTGCAACCGGGTGTGTTGTCCTTGGGGTAAAAGTACAGGACGATGGTTTTGCCCTTGAGGCCTGACAGAGAAACAGTCTGGCCGCTGGTGGCGGACACACTGAACTCGGGTACGGGCTTGCCCAACATGCACTGCCTCCTTCGTATGATTTGAGGTCAGCCTAAACACATTCCGTAACCGCCGCAACCGTACCCTGTAATGGCATACTGGTAGTCCCTTCGGCCCTGACTCTCCGGGCTTTTCCCGCCAGTAGTTGCCACCCCACCTCAATCGAGCATCAGTGCCGCAGCTACCTGCCTGCCCTCAGCTGCGAGGATGTTATAGGTGCGACAGGCCGAGCCGGTATCCATGATTTCAAAGCCGATACCGGCATCGATCAAGGGCCGAAGCAGGACGGGCTTCGGAAAGCGCTGACGCCCACCCGTGCCAACGATGACCAGCGCAGGCGACAGATCGCGGATCTGCGCAAAATCAGCCTCGCTCAAGGCGTCGAATCCACCCGCCGCCCAAGGCGCAACATCGTGCCCCGGCATGACCAGCAGGCTCGCTTCGTGGCGTTCGCGATTGATGGCGACATGGTCGGCGTCATAGCTGGTGACGAGCAACAGGCCTTCAACATCGTCGCGGTAGAGCTTCATGAGCGTGTGCTTCAAGGTGGGGCTTGTTATCATAAGGGTTTTCGCAACTCGGCGCCTCGCCAGAGGACTCTCACCATGAATCCCGTGACGACGCTGCGTGCCACAGAATCACCCACCACCGAAGGACGCAAAGTGAAGACTGTCAGCAAGTCAGCCAAGCTGGCGAGCGTCTGCTACGACATCCGTGGCCCCGTGCTCGAGCGCGCGCGCCAGATGGAAGAAGAGGGTCAGCGCATCATGAAGCTGAACATCGGCAATGTTGCCGCGTTCGGCTTGGAGCCGCCTGCCGAAATCGTGCAGGACATGATCCGTAACCTGCCCGATGCAGCCGGCTACACCGACTCGAAAGGCCTGTTCGCACCACGCAAGGCCATCGTCCACTATTGCCAGGAAAAACACGTCGCTGGCGTGACCATTGACGACGTGTATCTCGGCAATGGCGCATCCGAGCTGATCGTGATGGCCATGAATGCCCTGCTCAATGCCGGTGACGAAGTGCTGTTGCCCGCACCAGACTATCCGCTGTACACCGGTGCGGTAGCGTTGTCAGGCGGGACGCCCGTGCACTACATCTGCGACGAAGCTTCCGGCTGGATGCCCGACATTGCCGATATGCGCCGCAAGATCACGCCGAACACGCGTGCGCTGGTGATCATCAATCCGAACAACCCGACTGGCGCGCTCTACCCACGCGAAGTGCTCGAACAGATCGTGCAGGTCGCTCGCGAACACCAGCTGATCGTTTTCTCGGACGAAATCTACGACAAGACGCTGTACGAAGACGAAGTACACACCAGCATCGCTGCGCTCGCCAACGACGTGCTGTTCCTGACCTTCAACGGCCTGTCCAAGAACTATCGCTCCTGCGGGTATCGTGCGGGCTGGATGGTGGTTTCGGGCGAGAAGCGCCATGCCAAGGACTACATCGAGGGCCTCAACATGCTGGCCTCGATGCGACTGTGCGCCAACACCCCCGGTCAGCTCGCCATCCAGACCGCACTCGGTGGCTATCAGAGCATCAAGGATCTCGTCGCTCCCGGCGGCCGCCTGCGCCGCCAGCGCGACCTCGCGCACGAACTGCTGACTGCCATTCCCGGCGTTACCTGCGTCAAGCCGAAAGCTGCGCTGTACCTGTTCCCGCGTCTTGATCCGAAGATGTACCCGATCGAGGACGATCAACAGTTCATTCTGGAACTGCTTGAGGCAGAGCGTGTACTGCTGGTGCAAGGCACGGGCTTCAACTGGAAAGCACCGGACCATTTCCGCGTTGTCTTCCTGCCGCACGAAGACGACCTGCGCGAGGCCATCACACGCATCGCCCGCTTCCTCGAAAATTACAGAAAACGACACGGCACCTGACCCCATGAGCAAAAGCGAATGGCAACTCCTGGACATCTGCAACGACAAGGGCGAAGTGCTGCACGCGGCCTGGCTGGCGCGCGCTGAAGGCGTGCACCGCCAGTTGCGCAGCCGCCTGCCGCAGGGACAGGAATACAGCGACAAGCTGGTACGCGCGCTGCGCGCCGGTGCACGCATGACTGTCGCGCACGACGGCGAACAGGTACTCGGCGTCGCCATCTGGCGCTCCTACGAGGACACGCACGACGGCATCAAGTTCTACATCGACGACATCGTCACCGATGAAGCGCATCGCCTGCGTGGCATCGGCAGCTCCCTGCTCGCCGCACTGGAGGACAAGGCACGCGCTTTCGGCGCCACCAACCTCGTGCTTGACGTCGGCGTTCAGCGTCACGAAACCCAGCGCTTTTGCTTTCGCGAAGGCTTCTCCATCATTTCTCACAGCTTCAAGAAACCACTCGTATGAAACCTATCAACGTAGGCCTCCTCGGCATCGGCACGGTTGGCGGCGGCACCTGGACAGTCCTCGCACGCAATGCAGAAGAAATCACCCGCCGCGCAGGGCGTCCGATCCTCATTACGGCGGTAGCTGATCGCAATGTCGAGTTGGCGCAGAAGGTCACCGGAGGTACGGCGCGCATCACCACTGATGCGTTCGAGCTGGTGAAGGATCCCGAGATCGATATCGTTGTCGAGCTGATCGGTGGCTACACCATCGCCAAGGATCTGGTACTGACGGCCATCGAGAACGGCAAGCATGTGGTCACAGCCAACAAGGCCTTGCTCGCCGTCCATGGCACGGAGATCTTCGCGGCCGCGCAGAAGAAAGGCGTGATGGTTGCCTTCGAAGCCGCCGTGGCAGGTGGCATCCCCATCATCAAGGCTTTGCGCGAGGGCCTCTCCGCCAACCGCATCCAGTGGATCGCCGGCATCATCAACGGCACCACCAACTTCATCCTGTCCGAGATGCGCGACAAAGGTCTGCCCTTTGCCGACGTCCTCAAGGAAGCGCAAGCCCTCGGCTATGCGGAAGCCGACCCGACCTTCGACATCGAAGGCGTCGACGCCGCGCACAAGGCAACCATCATGTCGGCGATTGCCTTCGGTATTCCTGTGCAATTCGACAAGGCTTATGTCGAAGGCATTACGAAGCTCGAAGCCACCGACATCAAGTACGCAGAGCAACTCGGCTACCGCATCAAGCTGCTGGGCATCGCCAAGCGCCGTGAGCACGGTGTCGAACTGCGCGTACACCCGACCCTGATCCCTGCCAAGCGCCTGATCGCCAATGTCGAAGGCGCGATGAACGCCGTGCTCGTACAGGGCGACGCCGTGGGTGCCACGCTTTATTACGGCAAGGGCGCCGGTGCAGAACCGACCGCTTCGGCCGTGATCGCCGACCTCGTCGACGTCACGCGCCTGCACACCGCCGACCCCGGCAACCGCGTGCCGCACCTGGCTTTCCAGGCAGATCAACTCGCCGATCTGCCGCTGCTGCCGATCGAACAAATCGAAACCGCTTACTACCTGCGCATGCGGGTCGAAGACAAGCCAGGCGTCCTCGCCGACATCACCCGCATCCTCGCCGACAACGCAATCTCGATCGACGCGATGCTGCAGAAGGAGCCAGGCGAAGGTGAGGCCCAGACCGATATCATCATCCTCACCCATCGCACCATCGAGGGCCAGGCCAACAAGGCGATCACAAACATCGAGTCGCTGCCGACGGTGGTAGGTGCGGTCAAACGCATTCGCCTGGAAGAACTGAACTAACCTTACCAGTGGGGCCACCGGCCCCACCTACTTAGTGCCTCGTATGCAATATCTCTCCACGCGCGGTAACGCTCCGCAAAAATCCTTCACGCAGATCCTGCTTGGCGGCCTGATGGAAGACGGCGGCCTTGCGTTGCCCGTCGAGTACCCGAAGATCAGCGCAGCTGAGCTCAGCGCCATGCGCGGCATGAACTATCGCGAGCTGGCCTTTGCCGTGCTGTCAAAGTTCGCCGACGACATTCCCGCGAGCGACCTGAAGGCGCTGATCGACAAGACTTACACCGCTGCGGTGTATTGCAACGGCCGCCCGGATTCGAACGCTGAAGACATCACGCCGCTGCGCGAAATCGAACCAGGCCTTTTCCTGCAAGAGCTGTCGAACGGTCCGACCCTGGCCTTCAAGGACATGGCCATGCAGATGCTTGGCAATCTGTTCGAGTACGCGCTGGCAAAAACGGGAGAGCACCTGAACATTGTCGGTGCGACGTCCGGCGATACGGGCTCGTCCGCTGAATACGCGATGCGCGGCAAGAAAGGCGTGAAGGTCTTCATGCTGTCGCCATACGGCAAGATGAGCGCCTTCCAGACCGCCCAGATGTTCTCGCTCCAGGACCCGAACATTTTCAATCTCGCCGTGCGCGGGGTGTTCGACGATGCGCAGGACATCGTCAAGGGCATTTCCAACGATCTGGAGTTCAAGACGGCGCAGCGCATTGGCACGGTCAACTCCATCAATTGGGCGCGCGTCGTTGCGCAGGTCGTGTATTACTTCAAGGGCTACTTCGCTGCGACCAAGAGCAACGATCAGGAAGTCGCCTTCTCGGTACCTTCCGGCAACTTCGGCAATATCTGTGCGGGCCATATCGCGCGCATGATGGGGCTGCCCATCCGCCGACTGATACTCGCCACGAACGAGAACAATGTGCTCGACGAGTTCTTCCGCACTGGTGTGTATCGCCCGCGCGGCTCGGCCGAAACGCATCAGACCTCCAGCCCGTCCATGGACATCTCCAAGGCCTCGAACTTCGAGCGCTTCGTCTACGACCTCGTCGGTCGTGATCCGGCCGTCGTGCGCGAACTGTGGTCAGAGGTCGACAAGGGCGGCGCTTTCGATCTGTCGAAGACCCCCTACTTCCTGCGCATCGCAGACTATGCGTTTACTTCGGGCAGCAGCTCGCATGCCGATCGCATCGCAACGATCCGCCGCGTGTGGCAACAATATGGCGTGATGATAGATACGCATACCGCCGATGGCCTGAAGGTAGGCCTCGAAAACCGCGAAGCAGGCGTGCCACTGATCGTGCTTGAGACAGCATTGCCTGCGAAGTTCGAAGAGACCATCGTCGAGGCGCTTGGCGAAAAACCATGGCGCCCGAAGGCCTACGAGAACATCGAAGCACTACCACAGCGCTCGACCGTCGTCGATGTCAATGTAGAACAGGTCAAGGCATTCGTCGTCGCCAATAGCTAATCCGATTCAGCGGATCAGAACAAAAGCCCCGGAGACTTTCGTCTTCCGGGGCTTTTTACTTTCTGCGGATTACCTCCAGCGAACCGACTCGGCGCTTCCTGTGACGCCCGACATCACGCTGGCACCGAAGCGCTTGGCAAAGCGCTCTGCAATGTTCTCACCCTGCGTGAAATCCTGAATTTCTTCGGCCTTGATGACATCACGTGCCACCGAGTTGACCGTGCCATAGCCATCGGCAAGACCCAGCTCGATGCTCTTGGCGCCACTCCAGAACAAGCCCGAGAACATCTCCGGCGTTTCCTTCAGGCGCTTGCCACGCCCCTTGCGCACAACGTCGATGAATTGCTGGTGGATTTCTCCCAGCATGTTGCGGGCGTGCTCTTCCTGATTGGGCTCCACAGGCATGAAGGGATCAAGGAAGCCCTTGTTCTCGCCCGCAGTCAGCAGGCGACGCTCGACGCCGATCTTCTTCATCACTTCGGTAAAGCCGAAGCCATCCATGCGCACCCCGATAGAGCCAACAATGCTGGCCTTGTCGACGAAGATCTTGTCTGCCGCAGCGGCAACGTAATAACCACCGGACGCACACATGTCTTCAACCACGACGTACAGCGGGATCGTCGGGTGCTTGGCACGCAGGCGCACGATCTCATCATTGATGATGCCTGACTGTACCGGGCTACCGCCCGGGCTATTGATACGCAGCACGACGCCCTTGGTGTTCTTGTCGTCAAAGGCAGCCGTCAGGCCCGTCACGATCTTTTCGGCGCTGGCTTCACCGCCAGGGCCGATTGCGCCCTCCAGCTGTACCAGCGCGGTGTGCGGTCCGACGCCGACTGGCTTCTCGCCATCGCCGTGCTGCCAGTTCCAGACGATGAGCAGCGCGATGAAAATCCACGTAAAGCTGAGTAGCCGGAAAAAAATGCTCCAGCGACGACGACGGCGTTGCTCCTTCAGACTTTCGAAAGCCAGCTTCTCAAGAAGATTGCGCTCCCAGCCGGGTGTGTTGCCTGCGCTCGCCGCATCATTCGCTGAATCACTCATTGCGTCCTTCTCTGTCATTCATGACTTTCAGATAGATATGACCATCGCGCTCTTCGACTGATACAGGCTCCAGTCCTCGACCACTGCATGGCCCACCCGCACAACGCCCCGACGCCGGTTCGTAAAGCGCGCCATGCGTCGCGCAAACCAAGTATACGCCCTCGTCATCGAAGAACCGGCCAGGCATCCAGTCAAGCTCGACCGGAATATGGCGACAACGATTGACATAGGCATGTGCGACACCCTCATGACGTATCACGAAGGCAGGCACGTCCTCGTCGTCTTGCCTGACGCTGAACACGACTCCGTCACCGCCATCGGTCACTGCACCGGATTCACACACCACGCGCTCGTTCAACTCCGCCATCTCGGACTCACTGACCGCCACGCAACCACTCTCGCAAGCCGCTCACATCGGGCAGCATCGCGAGGTGTGGCTCACTCCGCAGCACTTCATTCGGGTGCGCACCGCAGGTCACCGCCAACGCAGCCGTGCCGGCATTGGCTGCCATCTGGAGATCGTGTGTGGTGTCGCCCACCATCAGCACGCGCGCGGGTTCGACCATCAATTCATCGATCAATTCCAGCAGCATCTGCGGGTGCGGCTTCGAGAAGGTTTCATCAGCACAACGCGTCGAATCGAAATACTTCGCCAGATCGGCCTGCAGCAAGGCGCGATCCAGGGCTTGGCGCGCCTTTCCCGTCGCAACTGCCAGCAGGTAGCCGTCCTTGCGCAAGCCAATGAGCAACTCGCGTACATTGCTGAACAGGGCAATCTCGCTGTCGCGCTTCAGGTAGTGCAAGCGATAACGCTCGATGAGCGCTTGATACTGCTCGGGATTCAACCCCGGAAACAACCAGGTCATTGCCTGCAGCAAGCCGAGGCCAATGATGTGTTTCGCATCCTCGTCAGACGGTACCGGCAGCCCAACATCGGCAGCGGCCAATTGCACGGAGCCGGCAATCAAAGCGGTCGAATCGATCAAGGTGCCATCCCAGTCGAAAACGATCAGATCAAACGCCCGGTTTGTCACTCTTTTCATACTCCTGTTGTTGGGTGCGCTCGACCTGCGCGAGATAGTTGTTCAGGTCCGTCGGCAATGGTGCGCGCAGCTCAAGTAGCTGCCGACTTACGGGATGATGGAAGCGCAGGATTGCCGCGTGCAGGAACATGCGCGGCAAGCCTTCCTTCACCAGAGCCTTGTTGAGCGGAAAATCGCCGTACTTGTCATCACCCAGCAAAGGGAAGCCAAGGTGCTGCAGGTGTACGCGGATCTGGTGCGTGCGCCCGGTCTTCAACTCCACCTCGAGCAGGCTGCAATCCTGCCAGCGTCCGACCAGGCGCATGATGCTGTGGGAAGGCTTACCCTCGGCATTGACGCTGACGCGGCGCTCGCCGTCCGGCGTGAGGTATTTGTGCAGCGACAACTTCACATGCTGCAGCGGATTCATCCAGCGGCCACGCACCATCGTCAGGTAGCGCTTCTCGATTTTGCCGGCGCGCATCTGATCCTGCACATCGTTGAGCGCCGCCCGACGCTTGCCGATGATGAGAAGCCCGGAGGTCTCGCGATCCAGGCGATGGGCAAGCTCAAGGAAGCGCGCCTCCGGCCTTTGCGCGCGAAGTTGCTCGATGACACCAAAACTTACACCGCTGCCGCCATGCACGGCGACGCCGGCGGGTTTGTCGATCACGAGAATGGAATCGTCTTCGAAGACGACATCGAAATCACGTGGCGGCGTTCTGGAGGCCACCGCAAGGGTCGCCGCGTTGCTGTCTTCCTTCTGCGCCACGCGCATCGGCGGGATGCGCAACTCGTCACCAGCCTTGATGCGGTAGGTCTGGCTGATGCGCCCGCCATTCACTCGCACCTCACCACTTCGCAGAATGCGGTAGATATGACTCTTCGGCACACCCTTGCATTCGCGCAGCAGGTAGTTGTCGATGCGCTGGCCTGCATCCTCTTCTCCTGCCACCACCCGACGAACCGTCAAGGACGCCGGGGCTAGGGGCGCAGGACCGGCCAATGCTGCTTTGCGTAAAGTCACGTTCTTCCCATATACTGCAACTGTTTTTCCGGACAAACGTCCGGTGCGCTGTCCGCCTGAGCCCCGCCGGGGTTATACAGAACGGAATTCCGTGTGCCGCGACACGTGCCCCCGGAGCTGACCGGCGCTACGCCAGTTTGAACGATAAGCTGCTCCAGAGAGAACTTATTGTCGCGTAGCAGCAAGAGAAACGGCTCCCCTGCGTGCGTTCGCATTGCCACTGGATCACCCTTCTGCCACCTCAGCGTCTTTCCGCCCGCGATACTTTTCTCGCTGGAACGACCGGCCCGGCTCAAGGACATACCACCCAGCCAACCCGAATGTCTGGCTGCTCGGGAAGCAATCCGGAGAAACACATGTGCAAAACGCCAGAACCATCCCGGCGAAAAGTTCGCGATGTTATAGCAAGCGCACACAGCAAACCATGCCAGACCACGTGAATCACGTGATTGATTGAATAGAAACACTATAACGAGCGCGCGTCGCAGAATACACAAAACGCTCCGGACACCGCAGGCCCAGCCGCAGCGTCCTGAACGTAGTTAAAGAACAAGCCGATTCACTTGATGACCAGATAATGAAGAACAAGCAGTTTCTGACATTCTGAGTAATCAGGCCGCCTCCGGGGTTTCCTCGCAGGCGGTCGGTGTGTTGTTCTGCCCGCTCGCGCGCGGGAGAACCAAAATGAAACGCATGCTTTTCAATGCGACGCAGGCCGAAGAACTACGCGTCGCGATTGTTGATGGTCAGAAACTGATCGACCTCGACATCGAATCGGCCGCCAAGGAACAACGCAAGAGCAACATCTACAAAGGCGTCATCACCCGCATCGAGCCCAGCCTCGAAGCTGCCTTTGTCGATTACGGCGCCGAGCGCCACGGCTTCCTGCCATTCAAGGAAGTCTCCCGCTCCTTCTTCCGCGAAGGCGTAAACGCCTCCAGTGCAACCATCAAGGAAGCGCTGCGCGAAGGCCAGGAAATCATCGTCCAGGTTGAAAAGGAAGAGCGCGGCAACAAGGGCGCAGCCTTGACTACCTTCGTCTCGCTGGCGGGCCGTTACCTCGTGCTGATGCCCAACAACCCGCGCGGTGGTGGCGTATCGCGTCGCATCGAAGGCGATGATCGCGCCGAGTTGCGCGAAGCCATGGATTCGCTCGAAGTACCGAATGGCATGAGCCTGATCGCGCGCACCGCCGCCATCGGCCACGCCGCCGAAGAGCTGCAGTGGGACCTGAATTACCTGATGCAACTGTGGACCGCCATCGATGGCGCGGCCAAGTCGCAAACAGGCGCGTTCCTGATCTATCAGGAAGGCAGTCTGGTAATCCGCGCCATCCGCGATTACTTCCAGCCCGACATCGGCGAAATCCTCATCGATACCGACGAGATTTACGAGCAGGCGCGTCAGTTCATGGCGCACGTCATGCCTGCCAACGTCCATCGCGTGAAGCGTTACCGCGACGACGTGCCGCTGTTCTCGCGCTTCCAGATCGAGCACCAGATCGAGTCCGCGTACTCGCGTCAGGTGAATCTGCCATCGGGCGGCGCCATCGTCATCGACCACACTGAAGCACTCGTTTCGGTCGACGTGAACTCCGGCCGCGCCACCAAGGGCAGCGACATCGAAGAAACCGCGCTGCGCACGAACAGCGAAGCCGCCGACGAAATCGCCCGCCAGTTGCGCCTGCGCGACCTGGGTGGCCTGATCGTCATCGACTTCATCGACATGGACAATCCGCGCAACCAGCGCGAGGTCGAGAACCGTCTGCGCGACGCGCTGCGCTTCGACCGCGCCCGCGTGCAGACCGGCAAGATCAGCCGCTTTGGCTTGCTCGAGCTGTCGCGTCAGCGCCTGCGTCCGGCACTTGCCGAGACCAGCTACATCACCTGCCCGCGTTGCACGGGCACGGGCCACATCCGCTCGACCGAGTCCGCAGCGCTGCACATCCTGCGTATCCTCGAAGAAGAGTCGATGAAGGAAAATACCGGCGCGCTGCACACGCAGGTACCGGTCGATGTCGCCACCTTCCTGCTCAACGAGAAGCGCGATGACATCGCCAAGATCGAACTGCGTCACAAGGTCAACCTGCTGATCATTCCGAACCGCCATCTGGAAACGCCGCAACACGAGATCATCCGTCTGCGTCACGACCAGCTGAACCAGGAAGAGATCACGCTGCCAAGCTACCGCATGGCTGCGGCGCCGACGGATCCAAGCTATACGCCACCGTCTGCCAACCTTGAAGCCAAGGCGGGTCGCCAGGAAGCTGCCGTCAAGACGATCACCCCGGGTCAGGCCGCACCTATTGTTGAGACGCGCGTCGAGACGATCGAAGCCGCCCAACCAAAGAAGGGGTTGTTTGCACGCTTCCTCGCCTGGTTGGGTGGCAGCGAAGAAGCCGCGCCAGCGCCTGTCGCGCCAGCGAAATCCGCAAGCAGCAATGCACGCCGCGACTCACGTCGCCGTGATGGGCGCGATGGTGGTCGCGACGGTGAACGCAAGCCGCGCGACGGTCAGAACAAACAACGTGAAGAGCGGAAGCCGCGCGAAGGCCAGGCAGAGCGTCAACCGCGTGAAGAACGCGCCCCACGCGAAGATCGTCAGCCGCGCGAAGACCGCAAGGAACGCGGCAATCGCCAGGATGGCCAACGCCAGGGTAACGACAAGCGCACACGTACCGACGCAGCGCCTGTCACCGAGGCAGTTGAAGGTCAGGCTGCCGCGCAGAACAAACCACGTCGCGAACGTCCGCCACGTGAGCCTCGCGAGCCACGTGAACCACGTGACGTACAGCCAGTCGTCGCAAACGCCGAAGGTGAACAGGTGGCGGACAGCGCTCCGGTCGCGGAGGGTGCAACGCCCGCAGCAAACGGCGAGCGTGAAGGTGGTCGTCGTCGCAACCGCCGCGGTCGCGGTGGCCGTGGCCGTGGTGAAGGAGAACAAAGCGCTGCAACTGCTGACAACGAGAATGCCGAAGGCATTGTGGAGTCTGCAACGGAAGCCAACGATCAGGCAGAGCAATCTGTAGAAACGGCGTTTGCGCCGCAAGCAGAATCATCGCCCGCAGCACCAGCGGAAAGCAACAGCCCGGCACCTGCAGCTCAGCAGGAACTTGGCTTCGCCGCGGCTGAACCTGTGGTTCCAGCCCCGATTGAAGACGTAGCATCGCAAAGCGCTGTTGTATCGGCAACGGAAGAGCCAGTGCCTGTTCCGGAAGCAGCCCCCGCTGCGGTAGAAACAGTCGTGGCAGCACCAGCGGCATTCGTCGAAGCGGCGCCGGTTGCCGTCGAGGCCACAGTGACGACATATGCACCCGTCGCACCACCGGTTGCTCGTTCGCCCATCGATCTGTCGGCCTTCCTTGCCGACAACAGCCTGGAAATGGTCGAAACAGCGCCCGGTGCAAAAGCGACCGCGCCTGCGCAGCATGAGGAACAAGCACAGCCGGCACGTCGCCCTCGCGAACGCCGCGTGGTCGTGCAGGCCCAGGACGAACCTCTGCAGCAGGTAGAAACGCGCTCTTGAGCCCTTTCGGACCGACCCAGCAAAAAGCCCCGCATGCGGGGCTTTTTGTTTTTCCGTCACCCTCGTGACAGAGCCTGCAACAACAGGTCGTTCAGATGTCTGCAGCCTCGCCTGGATGCAGCGTCGACACGAGCCGGATCGCGCGCAACATCCCGTCATCATCGACGCGCCCCAAGCCCATGAAGACAGTCCCGTAGACGCGTACCTCGCCCCGCGGAACGGCAGCCATGCCAGCGCACGAGACAGCATTGCCATGCGAGAAACGCGCTTCGAGCGCCCCATCCAGGGTCAGCCGTGGCAGATGCGCAAGCAGGCTATCCGGCGCCAACAAACGAGCGACGCGCGCGCCCTCTTCCATTTCGCCGAGCGCCTCAAGCGTGACTGCCGATTCGAGACTCAACGGTCCTGTGGCAAGGCGACGCAGCGCAGTCAAATGCGCGCCGCAACCCAGCACCTCGCCGATATCCTCGGCCAGCGTGCGGATGTAAGTGCCCTTGCTGCAGCGAACGCGGATCACGACCTCTGGCACATCACCCAGATCGACGCGTTCGATTGCGAGCTCATGAATCGTCACCGCGCGCGCCTCGCGCTCGATCTCCACGCCTTGGCGCGCGTAATCATAGAGCGCGCGTCCCTGATGCTTGAGTGCCGAGTACATGGGCGGCACCTGCTCGATGGCACCGAGAAAGCGCGCGCAGGCGGCATGAATATCTGCCTCCGAACACGTCACGTCGCGTTCGCGAATGACTTCACCCTCGGCGTCGGCCGTGCTGGTGTTGATGCCCAGACACAAGGTCGCGCGGTAGGTCTTGTCCGCATCGAGCAGCATGTGGGAAAACTTTGTTGCCTCGCCGAACAGCACAGGCAGCAGCCCCGTGGCCATCGGATCGAGTGTGCCGGTATGCCCCGCCTTGGCAGCTGAGTGCAGGCGCCGCGCCGCTTGCAGCGCACCGTTGGACGTCATGCCGCCCGGCTTGTCGAGCATCAGCACGCCGTCGACAATCTGCCACTTCTTGCGTGGCGCAGCCGGATTCATCACCTTCTCCATCGACTCAGTCGGCCTCTTCGTCGCCAGCATCTTCCGGCTGCGTATCAGCCATGGCCTTGTCGATCAGCGCCGACATACGTGAGCCTTCTTCCATCGAATTGTCGTAGACGAAATGCAGCTCTGGCGTTGTATGGATGCGCACGCGGCGACCCAGCTCGCGCCGCAGGAAGCTGCTGGCGCGGCGCAAACCTTCCTGGATTTCCTCAGCGCCTTCCTTGCCCTTGAGCGAGGAGAAGAACACCTTGGCGTGTGCGTAGTCGGGCGTGATCTCCACATCGGTGATCGTGATGAAGCCAACACGCGGATCTTTCACCTCGAGGCGGATCAGCTCCGCGAGTTCTCGCTTGATCTGTTCGACAACGCGTGAACTTCTTGAGTAGTCTTTTGGCATGTTCAGCCTCTTTTCCGTTTCAGCTACAAACAACAACGGGCCTCATCAAGGCCCGTTGTTTTCTGCGCAGGCAAGCACCTGTTACAGCGTACGTGCGATTTCCTGAATCTCGAAGACTTCCAGCTGGTCGCCTTCGTTGATGTCGTTGAAGTTCTTGATCGACAGACCGCACTCGAAGTTGGCACGCACTTCCTTGGCGTCATCCTTGAAACGCTTGAGCGAGTCGAGCTCACCCGAGTGGATGACAACATTGTCGCGAATAACACGGACCAGCGAGCTGCGCTTGACGAGACCATCGAGCACATAGCACCCGGCAATCGTACCGACCTTGGAAATGCGGAACACCTGACGCACTTCCACCATGCCGATAACCTGTTCGCGCTTCTCCGGCGAGAGCATGCCCGACAGCGCTGCCTTCACTTCATCCACAGCGTCATAGATGATGTTGTAGTAGCGAATATCGACACCGTAGCTCTCGGCCAGCTTGCGTGCATTGGCATCGGCACGGATGTTGAAGCCGATGATGACCGCACCCGAAGCCTGCGCCAGATTGACGTCGGACTCGGAGATCGCGCCGACCGCACCGTGAATGACCTTGACGCGCACTTCTTCGTTGGAAAGCTTGGACAAGGACTGCACCAGCGCCTCCTGCGAACCTTGTACGTCGGCCTTGACGATGAGGGCCAGCGATTTGACTTCGCCATCCTTCATCTGATCCATGATGGATTCGAGCTTGGCGGCTTGTTGCTTGGCCAGCTTGACGTCGCGGAACTTGCCTTGGCGGAACAGTGCGATTTCACGCGCACGACGCTCGTCAACAATGCCCATGACTTCGTCGCCGGCGCCAGGCACATCCGACAGACCCAGAATTTCGACCGGAATCGATGGTCCCGCTTCGGCGATCGGTTTGCCGTTCTCGTCCAGCATGGCGCGCACGCGGCCGAAAGTTGCACCGGCCAGTACCACGTCGCCGCGCTTGAGCGTACCGCTCTGCACCAGCATCGTCGCAACCGGACCGCGGCCTTTGTCGAGACGCGCTTCGATGATCAGGCCCTTGGCTGGCGCATCCTTTGGTGCCTTCAGCTCAAGCACTTCGGACTGCAGCAGGATGGCATCGAGCAAATCGTCGATACCTGCGCCGGTCTTGGCCGACACCGGCATGAACATGGCGTCACCGCCGTACTCTTCCGGAATCACGCCTTCGGCAACCAGCTCCTGCTTGACGCGATCGGGATTGCCGTCCGGCTTGTCGATCTTGTTGATCGCCACAACGATAGGCACTCCAGCGGCCTTCGCATGGTGAATCGCTTCCTTCGTCTGCGGCATGACGCCGTCGTCGGCCGCCACCACCAGAATGACGATGTCAGTTGCCTTGGCGCCACGCGCACGCATCGCCGTAAAGGCTTCGTGACCTGGCGTATCGAGGAAGGAGATCATGCCCTTCTTCGTTTCGACGTGATACGCACCGATGTGCTGCGTAATGCCGCCCGCTTCACCTGCGGCCACCTTGGCACGACGGATGTAGTCAAGCAACGAGGTCTTGCCATGGTCGACGTGGCCCATGACGGTCACGACCGGCGCACGCGGCTCCAGCGCAACGTCCTTGTGCTCCTCGCCATCCTCAAGGAAGGCTTCCGGATCGTCCAGCTTGGCTGGCACTGCCGTATGGCCAATTTCCTCGACGAGAATCATCGCGGTTTCCTGATCGAGCACCTGATTGATGGTGACCATCTGGCCCATCATCATCATCTTCTTGATCAGCTCGGCTGCCTTGACGGACATCTTGTGCGCAAGGTCCGACACCGAGATGGTTTCCGGCACGTGGATTTCACGCACCACCGCTTCGGTAGGCGCCTGGAAGTTGGTTTGCTCCTGCGACTGCTTGCCATGACGGCTGCCGCCACGCGGACCACCACGCCAGCCAGCACCCGTGCCGGTATCGCCACGGGTCTTGATGGTGCGACGCTTGCTGTCTTCCGGCTGCTGCTTGGCGTTGCGATCGGGCGCTTGCGCCTTCTTCGGCTTTTCGTCGGTCTTGGCAGGCTTGTGCAAGGTGCCGACCTTGCCCTCAGGCTTGGCTGCAGCTGCTGCACGCGCTTTTTCCTGCTCAACCTTGAGGCGCTCTTCTTCGAGCTTGCGCGCCTCTTCAGCAGCCTTACGCGCAGCTTCGCGCGCCTGCTTGGCCTTGATTTCGGCAGCCTGGCGCGCCATCAACTCAGCATGGCTACGATCGGCACGCTGACGCGCCGTCAACGGCGCCTCGACGACCGGCTCGGGAGCTGCAATCGGCTCTGCCTGCACCTCGGCCACGACAACGGGTTCGGGCTCCGGCTCTGGAATCGGTTCTGGCTCGGGCTCTGGTTCAGGCTCTGGCGCGGCCACCACGACTTCGACTACGGGCTCCGGCTCGACAACAACAGGCACCTCGACAGGCACTTCCGGCTGTGCAACGACGATTTCGTCGTCCGGCTCAACCGCCGAAGCCTCTGCACCCAGATCCGCATCATCGCGCTTCACGAAGACGCGCTTCTTGCGCACTTCGACCTGAATGGTGCGTGCCTTGCCGGTGGAGTCCGCCGACTTGATCTCGCTGGTCTGCTTGCGCGTCAGGGTGATCTTGGACTTAGGCGCGGTATCGCCATGCGAACGACGCAGGTAGTCGAGCAAACGCGTCTTGTCGTGCTCGCTCACACCGTCGTCCAGCGTCGACTTTGTAACGCCTGCCTTCTGAAGCTGTTCAAGCAGCGCAGAAGCCGGCATCTTCAGTTCCGTGGCGAAATCCGCCACGCTCATTTCTGCCATCTGTTCTTACTCCCCCGCTTGCTCAAACCAGTGCGCGCGCGCCTTGGTGATCAGATCCTTCGCACTCGATTCATCGAGCCCCGTCATTTCGGTCAGCTCGTCAACCGCCAGATCCGCCAGATCATCACGCGTCTTTACACCATGCGTGGCGAGCTTTGCAGCAAGCGATTTGTCCATGCCTTCGAGATTCAACAAGTCTTCCGCAACGCCTTCGAGTTGTTCCTCGTTGACGATGGCCTCCGTCAGCAGCACGTTTCGTGCGCGCTGACGCAATTCGTTAACCGTGTCTTCGTCGAAGGCTTCGATTTCCAGCATTTCGGAAATCGGCACGTAAGCGATTTCTTCCAGCGACGAGAAACCTTCTTCAATCAGGATGTCGGCCACTTCTTCATCGACGTCGAGCTTCTCGCAGAAGATCTGACGCAGGCGACCCTGCTCCGCTTCGCTACGTTCAGCTGCTGCGGTCTCGGTCATCAGGTTGATGTTCCAGCCGGTCAATTCGGAAGCGAGCTTCACGTTCTGACCACCACGACCGATGGCCATGGCGAGGTTACCTTCGTCGACCACCACATCCATGGTGTGCGTTTCTTCATCGACGACGATGGAACTGACTTCTGCCGGTGCCAGTGCGCTGATGACGAATTGCGCTGCATCTGCAGACCACAGCACGATATCGACGTTCTCGCCGCCGAGTTCGTTACGCACAGCCGTCACGCGCGAGCCGCGCAGACCGACACAGGTGCCAATCGGATCGATGCGTGGGTCATTCGACTTCACAGCAATCTTGGCGCGCAGGCCAGGATCACGTGCAGCAGCCTTGATCTCGAGCAAACCGTCTTCGATTTCCGGCACTTCAAGTTCGAAGAGTTGCGAGATGAAGTCCGGCGCGCTACGCGACAGCACCAGTTGCGGGCCACGTGCATTGCGATCAATGCGCAGCAGGTAAGCGCGCACACGGTCGCCAACACGCAGATTCTCTTTCGGAATCTGCTGGTCACGCGGCAGCACGGCTTCGAGACGACCAGCCTCGACGATGGCATTGCCACGCTCCATGCGCTTCACCGAACCGGTGACGAGATGCTCGCCACGCTCGAGAAAGTCGTTGAGGATCTGCTCACGCTCGGCATCGCGGATTTTCTGCAAGATGACCTGCTTGGCAGCCTGCGCTCCGATACGACCGAAATCGATGGGCTCAAGCGGCTCTTCGACATAGTCGCCGACCTGGATGTCCGGATATTCCTCGCGAGCATCGATGATGCCCATCTCCGCTTCGTCGTTTTCGACTTCAGCATCGATCATGACAACCCAGCGACGGAAGGATTCGTACGCACCTGTTTCGCGGTCGATGGATACACGCACATCGGCCTCATCGTTGACACGCTTCTTGGTCGCGGCGGCCAGAGCCATTTCCATGGCCAGGAACACGGTTTCCTTGGCCACGTTCTTTTCACGCGACAGCGCATCTACAAGCAGCAAGACTTCGCGGCTCATTGCTTAACTCCCTCGAAAGCGAATATTTCAGCCTGTTCGAATATGAACAAACCCTGAATCAAAACTTGGGAACCAGACGTGCTTTTTCGACATCGTCGAGTTCAAGCAGCTGCTCACCCTTCTCGGTACGAACCACAATCTTGCCGTCACGCAGCCCCAGCAACTGGCCCGCGAAATTACGCTGGTTGTTGATTGGCAGACGGATGCGGATCTGCACGTCCTGGCCCGCAAAGCGCTCGAAATCAGCGGCCTTGCGCAGCGGTCGCTCCAGACCTGGAGACGAGATCTCAAGACGATCATAGTCGATGCCTTCAACCTCGAAAACACGCACAAGGTGATTGCTCACCGTCGCGCAATCTTCGACCGTAATACCACGCTCGATATCGATGAAGACGCGCAGCAGCCTCGCCTTGGGCGAGCGCTCCAGATCCACCAGTTCAAAACCCAGGCCATTCACGGCCTGCTCGATAACGCTTGCGATATCCATCTGCAATACTGATTCAGCAAATCAGGCGCTTGCATTACGCAGAAATGCGTTTTGCGCGCCACAAATAAAAAATGGGCGCAACGCCCATCCCGATCAAAACAAATCCGGAAAGATCCCCGTCGGCGCACGCCTTCACGTGCGCAGACGACTGATTAACCACTTGATTCTAGCATGTTGCTACGCCGCAGTACATCCCGCAGCACATCCCTTTTGTGCAAAGAGCCGTCACGGGGCGTCGCGCCATCAAGCTGCGCGTCACCCGCGTGACATTCTCTTATCAAGCTTCCGCGAGTGGCTTCGGCCTTGGCTTGCGATTGCGGCCGCCACGCGGGCGACGACTGTCGTTGCGACGAGCATTGCCGGCGTTACCGTCAGCCGCTACGCCAGGCGCAGCATTCGGCACGAAAGCGGCCTCGCCTTCTCCAGACTGATTTTCAGCCCCGCTTCCACCATTGCGACCACGCGGCGCACCGGCCTTGCCATTCGGCCCGGCCACCTTGGGACCACGCCGATTACGCGTGCGACGCGTCTCGCCTTCGCCCTGGCGCACGGGGGCTTTCTTGCCACCCAGCGCCTTGATCATCTCCGGCGCCATGTCTTCATACATGCCGCGCTTGAGACGGCTCGGCAATTCCACCGGGCCATAGCGCACGCGCATCAGACGGCTGACCGTCATGCCAAGCGCTTCGAACATGCGACGCACCTCGCGGTTCCGGCCTTCGGAGATCGACACGCGATACCAGTGATTCGAGCCCTCGCCACCCTCGTCGCGCACCATGTTGAACCGCGCCGGACCGTCTTCGAGCTCCACACCGTCCTTCAGTCGCTTGACCTGATCTTCGTCGAGCAGTCCAACGATACGCACGGCGTATTCGCGCTCGAGGTTGTAGCGAGGATGCGCCAGACGATTGGCCAGATCGCCATCGTCGGTGAACAACAACAAACCACTCGTATTGAAGTCAAGGCGACCGATCGCAATCCAGCGACCGCGACGGATCTTCGGCAGGCGATCGAATACGCTTGGACGACCCTCAGGATCGTCACGCGAGACAATTTCACCATCCGGCTTGTGATAGATCAGAACGCGTGGCGGGCGCTCTGCAAAGCGCACGTTGACCAGCTTGCCATTGACCTTGACGCGATCGCCCTGCGAAATCTTCTGGCCCAGGAACGATGGCAGACCATTGACGCTGACGCGCCCGGCAGTAATCCATTCCTCCACTTCGCGGCGCGAGGCATAGCCCGCCGCGGCGAGTACTTTCTGGATACGCTCGCCATCATCAACGAGTTCGCCCGTCGCCTTGACGCGATCACCTCCGCGCGGGCCAAACCCACGCCCTGCGCGACCACGCGCTCCACCTGTGCCTTCGGGCTTGGCGTTGGCATGGAGGTTGTCGCCCTTGCGCCCCAGGAAGGCGATCTGGCTGTCGTCGTCTTCGTAGGCATCGTCGGAACTGAAATCCTGCTCTGGTTCTGCGCCATACACACCTGCTGGCGGCTGGCTGGGGCGGGGAGCCCGCTGGCGTCGCTGCGGCGCGCCGTTGTCGGCCCTGTTGGCCGTGTTATTGCCGGGACGCGTCGGACGGCGACGCGTTTTCTGCGGTATCGACAAGATCGAGTACTCCTTCGATGTCGGATAGGGACGATAAAGGCGGCAGCTCAGTCAGGCTGCGAAGGCCGAGATCGTCAAGAAACTTGCGGGTAGTGGCGAAGAGGGCCGGGCGTCCCGGCGTGTCGCGGTGACCGATGGTGTCGATCCAACCGCGCGTTTCCAGCAAATTGATAATGTTTGCTGAAACGGCCACGCCGCGTATTTCTTCAATGTCTCCGCGCGTGACAGGCTGACGATACACGATGATCGCCAAGGTTTCCAGTACCGCCCGGGAGTAGCGCGGCGCCCGCGTCTGGCGCAAACGATCCAGATAGGGCTGCAAGGCGGGTCGGGTCTGGAAGCGCCAACCGGAAGCCAGTCGCATCAGTTCGACCGCCCTGCCCTGCCACTCCTGCTGGATGTCAGCCAACAAACGATTTACCAGATCAGCACCAAGATCCGGCTCGAACAGGCGGCGCAGTTCGGCGCTTTGCATCGGCTCGCTGGCAGACAGCAAGGCCGCTTCGAGCACTTGCCGGGCGTGCGCCACATCGATGCCGGATTCAGCGACCGTCACCTCCAGCACAGGCGGATCTGCGCCTTCTTCAGCCATCGGCGGCGCGGGCACGGAGTCCGCCTCCTCAGTGTCGAGGGCCGGCGTCACATCGGCGCCCTCCACGGATTCAGGATCAGGCAGCGAATTCGGCGCCATCCGGGCCTCCATCCGGTAGTTCGTATTCGTTTTCAGTGCTGCCGTGCGCGATGCGCACGTAGATCATTTCCATCGGTGCGTTCTGCGTGAGTTGCACCAAGCGCTCCTTGACCAGCTCGAGCACCGCCAGGAAGCCCACGATGAGGCTCGCGACACCATGCGTCAGTTCGAACACGCTGGTGAATTCCGCGTATTCACCATCCTGCAGACGACGCAGGATCTGGCTCATGTATTCGCGCACCGACAACTCCTCACGCTGCACGTGGTGATGCTGGTGATTGCGGGCCCGTTGCAGCAAGGTCAGCCACGCATTCTGCAGATCGGCAAGACTGACCTCGGCCATGCGTTCTTCTGCGACGATCTCCGCAAGGTGCACACTGGCCCATTCGTAGTCGCGCTCAACACGCGGCATGCGGTCCAGCGTCAGCGCTGCGCGTTTGATGCGCTCGTACTCGACGAGCCGGCGCACCAGCTCGGCCCGCGGATCGGCCTCATCCTCTTCCGGCTTGTCGCTCGGCGGCTTCGGCAGCAACATGCGCGACTTGATGTCGAGCAACATGGCGGCCATCAGAAGATAGTCGCCCGCCAGCTCAAGATTGGTCGTGCGCATGGCGTCGATGTAGGCCAGGTACTGCACTGTCAGCGGCGCCATCGGAATATCGAGGATGTTCACGTTGGCGCGGCGGATCAGATACAACAGCAGATCGAGCGGCCCCTCGAACGTATCGAGAAAAATCTCCAGCGCATCCGGCGGAATATAAAGATCGGTCGGCAGATCGAGCAGCGGCTCGCCGTAGATCTTCGCGTGGAAGCGGAGATCGAGAGCCAGCGTTTCAGGGGCTGCGCCGTCGCTCATCCGGAATCAGGCCACGCCCGTGATCAGGAAAATGAAGCGCGCAACGCTGTCCATGGCCCACCGCAAGGGCATGTTGAGCACATTGGAATACATCAACGCGATCAGGATGAAGAAGCCGTAAGGCTCGACGCGCGACAGCTGCCATGCGGCCTTCATGGGCAACAGACTCACCAGGATGCGTCCGCCATCGAGCGGCGGAATCGGGATCAGGTTGATCAGCATCAGCACCAGATTCGCCATCAAGCCATTACGGCAGAGCGCCGCCATCATCTCCAGACCGCCAGGATTGCTGATCAGCGGCAACAGCAAGGAACCCAGCAGCACCCAGATGACGGCCTGCACGAAATTGATGCCCGGCCCCGCGGCGGCCACCCACAACATGTCTTGCTTGGGCCGACGCAAACGCCCGAAATTCACGGGCACCGGCTTGGCCCAGCCGAAGGGCGGGAACTGCGCGCCGGTCACGGCGTTCATCAGCACGATGGCACCTGGCAGCAACACGGTGCCGACCGGATCGATGTGCTTGAGGGGGTTGAGAGTAATGCGGCCCTGCTCGTAAGCCGTCGGGTCGCCAAACATGCGCGCCACGTATCCGTGAGCGGCCTCGTGCAAGGTGATTGCCAGCACGACCGGCACGGCCCACAGGGCGATGTTGAGGATGATCTGTTCCATGGGCAGAGTTTAGCGTGAATGCCGCGCGCGGCCTCGCAGTCAGAGCCTGAGCCGCTTCTACAGGCCCAGAGCCCGCAGCTCTCCCTTGCCTTCACGAATCAGCTCTGGCGCACCACCAGTCAGATCCACCACCGTCGTAGGCTCCAGGCCGCAGGGGCCGGACTCGATGACCAGCTCCAGTTCGCGCTCAAGGCGATCACGGATCTCGTTCGCATCGGTCAGCGGCAAGTCTTCGTCGGGCAGCAACAGGCTCGACGAAATCACCGGTTCGCCCAACTCTTCGAGCAAAGCCAGCATGACGGCATGGTCCGGCACGCGCAGGCCTATGGTCTTGCGCTTGGGATGCAGCACACGACGCGGCAATTCCTTTGTGCCTTCAAGAATGAAGGTATAGGCGCCCGGAGTGGTTGCCTTCAGCAAGCGGAACTGCGCATTGTCGACACGTGCGTAGGTAGCGATCTGCGACAGGTCGCGGCACATCAGCGTGAAATGGTGGCGCTCGTCGACGCCACGGATGCGACGAATGCGCTCGATCACTTTTGCATCGCCGACATGCCCGACCAGCGAATAGGCCGCATCGGTCGGCACGGCAATCAGGCCGCCATCGCGCAGGATGGTGGCTGCCTGACGGATCAGACGCGGTTGCGGGTGATCAGGGTGGATTTCAAAGAACTGGGACATGGGAATCCGGACACGAATTGTAGGGCGCCACGCTGCCGTTCCCGGCGCGTAACTATTGTTCCGAGAAGTTCAGACCAGTGCAGTCCACACCGGCGTCAGGTCGGGCGGCAACGCCTCCGACTTGCCGATATCGACAGCGCTTTCGCCCGGACCATGGAAGTCCGAGGCACGCGACGCCAGCAGGTTGTAGCGACGGGCAAAGGTCGCGAACTGGTTGCGCATCTGCGGCGTATGAGCGCTGGTCACGACCTCGACGCCCTCGCCCTTCAGATCGGCAAACTCTTCGAACAAGGACTTCATCTCGGCACCCGAGATCCGGTAACGACCGGGATGGGCGATGACGGCAAGGCCGCCTGCCGCGTGAATCCAGTTCACCGCGTCCGCCAGCGTCGCCCATTCATGATCGACAAAGCCAGGCTTTCCGCGCACAAGGTAGTGATCGAAGACTGCCGTCGTGTCGCGTGCGACACCGATCTCGACGAGGTAGCGCGCAAAGTGCGCACGGCTGATCAGCTCGGGGTTGTCGGCGTACTTGGCCGCCCCTTCGAAAGCATCCTTGATACCGATCTTCGCCAGCTCCAGGCCGATGCGCTTGGCGCGGCCATCGCGACCACCGCGCACGCGGTCCAGCCCGTCACGCAACTCGGTCGAATCCGGCCGGATACCCAACCCGACGATGTGCACCGTCTGGTCACAATAAGAGACAGAGATTTCCACGCCATTCACGAACCGCATGCCACGCGCTTCGGCAGCAGCGCGCGCCTCGGCGAGGCCGCCGAGCTCGTCATGATCAGTCAGCGCCAGCATATCGACGCCGTTGGCGTGCGCGCGCTCGACCAAAGCCGTCGGGCTCAAGGTGCCGTCGGAGACGGTGGAGTGGCAGTGAAGATCGGCGTTCTGTGGAGCGAACATGGCGGGGGTTTGACAGGGCGACGCCCGGAAAATGCCGGGCAGGCAAGCATCATAGCAAAGGCTTGCTTCGCGCCCTTGGCTTCCGGTACAGTCGCCACCTGTTCGGGAGAGCGCTCGCAGCCGGTTTTGACTGGTTTGCCGGGCCGCCGAAGGCGCAACCCCCCGGGAACGCTCAGGCAAAAGGACCGAACGGGAAATCACAATCTGGAGAGCGGTGCCACCAGCAAATGGTCGGGCATCCACCGAAGGGGCACTCGGCCAATTTTGTAATTGGAGCCGTAATCTCTCAGGTATCAGGGACAGATGGGGGCCATGCGGTACACGGAAAAAGTATTCGTGACGCCTGGCCCTTTTTCGTTTCTGCCCCTGAATTGCCGGAGAAGCACCTTGTCCAGACAAACCCCGCTCCACGCCACCCACATCGCCGCCGGCGCCAAGCTCGTCGATTTCGCCGGCTGGGACATGCCGATCCACTACGGCTCACAGCTCGAAGAGCACAAGCTGGTGCGCAGCGATGCCGGCATGTTCGACGTGTCGCACATGCTGCCGGTGGATATCGAAGGCGCCGGCGCGCAAGCCTTCCTGCGCCGCCTGCTGGCCAACAACATCGACAAGCTGAAAGAGCCGGGCCGCGCGCTGTATTCCTGCATGCTCAATGAGCGTGGCGGCGTGGTCGATGACCTCATCACCTACTTCTTCGCACCCGACTTCTACCGCATCGTCGTCAATGCCGGCACCGCCGACAAGGACATCGCCTGGATGCGCAAGCAGGCCGCCGCGATGCCCGCGGGTGGCAATGTCACCATCACCGCGCGCCGCGATTTCGCCATGATCGCCGTGCAAGGCCCGCAAGCGCGCGCCAAGGTGTGGGCCGCCCTGCCCGGCTCGCAAGCCGTGTCCGAGCCGCTCAAATATTTCCAGGCCGCCCAATGGACGAACGAGTTCGGCGATCTCACCCTGTGCCGCACCGGCTACACCGGTGAAGACGGGTTCGAAATCATCATTCCCGCCAAGCGCGCTGTTGAAATCTGGAACGCGTTGACCGCTGCCGGTGTGAAACCGGCCGGCCTCGGCGCACGCGACACGCTGCGCCTTGAAGCCGGAATGAATTTGTACGGCCAGGACATGGACGACAACGTCGGCCCGCTCGAATCCGGCCTCGCCTGGACGGTGGACTTCAGCGGAGATCGCGACTTCGTCGGCCGTGCCGCACTCGAAGCCGAGCCACCACAACGCGCGCTGGTAGGCCTCTTGCTTGAAGAACGCGGCGTGCTGCGTGCCCACATGCAGGTGTTCACCGACAAGGGCTTCGGCGAAACCACCAGCGGCAGTTTTGCACCCAGCATGAATGCCTCGATCGCGTTCGCACGCGTGCCGGCCGAGATCGCCATCGGCGACACAGTGCATGTCGACATTCGCGGCAAGCAACTCAAGGCACGCGTGGTGAAGATGCCATTCGTGCGTCATGGCAAGGTTCTGGTTTAAGCGTTTCTCTAAATTGAATTAATCCCCGAAGGAGTTCCAACATGAGCGTTCCAGCCAACCTGCGTTACACCGAATCCCACGAATGGGTCCGCAAGGAACCGGACGGCACCGTCACCATCGGCATCACCGATCACGCGCAAAACGCGCTCGGCGATATCGTCTTCCTCGAACTGCCCGAAGCCGGCCGTGAAGTCGCTGCACGCGAAGAAATCGCCGTCGTCGAATCGGTGAAGGCCGCGTCCGACATCTATGCGCCGGTTGCCGGTGAAGTCGTCGCTGCGAACAGCGATGCCATCGACGCGCCAGAAAGCGTCAACACCGACGCGTATGCAACCTGGCTGTTCAAGATCAAGCCAGCGAACCTCGACGACATCGACGCACTGCTGACTGCTGATGGCTACAAGGCCGTCATCGACGCCGCGTAAGCGACGTGGCCCGCCAGGAGCGCGATCCCATCCAGGAGCTGCTGCGCTACGCCATCGTGGCGGGCGGCATGGTGCTGATTGTGCTCGTCTTCACCCGTGGCAAGTGGCTTACCGGCGGCTTGCTGGCGTTCTGGTTGCTGTGGGTTGTGGTGCGATTCAAGCGCGCCAGCAAGGAGTAGTGCCTTGGCGAAGTGGCGAGAAGGCGTTGGCGAATTCGGCGTAGCACTGATCGAATTGGCGCTCTACGCGGCGGGGCTCACCTTCACTGCATTGGCGCTGTTCCTCGGCAAGGTTTTGCTCGCCTGCGTCATTGCAGCTTTTTTCCTTGGTGTTTTTCTGCGCTTCAAGCGCAGCGGAGCGCTGTCGTTTCGTCGCAAGCGCGTTGTACCAGCGCCTGATCGCCCATAACCGTCATTCTCGCGAAAGCGGGAATGACGGATTGATTAGCTGGCGCGCTGCGCCAGGATATTTACGACCGGTGGGTTACTTCGCGAATCCACCCTACGCAAGACATCACCTTTCACGTTCGTACCGGATTCACCATGACCCAGACTTTGACCTCCCTTGAGCAGCGTGACGACTTCATCGGCCGCCACATCGGTTCCAACGACGCTGAAATCGCCGAGATGCTTTCCGCTGCCGGCGCGAAAAGCGTCGACGACCTCATCGCGCAAACCGTGCCCGCCGCGATCCGCCTCTCCGCGCCGCTGCCGATTGCCGACGCGGTGCCCGAGCATGTCGCGCTGGGCGAGTTGAAGGCCATCGCCAGCAAGAACGTCATCAAGCGCTCGCTGATCGGCATGGGTTATTACGACACGCTGACGCCGGCCGTCATCCTGCGCAACGTCATGGAGAATCCCGGCTGGTACACGGCCTACACGCCGTACCAGGCAGAGATCGCACAAGGCCGTCTGGAAGCGTTGCTCAACTGGCAGCAGATGGTCATCGACCTCACCGGTCTCGAACTCGCCAACGCCTCGCTACTCGACGAAGCGACGGCCGCTGCGGAAGCCATGACGATGGCACGCCGCATGTCGAAGTCGAAGAGCAACAAATTCTTCGTCGACGCCGCCTGCTTCCCGCAGACCATCGACGTGGTGAAGACGCGCGCCGAGTACTTCGGCTACGAACTGGTCATCGCCGAAGCCGCTGAACTCGCGAATCACGACACCTTCGGCGTGCTGCTGCAATACCCGAATGTGCGCGGTGAAGTCAGCGACCTGTCCGCATTGATCGCAGGCGCCAAGGCCAAGGGCGCTGCCGTCGCCGTAGCGACCGATCTGATGGCGCTGGTGCTGCTGAAGAGCCCCGGCGAAATGGGCGCGGACATCGCCTTTGGTTCGGGCCAGCGCTTCGGTGTGCCGATGGGTTTCGGCGGCCCGCACGCAGCCTTCTTCGCCACGCATGAGTCGAACGCACGTTCGATGGCCGGCCGCATCATCGGCGTGTCGAAAGACGTGCGCGGCAAGACGGCTTTGCGCATGGCGCTGCAGACACGTGAGCAACACATCCGCCGCGAGAAGGCCAATTCCAACATCTGTACCTCGCAGGTGCTGCTGGCAAACATGGCCGGCATGTACGCGGTGTATCACGGCCCGGCCGGCCTCAAGGCCATCGCTGGCCGCATCAACCGCCTTGCTTCGATCTTCGCAGCGGGCCTGCAGAAAGCCGGCTTCAAACTGGCAAGTGGCCAGTTCTTCGACTCGTTCAACGTCGCCACCGGCACGCAGACCGAAGGCATCGTTCAAGCAGCCATGGTCTCCGGCTACAACCTGCGCCAGGTGTCGCCCTCCGTGCTCGGCGTGAGCTTCGATGAAACCACTTCGCGCGCCGATGTGCTGACCCTGCTCAACCTGTTCGCCGACGCTGGCCGCATGGCGAACGTCTGTGAGTTGACACGCGCTTTCGATGACAGCGACATCGACGCGCTGGATGCGCAAGTCGCCGCGTCGAGCATTCCCGCAGAACTCGCACGCAGCAGCGCCATCCTCACCCACCCCGTGTTCAACAGCCATCACACCGAACACGAGATGCTGCGCTACCTCAAGAAGCTGCAGAACAAGGACCTCGCGCTCGATCACTCGATGATCTCGCTCGGCTCCTGCACCATGAAGCTCAACGCCACCAGCGAAATGATTCCCGTCACCTGGCCCGAGTTCGGTCGCATGCATCCCTTCGCGCCGCACAACCAGACGCTGGGCTATCTCGAAATGATCGAAGGCCTCGCCGACTACCTGCGTGCCGTCACCGGCTTTCCCGCCATCTGCATGCAGCCGAATTCCGGCGCACAGGGCGAGTACGCCGGCCTCGTCGCCATCCGCCGCTACCATGCCTCACGCGGCGAATCGCATCGCGACGTATGCCTGATTCCGAAGTCCGCGCACGGCACCAACCCTGCCACCGCGCAGATGTGCGGCCTCGAAGTCGTCGTCGTCAATTGCGATGACAGCGGCAACGTCGAAGTCAGCGACCTCAAGGTGAAGATTGAGCAATACAAGGATCGTCTCTCTGCGTTGATGATCACCTACCCGTCCACGCACGGCGTGTTCGAAGAAGCCGTCAAGGAAATCTGCGCGCTCACGCACGCCGCCGGCGGCCAGGTCTACATGGACGGCGCCAACCTCAACGCACAGGTCGGCCTCACCTCGCCCGCCACCATCGGCGCCGACGTCAGCCACATGAACCTGCACAAGACCTTCTGCATCCCGCACGGCGGCGGCGGACCGGGCATGGGCCCGATCGGCCTCGCCGCGCACCTCGAACCCTTCATGGCCGACCACGTCGTCACGCCAACCGGCGCAGAAGGCCGCGCACAAGCGGGACAAGGTGCCGTCTCCGCTGCACCCTTCGGCTCGGCCAGCATTCTGCCGATCTCGTGGATGTACATCCGCATGATGGGCGGCGCCGGCCTCAAGCGCGCCACCGAAATCGCCATTCTCAACGCCAACTACATCGCCACGCAATTGAAGGATCACTACCCCGTGCTCTACACCGGCTCGCAAGGCCGCGTCGCGCACGAATGCATTCTGGATATCCGCCCGATCAAGGCTGCGACCGGCGTCAGCGAAGTCGACATCGCCAAGCGCCTCATGGACTACGGCTTCCACGCCCCGACGATGAGCTTCCCCGTGCCCGGCACCATCATGGTCGAGCCGACCGAATCGGAATCGAAGGCCGAGCTGGATCGCTTCATCGCCGCCATGACCAGCATCCGCGAAGAAATCCGCCGCATCGAACGTGGCGAACTGACCGCGGAAAACAACCCGCTGAAGAACGCCCCGCACACGCAGGGCGACGTCATCAGCAACGAGTGGGATCGCCCCTACTCGCGCGACGAAGCGGTGTTCCCCTTGGCATATGTCGCGGAGAACAAGTTCTGGCCGTCAGTGAATCGCATCGACGATGTGTATGGCGACCGGAATCTGTTTTGTGCTTGTGTGCCGATGGAGGAGTACGAGAGCTGAGTACATTCCGTGCGGGCTCGATGAAGGACTTTCTGCCTAGCGCCCCACGTGAAGCCAACCGCTCTTTCGCACGGTAGCCTTGTATTCAGCACTAGATCTGATAACTTAACGCGATGCCAGCGACTAGGAGTAGCTCCGGTCTAATAGTCTGGCCTCTAAGGCGCTTAAGTTAGTTACGGATGCCCGACCTAAGGTGAATAGCCCAACGGTCGGGCTTTTCGTTTGTACGGTGACTGCTTCTCGGTCATCCTAACGTTCGAACTCTAAGATTGTTTCGCTAGGGCAACCGAATGACGCCAACACCAATACGAGAGCTATTCGACGCGGTATACCATGGCAAGTATCAATTCGATGATTTCGCTTC
Source organism: Uliginosibacterium silvisoli (assembly GCF_036017035.1). NCBI lineage: Bacteria > Pseudomonadati > Pseudomonadota > Betaproteobacteria > Rhodocyclales > Zoogloeaceae > Uliginosibacterium > Uliginosibacterium silvisoli. Next base: position 756,585 of record NZ_JAYXHS010000002.1, on the reverse strand, counting down.
ATGCAGTGTCATAGAAAACTATGAGCAGGTTGCATGGCAAAAAAGGGTTATTTACAAGCCATCGAAAAAGCTCAAGGCATATCACGCGTTCTTAAACAGCTTCCTCTTTGAACACATTCCGATAAATGAAAAAGTTGTATTTTCATATCGGAAAGGCGCGAATCCACATCTAGCTCTATTGCCACACGCGAAGAGCCGCGCCTTCTATCAAACCGATCTTACGAAGTTCTTCGACAGCATTACGTCCCCCCTAATTCGTCGTACGATTATTGGAAACGCTACCCCAATAGCAGATCTTGCACAGTACATCGATCGAATAATCGAGCTGACCACAATCAACGAATGCCTTCCAATTGGTTTTTCGACCTCGCCTAGTATCAGCAATGCCTGCCTTAAAGAGTTTGACGACTCTCTCGAACAACAGTGTAACGATAGCGGTCTTATTTACTCAAGATACGCCGACGACATTATAATTTCTGCTCAGGACAGACAGCAGATCAAGGACATAGAAGCACTTCTAGAAAAGCTTCTTCTAGCCAAACTTGGGCCAGAATTCACAATAAACAAATCCAAAAGCAAGACAACTACCGTTGGAAGAAAAATAAATGCACTTGGCTTAGTCATACTTCCATCCGGTCAAATCTCCGTTGCGATGGAAATCAAGAAGAAAATTGAGCACCAGCTTCATTTCTACATCAAAGACAAAGCACGTCTATTGGAAATATTCAACAACGATATGGACTTGGGCCTTCAACAATTGGCTGGTCATATTAGTCATATTAATACAGCCGATCCAAAATACCTTGAAAAGCTACGTAGAAAATATGGCACAACTGTAATTGACAGCTTCTTGCACAGGTCGGTCAAGTGAACTTGTTCGTCGTCTCTATCCAATCAGTACAGAACATAAAATCGTTCCAACTAGAACTCGATTTAAGTTCAAACCGCCTAATCTGCCTAGTTGGCCGAAATGGAACAGGAAAGACGACTCTAATGCGCGCGCTGCGCAATCTTTCCAGCGCTGACACATTTCAAAAAACAGCCAACCCACAGATATTCCAGGAAAACAGCGTAATAAAATATACGATCGATGGTCAGGAAATTTTATTTCAATACGACTCCGATATTCGATCTTTGAACTGCAAACAAGAAATACCAAGATCAATTCGAACCGCCATCTCAGCCGAGCTGCCAATGCCATACGGCGCTCGATTTAGTTATTTCAGAGGTGCGAGCGATGCTGATAGCGAGATACGGCAATCATTGATTTTAGGTCGCTACGTCAAACCCCAAGAGCTTATTAATTTTCTGTCGGCAATATACGCAACGGACAAATTCGATGACCTAGTCGAAATTGCTGTTTCTGGCAAGAAATTCTACAGCATACGCCTTGAAGGAAATAGGTATATACGAGAAGACCATCTCAGCTCAGGCGAGTATTTCTTGATTAATTTGTACCGCACCATCAAGGGTTCAGCAAAGCTCATTGCTATAGATGAAATTGATTTGTCGCTAGACGCGGCTGCGCAGTCACGGCTTACAGCTTGGCTTCGATTGTTCTGCAGCGAATATAAGTGCAGTATTTTATTTACGACGCACTCTTTGGCAATAATGAGCACATTGGATCGATCGGAGATCTCTTACGTTGAACAAGACGCTGATAGGACTATCGCACATCCAGCCTCTTACAGCTACGTAAGGGCTAGGCTCTTTGGATTTCAAGGCTGGGACAAATACATTCTGACTGAAGATACTGTGCTGAGAGAGTTCATCGAACATGTAATTCAAAATCACTGTCCAAGCACTTTCTTTCAATACAAAGTTATTCACATCGGCGGGTCCTTCCAAGTTACGGATCTGCTTCGACGTAATGCGAACGAAAGATTTCTTGCCGCCCCTGAAAATGTAATAGGAATTCTTGATGGCGATCAACGAGAAGTGGCACATGCTCAACACGACGCGATTCATTTCATCCCAATGGAAAGTGTTGAAAAGGCGATACTTGCTCACTACGTAGAAAACGACTTCCCTTTCAAACTCCCTCAACATCGGGCCTTTACTGGGCCTAAAGACGTATTCAACGCCATCCAACAGGAGAGGATCGCAACGACGGTGGAAATGAACAAATATCTATGCGAAAAGTATGCAGACTCCATAGCTAACCTCTCAAAAACTTTAAGCAGATTTCTTGGAGCCGCTGGCTCAACTTAGTTGCCTAGTTTGTTGTGAAGATAGTCGGCTTAGTTTCGAATTCGGAATGCGGGTACGGATGCTGTGGCATCAGTGATATCCACTTGGGTGCTTACCCTTCTTCCCCGTATGATCCGCCCTCGCCGTTCACCTCAAGCACACCATGAGATTCAACCTGAAAGTTCCCTTCGCTGAAAAAGACGCCGCCAAGCAGCTGGGCGCGCGCGGGGATGCGGCGAGCAAGCTTTGGTACGTGGAGGGCAAGGCGGACATGGCACCGTTCGCGAAGTGGAGCGCGACGCCGCGCGATGGGTCGGCGCCCTCCTCCTCGACTCCAGCTCGCGTACCCGTGAAGGCGAAGGCGCAAGGTGCGTCCGAGGGCATCGTGCAGATCGGCAGCAGGTATGTCGAGTTGCCGCGTGTTTGCGAATGCTTGCCTTGGGATGTGTGTGACAAGTGTCGCGCCACGGCCTTGTCGGCCTGAGAGGGCCGCAAGAGACACTCGTCATCCCGGCGGAGGCCGGGATCCAGATCAGACGTTCGGTGCTGGATCCCGGCCTCCGCCGGGATGACGATATTTTTTGTGAGAGCTGTGAACAGATTCTGAGCGCACTACCTGGGCCGATGCATGCGAACAAAAGCTGACTGGGCGAGCGAGATTCTGGCCTCGCATGAGCGACTGCTTGGCGTTGCACTCGCACCTGCCAATCTCAACCCCGAAGCTGCAGCGTGCTGGCGCATGACGCGAGCGCTGACCCGCGCTTCGTCTATGCCAATGCGGCCACGCTGCGTTGCTTCGGTTATAGCGCCGAGGAGTTCATCGGTCTGCCTTCGCGTCTCTCTGCAGAAGCGCCCAACCGCGAGGAGCGTGATGCGCTATTGCAGCGTGTGACGCGTGATGGCTGCGCAACCGGCTATCGCGGCTTGCGCATCGCGAAGGACGGGACGCGTTTCTGGATCGAAGATGTGGCGGTGTGGAATCTTATCGATGCGGACGGCATTCGCATCGGACAAGCAGCCACTTATCGCCAGATTGCGGCGCCTTGAAATTGCTCTTGCTCCAAGTTGCGACGCACTTTCTTTCGGCGCTCAATCCTTGGCCCAATACGAAATCCCATCCGTCGCAGGTAAGTGATTGAAGTTAGCGAGCGTGATGAAAGCTCTGTGATAGCCCTGAGGGCGTGCATTTATCTGCTCATTGGCTTTGTCCAGAGCCTTTTGCTGCTGACCGATCTTTGATTCCAGGGCGGCAAGCCGGTCCGATAGATCATTGACTTGCTGTACGAGCAATTCTTGCTTCGTTGGCAGCCTTGCTGGCTTATCCAATTTGATCGTCTGGCTCAAATCAGTACTGGCTTTTGCTACGAAGACGAAAGTACTTAGCGTCAGTGCGGCCAACCCGGCTGCCACGCATGCCATACGGATTCTTGTTAGTGGATTCATGACATTTCTCCGGAGCAAGCTGCGCTTGCTGTTGCTTTCGAGCTCCAGGCACCTCAAGGCGCGATGCCAACCGGGCAATAAGCCCAAGCGCGAGTCGCGAAAGCAACCTTGCATGCGCTGCTGATCGTGATGCTCCCCCCTATAGCGGCGACGTAATGATAGTTGGTGGTCGTTGTCGTGTTGATGCATGTACCCACCCAGTCGATGGTCACCGAGGCCTCATTAGCAGGCCCCGCCTCCCAGCCCTGAAACCGGGTCACGTTACCTGCAAGTACCGTCGCCTCCATGTTGTCGAGGGCGCACTGTGGATTTACACGCAACGACCTGGCAATCTGGCCCGTCTGTGCTGGATTGTTACGTTTGACGCCGGTGTCCGTATTGAGCGTTTCAACAGTCGACGACAGCTCGAACCCTGCACTGGGGTTCCATAGGCGATCAGACACCTCAATCCGCTCTCGTGCAGCGACAAACTGCGCCTGTTTCGCCAGAGAAACCTTGCCGTCAGCGGTGATGAGAGTCACAGCCACGGCATGGTCGGCGGCGCCCCGAATACTGGCTGGCATTTCGATCTCAACGCTGGTCATCGACCACTTCGTGAACGGTACGACTATCTTGCCATTTGGGAACTGACCAATCATTTCGACGCGCCCTGACAGTTCGCCGAAGCAACGTCCCCATATGCTTGTCTTACCACCGGGCTTCAGGTGACCCTCGACTTCAGCGATCGCAGGTGGCCCTTTGTCGTTGCATTTGAGGTCGATGGCGCTGTTTGTCTGGCTGACGTTAATGGCAGTGGCTCTATCGAGGGGTACATTCGCCGTAGTCGAGCGGATCACTGCGCCACGCAAGGCTTGATTCTGAGCCGGTTGCCGAGTGCCGCCACTGACGGTTTTTGGAGGTCCGGCCTTCTGCGCCAGGTCGGCATCAATCTGGCGCTTTAACGCTCCTGCCGTGCTGCGCTTGCCGTCGACCGTGATGACAGCCTCGTCTGGCATATAGAGCAGCCCCTTGACCGGCTTGGTCGTCGCGGAGGCAGTGGCGGCTGCGCCGGGTTTTTGCAGCACCGCTGTGCTTGCGAAGGCGGGTGAAGCAATAGCAGTCGCGGCCAGCAGTGTCACGACAAGCCTCACGGTCTCCAATGAGCTGCTTGCTCGTGTATGCGTGTTGCAAGCTGGCCGTAGGTATTCATGGCTCATGACGACTCTCCAGAGCTTGAGTTCGCAGTCGGACTTGTGTCGGCTACCTTCAACGCAGGCCAGCCGCACATGCTCGTCACATCGAGTGTCACGCTTCATTCGCAGAGACACTAGCGGCGTCACTCTAACTACTTTGGATAACGTCAATCCCCCCTGCGAAGGGGGGATATGCCCACACCCTTTCGGGCACGATGCGGCTCGTCGTTCACGCCTTCACGATTTATCTCTTTTTCAAGAAAAATCGGGGACGGACCCCCAGCTAAAGCACTGCCATAGACAATCAGAAAGCGTTCACGCTTGAGCCAAGTAGGGTGAGCAATGCGCACCCAACGCCTGTGGCATGTGTCTCACAGGAAAAAAGGCCACGCAATGCGTGGCCTTCTGGCTTCCGGACAGATCAGCTCCCAGTCGCTACTTCGCTGCAGTAGTGGCTGCCACGGTATCCCGTACCGCATAGAACTCCGAGAACGACGGCAGCCCGTTGCCGACCGAGGTCGTGATCAAGCGGATGGCAGACACCTTCTCTTCGATGTTGATCGAGTACGAAGTGCTCGACCCTGAGCCGAACCCCTCGTCGATGGTGATCCACTTCAGCCCCTTGAGAATCTGGATCTTGTAAGTGCTCAGACGCGACTCGTGCTCCTTGAATCGCAACTGGAACACCTCGGTCGGCACCAGGAAGCTGATCGCGATCCAGGTCTGGGCCTTTGTCGTGCCCGCCTCCCAGCGAGTGGCGAAATTATTGTCCCCGGCCTTTTCCACGCCGTGCGCCCAGCCGGACTGGCTCGACGCTGCGTAAAGCGAGGGAATGCGTACTTCGTCTGCGTGAGCGGCGGTACTGAAAACTGCTGCAACCAGAAGCGGTGTTGAAACGGCAAGACAAGCTCTGGAAATACTCTTCCATGCGTGATGCATTGTTTTCTCCTTTGGTGAGCTGCGGTCTAACCACCCTTGGGACTGGTGGAGGATTTCCATCGACTGCGGTCGTACCGGCCTGGCGTGCGACTGCCGGCTGCTGTTTATGCCGTCTGCAAGCGGTACGGGCTCACTATACTTTGGAAATGTGCAGGTTGTGGCAGGCTTCAGAACAGGCGTGGCTTGATCGACACGGAATCACTTCCAGCTTGCTCACTCGACGAAACAATGTTCCCGGTACCTTACGTGTGCGACAGCCAGGTAGGGTGCGCCGGCGGCTCACACCCACGCACTTACACGCTCACTCCATGCTGAACCCTATGCCCACTGCAAGCCAATTCGCCACCAACCTCCGCCAGCAACTCGCCACGCTGGCAGACCCCACACGCGCAGCACCGATGGCGGCTTACATGAAACAGCGTTTCGTGTTCTTCGGCATCCCGTCGCCGGCACGGCGGGCAGCGGTGAAAGCGCAGGTGGCGGGCCTGGGACGCGCGCCAGATGCCGACTGGCTGCTGGCGGTGGCTGAAGCCTTGTGGGGTTTCGATGAGCGCGAGTGTCAGTACGTGGCGGTGGATCTGCTGGTGAAGTTCGCGGCGCGTTTCGAGGCGTCGCACGAGCCGCGGCTGGCGGCGCTGGTGCAGGCGAAGGCCTGGTGGGATTCGGCGGATCTGATCGCGGCGCATGTGTATGGCAGCCTGTGCCGCCGCGCACCGGCATTGCAGGCACGGCTGGATGCGTATGCCACGCACGAGGATATGTGGCTGCGTCGCGTGGCGATCCTGCATCAGCTGAACTACGCGGGCGAGACGGATCGTGCACGCCTTGATGCCATCCTGAAAGCGAATCTGGATCACACGGATTTTTTCATCCGCAAGGCGATGGGCTGGGCGCTGCGCCAGTTTGCGCGCCACGATGCGGCGTGGGTGCGCGACTGGGTGGTGGAAAATGCCGATCGGGTATCTGGTTTGACGCGGCGCGAGGCGCTGAAGCGGCTCTGAAATGTTCTGCGGTTCGCGTAGGGCGGAACATAAAGCGGTTCCGCCAGCCGCCGAGAGGCTGCATTTACGTCAGGTACGCCTTGGCCCTGACTCGGCGGAACCTCCGGAGGAGTTCCGCCCTACGCCACCCGATCATGCCTGAAGCATGAGCCATGAGCCATGAGACCGGCGGCGGGGCCGCGCGTGCGACTACACCGGCAAACTCGCTATAGCTGTCAGCGCCCGGCAGCGGTGACACGCCATACCGTGTTACCGACGTCATCAGCAATGAGCAGCGCGCCCTCCTTGTCCTGCGCCAGACCCACAGGCGCGCCGTACAGTTGCGATTCGTCCTGCGAGAAGAAGCCGCTGACGACAGGCTGTGGCGCGCCAACCGGCCGGCCATTCTGGAAGCTCACGAAGACGACTTCGTAACCACTCAACGGCGAGCGGTCCCAGCTGCCGTGCTCGCTGATGAAGGCGCCACTCTGGTATCTGGCGGGCAGCGCGTTGGCGTCGGTCATCAACAGGCCGAGCGGTGCAACGTGTGAGCCCAGCGAGTAGTCCGGCTTGATGGCCTTGGCCACGAGATCGGGCCGCTGTGGCATGACGCGTTTGTCGACATGCTGGCCGTAATAGCTGTATGGCCAGCCGTAGAAGCCGCCTTCCTGCACCGAGGTCAGGTAGTCGGGTACAAGGTCCGCGCCGATTTCGTCTCGCTCATTGACGATGGCCCAGAGCTTGCCACTCTGTTTTTCCCAGCCGAGTCCCGTCGGATTGCGCAAGCCGGATGCATAAATGCGGCTGCCACCGGTGGCTACATCCACTTCGAGCACGTCCGCGCGACGGTACTCCACGTCCAGACCGTTTTCCGTGATGTTGCTGTTGGAGCCCACGCCAACATACAGCTTCGTGCCCGCGGCGTTAGCCAGCAGTGCTTTGGTCCAGTGGTGGTTGATGGTGCTGGGCAGATCCGCGAACACCACGCCGGGTGCGCCAATCTCGGTCTGGCCTACCGTGTACGGGAACCTGACGATGTTGTCGGTATTGGCAACGTAGAGAAAATTACCGATCAATTGCAATCCGAACGGTGAATTCAGCCCCTTGAGGAAAACGTGTTTCTCCCAAGTCGCACCGTTCTTGCGCAGCAGGGTGATCTGGTTGCCGCCCTTGGCTCCTTTGCCCGACTTGCCCTTGATGATGCCGGCGATCAACTGCTTGGGCGTGGTCGTAGCTTCGGTGCCCGGGCCGTTGGATTCGACCACCAGCACATCGCCATTGGGCAGCGTGAGCAACTGGCGCGGGTGCTTGAGCCCATCGGCCACACGCTCGATATGCAGACCGGTCGCGACTTGCGGCATCTGGCCCTGCTTCCAGCCAACCCCGTCGGGGACCTGCATCGGCGGCATGATGAAGTTCTTCGCCGCGGGCAATGTCGGCTCGCTGCCCGATTGCTCGGCAGGTTTGAATGAGGCGTGCTCGCTGCATCCGGCAAGGCTTAACGATGCCAACGCGATGACGCTCAGAAAGTAATCGCCAGGAAAGCAATTCTTACGCATGTGTCGCGCTCCCGATCGGGCTGCGTTGAATCGAGACGAGCACGTTCCCGATGGACAAAAGGACCACAGTGAGCGTCGACAGCAGTACCCCGGCGGGCACCACGCCATAGGCGTCGCGGCTATGCACGAAGGCGTTGACGATGGCGACCACGATTGCCAGCAGATTGAGCCAGAAGTCGAGCTTGTCAGTTGCCAGCGATGCGCGGCGGGACGTGATCCATACCCGCACCAGATTGATCAGCCGCGGGATTACCGCGAACAGCAAACCGATGGCGATCAGCCAGGCCGCGCCCTTGTTCCACTGCAACTCGAAGGTGCGGACATAGAGCACGTCGAAAATCAGCCCAGCCGTAAAGCAGCCGAACGGGACGGGATTGAGCAGCCCGTAGACCGCATTGGCGGCGGAGCCACAAAGGTTGGAACCGGATTTCATGAGAGGGCTTTCACGGGCAATGTCATCAAGACCAGGTCGCAGCCAGCAAGCCGCTCTTGGCACGGTGCGGACTCAGCGTGCGCTCGGTTGCCGCGCCATCTGTACGTCGGCGACCGTACGCTGGAGTCACAAGCGCCGTGCCCGGCCCGTGAAGGCACGACCTGCGCATCACCGATGGCAGTGTGAAGGCGCGCTTACCCCCTCACCTCACGTGCCCCGGACGGCCACTGAACGAGAGCAAAGCGATGTTTTGAAAGCAAGCCAATGGAGCGCGGCCTCGCGCCCAAAGTCGCGTGCAAGCCAGAAATGTAGTTCTCATTTCAAGTGCACCACACGGGCGCCAAGCCCGTTCACCCCGATCAGGGGGAGTTGAACGGGGCCCAGCCGTTCGAAGAGGCTGGCGAGCCAGGTTTGTTTCCCCCTCCTCCGATTTTCCACTGACCACGTGTGACTTTCCGCGAAGGCGCGAAGGTGAGTACGCCGGGGAAGTGCGCGGCCTTGTCGTGTGCCTGGACGCCCATGGTGTCACCGACGTACATGGTCGCGGACCACTCGAAGGTTTCGGTAGCGCTGCCTGGGTTCAGATAGGTAATGTCGAATGGCGTGCGCAGGTCGATGAAGAAACGCCCGATGACCATGTCCGCTTCGTGGAACGATTGCGGCTTGTCGCCGCACAGTTCGAAACGGTTGTCCGGCACCATGTTCTTTACCCGCGAAGCGCTCAAGGGATCCAGTGGCAATGCCCTGTCAGCCATGATCTGGGCATTTTGCTTCGCAGTTTCCGGGTGGGGACTGGCGTAAAAATTCTGGCCGAGCACGGCGATTCTCTGCTCCTGGTCCTGGAAGGTCTTGTCACCCCAGTGATTGACGACCCAGTTATTGACGATGGCAATGAACCGGAGCCGTGCGTCTTCCAGCAGGTTGGGGTAACGCTGTTCGAACCAGGCTTCCTGAGCGAAGACCTGACCATCCTTCGGATCTTCGAGAATGCTGACATGGTCAAACATCCCCGGCTCGACGCCAACCGCCCCCGGCCGAGGCGATGCGCACAGACATAGCGTTCCATCAGCCAGTTGCTGCGCCGGCCCGTTGAGAATGGAGCACAAGGGACCGGCATCTTTTGTTCCTGGCATGAAGCACCTCCTCGCTGTTGCTACTGATTCGTGAAAGAGCTCGACGGGGTTCTGTATCTGAATCAAGCCGAAGCCAGCATAGCCCAGATCCCCGGCAGATTCGGGCTTGCTTCCCCTGCGTGCATCTGCCTTTTCAATCCGGCGCTCAGGCTGAAAGCGGAGGCAGACATGCAGCCCGGATACAGCGCGGCAGAGCCGCGGCTTTCTTGCCAACGGCCGCTGCGATCTTCACCCGCTGCTTGCTGATCCGAAGGTTAGCCCCGCCGATAGATCTGGATAAGGTCACATGTTGGATAGTCATTCCTGACGGTATCGAGTGACACACTGATCTTCAGGGCGCCGGTTCCCGTCTTGCTGTTGGTCGTAGTCAGACTGGAGTCGATACCACCTCCGGGATTGAAGATCACGCCCGTCAATTTGGCTGAATGCTTGATTGCTCTGCCTCTGTTCGTCGGCCCCCAGAAGACCACGATATCGTTGTTTTGCGCAGCGTTCGTATCGAGCCCACCAATCAGGTTGTACTCGTCGCTCAGGACGATTGTCATGTCGGTTCCAGACGTAACCGTGTAGCCATGACGCGTATAAGTGTCGAGCGCATAGCCATGGCAGAAAAAGCGGTGATCGGGATTGGCCGGGATGGGTGCGACGGGTCGCCAGGCAACAACGCGCCTGCCCAGATCCGTACGAACCGCAATCAACTCTCCGGCCACGCCGTTCGCAGTGTCAGCGCGTAAAACCATATCGCCATTCGCCAAGTTGTATGCCTGCATGTCGCTCTCCGCTGTGCTTGATGAGAAATACCGACCGACCGGCCTCATGCGGCCGGCTCATCAAAAACTAGCATTCGCGATGAAGATCACGAGTGCCCAGACGGGTATCGCTTCACGCCATGCGGTAATGGTCGGCACGTATCCCGTAGAGCGCGCTCTGACGCAGGGGGTGCGGGAACACTGCGACCTGACTGACAATGCTCAGCCGCGAATTGACGATGGACAAGGCGCGCTGAGTCCGGGAAAACCAATCGCCCCATGGCGCCGCTTCTTGAGCAAAATGGAGGTCCCTCCTTCCACGCCTCTTGCCGCACATGGACGCTCTCCTCTCACAGCTCGTTACAGCGGTGCCACGCGCCGGGTCTACGGAAGAACTCACGCGCCCCTTGCTGGAACTGCTCGGCACGGTCGCGGGCATGGAGTCGACTTACCTGACTACGATCGACCTGCAAGCCAGCGTCCAGCACGTGCTGTATGCCCGCAACGTGGGCGAGATGCAGATTCCGGAGGGGCTCGATGTACCCTGGGACGACACGTTGTGCAAGCGCTCGCTCGACGAGGGCCGCACCTATACGCCCGATGTCGCCGACTGCTGGGGCGACTCGGCTGCGGCGCGTGCGCTGGGCATCCGCACCTATGTGAGTACGCCGGTACGCAGTCAGGGCGGCGAACTGCTCGGCACCTTGTGTGCCGCGAGCGGCGTATCGCGATCGCTGACGCCCGACACGGAAAAACTCCTGCAACTGTTTTCGCAACTCATCGGCACCTGGCTGGAGCGCGAGCGCCTGTTGCTGCAACTGACGGAGACGAATGCTCGTCTGGCGACGCATGCCTTGGTCGACGTGCTCACCGGCCTGCTCAATCGACGCGCCATTACCGACACGCTCGAACGAGCGCTCGCGCAGGCCAAACGCGAGGACACCTGCGTGCTGGTCGGGCTGATCGACATGGATGGCTTCAAGCACATCAATGACACTTACGGCCACCAGACCGGAGACCTCTTCCTGCAAGAGACCGCACGACGCTTGCGCGACACCTTGCGCACGATGGACTCGATCGGCCGCCTTGGCGGCGATGAGTTCGGCATCGTCGCACCCGGCCCGGCTGAAAACGCTGACCTCGCTGCCGAGCTGCTCGCAGCCCGCATCACCGCCGCGACCACCGGCAAGTTCCGGCTCAAGGACGTCCAGTTCGACTACGCAGGCGCCAGCGTCGGCGTGGTCTACATCAGTCCCGATACCGCCGACGCCGACGAGGCTTTTCGCCTGGCGGATACGGAGATGTATCGCATCAAGCGCCAGCGACGCGCGTCGTAACGACAAAGGCGGGTCGCTGCAGCGTGAGAACCAGTGATTGCAACGAAAAGGCCGCGCATTGCACGGCCTTTTGTTTCACGCAGCAATCACGTCCGGGGTGACGGCAGCAGCAGTCTGTAGCGCCCTGCTCCAGCGCTCGACCTCTCTTCCCCGTATGATCCCGCCCTCGCCATTCACCCTTGTCACACCATGAGATTCAACCTGAAAGTCCCCTTCGCCGAGAAAGATGCAGCCAAGGCACTCGGTGCGCGCTGGGATGCGGCGAGCAAGCTTTGGTACGTCGAGGGCAAGGCGGACATGGCGCCGTTCGCGAAGTGGAGCCCCACGCCGCGTGACGGAGCGGCGCCCTCATCCGCAGCGCCGAGTCGCGCGCCTGTGAAGGCGAAAGCGCAAAGCGCGTCCGCGGGCATCGTGCAGATCGGCAGCCGGTATGTCGAGCTGCCGCGTGTCTGCGAATGCCTGCCTTGGGATGTGTGCGACAAGTGCCGCGCTACGGCCTTGTCGGCCTGAGAGGCTGTGCTTGGGCATTGATTGCCCGCGCCGACGCCGGTTTGGTAGGTCGGAAAAGCGCAGCGCCTTCCGACGTCGGGCACTCAAGTGGGGGCAAGCCGTGGTCGTGCGTTTGATGTCGGAAGGCGCTTTGCTTTTCCGACCTACGATTCCTTGGCTCAGGTGAGCCGTGCGGGACCACTTTCGCTACCGCCCCACGCCTCTGCGGCGAAGGGCTTGTGCAGGGGTCTCGCAACAGTGAGCCCGCCTTGTTGGCGATGATTTCCTGAAGATTTTTCGCTGCTTACGAAAACCCATACATGCGAACAAGAACTGACTGGGCAAGCGACATCCTGGCCTCGCATGCGCGACTGCTTGGCGTGGCGCTCGCGCCTGCAAGCCTCGGCCCGGAAGCCGCCGTGCGCTGGCTCGATGAAGAGGCGGATTTCTGCGTGCTGGCGCATGACGCGAGCGCTGACCCGCGCTTTGTCTATGCGAATGCGGCCACGCTGCGTTGCTTCGGTTATGACGCCGACGAGTTCATCGGTCTGCCTTCGCGCCTCTCTGCCGAAGCACCCAATCGCGAGGAGCGTGATGCGCTCTTGCAGCGTGTGACGCGTGATGGCTTCGCAACCGGCTATCGCGGCTTGCGCATCGCGAAGGACGGGGCACGTTTCTGGATCGAGGATGTGACGGTGTGGAACCTGGTGGATGCGGCAGGCACGCGGATCGGGCAAGCCGCCACGTACCGCAGGATCACGGCTGTCTGAGGCCGGGCATCCCCCCTGCAACCAAGCCCTAGCGACTGTCTGCCACAGCTGAGAACTGGCTGATCACCTGCTGCACCTGACGGGTGCTGTCGTGAATGCCGTGGATGGCCGAGCCCGCTGCATTGGCCAGTTCGACACCCCGCTCGGCCTGCGCCAGCATGGTCTCCATGCTCGTACAGGCGGTCTGCGTGCCCTTGCCGATGCTGTCGATCATCGAGGAGATCTCGGTAGTCGACATGCGTGTGCGTTCGGCGAGTTTGCGCACTTCGTCGGCGACGACGGCGAAGCCTCGACCCTGCTCGCCGGCGCGCGCCGCTTCGATGGCAGCGTTGAGCGCCAGCAGGTTGGTCTGATCGGCGATCTCCTGGATCGTCGCAACGATGGAGGTGATGCGCGAGGACTGCGCGCCCAGGTCGGTAATGAAGCCTGAGGAGTCGCGCACGCAACCGGCGATGCCGCGCATGGCATCGGCTGCCGCATCGATCACGCCCTCGCCTTTCTGGGAGATGGTGCCGGTTTCGGCCGCGAGGCGGTTCGCTTCGCGGGCGTTCTCGACATCGCGCTGCACGCGCGACACCTTGTCGGTGATGTCGCTCGCGAATTTGACGATCTTGTAGAGCCGCCCCTGGTCGTCGAACATCGGGTTGTAGGAAGCCTCCAGCCAGATCTCGCCGCCGCCTTTCGATACACGCTTGAACTCTCCGGAGATGAATTCACCTCGGTTCAGGCGCGCCCAGAAATCCCGGTATTCGGCGGACTCCACCAGCGCGCGATCGCAGAACATGCTGTGATGCCTGCCCTGGATCTCGGGCAAGGTGTAACGCATGGTCTTGAGGAAGTTCTCGTTGGCACATACGACGGTGCCATCCAGATTGAATTCGATCATCGCCATTGCACGGCTGATCGCGTTGACCTTGCTCTGCTTCTCGTGCGCCTCGATGATCTTGGCCGTCACGTCGGTCGCGAACTTGATCACCTTGACGACGCGCCCCTGCACATCTTTCAAAGGATTGTAGGAAGCCTCCAGCCAGATCGGCCTGCCCTGGCTGTCGCGCCGGCGAAAGAGCGCCGAGGTGTGTTCTCCCTGGCGCAATTTTTCCCAGAAGCGCGCGTAGTCTGGCGAGGCGACATAGTCTGGTTCGCAGAACATGCGGTGGTGTTGCCCGCGAATCTCCTCGAGCCTGTAGCCCATGGTCTTCAGGAAATTCTCGTTGGCGGTGAGGATGACGCCATCTGCAGTGAATTCGATGACGGCGGTGGAGTGATCAAGTGCGTCTAGCACGGCAGCCTGCCCCTGCAGGCGCTGTTGCAGCGCCTCCCCCTCCGCCTTGCGGGCTGCGGCACTCCCGAAGAGTCGTTCCATCATGCCCATCTTTCTCTCCTCAAACCTGTGAGTGCTGTGAGTGCCGTGTTCATCCGCACGTCATTAGTACGGCGCGGGGGCTAAATACCTTTAGGGTCCGCCCGAGATATACAGGTGACATTCCGGCAGACATTACACAGCATCTCCGTGCTCATGCTGCGCATGAAGAAAGGGCTTCACAACGGGTGCTGAGTCGCGACGCGCTCGCCCCCGCCACACAAAAAACGGGGCGATCGTGCGCCACTGGCTCTGCACTTTGGTGCAAACCACGTCTCCCCTAGGTGCGATGCGCAATACGTCAAAACCATGCAGAGTTCAAAAGCTGGCTCTTGCAAGTACTGCGCAAGAACCGAGCCCTTGCCGGGCTTGCCGGCCAGGCATTCGCAATTCCAAGTTGCTGGACCTCAAGGAGAACCCGTCATGAAACTGAAGACCATGTACGTCAGCGTACTCATTGCTACCTTAGCCAGCACGGCGCTGACGGCCACGGCAGCTGACCTTCGCAAGGCAGCCACGAGCGCCACCAAGGCCGCCAATGACGCTCTGCTGAAAGAGCTACCTTTCTCCGACACCACCGACTTCGCCAACGCCAACAAGGGCCTCATCGAAGCAGCGCCCACAACTCCGATCAAGGGGCCCTCCGGCAACATGATCTGGAACCCGGATCAGTACGGTTTCATCAAGGAAGGCGTGAAAGCGCCGGAGACCGTCAACCCCAGCCTGTGGCGCCAAGCGCAGATCATCACCAAGGCAGGCCTCTACCAGGTTGCCGACGGGATCTATCAGATCCGCAACCTCGACCTGTCCAACATGACCATCATCGAGGGCAAGACGGGCATTACGATCGTCGACCCGCTGGTCTCCTCGGAAACAGCCAAGGTCGGGATTGATCTGTACTTCAAGAACCGCGGCAAGAAGCCCGTCGTTGCCGTGATCTACACGCACAGCCACGTCGACCACTATGGCGGCGTGCGCGGCGTTGTCGACGAGGCTGACGTCAAGGCCGGCAAGGTCAAGATCTACGGGCCAGAAGGTTTCCTCGAAGCGGCCGTCGCCGAGAACGTCATGGCCGGTAACGCCATGAGCCGTCGCGCCAGCTACATGTACGGCAACCTTCTGCCGGCCGATGCCAAAGGCCAGGTGGGTGCCGGGCTGGGCACCACGACATCCGCAGGCACGGTGACGCTGATCCCGCCGACGGACATCATCACCAAGACCGGCGAGAAGAAAGTCATCGACGGCCTGACATACGAATTCCTGATGGCCCCCGGCTCGGAAGCTCCGTCGGAAATGCTGTGGTACATCGAAGAGAAGAAGGCCATCTCCGCAGCGGAAGACATCACGCACACCTTGCACAACACTTACTCGCTGCGTGGCGCCAAGATCCGCGAGCCACTGCCATGGTCAAAGTACATCAACCAGGCGCTTGTCATGTGGGGTAGCAAGGCCGAGGTGATCTTTGCGCAGCACCACTGGCCAACCTGGGGTAATGCCGAGGTCACCAAGCTGATGAAGTCGCAGCGTGACCTGTATCGCTACATCAATGACGAGACCCTGCGCCTCGCGAACATGGGCTACACCCGTGACGAGATCGCCGAACAGTTCAAGCTGCCCGACGGCCTCGCCAAGGCCTGGTCCAATCGCGGCTACTACGGCTCGGTCAGCCATGACGTGAAGGCGACCTACGTGCTGTACCTCGGCTGGTTCGACGGCAATCCGGCAACCTTGCATGAGTTGACCCCGGTGGAAGCCGCCAAGAAGTATGTCGAATTCATGGGCGGCGCAAGCGCGGTGCTGAGCAAGGCCAAGCAGTCGTACGCCAAGGGCGAGTACCGCTGGGTTGCGCAAGTGGTGAAGCACGTGGTGTTTGCGGACCCGACCAACAAGGCGGCACGCGAACTGGAAGCGGATGCGCTGGAGCAGATGGGCTATCAGGCCGAGTCCGGCCCATGGCGCAATTTCTACCTGACCGGTGCGCAGGAGTTGCGTGGTGGCGTCGCCAAGCTGCCAACGCCTAACACCGCCAGCGCTGACACCGTGCGCTCCATGACACCGGAGATGTTCTTCGACTATCTGGGCGTACGCCTCAACGGGCCGAAGGCCGGCACCGCGAAGACTGCCATCAACGTCGATTTCGGCGGGGCCGAGGGCAAGTATCTGCTGGAGCTCGAGAACGGTGTGCTGAACCATACCGCTGCAGCCCAGTCGCCAAATGCGGATGTGGGCCTCAATCTGTCGCGTGACACGCTCAACAAGATCATCCTGAAGGAAGCCAAGCTGGACGATCTCGTCAAATCGGGCGACGTCAAACTAAGCGGCAGCGATGCCAAGCTGAAGGAGTTCCTCGGCTACCTCGATGACTTCGAGTTCTGGTTCAACATCGTTACGCCGTAATCGGGCTTGATGCCGAGGCAACCAGTACCAGAGGAAATGGCCCCTGCGGGGTCATTTTCTTTGGCGGTGACCCGGCGGCGTTAGTGGGCGCCGCCTCCTGTCCCTGATCGTGACGAGGCCGTAAGATCAGCAGTCAGACAGATAGCTTCGCAAAAGGGTAAGGCATGCGTTTTTTCATTCCACTGCTGTTCCGCCTGTTCCTCATGCTGCTGGTACCGATCGCCAGCGCGGCGGAGGCACCTCTGCCGACATCGCAGGCAACGCCGGCTACTGCGGTCTCTCAGGAAGGCGTGCCGGTCAAGGTGCTCAACCGGCAGATTGCAGTGTTCCGTGCGCCGCTGTTCGGCGTGACGCCTGCTGAGCGGGCGCGACGGACTTCGCGCCGCATTGGCGAGCTGCTGGCGCACGCTGGGGCCGGCGTCGTGACCACCCAGCTTGAGCCGCAAGGAAACGTGCTGTTCATCGATGGCTCGATGGCCATCGTGCTGGGGCCGGACGATGTCGACAAACTCAGCGGAGAGACGCTCGACTCGGCGACACAGGCTGTGCGGCAAGCACTTGCCGATGCCATTGCCGAAACGCACGAGTCGCGCGACCGCGGCCGCCAACTGACTGCGCTCTGGCGTTCGGCGCTGGCCACGGTCTTCTTCCTCGCCATCGCGTGGGTCGTGCTGCGCTTCCGTCGCGCAGTGGTCGATCGCACGACGGCGCTGCTGACATCGCGCGCAGATGCCGTGCATGTCGCAGGTGCGCCCATCATCCAGGCGTCATGGTTGCAGGCGCTCGTGCGCTGGCTGGTCAGGGCAGCGGTGTTCCTGGTGCTGGCCATTGCGCTTTATGAGTGGTTGAGTTTCGTGCTCACCCAGTTTGCCTATACGCGCCCCTGGGGTGAGGCGCTGGGCAGCTACCTGTTCAGTGCGGGGGAGCAACTCGGGTTGGGCATCCTGCATGCGTTGCCCGACCTGTTCGTCGCCGTCCTGATTTTCCTGCTGGCGCGATTCGTGACAGCGGCGCTCGGGCCGGTGTTCGACCGCGTCGAGCGCGGCCAGGGTCGATCGACATGGCTGGACAAGGACACGGCGGCGCCGACGCGCAAGATTGTCAACATCGGTATCTGGCTGTTTGCGCTTGTCATGGCCTATCCCTACCTGCCGGGCGCTGGCAGCGAAGCCTTCAAGGGCGTATCGGTACTGGTCGGCCTGATGATCACGATAGGGGGTTCGAGCCTCATGGGCCAGGGAGCGTCCGGGCTGATCCTGATGTACTCCAAGACCCTGCGCGTCGGTGAGTATGTGCGCATCAACGACCATGAGGGCACGGTCATCGAGCTCGGTACTTTCACCACCAAGATCCGCACGGGGCTCGGCGAGGAGCTCGCCATGCCGAACGCCGTGGTGCTCGGCACGACCACCAAGAACTACTCGCGCGCGGTGAAGGGCTCGGGCTATGTGCTGGATACCGTTGTCACCATCGGCTACGACACGCCGTGGCGACAGGTGCGCGAGATGCTCATCGATGCGGCCGATCTCACCGAGGGTGTGCTGGCGGATCCGAAACCGCGCGTCTTCAAGACTGCGCTGTCCGACTTCTACGTCGAATACCGGCTCGTCTGCCAGGCCGTGCCGTCACAACCACGCCCACGCGCGGAGGTGCTCGACCTGTTGCACGCCAATATCCTGGATGTATTCAATGAGCAGGGCGTGCAGATCATGTCGCCGCACTATCTCGGCGACCCGGACACCTTGAAAGTCACTGCGCCCGACGATCCCTACGCCGCGCCGAAACGCACCAACAAGCCGCCAGCAAGCGCCTGAACTTTTTACAGCAGGAAGGAGCACTCCCCATGTTGATGAAATTCATCAAGACGACAATCATCGGCGGCCTGCTCTTCCTGGTGCCCGTGGTGCTGCTGATCGTCATCTTCGAGAAGGCGCTCAACATCGCGAAGCACGTGGTGGGGCCGCTGGTCACCCACTTCCCCGACAAACCGGTGCTGGGTGTCGCCATCGCCACCTTGATTGCTGCCGCGCTATTGCTGGTCGTGTCCTTCATCGCCGGCCTGATAGGGCAAACCAAGGCAGGCCAGGACTTCGTCGGCTGGATCGAGAAGGTGCTGCTGTCGAAGATGCCGGGCTACCTGGTCGTGCGGGGCATCGTCAGCGACATGACCCACATCGATGAGCTGCAGGACAACCCCAACCGCAAGAGCGTACTGGTGCGCATCGAAGACGCCTGGCAGATCGGCGTGGTGGTGGATGAGCTGAGCACGGGCGAGCTCGCCGTCTTCGTACCCGGTGCGCCTTCGCCACTCTCCGGCTCGCTCTACTACCTCACGCCCGAGCGTGTGCGCCCGAGTGGCCTCACCTTCGGCGAAGCAACGAACATCCTGCGCAGGATCGGTAACGGCTCGGCCGAACACCTCAAGATCGGGCCTTGATGCTCCGGGCCAGCCCTGTTCGGACACTCGCTTCGACACCGCACGACGCACTCCCCCACTCGGCCCCTACCTGTTGATCGGGTCGCACGCCCACACGCAGTACAGGAGTAACTGGAAATGAAGACGAAGATCGCCATAGCCTGCCAGGGCGGCGGCAGCCAGACCGCGTTCACGGCTGGCGTGCTGAAAGGCCTGTTCGAGGAAGGAGTGCATCAGGACTTCGATATCGTGAGCTTCTCCAGGACCTCTGGCGGCTCGATCTGCGCTGCGCTGGCGTGGTATTCGCTGAAGAAAAAGGACCGTGAGCCGTGGCGCCGCATCATCGACTTCTGGGATGAAAACACGGCGCAGACGCCGCAAGAACTCGCTTTCAACAAACTCGTTGTGGAGTCCCTGCGCGCGGTCAGTCGCGGACAAGCGCCGCAGTACAACGTCAGCCCGGCAGAGCCCATGATGGCCGCAATATTCGGCGCAACAACCAGTGCATTCCGCCCGCACTTCACGGATCTGCGCGCGCTACTGGAGGCGCATATCGACTTCGATGAATGGCAGCGCTGGGGCGCGCTCGACAAGGGGCCGGCACTCCTCATCGGCGCAGCGGATGTCCTGTCCGGACAGCTCGTCAAGTTCAGCTCGCGCGCGATGGCGATCCGCGCCGAGCACATCCTCGCCTCATGCGCCGTGCCAAACATCTTCCCGGCCGTCGAGTTCGATGGCAGGGCCTATTGGGATGGACTGTTTTCCGACAATCCGCCCGTCAAGGAGCTGATACGGGCGATCCATGTCGGGGCGGAAAACATGCCGCAGGAATTATGGGTGATCAAGATCAATCCCACGACCTGCGCCAAGGCGCCCGTCTTGCCAGAGGCCATCGGAGACCGTCGCAACCAGCTCGTGGGCAACGTATCCCTCTTCCAGTCGCTGGATACCGTAGCGTTCGTGAACGACCTGCTGGGCATGGGTGCTTTCCATCCCGACTTCCTGAAGAAGTTCGATGTCACGGGCCCGGTACGTATCCCGCGCTCCTACCCCGGCGCGGAAGATCGTGACTACTACATCCCCTTCATCGAAATCTCCGAGGAGCTGCAGGTGAAGCTCGACTACCAGAGCAAGCTCGACCGCAGCCCGGAAAATATCGGCGCGCTGATGGCCGACGGCGAAAAGCAGGCACGGGTGTTTCTGAAAAACCGGGCCTGATCCGGGCACCTATCAGCCCGGCGCAATGACATCGGGTGGCAGCGGCTTGCTTCGCGCACCTGCACCCTGCTTCTTCAACTGGCCGCGTCACCACCTCGTGACGCCGCGCGGCGTGCGAGCCACCACCAGCTCAGCCCCCACACGACCAGCCCGCCCACGCCGACATAGGGCGGCGCAAAGATGAAAATCAGCGCAGACGTGGATGACACTGAAATCCACATGGCATTGATGTACAGCCAGGCAGTGAACGCCAGCACGAAAATTCCGGCGATGCCCCCTGCGTTGGCGCGGGCGCGTGATTGCCCCACGGGCAGGCAGAAGATCAGCGCGAGCACGACATACGGCGCGTTGGCCCAGGCATAGAACCAGCTCCACTCGAATTTTCCCGCGCCATGAACCATCGCGGACACCTCCACGATGAGCGCGGCAAGCAAGGCTGCGAGGGAGATCCAGCTACTGGTTTTCATGAGCTCGGCCCGGAAAATTTTTCGTTCACCACGCGTCTCCACTCCATCAGCACGCGAGCAACATTCCCTTCGCGTTGCAGGTCAGCAGGAAGACCCATCCTCCCGGTTGCAGTCTCATGGAGGTAGCTGGCAATACCTTCTTCATCAGCATTTCCGATGAGCAAGGCAAACACCTGAGGCAGATAGGCGTGGTACTCGTCACGTGCCTGCGGTATGCGCGAAATGCCGATTGGATCCCATACGTAATGCAGAACCTCGTCGACGACACCGTAGAGCATCTGGTCTCTGGAAGCTGGCTTGGTATTCATACACTTCCTGCATCACCGTCCGAACACACTGACACCGCAGGAGCATACGCGAGACGCGTCTTGATGGCAGCTCACGGCCCGGTTGCCCCGGCCTTCGAAGAGCAACAAGGGCGCCTGCGCAGGCGATCAAGTGGGCACGGGAAGGAAATTGGCTTGAACGACGCTGGACTCCCGCTTTCGCGGGAACGACGGCATTCAGGCTCGTTGCAAGTGAAGGGGGTAATGCCAAAAAAAGACCGGGGATCTGAGTCCCCGGCTGAAACGCCTTCCCAAAGACATGACAAGAAGGCGCTGGTACTCGAGTTGGTTCCTGTCGTCCCCGAGTTGTTTGCATTCGAAGGCTTGATTCAGTACCCCTGACTGAGGGAGGTACCTTTGCATTCATGCGCTGGCGCTGCTGGTTTTCGCCCCTTGCAGGCGGACACTCACGCTGCTGCACAGGCAAAGAGGACGGAAATGCTCGACTGACTGAAGTCTTCCTCGTTGCAAGGCGAGCCGCAGTTCAAAAGGCGCCATTCGCCATGCATTTGCTGCCAGACTTGAAGTCATGGAGAAACTCGCTAGTCATGTCCTGGCTTTGCTGGCCCGCTTTGCTGGGGATCGCGATCTTGCATTTCCGCAGGATCTGCCACCCTTCCCACGCGTACCGAGCAGCGATGCCGATCGTTGTCTCAGGACACTGGCAGAGCAGTTTCCGTCGCCCTCTTTCAGTCTGGAGATCGCGCCGTACTGGCATCCGTCGGACTTTGGCGTGCTCGGCTACGCCTGGCTCGCCTCCCCTTGCCTGCACACGGCACTGGAACGACTGGTACGTTTCAAGCGCGTGGTCGGAGAACGCCCCACGGTGGGTTTGCGTGACGCCGATGAGGGGATCTGGGTTGTCTACGATCACCGGCGGGAAGACGCCGATCTGGATCGCTGGGGAAGCGAGCTACTGATCGCCTTGCTCGTCACCATGTGCCGCGCCAATTTCGGCAAGCGCTTTGCGCCGCTGCAGCTCAGATTGCGTTACCCCGAGCCGGACTCCCCCATGGCATACGCCGATTTTTTCAGGTGCCCTGTAGCGTTCAATGCGCCTGAAAATGCTTTCCTGCTGAGTGCCGAGTCAGCACACGAACCGCTCGACACCGGCAACCTCGAGCTCGCGCACACGCTGGATACTTTGCTCACGACGCAGCTGGCAGCAATCGACAAGGACGATCTGATATCGCGCTGCAAGGCCGAACTCTATCGCTTGCTACCGACAGGAGACCTCGGTGCCAGGGAGCTCGCTGAAAGGGTGCACCTGAGTGAGCGCAGCCTGCATCGCAAGCTCGCCGAGCGAGGCACCACAGTTCAGAAGCTGCTGGACCAGGTGCGCAAGGACATCGCCGTGCATTTCCTCGCAGAGCCAAAGTTCAGCGTTACTGAAATCGCCTTTCTCTGCGGCTTCGCGAATTCCAGTTCGTTCGCGCGCGCCTTCCTGCGCTGGACGGGTAGCTCGCCGACAGCCTGGCGGGAAAACCGGCCAGCGAGCGTGTCGGCGAGCACAGGCGACTGAGCGCGGCTCAGGCCTTCGGCGCCATCGCGATCAGGCCGATCGACACGATCGCCAGGCCGATTGCTGCACGGTTGAGCCAGCTCAGCTTCTCGCCGAAGCCGATGACGCCGACCAGCGTGCCGAGCACGACGACGCCGATGTTCATGCTGGCGAATATGACGGACGGCTGGCCGGGCAAGGCGCGGTGGGCCATCACGTAGAAAATGATGTTGCCGAAGTTGATGAGGCCGAGCAGCAGGCCGGCGAGCAGGTTTCTGGCGGAGAGTTGCGTCTTGCCCTGCACGACGCGCAGCCCTTGCCAGACCACCATGCCGACGAAGGCAAGCACGAAGCTGACTTGTAGCGAGGCAGCGAATGGCGTGCCTGCAGCAGCAATGCGCTTGAGCAGCACATCGACAAGCGCGAAGCCGACCCATACCGTAAGCAATGCCGGCCACATGCGCTGGCCATCGGGCGTCGATGCTTGTTGCCCTTGCGGGCGGATGAGTATGCCGACAACCGCCAGCAGGCCAAGCGCAAGGCCGGCGAGCTTAAGTGGGACCGTCTGCTCGCCGAAGAACAGGAAGGCCGCAGCGAGGGACAGCAGGAGCGAGAGGCGTTGTGCGATGTCGGTACGCACGATGCCCGCAGCCCTTACGCTGGCCGCCAGCACGAGGAACAGCGAAGGCAGGATGACTGCCAGTGCGAGCAAGGGCACCCAGGGCGCGTCTGCATGCTGCAGGCTGGCCAGTGGCGGCGTCAGCAGGAAGAAGCACAGCACGGAGGCTGAAAGGTAGTTCCAGGTGATGGCCTGTGCTGTGTCTATGCCGCGTTTGCGTGCGACCTTGAGCAGGACGGAGACGAGAACGCTGCAGGTAGCGGCGAGCAGAACGTAGAGCATGTGGAATGGGGCAGATAGCGGAGGCCATCATTGTGCCGCAGCCACGCTCCGCCGTGCCCGGCTCTAACGCCAGAGCACGCAGTTCTTGAAGACGGGGATCTTTTTCTTCACACCATCGCCGACGCACTGGAACACGCCCAGGCGCCCATCACGCAGGATGGCCTGCACCTCCTGCGCAGTGCGGCTCTTCACGCGGCCATCGTCCCCCGCAACAGGGTGCGTGGCGAAGAGTTGCAGCACGATCGCGGTCGCAGGATCAGTGCTTTCATTCAGCGTAACCGTGACGCGGCCGGACTTCTCTTCCTTCGACGCCACGCTTCCTTCGATCACGACGGGATGATCTTCCAGCAGATCTTCGGCGTAGCCGGGTTTGGTGCGATAGAGATCGGCGATGCGGGCGGCGGTAATCACCGGCAGATCTTTCACTGCGGGATAGCGATTGAGCAGCTTGCAGAGGTTGCGGTCGTCGAAGGTCTTGCAGTCGAAGTAGTCCGCCCGGGCGGCACCGGAGAATCCCGCCATCAGGCCTGCAGTAACGACGAAAAGGAGAATTGCGTACTTGCGCGACTTGCCAGGGCAGTTGCTGGAGAAAGCGGTTTTCATGGCTGGTTCATTCGACGGCGTCGGCTATCTGCCGGTTTGATGCGTTGTTGTCACGCTGGCGCGCCATCGTGCAGATACAGATACAAATGGATACAGACCATTACAGCGACAACGGTGCTGCTCCTGAATGATTGTATCCGTCCCTTGAGCGACTTTCTTGAGCTGCCTCAAGAAACTGACCCCGGAAAGGAATTCCTTCATGCGTTTTGCAGCAAGCCCCGGCAATCGACGTCTTGTCGTTCCGGTGCTAAGTACGTTGATCGCTGTCACGCTGGCAGGCTGTGCAGAAACGCCCAGACGCCGCTACACGGAAACACCGCGCGCCCTGCCGCCCATCAGCACCGAGGTGTATGCCTACCCGCGCGACGAGAGATCGGCCGATGCGCAGAAGCGCGACCGTTTTGAGTGCTACAACTGGTCGGTGAAGCAGACCGGTTTCGACCCGGCCAGGATGCCTACGGATACGCCACGCGTGGTGCGTGTCGACCCCGCAGTCTCGCCAAATCACGACGCCGCGGTGCTCGGCGTGACGGGGGCCATCATCGGTGCCGCAGTGTCGCGGCCATCGAACGCGCTGGGTGGGGCCGCCATCGGCGCGGTGCTGGGTGCCGCCGCAGGCTCGGCTTCCGACGCCAATCGCGAGGCCACCGCTGACAGCATGGAGCGCTCGGCCAACGCGGATCAACGCGCGCAACACGCGCAACTTTCACAACGCGCTGCGGACTATCGCCGCGCCATGAGTGCCTGCCTCGAAGGTCGCGGCTACATCGTCCGCTGACAGCCGCCACAGACACATCTGACAGGAGTTCCGGAAATGCCCATGACATTCACCACGACAATCATCCAGCGAGCCCGATTGCTGGCGATGGCCATCGCACTGCCCGCCGGCCTGCTGGCCTGGTCCGGCATCGCGCAGGCAGACCCACACCACGGTGGCCATGGTGGTCATGGCAACGATTACCACGGAGATGGCTGGTATCGTCCGGGCGTCGTACGCGTGCGCCCTTCAATCGGCGTGAGCGTCAATGTGCTGCCGCCCGCGCCACGCATGTACGCGTATGGTCGCGAGCATTTCTACTACGCCGCCGGTGCCTGGTACAGGCCGTATGGCCCCCGCTTCGTCGTCGTAGCGCCCCCCATCGGCATCGTCGTTCCTTTCCTGCCGACCTACTACGACTCACGCGTGATTCGCGGCGAGACCTATTACCTCTCCGATGGCACCTACTACCGCGCCACCCCACGTGGCGATGGCTACATCGTCTCGGCACCGCCGTCTGATGCAAGCGACAGCGCACCTGTCATGGAGAAATCATTCGTCTATCCGCGCAATGGTCAGTCGGAGAAGCAACAGGACAAGGACAGCTACGAATGCCACGCCTGGGCCGTTAACCAGAGCGGATTCGACCCGACGCAGGCCTACGGCGGCGTCAGCGCCGACCAGGTGGCAGGCAAGAGCTCCGACTATCGCCGCGCCAATGAAGCCTGCATGGACGGACGGGGCTATACGGTGAAGTAAGCCCTCGACTTGCATCGACCACGCGCGAAAGGGCGTTACAAACTCGACGCCTTCGAGCCCTTGAGCGCCACGTCATTCGCGCCCTTCGACAAGCCCCGGACAGGCCGGCAGTCGAGCGGAAACCCTGTGGCTTTGGAGCGAGCTTGAACGACGCTGGATTCCCGCGTTCGCGGGAATGACGGTCGTTTGGGCAGGCCGCAAGCTTCGGCATCGTGCCAAGCAATTCAAGAATGTGACGCCCAAACAAAAGGCCACGCTCTGCGTGGCCTTTTTTCCTGGACGACTACCGCTTACTGCAGCTTGTCCTTCACCTTGTCGAGCGCTGCATTGATGCATTGCTCGTCGAGGTGACCGCCTGGCGCGCCGCCTACACCCACGGCACCGATCACTTCGTTACCACTCTTGACCGGCACGCCACCAGCAACCACGAGGTAACCAGGAATCATCGGCAGGAATTGTGCTGCCGGGGTCTTCTGCACGCTCTCCAGGATGGCGGAGGTGCTGTTCTTTGCAGAGGCCGAAGTGAAGGCCTTGGCACGGCTGGCTTCCAGCGTGTGCGGGCCGGCGTTGTCAGCACGCAGCTGGGCGCGGACGGTACCGGCACGGTCAACCACGGTCGCGGTCACGTTGTAGCCCTGTGCCGTGCATGCGGCAACAGCGTTCGCTGCAATGTCGGAAGCCAGTGCCAGCGACATGTTCTTCTCGGTGCGGACTTGCGCGCTCGTCGCAACGCTGGTGAAGGCAGCAACAGTGGCGAGGACGGTGAGTGCGAGTTTGTTCATGATCAATCTCCTTTGTTTGCGGGTTGCTTCGGTTCGCGATGTGCGCTGAACCGATGTGTGCAGATTAAGGATCTGATCGTGTGCGCACTATTCGCACGGTTGCGGAGCGGGCTCCGTAGAAATACGCAGTTGGGTGCCGCGCGTAGATGAAACTCGCCCTCACCCGGCCTGACGGCCACCCTCTCCCACGAGCGGTAGAGGGGAATGCAGGGCACATCACGTAACCAGTCCTCGTCCCGTTTTCTATGAGATGCGTTGGCGCCTGGCGCGAACGCTGCCGCCCCAAGCCTGGGGCTGCAGCGAATGCGCGGAGCAACGCATTGCCAGTCACGGGGCAAGAAACAGAATGGGAGTGAGGTTGCCCATCACGCCCGCGAGAGGGGCCGCTACTCCCCGGATATGCCCGCCAGGTAGAGCCGCACCAGCTGCGCCAGCGAGTCCACGCCCAGCTTCTCGAAGAGATTGGCGCGATGCGTTTCGACCGTGCGTGGCGAGAGGTCGAGCACGCGGGCGATCTGCTTGTTCGACAGGCCGTCGACGATTTGCGTCAGCACCTCGCGTTCACGATCGGTCAGCCTGGCAAGCAGCGCTTGCGCTTCGCGCGTCACTGCCGTGCGCGCACGACTGGCGATGTGGCTGCGAATGGCTGCCTGTACGGCCTCGATCAAGGCATCTTCGTCGACGGGTTTGGTAAGGAATTCGATGGCACCGCCTTTGAAAGCGCGCCGGCAAGCCGCCATGTCGCCGTGACCGGTGAGCATCACCACCGGCAAATCGACGCCCGCCTCCGGCAAGCGCTCGAGCAGCTGCAGGCCGGACTCGCCAGGCATGCGGATATCGAGAATCAGGCAGCCGATCGCATCGGCGTCACGCCCGGCGAGAAACTCCGCGCTACTGGCGAAGGCCTCGGCACGCAAGCCGACAGAGCGCAACAGCATGGACAACCCTTCGCGCACGCCGGAATCGTCGTCCAGGATATGCACAATGGGAGACTGCGCACTCATGCCGCCTCCTTCATGTTTTTCGTAACGCGGGGCAGGCTCATGCAGAACACCGCGCCGCCCTGCTCCGCGTTGTCGGCACTCAGATCGCCGCCCACCTGCTGCACGATGTTCTCGCAAATCGACAGACCAAGACCCATGCCGTTCGACTTGGTGGTGAAGAAGGGCTCGAACAGCCGCGCCTTGATCTCATCCGTCAGGCCCGGTCCGCTATCGCGCACGCTCAGCAGCAAGCGCTCCGCAGTATGCGATGTCTCGACGTGAATCTGCCGGTGCAGGGTACCGCCCGCCTCCATGGCGTCAACCGCGTTGAGCAGCAGGTTCACCACGACCTGTTCAAACGCCACACGCTCGCCGGACACGCTGGGCAAGTCATCCACGAGTTTGCTGCTGACGCTCACGTGGCGACGCTGCAGCGATTCACCGACCAGCGACAGCGCACTCGTCAGGACGGCGTTGAGATCCACGGCCTCGCGCACGCTCGCCTGCGGCGAAATGAAGCTACGCAAACGCTGGAGGATTTCGCCCGCGCGCCTGGCTTGCTTCGCGGCGGCACTGGCGGCTTCGCGTGCGTCTGCGACCTCTGGCGGATCATCCTGCAACCAGCGGACGGCTGCCTGCACGTTCGACAACACGGCGGCCAGCGGTTGATTCAATTCATGCGCCATGCCTGCCGCCACCTCTCCCATGGCATTGATGCGTGAAGCATGCGCGAGGGCCAGCTGACGTTGCGTCAGCACGCGCTGGCGATACTGGGCAATCGCCCAGGCTGAAGCGATACACAAGGCAAGCAGGATGACCGCGCCAAGTACAAAGCGCCCCCAAGGCAGCACGGCAGGCAACGGCGCCTGCTCCGTGGTCATCAGGTAGGGCTGGCTGCGCACGGCCAGATGTTTCTCGAAGTGCAAGGGCGCGAGTTGCGACCACACCTGTTGTGAGGCTGGCCGCTCCCACAGCAGCGGCCCGGCGTCGGGCGCCAACCGCAGGTACACGCCCGGCGTGGGTTGCTCGTCAGCTCCCAGCAGATGGTCAGCACGCACATGCAGGGACCACACCGATGGATTGCCTCTGCGCAGCACCGTAAAGCCTCCGGCGTCTGGCAGCACGGCCTGCCCGTCCCGCGCGGCAAGCGACAACGCACCCGCCAGTGCGGCCGCAACCGGCACACCCTTGTCACCGGCCCATTGGCGGCCAGCCGCGTCGAAACGCCAGACCTGCACCGCAGTGACTTGCGGGTAGGACGCGATGATGGAAGCAATGAAGGACTGCAGCGTGCTGCGCGCCAGAGCCTCGGGCATCTGCGGCAGCGAGGGCTCCAGCGCCGTCAGGGACGCAAACAGCGCTTCGTGCTGCTCGGCACGCTGGGTGAGCAGGCGATGCAGGATGCGCGACTGCGTCTCGAAGTCCTCGCGCGTCGTCTGCAACTCGGTGCGGACCAGCCATGCACCCCACAACAGGCAACACAGCGACCAGGCAAGCAGCACGGGCCAGACGCGACGGCGCGGGTGGACGAGGAAGGAGATCATGGACTTCATGCGGCCTACTCTACCTGCCGCACCGGTCGGCCTCAATCCGTAGGAATACGGGGCGCCGGGCCTTTTTTCGGGGCCAGAGCCAGGATCCAATGAAAAAGACCACGCTGTTGCGTGGCCTCTTCATGTGCAGCGGGGACCGGCGGACGGCCCGGGATTACCCCATACCCTACTTCGCGTTCACTGCCGCGGAGAAATTGAAGCTTGCAGCTACCGCCGATGCCAGCGCGTGCTTCTTCTCGGAAGCTTGCGGGCCACTCAACAGGCTGCGCAGAAGCCGTCAGCGCGTGGGTCGCTGGCGCCTTCGATGAGCCCGTCGCGGTGGAAGGAAACGGCCCCCGCATGCCCCATCGTGTCCTCGAACTCGCCCAGCATCTGGATGTCATGGCCGGCTGCGCACAAGGCGTCGACCAGCGCCGGCGCGAAGCGCGACTCGAGCTTGAGATTGGTGGACTCCTCGCCCCAGGTGCGGCCCAGCAACCAGCGCGGCGCGCTCACGGCAGCTTGCAGATCCTGACCAAACAACACGTGGCGCGTGAACAGTGCTGCCTGCGTCTGCGGTTGCCCCTCGCCGCCCATGGTGCCGTAGGCGATGACGCGGCCATCCTTGAGCTGCGCCAGTGAAGGGTTGAGGGTGTGGAACGGCAGACGGCCCGGCAACAGCGCGTTCGGACCGTCGTGCAGGGTGAAGCTCGAACCGCGGTTCTGCCATTGCACGCCAGACTCATCCAGCACCACGCCGCAGCCGAACTCCCAGTAGACACTCTGGATGTAACTCACCACGCAGCCGCGACTGTCGGCGGCGCCCATCCAGATCGTATCGCCGGGCTTGGCGATGTCAGGCCAGGGCGCGGCACGCTGAGTGTCGATGGCATTGGCTTCGCGTATCAACGAATCGGGTGAGAGAAACTGCTGTGCGTCGCCTTGCATGAACGAGGGGTCACCCACGTTGGCATTGCGCCAGCGGAAGGCGCGCTTGGTGGCCTCGACCAGACCGTGCACATGCGCAAAAGACTCCGCATCGCGCACGCCGAGTTGATCGAAGATGCCGAGAATCGCCAGCGCGCTGACGCCCTGCGTCGGCGGCGGTTGATTGAAGACCTTGCCCACGCCGAGCTGCACCGACAAGGGCATGACAGTGGCGGCGCGGTACGCCTCGAGGTCGGCAAGGCACAAGGGGCTGCCCACGGCCTCCAGCTCGCGCGCCATGCTGCGCGCCACGTCACCGCGATAGAAATCATCGAGGCCGGCAGCAGCCAGTTGCCCCAGCGTGGCGGCGAGACGCGGCAGCCGCTGTGTGGCGCCGATTGCCGGCAGGCCGCTGCTCGCGAAGTCCGGCGCAAAGGTTCCGGCAAAGCCGGGCACGTGACGCAGCTCATGCCATTTCGTCTGCGTCAGGTGGGCTTGCGAACGCGTCACCGGCACGCCGGTTTGTGCGTGATGGATTGCGTCGGCCAGCAAGCGCGGCAGCGGCATGCGCCCGCCCAATCGCGTCGCCTCGGCTTGCGCAAGCTGCCAACCGCCGATAGCACCGGCCACCGTGATCGCGGCGCGTGGTCCTCGCGTGGGGATAACGGTGTCGCCATGCGCAGCAAAAAACTCGCGGCTGGCGAGCTGCGCAGCAGGCCCACAGGCACGGATCGCCACGGGGGCCCTGCCCGGTTCAGCGATGAGCCAGAAGCCATCGCCGCCTATGCCATTCATGTGCGGGTACACCACCGCAATCGTCGCGGCCGCGGCAATCATCGCTTCCACCGCATTGCCGCCCTCGCGCAGCACAGCGGCACCGCTTTGCGCGGCAAGGTGGTGCGGCGCACTGAGCATGCCACCACGGGCCATCGTCGCTTTCAGCATCTCATCCTCCCGAAGTGCTCGGGAGCATCTTGCCCGAGCCCGGTGGCAAACATGAACTGGGGCATCGCGCGGGAATGACGATCGTTTGGGCACGACCAGGATTTCCGGCTCATGCCAAGGGATTCAAGCATGCAATCTCCAGCAAAAGGGGAACGCCAGATCAATGCCCAAGATACGCCTGCGCCAACGCGGGATCGGCTGCGATCTCCGCCGCTGTGCCACGCGCGACGACGCGCCCGCTCTCCAGCACATAAGCGCGATCTGCGAGGGCCAGTGCCAGCGCCGCCATCTGGTCGACCAGCAGCAGGGTCATGTTCTCGCTGCGCAAGCGGTCCAGCGCCGCGAACAACTCTTCGATGATCTTCGGCGCGAGACCCAGTGAAGGCTCGTCGAGCAGCAGCACGCGCGGCTTGCTCATCAGCGCACGAGCGATGGCCAGCATCTGTTGTTCGCCGCCCGACAGCAGGCCGGCGCGTTGGTGCAGGCGCTCGCGCAAACGCGGGAAACGCGTGAGCATCTCTTCCACGCGTTGCTCGCGGCCCTCCGGGTGCAGGAAGGCACCGAGGCGGATATTGTCGAGCACGCTCAGCTCGGGGAACACCTGGCGGCCCTCCGGCACCAGCACCAGGCCCTGGCTTACGATCTGCTCGGCACGCAGCCCGGCCAGCTCGACACCCGCAAGGTGAATGCCCCCCTGAAGCGGCCGGTGCAGACCACAGAGGCTGCGCATCAAGGTGGATTTGCCCGCGCCGTTGGCGCCCAGCAGGGCCACCATCTCGCCTTCGCGTACCTGCAGGTCCACCGCGTGCAGGACCGGCTCGGCACCGTAGCCGGTGGTCAGCCCGCCCACGCCCAGCAACTCGCTTGCATCTGCCGCGACAGCACGCGCCGCACCGGGCGCCACCTGCACTTCGCCAGACTCGCCAAGATAAGCGCGGCGCACGTCTGCGTTCTGCTGGATCTCGGCAGGAGTACCACGCGCCAGCAGCTGGCCAGCATCGAGCACGACGATGTGATCCGATACATCCATGACCAATGCCATGTCGTGTTCGACCAGCAACACGCCGATACCGGCGTCGGCAATACGCCGCAGCAGCGCGCCGAGTTGCAGCTTGTCTTCGCGAGACAGCCCGGCAGCGGGCTCGTCGAGCAGCAGCACTTCGGGATCGGTGGCTAGCGCGCGCGCAATCTCCACCAGGCGACGGTCGACGTGCGCCAGCCCCGCCGCCTTGATGCCCGTGTCACCCTGGTAGCCGCACCAGCGCAGCAGGCTCAGCGCGCGCTCGCGTGCCGCCGGCGAGCTGACCGCACGGCGGCCGAGCAAGGCCCCGAGGCGCCCGCGCGGCAAGGCCAGCGCCACGTTGTCGAGTACGCTCAGCGAACCGAACAGTTGCGAGGTCTGATAGCTGCGCGCCACGCCACTGCGTGCGGCACGCCATGCGCCCTGCCCTTGCAGGGCCCGATCCTGCAAGACGCAGCGCCCGAGGGTAGGCGTGTAGAAACCCGACAGCATGTTCAGCACCGTGCTCTTGCCGGCGCCGTTCGGGCCGATCAGGCTGGTGACACGCCCCGGCTGCGCATCGAAACTCAAACCACTGACTGCACGCACGCCGCCGAAGATCATCGACAGCTCTTCCGCACGCAAGGAATGGCGCGCACGCGTCGGCAGTGACAGCGCCAGGGCGTCCGGCTGCGGGCCGGCAATCGTCTCTCGCCCCAGCCTGCGCATGACTACGGCATTGAGCTGACGCAACAAGCCAACAAGACCTTCGGGTGCGGCCCACAGCACGAGCAGCAAGAGCAGGCCGAAGAACAGCAGGCGATATTCCTCCAGGCTCGAGAGCAGCTCCGGCAACACGCCGACGAGGATCGCGCCGACGATGGGCCCGAGCAATGTGCCCGAGCCGCCTATCATCACCACCAGTACGAACAGGATGGACTGGATGAAACTGAAACTGCTCGGCGTGACGAAGCCGGAGAGTGGCGCGTAGATCCCCCCTGCCAGACCGGCAAGCAAGGCGGACACGGCAAAGGCCACCGTTTTCACCACCAGCGGATTGAGACCGATGGATTCCGCAGCGGTCTCACTGTCGCGCACTGCACGCAGCGCAGCGCCCCAGCTGCCACGCGACAACAGCACATAGCCCAGCAAGGCA
Source organism: Uliginosibacterium silvisoli (assembly GCF_036017035.1). Taxonomy (NCBI): domain Bacteria; kingdom Pseudomonadati; phylum Pseudomonadota; class Betaproteobacteria; order Rhodocyclales; family Zoogloeaceae; genus Uliginosibacterium; species Uliginosibacterium silvisoli. The sequence goes on along the minus strand of NZ_JAYXHS010000002.1, from coordinate 723,361 downwards.
ATGGCGGCAGTCATCACGGCCAATGCAGCCATTGCGCGCTCGGCCCGGAACACGCCACCCAGCGCTGGCGCAGCGATGCCCATGATGCCGTTCTGCCCTCCCGTGATGTCGCGCAGCTCGACCGCGCTGTGCTCGACGATGAAGCCGAAGGCGATGGTAATCATCGCGAGATACGGCCCTTTGGCGCGCAAGGCAGGCAGGGCCAGCAAGGCCCCGATGGCACAGCTCACGGCGGCCGCCATAGGCCACGCTGCCCAGAAGCTCCAGCCGGCCTTGCTCGTCAGCACGGCCACGACGTAGGCCCCGAGCGCATAGAACCCGACATGCCCGAACGAGACCTGCCCGCTCATGCCCATCAGCACATTGAGACCAATGCCGACGATGGCCAGCAGCGCGACATTGGCCAGCACGAAAACGTAGTAGCCGTTGAGCGTGGCCGCCAGCACGAGTGCAAGGGTGACGCCGATCAGCGCGAACACGAGGGACGCAACATCCCCGCTATTGCGGGCGGTGATGACATTCGGGTGGAATGGCATGGCAGGCACGGATAAGGTTGAACTCAGGGCACTCATACCTTGCGCACCTCGGCGCGCCCGAACAGTCCGTTGGGGCGCAGCGCAAGCGCCGCAATGACCAGCGAGAAGCTGATGATCTGGGTGTAGCTCGATCCCAGCGTGGCGGTCACCAGTGCCTCGACACAACCAAAGATGAGGCCGGCCAGCATCACGCCCCAGGCACTGGAGATGCCGCCGAGAATCGCCACCGCAAAGGCCTTGAGACCGAACAGCGTACCCATGTCGGCATGCACGTTCATGAGCGGTGCAATCAGCACGCCAGCGATACCGGCGAACAACGTAGATAGCGCGAAAGACACGGCCACCACGCGCCGGATCGGAATACCCATCAGGCGCGCTGCATCACGGTTCTGCACCACGGCCAGCATGGCCGTACCCCAGCGCGTGCGTCGCGCCACGAAATGCAGCACCGCGGCGAGCGCCAGACCGATGACGGGGATCAGCACCTGCAAGGGATACACCCCCAGCCCCAGGCCACCGAGTTCTATCGGCGTCTGCGCCAGCACGGAAGGCAGGGAGCGTGGCTCCTTGCCGAAGGAAAACATGACGAGGTTGTCGAGCACGATGCCCAGCGCGACGGTAGACATCAGCCATGCATCTGAGCCGCGACTGGCAAAGGGGCGAACTGCGACGAACTCGACCAGCAGGCCGTATGCCGCACACAAGGCGAGTGCCAGCGCAATGGCCAGCAACATGGGCCAGCCCAGGACCTGGGCGAAAGCAAAAGTCAGCACGGCGCCCAGCATCATCGAGCTGCCCTGCGCGAAGTTCACCGTACCGGACACGGCATAGGTAACGTGGAAGCCCAAAGCCATGAGGCCATACATGGCCCCCAGGCCAAGGCCGGAAATCAGCGCAGAGAGAAGGAGCATCGGCTGCCTTGAGTGTTCGTTGAAATGAAGCGGGGACTCAGCCGTCCCTGCACAGGCCCGCGGATATGTAGCCGGGATGCAGCGAGGCTGAATCCGGGATCCGGCCTCACGCCGGCGCAACTCCCGGACTCCGGCCTGCGGCCTTCATCCGGGCTAGAAACTGGAAGACACTGGATTCCCGCATTCGCGGGAACGACGTGACATCAGCGCGCACTTACTTGGACGTCATGCCGACCGGCAGGATGTAGTCGTCGATGAAGTAGGCCCACACATAGTCGTTCTCGCTCAGCGCGTCATGCACTTCCGGCGTGAAAGGCTTTACGTAGGTCTTGATCAGGCCTTCGTAACGATCGATCTTGTAGAAGCCCTGGCGCACTGCATCGCCGTCAGTAGAGCCCGCTTTGGCGATGGCCTGTGCAGCGAGCTGCATGCCGTCGTAAGCGTTGGCCACACCAACAGCCGGGGTGATGTCATCCACGCCCTTGATGTCCGGATACTTGGCCATCAGCGTCTTGATCAGCTTCTCGCCCACCGGGTTCTGCTTGCCGAAGAAGCTATAGGTCTGCACGAAGTGAACGTTCTTCGCGTTAGGGCCGGCAAGTTCTGTGAAGCGGCCACCGGCCGGGCCCCAGTGCGATACCACTGGCACCTTCCAGCCCATGCGGTCCAGCGACTTCACGACCTGCGCCGACGGGCCTACATTGCCGACCATGAACAACGAATCTGCACCTGCGGCCTTGAGGCGCGTCAGCTGCGGCACGACGTCGACATCATTGGCCTCGAACTTCTCGATGCCCACCGCCTTCATGCCTTTGGCCGTCAGCGCGGCGGTCAGGCCCTTCTCGTTCGATTCGCCCCAGGCGTTGTTCACCAGGATCATGCCCGGCTTGCTTGCCTTGAAGGTCTTCTGCGCATAGGCAAGCATGCCGCGGTCAACGATCTCGTCCACAGCCGACACGCGGAAAGCGAAGTTCGGATTGGCGCCATTCTTCGTGATGGGGGTGCCGGCGGCCCACGGGCCCATGAAAGGCACCTTCTCCTGATTGGTCATCTGCACGATGGCGACGGACACGGGTGTGTCCAGACCGCCGAACAGCACGGCAACCTTCTCTTTGAAGATCAGCTCGCGCGCTGCGGTCACACCCTTGGCGGGATTGCCTTCATCGTCGCGGCGCACCAGTTCGACCTTGCGCCCGCCCAGCAGACCGCCCTTGGCGTTGATTTCATCAATGGCGGCCGTCAAGCCACGGGTAATGGCTTCGCCAGCCAATGCAGACTGCCCGGACAGCGCAGTTACCAGACCGATCTTGATGGGATCGGCCGCTTGCGCCAGCGACAAGGTGAAACAGCTGGCTGCAGCCATCGCAGCGGCGAGAACAGTGCGTCGGGTGATACGGGTCATGACGATTTCTCCAGAGTAAGAACGCAGTCGGGGCCAATCGGCCAACGCCGGAGCAATGCAGGAAGCGTGCCATCGTATCCATCAACACAAAATAATGAATACATACCGCAAATACGATTGTCTACAATCTGGCACACACCATGCTCACACTTCAACAAATCCTGTGCAATCAATAACGCGCACAGATGGAGTGCAAACATGGAGAAATCGCAATGAGTCATGCATCACAAACGGGCACGGCGCTTCCTGCTCCGGGCAAGCAGTGCAGTCAGGAAGTCGGCCAGCGCGCAGGCGAGCTGGTCGAGGCGTTCCTGCGCACCATCATGATTCCCGACCCGGCTGGCGCTCGCGGCTTTACCGCACCCGACATGCACATCCGCTTCACCGGTGGGCGCGAAATGTCAGAGCCCGCCGACTGCAGCGCCTTCAATGCCGACCGCTACGCGTGGGTGAAGAAGCGCTTCGAGCGCACTGACGTCGTCGCTGGGGCTACGGCGGATGAGGCCATCGTCTACAACATCGGCACACTCCACGGTGCCTGGCCCGATGGCACGCCCTTCGAGGGCAACCGCTATGTCGATCGCTATGTGGTTCGGCACGACAAGATCGTGCAGATGGATGTGTGGAACGACAGTGCGGAATGGTTGCTTGTGCGCGCCGGTCTTGCCGACCCGTGGACCTCGCCGATGAACCCGGCAGCTGGTGCGGAGCATGCGGCATGAGCGACTTCGGCCCATTGACGCATCACGCGCGCTTTCCCTACAGCGCCATCACGCAGCGCGCCGACTTTGACTGGCCTGCCAGCGGCAGCAAGGCGCCCAGGCTGGCCGTGTACATCGGCTTCAACCTTGAACACTTCGCGTTTGGCGAAGGGCTGGGCGCAAAGATCGGCCCCGTATCGCCCGAGCCCGACGTGCTCAACTACAGCTGGCGCGAATATGGCAATCGCGTCGGCGCCTGGCGATGCATCGAACTCTTCGACCTGCTGGCGCTGCCCACTGGTTGCATCGTCAACACGGCACTCTACGATCACTGCCCGGAGTTGGTGGCGGCTTTCGCCGCGCGCGGGGACGAGCTGATCGGGCACGGTCACAGCAATTCCGTGCGTCAGGCCGAACTGGGTGAAGCCGGAGAGCTGGCCTTGCTGGGCTACTGTAAGGAGCGCATCGCCCGCGAGAGTGGTACCGCGCCAGCCGGCTGGTTATCCCCCTGGATTTCCGAGAGCCACCTGACGCCCGACTTGCTGGCCGAGAGCGGCTATGCCTACAGCCTCAACTGGTGTCACGACGACCAACCGCATCGCATGCAGACGCGCAGCGGCGAACAGCTCTGGGCCATCCCCTATCCGCAGGAGCTGAACGACATCCCGATGATCGTCGCCCGACAGATGGATGCCAAGGACTTCGCCCAGATGATCATCGACAACTTCGACGAGATGCTCTTGCAATCCGCGCGCCAACCACTGGTGATGGGCATTGCCCTGCACCCCTATCTCATCGGCCAACCTTACCGGCTGCGCCACCTGCGCCGCGCGCTGGAGCACATCTGCCGTGCACGCGATACAGGCGCAGCATGGATCACCACCCCCGGGGCAATCTGCCGCCATATGGAAAAGCTCGGAAAAGAGATCAGCCACGGCAATCCCTCACGACGCTGACCATCATCCGACGCCACACCAGCGTAACGAGATCAACAAGTATCTCGATCAGAACAGACGCCTCCAGCCCCTATCCCGCCAATCCAGATACATGACACCTGCTGCTTTCTCACCCCTCCCCTTCCCCGACACCGTCGGCGCCTGGGTACCGCACGGCAAGTACAGCCTCCCGCCCACCGCAATGGGCCCCCTCGATGGGCTCGGCTTTGCCGTGAAAGACGTCTTCGATGTCGCGGGCCTGCCGACCGGCGCCGGCAATCCCCTCTGGCTGGAAACCCACGCAATACCCCGTCGGCATAGCACGCTGGTCGCAAAGCTGCTCGACGCCGGCGCAACGCTGCACGGCAAGACGCTGACCGATGAGCTGGCCTTCAGCATCCACGGCAACAATATGCACTACGGCATGCCGATCAATCGGGCGGCGCCCGAGCGCATCCCCGGCGGCTCATCCAGCGGCTCGGTTGCTGCGGTCGCTGCGCGCCTGGTGGATTTCGCCCTGGGCACAGACACCGGCGGTTCGACACGCGTACCCGCCAGTTACTGCGGCGTATGGGGGCTACGCAGTACTCATGGCCTGCTGTCGCGCGAAGGGCTGGTGCCGCTGCACCCGAGCTTCGACACAGCCACCTGGTTCGCACACGACGCCCGCTGCTTCGAAGCGGTTGGCCGCGTACTGCTACCCGAAAGCAATTTCACGCCGCAACGCGTGCTGGCGTTCAGCGACGCATGGTCCACTGCCGATGTTGATTTCCTGCCCGGCTTGCGTCAGACACTCGACTACCTGTCGGCGGAGCTGGCACCCCAAGAGATCGCCGCCGCGGAAGGCAGCACGGTCGAAGACTGGCGCCAGACCTATGTCACCCTCGGTGCCTTCGACGGCTGGCAAACGCATGGCAACTGGATCGAGCAACACGCGCCCGTCTTTGCACCCGCCATCGCTGCGCGCTGGCAGCACGCCAGCACGGTGACCTGCGCACAGGCCGGTGCGGCCAACACGCAACGCGCGCGCATTCGCGAACGCGTGCGCGACCTGCTCGGACACGACGCAATTGCCGTCGTGCCCTCCGCCGCCAGTCTTGCACCCTTGCGTGAAAGCAGTGGCGCGCAGATCGACGACATCCGCGCACGCACGCTGCGCATCTGTTGCATCGCCGGCCTCGCAGGCTTGCCGCAAGTCAGTATCCCGCTCAGCAGCGCGCAGGGAGCACCACTGGGCGTCTCGCTGATCGGCCCGGCAGGCAGTGACCTCGCATTGATCCGGATTGCAGCCAAGGTGCAGACAGGCCTTCTGGCGGCCCAAAGATGATTGCCTGCACTTTCAGCCAGCAATCCGCCGCCGGATTGTGGCAATCTCCTGTTTTCGATCCGCACGACGGATTGTCAACAATTCCTGTCGAACACAATGGCCACCAAGACCGCTACAAAAGTCGCCGCCAGAGTCAGCGCAAAAGGCGCCCCCAGATTGCGCAACAAGGCGGAAGTCACTCCCGACGCCGATCTCATTGACATGGAGAACGGCAGCGACATCGAGACACGCATCTACGACACTGTGTTCGACAGCGTCATGACACAGCGCCTGCGGCCCGGCACAAAGCTGCCGGAGTCCTCACTTTGCGAGCTCTTCGACGTCAGCCGTGCAACTGTCCGCAAGGTATTGCAGAAGCTGGCGCACGATCACATCGTCGAGCTACGGGTCAATCGCGGCGCCGTCGTCGCAGCACCGACACCGGAAGAAACACGGCAGATCTTCGAGGCGCGGCGCCTGCTGGAAGACGTCATCGTGCGGCTCGCCGCCGCCAATGCCACGCGCGCCGACATCACAGCCCTGCGCGCCCAGCTCAAGCAGGAACACAACGCCATGCATCGCTTTGCCCAGCCGGAATGGGCACGCCTGGCAAGCTCCTTCCACCTGCGTCTCGCCGAAGTGGCGCGCAATCCCATCCTGCAGCGCTACCTCACCGAACTGGTCTCGCGCTGCTCATTGATCGTCGCGCTCTACGAACCGCCCGGCAACGCATCCTGCGAGCACGACGAACATGCCCGCGTGGTGGACTACATCGAGAAAGGTGATGGCGAGCGCGCAGCGAAACTCATGGATGAGCACCTGCGTACGCTGGAAGCGAACATCTGCGTCGAGCCAGAAGAGCCGGACAACAGCCTGGCGAGCATGCTGGGGCTGCAATAACACCCGGCCAGGAAAACGCGGGCGGAGTATTCACCCCGCCCGCAAGCCGGACTTACTGGAACGCCACTTCGGCAAAGCTGCGCAGCTTGCGACTGTGCAGCACATTCCGGCCCTGCTCCCGCAGCATCTCCAGCGCGCGAATGCCGATGCGCAGATGCTGGTCGACGCGTTCGCGATAGAAGTGATTCGCCATGCCCGGCAGTTTGATTTCGCCGTGCAGCGGTTTATCGCTTACGCATAACAAGGTGCCGTAAGGCACACGGAAGCGGAAACCGTTGGCGGCAATCGTGGCGCTTTCCATGTCGAGCGCCACCGCGCGGCTCTGGCTGAAGCGGCGCTGCGGTGTGTTGTCCGGCAGCAGCTCCCAGTTACGGTTGTCGGTAGTGGCCACGGTGCCCGTACGCAAGACGCGCTTGAGCTTGGGCCCCGACAGACCGGTGACATCTGCCACGGCGGATTCAAGTGCAACCTGGATTTCAGCAAGCGCGGGAATCGGCACCCATACCGGCAGCTCTTCATCGAGCACGTGGTCCTCGCGCACATAGGCGTGCGCCAGCACGTAGTCGCCCAGCTCCTGCGTCGTACGCAGGCCCGCGCAGTGGCCGAGCATGATCCAGGCATGCGGGCGCAGCACGGCGATATGGTCGGTGATGGTCTTCGCGTTGGCCGGGCCGACGCCGATGTTGACCATGGTGATGCCCCCGCCATCTTCACGTACGAGGTGATACGCCGGCATCTGCGGCAGGCGTGGTGGCGCCTTGCCGAGCGCGTCGTATTCGCCTGGCGCAGTACCGACCTTGCGCGTGACGACATTACCCGGCTCGACGAACGCGATGTAAGGGCTGGCCGGGTCGTTCATCAACTCATGCCCCATGCGCATGAACTCGTCAATGTAGAACTGGTAGTTGGTGAACAACACGAAGTTCTGGAAGTGCTCGGGCGAAGTGCCGCTGTAGTGACGCAGGCGCTGCAACGAGTAATCCACACGCGGTGCGGTGAACAGGGAGAGCGGCTGCGACTCGCCGGGTCTTGGTTCATGCGTGCCGTTGGCAATGCCATCGTCCATCGCCGACAGATCCGGCAGGTCGAACACGTCGCGCATGAGGCGGCGACGCTCGCGGTTCATGTTGCCTTCGATGTGGTCGTAGTCGCCGAAGGAGAAATGAATCGGAATGGGTGCGGAGCTGGTGCCGACTTCGATCTCCACATCGTGATTCTGCAGCAACAGCCTGAACTGCTCGCGATAGTAGCTGGCGAAAAGATCGGGCCGCGTCAGCGAGGTCTCGTAGTGGCCGGGACCGGCAACAAAACCGTAGGACAGATGCTTGTCGTGCCCCGCCGCCTTGGCGACAGTGTCGGTATGGATGCGCACGAAGGGATAACAGGCCCGCACACGGGGATAGGCCTTGCCTTCGTCGGAGGCGATGTCTTCACCGGCAACGAAGCGCTGCATGGATTCGCGCAGGTGATTGATGCTGCTGTCATAGATGGCTTGCACCTGGGCAAGCGCGGCGTCGGCGTCACTGAAACGCATGGGGGCGATGAAGGGAGGACGATATGGCATGTTTCTGCTCTTTTTCCAGTGGATCATCGGTATGCACGCACGCGGTATCTGCTGACCGCGCGGCGTATGTCGACACATTACCTCGAAGTGAGATCTTGCGCGTGACCCGCGGACAGAAGTGGCCCGCACGCGTCCCGACTCCACATGCAGTATGCGCAGCAGCACCCGACTGCAGGCCATGAAAAAAGCCACGCATTGCGTGGCTTTTTTGTTGAGCTCGGCGCCAGTACTCAAGCGAAAGCGTAGGCGTCCATTGCCAATGAACCACCTTCGAAACCGGCAAAGACAGTCTCGGTTTGCCAACGCTCACCTGCGGCACCCAGCGCCACGAAGAGGGGCAGGAAATGCTCCGGCGTCGGGTGCGCCCGCAAGGCGGAAGGCGCCTGCGTGTTCCAGTCCACCAGCTCGTCTGCCCTGTTCTCCTGGATGCGTTGATCTACCCAGTCGCGGAACTCACGTGCGTAGGAGGCCGTGGCACCCCCGCCCTGTCCGCGCTGCGTGAAGAAATCACGCAGGTTGTGTGTCATGTGTCCTGAGCCGATGATGAGTACGCCTTCGTCACGCAGCGGTTCCAGCGCCCGGCCCATCGCCAGGTGATGGCGCGCGCCGCGATCTGCCTGCATGGCCAGCTGCAGCACCGGCACGTCCGCATCAGGATACATATGCAACAGCGGCGACCAGGCGCCATGGTCCAGACCACGATTGGCCTCGATGCCCGTGCAGATATCAGCCTTGCGCAGCAGGCCCTGCACTTCCTCTGCCAGGGCAGGCGCGCCGGGCGCCGCGTACTGGATGCGATACAGCTCGGCAGGAAAACCGCCGAAGTCATGAATGGTCTCGGGCTGAGCGGTCCCGGTCACCATCGGGATATTGGTTTCCCAGTGTGCTGACGCCATGAGAATGGCGCGCGGTTTGCCAATGCGTTGCGCCAGTGCAGCCCAGGCTTCGCCTGCGGCGCCCGCATGCAACGCATGCATGGGCGACCCATGCGATATGAATAGTGACGGCAAACGACGGGAACTCATGATGAACCTCCTGTACGGCGGCTTCGGCATCGAAGCTGGCGCAGTACTAAAACGACAACCCTGAAACGACAACTACAAACCGCCCGGGAAAATGCGCTGAGCGAGCCAACAACTTCAGTCGGATTCGCAGCCCGTTTTCCCGGTGCGTCTTGTTACTTCAACAAACCTTCGGCCTTCAATGCCGCCTGCACTGCCGGGCGCGCCGCAACGCGCGCCGAATAGTCGGCCAGCACGGGCCACTTCTTCAGGTCGATGTGCGTCCATTGCGTCCAGCCCAACAGGGTGAAGAGGTAGCCATCGGCGATCGTGAAGGTGTCGCCCATGAGCCATTGCTTGCCCTGCAATTGTGTGGAGAGGTAGTCGAAACGCTCGCCGAGTTGTGTCCTCAGGGCGTCCTTGTATTCATTTGGCGTAGTCGGCTTGAACAAGGGGCCGAACGTCTTGTGGACCTCGGAGTTCAGGAAGCCAAGCAACTCCTGCAGGCGGTAACGCTCCATGGTGCCGGCAGGTGGCGCCAGCTTCGACTCGGGCTTGAGATCGGCGATGTACTGGCCGATGACCGGGCCTTCGGTGAGCACAGTGCCATTGTCCAGCTGCAGCACCGGCACATAGCCCTTCGGATTGATCTCGAGGAAATTGCCGCCACCCTCCATGGCCTTGGTCTTGGTGTCGACCTTCTGCAGTTCGACCTCCAGGCCTGCTTCGCGCAGCGCAATGTGAGGAGCGAGGGAACACACGCCAGGTGCGTAGAACAGTTTCATGGGAATCTCCTTTGGTTTGTGAAGGATGATGTTTCTACGAAGTCATGACTTCGCGGCGTCACCATGTGACGCCGCGAACCGGGCTACTCAGGCACGCGCCAGGTTGCCTGTTTGCTGGGCACGCCAGCCGTCGAACGAGAAAGCACCGTTACCCAGCAAGGCTTGCACGACAACACCCACTACCAGGAAGGCAGGGTACTCCCAGCCACCGTTAGGCGCATTGAAGACCCAGCCGTTGCCGGTATGAGCAGAAGTCGCTCCCAACAGGATGGGGATCAGCAGCAACGAGGCCAGACGGGTCTGGAAACCGACCACCAGCGCGATACCGCCAAAGAACTCACCCGCGATGACGGGGTAAGCCAGCACGCCAGGCAGGCCGATCGACTCGAAGAAGCCAACCGTGCCCGGGATGGTGAACACGAGCACCTTGAGCAGTGCGTGGGCAATCATGATGACGCCCAGCGACACGCGCAGAGCGAAGGCGCCGTATTCGGCGGTGGAATTCAGTGCGATAGCAGAAGAAGCAGTGCGTGACATTTTCAGACTCCTTGAAGACGTTGTAAGCAATCGGTGAAGCATGGAGCGGATTCTGGAGAGCTTCGCATTTGAGATAAACCACCTACAATGCAATTCATTATTCCTTCTTCAGGGACAATAGATGGACCGCTTCGAAGCCATGAATGTGTTCTGCAAGGTCGTGGAACTGGGCAGTTTTGCCGCCGCGGCCGAGCGCCTCGACATCTCCACCTCGGCCACTTCGCGCCTGATCGCGCAACTGGAAGCCACGCTCAATGCCCGCCTCCTCAACCGTACGACACGGCGCATCAGCCTCACTGAAGATGGCCGCGGCTATTACGAGCGCTGCCTGCAGTTGCTGTCGGATCTGGAAGAGGCCGAAGAGTCCGTCGGCAGTGCCAGTGTGGAGCTGCGCGGCACGCTGCGCCTCACGGCACCGATCAGCTTTGGCGCCTGGCATCTGGCGCCAGCCATCGCCGACTTCGCCCGGTTCCATCCGCAGGTGAAGTTCGATATCTCACTGTCGGACCAGCAGATCGATCTGGTGGAGGAAGGGCTGGACCTGGCGATCCGGGTCGGTGCCCTCGGCTCGCAGAACCTCGTCGCGCGCCCCATCGGCAAGGCACGCATGATGTTATGTGCGGCACAGAACTACCTGAATGCGCATGGCATTCCGCAGACACCGGATGATCTGGCGAAGCACCAGTGCCTGACCTACGCCTACGCCAGCGAGAATCATGTCTGGCGCTTCGCCGACCCTGAGGACAAGGGCGGCAAGCGCGAAGGCAAGGGGCCGATCAGCGTGCGCATCGGTGGCAGCACGCACTCGAACAACGGCTTGCTGCTGCGTGAGCTGGCCGCGCAAGGCATGGGCCTCACCATGGCGCCGGACTTCATCCTGCAGGTTGCGGTTGATGAAGGACGCCTGGTCGAAGTGATGAAGGAGTGGGCACCAACGCCACTGACGATCTACGCGGCTTACCCGAGCCGCAAACACCTGTCGGCCAAGGTGCGCGGCTTCGCCAACTTCCTGCAGGAGTGGCTGGAGACGAAGTGCCCGTCTGTTGGGGCAGATTTGAAGGGATGAATTTCGGAGTGGTTAAGCACGTACGCTCCCTCTCAGCGTTGCTTTTCCCAACAAGTGGAGAGAACGTGCAAGGGACGGAGCGAGCGGGTGGCTGGCAAGGCGGCTCGCGCAGAGCAGTGCTTGAGCACGGCGAGCGAGCCAACACGGCCAGACGCCCGCGCAGCCCGTCCCTTGCGCGTTCTAGTGCTGAACTGAGCGCCTGGCTTCTTGCCAGGCCCTGACGGCAGTCGACGACTGCTCCATCACACGCGAGCAGACTTCCTCCGGCAGCGCACTTGCCAGCGAGACAAACAGCGACTGGGTCGTCTCCTGCGCAATGCCTTCGATCGCCAGGCCTTGCGACAGGCAGCGCATCTGGATCGACGCCAGCGCGTCCGCAATCAGTCGCCAGCCATGCGTCGGCATCTCTTCATACACCCCCAGCAATAGCCCGCCGAGGTGACGCATGATGGCCTCGGCCTCATCGCGCTCTTCAGCCGCGATCATGGCGTGCCACAAAGCAAGATGCAGCTCGCGACGCAGCAGCACTTTGAAGTCGAACGCCGCGCCCTCCTCGTTCTGCAGCCGCTCGAGATAGCCCTGCGAGATAGCCTCCTCCTGCACATCCAGTTCGTTGCGCAACAGGCTGACCAGCACGCTCACGCCGGAAAGTGCTTTCGGCCCGAAGGTCTCACTGAAAGCCAGGCCCCATTGATCGAGCCCCGCCAGCAACAGCGTGCGGCGCAACAGTGCTTCGTCACGCGAAGCCATGCCCGCCCATTCCGCGAGATGACCTGTCAGCTTTTCGATAGCCGACTGACGTTGTTCGGCGCCGGCTTCGATGGAGAGACGAAAAGCGGCAGCAAACGCCTCCTGGACCAGTCGCGCGGCCTGTTGCTGCGCATCGCGGGGCGTGAGGGAAATGAAAGCATCATGTGGAAGAGTGCTCACATCGCCGCTTTGATCGCTTGAATTGCTCATGTTCTTGCCGATATTCCGGATTAAGGGGAGCGGCATTGTGCCGCACTTTCGGGCACAGAATCAGCATCTGTGAGATAGGTCACTAATGCTTGCACATGCAGCAGACAGTGATCGACCAACGGCATGCATGTTGCTCGAAATGAAGCGGAGCCCCGTTCAGAAAAAGGATTCAGTCATGGATAGCGTAGTCGCGCAGCTTGTAGCGCGCTTGAACATGTTTCTCACCCAGGAGCTCGACTTCCAGGTCGACATGCAGCGCTTCGGAGACGAGCCGGAATACGCAGCCCAGGTCCTCGGTCTGGTCGACGAGATCGGCAACTACGAGTTCAGCACGCTCGCCGCGCAGATCCGCCAGCGCCAGCTCGCGATCTTCATTCCCCAGAATGTGAGCACGCCGGCCCCGACAACGGATGACAACACGCCCATGCGGCGCGCCTCCGACAACCTCGTGCCACCCCACCTCGTCAAGCGCTGACCCACGTTTGCACACGCCCCTGTCAGTCCGCTGGCAGGGTACGTCGAGAACTCGACGTGATACTTGTCACACCCGCATCACCCCGCACTCACGACCAGGCCGACAGGCGAGCGTTCCGGCATGTGGATTGCTAGGTAGGTCCCACGATCCCCTACCTCACCCACCGGAAGCTCATGATGGACAACGCACTGATTCAGCTTATCGCCCGTCTCAAGATCCGCCTGCGCCAGGAAAAAGGCGTCTCCATCAACACCCAGAAGTTCTTCAGCGATGTCGGTTACGCATCGCAAACTCTTGATATTGCGGAAGAATGCGAAGACGTCGAGCTGGTCACGCTGGCCATGGACATCCGCGACAAGCTGGGCTGGATCAGCCTGCCGAGTGCCCAACCCGTGACCGTCACCGCCCCTGCGCCCCTGGCGACCAAGAGCCCGGTCAAGGCCGAGCAAGAGAAGCGCTACGTGTTCGGCGCACGCTGTTGAAGCCGCACTGACGCATTCACCGCTGGTCATGCACCAGCACTGACAGGCCGGGTCGCAACACCCGGCCTGTTGCATTCTGGCGCAGCCAATTCTGTCGCTCGCAATGCCTGCCGCGCAGCACATCGTGGCAAGCCCCAACTGTGGCACGCGCCATCGCCGTCGTTAGAGGATCTTTCCGGTCTTCGCTGCCTTACCTGCCCAATCGGGCAGAGCCGCTCGAAAAGGCTTCAGAGCACGACCCGAAAGGACGTTGTCATGATCAGATACGTCTCCGCAACGGCTACTGGTCTGGCTGACGCACCGAATCACAGCAACAAGGCACGGGCAAGGACGTGACCTGTACGCCGGGGCTCCCCCGACCTGCAGCGACTGCCAGTGCCCGGAAGGAATCCAGAGCATGGCGGTATCAGCAGCGCAAGCGATCCAGGAGCCCACGGCAGCGACGTCCGTCAGCAGCGCCTATCTCCTGCATCTGCTCGCCGCGCTCCCTCACCCTGTGGCAATTTTCGATACCGGCCTGCATTGCGTTCATCTCAACGAGGCCTTCGCGCGCCTCAGCCCGCCGGGTTCGGACATCCGCGTCGGCCATGCCGTAGACCAACTCCTGCTACGCATGTCGGCGCAACTGGCTGCGTTGGTACGGCAGTGCCTCAACAACGGTACGGCCATCACCGATCAGGCCATTGACATACCGCACGCAGACGAGCGCGCGCGCCACTGGCGACTCGCCATCGCTCCCTGCAAGGCCACGACGCCCGAAGGCGAGGTCGCGGCCGTCATCGTCCAGCTGCATCCGCTCCAGATCGACCATGAGACGCACAAAGCCTTGCGTGCGGCCGAGGCGCAGGCGCGGCGCGTGCTCGACAACCTGTTCACCTTCGTCGGCCTGCTGACACCGGACGGCACTGTCATCGACGCCAATCGCGCCCCGCTCGAGGCCGGCGGTCTCACGCTTGAAGAGGTACGCGGCAGGAAACTCTGGGACACCTACTGGTTCAGTCACGACCCGCAGCTACAGGCGCGCCTGCAGGCATCGACCGATGCAGCGGCCCAGGGCAAGCCCGCTCGCTATGACATCACCGTGCGCATGAAGGACGACACGCGCATGCCGATCGAATTCATGCTGGCGCCCCTGCGTAACGACGACGGCGTGATCACCCACCTCGTGCCATCGGCCATCGATATCAGCAGCCGCACCCACAGCGCAGAAGCACTGCGGCAATCCGAAGAACGCTTCCGCTGCGTCGTCGAAGCCGCGCCGGATGGCCTCGCCATGGTCGATCGCAATGGCCGTCTTGCGCTCGTCAACTCCGGCATGGAGCGCATGTTCGGCTACCCGCGCGAAGAACTGCTCGGCCAGCCCATCGAGATGCTGATACCCGAGCGCTACCGCAAGGGCCACCCGGGCCTGCGCGGCGCCTACATGAATGCTCCGACGACACGCGACATGGCCGGGCGCCGCGAGCTCTACGCGTTGCGCAAGGACGGCAGCGAGTTCCCCGTCGAGATCGGTCTCAACGCGCTCAGCACGGTCGGTGGCGAACACGTGCTCGCCGCCATCGTCGACGTCACCAAGCGCAAGGCCGATGAAGAAGCCCTGCGCCGCTCGGAGGAACGCTTCCGCTGCGTCGTCGAAGCCGCACCGGATGGCCTGGCCATGGTCGACCGCGACGGTCATCTCGCGCTCGTGAACTCCGGCATGGAGCGCCTGTTCGGCTACCCGCGCGAAGAACTGCTCGGCCAGCCCATCGAAATGCTCATGCCGGAACGCTACCGCAACGCCCATCACGGTTTGCGCAGTGCCTACATGACCGCACCGACCACCCGCGACATGGCGGGCCGCCGCGAGCTGTACGCACGGCGCCGCGACGGCAGCGAGTTTCCCGTCGAGATCGGCCTCAACGCGCTCAACACCGTCGGCGGCGAACACGTGCTCGCCGCCATCGTCGACATGACGCGACGCAAGGCCGACCAGGCCATCATCCAGACCGCGCTGGACGAGAAGACCGTCCTGCTCAACGAAGTCCATCACCGCGTCAAGAACAACCTGCAAGTCGTGTGCAGCCTGCTCAGCCTGCAGGCGCGCACCGCCAGCGAGGATGCGCGTGGCATGCTCGAAGACAGCCAGCGTCGCGTCAAAGCCATGGCCCTCATTCACCAGCTGCTCTACGAGCGCAGCGACTTCTCGACGGTCGATCTCAGCCTGTACCTGCGACGCCTCGTAAGCCTCATGCACGAGGTGCTCGGCGAAGCGCGGGCGCGAGTCAGGCTGCAGGTCGACACCTCGGCGGCCGACATCCACATGGACCTGCAACGCTCCGTACCCTGCGGGCTGCTGGTCAACGAGCTGCTGACCAATGCCATCAAGCACGGCTTTCCCGATGGGCGCAGTGGCGAGATCCTGCTCACCACTGAGCTTCTCGGTCCGGATCAGGCGCGCATCGTCATCTCGGACAATGGCGTCGGCATACCACCGGATATCACGCCGGGCGACGTATCGAAATCGCTGGGCTTCCAGCTTATCCCGCTGTTCGTCGATCAACTGGGCGGCGAGCTGCGTCTGATCCGCGACCAGGGCTCGCGCTTCGAACTGTATTTCAAACCCGGTCTGGGGAGAGACTGATGGGCGCACGCATCATGGTGGTCGAAGATGAGCGCATCGTGGCGCTGGATCTCAAGGGCGGCCTCGAGAGCCTTGGCTACGACGTCGTCGGGATATCGGCACGCGGTGCCGACGCAGTCGAGCGCGCTGGCAGCTTGCGGCCCGACCTGATCCTCATGGACATCAATCTCGAAGGGCCGATGGATGGCACGGAGGCGGCACGCCTGATCCGTGAAGACTACCGCCTGCCCATCGTCTTCCTCACCGCCTACGCCACCGAGAAAACACTCGAACGCGCCGAGGCCAGCATTCCCTATGGATACCTGCTGAAACCCTTCGAGCTGCGCGAACTGGCCGCCACCGTACGCATGGCACTGGCGCGCCACAAGGTCGAACTCAAGGTCGAGCGCTCGGAAGAGCGCCTGCGCCTGGCGGTCAATGCGGCCTCGCTGGGCGTGTGGGAATGGTCTTCGTCAGCTGACGGGCAACCCAGCGACGGCTATGAACTCAGCCCGGCGATGGAGCGACTCGTGGGCGACGCCGCGCAGATATCCCGTGAAGGACGCGAAAGTCTCCTGCAACGCATTCACCCTGCGGACCGCCCTGCCATCCTCGAGGCACTGCAGACACAGTCGTCCATCCTCGCGTCCGTGCGCATGCGCTTCCAGGATGAGCGTGAAGGCTCGGTCGAGCTGCATGCACGCGTCTACCCCCAGGGCGGTGGCGACACCGAGAACAAGCGCGTGATCGGCGTCATCCGCGACATCACCGAGAAGCGCGCCTTCGAAGACCAGTTGCGCCAGGCCAACGTCGTATTCGAATCGACAGCCGAAGGCATCCTCATCGCCGACGCCCAGCGCCGCATCATCTCGGTCAACCCGGCGTTCACCGCACTCACCGGCTACCCGGCAGAAGAAGTACTCGGCCAGGATCCGGACAAGTTCCTGCCTACGCGCCGCGAAGGCGACCACTTCAATCCGGAACCGGACGAGCCCGGCAACGCCTACTGGCAAGGCGAACTCGCTTGCAGGCGCTCCGACGGCGAAGTGTTCCCGTCCTGGCAGCATGTCTGCGTGGTGCGCAACGAGCTTGGCAAGATCACGCATTTCGTGATGACCTTCTCCGACATCAGCGGCATCCGCAAGGCCGAGGCGCAGATCAATCACATGGCCTATCACGATGCGCTGACTGGCCTCGGCAACCGTCACCGGCTCGACGAGCTGCTCGACATGGAGCTGCCGCGCCACCAGGCTGAAGGGCTGCGGCTGGCCATCATCTTCATGGACCTCGACGGCTTCAAGACCATCAACGACACGCTGGGCCACACATCGGGCGACCTGCTGCTGCAAGTCATTGCCGGGCGCATCCACGACGGACTGCGGCGCAGCGACTATGCCATCCGGATTGGTGGCGATGAATTCGTGGTCGTGATTCCCGACGTCAAGCGTGTCGAAGACTGCGCCCTGCTCGCCGAAAAGCTGCTCAAGCAGATCCGCACGCCCGTCGAGCTGCCGCACGAGCGCGTGAGTGTCTCTGCCAGCATGGGCATTGCCATCTTCCCGGACAACGCGCGCACGCGTCAGGAGATGATCAAGTCCGCCGACAGCGCCATGTACGAAGCCAAGTCACGCGGCCGCAACCGCTATGCCTTCTATTCACCCGACATGGCTGCCCGCACACGCGAGCGCATGCTGATCGAACAGGGCCTCGTACGTGCGCTCGAGGACAACTCGCTGACCGTGTACTACCAGCCCGTCGTGGACATGGCGGATGGCAGCCTGGTCGGCATGGAGGCACTCGTGCGCTGGCAACACCCGGAGCTGGGCCTGGTGCCGCCAGACCGCTTCATCGGCGTTGCAGAAGAAAGCGGCCTCATCGACGGCATTGGCGCCTGGGTCATGCGCACCGCGTGCACGCAAGCCATGATCTGGCTTGCCAAGTACCCGATAGAGCTACGCCTTGCCGTCAATGTCTCGGTGCGCGAGATGGCCGCGGACAACTTCGTCGATCGCATCTCCCACACGCTGCAGGAGACCGGTTTCCCGCCGCAGAACCTGGAGATCGAACTCACCGAGAGCACGCTGCAGAGCATCGAGCACAGCCAGGGCCTGCTCTACCAGCTCAAGGCGCTCGGTGTGAGCATCGCCATCGACGACTTCGGCACCGGCTTCTCATCGCTCGGCCTGCTCAAGCACCTACCGATCGACCGCATCAAGATCGATCGCTCCTTCGTGCGCGACCTGCCCGCCGACAGCAACGACATTGCCATTGCGCGCGCGATCGCCGCGATTGCCTCCAGTCTTGGTCTGCAGATGACAGCAGAGGGCGTCGAGGAAAAGGCTCAGCAGCAATTCCTGCACGAGCTCGGTTGCCAGAACGCGCAAGGCTATCTGTTCAGCCGTCCGCTGGCGCGTGAAGAGTTCGAGCAATTGCTGTCCGGCGACAAGCAGAACGCCCTTCATTAAGCGCTACGCGCTGAGTACCTGTCGTCGCCCGACGACAAGCGAACGCCTGCAGCGTCAGGCATCTGCCGTCTCCGGCTGAAAAAGTGACGCCTGCGTGCGACATATTTACGGGGCGCAGCGCCTGATTTTCCTCGCCACACGCCCTATCCAGGGCC
This sequence comes from Uliginosibacterium silvisoli, assembly GCF_036017035.1. Taxonomy (NCBI): domain Bacteria; kingdom Pseudomonadati; phylum Pseudomonadota; class Betaproteobacteria; order Rhodocyclales; family Zoogloeaceae; genus Uliginosibacterium; species Uliginosibacterium silvisoli. Next base: position 704,578 of record NZ_JAYXHS010000002.1, on the reverse strand, counting down.
CCAAACACCTGCAAGGCATTGTTTGCATACGGCTTTGCGCGCGCTGGCACATCGCTTGCAATCAAGCCCGCCAAGCGACAGGCAGAGGAGCTGCTCAAGCTCTTCATTGCCAGCAGATCGCAGCACTCTGCAACCAGTCCCGAAAGGAAACGCATGTTCGCCAAACAATCTTCCGTACTCGGCAAGAACGACAGCCTCGCTGATCGTCGTCCGGTCCCGCTCACCTCATCGGGCAATCCGGGCACCAGCAGCGCCGCCCAGTCGTCCGGCAACGGCAGCACGTCAAGCAGCGCCCTGCCGCTGCACCCCGCCTTGCAGAGCAGCGCAACGCCGGCCCGCGCAGCGAGCACGCCACAGGCCGAGCCCACGGGAGCACCCGAGGCAGCCCTGTCGCCCAGCCGACTCATCGTCGGGCCCGACGTGAAACTCAAGGGTGCGGAGATCCTCGATTGCGACACCCTCGTCGTCGAAGGCCGTGTCGAGGCCACGATGGACAGTCGCGTCATCCGCATCGCCGAGCACGGCGCCTTCAGCGGCAAGGTCGGCATCGACATTGCCGAGGTGTTCGGCGAATTCGACGGCGACCTCACTGCCCGCGAACAACTGATCATTCACGCCACCGGGCGTGTGAGCGGCCGCATCCGCTACGGCAAATTGCTTGTCGAAGAAGGCGGCACGCTGTCCGGTGACATCCAGTCCCTCAGCGCCACCAGCACACCGCTGAGCACGCCGCTCAGCGAATCCCAGTTTCGCCACAACCCATCATCTGCAACTTCGGAAAAGGAGGCCAATACGCAAATGAAATCTCATCTCAGCACTGTCGCCGGCTAGCCCGGCCACAGCGCTTCGGAGCGGCAGTGTCCCCCGCACTGTAGCTCTGGGAGTCTGTTCATCACAGACTCCACACTCCCTCGGCAGGTGCCCACACACCTGGCGAAGCTTGACCGGCACGCGTCCCTCCCGCGTGCCGTTTTTTTTGGGAATTGCATACCTCACTTGCAAGCTGCCTGAATGCCGCCGCTCCCGCCCTTCGACAAACTCGGGACAGGCCGACCTGCGGTGGGCGGGAGGCCGGCGACTCATCCGGCGGCCCAAAAGATCGGCACTGGATTCCCGTGAGACCGCAGGTCGGGCATGACGACGGTCTGGGCGCGAGCAAGGCGTCTGCATCGCGCCAGCAGATTCACGAAAGTCGCTCCCTTTTTTACGCGAACGGCCTGCTCCGGCTTTCGGTATCATCTGCCTGCTTTTCGTCTGCCAGCTCTGCCCATGGCAGGCCCGCCCATCCATGAGATCGGCACAGGCAGCACCCCGTCCCACACCGTCCCGCCGGAGTCACACGATGCGTTTGTCCCTCAAAGAGACTTGCAAGCAAACCTGCAAGCTTGTTCCCGCCTTGGCCCTGGTCGCCTCCGGTTTGCTCCTGAGCGCTTGCACGACGACCCTGCAACGTGCCGACGCCAACAATCTGACCATCGATTGCCGCACAGACGAAGCAATCGCGGCTCTCAGGAAAATGGAAGCCGAAGGCGGCGAGCGGAACATGAAGATCGTGTCCGAAAACCTGCCCGGCGTATTGCTGGATGCCGGTCGCGCGGCCGATGCAAACGCGGAAATAGAGCGGCTCTCACGCAAGCTCACGACAGATGGCGACTACGACAAGACCAAGTTCAGCCTGGGCAAGGTGATGCAGAAAACGGTGGTCGAGCTACGCGACGACCGCGAGATCAAGTACGGCTACAGCATCTGCCGCACGACCAGGCCAGAACTAAAACTGACCCAGTGACGATCTGGCGGCACCGGGTTCAGCCACACTCGCCGCCACCGCCGCCTCGCTCGCCTTCAAAGCCGCACGCCGCTCGGCCGGCGTGAGCGCGGCCAGACGCCGCACCTCGGCGTAGAACTTCGTCAGGTCGCCCTCCTGCTGGGCCAGCACCGCCATGAAGCCCGGCACCAGTCCGCGGTAAAAACCCACCGAGGCAAAGGTGGCGTTATTGATATCCTGCGCGAACCACCTGTCATAGCCCGGCACGCCGCCCCAGCGCTCGGCCTTGATCGTCTGGTACTCGGCCCGCATCGCGGCGATCTGCAGGCGCTTGCGCTCCAGCTTGTCGGCATCCGATCCCGGCCCGGTATAGATCGCGATCAGCAGCTCACGATGCTTCAACACCAGCGTCGCAAAATCCGCGCTCATGCGCTCCGAGCGCGCCAGCTGCGCAATCGCATCCTGCTTGCCATATTGCGTGAGCCAGCGGCGCACACCCACCTGCTCCACCGTGCTCGCGAAAGACTCGTTGAACTCCGTATCGCCCTTGGCGTAGATCAGCTGGTGTGACAGCTCGTGGAACAGCAGCTCTGCCAGGCTCGCATCCGGCCAGTTGATGAAGGTGCTCAGCACCGCATCGGGAAACCAGCCCAGCGTCGAATACGCTGGCACGCTGCCCACCAGCGTATCGAGTCCGTCGGCCTTCAGCTCATTGGCGCGCTTCTGCGCATCGGCCTCGGAGAAGAAACCCAGGTAACCCACGCAGCCCACGACGGGCGGGCACCAGGTGCGCGGCTGCATCGACAGCGGCGGGTTGGCATACACGTTCCACACCACCGAAGCCCGGCCAATATTGGCGTAGCTGCGGTAACTGTCGTTGTCCGGCAGGCCCAGCTCGCGCGAAGCGTAGGAGCGTATCTGCTCCACCAGCAGCAAGCGCGAGCGCATTTCCGGCGTCGTCGCCGGGTCAGCCAGCACAGCCTCGATGGGCTGCGCCTTGTTGAGCATGTCCATCTGCCCCTTGGCGGCCTGCCAGTAATAACCCGGCCCGAGGCCCGCGCAGGCATTCAGCAGCAGCGTCGCCAGCAGGAGCACCAGGCGCTTCGCCAGCCACAACGTGTCCAGACCCGGCGACACCCTCACTTGCCCTTCTTCATCAGGCCCCACACGCCCAGCGCAATGAGGATCGCCGGCCACCAGGTGCGCAGCACATCACCCACGATGCGGAAACTCAGGATGTGCAGATTGTTCAGCAGGAACAACACCCCCACCACGATCAGTACCACCGAACCGAACACAGACCGCACGCAGACCTCCAGAACGAAAACGAGCCTTGCACTGTGCCAGCGGCCGCTACGGGCGTCCAGCCGCACCGGGCCACCTCCCGGCCTTCTGCTGGCCATCTCCCGGCAGAACGGCCGTGCTCCGCAGCGAAATAGTTTCGTGCACAGATGAGGCTTATCCGGCATCAATATCCACCGCCAGCCGCCGATAACACCAACTACGCCTTCGCCCGGTGCCGCTCGCCATGACAAACCAGACGCCTTCCGCCCGCCGCTTCGCGGCCCCCTTCGTCTCCGCACGACTCGCTCCGCTCCTGCTGGCGCTGAGCCTCGCCTGGAGCCCGCTCGCATCCGCCAGCGGCCACGGCGGCGGCGGAGAAAGCGCAGGCCCCGCCCCCCTGCAATTCACGGTCAACGTCAACAGCGCGAACGGCGCCAGCGGCTTCGTACAGGTTGCACTCGTCCTGAGCCCGGCCAATGAAGAAGCCACCAAGGAATTCGACCTCTACCGGCCAATGGTCATGCACTACATCAACCTGGTCATTGCCGGCTTCTCCGCCGAAACCCTGCGCTCGGTCACCGGCAAGGACAAACTCGCCGAGTCCATCGCCCAACGCGTCAACAAGGAGCTGGGCCTGACCCGCAAGACGGGTGTCGCCAACGTGTTCTTCACGAGCTTCATCGTTCAATAAGCCCGACAGGCCGCCACATAGCGCGGCCACGCTCCCGCTTCGACGGCAGGCAGCCCGCAAACCGGGCTTTCCCCCGCCCGAATTCCCGCGCCACCCACCCGCGCGCCGGACAAGCCCGCGCCACGCGGGTATCCTTACGCCTTTCCAGTCTCAAGGCACCTCCCAAATGGCTCAGTACGTCATGTCAATGTTGCGCGTGAACAAGATCGTTCCGCCAAAGCGCACCATCATCAAGGACATCTCCCTCTCCTTCTTCCCCGGCGCCAAGATCGGCCTGCTCGGCCTCAACGGCTCTGGTAAATCCACCGTGCTGCGCATCATGGCCGGCGCGGACAAGGAGTACGACGGCGAGGTGCAATGGCAGCCGAATCTCTCCATCGGCTACCTGCCGCAGGAGCCCGAGCTCGACCCGAACAAGACCGTGCGCGAGGAAGTCGAATCCGGCCTCGGCGAAGTCATGGAAGCCAAGACCAAGCTCGAAGAAGTGTATGCAGCCTACGCCGAGCCCGATGCAGACTTCGACAAGCTCGCCGAGCTGCAGGCCAAGTATGAAAACATCATTTCCACCAGCGGCGCTGACGTCGAGACACAACTCGAAATCGCCGCCGACGCGCTGCGCCTGCCGCCGTGGGACGCCAAGGTCGGCCCGCTGTCCGGCGGCGAAAAGCGCCGCGTCGCGCTGTGCAAGCTGCTGCTGTCCAAGCCCGACATGCTGCTGCTCGACGAACCGACCAACCACCTCGACGCCGAATCCGTCGAATGGCTCGAACAGTTCCTCGTGCGCTTCCCCGGCACCGTCGTCGCCGTCACCCACGATCGCTACTTCCTCGACAACGCCGCCGAATGGATTCTCGAACTCGACCGCGGCGAAGGCATCCCGTGGAAGGGCAATTATTCCGAATGGCTGGAGCAGAAGGAAAATCGCCTCGCCCAGGAAGAGAAGTCCGAGAGCGCGCACCGCAAGGCCATGAAGGAAGAACTCGAATGGGTGCGCCAGGGCGCCAAGGCACGCCAGTCCAAGAGCAAGGCACGCCTCGCCCGCTACGAGGAAATGAGCAACGTCGAATACCAGAAGCGTAACGAGACCCACGAAATCTTCATTCCGCCGGGCGAGCGTCTCGGCAACCAGGTCATCGAGTTCAATGGCGTCAGCAAAGGCTTCGGCGACCGCCTGCTGATCGACAACCTCAGCTTCAGCATCCCGCCCGGCGCCATCGTCGGCGTCATCGGTCCGAACGGTGCCGGTAAGTCCACCCTGTTCCGCATGATCCAGGGCCTCGACAAGCCGGATGCCGGCAGCATCGACATCGGCACCACCGTCAAGATTGCCGCCGTCAATCAAACGCGCGAAGGCCTCGACGGCACCAAGACCGTCTTCGACGCCGTCGCAGGCGGCGCCGACATCCTCACCGTCGGCAAATTCGAAATGCCCAGCCGCGCCTACATCGGCCGCTTCAACTTCAAGGGCGGCGACCAGCAGAAGATCGTCGGCAACCTCTCCGGCGGTGAGCGCGGTCGACTGCACCTCGCGAAGACACTGGTCGAAGGCGGCAACGTCCTCCTCCTCGACGAGCCCTCAAACGACCTCGACGTCGAAACCCTGCGCGCCCTCGAAGACGCCCTGCTGGAGTTCTCCGGCTGCGTGCTCGTGACCTCCCACGATCGCTGGTTCCTCGACCGCATCGCCACGCACATCCTTGCAGCCGAGGGTGATTCGCAATGGACGTTCTTTGCGGGGAATTACGCAGAGTATGAAGAGGACAAGAAGAAGAGACTGGGTGAGGAAGCGGCTAAGCCGAAGCGCATCCGCTACAAGCCCATCAGTCGCTAGCCGTCATTCCCGCGAAGGCGGGAATCCAGCGACTTTGCATCAGAAAAGCCCGCCCCATGGCGGGCTTTTCTATTTGAAAAAAATCGTTTCACACATCATGCAATAACGCCGGCAAATCAATCCCACCACTTACATAAGCAATTGATTTAATTGTAGCAATTGCTACACTACACCAACACATATCGATTCACGAATCGTTTCACATATCGTTTCTTCCCAAAGCCGCACCATGCCCCAAGCCTTGGATCTTCTCTCCGCACTCAGCTCCGGCCCACTGCCGGCAGGTGAACTTGTCGAACGCCTGGGCATCAGCCGACCGACGCTTTCTCGCCTCATAGCAAGTGTCGGCGATCAGGTCCTCCGCTACGGCACCGCCCGCGCTACCACCTACGCGGCCCGTCGCAGTCTGGCGGGCAACAGCGCCTGGCCTGTCTATCGCATCGACGAAGAGGGGCGCGCCACCAGCATCGGCACCCTGCATGCAGTCCTTGGCGGTTACCTGACAGAGCTTCACGAACACAGGCGTTTCGAGTTCTGGGAGAGCCTGCCCTGGTGGCTGCAGGACATGCGCCCGCAAGGCTTCCTCGGCCGGGCCTTCGCGCAACAGAGAGCCGCGGACTTGGGATTACCTGCGGATGTCTTGCGCTGGACGGACGACCATGCGCTCATTGCACTCACGACATCGGGCGAAGACTGCGTCGGCAACCTGCTCGTCGGCGAAACCGCGTTGACGCACTTCCTCAACGAAGTGGATGGCCCTGTCGTTCAATACGATGACCGCGCCACCCGCTTCCCCGAACTCGCAGCCTCCGCCATGGCAGGCGAAACGGTCGGCTCATCGGCAGGCGGCGAGCAACCCAAGTTTGCCTGCGTGCTTCTGGATGACAGCGGTCTGCACCGCAGCGTCCTGGTCAAGTTCAGCGCTGCGCAGGACAACCCCGCCACGCGACGCTGGGCCAGTCTGCTCGTCGCCGAACACCTCGCGCTGCAAGCGCTCAGCGCCGCAGGTCTGCCAACAAGCCACAGCGAACTCTTCGAAGCCAATGGCCAGACCTTCCTGCAGGTCGAGCGCTTCGACCGCGTACCCCGGCAAGGACCGGGACGCCTCGGACGCCGCGGCGTCATCTCCCTGCTCGCGCTCGACGGCGCTTACGTCGGCAAGGCCGATCAACCATGGCCAGTCATCACTGCGGATTTATCGCGACAGGGCTACATCAGCGCCGAAGCGCACCGGCAAGCCGAACTACTCCATACATTCGGCTTGATAATTGCCAACACCGACATGCACGCCGGCAATCTCGGCTTCCTGCATGCCGGCCAGATGCCGCTCGACATCGCCCCCGCCTACGACATGCTGCCCATGCACTACGCGCCGCGCACCTCGGGCGTCGTGCCCGACACGGCCCCGACGATTCGCATACGCATTCCGCCATCGCTCGACGCCTGGCGGGCCATGCGGCCGGTGGCGCTTGCGTGGTGGGAGGCTGTGCGCGACGACATACGGATGGACGAGGCCATGCGTGCAGGGGCGGAATCTGCGATAGCCGCACTGGGGGCGCTCGAAGGGATTGCTTGAGCGAGGCTCGGTTGCCAGCACCGACGAAGACGCTCGGAGCTCATAACATCCACTATTGAACGCAACGGGAAGCTGCTCAGGACATTGATAGATGACTACTCGCCACATCACCTTGATCATGCCCGGCACAAGCGCGGAAGCTTTCGAGGCATTCCACAACCACCACGTACGGCTGCAGTGGGACACGCTATTGAAAGTGGCATACGTCGAAGGTGGCGGCACACACCCCTATGTCGGCGCCATCACAGCCAACAAAGGCAAAGGCTGGAAATCCAGCCTGGAGATGAAGACGCGTTTCGTGAAGTACGATCCGCCCAAGGTCGCCGCAGCAGTAATGACCGAGCCCACCGGCTTGTTCGCCCTCTGGGGCGCGTCCATGCACCACGCCGACAATCCGGACGGCACATCCACCCTGAATTACACCTTCTCGATCAAGATGCGCCCACGCTGGTTCGGCTCACTTCTCGATCCGATTGCCGCGTATTTATTCGAGCGTGAAACCCGCAAGCGATTTGAAGCAATGTCTCGCTTCCTCGCAGCCAGCCGCAACGGAAACTAGCAAGAGACCTCCGCCAGATTCGTCGGGAGCAATGGAGCTCAAAGGGCGGCGACCAGCAGAAGATTGTCGGCAACCTCTCCGGCGGTGAGCGCGGTCGTCTGCACCTCGCGCAGACACTCGTCGAAGGCGGCAACGTCCTGCTGCTCGACGAACCCTCAAACGACCTCGACGTCGAAACCCTGCGCGCCCTCGAAGACGCCCTGCTGGAATTCTCCGGCTGCGTGCTGGTGACGTCTCACGATCGCTGGTTCCTGGACCGCATTGCGACGCACATCCTTGCTGCTGAAGGAGATTCGCAGTGGACGTTCTTCGCGGGTAACAATGCGGAGTATGAAAAGGACAAGAAGAAGCGACTGGGTGAGGAAGCGGCGAAGCCTAAGCGGACTCGGTATAGGCCGATTAGCCGCTAAGCCTCGGCTCGCAGCAAAACAAAGCCCGCCAATTGGCGGGCTTTTATCGCCACGGCTTAGGCGTTGCATGCGTAAGCCGTAGGGCGGAGTGCAACTCCGCCACCCAGAATAGCGCACGCGGTCACTACGAAAAAACATCCAGTGGGGCTTGCATCCCAACCTCCGAATCGAGTCCGCCTCGATTACCCCTCAGTACGGCGGTTACGGCCTTTGAAGCTAGCACCGATACGGAATTAACACTGAAAATGATGTTTTATACCCGCCATTGCCATTATCCTGCCCCTCATCTTGCTCTACATGTATTTTAGATCCTATATTTCTTGCTATAAATTGAGCCAAATACAACCCATAACCCGAACCCTCGTAGCTCCTTACAGACTCACCCCTATAAAAGGCATCAAATATCTTAGACAACTCGTCTTTTTTTATTTTTGGCCCCCATGACTCGACGCAAAAATCAATCCCCGTTCGTTTTTCTTGGAACTTTAAATAAACATGACCACTTCGTCTCGAGTATTTGAATGCATTATCAATTAAGGTATGTGGAATGACGGAAATCGCCTCTGAGTTCCCAAAAATCTCAGCCCTACTTTCGCCCTCATAGTGAATTTGTATGTTTTTTTTGAGATACAACTGATAAATCGCAGAGTATTTTTTTACCAACCCGTGAAATCTAAATGCCGATTTTTCTGCCTCTCTTTTTATCCACGAAGCATCCAGCATGTACTCAACCATGCTTAGCTTTTCAGCCAAAAGACGCGAAATAAAATAAATAGCCTTTTCCCTTTCATTTAGGCGCTCTACAACCGCTGAAATATCGCTTCCACCATACTGCGTCAACAGAAGAACTTCGAGATTTGTTTTAAGTTGCGTACTCAATGATTTGTAGTCATGCAGCGACGAAAATGCTTTTTTTATCTCCGGAGAGATTGTCTTCAAAAACTCATCAGTGTATTTGATTTTATCAACATACTCATCAACCAGCCTTGCTCTCTCCATCTTAGCCTCCGCCTCTGGAGACAAAATGTTTTGATTGTACTGATCAACCAATTCCTTTAGTTTTGAAGACTTTATTTTAAAAGTGTTTTTTAATCTTTTTTGCTTGGCGCTAGAGTGAGGCGGATTCACTACAGAAAACCCCACCATCACAGAATTATCCACCAAACGAATGTAATCAACGCCATAAGAGCAAGTCTTAATTTCTACAGAAGCATTGTTTGTACATTCAAATGTTTTGCACCTTAAGCAGCAAGCATCAATTTCAAAAACAGCCCCCTCGATCAAGCTGTCGTTTTTAATCAGAGAGTAAGGAAGACGCATATCATCCACCAAGAACTGCCGCTACAACAGTTGCGATATTTGCTGCGACAGACAGCCCTGACATGGATTTGTCTTTTAGGTATGAAATCAAACTTTCAGAACCAGAGGAAACAGCCTCATCCAGCCCAGCAACACTAGCGCCTGATTTTTCAACCAAAGCCCTGTATTCATTTAACAGACTTGAAATTCTGTATTTATTTCTTAGCAAATCCAACACAGAATTTCTAAAATCCTTGAACTCACTCAATTGCTTATCCAACAAAAGATCCGCAATATCTTTGAACTTAAAGAACCCCGCATTCCACGAGCTATTTGTATAAGCAATAACAAGCTGAGACGGATTTTTTTCTTTAATTTCTTTTAATATATAAAACCCCTGCTCTGTTTCCGAATACGCCTTTCCAACCCCGTTTAAGTCAAGAAGTATAATATCAAATCTTCCATCCAAAACATTGTCTATATTTTCTACATCACTCCACTGATCAATAGTAAACCCTTCTTTTCTAAATAAGTCAGTGAAGGCAAAATCCAAGTCATCAATCACAAGAATTTTTGACCTTTTCTTTAATTCAACATCAGAAAGGGTTTTATCTAGATCGACATTAGTGCAACTCGGCTCAACAGCCTTCTTTTTCCCGAAAAATCCTAGCATTTAGTTATCTGTCTCCAGTCAAAATATTGTGCAAAGACTAAGGTTTGCCTCTTACTACGCGAATTAGCCCCCCGCCATCACCAACCTCTCTGTCAACCGCGTCATCGCCGCCTACATCAGCCGCGCCTCTTCTTCACCCTCGCTCGTGAGTGAAGCCGCCCCCTCTGGAGTCACCAACAGCGGAAACTCAACGGCGTAGGCGTAGTTTTAGGGCGGAGTGGAACGTCGTCGAATGGATTTTTAAGAAATTGAGGAGTTACCACTCCGCCCTACTTTTCGCCCCGCATGTTCAATATCTGCTTGCATCGCGGGAAATTCGCGCACCCCCAGAATTTGCCCGCTCGCCCGTCGCGCTCCACCATCCTGGTGCCGCAATGCGGGCAGCTCGGCATCGTCCATTCACCGCGCGTAGCGAAATCCAGCAGACCTTCCTGCGCTTGGACGGGCAGGCGCTTGATCAACTCAAGAATCAGTTTCCCGTCGAGCAGCGTGATGCGGTTTTCCCTGGCGAAGGCTTTGGCATCATCGGTATAACCACCCGGCGCCATGAAGAAGGCTTTCTCGATCTTCTCGTGTGCCATCACGCCACGCAGTTCGCGCACGGGCTTTACGCCGATGAGTCGTTCGCCATGCGCCTTGCATTGCACGATGGCCGTGCAGCGTTGCGGATCAGTCTCGTCCTGGAACAGACGGACATCGACGCCGCCATCCGCGCCGAGTGAAGTGGTTTCGCAGCGGATACCCTTCGCGCGGTAGATCTCGGCACACAGATCCTCGAAGCGCTTCCATTCGATTTGCCGGAGCAAGGCGAGCGACCATGCGAGCGGTTTGTGCGCCGGCTCGTCCTCCGCGAAATCTTCGACGGGCTCGTCGCTCTCATTTGCATAGGCGTGAGCAGCCTGAACGGCCTTACGTGGCCGCGCCTCTCTCGAAGTCGCGGAGGCTACGGCGCCCTGGATGAAGTGCTGAGTCTCTTCACGCGCGATGTATTCGTGCAGGCGACGCTTCGATTCGGCACGTCGCGCGACGAAGTATTTAAAGAGGGCAACGAGGGGGAGCAGACCAACCGCGCCCCATATGAACGGGCGGAAGGCGATAAGCAAGGGCGCGAGGAAAGGATTGCCGCCGAACATGGCAGGCAGGACCAACAAGCCCGCTACAGCGACAAGCAGTGCCAACGCGGCGGCAACCGGCCACCCGCTGGCCAGTACCAGCTCGATGAGCCCGTCATCCTTGCGATTGCGTCGATGCCGACCGCGCGCCATGCCTCTCCCCGGTATTGTGTTGCAGCGGTGCTGCTTGTTGTGTCGATCCGCCTCGCGGATACGTTATGCCCCGAGGCTACCGGCTTGAGGATGTCGGCATAAAGCAGACCAAAGGGCAGACGGCGGAACTGGATCACGTTTTGTGTAAAGGAGTTTGCCGCGGATCAATGGTTGCGCGGCCGTCATCAAAACGACGACGGCATTTCTGCGTGCGGCACGGATAAACTGCAGGCCCTTGCTCACATCTCGCCCTCATGAGAGACGCTCGTTTTCTGTCCATTCTGCTGGCAACTGCAACCCTGGTTTGTGCCGCGCTGGGTGCTGAGTATCTCTACGAGCTGGATCGCCCAGCCCCTCGTGAGCCAGTCCCGGCTGCACCCATGCCACCCACATTGACTGGAGAACGGACTGAGCCCGAGCCAGTTGCGCCAGCTGTGTCAGCCATGGAAGCGAAGATCGAGCAGCATGGCCTGATGCGCAAATGCGTGAATGCAGAGGGCAAGGTCTCTTACACGGACAAGCGTTGCGCCACGGGTGAGCAAGCGAAGCTGATTGCCAGCGAGCCCGGCAGTGCAGGGCTGCATCCGCAGCGGTCCTACCAGCAACAACTCGCTGAGGCGTCAGCTCAGAAGCCGGCAGCTACGCAAGAGCGCGAAGCGCCATCAGCGGCGCAAGTCGCCCTCTCGCCTCCGCCGCCAAAGAGGGAGTGTGTTGATCTGGATCGCGAGATCGTTGCGCTGGATGTCAATCTCCGACAACCGCATGATCCACAGACAGGGGATTACTGGACTGCGCAACGCAGACGCGCGACGGACAGAAGATATACGCTCGGCTGTGGGCGATAGCCAACAAGCTGTCAGTTGGCCGGATACAAGCACAGTCAGAATCCGGGGAGGTGCATCACCGTCTGCAGCGCTCCGGATTCCGCTACGCTGCATTCGGACTGCAACTGTGCAACCTTGGCTTTCACTCGAATATCATTCCAGACAAACAACTTCTACGGGGACACCTAACTTGATTCGCCATTTCATTGCACTTCTGTGCCTCGCGTGCGTCGGTCTTTCCGGGTGTGCGACCGGACCCGCTCCAAAACCCGTGTTGCCAAGCAGCTTTGAAGCCGGCAAGGGGCTGGTGCTGATGCGCACGATGACCAACACAGCATCACTGGATCGTGGAAACACGGTGTATTTCAATCAATGGCAGAGTGTCCGTCTGACGGATGCGCAGGGAAAGCAGGTTGAGCTGCTTCCCTGGGGGCAAAGCGGTCAGAGCAATACGCAGATTTTCGCGGCCCAGTTACCAGCAGGCCAATACAAGCTGCATTCACTGTACGCGCGCCTCATCGGTGGCATCACCGTACCGCTGGAGAGTCTTCAAGAGTCCTTCGAGGTTCAGGCTTCGCGTACGACGGGCTTGGGTACCGTCATCGTGCAACCCACGGGAAATCGCGAAACAACTGTCTTGCGCGATTACAACAGCAGTTCGCTGGCGCGTATCTATCGTGAGGCCTATGGGCCGCTGGCGCGTTTGCCAGGCTCCGGTGACCTGCTGGCATCCAGCGGTGCAGGCGGCAACGACGTGGGGGGCGTCAGGAAGGGCGGCGTAGTGGTCGTGAGCAATTCCGTCAGCGTTGGAGCGATCGGCACGCTGTTCCTGGCTGGCATGCAGAGCCTCGTGGACCATGCATCGGCCACCGAGGTAGTGGAGGCCTGGCGCAAGGAGAAAGACCCCAACAAACGCATTGAAATGGCGAAGGACTCCACATACCGATTCAATAGTCCGAAGATGCTGCCCGACGGCTCGCTGATCGCCGGCAGCGGCTTGGGCCAATTGCTACTGCGCTCACCTGATGGCAAGTGGAAGCGTCTGGATACTGGCGATATGCGCGACCTGACAGCGGTGACCCCGCTCGACAACGACCATATTCTGGTGGGCGGTGAGGAAGGATTCGTAATTGAAACTGGGGATGGCGGTAAGTCCTGGCAGGCTCTACCCCCACTCCCCGTCAAGAGCGTAGTAACCAACCTGCAGCGTTATCGAGACTCGACAATGGCACTGGTTGTTGAGGGTGATGATGACGCGGTGCTGTACGAGTTGAAGCCTGGTGCCGCCTGGATCGAACTGAAACGCGAGGCGAAAGTATTTGCCTGGCCGGGTCACCCGCCCACCGCGAACGCTGGCGCCTTGCTGCTGGAAAATCGGTACATCATGCTCACAGGCAACAGCTCTTTGAACATCCTGGATATGAACACGCGCCAATGGACAACCCGCAAGACGCCGTTCAATGCGGCACAGTGGGGACCAAGCTATTCTCTCCGCGCGACGAACAAGGGCGTTGTCTACGCACTAGGGGCACGCACGTCTTATCTGACGAGTGACTGGGGAGCGACTTGGCAAGATCGAGGCAATGCCTGTCTTCGTTTAATGGATGCATGGATCACGGGCACGGATACATCGTTCAACTTCTGTGCAGCCGGTAGCTTCGTCGTATCTACCACGATCGAGCGCAAGCCAACGCCACAAGGTAGCTGGAGCACCGCATCCACCACGCCAGTCCTCACGGGCGGATGGTTCGTGAGCGACGACGCCAAGCTCATCGTCATAGCGGGAACAGAAGGCGTGCTGTACTCAAGTAGCGACAGCGGTGAAACCTGGAAGCTGGAACGCACGCCGTTGAATTGACTTGTGCAGTGATGCGAAAGCGTGGGTGGGCCCTACCCCACCCACACTGTCGTCTCGCAATCAGCCCTGTGCCAGTGCGGTCAACGCCGCCGCCACATCATCCGCGCTCACACCTTCCGCCAGCGATGCGGGCACATCCGGCAATGCAGCCGCCCCATCAGCCTTGAGACGACCGATCCACTGCCCGGCCTCACGGCCCTGTTCGAAGCCTTCGCTTTGCAGCAGCAGGCGGCCGTCGGCGGCGCTGAGCTTGAAGTAGAACTTGCCGTCGGCTTCGCGGTATTGCTTGAACACGGGTAGCGCGGCGCTGGTATCGGCTTTCTTCTCCGCGGCTTTCGCTTCGGGTTTGCGGAAGCGGCGTAGGCCGATGGCTTCGCGCAGTTCGGCGAGCAAGGGCGCTGCGGTGGCGCGCGCCTTCTTCGCACCTTCCTGCAGGATTTCTTCGATCGCGTCGGGCTTGGCGATGAGCTCGTCGTAACGCGCGCGCATCGGTGCGAGATCGCGTTCGAGCACTTCCAGGAAGCGTTGTTTGGCTTCGCCCCAGGCGAGCCCGGCGCGCAGGTCGGTGCGGAACTGTTCGCGCTCCGCAGGCTGTGCGAAGGCGTCGAACAGCGTCACGAGGTGGCTGCTGTCGGGGTCTTTCGCTTCGCCCGGCGCGCGCGAGTCGGTGACGATGCGCGCCACGGCGCTCTTGAGTGCCTTGGCCCCGCCTTCGAACAGTGGAATCGTATTGTCATAGCTCTTGGACATCTTGCGACCGTCCAGCCCCGGCAGCGTGGCGACGCCCTCTTCCACTGCGGCTTCGGGCAGGATGAACAGTTCCTTGCCCGCACCGAACAGGTGGTTGAAGCGCTGTGCGACGTCGCGCGCCATTTCGATGTGCTGGATCTGGTCGCGGCCCACCGGCACCTTGTGCGCCTTGAACATGAGGATGTCGGCCGCCATCAGGATGGGGTAGCAGTAAAGGCCCATCGTCACGCCGGCGTCCTGCTCTTCGCCCGCCGCTTCGTTGGCGTCGGTGGAGGCCTTGTAGGCGTGCGCGCGGTTCATCAGGCCCTTGCTGGTCACACAGGTCAGCAGCCAGTTCAGTTCGGGAATCTCGGGGATGTCGCTCTGGCGGTAGAACACCACGCGCGAGGTGTCGAGCCCCGCGGCCAGCCAGGTTGCTGCGATCTCCAGCCGCGAGCGCTCGATGCGCGCGGGGTCGTCGCACTTGATCAGCGCGTGGTAGTCGGCAAGGAAGAAGAAGCTCTCGACGCCGGGCTGGCGACTGGCCTGGATCGCCGGGCGGATCGCGCCCGCGTAATTGCCGAGATGGGGAGTGCCCGTGGTGGTGATGCCGGTGAGAACGCGATGGGACATAGGCTTGGGGGTCTGGACGGGTAAGAGCCGATGGGCAGAAGGAGCAAAAGTTTACCTTGGGTAGAGGGTCACCGGGCGGATCTGATGTGCGTCATCGCACAGAACCGGGCGGCAAGGCTGCGCGAAGTGCCGCGCGAGGCAGCGCGGCCGGCCCGGCAGAGGCGGGCTGAGGCGCGGCGCCTTCGTTCTCACCACCCTGCCCTTACGGTCAGTCAGGACAGGTTTTCTTAAAGTTTCAGCCCCTCCATCCGCTACGAGGAGTTAGCCAGGATCAAGACCGACAACCAAAAGGGGAACGCATTGCCGGCCAGTACATGGGAGTTGAACGATATTTTCGATGCTGCGTCAGGCGCAGCGATTCTGGGTAGCGGAGGTGGCGGGGGTTATCAGGATGCATTGCTCATCCTTGAGCAGTTGGGGCAGAGCCCCAACTGGAGCGGTACGGTCACCCTCAACGACTATGACGGCACCAGCCCCTGCAGTGTGATCTTCATGATGGGCTCGCCCGATGCGGCGGGCCAGATGAGTCTGGCCGAGTTGTCAGCCTGTATCGGCAATGCCTTGACTGTGCAGAGCGATGTCTGCGGTTTCACGCCTAGCTGCACGATCCCCATCGAGACGGGCCCGATCAACTCCCTGGTGCCAGTGATTGCAGCGGCGCTGAATCTCGGCGGCGTGAGCTGGGTGGTGGATGGCGACGGTGCGGGCCGTGCCGTGCCCGAATTACCGCAGACCACTTTCGCGGGCTCGGCCTTGCCGGTGTCGCCCTGCGTGGTGGCCGACAACGCCGTCATCGCCAGCCAGATGCAGTCCGGCGTGCTCACCACGACCAGCACGCCCAAGGTCGAGTCGCTCGCCGGCGCTGCCGTCAGCGCGTTCGGCTCGTTTGCTGGCGTGTCGATGTGGCAGTCGGCCTCCGGCAACGGCTATGCGCTCACGGGCAACTACATTCCCGGCACGCTGCAACAATGCCGCGCTTTGGGCCAGTACCTGCGCACGGCATCGGCGACGGATACGGCCAGCGTTGCCGCGCAGATCGCGACCTTCACCGGTCGTAGTGCGCGTGCCGTAGTAAGCAACTACTACATCACGCAAGTCACGCAGGCGACCAGCTCGGCCTCGCTCGATGCGGGCGTCATTCGCCTCGACACCGATCCGAACCCGCTCAACAGCACCAATACGGTGTTCCTCTACAACATGAACGAGAACCTGATCGCCTATTCGACGAGTCAGGCGACGCCGCTGATCATTGCGCCGGATTCGATCTGCTACTACTCCGAAGACGAGGTGGCTGGCTTCTCCAATGCCACGCCCGACCTCGCGGTGTACTACGACTTCTCGACAAACCAGAGCACTGGCAAGAAAGTCAGCCTGATCCAGGTGACAGCAGCGGCCCAGCTGGTGGACACTCCGGGAGTGATGCAGTCGTTCACGACCCTGCTGCGCGGCATCGGCTATGCCGGCGCATTGCCTGCATGATCTGATTCGTGAATCAGACGCTCGTGTCGTCATCCTGGCGAGAGCCGGGATGACGATGAATGCTATCGATCCTCCAAGTGAGAAGTGAACGGCAGTGCCCCGCAACCAGGAGTAGAAGTACATGAGTGCCAGCGACGATTACAAACGCCTGCAACTCGCCCTCGAAGCGGCGGGGCTGGACCTGTGGGAGAACGATCTCGTTGCTGGCAAGGTCACCCACCCCGCGACGCGCACCTTCCAGGAGCTGGGCTATACGCTGGAGGAGGTCGGCGACAGCCTCGCGTTCTGGATGGAAATCCTCCACCCCGATGACCTGCCCGGTGTCGGGGCGGCGCTGGAAGCCTACCGCGATGGCCGTGCCGACAACTACCGTAGCGAGTTCCGCTTGCGCAGCAAGGATGGCCAGTGGGTGTGGTATGCCAACTACGGCAAGGTCATGAGTGGCACGGCCGATGTCGGCATGCACCGCTTCATCGGTGTCACCTTCAACATCGATGACCGCAAGCAGCGCGAGGAAGAGCTGACGCGTATCAATCAACTGCTGTCCGCACAGAACCAGCAGCTGGACCAGATGAACGGCCATCTGGAAAAGCTCTCCACCACCGACCCGCTCACCCAGCTCTGCAACCGCCGCGCGATCAACGAGCGCCTGCACCGGCTGGTCAGCACGGGCCAGCCTCCCTCTGCCCTGCTGTTCATCGATCTCGACAACTTCAAGAAGATCAACGACCTCTACGGCCACGATGTGGGTGACATCCTGCTCTGCCAGGTCGCGCAGCGACTGCAAAGCTGCGTCGATGCGGGTGATCTGGTCGCGCGCTTCGGGGGTGACGAGTTCGTGCTGGTGATACGCGAAACGGGGAACTCGGCCTCCCCTTTCCGCACCCGCATCGAATACCTCTGCGCGCGCATCCTGTCCATCCTCGCCCAGCCCTACCTCGTTGGCGACCTGATGCTTTCCACATACGGCAGCATCGGCGTGGTCTGCTTTCCGGATGACGGCTGGACGGTGGACGAACTGACCAAGCGCGCCGACATTGCGCTCTACCGCGCCAAGCACAAGGGGCGCAATCGCTACTGCTTCTTCCAGCCCAACATGGAAACCGAGCTGCAGTACCAGAACAATATCGAGACAGAGCTGCGCACGGCCCTCAAGACACGCCAGCTGGAGCTGCTTTACCAGATCCAGGTCGACCGCAACCTGCGCCCGGTCGGCGCAGAAGCCTTGTTACGCTGGCATCACCCGGTGCGCGGCCTGCTGAGTCCGCTCGCATTCCTGCCTGACGCCATCGCCGGCGGCCTGATCCACGACATCGACGAGCTGGTGCTCGACACCGCTTGCGCCACCCTCGGCAAATGGCAGCAGGACCCCTTGCTGCGCGACCTGACGCTGGCCGTCAACATCACTGCGCGCTCTTTCGAGCATCCCGCGTTCGCCGACACCGTCATGCGCATGCTGGAAAAATACCGCCTGCCCGCCGGCAAGCTGTGCCTCGAACTCACCGAGCACCTCAAGGCGCAATCCTTCCCGGATGCCGCACACATCATCGACCAGCTCCGCGCACATGGCGTGCGCTTCGCGCTCGACGATTTCGGTACGGGCTACTCCTCGCTTGAGGCCCTCAAGCACCTGAAGTTCGACCAGATCAAGCTCGACGCCGCCTTTGTCGCCGACATCACCGACAACACGACCAGCCAGGCCATCGCCACCGGCGTGATCGCGATCGCCAGCGCCATGCAGATCGAGATACTCGCCGAGTGCGTCGAGCGTCACGAACAGCTCGAGCACCTCATGCGCCGGGGTGTCGACCGCTACCAGGGCTATCTCTTCGGCAAGCCTCTGCCGCAGAGCGCCATGGAGGCGGCGATGCACAGCACGCTAGGCGCGCAGATGGCGTAGCGGAGCACGCTCCCGCCAGCCACATCACGGCGCAGGAAGCCCTCTGCCCGTCTCTTACCCAGCATTGCTCCCGGGATTCCGCTAGGCTGCAGCGGGGCGACGCGTTTGCGCGCGCTGCCGGGACTTGATGGAAGGAGCGACACGATGAGCATCACGATTACGGCCTTTGAACGCTCGCCCGATGGCGGCAAGGGGCTGGCGCGCGATACGCGCGTTCGCTGGGCGCTGGAGGAAGTCAGTCAGCCCTACGAGGTGCGCCTGGTGCCGTTCCCTGCGTTGAAGCAAGCGGCACATCTGGCGCTCAACCCTTTCGGCCAGATTCCCACCTACGAGGAAGGCGATCTCGTGTTGTTCGAAACCGGCGCCATCGTCTTCCATATCGCCGAGCAACATGCCGGCTTGATGCCGGGAGATGCCAATGCGCGCGCCCGCGCGGTGATGTGGATGTTCGCTGCGCTCAACTCGGTGGAGCCCGCCATCCTTGAGCTGGTAACGGCCAGGCTGCTGGAGGGCGACAAACCCTGGCGCGAGGCGCGCATGCCGCTAGTCGAGAATCGCCTCCGCAGCCGGCTGGACCAGCTCGCCTCCCGCCTGGGAGAAGCCGACTGGCTGGACGGGGCATTCAGCGCGGGCGACCTGCTGATGGTGTCGGTGCTGCTCAGGCTGAGGCCGTCGGGCATGCTGGATGAGTTCCCGAACCTGGCGGCCTATGTCGCGCGCGGAGAAGCACGGCCCGCCTACCAGCGAGCCTTCGCCGCGCAACTGGCGGTGAATACCCGCGCGTAGCCTGGATGCCGCAGGGAGTCTGAACCCGGGGCCCTTGCCGCATCCATGCGCAGACAGACTCCGCAGCGCTACGACCTTGCAGGCAGATTATCCGGACGGAATTTCACGCAGATTTCCCGATGCGTGGTCGGGTGCGCTTTTTGTCTCACCCGCTAGACTGCTTCTCCTCAAGTCAACGCGTGGAGCGCACCATGGCAACGGGCCCGAAGGAACTCAAACAACTGCTGGATCAACTCATCGCGCGCAAGAACCTGCCATTCGAGGAGGTGCTGGCGATGTTTGCTGGCAAGGGCGGCAAGTTCAATCAGGGCGCTGTGATGGAACGCCTGAACTTCCTGTGGAACAAGAACCTGTTCGTGCTGCTCGACGCCACCGGCCAGGAGGTCTCGTGGAACGACGATGCGCCGTACCGCACGCCCGCCGACTACACCTTGCGCTTCGTGCATATCGCGGGCAAGGAGGAAGTCATTGCCGGCATGAGCGCTGACCGTCTCGACTTGCAGGACATCCAGGAGGTCGTGCCGGGCTATGTGTGGGCCGGCGTTCAGCGGCGACAGGAGTTGCGCATCGTCGGCGAGCAGAAGACCGCCACGCTGCTCGCCGAACGCCTGCGTGCCTTCACGCACCAGTTCGCCTTTCATCTGGTCACGCGACAACACGCGCAGATTGCCGGCCTCTTCTCGCCCCATGCACTCAAGGGCCAGACCCTGGACACCTTGCTCACCCGTATCGCCAACCTGGAAAAAGAATACGGCAGCTTCGACTACTTCGACCGGGTGCAGGTCAATCAGGTCCTCAATGGCGACACCTCGGCCGTGAAGGACTCGGACGGCAATGTGCGCATGGATATTCCGAAGGCCATTCCGCGCGAGGCCATTCGCGGCTGGTCGGAGTTCCAGATGATCAGCGTCCGCACGCCGCACGGCCTGGCCATCCACGAGATCACCGTGTCGCTGAAGATCGTGGAGGAAGACGGCTACTTCCGCATCGCCGACGCATCCGCGAACTCCACCTGCTGAGCCCGGCCCCCGGGGCCTTGCGCCCCCACCTCTGCTTCCACTTCGCTTGTTCCTCGGCGACTGGCTATAACTGTGTAGTCCTGCGACAAACAAATGCGCCCCATGCGATCACACTGATGCGCGAGGCACGGCCTTCGCTCCGGGGGCTGGCAGAACGAGGAGATGCGCCATGAGCAAGAACACGATCTGTCTGTGGTACGACCATGATGCGGAAGAGGCTGCAAACTTTTACGCGCGCACCTTTCCCGACAGTGCCGTCAAAGCACTGCACCGCGCGCCCGCCGACTACCCCGGCGGCCAGGCGGGCAATGTGCTGACAGTGGAGTTCACGGTATTCGGCGTGGCGTGCCTCGGCCTCAACGGTGGCGACACCTTCAAGCACAGCGAGGCCTTCTCGTTCCAGATCGCCACGGAGGATCAGGCAGAGACCGATCGTTACTGGAACGCCATCGTCGGCAACGGCGGCGAAGAGAGCCAGTGCGGCTGGTGCCGGGACAAGTGGGGCCTGTCATGGCAGATCACGCCGCGCGTATTGACCGACGCCATGGCCCAAGGCGGCGAAGTGGCGAAGCGCGCGTTCGAAGTCATGATGGAGATGGGCAAGATCGATGTCGCGAAGATCGAGGCGGCCGTGCGAGGCAAGGCCTGAAGCCGACCTCGATGGCGACGGCATGAGCTCGTCGCCGCGCCCTTCAACATCCGCCCTGCCCGGCGAGTAAGCGGGCGTTTTCTCACCGCCCGCACGACATTCCAGCGGCCCGTCGCTATTGCGGCCCTGCGCCCGCCTTGACTGCCGCCATCAGGCCTTCCGTCTTGTCGGGAGCATAGGGGTAAGGTGGTTTCCAGCCCGCTGGCTGCAGGCCCGCACCGTAGTCCTTGCAGGCGGCCTGCGTATCCATCGGCAGGCCATTGATGAGGCTGCCACGATCCTCGTAGCGCGTGCCGCCAAAGCTCTTCACGACGTCACATACGCTTTTTGTGCCGTCGATCTCGAACAGGTTGGCCTCTGAAATCAGGCTGGACTCGACCCCCAGCCCGTGGCTGTACTGGTAGCGATACACCGCATGCGTCTTGCTGCCGATGTGCACGTTGTTGTACAGATGCACCTGCCCGTATCGCACCCGCGGCGCGCGCTGCGTGACGTTCTCGAACAGGTTGTGATGAAAGGTGGTGCGCAGGTGCCCTGCGTCAGCGCTCTCCTTGTCGCTGTGCCCGATCAGGTTGTTCTTGTCGTGCAGGCGGAAGACGCTCCATGACACAGTGATGTAGTCGCTGGCCTTCTTGATGTCCAGCGCGCCATCATGGTGTTGCACTTCCTGTCCGTTGGCCGTGCCGTTCTGGTCATCCGTGTGACGGCCGTCGGTGATCAGCACATGGTCGACCCACACATGCCGGCTGTCGTCGATGGTGACGCCGTCATACTCCGAATTCCAGTGACCGGTCGGCCCGTCTTTCGGGTCCCACACCGGATACGCATCCCACGGCGTCTCGATGCTCAGGTTGCGGACGATCACGTTCTGCACGCCCTTGAGCACGAGATTCGCGTTGACCAGCCCTGATGCCTTGTCCAGCCCGACAAGGGTGGTGTTCGACGGCACGCGGATCTGTACGCGCGTCGCCTGGTCCTCCGCACTGGCGAAAGGGATGCCACCCGTGCCGTCAATCGTGCCCTCGACCACGACGATGCGTGCCGCGCCGTCCTTGCCTGCCAGCGCCTGACGCAAGCCGGCAATGTCCTTCACGCGGAAGACCCGCTCTGCTGTCGCTGCGGCGCCCCCGCTGGTGCCGCCCTCGGCCGAGGCCCAGCCATCGGCCGGCGCGGTCTTGCGCCAGTCGGCTTCCGTAGAGGCCAGCGCCATGGCGGGTCTGGCCGCAGCGGCGCCGATCAACACCAGGGCAACTGCCCCGCACACCCGATTCCTGACCATGTTCATTTTCAAGTTTCCTGACGACTGTTACGCGCATCCGCCCGCCACGCTGGGGAGGCTTCTCCCCTGTTCGAGACGCCTGGCGCCAGGCGGTTCCCTCGTGGCGCGCACTCAGATAGAAATAATTCGCATTTGAGAGAACTTTTCATTTGGCGCCCTCACTAAAGCCTGAGTTTTTGCAGAGTCTGTTCGTCTGCAGACGCTGCGCGGCGAACCTGCCAGCCCTGCTCTCACGACTCTTTGCTGCTTTTCGGCCTTGCTTCAAATCCAGCCTCACAACCTATCGGGAGACCTCATGAAAGCGCTGTTCCGCCATACCGCACTTGTCCTCGCCAGCACCTCTGCCCTCGCCGGCAGCCTCGCCCACGCAAGCGAGATCAACCTTTACACCACGCGCGAACAAGGCCTGATCCAGCCTTTGCTGGAAGCATACACAGCGAAGACCGGCGTCAAGGTGAACACCGTGTTTCTCAAGGATGGCCTGCCTGAGCGCGTTGCCAGTGAAGGGGCGAAATCGCCTGCCGACGTGCTGATGGCGGTTGATGTGAACGCCCTCGTCGATTTGACGGAAAAAGGCGTGACGCAACCGATCAAGTCGGCCGTGTTGGATAGCGCCATTCCCGCCAACCTGCGCGATGCGCAAGGCAACTGGTTCGCGCTGTCGATGCGCGCCCGCACGCTTTACACCGTGAAGACCGGCGGCCCGACGGCCTTTACCTATGAAGACCTGGCTGATCCGAAATACAAGGGCAAGGTGTGCATCCGCTCCGGCCAGCACCCTTACAACACGGCGCTGATCGCCCACATCATCGCCAAGGATGGTGAAGCAAAAGCCGAGCAGTGGTTGCGCGGCGTCAAGGCCAATCTGGCACGCAAGGCCGGTGGCGGCGACCGCGAAGTCGCGCGCGACATCATGGGCGGCGTATGCGACCTGGGTCTTGCCAACTCCTACTACGTGGGCCTGATGCGCAGCGGCAAGGGCGGCGCCGACCAGCAGAAATGGGGCGACGCCATCAACGTCGTGCTGCCCACCTTCACCAAGGGCGGCACGCACGTGAACGTTTCCGGCGCGGCGATTGCCAAGCACGCACCGAACAAGGACAACGCCGTGAAGCTGCTCGAGTTCCTCGTCTCCGACGAAGCACAGGCCATCTATGCCAAGGCCAACTACGAGTACCCCGTGAAGAAGGGCGCGGCCATCGACCCCATCATCGCCGCACTCGGCCCTCTGAATGTCGACTCGATTCCGCTGACCGAAGTGGCCAAGCACCGCAAGGCTGCCAGCGTGCTGGTGGACAAGGTCGGTTTCGACAACTGATCGCTTTCTGCTCCGAGGTTTCGAGAGCGCGGGGCACAAAGCTGACCGGCAAAGGGCTTGCGCGCTGCGTACACGTCAAGCCCGTCATTCCCGCGTAAGCGGGAATGACGAAACGTAAGCAGGCGGCCCTTCGCAGGTGAGCCACGCAGGGTGCACTTGAAGCGAAGCGCATTGCGTCCCACGCATCTGGCAGACTTGCTGTCGTGCCCGGCAAGGGATGATGAAAAGGTTCTGAAAGGTCATGCAACACGGCCCCGCACTTCCCGCTCACGGCGTAGCGTTCAACTGGCGCTACGCCGTTTCAGTTCGTCTGTCGGGTGGCCTCGGTGCGGGCTGGCTACTCATCGCCGCAATCGTCGCCCTGCTCGTCCTGCTGCCCGTCTTCTCGTTGGGGCATCACGCCCTGCAAGGCTCGGGCGAGCTGTGGTCACACCTCGCCGCCTACGTCCTGCCGCAAGCCCTGCGCGACAGCCTGTTGCTGCTATCGGGCGTCGGCATCATGGTCGTCACGCTTGGCAGCAGCCTCGCCTGGCTCGTCACCGCCTACAGCTTTCCCGGGCGTCGCCTGCTCAGCTGGGCGCTGCTGCTGCCGCTGGCCGTGCCGACCTACATCGTGGCTTTCGCCTATCTCGATCTATGGCACCCGGTCGGCGCGCTGCAGACCGGCCTGCGCGGCCTGCTCGGGTATGAGAGCCCGCGCGACCTGCGCTTGCCCGACATCCGCTCCATGTGGGGCTGCATCCTGCTGCTCGGCCTCGTGCTCTATCCCTATGTCTATCTGCCTGCCCGCGCACTGTTCCAGATGCAGGCCGGCGGCCTCATCGACGCATCGCGCACGCTCGGCGCCGGGCCGTGGCGCAGTTTCTTCCGCGTGGCCCTGCCCCTCGCGCGCCCGGCCATCGCCGTCGGTGCCAGCCTCGCCCTGATGGAAGCGCTCAATGACATCGGCGCGGCAGAGTTCCTCGGCGTGCGCACGCTCACCGTGTCCATTTATGCCACATGGGTCAATCGCTCTAGCCTGCCCGGCGCGGCGCAGATTGCGCTCTTCATGCTCGCCATCGTGCTCTCGCTCATTGCGCTGGAGCGCTGGGCACGACGTCATCAGCGCTACGCCACCAGCGGCCGCCAGGCCAGGCCGCTTGCAGCGCAGCCCCTCAAAGGTTGGCGCGGCCTGCTCGCCTGCGCCTTGGCCAGCGTGCCCCTCCTGCTCGGCTTCGCGCTGCCCGTGGGCTATCTTGTCGTGGAAGCCACCAAGCGTTTCAACTTTGCCGGGCTGGAGGCAAGCATCCTGCGCGAAACGCTCAACACCGTAGGCATGTCTGCACTGGCCACGCTCGTCGCCACCGCCCTGGCCTTCCTCATGGCCTTCATCCTGCGGGTCACGCGCGGGCAAGCGCCACTTGTGAGCATGCTGGTGCGCTGTGCCAGCCTCGGCTACGCCATCCCCGGCACGCTACTCGCCATCGGCCTGCTCGGCCCGCTTGCAGGGTTCGACAACGCGTTCAGCAGCTTCCTCGAACAGTCATTCGGCATCTCCACCGGGCTGCTGCTGTCGGGCTCCGGCGCGGCGCTGGTGTATGCCTATGTCGCACGCTTCCTGGCGGTGGGCAGCGGCAGCATCGAAGCCGGCTTCAGCAAGATTCCGCACTCGCTCGACGATGCCGCGCGCGCGCTCGGCGAACACGCGGGTGGCGTCGCACGCCGCATCCATCTGCCGCTCGGCATGCCGGCCATTGCCGCCGCCATGCTGCTCGTCTTCGTCGACTGCATGAAAGAGCTGCCTGCGACACTGCTGCTGCGCCCGCTCAATTTCGAAACGCTCGCCACGCACCTGTATGGCGAAGCCGCGCGCGGCACCTACGAGAGCGGTGCCATTGCCGCGCTGCTCATCGTCCTCGCCGGCCTGCTGCCCATCATCCTGCTGTCGCGCATCGGCCAGGCCCCTGCGTCGCGCAAGACTGCGCAAGCAGCAGATGCCGCCGCCGCACTTCCTGACCTGCACGCCTACCGCACATGAATACCGAATCCCCCCGGGCGCCGCGCCTCACCGTCAGCGGCGTACATCATCGCTATGGCAACAGCCACGTGCTGCGCGACATCTCGCTCAATGTCGCACCGGGCGAGATCGTCTGCCTCGTCGGCCCCTCGGGCTGTGGCAAGAGCACCCTGCTGCGCCTCATCGCAGGGCTGGAGCTCTTGCAGGCCGGCGAGATACGCATGGACGCGGACTGCGTCGCCTCGGCGCAGCGGCATGTGCAACCGGAGAAGCGCAACACCGGCCTCGTCTTCCAGGACTTCGCGCTGTTCCCGCACATGTCGTTGCAGGACAACGTGGCGTTCGGCCTCGCCCACAAGCCACGCGCACAACGCGAGGTGATTACACGCACCATGCTCGCCCGGGTCGGCCTTGCAGATCGCGCCAGCGACGCGCCGCACACGCTCTCCGGCGGCCAGCAACAACGCGTCGCCCTCGCGCGCGCACTTGCCCCCGGGCCGGGCCTTGTCCTGCTCGACGAACCCTTCTCCAATCTGGACGTGCGCCTGCGCCACCGTCTGCGCACAGACACGCTTGCCCTGCTCCGCGAGCGCAATGCCGCCAGCATCCTGGTCACGCACGACCCGGAAGAGGCCATGTTCATGGCAGACCGCATTGCCCTGATGCACGAAGGCCGCATCGTGCAGATCGGCAGCCCGGCCGAGCTCTACTACCAACCAGTGAGTCCGTTCGCGGCGGAATTTTTTGGCGATGTGAATCGCATCCAGACCCACATCATCGACGGCCATGCCGTCACGCCGGTCGGACGCTTTCCTTCATCTGGATTGGCAGAGGGCAGTCGCGCGGCAGTGCTGATACGGCCGGAGGCCATCACACTCGGTGCGCATGCCGAGGCCGGCAGTATCGCCGCGGAGATCATCGACAGCCATATGCTGGGCGCCACCACGCTTGTCAGCCTGCAGGTATCGGACAGCAGCGGGGGCGACATGACGCTGCAGTCACAACTCACCAGCGGCATCGCTTGCATGGCGGGCGACACGGTATGGCTAAGGATCGATTCCGCCGGCGCGTTTGTCTTCGCGGACTGAGCGCCACCCCGGCGCTGTGCTAGGTCACTGCTTGCGCTGAATACCACTGTGCGGGATCTGGCGACCAGTCTTCGTCGCCCATGTCTTCCAGCAAGACGGAGGCCACTTCGCCGAGATCGGCGCCGAATGCCTCATGCGCTGCTGCAGCGCCGCCATCTTCTCGCTGCGCGGTGTTCACGAACCGTACGAAGCCATCCCACTGCTTGCCCATCTGCTCGACGATGATGCGACCCAGATCGTAGGAAAGCAGGTTGCCGTCATCCGTGCGATCGAATGACTCGCCAGACCAGAACTGCTGAATCATCCCGGCGTTCCAGAACCCCAGGTGCTTGGCATGTAACTCGCGCGGCGTGTAGAGCTGGCCACGAAAGCCGGCAACGCGACGCTCCGTGTTGACGGCAATGCCTTCATCCAGCCACTTGGGAAGATTCAGGCGCGACAGCGACAGATGGGTCATTTCGTGTGCAATGACCGGTTCGACCGCACTCAACTCATTGCGCACGGTCAGAAAGTGCGGGCAGCCCGCATCGATGAACATGCCCCCGCTCATCGCGAACTCGCCGTCTTCGGGATAGAAATTGGCGACGTATTGGTAATAGTCCTCTTCACTATCCATCACGATGAGGATCGTTTTCTCACCCGCCGGCAGTTGCGCAATCCCCTTGAGCACCTTGAGTATCCTCTGCCGCGTCGTGCTGACGTATTCGGCAAGCGCCGCGGCAACGGCAGGCTCCATCGACGTGAGGATCAACGCATCCTGCGTCTCGACCAGCCGCGCATGCGGCCCTGTCGCTTCGCGCAAATGCATCAGCCATATCCGTCGGCCCTGCTCGATGGCCACTTTCGCGGCTGCGGCGTCGAAATGCTCGGCGGCCCAATCGGACAAGGCCTTCCAGTCCATCATCGGCACATTGTTTGCCAGAAACATGTGGGCCAGTACTGGAAAGTCATTCCCCTGCGGTCCCGCAATTTTCTCGGGAATGGGCGTCGCCCCGGGTGATGCCGCTGGGGCAGCAGGTGCGCCCTGCGGCCGGGGTGCACGCACATTGACGTAGGCAGAAAAGGCGCCCATGAACGGCAATAGCCAGATGGCTATCGTAAACAGCAGCTTCTGCGCGCCATGCTCGTCAGCATGCGCTCGCACGTGTCGGGTGGCAGCCACGTTCAGCGCCAGCAGAATGACGATAGCAATGAGCCAGTAAGACATCTGGGGGAAACTACTGTTCATGCGCGAGCCCTTGCACGCCTGCCCGTCGCAACACCCATTTTACTCACGATCGGTTGTACCTTCATCCCGCCTGGCGTGCTCCCGCATCCGACGCTGGTGCTCGGCACGGCGGGCAAAGCGGAACTTCATGATGGCGGCCAAAGTGAAGACGCCGAACAGTCCCCATGAGATCGGTTTGAGAACTGCGGGCAGCTGTGCGAGCACGGGGCTCTGGCGCAACCACACCGGCAACATCCACAAGCCGATCACGGCGACTACGAATGCGAGCGCGACGGCGATCCGCCAGTCACCTTTCTGGACAAGCGCCAGCAAACCCACGTTCTTGCGGCCATGCCTGCCAATGCGTCTATGTGCCATGCCTCCCCCCACTTTTCTTGTTTTGTCTGCGGCCTCTGTCTGTCGCGAGGCTCGCGCGTCATGCCTGGTGTCATCGTGCAGCGCCCTCACGCCGTCAGCGCTGGCTGCATTCCTCCAAGATACGGCATAAACCCGGGCAGAGGAAACTGGCGGAGGAGGAAATCGATCACGCTTCGCGATACCTCTTTCCGCAATGGCGAAGGCCTGAGAGTAGCGGAGCGCGCCGCGCCGAAAAGGCCGCCTCACAGGCGGCGCATGGCCGGCGGGGTTTGATCTGGCTCAGCTCGCGCGGCCACGCAGCGGGTTAGCCTGCCTGACATGAAGCGCCCCGCTCTTGTCGCTCGCCTGCTGATGCTTGCCCTGTGCCTGTTGCTGCTCAGCACGGCCGGTCACGTCATGGGGCAAGCGACGGATCAGTCCCCCCCTGTAGTGACCGCGCATGCGGTGAACTGTCACGCAGAGGGTGGAGACCTTGCTCCCGCTGCCACGACGACTTCCCGAGCTGCCACACCTTGTGCGGATTGCGCGGCCTGCTCCACTTTCCTGCAGCCCGACATGCGGCATCTCCACCGGGTCACACCGGACGCTCGCGTGATGATGCCGCGACTGACTACGCTGCTGGCTGACGCCATCGTCATGCCAGAGCGCAAACCCCCCAGACACTGACCACTCTCCCCCTGCTGCTATTGCCGAGGCGCTTGCGGGCAGATAGCCGCTCGCGCATCGCCTGAATCCACACTTTGGAGAATATGTCATGTCAATGACGCACTACATGGAATTGCTGGCCACCAACCAGCCCTGGAACCTGATCCTGTTCATGGCGATCCCGGTCGTCCTCGCGGAGACGGTGGCCATCACCGAGTTGTTCATTCTTTTCACACGCGCATTCAATGGCACATTGCGGCTGGTCAATCGACTGGCGAGCATCGTCGGCGGCGCGTACTTCTGTGGCGTCTTCATCTGGCTGATGTGGACTGCCGTAATTCCGCTCACGACGGGCGCCGGCTGGCGCGGGCCGGCCGATGTCATCGCGGTCGGATTCTATCTCTCCGGCATAGTGCCTCTCGGCGGTCTTGCACTTCTCGACCTGGGCCTGATCGGCAAGAAGCGGAACGAGGAAGGCAAGCTGAAACTGCATGCCTGCTTCGTCGCGATCTTTCTCGTCGTGGCGCACATCGCGATGATCTTCGGCATGCTCGACCCTGCCGTGCTTGGCGCTGGCCAGCCGATGGATGCCGCCATGCCGGGCATGCATCACTGAGGTCTGCGCAGCGATGGAGCGCTCACTCCATCGCCTTTCACGTGCGCTCGTGCGAAGCGCAATCTGACGGCTACAATAAGCTTCCCGGGCTGCCTGACTGCTTTGCATGAAAAGAGATAAGGATAGTCGCGGGCACGATTTCAGATTTGCAGGCACCCCACTATTCCCAGGAGTTCACCATGTCTTTGCGCATCAACGATACCGCACCGGATTTCACCGCCCAGACGACGCAGGGCACGCTCAAGTTCCACGAGTGGATCGGCGACCAATGGGCGATCCTCTTCTCGCACCCGAAGGATTTCACGCCGGTGTGCACGACCGAACTGGGTTACATGGCGAAGATCGAGCCTGAATTCACCAAGCGCAACGCCAAGCTGATCGGCCTGTCGATCGACCCGGTCGAGAACCACAGCAAGTGGGCTGCAGACATCGAAGAGACGCAAGGCGCAGCCGTGAAGTACCCGATGATCGGCGACACCGATCTGGCCGTGGCCAAGCTGTACAACATGCTGCCCGCCGACGAAGCCGGCACCTCCGAAGGCCGCACCGCTGCCACCAACGCCACGGTGCGTTCGGTGTTCATCATCGGTCCGGACAAGAAGATCAAGCTGATGCTGACCTACCCGATGACCACGGGCCGCAACTTCGATGAAATCCTGCGCGTGCTCGATTCGATGCAACTGACCGCCAAGCACAAGGTGGCGACGCCGGTGAACTGGAAGAAGGGCGATGACGTCATCATCGTTCCATCGGTCAGCGACGATGATGCGAAGACCTTGTTCCCTGAAGGCTTCAAGACGATCAAGCCCTACCTGCGCACCACCAAGCAGCCAGGCTGATCACCCGCGTCGCTGTGTAACGAAGAGCCCGGATGCAGGCCACTGCTTCCGGGCTTTTTCATGGCTGGCAAACCTGGCCAACCTCGCACGGCATGAAACGCCATCGTCCTTCCTGTGCGCCGATACAATGCGGCAGACCCGCGAGCGGCTGTTGCCGCACGCTACCTCCTCCGACCAGGAGCCCGGACGCGCATGCACGCCACCCCCACCAGCCCGACCGACTTCGTGAACCCGCCCGTCAGGAAGCGTGTGCTCGACCCGGTCCGCCGTGTCTCTGAAATGATCTTCGGCCTGCTGATGGCGCTGACCTTCATCGGCGCCCTCAACGTGGCGAGTGCGGGCCAGCAGGAAGTGCGCACGATGATGTTCGCCGCCATCGGCTGCAACCTTGCCTGGGGCCTGACCGATGCGCTGATGTATCTGCTCGCCACCTTCACCGAACGCACACGCAAACGCACGCTCGTCACTCGACTGAAATCGGTTTCCGCCGCCGAAGGCAGTCTGTTATTGCTGGAAGCTTTGCCGCCCAGCCTGGCGGAAGCGGTCGGCCGCCACGGCGTCGAAGGATTGCGACAGGCGCTCATCCACATTCCGGATTCGGCACAAGGTCCGCGCCTGGGAGTGGCGGATGCCCAGACCGCTGCGGGCGTCTTTCTTGTCGTGGTGCTCAGCACCTTCCCCGTCGTATTGCCCTTCATTTTCGTGGACGAGCTGGCGACGGCGATGCGCTTTTCCAACGCCATTGCACTCGTCATGCTGTTTGGCGGCGGCTGGTCGCTGGCGAAGTATTCGGGCGCATCGCCCTGGCAAATGGGGTCCCTGCTGGCCTTGCTGGGCTCGGCACTCACGGCCGCCGTCATCGCGCTCGGCGGCTAAGCGCCTAGAGCATTGGCTTGATCGCCGGCGCGCTCGATTGAGACTGCGACTGCTGCTTGCCCGGCGGCGGTGCCTGTTTGGCTTCCTTGAGGGCGGGTTCGTGTGGCTTCGGCACAGGCTTGTGCGCAGGGGGCGTTACAGGCGCTACCGGACGGTTCGGGCGAATCGGCGGCTGGCTCCAGCCTGGAATAACCCCGCCCTGCACGTAACCCACGCCACCCTCTCCGCTCAGCTGGGCGTCAGCTTCGGCCTCGCAATCGGTGCCCCTGTTGGCCTTGCACCGATCGATCGCCCGCTGACGCGCCTCGGCTCGCGCTGCAACCGCCTGGTCAGCCGGCGTTGGGGCTTGCGCTGTCTGCGAAGCCTGATTCGCTTGCGGGTTCGCATCGCCCTTCGCCGCATTCGCTGCCCCACCCGCCTCGCCCTTGGGGGGCGGTGGCTGGGGCACGACCGTCGCCGGCACCACGGTCACGCCACCCGACACGACCTTGGCCTTGACGTTCTTCGGCGGCGCATCGCCGTACTGGACCTTGCCATCTGCGTCGATCCATTTGTAGACCTCGGCTTGGGCTCCCAGGGCACAACTACACAAGGCGATGAGCAACAGGCTTCGTTTCATGATCATTTCCGGCTCGGATGTCGGGGGATATCGTGACCTGGTGAGGCGAACGGGATGACGTGGAATCATGCTACATGTTCATCGTAGATGCTGAACCTTCCGTAAGGCAGGTTCAGGCGATGATCTGACGGCCGGCACAATTCGTGTCAGACCCTTGCCAGGCCTTTGATTGCTCGCAAGTCCACTTCGGAGAACATGCACCGGATTTGCGTTTACCCGACCCAAAAGGTTACCCTCGCGATCTCCCCGCTGTGTCCGATTCGCCCCTGCAGGTTACGGGCGCGCTGTCCGGCACGTGGCACGATTACCCCCGATTGACGCGAAGCGTCGCTCTTACAAAGGAAAGCCCCATGAAAATCGCAATCATCAGCGAAAACAGCCAAGCCGCCAAAAACGGCGTCATCGAAACCGCTCTGAAGACCGTTGTCGAGCCGCTGGGTCACCAGGTGTTCAACTACGGCATGTACAGCGCCGAAGACGCATGCTCGCTGACCTACGTGCAAAACGGCATCCTGGCCTCCATCCTGCTGAACTCGAAGGCTGTTGACTTCGTCGTGACCGGCTGCGGCACGGGCATGGGCGCGATGCTGGCTTGCAACTCGATGCCAGGCGTGTTCTGTGGTCTCGTTGTCGACCCGACCGATGCATTCCTGTTCGGCCAGATCAACGATGGCAACGCCATCTCGATGCCTTACGCCAAGGGTTTCGGCTGGGCAGCTGAACTGAACCTGCAAGACGTGTACCGCAAGCTGTTCGAAGGCGAGCGCGGTCTGGGCTACCCGAAAGAGCGCGCAGCGATCATGGCGAAGAACCGCGGCATCCTGCGTGACGTGAAGGCTGCTTCGTGCAAGGACCTGATCACCGTTCTGAAGGCAATCGACCAGGACCTGCTGAAGGCTGCAATCGCTGGCGACAAGTTCCAGGAATACTTCTTCAAGAACAGCCAGGACGACGCAATTTCGTCGTACATCAGCGGCGTGCTGGGTCGTTAATCGACGCCAGTGCCTGCCGGCTCCGGCCGGCGACAAAAAAAGCCCCGCGATTGCGGGGCTTTTTGTTTGCGGCGCGCGCCGCACTTCATATGGCGCACGTCATCCGGCGCACTTCATCCAGATTTCAGGCTTCGGCGAGCTGCAGGCTCGGGTAATCCACGTAGCCGACGCGGCGGTCGCTCTGGCCGTAGCCGTAGAACGATTCTGCGCGTTGCGGGTTAAGCGGTGCGCCTTGCAGGAAGCGAGCGGGCAAGTCGGGATTGGCGATGAAGTCCTTGCCCCAGGCGACTGCATCCGCTTCGCCATGGCTCAGCAGCGCTTCTGCCTTGTCGCGGCTGAGACCCTGGTTGGCGATATAGACGCCACCAAAAGCATCCTTCAGCGCCGGTCCGATACGTGGGTCGTCCTGCGATTCCCGTGCGCAGATGAAGGCGATCTTGCGACGGCCGAGCTCACATGCGACATAGCTGAAGGTCGCCAGCAGATTGCTGTCGCCCATGGTGTGCGAATCGCCACGTGGTGCGAGGTGCATGCCGACACGGCCAGCGCCCCACACACCGACGACGGCGTCCGTCACTTCCAGCATCAGGCGGGCACGGTTCTCGATGCTGCCGCCATAGTTGTCGGTACGCTGGTTGGTGCTGTCCTGCAGGAACTGGTCGAGCAGATAGCCGTTGGCGCCATGGATTTCCACGCCATCGAAACCAGCCAGCTTGGCGTTCTCCGCGCCCTTGCGGTAGGCCTCGACAATGGCCGGCAGCTCGGACGTTTCGAGCGCGCGTGGCACGACGTAGTCACGCATCGGACGCAACAGGCTGACGTGGCCTTGCGCAGCAATGGCACTCGGCGCGACAGGCAACTCGCCCCCCAGATGCTCAGGGTCGGAGATGCGACCGACATGCCAGAGTTGCAGGAAGATGCGACCACCGGCGGCGTGCACGGCCTTGGTCACGAGCTTCCAGCCTTCGACTTGCGCGTCGGACCAGATGCCCGGCGTGTCGGGGTAGCCCACGCCCATCGGCGTCACGGAAGTCGCTTCGGAGAGGATCAGGCCGGCGCTGGCGCGCTGGGCGTAGTACTCGGCCATCAAGGCATTGGGCACACGACCTTCGTCGGCGCGGCAACGGGTCAGCGGCGCCATTACGACGCGGTTGGGCCAGGTCAGGTCACCGACCTGGATGGGATCGAACAGCTTGCTCATCGGGTGTTCCTTTTTTGTTGGGGGAGAGAAAACGGAAATGCGATGGAGGCGGTGCGCTACAGCTCCTGCTGCATCTGCTGCAGGAAGGCGGCAATCACCGCTTCGTTACGCGAATAGAAAATCCACTGCCCGACCTTGCGCGTGCTGACGAGGCCGGCACGCTGCAGGCAGGCCAGATGGGCCGAGACGGTGGATTGAGAAAGCTCGGCTTTCTCGTAGATCTTGCCGGCGCAGACGCCGAGATCGAACGGATAGTGTTGTTCGGTGAACTGCCCGGCCGGATCCTTGAGCCAGGCGAGAATCTCCCGCCGCGCCGGACTGGCCAGGGCCTTCATGATTTCGTCCATGGAGGCTTCATCCGGGGCGGGCCCGGATGGCAGGACAGATTCGTCTTCGCTCGAAATTTGATTCGTCATTTAACGAATCTTATTTCGTAAATTAACGAAATACAAGCACTCTGACACTTTGTGACGAAAGCGCCCCTCCCGAGCGCCCTCGCCAATCAGGCAGTGACCGCCTCAGGCTGCCTGTTGCAGCAACCTGATCAGATTGCGCCAAAGCCGGCCCCAGGCATGCAGCCGGGGCTGGTTTGCCCGAAAAAAAAGCCTGGCGCACGGCCAGGCTTTTTCCTTACAGCACGACATGCCTCAAGACAGTCTGCGGCGAACCGTCACGCCGATCAGGCCGAGACCGGCCAGCAGCATGGCAATGTTGGAAGGTTCCGGTACGGGAGAAATCGTCCAGCCCATATCCTGCAACTGCCCCAGAGTAATCGCGTCGGCCCCCATCGCCACGCCCTTGGCAGGAGAACCATAGGACATCAGGTTGCCCACGGTCGGGTCGGTATAGACGATGACATTGCCGTTGATGGTGCCGTCTGAATTGAGAGGCATGGAGTTGAGCTTCACATAGTTGCCGCCGTTGGCCGCAGCTGCGTTCGCCCCCGTCCAGTACAGGTTGGTGCCGGTCACTGCAGCAACGCGCTGGCTATCGGTCATGCTGGTCAGCGCTACGAAAGTATTGTCGGCTTGCCGCTCGGCGAGGAAGCGATCGTAGATGCTCGGCATCGGAGCCTGACCGCCCACCACACCATCATATTGCTTCTGGAATCCGCCCTGCTGCGTACCATCGCTTGCATCCAGTGCGCGGTCGATCTTCGTGTTGAAGCCCAGCGCCCGGACAATGCCGCGCTCGGCGTAGGTCAGAAAATCAAACTGGTTTGCACCGGGGTTGCCATCAAGTCCCAAGTACACAGAAGACGTCATGGCCGGCGTAGAGCTGAAAGTCAGCTTGAAGTCCGCATTCAGGCCGTTCGGATTGACGCCGGAAAGTTGCTCTGCGAGCGCTGCCGTGTAGGAAGTCTGCTGCAGGGCACCCGGCACGGCAGACGTAAAGGAATAGAAACTGGGCGCGGAAGTACTCGAAAGCGGATTTAGGCTGGTAGAAGCCGCGTTCATGTCCACATCGATGCGGAAAGTCTCGCCCGGCGTCTTGGCTACCAGGAGATTGCTCCAGTACTGGCCTGCCGCCTCCATGACGGCGCGACGATCCCCCCCGAGCACGGCATCGTTGAAACCCGTGCCCGGTGCGTCGACGTAGTTGAAAACAAACTGGACCTGCGCGGCGAAAGCGGAGGTGGATGCACAGAAGGCCAGAGCCAGTGCGACGCCTGCGTATTTGATTTTCATAGTCTCCCCGGAGTAACAAGTTTTAACAACGAGGCGGATTATCCCTGCAATTGCGGTCAGCAAACGTGATCGATTACGCATTTATTTCGCGCGCTTCGTCCCATAGCGATTGCTGCAAAAAACAAAGCCCGCCAAAAGGCGGGCCTTGTCCGGACAACGATGCAGATTACGCTTTACTTGCCGTCACCACCGGTCAGCAAGGGGATGCTGCCATCCGAGTCCTTGCCAAGCAGGCCGGCACCGACATAGATGCCGAGCTTCTGGCGCGTATCGGTGATGTCGAGATTGCGCATGGTCAGCTGACCGATGCGGTCGGCTGGCGTGAAGGCGGCGTCTTCCACCTTTTCCATCGACAGGCGCTCGGGCGCGTAGGTCAGGTTTGCGCTGACCGTATCCATGATGGAGTAGTCATTGCCGCGACGCAGTTCCACGGTCACTTCACCGGTAATGGCGCGCGCCACCCAGCGTTGCGCAGTCTCGCGCAGCATCAGGCATTGCGGGTCGAACCAGCGACCCTGGTACAGCAGGCGGCCGAGCTTCATGCCGTTCATACGGTACTGCTCGATGGTGTCTTCGTTGTGGATGCCGGTCACGAGGCGCTCGTAAGCGATGTGCAGCAGCGCCATGCCGGGGGCTTCGTAGATGCCGCGGCTCTTGGCTTCGATGATGCGATTTTCGATCTGATCGCACATGCCGAGACCGTGGCGACCACCGATGATGTTAGCTTCGTTGAACAGCTCGACTGCATTGGCGAAGGTCTGGCCGTTGATGGCAACCGGTACGCCTTCTTCGAAACGCACGCTGACCGTCTCGGCCTTGATGGCGACGTCATCTTTCCAGAACGCCACGCCCATGATGGGTTTGACGATGTGCATGCCGGCGTTGAGGAACTCGAGGTCCTTCGCTTCGTGCGTCGCGCCGAGCATGTTGGAGTCGGTCGAGTAGGCTTTTTCGACGCTCATCTTGTAGTCGAAGCCGTTGGCGATGAGGTATTCGCTCATCTCCTTGCGGCCGCCGAGCTCGTCAATGAAGGTCTGGTCAAGCCAGGGCTTGTAGATCTTCAGCGCCGGATTGGCCAGCAGGCCGTAGCGATAGAAGCGCTCGATGTCGTTGCCCTTGTAGGTCGAGCCATCGCCCCAGATGTTCACGCCATCGGCTTTCATGGCGACGACCAGCGCGGTGCCGGTCACGGCGCGGCCCAGCGGCGTGGTGTTGAAGTAGGTCGCGCCACCGCTCTTGATGTGGAAAGCGCCGGACTGGATCGCAGCAATGCCTTCGGCCACGAGTTGTGGGCGGCAGTCGATAAGGCGGGCGATCTCGGCGCCATAGGCCAGTGCCTTGCGCGGGATCTCTTCGTAGTCGCTCTCGTCGGGCTGGCCGAGGTTGGCGGTGTAGGCACAGGGCACGGCGCCCTTGCCACGCATCCAGTGCACGGCAGCGCTGGTGTCGAGGCCGCCGGAAAAGGCGATGCCGACGCGTTCGCCGGCGGGGATCTTCTGGAGAATGGTTGCGGTCACAGGGACGTCTCGAAATGATGAAAATCAGGCAGGCGCGCATTGTAACGCGCCACCGTAGCCGCCGTCTTCCAAACCGGCCAATGCGGGGCAATCCATCGTCACGGCGGGCAAAACACTTCCGGCTATTCCGCTGTGCAATACGCCCGTCGCCGGCGGCGGCTTGATTTACGCAAGTTGGACGGGGTTTCGCCGTTACAAATGGGGCAAGCTCGTCGGAAGCAAGCCTGTCGCCTCCCGATCACTCCGGAACACGCCCGCTCCATGCCGCAGCCCCATCTCTCTACTCGCTGGGCCACACAGATCCTGAAACGAGGTCTGTGGGTATTCGTGGTCGGCGTGCTGCTCGTGCTGTGGTCGCTTGTACTGAGCTTCAACTACACCTACCGCAGCAAGCTGATCGAAACGAGCACCAAGGAGCTGGTTCAACAGAATAGCCTCGTCGCTCAGCACACCTACTCACTCTTCCGTTCGGTGGAAACCGATCTGAGGGTCGTTGATCGCTGGTTGCAACGCTACCCGGGCAAGGACCCGCTGCATGACCCACAGTTCGTGGCGTTGATCGATGACCTACGCAAGCTCTCAGGGGGTTTGATCGACATCCGCATGGTGAGCTCCGATGGGCAGCTCCACTACATCCCCGATCCGGAACAGCCGCTCGCCGATGTCAGCGACCGCGCCTATTACCGCGCCCAGCTGAATGGTGGGCCACAGGTCCTGCACATCGGCGACCCGGTGCTGGGCCGGGTCACCGGCAAGTGGACCATCCCGGTCTCCTGGCGACTGTCGCAGGAGGTTGCCGGCCTGCAGGTCGTGTTCGCAGCCCTTGAACTGGATCGACTCACCGAACCGCACGATCGCTGGCGCATGAAGGAGCATGGCAGCATCGTGCTGGTTCGCGAGGATGGTCGCTTGCTGTCACGTGCGCCTTTCGATGCACGGCTCATCGGCATGGACTTCAGTGGCACCCCGGAATACAAGATGTTCCACGGCACCGGTCATGGCAGTTTCATCTTCGACAGCCGGACGACCGATCGCATAGCGCGCATCGTCAGCTTCGAGCGCCTGCAGGATGGCCCCCTCGTGGCCGTCACCACGCGCGGCCTGGACGAGGCACTGGCGCCCTACTACACCTTGCGGCGCACTTTGTTATGGACCGCCGCGGCGGTGAGTCTGCTGGTCCTGCTTTTTGCAGTTGTCATTCACCGCACACAGCGATCGCTCTTTCAGGCTCAACGCAGGCTGCAGCGCCTGGCCCTGACCGATGACCTCACCCGTGTCATGAACCGGCGGGCATTCATGATGCAGGCGGGCAAAGAATTCGCGCGTGCCCAGCGCCATCAGGAAGGGCTGGCACTGCTCATGGTGGACATCGACCACTTCAAGCAGGTCAACGACAAGCACGGCCACGCAGTGGGTGACGAAGTGCTCGCCGCCCTGCCCGGCACCTGGTCCCGTACATTGCGGCGCAATGACGTGCTGGGCAGGATAGGTGGCGAAGAGTTCTGCATCGCGTTGCCCAACACCAGCAGCACCGATGCACTCGATATCGCCCAGCGCCTGTGCGAACTCAGCGCACTCGCCCGCGTATCGAAGCAGGTGGCCGGGCTGCGCGTCACGATCAGCATCGGCCTCGCCTGGTCACTGGAAGCGGACAAGGACTGGCTACCGATTCTGGAACGCGCCGATCAGGCGCTCTACCGCGCCAAGGCAAACGGACGCAACCGCGTCGAGACGCAGACAACAGATTGATGCCGCAAAAAAAAGCGCACGCCGGATGTCAGCGTGCGCTTTCACTCCACACACGACCCGCCGAGCAGGCGGATCGCACACAAAGACTTACTTCAGTTCAAAAGCACCCAGGTCTGGCGCACCACCCTTGTAGGCGATGCCGACGTTGACGCCCTTGTCGATCAGATTGCTGCTCGACGACAGACGGAACAGGCTGTTGTTGGGCAGGCTGCCATCTGCATTACGTGCAGCCGTCGCGAGGCTGGTGTCGACGCTGGCGAAGTCCGAGCTGCTGGTCGTGATGCTGTTCCAGGTGTTGTTGGTCGAGGTCGCGTTGGCGATCACGTCGGCACTGGTGCCCGACAGCGAAGCGTTGTTCTTCAGGATGTTCTTCTCACCCGAAGCCAGCGTGCCACCCCAGCTGAAGTTGATCTTGTTCTTGTAGCCGGTGTTGTTGTACAGCGTCACGCCACCCGTGTTGTTGTTCTGGTCGAAGCCCTTGCCGGGATGACCGAAGGCCACGGAGTTCTTGATGACATTGCGCTGCACGGCGCCGTTACCACCGAGCTTGAAGCCGTTGCCATTGCCCGCGAAAGCGCTATCACCATAGATGTTGATGCCGTTGCTGAAAGCCCAGCTCTTCTCGATGGTCACGGCTTGCGGACTGTCGAAGGTGTCGAAACCGTCATCCGAGTTGCTCCAGGCACGGCAGCCGTAGAAGAAGTTGCCGGCGCCCTGGGTCTGCTTGGAAGCAAAACCGTCGGCCATGCTGCCGTTCTTCTTCGGATCGTAGTTGTTGTACGAGTCGACGTTGATCACCTTGGTGTACGAACCGCCCTTGTTGATCTCCAGACCGCTGTTGCGGTTGTTGTAGAAGGCGACATTCTCGAAGGTGTTGTAAGCGCCCGTGACATAGGCGCCCTGATAACCCGCGCGCGTCACGTCGATACCCTTGAAGTACCAGTAGCTACCCGTGAGGGAGAAGCCGTAGGAGTCCTGCAGCCAGGTGTTGGTCGGCCACTGGAAGTCGATCTTGGCGCGACCGCAGTTGGCGGCAACCATGTAGATCTTCGCGCTGGACGTACCGGACTGCGACAAGGTGATGGTGTTCTTCGCTCCTGCGGTGTAAGGCACGGCGTACGTACCGGATTGCAGCAGGATCATCTGGCCGGCGCTGACCTTGGAGATGGCGGCCGTGAGGCTCATCGGCGCGGAGAAGCTGGTACCCGCCCCGCTGGCAGAGCCCGAAGGCGTCACGTAATAGACCTTGCTGGCCGTCAGGTTGCTGGTCTCCGTGCCGCAGCCCGTGACATACGGGTCAGTGCTGGCTACGGAGCTGGCAACAGAGCTGCTCGCGACCGAGCTGCTGGCCACTGAACTGCTTGAGGACGACTTGCTGGAAGAAGAGCTGCTGGCGACCGAGCTTGCAACAGAGCTGCTCGAAGAACTCGACGAAGCTGCGACGCTGGAGCTCGACGAAGAAGTCGTCGTGCCCGCGTAGGAGCACCAGGCACTGGACGTGAAGGTGTTGCTCGGGAAGTTGCTCGACGAGCACACGACGCTATTGGTAAAGGTGCCGTAAACGAAGCTGCCGGACTTGCCCAGCGCGACGGAACGCGTGCCGCTGAAGGAACAGGTTGCGCCCGTGTTCTGCACGCACTTGGTGTAACCGGATGGAGCATCTGTTGCGGCATGCGCGTTGGCAGCCAGCAGCATGGCGGCAGCGCCGCCAAGCAGATATTTGCTAAGCATTTGTGTCTCCTGATTTTATTTTGATTGCAACGCATACCGGCACGTTGCGGCACTACCACCTTGGTTGTAGGACAGACTCCTACAAACCGCAACAATAGTAACACTTATTAACTAAAGGCCAGGAGCACTGCAACACGCGGAAATGCCGACGAGAAGAACGTCGGACTGGCCGCCCGCGCAAGTCGCATCAGCGCGGAACCGGAGGCCCCGCGCGCGCGATCAAAGCTGGCTGACTCACTCCGCCAGTTGTGGCTGCAGACGTGCGGCGAACACATCGGCAACGAGGTCACTCTGCAGCACCAGGGCTGACTTGCCCTGCTCGCCGAGCGCGAACACCCCACGGCCGTTCGAGTACACGATGCGGCCGCGCGCATCGATGTCATACGACGCGACATTCGTCGCCAGCGCCGTATCGACGCCTGCCGGCGTGCGGCTGACCAGGACCCACGATTGCGGCACAAGGGAGGGCACGCCGTGGATGGTGCGCGGGCTACGCAAGAGCTTTTCCGCGTCAATGCGCTTGCCTTGCAACATGATCTGCTTCATGTCCGCTTCCACAGCAGGGCCCGAGGCGCTGGTCAGCGGCTTGCGCGAATACATGAGCGAGAAGAAGTTGAGGTAGTGAAAGACCGCGCGTACGAGGCGGAAGGGGAAGAAGATCGTGTCGAGCACGACGTTGCCCGCACCATATTGCGGCGGCTCGTAGGGGCGGCGGATGAATAGCAGATTGCCCTTGGGGCAGACGCGCGGGTTGATGAAGTCGTAGCGCGCATCCTCGAGCACGGACGACACGGTGCCGGACTGCATGTTCAGCATCTGGATCGTGGCGTTACCCAGTGCAATCACCTGCCCGCTCGCATGCCGCGCCAGCCCTGCGGACTGGAACAACAAACGGTTCTCCACGCCCGGCAACCAGGCCGGTGCCGTGTCGAAGGAATCCCCACCCGTGGCTTCACGCAAGCCGCTGCCATCGCGATTGAGCACCACGATATTGGCGATGCCGCCGCTGATCGAGCTTGCTGCGAGCATCTTGCCGTCGGGCGACAGGCTGAGATCGTCGAGATGCAGCTGCTGCTTGAGCAGGAGACGTTGCTCGGCGCCGGAGCCCGGACGGCAGGAGAACAGGCCGCCGACGGATTCGTCCTTGAGCACGTATAACAAGGTGTTCTCGTGCTCATCGAAAGCGGCAGAGGTGATCGCAATCGGCGTGTCGGCCGCGCTCAT
Organism: Uliginosibacterium silvisoli; assembly: GCF_036017035.1. Lineage (NCBI taxonomy): Bacteria > Pseudomonadati > Pseudomonadota > Betaproteobacteria > Rhodocyclales > Zoogloeaceae > Uliginosibacterium > Uliginosibacterium silvisoli. Next base: position 662,385 of record NZ_JAYXHS010000002.1, on the reverse strand, counting down.
CTGGCGCATGCGGCCACCTGCTGCGATGCCGAAGCTGGTGTTCTCCTTCCACGCATTTTTCTGCCGGCTGCGCTCGCGGCGGTCCAGCGCTTCCTCGATGTGCGTACTGTGCAACTGCATGACGGGCGCACCGGGCGTGCGGTAGAAAAGTTTGCCGTCAGCCACGAAGGCTACATCCAGCGTGGCTGCCTCGGCAGCCAGTTCCGAGTTGGCCTGCACGGCCACTGCGGGCGCCCCGCCCGCCGCGGTCGAAGCACGATAGAGAAAGTAAGCGACTGCAACGACGACCAGCAGACCAATCAGAATATGCACTGTATTCCCCCTGTTCCAGACAACGCCCAGACCTGCACGTGGTTCGGCTTGTCGCCGTTTGTGGCGGGATGACGTTGTCGCGCGCCACGCTCGCCTTGGCCACTTCTGCGCTTTGTTCTCATATGACCAAGGCGTATTGTAGCCGTGCTGGCCCGGCGTCATGCCGTGTCATGAGCTCACCCCGGCGAGACGCGACTTGACCGCAGGCCCGGCCCCGATGAAAGTAGCGACAGCCTGTGCGATCCATGTGGCTGACAAACGCACGGCCTTCACCTTAACTGGAGGTAGCCATGATCTTCGAGCAGATTGCGACCGGGGGCTGTCAGTCTTACCTGATTGGCTGCACCGAAACCCATGCCGCCGCGCTGATCGACCCTGAGGTCAGCCAGCTCGATCAGTACCTCGCCCTCGCCGCGCGCGACGGTCTGCACATCCGCTACCTGATCGACACCCACACGCACGCCGACCATTTTTCCGGCACGCACACGCTGGCGAAGCGACTGCATGCGCCCGTCGTCATGCATCGCAACAGCCCGATGCCCTTCGTCGACATGCGCCTCGGCGATGGCGAGATGCTGATGCTAGGCCGCATGCGTATCGAGGCCCTGCACACACCCGGCCACACGCGCGACTCGATGTGCCTGCGCCTCGAAGATCGCGTCTTCACCGGCGACACGCTACTGATCGGCGGCACGGGTCGCACCGACCTGCCGAGTGGCGACCCGCTTGCGCTGCATGACAGCCTGTTCAACCATCTGCTCAAGCTCGACCCGGCGCTCAAGATCTTTCCCGCGCACGACTACAAGGGCCGCAAGAGCAGCACCATTGCCGACGAGTTGAGCAGCAACCCGCGCCTGCAATACACCGACCCCGCCGCCTTCGCCGAGCTGATGAACACGCTCAACCTGTCGATGCCCACACACATCACCGAAGCGCTGCGCGTCAACATGAGCGGCGGCAAGTCGGTCTCACAGATGCTCGACGAAGCCGCGGCCAGCGTGCCCTTCATGTCGCTCGCCGCGCTCAAGGCAAGAGTCGAGCAGGCGGACACCAGCCTGATCGTGCTCGACGTACGCGAACGTGATGCCTATGAAGCCGGCCACATTCCCGGCGCGCGACTGCTGCCGCGCGGTCAGCTCGAATTGCGCGTGAATCAGGAACTGCCCGACCCGACCCGTCGCATCCTTGCTTGCTGCGAGATCGGCAAGGTGTCCACGCTCGCCACCGCCACGCTGCGCGAGATGGGCTTCGCTGGCGCCGTCGCGCTGGACGGCGGCATGAAGGCTTGGCGCGAAGCAGGTTATCCGCTGAAGACGGGCAGCGAGCCCTGACGCTGCCACCAGTTTCGTCATCCCGGCACAGAGCGAGATGACGACGGTTGTTGAGGAACCTCATGCCGTCTCCGCAGGCAGCATCCACCTGCATTGCGCCCTTGCATCCAAGGGCTCGCGGTCGTAACAGGCATTTGCCTCAAGTCACTCCTAGGGCATTCGCGCATATCGCCAGGCAGGCGCTTTGCCCACAATGCCCGCTCCGATTTCCCGAAGCCCGCAACACAGCGGGCACCACCAGCAGGAGGTAGGCAATGCGTAGCAAGTGTTTGACACCGATGTTGTTGCTTGGACTGGTACTGTCCAGCGTGGCGCAGGCAGCACCCTTGAAGACACGCGACGTGCTCGAAATCTGGCCGAATGGCATCGCCCCCGGCTCGGAGAATTCGCCGGCCAAGCTCACGGTGACCGAGCGTAGCAAGGTCGCCTACTGGCCCGACCGCGCGCTCACCGGCGTCACCCGTCCGAACCTGACCGCCATCGTGCCAGACAAGCCCAACGGCACGGCCGTGATCGTTGCGCCGGGCGGCTCATACACGCGCATGGCGATCGACAAGGAATCGGCCGAGATGGCGCGCTGGCTCAACCCCTATGGCGTCACCGTGTTCCTGATGCAATACCGCCTGCCCGCGGAAGGCCATGCCAATGGCAAGGACGCACCCCTGCAGGACGCGCAACGCGCCATCCGCTACGTGCGCGCCCACGCCAAGGAATGGAACTTGAATCCCGCGAAAATCGGCTTCCTCGGCGCATCGGCCGGTGGCCATATGGTCTCCAGCCTCGACGTGCAATTCGCCAAGAAAGTGTATGAGCCGATGGACGAGGCCGACGCCCTCTCGGCGCGCCCCGACTTCACCATCCTGCTCTACCCCGTCACCTCGATGGAGAACGCCAACACGCACATGGAGTCGCGCACCAACCTGATCGGCAAGGATCCCTCACCCGAACTGATCAAGGCCTACTCGTCCGACCAGAACCTCACCAAGGACGCACCACCCACTTTCGTGGTGCTGGCTGAAGACGACCCCGCCGTGCCGCCGAGCAATGGCATCGGCTTCTGCAACGGCCTCAACAAGATCGGTGGCTCATGCGAGCTGCACACCTTCAAGGAAGGCGGCCACGGCTTCGGCATTCGCGATGCACGTCAACTGCCGGTATCGAACTGGCCGAACCTCGCTGCGGACTGGATGAAGAAGCTCGGATACATCCAGTAAGACGCTGCAACGCAAGCAATGCCACGCAAGAAAAAGCCCGCCTGTTGGCGGGCTTTTTCTTGTGCGACCAGACGACATCAGAACTCGTATCTCAACCTCAAGTCTGCTGTTTGAGAGGTGTAACCATTGGCAGCGTTCAAGGTGTAGTGCGCGGCCAGTGTCAGATTCTGGCTGCGCGCCAGCGTAGCGCCCAGGACCAGCACGCCGGTATCCGCCTGACCAGTCGAGCCGCGTGTCGTGAAACTGGTTGCGCCACTGGTATCCGCCGCAAAGTTGGCCACCGACTGCACGCTGGTATCGCGGAATTCATGCCGCCAGCTTACTAGCGCGATCGGCGTGATCTCGCCATACGAGGTCTTGAAGGTACGCTCCAGCTTCGCGCCCAGATCGCTCCTGAGGGACGTGGCACTCGTGGCGTTGACATGCAGGGCGGCAGTGCTGCCGGTCTCGGTATAAGCCTCCTGTATCAGGTGGCTCCAGGTCAGGCCCGTGATCGGCGTAAGCGTCATCGCAGTGTCAAGCTTGACCGGAAAACCAGCCAGTCCCGATGCAATGTATTGCGTGCCCTCGTACTGGCCCGTTGCATTGCCACTGAAGCCCGTATAGCTGACGCTGCGCTGCGTATCGTACTTCTGCTTTACAGCACCGCCCGACAGATTGAGGTACCAGCGCTCTGCTGTATAGCCACCGTAACCAAGCAGTCCATAACCCTTGATGTGCGACGAGCTGCCGGTATTGTCACCAGTGGCGTCGACCGAAGTGTTCGCATAGTTGATCAGGCCACCGACGCGCCACTGAGGGTTGATCGCGGTATCGGCGCCGATCAGCAGGCCGCTGTAGCCAGCGCGATAGCCGCTGGTGTCACTACGGTCGGACTGGTTCGCCTTGCCGCCAAACGCCTGACCCCACGAGGCGATATTGCTGCCTTGCTCGCCGGTCGACACGCCACTGCCGGCAACCTGCGCAGTGCGCAACATATCGACACGGGATGACGCAACGTCGACCACCGCTTGCGTGGGGGCCTGTGCCGATTGAACGGTCGAAGCCGTGTTTGCGGCAGGACTCAATTGCGCCCCGGCGCGGTTGGCTTCTGCTGTGGCGCCAAGGGCTGCTGCAGCATTGAACATGTTGAGCATGTCCGCATTGGTACCGCCATAACGGAACAAGCCCGACAACGACGAAACGGCATCCGGCGTGGTTGCCGCAATGATCGGTGTCGTTGCGCTGGGTGTTGGAGTCGGGGTAGGCGTTGGTGCGGGAGGCGGAGTGCCCAGTGTGACGACCAGATCGGTCTTTGTGCTGTCATCGCTGTCGGTGACGCTCGTACCGTATATGCCGCCGCTGTAACTGTCCGCCGAATAATTCAGCGCACTGGCGTTGAAGTTTGCACTGCCATTGTTTGCCTGCGCCACGACAAACCGCTGGCCTTGTGCGAAGGCATAGCTGCTGAGTTTCTTGAGTGCGACGCCGGAACCTGCATTGAAGGTCGCGACGCCCGATATCACCAGCCGGCCATAGCCACTGTCGGCACTGACGACCCCGGTCGTGACCGCGCCGTTTGCGACGCCGATATTCAAGGTTGCACCAGCATTCTGCGTGTAGTTGCCGGTGATGGCGATCGTGTTATTGACTTGCAGTGTTGCGCCGGAATTGGTCACCGTGTTGCTGCCGACATTGATATGGTCGTTCAGGAGCAGGTTGCCTGAACTGAAGACCAGATTCGATGAAGTGTTAGTGATGGTGCCGATGCTGCTGCCCGACCCCGTCAACGTGCCGAAGGTCGATCCTGTACCGCCGGTGATAGTCAGGGGCGAACCGGATGTGCCCTGGATGTTGCCCGCAATGGTGCCGCCATTGTTGGCGATCGTGCCAAACACCCCATTGAGGGCAAAACTGCTGCCGCTGATAAGGCCTGTATTCGTCAGCGTGCCGATCGTGCCCGCGCTGCTGAGGATCGCGGTCGGGCCACTGATGGTGCCACCGGCATTGTTGATCAGCGAGGTGATGCTGGCCGCAGAGACAAGCTTGATCCCCAGGGTCGTTCCGGTGATCCGGCCGGTATTCGTCAGCGTGCCGATTGTGCTGTTGCTGGCCGAGATTGCTGTCGGGCCGCTGATGGTGCCACCAGTGTTGTTGAGCAGCGAGGTGAAGTTGGCCCCGGAGAGCATGCTGATCCCCCGGGTAGTTCCGCCGATCAAGCCGTTATTCGTCAGCGTTCCGATCGTGCCTCCGCTGCTCAGGATAGCGGTCTGGCCACTGATGGTGCCGGTGAGGGTGCCGTTTACGTTATTGAACAGTGAAGTGATGCGGGATCCCGAGCCAAGACTGATCGCCGATGTAGCGCCGGTGATCCTGCCGCCGTTGTTGTTCAGGAGCGAAATGGTGCCGCTATTCAGGACGCCGATGCTTGCACCGCTGATCAACCCGCGGTTGGTCAAGGTGCCCGGGAGCGACCCGGTTGCTTCCACTTGCGGACTCGAAGGGCCGTTGAGGGTCCCGTTATTGGTGAGACTCAGATTGCCACCGGCCCAGGTCAGGCAAGTTGAGGTCGGACCGGTAACCGTGGCGTTACTGCTTAGGGTTATGCATGCAGCCCTTACTTCGGCAGATGCCATCATCGCCAGCGCTGCGGTAAGCGCCACGCTCATCACAGAGCGTTGGAAAGGGAGAGCGTGCCTTGGCTGGATTTTTGTATGCATGTTCTGGTGACTCTCGACTGATTGCGGGCACAGGTGTCTTCACGTTTATCGACGTTGCCACGGTGTTCTGAAGAGAGGGTTTACCGAAGATTCCAGCCCTGAGCACAATGCGCTACGGGATTGAGAGGGTTTGGCAAATCATTGCGGAGCGTGCTTTTTCGGGCTTTGTTCGCGCGTCAGCACTGCCTGCAGACAAACTAGACTTTGCGGCTTACGTGGCTTAGGTGTCTTGATCGCTGTGGAGCACTCTTGAACAAGAATAACTATCCTGTTGCGTCACCCGTCACGCTCGAAGAGGCGCTCAATCAGGCTTACGCGCACTGGAATGCCGGGCAGGCGCAGCAGGCCGAGTATCGTTGCCTGCAAGTGCTGCAGGTCATTCCGCATCACCCTGATGCGCTGCATCTGCTGGGCCTGATCGCACACGCCTATGGCAAGCTCGACCTCGCCATTGAATATCTGCGCAAGGCTTGCCTGTCACCCGTAGTGCCCGCCACGTATTGCAGCAATCTGGCAGAAATGTGTCGCCAGAAGGGCTTGCTGACAGAAGCGGAACAGGCCGCGCGTCAAGCAGTGCAACGAGAGCCGCAACTGGTCGCAGCCTGGAACAACCTGGGCATCATCCTGCAGGAAAGTGGCAAGTTCGAAGCGAGCCTGGAATGCCTGCAACGTGTCGTGTCGCTACAGCCTGACAACGCAGAGGCGTACAACAACCTTGCCAACACTTACAAGCGCATGGGGCAGCTCGAACTGGCACAAACGGCTTACCAGCGTGCGCTTGCGCTGCGCCCCGACTATGCCGAGGTGTACAGCAACCTCGCATATCTGCTGAACGATCGTGGTCAATTCGATGATGCCATCGCGGCTGCGCAGCGCGCCATCGATATCAACCCGCAACTGGCGGATGCGTATTTCAATCTGGCCCAGATCGAAATGTCGCGCATGCGTTATGCCGATGCCCGCCGCTGGATCGATGCCCTCATTTCATTTGCGCCACAACACACCGGCGCGCTGACCGCGCGAGCGCAACTACTGTTGAAGAGTGACCAGTTTCAGGACGCACTTGCGTACGCGCGCCAGGCTCTGAGCATCGCGCCCGACAATGCGAATGCGCACAATGTGCTGGGGCAGGTTTTGCAGGCGCTGGGGCAGCACGACGAGGCTGGAGTTTCTTTTGAGCGCGCTGCCGCGTTGCCGGGGACGATCGCCGAAGAAGCCCTGGTCGGGCGTGCACTGCTGTTCATGGAAGCCGGGCGTAATGACGATGCCATAGCTGCTTTTGAACGTGCGCTGGAACGTTTTCCCGGTTCGGCGCGCGCGCTCGCTGCGAGCTCCGACACCAAGACCTATCGCAGTGATGATCCGGATATTGCTGCCATGGAAGCGGCGCTTGTTCGTGAGCTGACGCCGACGATCAGTGAGCAGATGAGTCTGCATTTCGCGCTTGGTAAAGCCTATCTGGATACCGGAAATTCGGACCGCGCGTTTTTCCATCTGAACAAGGGCAACGCCATGAAGCGCGCCACGTTCAGCTACGATGCGGCGCAGACCGGCGCATGGATGCAAAAGATTTCTGCGGCCTTTACCCCGGCCCTGATGGACAAGTTCAAGAATGCAGGCGCGGCCTCCGCGCGACCGGTGTTCATCGTCGGCATGCCGCGCTCCGGCACGACCCTGGTGGAGCAGATCCTGGCATCGCATCCCGGCATTCACGGCGCGGGAGAACTGGGCGCCTTGCGCCAGGTCATCGACCGGGCGGGCGCGTTTCCCGATGCGCTGGCGCACTGGGACGCGGAGGACTTTGCACGAATCGGACGCGACTACCTGAGACATACAGAAGGCCTGGCACCCGCTGCGCTGCGCCTGGTCGACAAGATGCCGGGAAATTTCCTGTATGCCGGATTGATACCGCTGATTCTCTCCGGCGCACGCATCATTCATTGTCGTCGCGACCCGGTGGATACCTGCCTGTCCTGTTACAGCAAGCATTTCATGGGCGAGCAGTTTTTTGCATATCGTCTCGATGAACTGGGCGCCTTCCATCGCGACTATCAGGTTTTCATGGAGCGCTTGCGCAAGGTCTTGCCGCCGGAACGTTTCCTTGAAGTCGACTATGAAGTCGTTGTGGACGATCTGGAGGGCGAAGCGCGGCGTCTCGTTGCTTTCGTCGACATGCCGTGGGATGACGCTTGCCTGAGTTTCTACAACACACGCCGCGTGGTGCGTACCGCCAGCGTGAGCCAGGTGCGGAAACCGATCTATGCGACCTCGAAGGGTCGCTGGCATCGCCATGCTTCGCAGCTTGGCCCCTTGCTGGCGGCGCTTGGGGTAGCTCAGCCTGCTGAAGAGGCGAGATGATCGTGCCGACGGGAACCATATTCGACTACGACGCGATTTTTCAGCAAGCAGCTGCCTTGCTCAAGGAAGCGCGTTTCGAGGAAACCGAGGCGCTGCTGCGTCCGGTACTGGCAGGCGGATCGGGCCCTATCCCACTCTGGAAGCAATTCGTGTATGCCATTCGTCCGCAAGGCAAGTTCGACGAGAGTCGGCAGATACTGGAAATGGTCGTACAGACAACTCCGGGCGACATGGGCGCCAGGTTCGACTTGTCGGAGATCCTGCTTTTGCAAGGCGAGTTCACTCGCGGTTGGCGTGAATACCGTTTTCGCTACAAGCTTGACCACACGCTTATGATCGAGCGGCATATGCAGAAGCCGCGCTGGGAGGGCCAGCTCATCAGCGGCAAGACCTTGCTGATTCACGATGAGCAGGGTTTCGGCGACACCTTCCAGTTCCTGCGCCTGGCGGCCTGGGCGCGCGAACGCAGCGGCGCCCGTGTGATTCTGGAGGTTAATGCCGAGAGCCGTGCGCTGGCCAGACGTTGTGCCGGCTATGACGAAATCATCGCGCGAGGCACGATTCCTCCTGCGTTCGATTTTCACTGCGAGCTGATGAGCTTGCCCATGGCTCTGGGCCTGCAATTGAGTGACCTTCCAGTAAGCACTGGTTATCTGAGTGCCGACCCTGCGCGTGTCGAGAAATGGCGTGCGCGCCTGGCATCATTGCCACGTCCCCTGGTCGGACTGGTGTGGGCGGGACGGCCAGCGCATGGCAATGACGCGCGACGCTCAATGACGCTCGCCGACTTCGCGCCGCTGGCTCAGGACGGAATCACATTCGTCGCCTTGCAAAAAGGCCCGGCCGCAGCGCAAAGCGCGAACCCGCCTCCGGGTATGGCACTGGTGTCGCTGAGCGACGAGATTCACGACTTCGACGATACGGCCGCGATCATGACGCTGCTCGACACGCTGGTGTCCGTGGATTCATCGCCCGTGCATCTGGCGGGCGCCCTCGGCTGCCCGGCCTGGGTGTTGCTGCCCTTCCTGCCGGACTGGCGCTGGCTGCTGCAGCGTGAGGACACACCCTGGTATCCGTCAGTACGCCTGTTCCGCCAGCAAACAAGAGGAGAGTGGGGGCCGGTGATGCAATCTGTTGCCGCTGCACTAGGCAAGTTGCGCGACGGTGTGACATGACACGTACTGACACTTCTACTGCACGGTGACTCGCAGATGAAGTTACGGGAAACGTTTGTATGGGCACTCTGCGTACTCGTATCCGCGTGTGCGACGGATCCACGCCTGCACGCAAACGCGATTGCCCGATCAGCCGATCTGCGTCATGAGCAGATAGCGGCCGGGCCGTTTCTTCTCACGACGTATGTGCGCATTTCTGATGTCAGCCGTCCGCTCACTGTCTACATCGAAGGCGATGGCCTGGCATGGCGAACACGCAATCAGCCCTCGGATGATCCGACCCCGCGTCGGCCGGTAGGACTCAGCCTGGCTGCTGCCGATCGCAGCGCGAATGTGGTCTATCTGGCGCGTCCCTGCCAATACATTCCACTGAGTGCCAGCTCGTCTTGCGATGTTGCCTACTGGACCGGCAAGCGTTTCGCCCCGGAAGTCGTCGCAGCGATGAATGACCTTGTCACACACTACATGGCCCGAACTCCCGGGCAACGTGTGGACCTCGTTGGCTATTCCGGTGGTGGCGCAATCGCCGTTCTGCTCGCAGCCCGGCGGCAGGATGTCGCGTCACTGCGTACGGTAGCCGGCAATCTTGATCATGATGCCGTCAACCGCTTTCATCGTGTGTCACTGATGCCGGACTCGCTCAACCCGGCCGATGTCGTGGCAAACGTGGCGAACATTCCGCAAATCCATTTCACAGGTTCGGACGACACCATTGTTCCACCCGCGATCACACGTGGTTTCGTCACCAAGGTCGGCGCGTGCGCGCAAGACAAAGTGATCGAGGGTCTGTCGCACGAAGGAGCGTGGGATGTGCTCTGGCCTCGGCTGCTCGCTTCACAGCCGCGCTGCGTGCCGGAAGAAACGTCACGATAGCCGTGCTGCTGTGAAGATCCGGAATCCGTAACTGATACGGGTAAGCAGCCTCATGGATTGCGCGAACAAACTCGCCTATCCCGCAGTCAGCAACACCATCACCGAGCCCCACAGGGCCAGGAAGACGTTGCCGATGGCATAACTCGCACCGTAACCCAGCGTAGGTATCTTGCTCCTCGCTGCCTCCTGCACGGCAGCCAGCCCGGGTGCGCTGGTGCCGGCACCAGCGCACACGCCGAGCAGTACGCCAGGGTGCATCTTCATCACATAGCGGCCAATGAGGATGGCGACGAGATGCGGCAGCATGGCGCAGAGGATGCCGGCGATGACTAGGCTCACGCCCGACTCCTTGAGCCCGCGCACGAAATCCGGCCCGGCCATGATGCCGGTAGCGGCGAGAAAGACGGTGAGGCCCAGCGAGTCGAAAATCCACAAGGCAGCTTCCGGCACCTGCCCCAGTTGAGGGCGCACCGAGCGCAGCCAACCGAACAGGATGCCGCCCAGCAAGACGCCGACACTCTGCGACAGGCCAATGTCCAGCTTGCCGATGGCGATTGCGGGAATGCCGATGACGCTGCCGAGGAACAAGGCGATCATGACGGGCACCACGTCGGTCGTCGAGCCAGGCCGGTCTGCAAAACCCATCCTTGCGGCGACGCGTTCGACATTGTCTTTGGAGCCTGACAGGGTGACGACGTCACCACGTTCGATCGCGGTATTGAGTGTCAGCGGGAGCTCTTCGCCCGCGCGCACGATCTTCGGCACGAAGACGCTACGGATCGCCGTGTTCGCGCGCGCTTCGCGTATGGTCTTGCCGATCACGGCTTTCTGCGTGACCAGTACATCGAGCGTCAGCATCGGAATGTCGAGCAGCTCCCTGTCCTCGATCTCCTCCGGCTCCACCGTTTTCGCTGCTGCCACGAGCACATCGCGCCGCCCTGAAACGGCCACCCCGTCTCCTGCCTGCAGCATCAACGCCGGTTCAGCCTGCAGCAGCTCCTTGCCGCGACGCACGCGCTCGATGAACACCCGGCGTGGTGCGAACAGGGCTTCAAGCTCCGCCACCGTCTTGCTCTCGAACGTGGCAGGCAGGCGATAGGCGCGCATCGACACCGTGTGATATGCCGATGTCACGCCCTCCTCTTCGTTGATCACGCCCATCTCGCGTTCAAGTTCCGCGCAGGCGCTTGCCAGGTCAACGCCCATGAGCTTCGGCCCGACCTTCGACAGGAATACCACCACCGTCACAACGCCAAGAAAATAAGTCACGGCGAAGGCGACAGCGACATTGCTGAGAAGCAACTCACGCGCGGCCGGGTCGAGTGGCAGATGGTTGATGGCATCGGTCGCGGTACCAACCGTCGCGGACTCGGTCATCGCGCCCGCCACCAGCCCGGCGGCCGTCCCCGCATCGAAACCGAGAATCTTGGCGGCCGCGTAAGAAGCGCCCAGCCCGGTGACGCACAGGATCGTGGTGAGTGCGAGTTGCGGCAGCCCGCTCGATTTCAGCCCGCGGAAGAATTGCGGGCCAGTCTTGTAGCCGATCGCGAAGAGGAACAGCAGGAAGAAGACTGTCTTGAGGTCGGAAGAAATCTTGACCCCGGTCTGCCCGACCAGCACACCAATGATGAGCACACCCGTCACCGAGCCCAGGGTGAAAGTGCCGATCCGCAGTTTGCCGATGAGAAAACCGAGACCAAGAGTCAGGAACAGGGCCATGTCGGGATGGCCCTTGAGTAACTCCACAAACCACGTCCACATCAACTCTTGCCTTTCGGCGTGAGCGTAACGCCAGTCCTCCACGCCTCGACATACTCCTCGGCGGCCTTGCGCATGCAGTTGCCGATCTGCGCGTAGTCTTCGTCATTGAGATTGGCGAGCGACACCCGCACCGACCAGGGCGGGCCACCGAAGCCACCACCATCCATGAGCACGATGGACGACTGCTCGGCAATACGGAACAGGAAGTCCACCGGCTCGTAGTTCTTCGTCAGGTAGGCCACGAACTCCGCACCGTACTTGTATTCCGCCCACACCATGATGTCGAGCTCCACGTAGTACCAGGCGCGCAGCGGGTCGGCAGGTGGCGTGGGAATATCCAGGCCCTTCCACAGCAGGTCGCGCCGCCGGTGGCAGATCTCGACGGTGAGGCGCTTGTAGGCATCGGCCTCATCGAGCAAGTGGGTCAGCGCGAAGAAGCACATCTGCACTTGTTGCGGTAGCGACAGGCCTGCCGTGTGATTGAGCGCGACACAGCGGCTGTCTGCCACCATGCGGTCGATGAAGCTGATCTTGCGCGGCTCCAGCGTGAGCGGCCCGTAACGCTTGTCGAGTTGCTTCTGGAAGGCTTCGGGCAGCTCGGCGATCATGCGGTCGTAGATGTTGTCCTCGTGCACGCCAATGACTCCGAGGCGCCAACCGGTACACCCGAAATTCTTCGAGAACGAATAGACGCAGATCGTGTTGTGCGGCAACTCCGCCATGAGAGAGCGGAAGTTCGGCACGAAGGTGCCATACACATCGTCAGTCACCACCATGAGGTTGGGGTTCTTGTGCTTGACGATGTCTACGATGCGCTTGAGTTCATGTGCCGACAGCGCAACGGAGGGCGGGTTGCTGGGGTTCACCACAGCCACCATCTTGATCTTGGGGTCAGCCAACTGCTCCAGCTGGGCATCGGTGTAGTGCCAGGTGTGCGCACCGTCCTTGCCCACTGCGTCGCCGTGAATGCCAACGACATTGAAACTGAAACGCTCGAGATGACAGATCTCGATGTACGGCGTGAACGTCGGCAGGAACAGCGCAACCGAGTCTCCCTTTTTCAAGAGCCCGTTCTGCATCAACGAGTCGAAGATGTAGCACATGGCCGCCGTGCCGCCTTCTACCGCGAACAGGTCGAAGCTCCCCTTGGGCGGCCGGCCATCGCACATCTCCTTGATCAGGTAGTCGTGCACGATGTCTTCGACGTGCAGCAACATGCGGTCGGGCACCGGGTAGTTGTCGCCGATGATGGAGTCGGTCAGTTCATGAATCCAGGCGTCGCGGTCGAAGCCCTTCTTCTCGACCCCGTAGCTCAACACGCCGCGCAGGAAGTCCACGCCGGGCTCGGTGCGATTGAGATCCAGGAATAGTTCGAAACGCTGCGCGATGCCCTGCCGGGCGGGCATGCCCGCGAGGATCTTGTCATCGCGAATGCGACGACATTCGCCCAGCGCGAAACGCCCGAGAAGGAAGAAGGCCTCGCGCGGCTCGGTCGCCACCCAGTTCGGGTTGCCACGCCCGGCATTGAGCATGGTCGCCGTCGATATCAGCGCCGTGTCCTTGGCCAGATGAATCAGGTTGTCCTTGAGCTCGAAGGGCGAAAGCACCTTGAGAGCTCTTTGTTCCTTGCGACTGGTTTTGAGTGTGAGCGCCATACGATCCTCCTGTAGCGTTGCTGACCCGATGTTGCCCGGCGACTGATCGATGGCCGGTCACATGATGACGACGATAACGATCCCCCATACGATCAGCAGCGTGTTGCTGATGGCATAGGGAACGGTGTATCCCAAGGCAGGGACATTGCTTTTTGCAGCGTCGGTAAGCTGCCCGAGCGCCGCCGTTGTAACCCGCGCGCCCGCATTGACGCCGAGGTTGATGGCCGGGTGGAACTTGAACAGGTAGTGCCCGATATAGAGCCCGGCAATCATCGGCAGCGATGTCGCCACCACGCCAGCCACGAATAGCTTGAGGCCGAGCGCCTGCAGGCCAGCCACAAAGCCCGGCCCGGAGCTGATGCCAACGACCGCGATAAAGGTCGTGAGACCGACCGAGCTCATGAACCACTGCGCCCCGGACGAGATGCGGCCGAAGCGCGGATCGGTCGAGCGCAGGTAGCCCGCGACCAACCCCATGATCAATGCGCCACCGCTGGTCGACAGAGAGATCGGCACGCCACCCACCTTGATGGACTGCGCGCCGATGAGACCGCCGATGACGATGCCCAGGCCAACGAGAATCATGTCTGTCTGGTCATTCACGCGATCGGGATAACCGATCTGCTTGGCGACGCGCTCCACGTCGTGCTTTGCACCGACGATGAACAGGTGATCGCCACGATCGAGCTTGAGCCCCGCGTTGATCGGCAGCGACTGCCCGGCACGCTCGACCTTGCGCAGGAATACGCCACGCGCGAAAGCCGAGCCGGATGCCGTGCCTGCCGCGACCAATTCGCCCAGCGTCTTACCGGCGATGCTCTTGTCGGTGAGAACGACCTCCAGCGCCTCGGCGGGCACCGACAACAGCTCACGGTCTTCGACCTCGGCACCGACGCTGGCGCTGGCGCCGACGAGCACCTCGTGACGCCCGGCCAATGCAATGACATCGCCCTGAAGCAAGGTCGTCGTGGGGTCTGGCTCGACGATCTTGCCCGCACGCCGGATGCGTTCGACGAATACGCGATAGCCGGGAAAACTTGCCTCCAGATCTGCCACGCGCTTGTTCACCAGCGAATCCTGGATCGCGTAGGCGCGTACCGTGATCATGCGATAGCCAGTAAGGCCGCTGCTATCCTCGCCACCAGCCATCTGCGCTTCGTACTCCTTGCACGCCGCAGCCAGATCAACGCCGAGCAGCTTCGGCCCGAGGGTGGCGAGTATCCAGGCAGTCCCTGCTGTGCCGAAGATGTAGGTCACCGCATAGGCCACGGGAATGTGGTCGCTCATCGCCTTCTTCTGTTCCGGCGTGAGGCTGAGACCATTGATGGTGTCTTGCGCTACGCCCATCACGGCCGAGATGGTCTGCGCTCCAGAGAGCAGCCCGGCCGCCGTACCTGCGTCGAAACCCGCGACTTTGGCGCAAGCCCAGGTGACGATCAGGCATAGCACGCAGATGATGACGGCGAACCACACCTGCGGCAGGCCATCGCTCTTCAGCCCGCGGAAGAACTGCGGGCCGACGCCGTACCCAAGCGCAAACAGGAACATGAGAAAGAACACCGACTTCACATTCGCAGAAATGTCGATGTGGAATTGCCCGATCAGCACCCCCACCAGCAAGGTGCCGGTGACTGAGCCGAGACTGAAGCTACCGATCTTGATACTGCCGACCCAGTAGCCGACGCCCAGGGTCAGAAAGATCGCCAGCTCCGGATATTGCCGCAGAAAATTGACCACCCACATTGCTGTCTCCTCTTCATTGCGGGAAGTGCCACCCCGCACGCAGAATCACTCCAACAACAGGCTTGGCACATCGCCAAGGCCAGGTACGTCGTGGGCTCTTTTCAGTTCGACAATGGGGCCCGTCAGGCATTCTAGGAGGAGATTCCACAACACGCATCGCCCTAAGGTGATGAGCAAGTTGCACCAACGTGCAATTCACGGTCGTCGCACCTGCGGCGAGGTGGGCACGCCGCTTGTTACAGGCAACAAAAAGCCCGCCGTCATGGCGGGCTTTTTATTGCCTGAGCAGATATCTCAACGCGGCCGCGACCCCGCAAATCCGTACCAGGCGATGTAGAGGAAGCACACCGCAGGAATGAAGAAAGATGGCATCAAGCCGATGTGGTCAGCACCCAGGCCTTGCAGTACCGGCACGATAGCGCCACCCACGATGGCCATGCACAACACACCCGAGCCTTCGCCGGTGAACTTGCCCAGCCTGGCGAGCGCCAGCGAGAAGATGGTCGGGAACATGATGGAGTTGAACAGGCCGATGGACAGCATGGCCCACATTGCCAGCTTGCCCTGAATCAGCACGGCCAGCGCCAGCAAGACAATATTCACCAGCGCATTGAAGATCAGCAGGCGGTGCGGCGCGATTTTCTGCATCAGCGCGCTGCCGATGAAACGCCCCACCATCGCGCAGCCCCAATAGATCGACAGATAGTGCCCAGCCACGTCTGGCGCGAGCCCGGCTACCTCGGGCAAACCCATCACGCTGACCAGCAGGCTGCCGATCGATACCTCGGCACCGACGTAGGCAAAGATTCCCAATGCGCCAAGCACCAGGTGCGGGTACTGCCAGATGCTGCGACGCACCGGCAAGGCATCATGTGCTTCATCGCTCGCATCGCTGCCCACGCGTGGCAGGCGGTACAAGGCGATGAAAATCGCAATCGCCACCAGCACGCCCGCCAGGATCAGGTAGGGATGCTGCACCGCGCTGACCTGTGCCTGGTTGTAGGCAGCCAGGTCCTGGGGCGAGAGCGCCTGCAATTCAGACGCCGACTTGACCGCCACGGCGAGAATGAAAGTCGCGCCAAGCGCCGGCCCGACAGTGGTACCCAGTGAATTGAACGCCTGGGTCAGGTTGAGACGGCTGGAGGCCGTTTCCGGCGATCCGAGCGCAGTGACGAAGGGATTGGCTGCAACCTGCAACACCGCAATGCCGCTCGCCATCACGAAGAGTGCACACAGGAACAGCGGGTAAGACTGCATGCCCGCAGCCGGATAGAACATCAGGCAACCTGCAGCCGCCACCAGCAGCCCGACGAGAATGCCGCCTTTGTAGCCGATCTTTTCAACCACGAAACCCGCGGGAAAAGACATCACGAAATAGGCCATGAAGAAGCAGAACTGCACCAGCATGGCCTGCAGGTAACTCAGGGTAAAGAGCGCCTTGAGATGAGGAATCAGGATGTCGTTCAGCGAGGTGATCAGCCCCCACATGAAGAACAACACCGTCAGAGCAATGAGCGCACTGCGGTAGCTTTGCGCATTTCCTTGCGGGGCCTGCTGAGTCATGACACGTCTCCTGTCATATACCAGGCACGTGAAACGCCCCTGGCCGAGCGCGCAAGCTTGCCACGCAACGGCCCGAACAGCCATCCCTGCAGCATGAAATCGATGCAGATATCGACTCTGCTGCGGGTGCACACAAGCAGGCGTGTGCGATCAGCTCAATGCCCGCTCGGTCTCCGTCAGCGGCTGCCCGATATTGGGACTCCCTTGCCCCGTCGAAACAAGACTCCGCAAACTGTTGACGTAGGTGCTCCAGCCTTCCGAACAAGCTTCATAGCATTCGTCTTCAGGCACCAGGCCGTCGTGCGTGAAACGCACTTCGGTCTTGCCACCGACGCGCGCGATGTCGAAGCGGATCTTCGTGCCGGTCCACTCGGTCGTGTCCTGCGTGAAGCTGAAGTAGTTGCTCAGCACATGCCAGACGATTTTCTCGCTCGGTACGAACTCGACGATCTTCAGCGTGCAGCGATGTACGTCTTTGTAGTGATACGCGAATACTGCACCTGCCTTGTCGGTATCGCCTTCGATTTCTTGCGACCACCAGCCACGTACGTTGTTGATGGCGGCGAAGACCTGTGCTGGCGTCTGATCGACGCTGAAGCTCCGTGTGAAATCCTGATCGTTCATGATTTTCTCCAGTTCTGTGTTGAAGCCGTGGCTTTAGAGCGCGCGTCCGTTGAAGTGCTGCACCTTCAATGCGGATAGATCTACGCCCTCGAGACAGCGCACATTGATTGCGTAAACCGGATCTCCGTTTGGCGCGCGCGCCTCACCGAAAGTGTGGATGCCACACGCGGCGCAGAAGCGGTGGTTGATCGCGTGCTTGTTGAACATGTAACTGCCCACGTGCTCCGGCGACGTCAGCAAGGCCACGGCTTGCGGCGGCACGAACCACATGAGGACGCCCTTGCGCTGGCAGATGGAGCAATTGCAGGAAGTGACTTCCGGAATCTCGCCTTGCACTTCGAAGGCGACCTGGCCGCAATGGCAACTTCCCTTGTATGTCATATGGGTTACTCCTGGTACTTGTCTGTTGTTGTGGACAGCCTGCATTCGCCAGCTGATCACGGCGCGGACTCGACGAACATCTTCAACTTGCCCAACGCGATGTCCCACTGCTGACCGATTTCTTCGAGCGTTCGTCGCGCAGCTTCGATCTGCGCGGGGTCGAGTTGCCAGAGGCGCTCGCGGCCCGATTTGATATCACGTACGACACCCGCTTCCGCGAGCATCTGCAGGTGCTTGGTCACGCCTTGCCGGCTGATGTCGGTGTGCGCGGTGAGTTGTGCGATCGACAGCGCACTCCCCGCGCAGAGCAAGGCGACGAGCTTGAGGCGTGTGGCATCGCCTAGCGCAGCGAACACGCGCGCGAGTACTTCGTTCGATGGCGCTTCGGGCTTCGAGTCCATGTTCAACTCAGGCTGCGACATGGGCTTCTGCATAGCGTTTGACGTTGTCCAGCTGCCATACCCAGCCGTTGGAATTCATGCGGAACGCTTCCATGCGACGGCTTGGTGGAACGTTGTCGAAACCGGTCTCGACGACGGTCAGCTTCGTCTGATTGCCGGGCAGATCGGCCAGCGTGAAGGTGACCAGCGTGCGCGGCTCCTGCTCGTAGTCGATGGCCGGATCGAGGTTGGCCGGATGCCAACGATATGACATAAGGTTGGTCGGTTCGATACGCTCGATGATCACGTCGAATTTGACATGCTCGAGATTGGGAATGGTGATGGGCCCAACCGTGCGCTGGCCGGGCACGAACTGCTGGCCCTTGAGGTTGGCGCCGAACCAGGTGCCGAAACTCTCGGCATTGGAGAGCGCATTCCACACGCGCTCGCGCGGCGCTTCGATGATGACGCTGCGCTCGATGCGATCGGTGCTGGCCGGCGCTTCCTTGCCCTCGATGTTGTCCATACGTTTCTCTCCATTCAGTTTGCTTGCTTCGCACATCGACCACGGATTGCCGTGGCCGGTCTCGGTGTAGAGCCGCAGGCTCTCGATAAAGGTGTTCCAGCCCGCAACGCAGACCTCATGACACTCGAACGCCGGCACGAGGCCGATGTGCTCGAAGTCGAGCCTCGTCTTGCCACCACGCTCCGGGCTCAGGTGAAAGACGATCTGCGTGCCTACCCACTCATCCTTGCGGCTGAAGCTCTCGACATTGATATGCGCGAGGGTGCACTGCCAGCGCACTTCGCGATCAGGCAGCAACTGCTCGATGCGCATGTGCTTGTAGTGCTCGCCGAAGCGGAATTTGAGCGTGCCACCAACGGCCGTCTCGACATCGCAGTCCTGCGTCCACCAGCCGCGCAGGCCTTGCGGCGTGGTCAGCGCGGCATAGACCGTTTCCGGTTTTGCCTCGATCACGAGGCTTTGTTTGTAATGACTCATGAGACTCCTTCGCTGCAATTTTGTGCAACTTTTTGGTTGCGTAAATGCAGTATGGAATCGCCTTCACGAAAAAGCAACCAAATTGTTGCATTAAGCGTTTGCCACGCTCAGGGCGCCAGCAGTCGACTGCACGGGCAAATCCGTAGCTACAAACAAAAACTCCCCGCCCCAAGCGATATGGGGACGGGGAGTTTTCGCGCGTGCCCCCTTGCGGGAGCTGGCTCAGGTGTCGATCAGTTCTGGATCGAGCACTTGTTCGGGTTGCCGCCGGGATCGCTGCCAAACGCCGCGGCCGTGCAGGCAATGCTCTTGCCGACGCCGACGTTCTTGGTGACCCATTTGCCCTTGCGACCGTACGCCACCCAGCCCGTGCCCTTGCTCACCGAGCAGGTCGCGCCTTCATCTGCGCACTTGCTGAAGCCATCCGGATAGTCGCCCGTACCGGTCAGCACCGGACCGCTGCCCGAGCTGCTGCTCGCGGACGATGCAGCGCTGCTGGAAGCCTTGCTCGAAGAGCTGGACGAAGCTACCGATGACGCAACTGAGGACGAAGAAGCCTTGCTGCTCGACGACGAGCTTGCGGCTGCGCCGGTCTCGAACGCGCCCAGGTCAGGCAGCGCACCGTTGTACGGCAGATTGACGTCGCCGCCCTTGTCGATCAGATCGCTACCGCTGGCCAGATGCAGCATCTTCACGACCGGCAGGCTGCCATCCGACTGACGTGCAGCATCCCAACCCGATGTGGAAACAGACTGGAAGTCCGAGTCCGACACCGTGACGCCGGTGGCGCTGTCCCACGTGTTGTAACGCGTATTGATGCCCGAGCTGTTCGACAACGCGGTGCCCTTGTAGGCGATATTGTTGCGCAAGGTACCGAGGCCCACGTCGTTGCCGCCGGAGTCGATGCCGAGCATGTTGAAGTTCACGTTGTTGTTGAAGCTGGTGTTGTTGAAGTAGTCGTTCGCCACCGTGTGGTGATTGGTGTAGACGCCGGCAGACTTGTTGTTGAACGCGACCGACTGACGCAGCGTGTGCTTGACGCCACCCGACACGTAGACGCCACCATAGCCACCGATCTTGAAGCCGTTACCGTTACCCGCGGCAACCGGCGTATCGGTTCCCGGCAGATAGCCATGGTGCCAGGCCCAGGAGTTCTCGATGGTCACCGACGAATAGGCGTTGATGAGGTCGAAACCGTCATCCGAGTTGTTCCATGCGCGGCAGCCACGAAACACATTGCCCGGGTTGCTGGCCTTGATGTGCGCACCAAAACCGTCGGCACTCTGCCCTGCCCCATTGGAAGTCTTCGGGTCGTAGTTGTCGTGCGAATCCGTGTTCAGCACGAGGTTGTAGCCACCGTTCTGGATGAACACGCCAGCGCCCATGATGTGGTGCACGTTGAGGCGCTCGATGACGTTGTTGCTGCCGTTGATCCACACGCCCCACGACTCGTGGTTGAGGTTGTTGATCTGCGGCACGCCCTTCACTTCCAGCCCCTTGAGCGTGATCCAGGAAGCAGTGATGTTGAAGCCCTTGATGCGGCAATCATCCTTCATGCCGCTGAAGTCGAACACGGGCGTCTCACCCGAATAAGCCGCATAGGTAATCGGCTTGCTGGTGCTGCCGCTCTTGTCGAGCAGGATGGCATTGACCGTATCCGTCTGCGACGCGCAGGTGTTCACACCGGCCTTGATGCTGTAGGTGCCGCCACGGATGTAGACGGTGTCACCCGCCACGGCTGTCGTCTGAGCACGCGTAACCGATTTCCACGGTGCAGCGAGCGTACCCGCAGCGGTGTCACTCCCGCTCGGCGATACATAGTAAGTGCTGGCTGTTGCCGCGAGCGGGCAACCCAGCATGGCGCAGGCAAGCGCCAACCCTGGCAAGCGAAATTGCGTGTTCATGTTCTGTCTCCTGTTTTTTGGGCATGCGCCCTTATATGTTCCGCATCCAGGTGCGGACGCCCAATATAGAGGATCGACCCGGACGGTAGCCTGACTACGATTGCGAAAATTCGTCGCATGAAACAGGGGCGCTCTGCAATCGATGCAGGAGCCCTTTGTCAGCAACATCAGCCTCGCACGGCCAGAAAATGACAAGCGTGTTCCGGAAGAAAATCGGCAACACAGCCCTCTCCCGACGACACGTGACGATGCCTCCGGGAATCCGCTAACATCGTGGGCACATCGACGAATGGAGACTGCAATGAACGAAGATTTCGTGATTACCGCGATCGGCGATGACCGCCCCGGTCTCGTCGAAGAGTTGGCAGCCGTCGTTGTGGCGCATGAAGCGAGCTGGCTGGAGTCTTCACTCGCGCATGTGTCGGGGAAATTCGCCGGCCTCGTCCGCATCCGCGTGCACGCTCAGAACGTCGTAGCCCTGCAGAAAGCGCTCACCGACTTCAAACCCCTGCGCGTCATCGTCGAGCGCGCCGGTCACCCTTCACCCGACAACCTTCCTCAACGCGCCTTGCATCTGTCGCTAACCGGTCACGACCGCGTCGGCATCGTGCGCGAGGTTTCGCAAGTCATTGCCAGGCATGCGGTGAATGTGGAGTCGCTCAATACCTACACGAGCGCCGCAGCGATGTCGGGTGAAACGATGTTCCACGCCGAGGCCGAGTTGCGGGCCGACGCACAACTCGACATCCGGGCACTGCAAGCCGCCCTTGAAGCCCTCTCGAACGAATTGATTGTCGATATTGCTTTGAGCGCACAGGACTAGTCGCACGGACTTCGCTCCTGGCACGCGCATTCCGGAACGCGCTCAGCGCACGAGTTCGAGCTGTTCGCGAAGCTTTTCGACAGCAACAGGCTCACCACGCACCCGAAAGAACGCGCCGGCCTCATCAGCGCGCTCTTCGAGCACCTCGCAATTGCCATAGATTTCCTTGCGCAACTGCTGCGCCGTCCACGGCAGGAACAACTCGGTTTCCACGAAGTCCTGCTGGAAGACGGCGACGATCTTGCCGTGCAGCTTCGCCACGTCGTCCGGGCGACGCGCGCTCATCACGATGCAATCCGGGTATTTCGCACGCAAAGCCGCTTCGTGTTCGGCTTGCCCGGCCTCGTCAAAACCGTTGTCGATCTTGTTGAAGACCCGCATGCGCGGCACTTCATGTGCTCCGATTTCCCTGAGCACCTTGTCAGTGACTTCCAGCTGACGCTCGAAGCCAGGATCGCTGGCATCAATGACGTGCAGCAACAGCGACGCATCAAGCGCCTCTTCCAGCGTTGATTTGAAAGAGGCCACGAGGCCGTGCGGCAGGTTCTTGATGAAACCGACGGTGTCGCTGACCAGCACGCGCGGCACGCTCTCCGGATACAGGGACCGCACCGTCGTATCGAGCGTTGCAAAAAGCTTGTTGGCAACAAGCACCTCGCTGCCCGTGAGCGCGCGCATGAGGGTCGACTTGCCCGCGTTGGTATAGCCCACGAGTGCCACGGTCGCGAGCCCCTCGTTCTCCTGGCGCCGGGCGCGCTGCGTCTTGCGCTCGAGGTCCATTGCCACGATCTCTTTCTGCAGATCGGCAATGCGGTCGCGCACTTTGCGACGGTCCAGCTCGGTATGTGACTCGCCTGCACCACGACCGCCCGTACCCGCGCGTTGCCGACCTTGCGGACCCGCGAGCTTGGCCGCCTCACGCAGATGCGGAGCCATGTAGCCGAGACGCGCAATCTCCACCTGCGCCTTCGCTGCGCGCGAACGGGCATTGCGATGGAAGATCTCGAGGATGACCATGGTGCGGTCCATTACCTCGCAGCCGATCTCGACCTCAAGCGTGCGCGCCTGGAATGGCGATATTTCGTGGTCGATGAACAGAATGTCGATATCACTACCGGCATCGGCTGCATCGACCACTTCCTGCGCTGGGCGGTCAGCGGCGGCATCCGCTTCCTCAGGCGCAAGCGTGTTGTTCACGAAGGCCTGGATCTCCTGGCGCTTGCCGATACCAAGATAGCCCGTCCTGTCGAAACCCGCGCGCTTCTGGATGAAGGTCTGCACGACTTCAAAGCCCAAGGTCTTTGCGAGCTCTCGCAGCTCCATCAAGGACGCTTCAAACTCCAGTTCGCTGACGTTCGGCAACTGCACGGCCGCGATGATGCCGCGTTTCAATTTTGCTTCTTCAGGGGGCATTCCAGCTATTTCTCGTAATCGGCCAAAGGCGGAGTGTACCTGCCAATGCACTCGAGACAGTGACCCGTTTTGTAGCAGAGGTGACGTGAAACGGCAGATCAGCCGACGGCCTTGCAACCAACGACGAACGGCGAAGAACCTTCTGGCCTCGCAACGGAACCGCTTGAGAGTCTTTCTGGCACAACCGTCAGTACGAGCGATGGGCGCGGCCTCTCTGGCCTGCGCGATGCTTCACCCTGAGCAGCCCTCTCGAAGCCTCCACTTCGCCTCATATGCCGTAGATCATGACAACCAGAGTCCACATCCCTCAACTTCATCTCGCCAGCACGATGCGATCTGCCGCTCGACTGAGCCTCGGCGTCTGCGTGCTGCTGCTTCTCAACGGCTGCGCGGCCCTTGCGGTCAGCCTGGCTGGTGCCGGGGCGGGCGCAGGCCTGTCGCATCAAATGAATGGCACAGCGTCACGCACATTCAGCGAGCCCTTCAGCAAAGTCGACGATGCCAGTCGTATCGCTGCCAAGCGGATATTCTTGCAGGTCGATGAGGTCGCCAGCATCAGCAGCAGCCAGGTAACCAAGGCACGCGTCGGCGACATGGACATCACACTGGAGCTCGAAGCGCTATCACCCAACCTTACGCGGGTAAGCGTCAAGGCTCGCAAGGATATGTTTCGCGTAGACGGCGCAACGGCGCAGGAAATAGTCGTGCAGATCGAACGCGCTTTACTTGCCATGAACCTGGCGGATGCTGAAGCCAACCGAAGCAGCATCAACAATGCTGGCTACTCCGGCAGCGACCTCCTTGGTAGCCGCAAGGGCAGCTCCCCACCCAAGAAGAAAGGGACGATCTGAAGTCGCCGCAACATGACTTTGGCATTCCGAGAATCCAGATCCAGCGGCATATCCACTGCAGTCCTGCGACCAGAAACAAAAAGGCCACTCCAAAGAGTGGCCTATCTGCTTGATTCTTTTGGTCGGGGCGGCGGGATTCGAACTCGCGACCCCTTGCACCCCATGCAAGTGCGCTACCAGGCTGCGCTACGCCCCGACGAGGGCGTGATTGTATCAGGGAAGCAGCGCGATTGCACAGGCGAGGCGCCAGAAAATCAGCTCTTGAGAAAGGCCAGCAGATCCAGCAATTCACCGCGCACGCTATGCACGCTATCGCGTGCGCGCTCGGCCTCCTCTGCAACTTCGTGCTCGAAAATTGCGTTCTCTTCGAGTCGGTTGCGCGCACCGCTAATGGTGAAACCGTCGCGATACAGCAGGTCGCGAATCCGACGCACCAGCAGCACTTCATGATGCTGGTAATAGCGCCGGTTACCGCGTCGCTTGACCGGTTTGAGTTGCGTGAACTCCTGCTCCCAATAGCGCAGCACGTGCGGTTTGACCGCGCACAGATCACTCACCTCACCAATGGTGAAGTAGCGCTTTGCCGGGATGGGCGGGAGTTCCCGCGCCTCAGGATTCGGTTGGGGTGTTTGCATGGCTCAGGTCGTCGACCGCGGCCTTCAGTTTCTGGCTGGCATGGAAAGTCACCACACGACGTGCCGTGATCGGAATCTCCTCGCCGGTCTTCGGATTGCGGCCGGGGCGTTGCGGTTTGTCGCGCAGCTGGAAGTTGCCGAAACCCGAGAGCTTCACATCTTCACCACGCGAAAGCGCGTTACGGATTTCGTCGAAAAAACTCTCGACCATGTCTTTCGCTTCACGCTTGTTCAGACCTACTTTGTCAAACAACAGGTCGGAAAGTTCGGCTTTGGTCAAAGTCATAAATCGTTCTCTGTTTTGTTCAGCCAGCTCAGGAGCGCAACTGGGCCCCAAGCTTTTCGCCCGCCGCAGCGATCATGGCTTTCATGGCCTGATCGATTTCGGCGTCCTCCAGCGTGCGTTCAGTGTGCTGAAGCACTACACGCAGCGCAATACTTCGGGTATCCGGTTCGAGACCTTTGCCCGAGTAGACATCAAAAACATCAATCGAACGCACGAGCTCACTGGCTGCCGATTGCAGCACGGCCTGCAGCTGCGCCGCCTGCACGTTGTTGGCAATCACCAACGCGATATCACGTCGCACGGCAGGCTGCTTCATCACATCCACATACGCAGGCAGCTTGCGCGCCAGCACCGCGTCGAGTTCCAGTTCAAACAAAACTGGTGCACTGCCCAGTTCGTATTTCTGCGCCCAGGCAGGATGCAACTCACCTACAAAACCGACGACCGCGCCGCCCAGCGTGACACGCGCGGTGCGGCCTGGATGCAAGGCAGGATGCACAGCGACCTCGAAGCTTGCGCCCGCGCCCAGCAGGGCTTCGACGTCGGCCTTCACGTCATAGAAATCGATCTTGCGCGATGCCTGGCCCCATTGCTCACCGACGGCAGGACCCCATGCAAGCGCAGCAACACGCACCGGTTGATCGTAGCCGGCCACGGGAATGCCACTCGCATCCTTGCGGAAGCAGCGACCAATTTCGAAAATACGCACACGGTCGGCGCGTCGACGCTGGTTGCTTCCAAGTACACCGACGAGGCCGCCAATCAGCGTGGAGCGCATCACGGCAAGCTGGCTGGCAATCGGATTGGCCAGGCGCACAGGGTCCGTATTGCTGGCGAAATCCGCTTCCCACGCCTCTTCAACGAAGGCGTAACTGATGACTTCCTGATAGTCACGAGCCGCAAGCGCACGACGCACGCGATGCGGACTCTGGCGATCTTCCAGCAGCGGCAGCATAGTCGTGCCGGCCACGGGTGCAATCGGCGGAATATTGTCGTAGCCGACAACACGCGCGACTTCTTCGATCAGGTCTTCCTCGATCGCGATGTCGAAGCGGTAAGACGGAGGCGTGACGCTCATGGCCTCGCCTGCAACGCCAACCGACATACCGAGGCGCTCGAATGTCGCACGCATGTTCGCGTCGCTCACATCGATCCCGAGCACGCGACGCACGCGAGCAGGACGCACCGTCACAGCTGCGCGTTGCGGCAAGGCGTCGTTCGCAACGGCCTCGACGACGGGCCCTGCTTCACCACCGCAAATTTCTAACAACAACGCGGTGGCGCGCTCCATCGCCGTACGCGCGAGTTCGAAATCCACACCACGTTCGAAACGATGCGATGCATCTGACGAAAAACCGAGCGCACGCGCACGGCCGACGATGGCATCGGGCTGGAAGAACGCGCTTTCGAGGAACACATCACGCGTCTCGTTCGTCACACCACTCTCGTCGCCGCCCATCACGCCAGCCAGCGCCAACACTCGTGCGTCATCAGCGATCAACAACACGTCAGCTGCCGGCTCAACGGTCTGACCGTTCAGCAGTTTGAGCGAATCACCAGCCTTCGGCATGCGTGCATGCACAGCGCCCGACAACTTGTCATTGTCGAAGGCATGCATCGGCTGGCCGAGTTCAAGCATCACGTAATTGGTGATATCGACAGCAGCACTGATCGAGCGCACACCGCAGCGTTCGAGGCGTTGCTTCATCCACTCCGGCGTAGCAGCTGCCGCATTGACACCACGAACAATTCGTCCGGCATAGCGCGGGCAAGCCTGCGGTGCATCCAGCGACACTTCGCGACGCTCATCGTGCGTCGGGGCAATTGCTCCGACCTTCGGCAGAGCCAGCGGCGTATCCGTCAGCGCGGCGAGCTCGCGTGCAATGCCGGCGATGCTCAGGCAGTCCGCGCGATTCGGCGTGAGTTTGATCGTGATCTTGCGATCATCCAGCGACAGGTACTGGCGGATGTCCGTGCCGACAGGAGCATCGTCCGGCAGCACCAGCAAACCGTCATGTGCCTGCGTCATGCCAAGCTCGTCGGCCGAGCACATCATGCCGAACGACTCGACACCGCGCAGCTTGGCCGCCTTGATTTCGAAGCCCGGCAATTTCGCACCGACGGTCGCGCAAGGCGCCTTCATGCCAGCCACCACATTCGGTGCGCCGCACACGATCTGCTGCAACGTACCCGTACCGATATCGACCGTGCATACGCGCAGCTTGTCGGCGTTCGGATGTTTTTCAAACGAGACGATCTGCGCAACAACTACGCCTGTGAAAGGCGGTGCGACGGGATCGACCTCTTCAACCTCGAGGCCGGCCATGGTCAGCAGATGGCAGAGCGCATCGCTGTCGAGCGCCGGGTTACACAGACTACGCAACCATTGTTCGGAGAACTGCATATCAGTCTTTGAATTGAGTCAGGAAGCGCAAATCGTTCTCGAAGAACAAGCGCAAATCGTTGATGCCATAACGCAGCATGGTGAGTCGATCGAGACCCATGCCGAATGCAAATCCGGTGTACTTCTGTGCA
>NZ_JAYXHS010000002.1:0-634819 GCF_036017035.1 Uliginosibacterium silvisoli | reverse complement strand
TGCGATCTCGAGCCACTTGCCCTTGTTCGGGCCGCTCATGAAGGCGAAGTCGATCTCGGCGGAAGGCTCGGTGAACGGGAAGAAGGATGGGCGGAAACGCACCTGCAATTCATCCGTCTCGAAGAAGCGCTTGAGGAAGTCGATGATGACGCCCTTGAGGCCCGCGAAGCTGATGTGCTCGCCAACCCACAGGCCCTCAACCTGGTGGAACATCGGAGAGTGCGTAGCATCGGAATCGACACGGTAGACGCGGCCCGGCGCAATGATGCGCAGCTCGGGCATGTCGCCATCCTTGTACTTCTCGGCGTGAACCTGCATGGCGCGGATCTGTACCGGGCTCGTATGCGTCCGCAACAGCACGCCGGGCGCATCCTTCAGGTAAAAGGTGTCGTGCATCGAACGCGCCGGGTGATTCTCGGGTGTGTTCAGTGCGGTGAAGTTATGCCAGTCGCCTTCGATCTCGGGGCCGTCTGCCACCTCGAAACCAATCGAGCGGAACAGCGTTTCGAAACGCTCGAGGATGCGATTGACGGGATGCAGGCCACCAGAACCCTGACCACGCCCCGGCAAAGTCACGTCCAGCGCTTCTGCACGCAGCTGCGTTTCGAGCTGAGCGGAGCGCAAGGCATCGCGGCGCGCTTCCAGCGCGGCTTCGACGGCGGTCTTGCATTGATTGATTTCGGCGCCCGCGGTGCGGCGCGCGTCGGGGTCGAGCTTGCCGAGCCCCTTGAGCAGCTCGGTAAGGCTGCCGCTCTTGCCAAGGAAGCGGGCCTTGGCCTGTTCGAGGGCGGGAGCGTCCGCCGCCGCGGCGAAAGCGGCCTGCGCTTCCGAGAGTATTTGATCGAAATTACTCACTAGAGCACTCACAACAGACCCTGTCTGGAGAAAGAACAGTGTGCCGGACTGCATTCCACAAAGCGCGAAGAATGCGGCACAAGGTCTTGAATCTTATCGGAAGTCCAGCTGCATTGCACCTGCGCCAGACTAAAAACAGGCGAAAAAAAAGGAGGCCAGGCCTCCTTTTTTCTCCAGCTTCAGTGTCGGAACACTTACGCCAGCTTGGCCTTGGCTTGTTCTGCGAGCGCTGCAAAAGCAGGCTTGTCAAACACGGCCAGATCAGCCAGAACCTTGCGGTCAACTTCAATCGCTGCCTTCTTCAGACCGTTCATGAAACGGCTGTAGGTCAGACCGACTTCACGCGCAGCGGCGTTGATACGGGCGATCCACAGCTGACGGAACTGACGCTTCCTTTGACGACGGTCACGATATGCATATTGACCAGCCTTCATCACCGCCTGTTTGGCGATGCGGTATACGCTCTTGCGGCGGCCGCGGTAACCCTTGGCTTGATCAAGAACTTTCTTGTGACGGGCGCGAGCCGTTACACCACGTTTAACTCTAGGCATTTTCTATCTCCTCTCAGTTAAGCGTAGGGCATCATGGCGCGGATACGATCGGTGTCAGTGCTGTGCACTGCCGTCATACCGCGGAGCTGACGCTTCGACTTGGTGGTTTTCTTGGTCAGGATGTGGCGCTTGAACGCTTGACCGCGTTTTACGCTGCCACCGGCGCGAATCTTGAATCGCTTCGCCGCGCCAGACTTGGTTTTCATCTTTGGCATTGCATACTCCGATGTTCATGACGGCCGGTGATCTGCAATGCAGATACTTGTAGACCGGACTATCACGTGTTTCGCAAGAGCTTTACGGCGCTCCTGCAAGCCGTCGAGTGCGCTTTCGCGCCCCTGAAATCTTTACTGCTTCTTCTTTGGCGCCAAGACCATCACCATCTGACGGCCTTCGAGCTTGGGGAACTGCTCAACCACAACCTGCTCTTCGAGATCGGCCTTGATGCGCTCGAGCTGGCGAATACCGAACTCCTGGTGGGCCATTTCACGACCGCGGAATCGCAGGGTCACTTTGACCTTGTCGCCCTCGCCGAGGAACTTGACCATGTTGCGCATCTTGATCTGGTAGTCGTTTTCGTCCGTACCCGGGCGCAGCTTCACTTCCTTCACCTGAATCTGCTTTTGCTTCAGCTTCGCTTCGTGCGCGCGCTTCTGCTCCTGATACTTGAACTTGCCGTAGTCCATCAGTCGGCAAACTGGCGGCACCGCTTGCGGCGCAATCTCGACCAGATCGACTTCTGCTGTTTCGGCCATAGCGAGCGCTTCCTGGATGGAAACAACACCCAGCGGCTCGTTATCCTCTCCTACCAACCGCACCTGGGGTACTGTGATTTCCCGGTTGATGCGGTGCGACTTGTCCTGTGCGATGGCTCAGTTCTCCATGAATTAGAAAAAAATCAAGCGCCTGCGCCGCGTGAATCAACTTCGCGACGAAGCCGCTCGATCAGTTCGCTTACAGGCATGACGCCGAGGTCTTCGCCGCCACGAGCACGTACCGCAACGGTACCCGCTTCTTTCTCCTTTTCGCCGACAACCAGCAAATAGGGAAGCTTCTGCAAGCTATGTTCGCGGATTTTATAGGTAATTTTCTCGTTCCGCAAATCGGCTGATGCTCTGAAGCCGTTTTCGAGTAGGGTTTTGACCACACCGGAGACGTATTCGGACTGACCTTCAGAGATATTCAAGACCACCACTTGGGTCGGCGCCAGCCATAACGGGAAGGCGCCGCCGAAGTTTTCGATCAGGATGCCAAGGAAGCGCTCGAGGGAACCGAGGATGGCCCGATGCAGCATGACCGGGCGCTGGCGTGTGTTGTCTTCGGCTACGTATGCGGCATCGAGACGCTCGGGCAGCACGAAATCAAGCTGGATCGTGCCGCACTGCCAGGAGCGGCCAAGCGCATCCTTGATGTGGTATTCCACTTTCGGCCCGTAGAACGCGCCTTCGCCCGGCAGCTCTTCCCACTCTTTGCCGGACACCTTGAGCGCGCGGCGCAAACCATCTTCCGCGCGATCCCATACTTCGTCGGAGCCGGCGCGTTTCTCAGGGCGCAACGCCAGCTTGACGGCCACATCGTGGAAACCGAAGTCCTTGTAGACGCTCATCAGAAGCTGGTCGAAAACAATGGCTTCGGACTCGATCTGGTCTTCGGTACAGAAGATGTGTGCGTCGTCCTGCACAAAGCCGCGAACGCGCATCAGACCATGCAGCGCGCCGGACGGCTCATTGCGGTGGCAGGAACCAAATTCCGCCAGGCGCAGCGGCAGATCGCGATAAGAGCGCAAGCCGTGATTGAAGATCTGCACGTGGCCCGGGCAGTTCATCGGCTTCACGGCGTAGTCGCGCTTCTCGGACTCCGTCGTGAACATATTGTCACGGTAGTTTTCCCAGTGGCCGGATTTCTCCCACAACACGCGGTCCATCATCAGCGGCGTGCGCACCTCGTTATAACCACCTTCGATCAAACGCGCGCGCATGTACTGCTCGACCTGTTGCCACAGCGTCCAGCCCTTCGGGTGCCAGAACACCATGCCGGGCGCTTCGTCCTGCATGTGGAACAGGTCCAGCAGCTTGCCGAGACGACGATGGTCGCGCTTCTCTGCTTCTTCCAGCATGTGCAGGTAAGCGTCGAGCTCTTCCTTCTTCGCCCAGGCCGTGCCGTACACGCGCTGCAGCTGGGCGTTCTTCGCATCACCGCGCCAGTAAGCGCCAGCCACCTTCATGAGCTTGAAGAATTTGAGCTTGCCCGTGGAAGGCACGTGCGGGCCGCGACACAGGTCGATGAAATCACCTTCGCGATACAGCGAAATCTTCTCGCCCGCGGGAATGCTTCCAATGATCTCGGCCTTGTACTTCTCGCCAATGCCATCGAAGAATTTCACGGCCTCGTCGCGATCCCAGACCTCGCGCGTGACGGGAATATCCTTCTTGGCCAGCTCGGTCATGCGCTTCTCGATGGCGGCCAGATCTTCAGGCGTGAAAGCGCGTGAGTAGGCGAAGTCGTAATAGAAGCCGTTTTCGATCACCGGACCGATCGTCACCTGCGCATCGGGGAACAGCTCTTTCACCGCGTAGGCCAGCAAGTGCGCCGTCGAGTGACGGATTACATCCAAACCATCCGCATCGCGATCCGTAACGATGGCGAGCGATGCATCCTTGTTCATCACATAAGAGGTGTCGACAACGACACCATCTACCTTACCGGCCAGTGCGGCTTTGGCAAGGCCGGCGCCAATCGAGGCGGCGACGTCGAACACGGAAACTGCTGCATCGAAGCTGCGGACCGAACCGTCAGGAAGCGTGATGTTGGGCATGATCTGCTCTTTATGAGTTATTCAAGTACGGCCGGGGTGTTACAAAACTGCGGACGAAAAAAAAGTGCGGGCAAGCCGCACTTTATTCTTTGCACCCGTTCTGCCGGGTGCGGAGTCTCTCGAAAAAATGTTCCGGCCTGATTACGAAGTTTGCACAGCCGTAGTTCGGAACATCATTTCTTACTCCATCTGATCTGGTAGGCGCGGAGGGATTCGAACCCCCGACCTCTTCCATGTCAAGGAAGCGCTCTAACCAACTGAGCTACGCGCCTGAAGAGCTGCGCATTATACGGACTGGCTCCGGCGTGTCAAACAAACTCTGCAATGAATGTGCAATCAATCTGCAGCAGGCAAGCGCAGGAAGGTGTCGCGGTAGTGTTTGAGCTCCTCGATGGATTCGAGAATGTCCGCCAATGCAGTGTGGGCACCACGCTTCTGCACACCTTTGAACACTTCGGGATTCCAGCGACGTGCGAGCTCCTTGAGCGTGCTGACATCCAGGTTGCGGTAGTGGAAATACGCTTCGAGTTGCGGCATCCAGCGCGCCATGAAACGGCGATCCTGGCCAATCGTATTGCCACACATCGGCGTCGTGCGCGCGGGCACGTACTGTTTCATCCAGTCGAGCAACACCTGCTCCGCTTCCGCTTCATTCATCGTCGATGCCTTGACGCGATAGATGAGGCCGGAGCGGCCATGCGTACCCTTGTTCCATTCATCCATTGCGTCGAGAACGCTATCGGGCTGGTGCACGACGATGACGGGGCTCTCGGCAATCGTATTGAGCTGCGCATCGGTAACGATCATTGCAACTTCAATAATGTGATCGGTGTCTGGTTCGAGACCAGTCATCTCCATGTCCAGCCAAACGAGGTAATTCTGGTCCTGTGCCATAATCCTTGCGCCATTCCTGATGATTCGGGTTCGGCATTCTCTCATGTGGCACCCGCTTGCCAAGCCCGGTTTTGCCCCAGCCCTGACGCCAAGAAATCTCATGACCGCTTCGATTTTCACAACTGTCTTCGTGCTTGCCCTGTTGATCAGCGTTTCGGTACGAGTGTGGTTGAGTCTGCGCCAGGCGAAACACGTGGCCCAGCACCGTGACCGCGTGCCCGATGCATTCAACGGCAGCATTTCGCTGACGGATCATCGCAAGGCCGCTGCCTACACATTGGCCAAAGGCAAGCTCGGACGCATCGAACTCGCACTGGGCACGATCTGGCTGCTGATCCTCACGCTTGGCGGCGGACTCCAGTTCCTGTCTCAGGTCGCCGCGGAATGGTTCGAGCCGAGCGGCCTGTGGCATGGCGTCGTGCTTTTCGGGCTACTGGCGGCGGTCGGATTCATCTATGACTTGCCGGCAACGCTGTATGGCATCTTCAAGCTTGAGGCCCGCTTCGGCTTCAATCGCATGACGCCCAGAATGTTTGTTGCGGATACGCTCAAGCAGCTCGTACTGGCCGTTGTCATCGGCACGCCCGTGCTGTGGGCCGTGCTTTGGCTGATGGGACGCATGGGCGCCAACTGGTGGATCTGGGTATGGGCCTTCTGGCTGGGGCTCAACCTCGTGACGATGATCGTTTATCCGATTTTCATCGCCCCCTTGTTCAACAAATTTTCGCCACTGGCGGATGAAAGCGTCAAGGCACGCGTCGAAGCCTTGCTGACCCGTTGCGGATTCCGCTCCAAAGGGCTGTTTGTCATGGACGGCTCGAAACGCTCGGCGCACGGCAATGCGTACTTCACGGGCTTCGGCGCAGGCAAGCGCATCGTGTTTTTCGATACGCTTCTGTCATCACTACAGCCATCCGAAGTCGAGGCCGTGCTCGCGCACGAACTCGGCCACTTCAAGCACCACCACCTGTGGAAGCGTATCGGCGTGATGGGCCTTGCCGTATTGGGCCTGCTGTGGGTGCTCGGCTTCGTCACGCAACAGGACTGGTTCTATCAAGGCCTCGGCGTGCAGACGCATAGCAATGCCATGGCGCTGATCCTGTTCTCCATGGCCTTGCCTGTTCTTCTGTTCCCGCTCACGCCGCTGACCAGCATGTGGTCGCGCAAGCATGAGTTCGAGGCGGACGCCTATGCCTGCAAGCAAGCCAACTCGCGCGATCTGGTCACAGCACTGGTGAAGCTCTACAAGGAGAACGCTTCAACGCTGACGCCTGACCCGCTGCACTCGCTGTTCTACGACTCGCATCCACCAGCGTCGATCCGCATTGCGCGGTTGCAAGCGCAATGAGCGCCGCTGCAGACACGAAACTGCATGGGCGCATCGTTGCAGCGTTCGGTCGCCACTATGAAGTCGTGCTCGAAGGCGGCGAACGCGCGGGCGACAAGCTGCGTTGCTTTCCCCGCGCCAAGAAGAGCGTCTACGCCTGTGGCGACCGCGTCGAAATCGCGCTGACGGGCGACAAGCAAGGCGTCATCGACGAGCTGATGCCGCGCGACAACATCCTGTATCGCGCAGATGCCTTCAAGGAAAAACTCATCGCCGCCAACCTCACGCAGATCGTAATCGTGGTGGCGACCGAGCCGAGCTTCAACGACGAACTGGTGACGCGCTGCCTGTGCGGCGCCGAGTCGCAAGAGGTGCCGATTCCTGCCCTGATCGTCCTCAACAAATGCGACATCACCCCTGCCCTGCCTGCCGCACGCGAAGCGCTGAAGCAGTTCTCCAGCATCGGCTACCCGGTACTCGAACTCAGCGCGATGTCGGACGTGAGCCTGCTACGCGAACGCCTCATTGGCCAGACGAGCCTGCTGGTCGGCCAATCCGGCATGGGCAAATCCACACTCACCAATGCGTTGATTCCAGAAGCTAACGCAGCAACGCGCGAGATTTCGGAAGTGCTCGACTCGGGCAAGCACACCACGACGCATTCGCGCCTGTATGACTTGCCGGAAGGTGGCGCGCTGATCGACAGTCCTGGCTTGCAGGTCTTCGCACTGGCGCACCTCGGCACGGGTGAGATCGAAGCGAGCTTCCGCGAGATACGTGAGGTGCTCGGCACCTGCCGCTTCCGCGACTGCAAGCACGAGAAGGAACCGGACTGCGCGGTGCGACTGGCCGTGGATGAAGGGCGCATGTCTCCACGCCGCTATCAGGCACTGCTCGCCTTGCTGGCGGAAAAGCGCTTCTCTGTCGTAGCAAAGTACTGAAGTCTGAAATGCCTTCTGACGGCGACCTCCTCGCGTTTCTCGAAGAGCTTGGCGCAGGTGCGATCACCCATATGCATGGCCCGCTCGCTGAACATCTGCGTGGCACGGCACAGCTACTAAGAGCTTGGGGAAATCGCGAAGCGCTGTGCCGCGCGGGTCTTTATCACGCGGTCTATGGCACCGATGGCTTCGACCAATCGCTGATCGACCTGAACCTGCGCAGTCGCATTTCAGCAGTGATCGGCGAAGAAGCGGAAACACTCGCTTATCTCTACTGTGCCTGCGACCGGAAGAAGTTCTATCCCCGCATAGGCACTCAGCAACAACTCACCTTCTGCGACCGCTTTACGAATGGCGAATACGCCATCAGCGAATCGCAGCTCCGTGACCTGTGCGAACTAACCTTGGCCAATGAGCTAGAGCTTGCGGAAGCCGACGCTGACTTCCGTGCGCAATACGGGGCAAGCCTGGCTCAATTGTTCGAGAGAATGCGGCCTTGGGTGAGTTCAACCGGCTTCGAAACATGCAACCGCCTGCTTGGCTGACCCGTAACCTGATTGATTCTTGACTATTAAGAACCAGGTTAGAGCGAGCGTGTGACAAGGCAGTCCGCAAAGAGCAGGCGAAGGACAGCGCGCGGGCCAACGCACGCGGCGTGCGCCCAGTCCTTTGCTTGCGCGCTCTAAAGCCCCGCCAGCCAATCCGGCCGCGGAAGTTCGTCGAAGGCGTGGCGCAAGGAGTCGCCCCAGCGCTGGCGCAAGGCTGAGAAATAAGGATTCGACGAATCGATGCTTTGATGAACTGCAATGCTGTACTCGTCGGTATGCACGCACACCAGATCAAGCGGCAAACCGACTGACAGGTTTGATTTGACGGTGGAGTCCATCGAGATCAGGGCGCATTTCACAGCATCGTCCAGCGAGGTCTTGCGTGTGATGGTGCGGTCGATGATGGGCTTGCCGTACTTCGACTCCCCGATCTGGAAATAGGTCGTCTCGGTCGTTGCCTCGATGAAGTTACCGGCAGCGTAAACCGTGAACAAACGTGGAGGCTCGCCCTTGATCTGCCCACCCAGGATGATGGATGCATTGAACTCGATACTGAACGCGGCCAAGCCTTCAGCATCGCGCTGATGCACTTCGCGCAGCGTATCGCCGACGTGGCGTGCCGCAGCGAACATGTTCGGCGCGTTGTAAAGGCTCTCGATATCGTCACCGGCATCCAGCTTCGACTTGAGCATCGACACCATGGCCTGGGTGACCGCCAGATTGCCGGAGGTCATGAGGACGAGCACACGTTCGCCTGGCCGCTCGAAGATGAAAGTCTTGCGGAAGGTGCTGATGTGATCGACCCCTGCGTTGGTGCGGGAATCAG
Organism: Uliginosibacterium silvisoli; assembly: GCF_036017035.1. Taxonomy (NCBI): domain Bacteria; kingdom Pseudomonadati; phylum Pseudomonadota; class Betaproteobacteria; order Rhodocyclales; family Zoogloeaceae; genus Uliginosibacterium; species Uliginosibacterium silvisoli. The sequence goes on along the minus strand of NZ_JAYXHS010000002.1, from coordinate 626,062 downwards.
AGAGGAAAACCATGCCTGCATCCAGCAGCATGCCTACGCAATACGTCATGCAAAAACCTGCGAAAAGTAGTGAACAGCCCGGATTTTAGGCGGGCTTACTGCACGGAACAAGCAATAGCTTGCCCGCTCCGCGCTACGCGGTAGTCGCTGTCTGGGTTTGCGACTGACTGACTTCGACGACTGGCACGAGGAAATCATTGGAGATCTGGTTGCCAAGGTCAGCCACGCGTCCAATGAATTCGGTCAGGTACTCATGCAAGCCCTCGCCGAAAATGTCGTCGATACGGCCAAAGCGCAGCGACGCAGCCAGCTCGCCCGCCCGTCGCTCCGTCTCGGCGGAACGCTGGTTGGCAACCTGTTGCAGGAGCTTGTAGACCTCTTCCATGCAGCACGCCAGCGAGCGCGGCATGTCACGACGCAGCATGAGCAGCTCGACGACGCGCTTCGGTGTGATGACGTCACGATAGACGCGGCGAAAAATCTCGAAACCCGACACGGAACGCAACATGGCGCTCCATTCGTAGTACTCCGCCGCATCGTCGTGCTTGCCCGAGGTGCTCAGTTCGTGGAACTTCACATCGAGCAGACGTGCCGTGCTGTCAGCCCGCTCGAGGAAGGTACCCATGCGCGTGAAGTGCAGGGAGTCGTCGCGCAGCATGGTGCCCACGGTGACGCCACGCGAGAGATGCGAGCGGAACTTGACCCACTCGAAGAACTCACTCGCGCCGTCACCTTCGAGCCCGACCTGGTTGAAGCTGCGCATGGCGATCCAGGTGGCGTTGGTGGTTTCCCACAACTCCGAAGTCAGCGTGCCACGCACCGCATGCGCGTTCTCACGTGCTGCGCGCAGGCAGGAGTAGATACTCGATGGATTGCTGCGATCAAGCACCATGTAGCGCATGACATCCAGCGCCTGGAAGGCACCACCGAGTTTCTGGTAGCTCTCCAGTTGCCCCATCGTATCCAGCGCCGTGCGCCATTGGCGCTCTACGTCAGAGGCGCTTTGCGGCAGCAAGGACATGCGGTAGTTGACGTCCAGCATGCGTGCGACGTTCTCGGCACGCTCCATGTAGCGCGCCATCCAGAACAGGTGATCTGCGGTTCTACTCAGCATTGCTCAGCTCTCCAGAACCCAAGTGTCTTTTGTACCGCCGCCTTGTGACGAATTCACGACCAGCGAGCCCTCTTTCAGCGCCACGCGCGTGAGGCCGCCCGGCACGAAGCGCACTTCCTTGCCGCCCGACAACACGAAGGGACGCAAGTCGATGTGACGCGGCGCGATGCCACGCTCGACGAAGGTCGGGCATGCCGACAAGGCCAGCGTTGGTTGGGCGATGTATTTCTCGGGCGCTGCGACGATGCGCTTGCGGAAGTCTTCGATCTGCTCCTTGGTGGAAGCAGGCCCCACGAGCATGCCGTAGCCGCCGGCTCCGTGAACTTCCTTCACGACCAGGTCGGCAAGATTGTCCAGCGTGTAGGCCAGATCGTCTTTCTTGCGCAGCATGTAGGTCGGCACATTGTTCAGCAGGGGCTTCTCGCCAAGATAGAAGTCGACCATGTCCGGCACATACGGGTAGATGGACTTGTCGTCCGCCACTCCTGTACCGATTGCATTGGCGAGCGTCACGTTGCCGTCACGATAGACATCCAGCAGGCCGGGCACGCCCAGCATCGAATCCTTGCGGAAGGCCAGTGGGTCGAGGAAGTCGTCGTCGACCCGGCGATAGATCACATCGACCTTCTGTGGCCCTTGCGTGGTGCGCATGTAAACATGGCCACCATCGACAAAGAGATCACGCCCCTCGACCAGCTCCACGCCCATTTGTTGTGCGAGAAAGGCGTGCTCGAAATAGGCACTGTTATAGGCGCCCGGCGTGAGTACCACGACCGTCGGGTCGGTCACGCCCTTCTGCGAGACTGCGCGCAAGGTGTCGAGCAACAGGTCGGGGTAGTGCTCGACCGGTGCTACGCGGTACTTGGCGAAGAGTTCAGGGAAGAGCCGCATCATCATCTTGCGGTCTTCGATCATGTAGGACACGCCGGAGGGCACGCGCAGATTGTCTTCGAGCACGTAGTACTCGCCGGCCCCGGCACGCACCACATCGATACCGGCAATGGCCGCATAGATATTGCCGGGGACGTCGACGCCCTGCATCTCCGGCCGGTACTGTGCGTTGTTGAGCACCTGCTCGGGCGGAATGCGCCCTGCCTTGAGGATTTCCTGATCGTGGTAGATGTCGTGAATGAAGGCGTTCAGGGCTTTCACGCGCTGGCGCAAACCTGCCGCCATATCGACCCACTCCTTGGCCGGAATGATGCGCGGGATGACATCGAACGGGATCAGACGTTCGGTACCCTCTGCCTCGCCATATACGGCGAAGGTAATGCCTCCACGATGAAACAGCGCATCGGCTGCCTCACGCTTGTCGGCGAGACGTTGTGGCGGCGTTGTCTGCAGCCAGTCCGAGAACTTCTCGTAATGAGGACGGGTCTCGCCGCTGAAATCCGTCATCTCGTTGAAGAATTGCGTCGCTGACATTCAGTTACCTCGTCGAGTCCATCAATTCTGTACAAAGCATAAGCGAAACGTATGCCATACGACGAAAAGGGAAATGCTTCGCGCTTCACGGCGGCGCTGCACCAAGCGCGCCCACCGCAATATTCATGCACTCAATGATGGCACCAGAATAGAGCATTCATATGAAGGCCGCGAAAAAACAAAGGCCCGCACGGTGGCGGGCCTTTATCTGGCGTCGGGAGACTCGCGCTCAGGCGCGCAGGTTCAGATCGTCCGCCGCGTAGATCACGGACAGGGGCTCGATCACCACCTGCTTCGGCCCGGCCTCGACGCGGCCAGCCACCCAGGCTTGCACGCCAACGGATTGCGCAATGCGCACCACATCATCGGCCTGCTCGGCTGCAACATAGAAGGCAAAGCCGGCGCCCATGTTGAGGCTGCCATAGGCTTCGCGGTCGTCGATGCCTGCATGCTCTTGGATGAAGGACAGTACCGGCGGCACGCTGGGCAGCGTGTGGATGCGATAGGTCAGTTCGGCTTGGTGACGCATGATCTTGCGCCAGCCATGGCCGGTGATATTGGCGCTGTAATGCGGCACGATGCCGGCCGCGAACAAGGCTTCGGTGACGGGTACATACAAGGCTGTCGCATCCAGCAGCGCTTCGCCATACAGACGACCATCGGACAGCTTGGTGGCATAGCCTTCGGGCAAGCGCTCGACGAGCTTGCGCGCCAGGCTCACGCCATTGGCATGGATACCGCTCGAGGCAAGGAACACGATCGCGTCGCCAGCGGCGAGCTTGTCGCCAAGCGTCAGGCGATCGCGCGAAGGAATGATGCCAACGCTGGATGCCGCCAAGTCGATGCGACCCGCTTCGACCACGCCCGCCAGGGCCGGCGTCTCACCACCGCCCCAGCTCACCTTGCAGACATCGCAAGCCTTCTGCCAACCCGCCACCAGATCACGCATGCGTTGTTCGTCGGCAAACCAATCGCTACCGCCGGCAGACCAGTAAGCATGTACGGAGAGGGGCGTGGCGCCGACAGTGATCAGGTCGTTCACCGCCATGGCAATGGTGTCCTGCGCGATGCTGTCGTAATGCGTCTTGCCGGTGATGGCACGCACGGCATCTGCAACCAGCGCCTTGGTACCGAGGCACTCGGTGATCGAGGCAATGAGCTGGCCACCCACTTCCATCACATATGCCGACTCGCCGCGCGAGGCTGGGATTTCGCTCACGCCATGCGCAGCAAGATTGCCCTTCGTACTGCTGGCAGCCTGCTGGGCCAGGATCTTGAGCGGATCGATCTTGCTGTAATCCACCCCAGCGGCGGTGTAATCAAGAGGCGCGCTGGAGGAAACATCGGGGGTGGCAGGGCTTTGAGACATTACGGCTTCCGGCAGGGAGAAAGACCGGCATTTTACCCGTTCAGCGCGGCGCCCATGAAGCAATCTGAGAATCACGCCCTCACACCCCGGTTTCCCCACCAGAACCCTCCTCCGCCCCACTGCTGGATATGCACTTTGATGCAAAGCGCCTTGCACCTTGGGACGATGGCGGCCGCCGCGACTGCCTGTAACGTCGCCCAGGCAGCGTCAGCTCGTCCGTCCGGCCCCCTGGGCCAACGGTCAGCCACGCGAATGCTTCGGGGCTTTCGATCAGTCGACACCCAAGGTACAGAGGGCCGACTCATCTACTTCAGAGGGAGTGCGCCATGCGGTTTCCGGGGAAAATCCTCATCGGCCTGGGCCTTGTCCTGTCGCTCACGGGCTGCCAGAAGAAAGAGGCTGCACAGCCCGCGGCGCCCCATGCTGCCGACGTGGTCGTGCAGACTATCCAGCCCAAGGACGCGCCGGTCACCTTCGAGTTCGTCGGCCAGACCGAAAGCTCGCAGCAGGTCGAGATCCGTGCCCGTGTCGATGGCTTCCTCGAGCAGCGTGTCTATCGCGAAGGCGCCGTGGTCAAGCCCGGCCAGACGATGTTCATCATCGACTCCAAGCCCTTCAAGGCCGATCTGGTAGCGGCCCAGTCAGAGCTCGCGCAGCAACAGGCCCGCCTTACCACGGCACAGGCAAACCTCAACCGCGTCCAGCCTCTCGTTGCACAGAACGCGCTTTCTCAGAAAGACCTCGACGATTCGAAGGGCCAGACCCAGGCCGCGGCCGCAGCGGTAGAGGCGGCCAAGGCCAAGGTCACCAACGCGCAGCTGAACCTCTCCTACGCCACCATTCAGTCGCCGGTAGCGGGCCTCTCTTCGTTCGCCAAGGTGCAGGACGGGGCCTACGTCAACGCCACCAATAACCTGCTGACCTATGTCGCCAAGCTCGACCCGATGCGCGTCAATTTCAGCCTGTCGGAGAACGAGCAACTGCGCGCGGCGGACGAGATGAAACGAGGCTTGCTCAAGGGCGCGCCGAACAATCGCTGGGGCGTGCAGATCGTCCTCGCCGACGGCAGCGTCTATCCGCATACCGGCCTGATCACGTTCGCCGATGCGGCTTTCAGCCAGGAAACCGGCACCTTCCTGATGCGTGCCGAGGTACCCAATCCACAAGGAATGCTGCGGCCCGGGCAATTCGTCAGGGTACGGGTGCTGAACGCGACGCGACCGAACTCCATCGTGGTTCCGCAGCGTGCCGTCCAGCAAGGACCCAAGGGGCCCTACGTGTGGCTGGTCGGCAAGGATAGCAAGGCCGAACAGCGCGCCATCGAAACCGGTGAATGGCAAGGCGATGACTGGCTGGTGACCAATGGCCTGCGCGCCGGCGAGCGCGTCGTGGTCGATGGCGGCATGCGCCTCGCCCCCGGCCTGCCACTCAAGCCCACCGAGTTGCAAGCCAGCGCAGCCTCGCCGGCAGCCTCCGGGAACGCTGCACCCGCAGCGTCGACCGCGCCCCCACCCAACCTGCCGCCGACGCTCCAGACGCAGGCGGCCACCACGCCACCGCCTGCCGCAGCACCTACCGCAGCACCTACGTCCGCCGCGCCTATTGCTGCCGCAGGCAACACGACGTCGATCTACTTCGAACGAGCCAGTGCCCGCCTCGACGCCACCGCGCAGATGTTGCTCGCGCAGCTTGCCCGACAAGCGCAAAGCGGTGCCAGCCCGATCATCGTCAGTGGTTATGTAGATAGCGAGGGCACGCCCGAGCGCAGAAGCCGCCTGGCCCTCGCTCGTGCCGAGACTGTGCGCCAAGCCCTGCAGGAAGCCGGTGTGCCGGCAGAACGGATCCGCCTGCAGAAGCCGCAGGACATCGTCGGCGATGAGGACAAGCGCCGCGCCCGTCGTGTCGATGTCACGGCGGAGTGAGCGACGATGAGCCTCTCCCACTTCTTCATCGACCGACCTGTTTTCGCCTCGGTCATCTCCATCGTACTGGTGATTGCCGGCGCGGTGGCGATGGTGAATCTGCCAATCGCACAGTTTCCGGACATCACGCCGCCTACCGTGTCGGTCACGGCCACCTACCCGGGGGCCTCGGCCGAGGTGGTGTCGCAAAACGTTGCCGCGCCGATCGAACAGCAGGTCAACGGCGCCGACAACATGATGTACATGTATTCGACGACCTCGGCGACGGGTGCCATGACGCTGTCGGTGTACTTCAACATCGGCACCGACCCCTCGCTCGCGCAAGTGGACGTGCAGAACCGCGTGAACCTCGCCCTGCCGCTGCTGCCCCAGGCCGTGTCAGCGCAAGGCGTGTCGGTACAGAAGCGCTCCTCAAGCTTCATGATGGTCATTGCCGTCTACTCGCCCGATAACAGCCTCGACCAGACCTACGTCTCCAACTACGCCAGCATCTACGTGCTGGACGCACTCAAACGCCTGCCCGGCGCCAACCAGGCCTCCATCATGGGCTCGCCCGATTACGCCATGCGCATCTGGCTGAAACCGGACCGCATGGCCAGCCTCGGCCTCACCGCCACTGACATCCAGAACGTAGTGGCGGCCCAGAACCAGCAGTACGCCGGCGGCCGCCTCGGCCAGTCACCCACCAGCCGCCCGGTTCAACAGACCCTGCCCGTCGTCACCGAAGGCCGCATGACCGAGGCACGCCAGTTCGACAACATCATCCTGCGCGCCAGCAACGAGAATGCCGCCATCGTGCGCATCAAGGACGTCGGCCACTCCGAACTCGGCGCCAAGGATTACTCGATGCGCGCCAAGTACAACGGCAAGACAGCCACGCTGATTGCCGTCTACCAGCAACCCGGTGCCAACGCGCTGGATGTGTCGAAGCAGGTACGCGCCACGCTCGATGAGCTGAAAAAGAGCTTCCCGCAGGGGCTGGACTACGCCGTGTCGCTGGACACCACCGAGTTCGTGCAAGAGTCCATCAACGAAGTGGTACACACCTTCCGCGATGCGGTGATTCTCGTGATCCTGGTCGTGTTTGTCTTCCTGCAGAGCTTCCGCGCGACGCTGGTGCCCATCCTCGCCGTGCCGGTATCCATCATCGGCACCTTCATCGGCCTCACCATCTTCGGCTTCTCGATCAACATGCTTACGCTATTCGGCCTCGTGCTGGCGATCGGCATCGTAGTGGACGACGCCATCGTGGTCATCGAAAACGTCGAGCGCAACATGGCGGAGTTTCATCTTTCGCCCAAGGAGGCAGCCAAGAAAGCCATGGATGAAGTCAGCGGCCCGGTGGTCGCCATCGTGCTCGTACTGTGCGCGGTCTTCATTCCGGTGGCCTTCCTGTCGGGCATCACCGGTCAGCTCTACAAGCAGTTCGCGGTGACGCTGGCCGTGTCGGTCGTGCTGTCGGGCCTTGTCGCGCTGACGCTGTCACCGGCGCTGGCCGCCATCCTGCTCAAGCCCGAGCACAAGGAGAAGCGCGGCTTCTTCAAGTGGTTCAACACCAGCTTCGACAAGCTGGCCACCCGCTACACCAGCCTGTCCGCACTGGTGATCAAACGCGTCGTGGTGTCGCTCATCCTCATCGGCGGGCTGATCTTCCTCATGGTCGGCCTGTTCAACCGCATCCCGAGTGCCTTCCTGCCGGTCGAGGACCAGGGCTATGTGCTGGGCGCCAACATCATGCCCGATGCCGCCAGCCTCGACCGCACCGAGTCCGTGATGGATCGCGCCGCCACCTGGTTCGAGAAGCACCCCGCCGTGCATGCCGTCGCCGCCGCCACCGGCTACAGCCTCATCGATGGACAGACCAAGTCGAACGCCGGCACGCTCTTCGTCTCGCTCAAGCCCTTCTCAGAGCGCAAGGACGACTCGCTGCATGCGAGCACCCTGCTGGCGTCTGCCCAGCATGAATTCGCGAGCATCCGCGAAGGCGTCATCGTGCCGGTCAACCCGCCATCGATTCCCGGTCTTGGCACCACTGGCGGATTCGAGTTCTGGTTGCAGAGCAAGGGCAACGCTTCCTTGCAGAAACTTGAGGAAGTCACGCGTGCCATCATCGCCAAGGCCCGACAGCGCCCCGAACTGCGCGGCGTGAACTCCACCATCAACACCAATTCACGGCAGTTGATGGTGGAGGTCGACCGCGAGAAAGCGGAGACGCTGGGCGTGCCCGTGCAGGACATCTACTCGACCCTGCAGACGCTATTCGGCTCGCTCTACGTGAGCCAGTTCCCGAAGAACAGTCGCCTGTTCCAGGTGATCCTGCAAGCCGAGCCGGACTACCGCACCAAGCCCGAAGACCTGCAGAACATGTACGTGCGCAACCACAGCGGCCAGATGGTGCAGCTCAAGGCCGTCACCCGATCGCGCTACACGAGCGGCGCCGACATCGTGACGCGCTTCAACAATTTCCCGGCAACCAAGATCTCCGGCGATGCGGCGCCCGGCTACAGCTCGGGCCAGGCGCTTGCCGCCATGGAGGAGATCGCCAAGGAAGTGATGCCGTCCGATTTCGGCTACGAGTGGTCCGGCCAGGCGCGCGAAGAAAAGAGTTCCGGCTCTACGGCTGCCGTGGTGTTCGCCTTCGCGCTGGTGATGGTGTTCCTGATCCTCGCAGCGCAGTACGAGAAATGGTCGCTGCCACTGGGCGTATTGCTCGCCGTGCCCTTCGCGTTGTTCGGTGCGCTGGTGGCGATCTGGTTGCGTGGCATCCAGAACGATGTGTACTTCCAGATCGGCCTCACCGTACTCATCGCGCTCGCCGCGAAGAATGCCATTCTCATTTTCGAGTTCGCCGTCGAGATCCGTGAGAAAGAAGGCAAGTCGCCCTACGACGCCGCGCTGGAAGCCGCCAAACTGCGCCTGCGCCCCATCGTCATGACTTCGCTGGCCTTCATCCTCGGCTGCATTCCGCTCGCCATCGCCTCCGGTGCCTCGGCTGCCAGCCGACACTCGCTGGGCACGGGCGTTATCGGCGGCATGCTGGGCGCGACGGTGATTGCCATCTTCTTCATACCGATGTTCTTCTGGGGACTGGAGACGCTCTCCTCCCGCGCGATGAAAAAGCCTCAAGCGCCCGTCGCGCCAGCCAGCACACATCCCGATACGGAGCAGCCATGAGCGCCCGCGACAGTCTCTGGATAAAGTCGCCGCACGAGGCGGAAAGGCAGCAGCGTTTGCCTGTAACGCGCTCCGCTCGGCTGGCCGTGACCGCGCTGGCAAGCATGCTGGCCGCCTGCACGCTGGGCCCCGATTACAGTCGCCCCGATGTAGAGGTGCCTGCCGCCTACCGGTCGCAGAACGCATCCCCCACCCCTGCCCCCAGCAACGCCGAGATCGCTGGCCAGCACTGGTGGCAAGCCTTGCAGGATCCCGCCCTCGATACGCTGATCGCAGAGTCATTGACCAATAACCAGGACCTGCTCGCCGCCACCGCGCGCATCGATGAGTACTACGGCATTCTCGGCACGACACGCTCGGCAATGTTCCCGCAGGTCGGCGGCGAGATCGACGGTGCGCGCCAGCGTGCCAGCGAACGTACCAACACCGGTGCGTCGCCCCGCAACCCCTTCAATAGCGTGCAGGCCGACGTGTTTGCCTCGTGGGAGATCGACCTGTTCGGCCGCGTGCGGCGCCAGACCGAGGCGGCGCGGGCCAATCTGCTGGCGACCGAGGAGGCCCGGCGCGGCGTCGTGCTGTCACTGACCGCGGCCGTCGCCAACGGCTACATCAATCTGCGCGACCTCGATCAGCAACTCGAGGTTGCCAAGGCCACGCTGGAGAGCCGGCTCCGCGCCTTCGAACTCTTCGACAAGCGCTACAAGGGTGGCGTGGTATCGGAGCTGGAATACAGCCAGGCGCGCTCCGAATACGCCTCCGCACTGGCCGCCGTGCCGACCATCGAACAAGCTATCGCGCTGCAGGAGAACGCCCTGTCGGTCATCGTGGGGCGCAACCCCGGGCCCATCGCGCGCGGCAAGCGTATCGACCAGTTGATCCCGCTCGCCGTGCCCTCGGGCCTGCCCTCCGACCTGCTCAACCGCCGGCCTGATGTCCTGCAAGCCGAGCAGAATCTCGTCGCTGCCAACGCCAATATCGGCGCTGCGCGCGCGCTGTATTTTCCGAGCATCTCGCTGACAGGGCTGTTCGGCGGCGCATCGACTTCGCTCAATGGCCTGTTCAGCGGCCCCGGCCGCGTGTGGAGCTTTGCCGCCAACGCCACCATGCCAATCTTCACCGCCGGCAACATCAGCGGGCAGGTGCAAGCCGCCGAAGCGCGCCAGCAACAGGCACTCGCCCAGTACCGCAAGGCCATCCAGACCGCTTTCCGGGAGACGGACGACGCGCTCATCGGCCTGCAGAAAACACAAGCCGCGCGTGACGCAGTCTTCACGCGCGTCGACGCATTGCGCAGCTACTCGCGCCTCGCCCGCCTGCGCTATGACGGCGGCTACACGAGCTACCTCGAAGTGCTGGACGCCGAACGCAGCCTGTTCAGCGCCGAGTTGCAACTCGCACAGTCGCAGGCTGACGCGCTGACGCAGTTCGTGAATATCTACAAGGCCATCGGCGGCTCATGGCAGGTGAGCGACGACGAGGGTGCCCCCAGGCCCGCAGCGCACTGACGCTGCTAGCGCGGCAGCTCTACAGGAAACCGGCCCTTCCCGATTCCCGGGCGGCGCCATGCCCGCTGCGGTAAAATCCGGCCCTCCTGGCCTCATCGACAGGCTCTTTTCCCTCGCCGCCGGAATTCCGCGTGAAGCAGCTCATTCTCGACGTTCGCCCCGATTTCACGCCCAGCCTCGCCAATTTTGTCCCCGGCGATAACGCTCCTTTGATCGCCGCGTTACGCGAGCAACTCAGCCGCCGCGATGGCAGCCTGCTTTATATATGGGGCCCGACCGGCAGCGGCCGCAGCCATCTGCTCCTTGCCGCCATTGCCGAAATACAAGGCCAGCGCCCGTCGCGCCTGGTCAGCGATGGTGACGACATGGCCTCGCCCGGCGACCAGGGATTGCTGTGCGTCGACGACCTCGGCGCGCAAAGCGAAGCCTCGCTGGCCGAACTGTTCCGCATCCTGATCAATGCGCGCGAGCGCCAGCAAAGCCTGATCGTCGCCGGCAGTGAGCCGCCCGCCAGCCTGGTGATGCGCGACGACGTTTCCAGCCGCATCGCGCAAGGCCTGATCTTCGAGATGCGCCCGCTGACCGACGAGCAGAAGATCGAAACCCTGATGCAGCACGCCGACAGTCGCGGCATGCGCTTCACGCGCGAGATGGTCGGCTACCTGCTACGTCGCAGCCGCCGCGACCTGCCCTGGCTGATGGCCGTGCTCGATGCACTCGACGAGGCCAGCCTGAGCCTCGGCCGCCCGATCACCCTGCCCTTGCTGCGTGAGATACTGCGCGCGGAATGACATCTGCAAACCTCGCTACACACCCACTGGAATTGAAATCATGAAGCTCGCCCTGTTCGACCTCGACAACACCTTGCTTCACGGCGACTCCGATCACGCTTGGGGCGAGTTTCTTTGTGAGCGCGGCGCGGTAGACGCTGCCGAGTACCAGGCGCGCAACAACGAGTTCTTCGAGCACTACAAGGCCGGCACGCTCGACAACGCCGCCTTCCTGCGCTTCGTGCTGGCCCCCCTGGCGGCCATCCCGCGCGCCGAGCTCGACAAGCTGCACGAAGATTTCATGCAGACCCGCATCAGCAAGATGATGCTGGCCAAAGGCAAGGATCTCGTGCGCCGGCATATCGAAGATGGCGAACTGGTCGCCATCGTCACCGCCACCAACGCCTTCGTCACCGGCCCGATCGCACGCGCCTTCGGCGTCTCGCATCTCATTGCAACGGTGCCCGCGCAGGAACATGGCCGCTTCACGGGCGAGGTGCGCGGCACGCCGGCTTTCAAGGAAGGCAAGCTGATCCGCGTCGAGGCCTGGCTGGAATCCATGGCGCTGAACTGGGATAGCTTCGAGGAGAGCTGGTTCTACAGCGACTCGCTCAATGACTTGCCGATGCTCAAGCACGTCACCCATCCTGTCGCCATCGATCCCGACACCACGCTGCATGCGCATGCTCTGGCGGCGGAGTGGCCGGTGATGAGCCTGCGCGGGTAACCGACGTAGCTTCGATCAATTGTCCGCAACGTTGTAGTGACGCCACTCCCAGGGTTGCAGAACAATCACTGAACCCTTGCGATGGCACACGTCTGCAGCTTCCCTCCCCTTGCTGCCCATAACGCCCGCCTGCTGATCCTCGGCTCCATGCCGGGCATCGCCTCACTCGATGCGCAGCAATACTATGCGCACCCGCAGAACCAGTTCTGGAAGATTCTCGGCAGTGTGCTGGGGTTCGACCCGGCGGGCAGTTATGCATCACGCGTGCAATCCGTGACAGAAGCCGGTATCGCCGTATGGGATGTGCTGGAAAGCTGCGTGCGTGAAGGCAGTCTGGACACGGCGATAGACAAGACTTCGGCAGTGCCCAACGACTTTATTGCGTTCTTTGCGAGCCACCCGGCGATACGTCGTGTGTGCTTCAACGGCACGGCCGCTGAATCGCTCTTCATGCGGCAAGTGCAGCCACACCTGCCGCTCTCGCTGACCTTGCAGTATGCGCGCCTGCCTTCGACCAGCCCGGCCAACGCAGCAATCCGGCTGGGCGATAAACTGGCAGTCTGGTCGGCAGCCCTGCGCCAGGACTGAAGACGCCCCCTCGCGTTCGACTGGTCGGCACTCCTTCTACGGCGTAAGCGGTACTAAGTCACGCATTAGGGATTTGCGCAAATTGCAGCGACAACCCCTGCGGACCAGCATGACTGCAGAAGCGCGGTAAACGCCACCGCAGGAGGGCCCATCATGCAACGTACAGCCCCGCAGGAAATGCATCTGCCACCAAGCCGGCTCAGCCGATGGGTTACTCCAGTCTGCCTCGTGGCCATCGTCATCAATGCCGCACTGGGAGGCACGTTCTTCGGAACAACTGGCGCCGGTATCGCAACCGCGAGCAGCGTGCTGATGTCGCTCTTGCTGATCTTCGTCTCCCGTCTGCAGCAAGCCGAGTCGAGCATCGAACGCAAACAGGCTGCCAGTGCGCTGGCCGCCACGCGTGCCTACTTCGTGCGCGTGCTCGATGCAATTCCGGCGACGATTTTCATGAAGGATGCGAACAGCCACTACACCTTTGTCAATGAGGCCTTCTGCGAGCTGCGCGCGATGAGCCGCGAGGAAATCCTGGCCGCGCCCATCAGCAAGATGCGCGATGAGCGTGGCCATGCGACCGAGTCCGAAACGGAAGACAAGCAGGTCTTCAGCGGACGCAGCATCCTCAAGGAAGAGCGGGTCTTTCATCCGGACAGCGGCCAGGAGATTTTCCGGACGGTCTCCAAACGCCTGTGTCACGACGAGCATGGACAGGCGCTCATCGTCGGCAGTACGCAAAACGTGTCGATGTGGCGGCAAGCCGAGCGCGAAGCCCAGACACAAGGCAACAAGCACCTGCGGCAGAACCATTTCCTGAGTTTCGTTCTCAACACCATCCCGATCCCGGTGTACGTGAAAGACGAAGAGCTCTACTACCTGATGGTCAACGAGGCCTTTGCCGAACTCATGGGTTTGCCGGCCGAGCAGATCATCGGCCGCCGCGCCAACGAGTTGACCGACAACGATGTCATCCTCGGCGACGAGATGCACGAGATGTCGATGCTGGCCCAGATGGATTCGCCGCAAATGGCCGAGCCTTGCTGGCTGATCGACGCCCTGGGCAACGCGCGCGCGCTGATGTCGCGCAAGACCGCCGGCCGCAACGCGGAGGGCAACCGCGTGCTGATCGGCACCTATACCGACCGCCCGGCACAGGCCGATCCCGCCCGGCCGCGTGACACGGCCAACCTGCCGCGCGCAGGCTTGCTCAATGGCGCACCGGTGAACAGCGGCCGGGCCCGAGCCTCACCCAGCTGAGTCACTGCGCGGGTGTCTCCCCACGCCTTCCCGCGACGGGAAGCACGGCGCGCGTAGCTTGTCAGGACGAGCCTTAGCGGACGGTTCCCCGCTATAATTCCTTGTTTTACAAGCTCCCCTGTCCGGACCCTGCCTGAATGATCCGCAAACTGTTGCGTCGCGTTTTCAAGCGTGAGACTGCCCCGCTGAATGCCCCTGCTCTGATCCCTGTCGCATTGCACGGCATCCGCCGCGAAGATCTATCCCCTGCCGCAAGACGCGTTTGCGCGGGCCTGCAGGAGGCCGGCTACAAAGCCTACGTGGTCGGCGGCGCAGTGCGTGACCTCATCGCAGGCATTCCGCCGAAGGACTACGACGTCGCTACCGATGCCACGCCGGAACAGGTACGCGAGCAGTTCCGCCGCGCACGCATCATCGGTCGTCGTTTCAAGATCGTGCACGTCATGGTCGGCAACGAGACCATCGAGGTCTCCACCTTCCGCGCCCTGCACGACGCCGATACGGTCACCGACGAACATGGTCGCGTACTTCACGACAATGTGTATGGCACACAGGCGGAAGACGCCACGCGCCGTGACTTCACGGTCAACGCGCTCTACTACGATCCCTCTACCGAAGTGGTGACGGACTACCACCATGGTGTTGCCGACCTCAAGCAGAAAACCCTGCGCATGATCGGTGACCCGGTACAGCGCTACCGTGAAGACCCGGTGCGCATGTTGCGTGCAGTACGCCTCGCCGCGAAGCTTGGCCTAATCATCGACCCCGCCGCGCGCAAGCCGATCACCGAGGTCTCGGAACTGCTCGAGAACGTACCCGCAGCGCGCCTCTTCGACGAGATGCTGAAACTGCTCACCAGCGGTTACGCCGTGGTGAGCCTCAAGCGCCTGCATTCGGAAGGCTTGCACAAGGGCCTGCTGCCGCTGCTCGACGTGATCCTGAATCAACCGCAGGGCGAAAAATTCGTCTGGTTGTCGCTGGAGAATACCGACCAGCGCATCCGCGATGACAAACCCATATCCGCTGGTTTCCTCTTCGCCACCTTGCTGTGGCACGAAGTGCTGGCCAACTGGACTGCCCGCCGCGAAAAAGGCGAACACACGACGCCTGCCCTGCTGGCCGCCATGAACGAAGTGCTGGAAATCCAGGCCGAGAAACTGGCCATCACGCGCCGGGTCTCGGCGGACATCACCGAAATCTGGGGCCTGCAACCACGCTTCGAAAAGCGCTCCGGCAAGATGCCTTATCGCCTCATCGAACAGCCACGCTATCGCGCCGGTTACGACTTCCTGCGCCTGCGTGCCGAGAGCGGTGAGATCCCGATGGAGTTGCCGGACTGGTGGGATGCCTTTGCGCATGCGAATGCAGAAGATCGCGAAGGCATGATGCAACCGGAGAAACTCGACCCGGGCCGCAAACGCCGTCGTCGCCCACGCAAGCCCAAGGCCGCTGGCAGCAATGCCGCGCCGGTAAGCAGTGATGGTTCCGCAGGCTGATGTTGTTAACGACTGTTCAGGCATGGATCGGAATCGGCGCCAACCTGGGTGAAGACCCGATCGGCACTGTCAGTGACGCGATTGCAGCGCTGGGCAAACAGCCGCACTGTCGCCTGCAGGCGCAGTCAGGGTTGTACCGCACGGCCCCGATGGGCGTCGCCGAAGGCAGCGACACGCAACCCGACTACATCAACGCGGTGGTGCGCATCGAGACCGCACTGGGCCCGACCCTGTTGCTCGAAACCTTGCTGGCCATCGAAAAGAGCTTTGGTCGCACACGCAGCGTACAGAATGCGGCACGCACCCTGGACCTCGACCTGCTCATCTATGCCGATCGCATCGTTGACCAGCACGGCCTGCAAGTACCTCACCCGCGCATGCACGAACGGGCCTTTGTACTGGTACCGCTCGCCGACATCGATCCGGACCTGGCAATTCCCGGCAAGGGCATCGTAAAGACCTTGCTGCCGGGCGTTGCCACGCAGGTCATCACGCCCGTCTGACATCCACCGCAGTTCACGAAACGAGGTCCGCCATGCCAACCTGGCTCCCGACATGGGCACCCACAGTTCTTCTGTTGACCGCTTCGAACGTCTTCATGACTTTCGCGTGGTACGGTCACCTGAAGAATCTTGGCAACCGCCCGTGGATCATCGCGGCACTGGTCAGCTGGGGCATCGCGCTGTTCGAATACCTGCTGCAGGTGCCTGCCAATCGCATCGGCGCGCAGACGATGACGCTGGGGCAGCTGAAGATCCTGCAGGAAGTCATCACCCTGTCGGTCTTCGTGCCCTTTGCTGTCTTATATATGGGTCAGCAGCTCAAGCTCGACTACCTGTGGGCCGGCCTGTGTATGCTTGGCGCCGTGTATTTCATGTTCCGCAGCTGAGTGCTCCTGGCGCTCGTTCACCCCACCATTCCGGAATTGAGCAATGCTCGAAAAAGCACGCTACGTTGTTGTTGAAGGCCCGATCGGTGCCGGCAAGACCACACTGACCAGACGCCTGGCCGAGCGTATGAATGCCAATGTGCTGCTCGAACAGCCCGAGATGAATCCCTTCCTCGGCCGCTTCTATCAAAGCATGGAGCGCTGGGCGCTGCCGACGCAGATCGAGTTCCTGTTCCAGCGCACCGATCTGCTGCGTGAGCTGGATCCGCTGCGCCGCGACGGGCAGCGTGTGGTCAGCGATTTCCTGCTGGAGAAAGATCCACTGTTCGCCAGCCTGACGCTTGTCGATAACGACGAAGAGCGCCTCTACCAGCGCCTCTACGAGAGCCTGCATCCGCAAGCACCGGCACCGGATCTTGTGATCTACCTGCAGGCGAAGCCAGAGACCCTCATCGAGCGCGTCAGGCGTCGCGGCATGGACAGCGAGCGCAAGATCACCGAGGGCTACCTCGAGCGCGTCGTCGAGCGCTATGCGCAGTTCTTCCACCAGTACGACCGCTCGCCCCTGTTCATCGTCAATGCCGAGGAACTGAATCCGGTCGAGCAGGACGAAGACTTCGAACTGCTCTACAAGCGGCTGTTTGCGATGCGCAGCTACCGCGAGTTTTTCGGCTATTCGGCGGCGCAGTAAGCCGTCGTATCAGAACGCAATCAAGGAGCCATCATGAGCGCCCAGGCAGAAATCCGCTCCATCACCCTGCATGACCTCGGCAAGATGCGCGCCGCTGGTGAAAAGATCGCCATGCTGACCTGCTATGACGCGAGCTTCGCATCACTGTGCGAGCGCGCCGGCGTCGACGTACTGCTGGTGGGCGATTCGCTCGGCAACGTGCTGCAGGGACAGAACAGCACCTTGCCCGTGACGCTGGAGCACATGGTCTATCACACAGCCAGCGTGGCCCGCGGCTGCAAACGCCCGTGGCTGATCGCCGATATGCCATTCGGGAGTTATCAGGAGAGCCCGGCGCAAGCCATGCACAACGCCGCGAAGCTGATGGCGGCCGGTGCGCACATGGTCAAGCTGGAAGGCGGCGCCTACATGGCCGAGACAGTGCGCTTTCTCGTCGAGCGCGGCGTACCGGTTTGCGCGCACATCGGGCTGACTCCCCAATCTGTTTTCCAGCTTGGCGGCTACCGCGTGCAAGGGCGGACGGACGAGAGCGCGGCAGACATGCTGGCTGATGCACGGGCGCTGGAAGCCGCAGGCGCCGCGATGATCGTGCTGGAGATGGTGCCTGCGCAGCTGGCCGCGACGCTGACCACCAGCCTCACGAGCATGGCGACCATCGGCATTGGCGCAGGTGCCAGCACCCACGGTCAGGTGCTGGTATTGCACGACATGCTGGGCATCTACCCCGGACATAAGGCACGTTTTGTGCGCAACTTCATGCTTGGCGCAGAAAGCATCGAGGCTGCTGTCGCCACTTACGTGCACGATGTAAAAAATGGTGGCTTCCCGTTAGCGGAGCACACCTATTGATGGATTCATGACAAAGGGGTTCTGGATGCGGGCAGGGAGGCGTTTTGCAACACTGGCGACGTCAGTGACACTGGTATTCCTGGCGTTTGGCGCACGCGCCGCAAGCCCTGACATCACGACCCTGGCGCAATGCTTCAAATTGCGCGGTAGCGAAACAGACGAAGTTCGTCTCAAGTGCTATGACAAGGCTTTTGCGGAGGCCGAAGGCGGCACCTTGCAGGTTTCAGCATTGCCTGACCCGCCGAAACCAGCCCATCTGCGCAACCTGTGGCGCGCCGACGACGAACAGGCTGATCGCAGCACGGTTTTCCGCCAGTACAAGCAGAACTACATCCTGCCCTGGGCCATCAGCAAATCGCCGAACGAGCAGCCAAGCAGCCCCAATGCGGCCAACACGCTCTCCGCCCCCACCTCGACCGACGCGGCCGAGCTCAAATTCCAGCTGAGCGTGAAGTCGCGCCTGCCCTTCACCAACAATGAATCGAAGCATTCATGGTGGTTGGCCTACACGCAGCAATCACACTGGCAGGTTTACGATACGGAGAACTCGCGGCCGTTCCGCGAAAGCAACTACGAGCCCGAGTTCATCTACTCCTACGACCTGTCGGAGAAAGATGCACCCGGCTGGCCGATGGCGCCGCAGTTCCTGAATTTCGGCCTGGTACATCAATCCAACGGCCAACCCAAACCGCGCTCGCGCAGCTGGAACCGCGTCTATGCGCAACTCGGCATGGAGCAGCCCGTCGGCAACGGCAGCCTGGCCTTGTTGATCCGCCCCTGGATCCGCATCCCCGAAAGCAACGACGACGACAACCCGGACATCACGCGCTATCTGGGCTACGGTGACCTGGAATTGAAGTACTGGCTCAACGGCAAGGTTTACTCGCTGCTGGCACGCAAGCGTTCGATCCAGCTCGACATCCCGGTGCCGTTCCTGACCGGCCGCTTCACATCCGGCTTCTCCTTGCAGTACTTCAACGGCTATGGCGAAAGCCTGATTGATTACAACCAGCGCCATCAAACCTTCGGGATCGGCTACTCGCTACCCTACGGCTTGTAGCAACACACCAGGCCGTGCTGTCCAACAGTACGGCCCAGCGTTCTCGGCCCCGCAGGGCACGCGGCTGCCGCCTCGTCCAAATCGCGAAAACGCCCTCTCGCGGCGAATTGCTCCATCCCGCGTCATGCCTCTTTCCAGTTCATCCGTACATCTGCGGCTTGAACTCAGGCCTGCACTTACCCTCCTCATCACAGGCTGGCGACAGTGGCAGCGCGGGGAAAGGCTTTTATAAACAACACACTAAACCCAAAAACAACACAAACAACAAATACGACGTAAATAATAGTTAAGAACTCGTATTTTCGTCTTTCGCGTATTGACGAGTCTCGTCGCGGATCAGCATAGTCGCCCCCAACAACAAAAGTCTGGATGAACAACTTTTGTTGTCAGACGCCCTTCAAGGGCGCTTCAAACAGAACGGAGACTCAGAACATGATTCGCAAGATCCTCATCGGCGCCGCCGCTGCGCTGAGCGTTGCGGGTGCCCACGCCGCAACCGACTATCCATCCGGCTACACGAAATGCGCCCAGGTCGGCAGCGCCTGCACCATGAGCGGCACGCACACTGTCGCGCTCGGCAAGTCCGGCTCCTTCGTCTATGCAACCCTGACAGGCAACTTCACCTGTTCGACCTCGCTGTTCCCGTCGAACAGCTTCTCGGAGAGCGCCTGGTGCTCGGTCGGCCCGACCGCTACCTCCAGCTCGTCAAGCGTCGCAAGCAGCGCGTCTTCCAGCAAATCGAGCTCCAGTTCCAGCGTGGCCAGCAGCTCGTCCTCGAGCAAGTCCAGCAGTTCGTCCAGCGTCGCTTCCAGCGTCTCCAGCAGCGCCGCCTCGTCGGCAGGCAGCAGCGCCTGCGTGGCCGGTGCCGTGCTTGACGGCGTGACCGTCGACTGCGGTGGCAAGACCCTCGGCACCTCCTGCCTGAGCGATGACGAAGGCCAGGCCGCCGTCATCTCGCTGCAGAATGGCGCCGTGCTGAAGAACCTGCACATCAAGGCAGGCGCTGGCGGCCATGGCATCTCGTGCCTGGCAGGCAACTGCACGCTGGACAACGTGACCTGGGATGAAGTGTGCGAACACGCTGCGGGCAACTACAGCGCAGGCGGCACCTACAGCATCCTCAACAGCACGGCGTACCAGAACCTCGACTCGCTGGCCATCGACGGCAACAAGCCCGACAAGTTCTTCCAGGACAACGCTGTCGGCTCGAAGATGTACGTGCGTAACTTCACGGCCATCATGGTCGACACCGACGGCAGCCTGTCGAGCTCCGGCAAGATCCTGCGCACCTGCGGTGACTGCTCGGCCAACGGCGGCCCACGTACCCTGGACATGGACGGCCTGACCGTCAAGCACGTTGCATCTGACCGTGTGACGCGCTCCAGCGGCCCTGGCATCAGCACCATCGTCGGTATCAACACGCAATGGGACAGCAGTGTTCCAAGCGCACAGCAAGTGCCTGACGTTGCCATCCTGCGCAACATCAAGATCCAGGACTACAAGCTGTCGAGCGATGGCGTGAAGAGCACGCCGAAGGTCTGCGACGCCTACGTCGGTTCGCGTACCCACAATGCATCGACCAACATCGGTCAGCTGTGGAACACCTCGTCTTGCAACGTCAAGACGACGGACGTGACCTCGTTCTGACCATCACCAGTCATCACCGTGTGTCTTCGGGCGAAAGCCCGCTTCAGCCCCCGGCTTTCACGAGCCGGGGGCTTTTTCCTGCCGACGGATTGATCGCGCCATGATCCCAGCTCCGGTTGCGATAGCCTGCGACGAGACCCGGCAACAAGAACAAGGCAATCCATGAGACAGACGCTTCGTACCGCGCTCCTGAGCTTACTCATCTGCGCCGCCCTTCCTGGCCATGCGGCAGATGCATCCCGGCCCCGCGCGCTCGAGCAGACACAAGTTCTCAGCGCCGAGATGCTCACCCTGTGGGGCGATGCCAGCAGCAAGCTCATGCTTGCCGGCGGACAGGACGGCGCCCTGCTGCGCTCCACCGATGCGGGCGAGCACTGGCAGCAAGTGGCTATCAGCGGCTCGCCGGAAATCAATGCGTTTGTCGCCGGTCCCGAAGGTGTCCTGCTGGCCGTTGCGTCCGGTCTGCTGCTGCGCTCGGTCGATGCCGGGCTGAGCTGGGCGCCAGTCGCGACCCCGGCCGGCAATCTCGTGACAAAGCTGATGTACCACGCCCGCAGCAATGCCTGGCTTGCCACGAGCGGCACCGGTGCTGTGCTGCGCAGTGATGACAATGGACTGAGCTGGCGCGCCATCGCCACGGGTAGCCAGGTGCCCTTGCTGGCCATGGGCGAAACCAGCAGCGGCATCCTTCTCGCCGGCGGCGCACAAGGCACCCTCCTGCGCTCGACCGATGGCGGCGAGCACTGGAACACGCTGAAAACCCATATGTCAGCGGGCATCGCCCGCTTCCTGTCACTGCCCGGCAAGGGCGGCATTCTTGCCCTGTGGGCCAACGGCGGCATCATTGGCCTGGACGATGACGGGCAGCACATGTGGCAAGCCATGACAGGCAATACCGAATTCATCTCGGCGGCTGGCTACGACGTTCATCGCAAACAAGCCTTGCTCGCCACGGCGCGCGGCCAGGTACTGCGGTCGAGCGACGGCGGTCATAGCTGGAAGATCGCAGCAGTCGTCGACAATGCTTATCTCAGCGGCATATCGGCCGACCCGCAGACGGGTGATATCACCGTCGTCGGCCATCGCGCCACAATCGCACGCTCGCGCGATGGCGGCGCCAGCTGGACACTCAGTCACGGCAATGCCTGGACCAGTCGGCTCAACACGCTGGCGATCGGCGATGCTGGTGGAACCATCGTCGCGGCCGGTGGTGGCGGGCTCATGCTGCGCAGCGTGGATCGCGGCACCAGCTGGACGGAAGCGCGGCCCGACCTCGCGCGCTACGTCAGCGACCTGCTCGCCGTGCCCGAAAGCAATGCGCTCATCGCCATTGGCGATGTCGGCCTCATGCTTCGCTCCACGGACACGGGGCGCACCTGGTCGGTCATCAACCCCGGCATGAAGTCGCCCGTTTTCCTGCAGTCACTCATCTACGAACCGCGCAACAAGGTGCTGCTTGCAGTGGGCCCGGTCGGCACCTTCCTGCGCAGCCGCGACGCCGGCCTCACCTGGCAAGCCACCCAGCCTGTTGCGAACGCAAGCGACAGCTTCCTGAAACAGATCGTTGCCGATCCGGATTCAGACACGCTCATCGCCGTCGGCAACCCCGGCGCCGTGCTGCGCTCGGCAGATGCCGGCCAGACCTGGAGCACCACCGACGCGGCAGCCGGTAACGGAATCGATCAGGTCGCGGCGCTGGGCAAAGGTATATTCATCGCAGCACGCGCCGACGGCGTGCTGCTCCGTTCGGACGACGGCGGCAGTCATTGGCACACCACGGCAGAGCCACTCAAAGGGCCCCTGACCGGCATCTACGCCGAGCCGCGGGACAATGCCGTGTGGGTCATGGGTCAGGGCCTCATGATGGACTCGCATGACGGCGGCCTGACCTGGCGCAAGGCACCGGTCGCGGCCGACACGAGCATGGCGTTCATGGTGCGCACGCCTGCGAAGACCTTGCTGGCCTTCGGCCGCGCCGGCACGGTACTGCGCTCGGAGGACAATGGTGCGAGCTGGCAGAGCATGCCGAGCGGGACGCAATCCATCTTGCGCAAACCGCTGGTCGACACCCGAAGCAACGTCATCTACGTACCCGGCCGCGACGGCACCCTGCTGCGCTCTAAAGACGATGGCAAGAACTGGGAAGCCATTCCCCTGCATACGAAAGCGCACGTGAACCGGGTCGCGCTGGATAGCGCCACGAACTCGCTGGTGGTCACGGGCGAACGCATCGTACGCGTGGTATTGCCGGAGTAGATTGGCAAGGCGGAACTCCGCCGGGTCAGGGTCAAAACGTACGCTGGGTGAAGCCGCCTTGCGGCGGCTGGCGGAACCTCCAAAGGAGTTCCACCCTACGCTGCCATTCCCGCAAACAGGCGGCGCGTATTGGCGCTCGCCGCGGTGGCAAGCTCTTCGACGCTGATCCCGCGCAGCTTCGCCACTTCAGCGGCAACATGCGGTACATACGAAGGCTCGTTCATCTTGCCGCGATATGGCACCGGCGCGAGATAAGGCGAGTCTGTTTCGATGAGCAGGCGATCCAGCGGGATGTTGGTCGCCACGCCCTTGATCTGCGTGGCGTTCTTGAAGGTCACGATGCCCGAGAAGGAAATGTAGAAGCCCAGCTCAATCGCGGCATCCGCCACTTCCTGCGTCTCGGTGAAGCAGTGCATCACGCCGCCCACTTCCTGCGCATTTTCTTCACGCAGGATGCGCAGTACGTCCTCCGCGGAATCACGCGTGTGGATCACCAGCGGCTTGCCACATTCACGCGCCGCACGGATGTGCACGCGCAAGCGCTCGCGCTGCCATTCCGGCTTGTCCTTGTGCCAGTAGTAGTCCAGTCCCGTCTCGCCGATGGCCACGACCTTGGGGTTGTCCGCCAGCGCCAGCAAGCGCGCCACGCTGGGCTCTTCGCATTCCGTATGCTCGGGGTGCACGCCGACCGACGCATAGATATTGTCGTGGGCTGCGGCCAGGCCCAGCACGCGCTCGATGTTCTCAAGGCTCACCCCGATACACACAGCCTGCGTCACCTGCGCAGCCGCCATGCGCTCGAACAAGGCTGAACCCTGTTCCGCGAGATCGGGGAAGTCGATGTGGCAGTGGGAGTCGATGAACATGTGAGGCGAGGGAGGAGAGATGAGTGGGGAGAGAGGAGGAAAGAGCGAGGACACTCATCCCTCCTCACTCATGACTCTTCACTGCATTTAAAGCGTATGCGTCGGACGATTCGAGCCAAGCGCTGCACCCAGCACCTGCTCGATCTTGATCTTGCCCTGCTGGCCGCCTTCATCCGCGGCGAACTGCACGCCAACGCCCTGGGTCTTGCCGTTCTGCGCATTCGGCGGGGTGATCCAGATCACCTTGCCCTTGATCGCCAGCTTGGCCGGGTCGTCCATCAATTGCAGCAACAGGAAGACTTCGTCGCCGGGGTTGTAGGTCTTGGGCGTGGGAATGAACAGGCCGCCGTTTTTCACAAAAGGCATGTAGGCGGCATGCAGCGCGGAGCGCGAGTTGATGTTCAGCGACATCACGCTGGGGCGGGCAACGGCGGGACGAGCTTCCATTCACGACCTCGATTCAGATGACGAGCAGCCCACGCTGCCCTGGATTGCACAGACCTATTTACCGCCAGTCCCACGCGCTACCCGCAACAACACGTCTTCGAGAAACAGCCGTGCGTTCAAGGGGTGCTGCGCCACGCGGCGATACGCCAGCAATTCATTGTAACAAGCGATCCAGTTTTCACTGCGCCCGGCGCTCAGCGCGCCGAGTTGTGGTGCGAAATCACGGAAAAACCGGGCGCTGCTCCCCGCAGCCAGCCTTGCGCCGTCCGACAGCCAACGCTGCAACCAGCCCACCAGCAAGCTCATCGACAGGCCCATCTTGTCGGCATCCTTGCCCTTGAGCCAGGTCTCCCACTGCCCTGCCAGCTTCAGCGGGTCGGTCTTCGGCAAGGAAAGCATGTCTTTCGCGAAACGCTGGCGGGCCTCCGCGAGCGGCCCCTCAACAAATGTCAGCGCCGCGAGCGGCAGGCCGCTGGCAAAGCCGAGCACGGCGTCCGGACTCTTGGCTCCCCGCGCTTGCAACCACTGCGTTGCAACCGCCGGGTCCGGCACCGGAAAATCCCAGACCTGGCAGCGGCTGCAGATCGTCGGCAGCAAGCGCCGCGGCGCATGCGTTACCAACAGGAATACGGCATCAATCGGCGGTTCTTCAAGACTCTTGAGCAAGGCGTTGGCCGCAGCGGGATTCATCGCCTCGGCCGGGTCGATCAGCACCACGCGCCGACCGCCCTGGTGGCCGCTGATTTCCATGAGGGCCTGCATGTCGCGCAGCTGGTCGATGCGGATCTGGTCGGACTTCTTCTTTTCCTTCTTGCCGCTGTCTTCAGCTTCGGCTTCGTCTTCGGCCTCTTCGCTGGCCGGCACGATGCGATGCATGTCCGGATGGTTGGCCGCACCGAACCAGCCGCAGGAGCCGCACACGCCGCAGGCAAAGCCCTGTGCATCGCGGTTGTCGCACAACAGGCTCTGCGCCAGCTTCTCGGCGAACAGACGCTTGCCACTACCGGGCGCTCCGGCCATCAGGATGGCGTGCGGCAGACGCGCGCCCTGAGAGAACGCGCGCGCCCACAAAGGCATCAGCCAGGGCGGGAGATCAGCCGCGACGCTCATGACAAACGCGAACCCAGCACGTCCAGCACGTCGGCGGTCACGACATCCAGCGCACGTGCCGCGTCGATCACGGCGATGCGCCCGCCACTCTCTTCCGCGCGACGCAGATAGGCTGCGCGCACGCGCTCGAAGAAGTCGCGCTGCTCGCGCTCGAAACGATCCGTATCGCTACGGCCTTGCGCGATACGCTGCGCAGCCACGGCCGGATCAACATCAAAAAGAAAAGTCAGGTCGGGTTGCAACTGCGGATGCACCCAGCTTTCGAGTGTGCGGAACTTCTCGTCACTCAAGCCGCGACCGCCCACCTGATAGGCATAGGTCGCATCGGTGAATCGATCACAGACTACCCATGCGCCACGCGCCAGCGCCGGCTCGATGACGACTGCCAGATGCTCGCGTCGCGCCGCAAACATCAGCAAGGCCTCGGTCTCGAGGTTCATGGTTTCGTGCAGCACCAGCTCGCGCAGCTTTTCCGACAATGGCGTGCCACCCGGTTCACGGGATTGCACGACTTCGTGACCACGCTGGCGCACACGCTCGACCACGGCTGCGATCTGCGTGCTCTTGCCCGCACCGTCGATGCCCTCGAATGTGATGAAGCGTCCCCGACTCATCGTCCCTTGCCTTTCTGGTAGCGCGCCACGGCACGGTTGTGCTCTTCCAGCGAGCGCGAAAACTGGCTGCTGCCGTCACCTCGCGACACGAAATAGAGGAAGTCGGTACGCGCCGGATTGAAAGCCGCACGCATGGCAGCAAGACCCGGCATGGCGATCGGCGTCGGCGGCAGGCCGCGTCGCGTATAGCTGTTGTAGGGGTTGTCTGCCTGCAGATCACGACGGCGCAGGTTGCCATCAAAATTCACGCCGATCCCATAGATCACCGTCGGGTCGCTCTGCAAGGGCATGCCGATGCGCAGACGATTCACGAACACTGAAGCCACCTTGTCACGGTCGGCGGCCGTGCCCGTTTCCTTCTCGATCACCGACGCCAGCGTCAGGCCTTCATAGGCGGTATTCACCGGCAGGCCGGGCGAGCGCTGCGCCCATTCGCGATCCAGCACTTTCTGTAATTGCTCATGCGCACGACGCAAGACCTCGAGATCACTGACGCCACGTGAAACAAAATAAGTATCGGGGAAGAACAGGCCCTCAGGACTCGCATCCTGCATGCCAAGTTTTGCCAGCACATCGGCGTCGGACAGCCCGAGCGTGTCGTGATTCAGATCGGGCATCGCGTCGAGCGCGGCACGCAACTGGCGGAAATTCCAGCCCTCGATGAAAGCGACCTGTGCATAGGAAGTCGAGCCGCTCGACAGCAACATGATCAGCCCCCAGGGGGTGATGCCCTGCTCGATGCGGTAGTTGCCGGCCTGCATGCGGTTGGCACGGCCACTCAGCCGTGCGGCCCACACGAGGAAGGTCGGCGACACGTCGATGCCCTGCTGCGAAATCTGGCGCGCGACATCGCGCATCGTGCCGCCGCGTGCGACTTCGACATCGAGCACCGTCGCACGCTGCGACAGCGGTTGCAGCGCATACCAGACGGCCAGACCCGCGACGACAATCGCGCAGACGATGCCCCACCAGAACAAACGAGAAAACAGTCGGAGCATGAGACGAGGTCAACAGAACATGAAGCGGAAAACAGGAAACACTGCGAAGAAATACGGCGGAGAAAAAACCGCGGTCGCAGCAACTTGTTGCAAGATCAACAATTGCAACATCGGCACGCACAGGGAACCGGGGTGCCGCAATTAGTGCCAAAGTGATCACGCAGGCATGGGGCGTGCGGCGCCTATAATAGCTGAAACACCCCATCTGCTTTCCCACCGTTTCTTGCAGCAGGAAGCTCACGACCATGCAGTCCCCCTGGCTAGTTTTTCTCGATGAAATCGGCGCCCGTTTTGAAGAGGGTCCTGCAGGCGTTGTGCACTTTGGCGACGAACGCGCCGAAGTTGCACATGCAGCATCCGGCACCGTGCTCGTCCCGCTCACACACACCAGCCTGATCCGCGCAGAAGGCGAAGACACGGCCGTCTTCCTGCACAACCTGCTGTCCAACGACGTCAAGAAACTGCCCCTGCACGGCGCGCAATACACCAGCTTCAACACGCCCAAGGGCCGCATGCTGGCCAACTTCACCTTGTGGCGCGACAACACCGGCTACTTGCTGCAGCTGTCGACCGACCTGTTGGCCGCAATCCACAAGAAGCTGTCGATGTACGTGATGCGCTCCAAGGTGCGCCTCAGCGACATCACTCCCGAATTCGCGCTGATCGGCGTGGCAGGCGCCGACGCGGCTGCGGCGCTCGACGCAGCAGGCGTGTCGCTGCCACCGGAAGTCTTCACCGTCTCGCAAGGCACGGTACAGGTGGTGCGTGTCGACGCGAGCCGCATGGTGCTGATCGTCCCCGTCGGCCAGGCCGCTAGCTTGTGGCAGAAGCTCGCCAGCCGTGGCGCCAAGCCTGCCGGCACGGCTGCCTGGCGCTGGCTCGAAATCCAGGCCGGCGTGCCGCAGATCACCGCCACGACGCAAGATGAGTTCGTTGCCCAGATGATCAACTTCGAGGTGATCGGCGGCGTGAATTTCCAGAAGGGTTGCTACCCCGGACAGGAGATCGTTGCCCGCACGCAATATCTCGGCAAGCTCAAGAAGCGCATGTATCTCGCGCATCTCGATGTCGCCGAGGCTCCCGCCCCCGGCAGCGATCTGTTTGCGCCCGAATTCGGCGATCAAGCCTGCGGCAAGCTGCTTTCCGTCGCGCCTGCACCACAAGGCGGTTTCGACGCGCTGGCTGTATTGCAGATCGCCAGCTTCGAGGGCGCACAGGTTCACCTCGGCTCACTCGAAGGCCCTCTGCTGACTTTCGGCAAGCTGCCCTATGTCGTGAGTTGATGCGGGTCAGCTTCTACGTCTATTACAAGCTGGAAGCAACGCAGGACGAGGCCGCGCGCCTTGCAGTGTGTCGCCTGTTCGAAGCCTTGCAACACAGCGAAGGCATCACCGGACGCTTGTCGAGACGCGTGGACGACCCGGGGACGTGGATGGAGACCTACGAAGGCGTCACTGACCGCGCAGGCTTCCGCGCCGCGCTCGAAGCCGCAAGTGAGCGCAGCGGGCTCAGCGCCTTGCTGCGCGGGGAACGCCACATCGAAGAGTTTCAGGAAATGGACGAACCCGGCAGCGCGCGTCTTCAACCGCCCCCTGCCTGAGCTCTACGCAGCTCGGCAGCGCCCGCTCACAGGAACTTGCGCATCTGCACGTGCAGGATGCCTGCCTCAATGAAAGTTTCGTCCGCAGCAACGAAACCCAGGCCCTGATAGAACGCCAGCGCGCTCAGCTGGGCGTTCAACCACGCGGCCAATAGCCCCTGATCACGGGCAGCCTTGCACAGGACTTCCATCACCCGCATGCCGACGCCCTGGCGGCGCCATGCGGCGCGGACGGCAATGCGCCCGATGTGCCCGTCCCGCAGGATGCGCCCGGTCGCGATGGCCTCGCCGGCGGCATCCCAGGCGACAACGTGCATGGCCTGTTCGTCCATGTCGTCCATTTCGAGGTCGAGGGGCACGCCCTGCTCGACCACGAAAACCTCGTGCCGGATCGCCGCAGCCCGGGCACCCAGATCACGCCAATCCCCGGCCTGAAGAGTCAATTGCGCCATCGGTTCAAGTCTGCCGTCGGTTCACGGAAGTGCATCCTGCCGGAAGCCGTACTCCATCGCGTAGCCTGAAGCATCCGCACGCAGACGTGCATAGCCTCCGACGGGCAGACTCAGCTTGTCGGTCACATGGCCATGCATCAGGCCGGAAAATACTGGCACCCCGAGCTTGTCCTGCCAGTGCGCAATGACATCGCCAAGGTCGTAACCGTTGTCCCGCTCCGTCAGGCGATAGTCGCCGAACTGGCCGAAGACGATCGCGCGCTGCGCCTGGAGAATGCGCGCGTGCCAAAGCTGATACAACAGGCGCTCGAGGCGGAATGGCGTTTCGCCCGCATCCTCGATGAACAGCACGCCGTCGGAAATCTGCGGGCAATGCGGGCCGCCGACCAGATGCGCGAGCATGGTGAGATTGCCGCCCCACAGCAGACCGGAGACTTCGCCTGTCCAGCCGGGTGCGACCGGCACTGCGACGCTGTCGTAGGCCTCTTCGAACCAGCGGCGAAAGTGCGCGAGCGTGAAAGCACTGAGATGCTCGCCGCCGAAATCCGTCGCTGCCATCGGGCCCGCCAGGCTGGCGTGGCCGGTGTGCTGCAGCAACGCAAGCTGGAACGCCGTGAAGTCACTATGCCCGACCCACAGCTTGTTGCCCGCGGCGATGCGCGAGAAATCGAGATCGTCCAGCAGCCGGCTCATGCCGTAACCACCGCGCAAGGCCATCACGACGTTGACTTCCGGATCTTCGGCCGCGGCATAGAGCGCGGCGATGCGCTCGGCGTCCGGTGCGGGAAAGCGTTCGCTACGCCCGATCAATGCGGCGCGGTCGTAGCGCAGTTCCCAGCCTTGGGCCTGCATGGCCGCAACAGCGCGATCGAGAGACTCGATTTCGGGCAGAAAGGCCGAGGGCGCCACGATAGCGATCACGGGTTTGACCGCCGCAGCGGCTTGCACGGGGGGCACTTGGCTGGCTCTGGTTTTCATGGCCCGGCAAGCTTACACCGCGACATGTGGCAGAACGCCACCTGGGGGACGAAAGGGCAAGCAGCCGATTATGCCAAGGACGTGCGCTGGCGCTTGGCCGCGAAGAAACTCGACAGCAGGCCACCGCACTCTTCGGCCAGCACGCCGCCTTCAATGCTGGCATGGTGATTCAGGCGCGTCTCGGCATAGAGATCCAGCACGCTGCCCGCCACGCCGGTTTTGGCATCTCGTGCTCCGAAAACCACGCGGGCAATGCGCGCATGCATGATCGCGCCGGAACACATCATGCAGGGCTCCAGGGTCACATAGAGATCGCAGCCCGGCAGGCGGTAATTGCCGAGGTTCCGGGCCGCATCGCGCAGGGCCATGACTTCGGCGTGCGCAGTCGGGTCGCTGCTGAAAATCGGCTGGTTGTAGCCACGACCGACAATCTGCCCGTCAAGCACCACGACGGCCCCCACCGGCACCTCGTCAAAACTGCCCGCCTCTCGTGCCAGCGCGAGTGCTTCGCGCATGAAATATTCGGCCCGTTCGCGGCTTTCCGGCTGCATCTCCGTTTGCCCCATCTTGTTTCTACTCCACGATTAATCCTGGCCCGATGACGCTGGCGGCATGGGCGATTGCGACGATACGCGCTGTCCAGCGCCATGGCGTGCGGGCGCGGCTTCGTTCAGGACGCTGCCCGCCTCCTCCGAAATGCTGCGCAGATGCAGATCGTACTGGATGTACGGAATCTCTATCCCGGCTTCGTCGAGTGCACGCAGAACACGCGTAAACAGCTCGCTGCGGATGGCTGTCCAGTTATCGAAATCATAGGTCCAGGCGCGCACCACGAAGTTGAGGGCACTATTGCCATAGCCGATCATCAGGGCGTTGGCAGCAGGGTCACTGGCTACGCCAGGCGTATCGCGTGCCACGCCCGACAACAACTCCAGCACCTGCACCGGATCCGAACCATAGGCAACGTTCACCGCCACTTCAAAGCGACGCTTGTTGTCCATCAGCGTCCAGTTGGTGAGGTTACCCGCGAGCAGCGAGCCGTTGGGCACCACCACGTCAGCACCATCGAAAGTGCGTATGAGCGTAGCGCGCATGCCGATCTGGCGCACCTCTCCGGAGACACCGGTAATGTCGATGACGTCGCCGGGCTGGATGGGCCGCTCGAACATCAACACCAGACCCGACACGAAATTGGCGACGATATTCTGCAGGCCGAAGCCGATCCCCACGCCCAGTGCGCCAAACACGATCGCCAGTTGGCTGACCTGAAAACCAGCCGCAGAGAGCGCAACCAGGAAACCCAGTATCAGCACCGCGTAGTAGGAAAGCGACGCCACGCTATTGCTCACGCCACGCGGTAGCGACATGCGCGCCAACACTTCGTCGCGCAGGATGAGGCGAATGAACCCTGCAACCCAGGCGGCCACCAGAACAGAAAGGCCGAAAATGACCACGTTGCCAAGACTGATGGAGATCTTGCCGATCTCGAAATCACGACCGAACACATCCGCGAGGATCGACTGAACCGGCCTCAGCACCCGGAACCGGTCCATGGAATAGATTACCCAGAACAGTACAGAGGTCAGCGTCAGCACCCGTTGCAGCTGCCGCAGGAGTTCCGCTGCGTGCGTGCGCAGGAAAGGCAACCCCGCCACGGCGGGCTGCGCGAGCGCGCTGCGCAGCAAGGCCGTACCCACCGTCAGACCCGCATGCAGCAGCAAGCCCAGATAGGCGCTGTCTATCACACCGCGTGCCAGCGTTTCCGCGAGCGAGACGTTACCGAATACATTGCTCACGATCGAAACGCTCAGGAGGGTCACGCATACCCAGGCGAGGCGACGCACCCAGATCCGCAATGGCTCGGCTTCCATCTGCCCGCGGCGCCGCCACAGCAGCCACAACGTTATGACAAGTGTCAGGCTGGCCATGCCGAGCTGGAACAGCCGGTAGAAATAGCTGCTGTCCATCACCAGAAAGCCAAGGTGGTTCAGCAGGTACAGGCCGATGGCCACGTAAGGCCATACCCCCAGGGTGCGCAGGCTGTGCCGGGGGAGCAGACGCAACACCGGCACCAGCGCGATGAGCATTGCAGCTTCGCTCACCAGCAAGGGAGCGTCGGCCTCGAAAACCATCACCGCCAGCATCGCCAGCAAGACCCAGGACGACAATGGCCGGCGCAATACCAGCATTGCAGAGTCGTCACTGCCTGCCGGGGCTGGCTGGCGCCGATGCCGCCACGCGAGCCATAGCAACAGGAGCAGCAGCAGGCCCTGCAGCAATCGGACGCCTCGCACGGCCCCCGCGTTGCGGCCGTACTCCCGCGAGAAGCGCGCCTCGATGTCGAGGCCCTTCTCGATGGATTGCACGGAATCCCGACCGATCGCCTGCGTCGGCGTCGCCGCCCACAAGGGTGGCGCGTCAATGCGCAACAGGCGCTGATCAATATTCTCGATCGCTGCGGCGACCTCGGCCCGGTTGCTCTGGATGCGCGCGCTGACGGCGCTTGCACGGTGGCCCAGCTCGATCAGTTGCGAAAGCGGCGCCGAGAGGCTCTTTTCCGCGGCAGCAATGTCCGTCAGCATCGCCGGAATGCGGCGCCCCAGAGCCTCCGGCAAGCCGCTGACCCAGGGGCTCGCCTGTGTGGCTTCCCACTCGCCCTGCCGGCGCGACAGCTCGGCCATGATGTCGGAATATGGCTGCGAGGCTTGGCGCAGCTCGAGTTGCAGGCGCTCGATGCGGCGCGCGTCAAACTCCCAATGCCGCTCGAGGCTTTCCAGCCGCATCACCGGCAAGCTGCGCAATTCATCGGAATGAAAAGCCGCCAGTTTCTCGTCGACAGAGCGCGAAATCCCGTCCAGCGTGGTCGAGAGGCGCGCGCTCGCATTCGGCTCCCGCGCCTTGCGGGCGGCCCGCGCCAGCTCCCGCTCATCGTCATCGGCGCGGTTGAGGATGTCAGTGATGGGGATGGCGACGATGGCCGCGTTTTTCGGCTCAGCCGCCATCGTCGAACTCGACGAGGCTTGTGCATTGGCCGCCAGTCCCCATGTAGTGAAGAGCGCCGCCAGCACGACCAGCAGCGCGCTGCGCCACAGCTGCGGTGCGGAGCGCGTCACGACCCGGCCTCCGGGAGTCGGGCACGAAAAAGCGTATCTGTTTTGCATTTGCGCAGGAGAGTCGTCAAATGTTTCTTCGGATGAGAACACCATAGGCGCCACCGTGTTCCGTTTCAGCCGAGACTGTACGCCATCGCTGCGGAGTCCTGATACCTCGCGCAGCGATTGACGGCAGTGCTATCGTGGTCTGATGAAGGCTTGTCGACCGGGCCTTGCTCAGCACGTCCCATTGAGTATCACCAGGAAGGAGCAGAAATGTCGCGGTACCAGAAATCACCCGAAGCCATTGCCAGGCTCAGCCCCGAGGAGTTCCGCGTCACGCAGCAGAGCGGCACCGAACGCCCCGGCACCGGCAAATACCTCAACAACAAGGCCGCCGGCATCTACGTCGATATCGTGTCCGGCGAGCCCTTGTTTGCCTCCTCCGACAAGTACGAATCGGGCTGCGGCTGGCCAAGCTTCACCAAGCCCATCGAGCCCGCCAACGTCAATGAGCTACGAGATGTATCGCATGGCATGGTGCGCACGGAGGTCCGCTCGGCATCGGGCGACAGTCATCTCGGCCACGTTTTCCCCGACGGCCCCAGAGACCGCGGCGGCCTGCGCTACTGCATCAACTCAGCCTCCTTGCGCTTCGTTCATCGTGACGACATGCAAGCCGAAGGCTATGGCGACTATCTCGATCAAGTGGAGGACGTGTAATGGCAACGAATCAGGAACGTGCCGTGCTGGCAGGCGGCTGCTTCTGGGGCATGCAGGATCTGATCCGGCGCCAGCCCGGCGTCATCGGCACGCGCGTCGGCTACTCCGGCGGCGATGTGCCGAATGCCACGTATCGCAACCACGGCACGCATGCCGAAGCCATCGAGATCATCTTCGACCCGGCCCGCATCAGCTACCGCCGCTTGCTGGAGTTCTTCTTCCAGATCCACGATCCGACCACACTCAATCGGCAGGGCAACGATCGTGGCACGAGCTACCGCTCGGCCATTTACTTTACGAACGACGAGCAGGAAAGCATTGCCGAAGACACGATTGCCGATGTCGAAGCATCAGGCCTGTGGCCCGGAAAAGTCGTCACGGAAGTCGCGCCTGCTGGCCCGTTCTGGGAAGCCGAGCCGGAGCATCAGGATTACCTCGAGCGCATCCCGAACGGATATACCTGCCACTTCATCCGGCCAAACTGGAAATTGCCGGTGCGTCAGGCCTGAAGCGGCCAACGCCCCAGCACTTCGTAGCGACTCTGTCCGATGAGACTACGGACGAGGACGAACTCGCGAGCAGTCCAGATGACAGGCTCGATACTTTCATCGAGCATCACCGCATCCTCGTAGAGCAAGGTGAGGTGCGGTGTGAAGCCCGCAGGTCCTGCGGGCTTCAATCCTTTTAAACGCATCGCACGCACCAGATCGCTCTGGAAGTCATTCAAGGCAGCGAGGTCTTCACTACTTCGGAGAACAAGCGCGCGTTTGTCGTGCCCGAACTTCTGGACACGATCAAACCTCACCTCAAATGGAGCCGCTTTCAAAGCATCGCCGGTGGTGACAGCGCTCGAAACTACAGATTGGGGCACGCCTGAAAAAGCGCCGAGAAAGGTCAGCGTAACGTGCAGGCGCTCCGCCGGGATCGGAATCCCTTTGATGCCGCGCTCCGCTCGCAATCGCCGAGTAAGCTCGGCGATGCGGCTCGCGGTTTCGGCATTTGGCTGAAGAGCAAAGAAGAAGCTGTCCGTAAATACTGCGGGCTCGAATCCGCCCAGGGAAAGTTGAGCACTCATTTCAGACACCTCGCTTTTCTGCTCTTTCAGGGAATCACTCCCACTCGATCGTTGCCGGCGGCTTGCCGGAAACGTCGTAGACCACGCGATTGATGCCACGCACTTCGTTGATGATGCGATTGCTGACCTTGCCGAGCAGCTCATAGGGCAGATGCGCCCAGTGGGCCGTCATGAAGTCTTGCGTCTGCACGGCACGCAAAGCCACCACGTAGTCATAGGTACGACCATCGCCCATCACGCCGACGCTCTTGACCGGCAGGAAGACGACAAAGGCCTGGCTGGTCAGTTCATACCAGGTCTTGCCGGAAGCCGCATCGACAGCCTTGCGCAACTCTTCGATGAAGATCGCATCGGCACGGCGCAACAGGTCGGCGTATTCCATCTTGACGTCGCCAAGGATACGCACGCCCAGGCCCGGCCCCGGGAAGGGATGACGGTAGACCATGTCGTGCGGCAGGCCCAGCGCCACGCCCAGCTCACGCACTTCGTCCTTGAACAGTTCGCGCAGCGGCTCGAGCAGCTTGAGGCCAAGTTGCTCCGGCAAGCCGCCGACGTTGTGGTGGCTCTTGATGGTGGTGGCCTTCTTCGTCTTGGTGCCGCCGCTCTCGACGACATCCGGATAGATCGTGCCTTGGGCGAGGAAGGCCGCGCCCTTGTGGCCACCGTCTCCCGCCTTGAGCTTGGCGGCCTCGGCTTTGAAGACATCGACGAACAAGCGACCGATGATCTTGCGCTTCTGCTCGGGATCGCTGACGCCAGCGAGTTCGCCCATGAAGAGATCGGCAGCATCGACGCGGATGACTTTTGCATGCAACTTGCCGGCAAACATCTCCATCACCATGTCACCTTCATTGAGGCGAAGGAGACCATGGTCAACGAACACGCAGGTCAGCTGGTCACCGATGGCGCGGTGGATCAACGCGGCAGCCACCGAAGAGTCGACACCACCGGAAAGGCCGAGAATGACTTCCTCGTCGCCCACCTGCTCGCGGATCTTCGCAACTGCCTCTGCAATGTAATCGCCCATGATCCAGTCACCGGCACAACCGGCGATTTCGCGAACAAAGCGCGTGAACATCGCTGCGCCCTGCACGGTGTGCGTCACTTCCGGGTGGAACTGGACCGCGTAGTAGCCCTTCTCTTCGTTCGCCATGCCGGCGATCGGGCAGCTCGGCGTGGAGGCCATCAGCTTGAAGCCGGGCGGCAAGGCAGTGACCTTGTCGCCGTGACTCATCCACACCTTGAGCATGCCGTGGCCTTCGGCCGTCGCAAAGTCCTGTATGTCCTGCAGGAATTTCGTGTGGCCATGCGCACGCACCTCGGCGTAGCCGAACTCGCGCGTATCGCTCCAGCTCACCACGCCGCCCAATTGCACGGCCATGGTCTGCATCCCGTAACAGATGCCCAGCACCGGCACGCCAAGATCCCACACTGCTTGCGGCGCGCGCAGTTCGTGGTCCTCGTAGGTCGAGGCATGGCTGCCTGACAGGATGATGCCCTTGGGCGCAAAACTGCGGATGAACTCGTCCGACACGTCGTTCGGATGGATTTCGCAATAAACGTTTGCCTCGCGCACCCTGCGCGCGATGAGCTGGGTGACCTGGGAGCCGAAATCGAGGACGAGGATCTTGTCGTGCATGGCGTTGCTCGGATACGTAAAAATAGTGTCTGTAAAAGCAAGACGGTCGGCTTAGCCGACCGTCCCGTTCATCTTGCAGCTGCCATCATTCCTGATGGTAGTTCGGTGCTTCCTTGGTGATCTGCACGTCATGCACGTGCGATTCGCGAATACCTGCCGACGTGATCTCAACGAACTCCGCCTTGGCATGCATGATGTCGATGCTGGCACAACCCACATAGCCCATCGAAGCGCGTACGCCACCGCACAGCTGGTGAATCACGGCACCCACGGGCCCCTTGTAGGCAACGCGACCTTCGATGCCTTCAGGCACCAGCTTGTCGGCATTGTTCTCGGCATCCTGGAAGTAGCGGTCTGCAGAGCCCTTCTCCATCGCGCCGAGCGAACCCATGCCGCGATAGGACTTGTAGGAACGCCCCTGGAACAGCACCGTCTCACCCGGCGCTTCTTCCGTACCGGCAAACAAGCCGCCGAGCATCACGCAGTTCGCGCCCGCAGCAATCGCCTTGGCAATGTCACCCGAATAGCGGATGCCACCGTCAGCAATCATCGGCACACCCGTACCAGCCAATGCACGCGAGACATTGTCGATAGCCGTCATTTGCGGCACGCCGACACCTGCAACGATACGTGTTGTACAGATCGAGCCAGGGCCGATACCCACCTTGACGCCATCGGCGCCATGATCGATCAGCGCTTTGGCTGCAGCACCCGTGGCGATATTCCCGCCAATCACATCAACGTGCGGGAAGTTTTTCTTCACCCACTGAACACGGTCCAGCACGCCTTTCGAATGGCCGTGCGCGGTATCGACGACGATCACGTCGACGCCCGCATCGGCAAGCATCTCGCAGCGCTCTTCGGTACCTGCGCCGACGCCAACCGCTGCGCCGACACGCAGACGACCATGCGAGTCCTTGGCTGCGAACGGATGCTCCGTTGCTTTCTGGATGTCCTTGACCGTAATCAGGCCGTAGAGCTCGCCATTGTCCTTGAGCACCAGCACGCGCTCCAGGCGGTTACGGTGCATCAGGGCTTTGGCTTCATCGAGCGTCGCGCCTTCATTCACCGTCACCAGCCGCTCACGCGGCGTCATGATGGCGGACACGGACTGGTCGAGATTGGTTTCGAAGCGCAGGTCACGGTTGGTGACGATGCCCACCACGCGCTTGCCATCGACGACCGGCACGCCCGAGATGCGATGCTGGCGCGTCAGGGCGACAACTTCACGTACGGACAAGGTCGGTGGAATAGTGATCGGGTCGCGCAGCACGCCCGACTCGAAGCGCTTCACCATCGCAACCTGCTGAGCTTGTTGCTTGGCGGTGAGGTTCTTGTGGATGATCCCGATTCCGCCCTCTTGCGCCAGCGCGATTGCGAGGCGCGACTCCGTCACGGTATCCATGGCGGCAGAAACGAGGGGAATGTTTAGCTGAATATTACGTGTCAGGCGCGTGGCTAGGCTCACATCACGCGGCATCACATCGGAATGGGCAGGAACCAGCAGGACGTCATCAAACGTCAGCGCCTTCTGGATCAAACGCATGTCTATAATCCTTCCCGGCAAATGACTATTATACGTTCGTCAGCCGGCTCTGGCAAAACCTCCCGGAGCGGCCCAGTATCCGGGCAGGAGACCCTACATGCATTCTTGTGCCACGCTTGTTCGCCCCATGACCGCCCATCGCCCCCTCGCCTGCCTGTTCATCGCCATTTCCGGTCTGCTCTTCGCCTCCTCGGCGACGGCTCAGGTATATACATGGAAGGATGCCAGCGGCCGCGTTCATTACTCGGACCAGCCGCCACCAAACGGCGACAACAAGCCAGCCAAGGCTGCACCCGCAGCGAAATACGCACCCGCCACGCCGGAGCCAGCGGCTTCGCAGTCCGGCGCGGCAGCACAACCGGACACCAAACCTCCTGCAGCGACGCAATCCGGGCCAAAGACCTGGCAGGAAAAAGACCTTGAAGCCAAGCAGAAGCGCGCAGCAGACCAGGAGGCGGAAGCAAAGCGCAAACAGGAAGCCGACCGGGCAGATGAGAAAAAGCGTTATTGCGAGAGTCTGCGCAACAACCTGACCATGCTTGAGCGTGGCGGCCGTGTCACTACGACAAATGCTGCCGGCGAACGTATTTTCCTGGATGACAGCCAACTCAAACAGGAAGCAGAACGCACACGCGTCCAGCTATCGCGCGACTGCAAGTAACAATCGAAGCGTCAAAGTAACTAACGCCGACAGGCGGTGGGGTCAGCTCTCGATGAGCGGCCCGCCGCCTTTTTTCATGGCCTTGCCCTCTGCCGCACGCTGACGCCTGACCTCCTTCGGGTCAGCGATCAACGGTCGGTATATCTCGACCCGATCACGATCGCGCAATCCGGAGTCGAGCGAAACCAGTCGAGCGAAGATGCCAACCTTGTTGATATCGAGATTGATGTCCGGATAGCGCGCCAGCAGCCCTGACGCACGAATCGCCTGCAAGACACTTGCACCCGACTCAAGCTCTACACTGACCAGCTCCTGGGCGTGCGGCAAGGCATAGCAGACTTCGACTTTGATCCGCTCGAGCATCACTTCGTGCCCGACCCGTAGACCTGATCAGCGCGTTTGACGAATGCGTCGACGAAAGTATTGGCAATGTGATTGAACACGGGGCCCACGACCTTCTCGAGCAGCTTGCTGGAAAATTCGTAATGCAGCCTGAACTCTATTTTGCAGGCACTTTCACCCAAGGCCTTGAAAAGCCACTCACCTTCGAGCTGACGAAACGGCCCCTCGCGCAGACGCAACTTCATCGACGTCGGAAACTGCTTGTCATTGGCGGTCGAAAACTGCGAGCGGATACCGTGGTAGTTGATCTTCAGGATCGCCACAGTCAGCACCTCAGTACGCTCGACAACCTCGCTCCCGCCACACCATGGCAAGAATTTTGGATAGTCCTCAACGCCATCGACCAGTGCAAACATCTGCTCCGGACTACGCTCGACCAGTACGACTTTCCTGACTTCAGACATCGGGGATCCAGACCGCCAGACGCGGTGCTGCTAAAATCAGCATTCTAGCGCAAGCGCCAATTCCCCCGCCCCACCCACTCATGAGCATCATCGACAATCGCAAGGCCTTTCACGAATACTTCATCGAGGAGCGATTCGAAGCCGGCATGGTGCTCGAGGGTTGGGAGGTCAAGGCGATTCGCGCGGGCCGCGCCCAGATCAAGGAGGCCTACGTCGCGTTGCGTGGCGAAGAAGTGATCGTACACGGCATGCACATCAGCGCCCTGCTCTCGGCGTCAACACACGTCAAGCCAGACCCCGTGCGTATCCGCAAGTTGTTGCTCAAGGGCCACGAGATCTCAGGCTTGATCGGCAAGGTCGAACGCGCGGGTTACACCCTGGTGCCGCTGGATCTGCATTACAGCAAGGGACGCGTGAAGATGGAAATCGGCCTCGCCAAGGGCAAGAAGCAGTATGACAAACGCGAGACCGAGAAAGAGCGCGACTGGCAGCGCGAGAAGCAACGCCTGGTCCGCGACAAGCGCTGAACTGCGTCAGTGCTTTCTTTGCCTGAGTTGCTCGAACAGACACACCGCCGCTGCGGCAGCGACATTCAAGGACTCGATTCCGCCAGGCATGGGAATGCGCGCCAGATCTGTTGCGCGAGCAATCAGGCTGGCACTCAAACCAGAGCCTTCCGATCCGAACATCCAGGCCGCCTCTGGCCGCAAGTCGAGGTCGAACAGGTCCTGCGAGCGGACATCAAGAGCCGTCGCGATGATCTTGCCCTGCCAGCCATCGAGCGCTGCATTCAGGTCAACATGCTCGGCGATCGACAGGACAAAATGAGCGCCCATCCCGGCTCGTAACACCTTCGGCGACCAAGCCTGCGCGCAATGCTCGCTCAGCCAGACACGGCGAATCCCCACCGCCGCCGCCGTGCGCAACAAAGTTCCAAGATTGCCCGCATCCTGCACGGCCTCGATCACCAGGACATCACCCAAGGCTGAAGGCGAAACTGCGTCAGGAATGGCGATCTCGCCAAGAATACCGCTGGGCGTCTCAACCGGACTCAGAGCACGCAGCAATGCTTCGGGCATTTCAATGATTTCACTGCCCGTCGCTGCGAGCGCATTCACCAGACGGCCGATCTCCTGCATCTGCAAGGCCCTGGCGGTGACGACTACACGGCGGATGGCGCACTGCGCCGCCCTGGCTGCTTCGATGAGGTGAACGCCGTCCAGCACCGCAGCCTGCTCAAGGCGTCGGTAGCGGCCATCCTCCAGGAGGGCGCGCAGACGTTTGAAGGTCGGGTTATCGCGCGACGCAATCTGTTTCATGCACGCTTACTCGAACAAGCACCGCTGCGAAACAGCCTGACGCACGGGAGCAAAACTCATGCGGTGATGAGGCGTTGGCCCCAAGCGTGCCAGCACCGCCAGGTGCGCAGCCGTGGGATAGCCCTTGTGCTGGTCGAAGCCAAATTCCGGATATTGCGTATGCAATTGAAGCAGCTGCGCATCGCGATGCGTCTTGGCTAGAATGGACGCTGCAGAAATAGCCGGTTCGAGAGCATCGCCCTTGACAATCGCACGAGCAGGCAACGACAGATCGGGTACACGATTGCCATCAACGAGGACCTCGTGCGGCAGCTTGTCCAGCGCTTCGACCGCGCGTTTCATTGCCAGCATGGTTGCATGCAGGATATTGAGTCGATCGATCTCTTCGACATTTGCTTCAGCGATTGCCCAGGCCAGTGCGTCCCGTTTGATGATGGGCGCAAGCCGATCACGCGCACGCTCCGTCAGCTTCTTCGAATCAGCCAGTCCAGCAATGGGACAAGCCGGGTCGAGGATGACTGCAGCCGCCACGACGGATCCACACAGCGGACCGCGGCCCGCTTCATCCACGCCGCACACCAGAACAATGCTCATCTCATCCACGCATGCCCAGCAGGGGCAAGATCGCGCGAGCCGCGCGCTGAGCATGATTCTGGCGCAGTTCAAGATGCATGGCAGTAAAGCGCTCGATCAATCGCTCGCAAGCCTCGCGATCCAGCAGCCACTTCTCCAATCCATCTGCCAGTGCTTCCGGCGTCACGGCATCCTGAATGAACTCCGGCACCAGAAACTCCCCGGCCAGGATATTGGGGAGCCCCACATAAGGCAGGTAAGCGAGGCGCTTCATGATGCGATACGACAGATTGGCCAAACGATAGGCGATCACCATCGGACGCTTCAGTAACGCAGCCTCCAGCGTCGCCGTCCCGCTGGCCACCAGCACCACGTCGGCCGCCGTCATGGCATCTTGCGAGTGCCCGAACAGAATGCGGAGGGGCAGCTCGTGCGCTTCGGCGCGATGGATGGCCTGCTCGAACAAATTGCGGGTCTCGCGCGTCACGAGCGGCACGACGAAACGCAAATCCGGATCCGCCTCGTGGAGACGCTTCGCGGTACCGACGAAACTGTCGGCCATGCGGGCCACCTCGCCATTGCGGCTGCCGGGCAACATCGCAACGACCTTGGCTGCCAGCGGAATGTTCAGGAGCTCGCGCGCAGCATCACGATCCGGATCCAACGGAAATTCGTCAGCGAGCGGGTGGCCTACGAAATGGGCATTCACACCGTGCTTTTCGTACAGCGCCGGTTCAAACGGGAACAGGCACAGTACGCAGTCGGCCGCGCGCTTGACCTTGAACACGCGCCGGCCACGCCAGGCCCAGATCGACGGACTGACGTAGTGCACGGTGGGCACACCTGCGCCGCGCACTTTCTCTTCGAGCCAGAGATTGAAGTCCGGCGCATCGACGCCAATGAAGAGATCGATATTGCCCTGACGCTTGTCTTCTTTCAGGCGGTTGAGCAGGCTCTTGCGGATGCCGGACAGTTCTCTGTAGCGCTTGAGCGCATCCACGTAACCATTCACTGCCAGTGTCTCGGCAGGCCACCAGGCTTCAAAGCCTTCGGCCTCCATCTTGGGACCACCAATGCCCACGAACTGCGCGTCCGGCAGGTGCACTTTGAGTGCGCGCATGAGGTGACTGGCCAGCAGGTCGCCCGAGGCCTCGCCCGCAACCATCGCAATACGCATGATCGGGTCTGCTCCGCTGCGCGTCAGCGGACAATGCCGCGACCAGAGGCGGCAATGAAATCGCTGAAAATCTGCAACTCAGGCGTAATCACCGCCATCTCGGCAATTGCGGCACGCGCCTCGTCCATCGACAGCCCCTGGCGGTACAGCACCTTGTAGGCCCGCTTGATCTGCGCAATCGCTTCAGCCGAGTAGCCACGACGCTTCAGGCCTTCGCTGTTGATGCCATGCGGCGACGCAGGATTGCCCGACACCGTCACAAACGGCGGCAGATCTTGCGTCAGGACCGTGCCCACGCCGCAGAAACTGTGAGCGCCAACACGACCGAACTGGTGCACGCCGGTGAATCCGCCAAGAATGGCCCAGTCACCAACCGTCACATGCCCGGCCAGCGTGGCGTTGTTGGCAAAGATCGTATGGTCACCCACGACGCAATCGTGCGCGACGTGAACGTAGGCCATGATCCAGTTGTCATTACCGACACGCGTCACCCCCGTATCCTGGACGGTACCGACGTGCATCGAGACGTATTCGTGGATCGTGTTGTTGTCGCCGATGATGAGCTCGGTTGGCTCACCCGCGTACTTCTTGTCCTGCGGCTCTTCGCCGATGGAGCAGAACTGGTAGAAGCGGTTGGCGCGTCCGATACGCGTGTGTCCGGTGATCACCACATGGGGGCCGATGACGGTGTCGTCACCGATCTCGACGTGCTCGCCGATGATGCTGTAAGGCCCGACCTTGACGCGCTCGCCTAGACGCGCGCCCGGGCTGACTAGGGCTGTCGGATGGATCATCAGATTTGCTTGATAGCGCACATGAGCTCGGCCTCGACCGCAACATCGCCGCCAACCCTGGCGACGCCCTTGTACTTCCAGATGCCACGCATGGTGCGCGTGATGCTCACATCAAACAGCAGCTGGTCGCCCGGCACGACCGGGCGCTTGAAACGGGTGTTGTCGATGCCGGCAAAGTACAGCACGGAGTTTTCATCGGGCACGATGCCCTGGGTCTTGAACGACAGGATCGCCGCGGCTTGCGCCATGGCTTCAATGATCAGCACGCCAGGCATCACCGGCGCATGCGGGAAATGACCAGTGAAGAACTCTTCGTTAACGGTCACGTTCTTCAGCGCCAGCACGCGCTCGCCTGGCACCAACTCCAGCACACGATCAATCAGCAGGAACGGATAGCGATGCGGGAGGTACTTCATGACCTCCTTGATTTGCATCACACCCAAGTCCTGACCAAGCACCGCGTTATTCGTTTCGCTCACTTACCACTCCCAGTTTCGTTCGACTCGCCACGCGCAGTGTCGAGCCTTTCCAGTTTTTTCTCGAGTTGCTTGATGCGATCAGCCATCTCGTCCAGATGCTTGATATGAACGGCGTTGCGCAGCCATTCATTGTGCTGGATGGCCGGTATCGTCGAAGTGTAGACGCCCTTCTCGGTTGCCGACTTGCTCATGAAAGAACGACTCGACACGACAACATCGTCCGCCACTTCGATGTGGCCCATGATGCCGGCCTGACCACCGACCATGACGCGCTTGCCCAGCTTTGCGCTACCTGCCATGCCCGCAAAAGCGGCCATGGCGCTGTTCTCCCCTACGCGGCAGTTGTGCGCGATCTGGATGAGGTTATCGAGCTTGACCCCGTTCTCGATCACAGTGTCGTCCAGCGCACCGCGATCAATCGTCGTATTGGCTCCAACCTCGACGTCATCGCCCAGAATCACACGGCCGATCTGCGGAATCTTCTCCCAGCTCGCATCCTTGCGACGCGCAAAACCGAAGCCATCGCCACCGATCACGGCGCCCGAGTGCAACACGCAGCGCGCCCCAATCTCGCTACCCGCATAGACCACGACTTTGGCGTGAAGCAAGGTGTTCTCGCCGATCACACAACCGCGCTCGACAATCGACCCAGGGCCGATGACTGCGCCGACGCCTATGCGACATCCTTCCCCGATGAACGCCAGAGGGCCAACGCCAACACCGGCGGGCAATTCGGACAAGACGACCGCAGTCGGATGCACACCGGTGTAGTCATTCGCTGCAGGATTCAGCAACTGCGTAACGCGCGCAAAGTACAGGTAAGGATCATCCACGACGATTCGCGTGCCGGCCCAGGCATCGGCCAGGCTGCGCGGCAGGATCAGTGCGCCGGCGCGCGTCAGTTCGAGGGCTTTGCGGTACTTTGCATGTGCGACAAAACCGATCTCGGAGCCTGTTGCGCGCTCCAGCGGTGCCACCTGCGTGATGGCAACGGAATCGTCGCCAACCAGATCACCGCCCAAGGCATCGACGATCTGGCGAACGCTCAGAGAAACAACGGTCATT
The DNA here is from genome assembly GCF_036017035.1 of Uliginosibacterium silvisoli. NCBI lineage: Bacteria > Pseudomonadati > Pseudomonadota > Betaproteobacteria > Rhodocyclales > Zoogloeaceae > Uliginosibacterium > Uliginosibacterium silvisoli. The sequence goes on along the minus strand of NZ_JAYXHS010000002.1, from coordinate 581,312 downwards.
TCGAGGACGATACGGCAGTGGTGTCGGTCAAGGCCTTTATGACCTTGTCGGTAATGTCGAGACGCGGATTGAAATACACCGCTTCCTGAATGATCAGATCGAACTTTTCCGCTTCGGCCACTTGCCGGATGGCTCTGTTTGCACGATCGAGGACACCCGCCATCTCTTCATTCTGGCGTTGATTGCGATCTTCGAGATACTCGCGGCGCCGACGCTGGAAATCGCGGTTCAGATCATTGAATTCGCGGTCACGTGCACGCCGATCTGGCTCGGCCATTGTCACCGAGTTCTTCTCCAGATTGTCCTGCATGGTCTGCAATTGCTTCGCAACACGCTGCAGCTCCTGATCCCGCTTCTCGAATTCCTTCTCGATTTTCTTCTGGACCCGCAGGGCGGGCGCCGACTCACGCATCACGCGATCCGCGTTGACGAAACCGATACGACTCGGCTCGACCGCCGCCTGGGCCACCGTCGCCAACACCGCGCAGAAAAGCAATGGAATCAAGCGATACACCGCGTATCTCCTAGAAAATCTGGCCAATCTGGAACTGGAATTTCTGCGTATCGTCGCCGTCCTTCTTGTTGACCGGGAAGCCGAGACTGAACTTCAGCGGCCCGACCGGAGAAGTCCAGCTGAAAGCAAAACCGTACGAGAAACGCAAATCGGACCAGCGAATCTTCTCTCCATCCCCCCAAACCTGACCACCATCCAGGAAGGTACTCAAACGCATGCTACGGTCCTTCTCTTTCATACCCGGCACTGGAAACAGGAATTCTGCGCTACCCGTGATCTGACGCGTACCCCCCAAGGCCTCGCCATTGCTTTGCGGGTCAGTGGATTTGGGGCCGAGCGTGGAGTCCTTATAGCCACGCACCGTCCCGATACCACCAGCATAGTAGTTCTTGTAGAAAGGCAACTCCTTGTCACCATAGCCGCTCGCCCAACCAAGATCCGTCGCCAGCATCAGGGTGGTATTGGTCGTCAAAGGCGTGAAGTTCTGGATGGAGTAACCAATACGCGCGTAACGCAATTCTGCAGGCGGCAAGGCCAGCTCCGCATAGACCCTCTGGTATGCACCCTTTGTCGGGTACACAAAGCTGTCGCGATGGTCACGCGCCCAACCCACATTGGTCAGCAAGGTGGTGGCCGAATTGCCGTTTTCCTTGACGAAGTCCTTGTACTTGAGCGGGCTGTTGTCGAAGGTATTGACGTCGGTAATATCAGCGGACAGACCGTAGTTGATCGTGTCGTCTTCGGAGATTGGCACGCCAAAACGCACGCCCACCCCTGTCGAACGCGTCGCATAGCGACCCACATCGAGCTCGCCGGTATCGACCTTACGGTGATACAGGTCGAAGCCGCGACTGACGCCATCCTTGGTGTAGTACGGGTTGGTGTAATTCAGATTGAAGTTCTGGTTGACGCGACCCGTGCTCGCCTGGAGGGTCAGCGAGTTACCCGTACCAAACAGATTGTTCTGCGCGATAGATCCGCTCAGGACCACTTTCTCGGTCTGCGAGTAACCGACGCCAACGGACAGGTTACCCGTCGAGCGCTCTTTCACCTTGACGTTCAGATCGACCTGGTCGCTGCTCCCCGGCACGGCCTCCGTATCGATGGCCACTTCCTCGAAGAAGCCGGTGCGCTCAACACGAATCTTCGAGCGATCAATGCGCTCGCGGTCGTACCAGGAGCTCTCCATCTGCCGGATCTCGCGACGGATGATTTCACTGCTTGTGCGGTTGTTGCCGACGATGTTCACACGATTGACATACGCGCGACGGCCCGGATCCACGAAGAAAGTAAGCGCTGCAGTGCGGTTCGTCTTGTCGAGCTCCGGGATCGGATTGACTGTGGCAAAGGCATAACCGTCATTCCCCAGACGGTCGCTCAGTCTCTTGGAAACCACGTTGATGTGCTCGCGCGAGAAAACCTCGCCCGACTTGATATCCACCAGTGGCGACAGCTCGGTTTCAGGAACCAGAAAGTCACCAGCCAGCTTGACGGATGAAATCTTGTAGACCTGCCCCTCGGTGATGGCGATCGTCATGTAAACATCGCGCTTGTCCGGCGTGATCGACACTTGAGATGAGTCGATATTGAAATCGGCATACCCGTGATTCAGGTAGTGCGAGCGGATTTCCTCGAGATCCCCCTGCAGTTTCTGCTTGGAATAACGATCATCCTTGCTCAACCACGACCACCAGCCCGTTGTCGACAAGGACATCAGCTTCAGCAGCGTACTTTCCGAATAGGCCGAGGCACCAATGATGTGGATCTGCTTGATCTTCGCGATCTCGCCTTCCTCGATTTCGATGTTGATCGCCACGCGATTGCGCTCCAGCGGCGATGCTGTCGTGCGTACGCTCAGGGAGTAGTAGCTCTTGGTGAGATAGAGCTCCTTGATCTCCTGCTCGACCTTGTCGAGCACCGAACGGTCGAAGTTCTTGGATTCGGAGATGCCGGCATCCTTCAAGCCTTTGAGGAGGACATCATTCGAGAACTCCTTGTTGCCCGAAATCGTGATCTTCGAAATAGCCGGACGCTCGTCAACGATCACCACCAGCACATCTTTGTCTGACTCGATGCGCACGTCTTTGAAAAAACCCGTCGCATACAGGGATTTGAGTGCCTGGCTGATGCGCTGGTCGTCAACGGTCTCGCCAATACGGATAGGGAGATAGTTGAAGACCGTACCGGCTTCGACGCGCAGCGTCCCCTCGACACGAATGTCCTTGACTACAAACGGGGTAATAGCGAGAGCAAAAGGTGAGAACAATGCGGCAAGTGCCGCAGAGATAATTGTCTTGGTCATCAGCCTGGGCCGGGAAACTGGCGATTGATGTCGTTGAAAAAGGCCAGCAGCATCAGGCCCCCGAGGAGCGCAATGCCGACGTTCTGTCCAAGCAGCATGAAGCGCTCGGAGACGGGCTTGCCGCGAATGAATTCGACCACATAATACAGCAAGTACCCACCGTCCAGAATTGGCACGGGCAGCAGGTTCAGCACGCCAAGACTGATGCTGATCAAGGCGATAAAGGTGATATAGGGCTCAAGGCCCGCTTCGGCACTTTTGCCTGCATAGTCGGCAATCGTGATCGGTCCACTGACATTGCGCAGCGAAACCTCACCCGTCACCATCCGCCACATCACCTTGAGGCTGAAGGTCGTGGTAGCCCAGGTTTGTGACAGCGCATGCGAGATCGCCCCCAGCGGTCCATAACTCACCTTGACCAGATTTTCGCGGCCGGCATCGGCAGGGATTTTCGGCGCAATACCGATGCGTCCACGCGCCGGCTTCGCATCCTTCACCGCCTCGGGCGTCATGCGCAGGCTCAGCTCCTTCCCCTGACGCCGCAGCATGACTTCGATTTCCTGACCTGGCTTGCGCGCCACGGCCGCAGCGAATTCATGAAAATACGGCACCGCTACGCCGTCGACGCTGAGCATTTCATCGCCGGGAAGAACGCCGGCGCGCTCGGCCACACTTCCCTTCACGACTTCAGCAACCACGGGAGGCAACTTCGGCACAGGCATCTCGATGCCGAGCTGAGCCATCGGATCGGGCTGGCGGTCATCGATCTTCACATCACCCAACGGCAACTCATGCAGTACCTGGGCGCCGCTCGGGCTTCTGGCATCAAGCGTGATGGCACGACCGTCAAGCGCACCTTCCATGACAGCCCAGCGCAGATCCGTCCAGGACTGTATGGCCTCTCCGTTGACTTTCGCAATGCGCTCGCCGCTGACCAGACCGGCGCGCTCTGCGATAGAGCCGCTCTTGATCTGCCCGACAACAGGTGCAAGCTCGGTGGTGCCGACCAGGAACAGCGCCCAGTACACGACTATGGCCAACAGGAAATTGGCAAGCGGTCCGGCAGTCACGATCATGGCGCGCGACGCCAGAGACTGGCTCTGAAAGGTCCGGTGTTGTTCGGCCGGCGCGACGCCCCCCTCCTGATCATCAATCCACGACACATACCCGCCGAGTGGCAAAGCGGAAATGGCCCACTCGGTCTGATCTGCACCGAAACGTCGCGACCACACGACCTTGCCGAAACCCAACGAGAAGCGCGCCACCTTGACGCCGCACCAGCGCGCCACGAGGTAGTGGCCCAGCTCGTGGATGAGCACCAGAATGCCCAAGGCAAAAACGAAAGACAGAACGGTTTGCAGCAGTTTCATGATCAGCCCCTGGCCAGCGACTGGACGACCGCGCGCGCGCTCATGCGCGCCTCTTCATCTGCGTCCATCACGGCTCGCAGATCGGACAGACGCTGTGCAGGCAAGTTCTCCAGTACCGCTTCAACGACCTGCGCGATCTGATCGAAACGTACGGAGCCGTCGAGAAAGGCGGCCACGGCGAGTTCGTTGGCTGCATTCAGCGTCGTTGGCCCGCTGCCTCCAATGCGCAGAGCTTCATAGGCCAGTCGCAGGCATGGGAAGCGCTGCAGATCGGGCTCTTCGAAAGTCAGCTTGCCGACACGACACAGGTCGAGACTCGACACACCCGAATCGATCCGCTCCGGATAGCTCATCGCATGTGCAATCGGCGTGCGCATGTCGGGGTTACCCAATTGCGCCATCACCGACCCATCGTTGTAATCCACCATCGAGTGGATCACGCTCTCTGGATGGATCAGCACCTTGATGCGGTCGGCCTCCACGCCGAACAGCCAGCGCGCCTCGATGACTTCCAGCCCCTTGTTCATCATGCTGGCCGAATCCACCGAGATCTTGCGCCCCATCACCCAGTTGGGATGCGCGCACGCCTGCTCTGGCGTCATCGCGGCCAGCTGCTCGAGCGGTGTCTGGCGGAACGGCCCGCCAGATGCAGTCAGGATGATGCGCCGCACCCCACAAGCATGCAGGCCATAGTCGAAGCCAGGCGGCAGGGACTGGAAGATGGCGTTGTGTTCGCTGTCGATGGGCAACAAAGTTGCGTCGGCATCGCGCACGACGTCCATGAAAACCTCGCCTGCCATCACCAGCGCTTCCTTGTTGGCCAGCAGCAGACGCTTTCCCGCCCGTGCCGCAGCCAATGACGAGGAAAGCCCTGCCGCACCGACAATGGCAGCCATCACCGTTGTCACTTCCGGCGCGGCTGCGACGTCATCCAGCGCTACAGCGCCATGCAACACCTCTACCGTCGATTGCGCCCCCAGCAGTTCGCGCAAGCCACGCGCCTCATCGGGCCCGGCCACGACGGCATAGCGCGGCTCAAAGCGACGACACTGCTCGGCCAGAATCTGTATGCGGGAATTGCCGGTCAGGGCAAAGACTTCAAAACGATCCGGATGCCGCCCCACAACATCGAGCGTGCTGACACCGATGGAGCCGGTCGCTCCGAGAATCGTCAGTACCTGTTTCTGCATGATTGCTGCAAACCTGACGGAAAGAACTTCAGTCGATCACGACACGCCGGCCAATGCGAACTGGCCACGCGACCTTAGTGGAAGATCATCCACAACAAGCCCGCTAACGGCATGGTGGAAAGCAGGCTGTCGACGCGGTCGAGTACCCCGCCATGACCAGGAAGCAGCGTCCCGCTGTCCTTCACACCGGCTTGGCGCTTGAGCAGCGACTCGAATAGATCGCCCGCGATACTCAGGCAGGCAAAGACGAGCGCCAAGCCGATAACCAGAAACAGATTGACCTGGCTGGCCAGACCGGGCGCGAACAAATGCATCCCGACGGCATACAAGCCGACAGCCACCAGAGCCCCCAGCGCACCTTCGCGACTCTTGCCGGGGCTGATGGTCGGCGCAAGCTTCACCCGCCCCCACTTGCGGCCCACGAAGAAGGCGGCGACGTCTGCAATCCACACGGGCAGCATGAAACAGATCAATACCCATGGACCGGCGCGGCGCAGTTCAATCAGGGCCAAAGCCGTCGAAACCAGAATCAGCAAGCCGTAACCGAAGCGCGCGTAAACGCCATCCAGCCGAATCTGGAAACGCAGAAAGACCGGCACGGAAAACACCCACAAGGCGAGTGACGCAACATAGGCGGCTCCCAGCAGAATCTCGTCGCTCTTGGCAAAACTCCATGCCACGATCGGCAGCACTGCGAGCACGCCAAATACGTAACGCCCGACCGGGCTGGCATGAACGAGGCGCGACCATTCGCCACTGGCCAGCCAGACGATGGCGGCAATGGTCAGCCCCCACGCCCAGTCAGGCGCCAGAAAAACCAGCAGCAAGAGGACTGCAACGAGCCCGAGGGCCGTAAGAATCCGGGTCTTAAGCATGTTTGGCTGGGCTTTCGTCGCTGTCGAGTTTGACTTGTTCACTGGTGCGGCCAAAACGGCGCTCGCGCTGCTGGTACGAACGGATCGCCTCGTCGAAAGCCTCTTCGTCAAAATCAGGCCACAAGCGATCCGTGAAATAGAACTCGGTATAGGCCAACTGCCACACCAGGAAATTACTGATGCGCTGCTCGCCACCGGTGCGGATGAACAGATCGGGCTCCGGCGCATCGGCAAGACACAGGAAAGGCGCCAGATCGGCCTCGGAGTAGGCATCGCGCTTGTCGGGATGCGCAGCAAGCATGCTGTTTACTGCATTGACGATGTCCCAACGACCGCCATAATTCGCCGCCACCGACAGGGTCAGTGCGGTATTGCCCGCCGTCATGGCCTCGGCATCGCGGATCGTCTGCACGAGGGTGGCATCGAAACGCGACAGATCACCGACGATGCGCAGACGGATATTGTTCTTGTGCAACCGGGCAACCTCCGCCTGCAGGGCCTGCAGGAAGAGATTCATGAGGAAAGAAACCTCCTCCTGCGGCCGCCGCCAGTTTTCGGAGCTGAACGCAAACAGGGTGAGGTTTTCAATGCCACGCTCGATGCACAGCTTGACCATGCTGCGCACCGTTTCCACGCCACGTTTGTGGCCCGCTACGCGCGGCAGAAACCGCTTGCGCGCCCAGCGGCCATTGCCATCCATAACGATGGCAATGTGCCGCGGCACCGCTGATGTTTCCGGGATTTCGCGCGTAGAGCTGAACAAACGCGACAAAGGCATGGTGGCCGGGCTCCGCGCGAGGGATAAAGAATCGAAACGACTGAGGATTGCGATGCGAGGCTCAGACCTGCAGCAGATCCTGTTCTTTCTGGGCAAGCATCTTGTCGACTTCGGCAATGTACTTGTCAGTCAGCTTCTGCACATCGTCCTGGGCCTTACGCTCTTCGTCCTCGGCAATGTCCTTGGCCTTGAGCGCATCCTTCAGCGACGAGTTCGCATCACGACGCAGATTGCGGATGGCAACCTTGGCATCCTCGCCCTCGCCCTTCACAACCTTGATCAGCTCGCGACGACGCTCCTCGGTCAGTGCGGGCATCGGCACGCGCACCACGTCACCGACGGCGGAGGGATTCAGCCCCAGATCCGAATCACGAATGGCCTTCTCGACCTTGGCCAGCATGGTCTTTTCCCATGGCTGCACGCCCAGCGTGCGGGCATCCAGCAAGCTCACATTGGCGACTTGCGTGAGCTGGGTCGGCGAACCGTAGTAGTCCACCATGATGTGATCCAGCAAGCCGGTCGATGCACGGCCGGTACGCACTTTGCCGAGGTCGTTCTTCAAGACCTCGATCGACTTCTGCATCTTGCCTTCAACTGTTTTCTTCAGATCGGGAATCATGCTCTGCCCTTTATACGTATACCAAAGTACCTTCGTCCTCGCCCTGAACGACGCGTAGCAGCGCGCCCGGCTTGAAGATACTGAAAACCTTGATCGGCAACTTCTGGTCGCGACACAGCGCAAAGGCCGTGGCATCCAGCACCTGAAGATTGCGTGCGATGGCCTCGTCGAAGGTCACCGTCGTATAACGCGTCGCCGACGGATCTTTCTTCGGATCAGCCGTATAGATACCGTCAACCTTCGTTGCTTTCAAGACGATCTGCGCACCGATCTCGCTCCCACGCAGTGCTGCAGCCGTATCGGTGGTAAAAAATGGATTGCCCGTGCCGGCTGCGAAGATGACGATCTTGCCTTCCTCGAGGTGGCGGATGGCACGACCGCGAATGTACGGCTCGACCACTTGATCAACACGCAGCGCAGACTGGACGCGCGCGGTCAGCCCGGCATGCCCGAATGCATCGGCCAGCGCCATGGCGTTCATGATGGTTGCCAACATACCCATATAGTCGGCGGTGGCGCGATCCATTCCGGATGCCGCACCCGCCATACCGCGGAAGATGTTGCCTCCACCGATCACGATGCCGATCTCCACGCCCAGGCGAGCGATCTCCGCCACATCCTTGACGATGCCCGAAACCACAGACTGGTTGATGCCATAAGCATCATCACCCATCAGTGCCTCGCCGGAGAGTTTGAGCAGAATGCGTTTGTAGGCAGCAGCCATCTTTTCTCCTATCGGGTATCACGGACCATTGCGGTCCGCCTATCGGCAACGTGGGCTCTTGCGAGCCCACGTCCAGAACTACTTAGCGTGCAGCTGCGGCAGCTGCCGCTTGGGCAGCGACTTCGGCAGCGAAGTCGTTCACCTTCTTCTCGATGCCTTCGCCGACGATGAACAGCGTGAAGCTGGCCACCGATGCGGACTTGGCCTTGAGCAGTTGCTCGATGGTTTGCTTGCCATCTTCAGCCTTCACGAACACCTGGCTCAGCAGCGTCACTTCCTTGAGGAACTTCTGCACCGTGCCTTCGGCGATCTTGGCCAGCATGTCTTCCGGCTTGCCGGATTCCTTGGCTTTCTCGATCGCCACGCGACGTTCGGTTTCGATCAACGCTGCATCGACACCCGACGCGTCCAGTGCCTTTGGCTTGCTGGCTGCGATGTGCATGGCGATGTCACGGCCGAGACCTTCTTCGCCGCCAACGATGTCAACCAGCACGCCAACCTTGGCACCGCCGTGGATGTACTGCTCGGCCTTGCCTTGCGCTTCGACGCGCTGGAAGCGACGGATCGAAATGTTCTCACCGATCTTGCCGACCAGTGCCACGCGCACGGCATCAACCGTCGAATCCTGCAGCGGCAGCGCAGCGATGGCAGCGACATCGGCCGGGTTCTTGGTAGCAACGAGTTCGGCAACAGCCTTGCTGAAAGCCAGGAAGTCGTCGTTCTTGGCAACGAAGTCGGTTTCGCAATTCACTTCGACGATGGAAGCCAGCTTGCCATCGGCAGAGATGTAAGTTGCGACAATACCTTCGGCCGTCACGCGGCTGGCAGCCTTGCCGGCCTTGTTGCCCAGCTTGACGCGCAGGATCTCTTCAGCCTTGGCCAGATCGCCATCGGCCTCGGTCAAAGCCTTCTTGCATTCCATCATCGGCGCGTCGGTTTTTGCGCGCAGTTCACCCACCATGCTTGCGGTAATTGCAGCCATGCTTGCTCTCCAGATTTTCAATCAAGCCACCCTGCGCTCGTTGCTGATCAACAAACGCAAGGTCGCAAATACGATTGCACACAAAAAACAGCCGGTTGCGCCAGCGATCAATTGACGCCCACGCCCCCGGCTGCGATTTTCAGATTGCAGTATTACGCTTGTGCAGCAGCGCCTTCCTGCACTTCGACGAAGTCGTCGGACACGGCTGCCACGACGTCTTGCACGAGGTTGTTCTTGCCTTCGATCACTGCATCGGCAATGCCTTGTGCATACAGGCGGATTGCGCGGCTGGAGTCATCATTGCCTGGAATGACGTAGTCGACGCCTTCCGGGCTGTGGTTGGTATCAACCACGGCCACAACCGGAATACCCAGCTTCTTGGCTTCGGTGATGGCGATCTTGTGGTAGCCGACGTCGATCACGAAGATCGCGTCCGGCAGGCCGTTCATGTCCTTGATACCGCCGATGGACTTTTGCAGCTTCTCGAGCTCGCGCTTTGCCATCAGGGCTTCTTTCTTGGAGAGGCGATCTTGCGAGCCTTCCTCGAACATCTGTTCCATTTCCTTCAGGCGCTTGATCGAGCCCTTGACCGTCTTGAAGTTGGTCAGCATGCCGCCGAGCCAACGCTCATCAACGTAAGGCATGCCGGCGCGTTGCGCTTCTTCGGCAATGATTTCGCGAGCCTGGCGCTTGGTGCTGACCAGCATCACGGTGCCCTTGTTGGCAGCGAGCTTCTTCACGAAGCTGATGGCTTCGTTGTACTTCTGGAGGGTCTTCTCCAGATTGACGATGTGGATCTTGTTGCGATGGCCGAAGATGTACGGAGCCATCTTGGGATTCCAGAAACGGGTCTGGTGACCGAAGTGAACACCAGCCTCCAGCATTTGACGCATGGTTACAGACATTTTGATACTCCAGATTTCAGGGTTTAGCCTCCGCCTGCGGTTGCATGCAAACTGCCATGCACAGCGCCCTTGAGAAGAACTTCAGAACTTCCTCAGGGACGAACCCGATCCGCCGGCGTGCGAATTTGTGTTGCTTCCGCTGTACTGAAAGCGACACAGCCGAGCATTGTAGCAGCGGGAGCCTTGAAAATTCAAGTCAAAAGCGCAGTCCGGACTGGCGCTCACATTGCCCCGACCCGCCAAGTGCGTTAGCCTTGACCCTTCCCCGTTTCACAAAGTGCTGTAGCAATGAGTGTTGTCATCAAGACCCCCGAAGAGATCGAAAAGATGCGCGTTGCAGGCCGTCTGGCCTCCGAAGTCCTCGATTTCATTACCCCGCACGTCCAGCCCGGTATCACCACCGAAGCGCTCGACAAGCTTTGTCACGACTATATGGTCAATGTGCAAGGCACGATTCCGGCACCACTCAACTACTGCCCGCCGGGCTACACGCCCTACCCCAAATCGGTCTGCACCTCGGTCAACCACCAGGTCTGCCACGGCATTCCCGGCCCCAAGGCGCTTAAAAAAGGCGACGTCCTGAACATCGACGTGACCGTCATCAAGGACGGCTTTCATGGCGACACCAGCCGCATGTTCATCGTTGGCGACGCCAGCATCCAGGCCAAACGCCTGAGCCAGATCACGTATGAGTGCATGTGGCTGGGGATTGCGGCCGTCAAGCCGGGCGCGACACTGGGCGATATCGGTCACGTCATCCAGAAGCATGCCGAAGGCGCAGGCTTCTCCATCGTGCGCGAGTTCTGCGGCCACGGCATCGGCCGCAAGTTCCACGAAGAGCCGCAGATCGTGCATTACGGCCGTCCCGGCACGGGCATGGCGCTACGCGAAGGCATGATCTTCACCATCGAGCCGATGATCAATGCCGGCAAGGCCGCGATTTCCGAGCTCCCCGATGGCTGGACCATCGTTACGCGCGATCGCTCGCTGTCGGCACAGTGGGAGCACACCCTGGTCGTCACAGCCGACGGCGCGGAAGTACTGACAGTCTCCGAAGGTTACCCGGCGATTCCCGACTTCGTCAGCGGCACCGGCGTCCGCCTCGCCAGCTGACGCATGAGCCTCTCCGCTCCTACACCTGACCGCGGTCAGATCGACGCGCTGCGCAAGAAGCTGGCGGAGGGCAATGCTCTGCTGCGCCAGACTTACGAAACCGACAAGCGTTCCGCGCGCCTGCTGCAAGGGCGCTCACGTCTCGTCGATGGCGTGCTGGGCGAGCTCTGGCAACTCTGTGCGCTCCCGCCTGAAGTAACGCTGGTCGCCGTGGGCGGCTACGGGCGGGGCGAGCTCTACCCTTATTCGGACGTCGACATCCTCGTGTTGATGCCAACGGATGAGCCGGACGAAGTCTTGCGCGGCAAGGTCGAACGCTACATCGGCTTCCTGTGGGATCTGGGCCTCGACATCGGTCACAGCGTACGCACGGTCGATGAATGCATGATCGAATCGGCGCAGGACGTCACCGTGATGACGACCATGCTGGAATCGCGGCGCCTGACCGGCAGCCTGCCGCTGTATCGCGAGTTCCTGCGACGCATCTACATCGAGTTCAACCCGGAGTCGTTTTTCCACGCCAAGTGCGCGGAGCAGGAACAGCGTTACAACCGCTTCAATCAGACGCCTTACGCGCTGGAGCCGAACTGCAAGGAAAGCCCGGGCGGTCTGCGCGACCTGCAAGTCATCATCTGGATCTCCCTGGCAGCCGGCCTCGGCACGCGCTGGTCGAATCTGGCCAAGCAAGGGCTCATCACGCGCGAGGAAATGCGCGACCTGAATGCCGTCGAACGCTTCATGCAGCAAGTGCGTATCCGCTTGCATTACATCGCAGGTCGCCGCGAAGACCGCGTGATTTTCGATGTACAGGAAGCGTTGGCGCGCGCTTTCGGCCTTGAAGCCACCAAGGCCAAGCGCGCATCGGAAGTGATGATGCAGCGCTACTACCGCGCCGCAAAGAAGATCACTCAGCTCAACACGCTGATCCTGCAGAACATCGGCGCCCGTTACGCGCAGATCTCGCACACCGAATCACGGCCGATCGACGAGCACTTCCAGATCACGGGCGAATTGCTCGACATCGTCGACGACCAGGTTTTCGAGCGTCATCCCCCTGCAATGCTCGAAAGCTATCTGCTGATGCAGAAGCACCACGAGCTCAAGGGCATGAGCGCGCGCACGCTGCGTGCGCTGTGGCATGGCCGCAAACTGATCAATGCGGCGTTCCGCCGCGACCCGGTCAATCGCGCCAACTTCGTATCGATCTTCCAGCAGCCGCGCGGCCAGACCCACGAGCTGCGCCGCATGAACCAGTACGAAACGCTGGGCGCCTATATCCCGGCATTCGGTCGCATCGTCGGTCAGATGCAACACGATCTGTTCCACGTTTACACGGTCGATCAGCACATCCTGCAGGTCGTGCGTAATGTTCGCCGCTTTGCGCTGGAAGAGCACGGTCACGAGTACCCGCTGATGACGCGCTTGATGGCCGAGTTCCAGCGCCCCTGGGTGCTTTATCTCGCTGCGCTGTTTCACGACATCGCCAAGGGACGCGGTGGCGATCACTCCAAGCTAGGCATGGCGGACGCGCGCCGTTTCTGTCGCGAGCACGGCTTCGTCAAGGAAGATGTCGAGCTCGTCGTCTGGCTGGTCGAACAACACCTGGGCATGTCACAAGTGGCGCAGAAGAAGGATCTCGCCGACCCGGACGTCATCCGCAACTTCGCTGCAATGGCCGGGACGGAACGTCGTCTCACAGCGCTCTACCTGCTCACGCACGCCGATATCCGCGGCACCAGCCCCAAAGTGTGGAACGGCTGGAAAGGCAAACTGCTGGAAGATCTGTTCATGGCCAGCCGTCAGCTTCTGCGTGGCGACACGCCGCAACAGGCACTCGGCCTCGACGAACGCCGCGAACAAGTGCGCGAACGTCTGCGCTTCTATGGCCTTGTTCCAGACGTTGAGAACGCGCTGTGGGCCGATCTGGACACGGTGTATTTCCTGCGCCACGACATCGAGGAAATCGCCTGGCATACACGCATGCTTTATCACTGCGCGCATACCGAACGCCCCATCGTCAAAGCACGCCCCAGCCCGATCGAAAAAGGCCTGCAGGTCATGGTCTACACGCCCGACCAGAAAGATCTGTTCGTGCGTCTGTGTGCCTACTTCAGTCGCATGGGTTACACCATTCTCGACGCCAAGATCCACACCACCAACCGCGGCTACGCACTGGACAGCTTCGTCGTCTTCGACCCCGGCCATGACAGCGACTATCGAGACGTCATCAGCCTGATCGAACACGAACTGGCAGACAAACTCGCCAACCAGACAGCGATCGATGCCCCCACCTCCGGTCGAGTGTCCCGCCAGCTGAAGCATTTCCCGATCACGCCTGCCGTCAGCTTGCAACCGGACGAACGCGGTCAGCGCTTCATCCTTTCCATTGTTGCCGCCGACCGACCTGGTCTGCTCTTCACCGTGGCACGCACGCTGGCCGAACATGGCATCAACCTGCATACAGCCAAGATCGCCACACTGGGTGAGCGCGCGGAAGACACCTTCCTTGTGAGCAGCCCGTCACTCGAGAACAGCGGCAAGACCGTGCAGCTGGAGTCAGATCTGATGGAGCGCCTGCGGGTCTAGAACACGCCATCAAAGGGCTACGCGTATCGCCGGCCTTGTTGGCTTGCTCGCTGTGCTCAACAGAAAAGCAATTCAGGACAGTCCAAGCGCGGCCTGTGTGTTGGCAGTTGTTTGCCTTGCAATCTGCGCAAGCTCCACGCCACGCAATTCGGCCAGGACAGCCGCGAAACGCGCGACGTTCTCCGGCTCGTTGCGTCCTTGCGGCAACCAGGTCGGCGGAATGTCCGGCGCGTCGGATTCGAGTACCAGCGCTTCGAGCGGCAAGCGCGCCGCCAGTTCGCGAATACGCGTGGAGCCGCTATAGGTCATTGCACCGCCGAAGCCCAGCACGAAACCCAGATCGATAAAGATCTGCGCCTGCTGCACGCTACCGTTGAAGGCGTGTGCAATGCCGCCACGTGGTTTGTAGCGACGCAGGTACTTGAGTACACGATCCTGCGAGCGGCGCACATGCAATATGACAGGAAGATCAAACTCACGTGCCAGCTTGAGCTGTTCGACGAAGAACCATTCCTGACGTGCTGGATCGGCACCCTCGACAAAACCATCGAGGCCGATCTCACCGACCGCACACACGCCACCGCGTGCCAGTTGTTCACGCAGGATGTCGATGTCCGATTCCCGGGCTGCGTCGACGTACAGGGGGTGGATACCGAGGGCGCAGACGCTGCCCGGCAAGCGTGCAGCCAGCTCGCGTACGCTTTCAAAATTGAAGACGCCCACGGCAGGAATGACGAAACGCGATACACCGGCGGCCTGCGCACGCTGGATCACAGCATCGCGATCCGTGTCGAACTCGCCCGCATCGAGATGAATGTGCGAATCGATCAGCGTCAGCGCCGCAGCAGTCAGGTCAGGCAAGGGAGGGACGGAAGCCGCGGACGTGCTCATCTGACCAGCCCTCGCCGAGCGGCGTCAGCCCGCGCAGAAACGATTGGGCTCACCACCCAGCCAGGCGGATGAGTCCTTCGCCAGTCGGGTCACAGCCTCACGCAAAGCCATCGCGCCGGCTGCGGGGCTGGTCTCCTGCATCGGCACGGTTACATCAAAACCCTGTCTCAGCGATGCGGCTGGCACGCCTGTCTGCGCATCGCGCACAACGATGGCGTCTGCCGCCACCACTGCCCGCGACTTGCCGCTGGCATCTACTTCGATGATGAACTCGGCAAGGCTGAACTGCAGGCGGCAGCGCCCGTTGCCATCCGGCGCAAGTTGGCGCACCAGCCCGGTCTCCACCATCGACGCAGGGCTGGCGGCCCAGCGGTTGAGTGCATATTTGCCACGCCGCGTAGGCTGCGCGGCTTCGCGATACTGCATGTCCAGCGAGGCCACCAAGGGCTGGGCCACGACCTGCACGTTGCGTAAGGCCACAGGGCTGCGCGCAGCGCCGGCGGGGAACATGCCACCGAGATCGTGTTGCGTCAGCGTAGGTGCGGCATTCGGCAGAGAGCACGCTGCCACGAGCAGAAGCGTAGCCAAGGGCAGCAGGCTTTTCAGCTGGATGTTTTTCATTTTGATTCTCTCGGCGCGGCTGTCTCACCTGGTCCAAGCAAGCCAGGCTGCTGGCCCAGCAAGAAGCTTTGCGGCGAACGCTGGATGTCATTCAGGAAGAAATTGAGCTGCGCCGAGGTGCTCTGCAGCTCTGTGGTCAGCGCATTGATACGCGGCAAGGTGTCGCCCACCAAGCCGCTCTGCAGATCCGCACCGAGACGATCGATACGCGTCCCCGCCGCCTCGACCCTGCCCAGCGTGCGGTTCCAGTTATCGATGGCCGGCGAGAGCTTCTTGCTTACCTCGCTGAACTGGGCAACCGCCGTGTGCAGCTGCTCAGCAGTCTGCGGCGACACGATGCGGCGCACATCGCCCACCAGCAGCGGAGCCTGCTCCAATGTCTTGTTCAGATGCTCGGTGCTACTCGCCAGGTTCTTGAGCATCGTATCCATGCGGTCGATATTTTCCGGCCGCATCAATCGCGCGAAATTCTGCGAAGCCTCGTCGAGTCGGCCGATAACCTTGCGGCCCGTATCACTCGCCTGTTCGATCAAGCCGGGCTGCAACGCGATGCGCACAGGGTCTTGCCCCTTGGGCAACAAGGGGCGCGGATCCTTGCCCGTGTCATCGAGCAGTACGAAAGCATTACCGGTCAGGCCCTGGAAGCCCAGCGTGGCGACCGTGCCGTAAGTCATCGGCACGTCCTTGCGGACGCGAATCTGAACGATCACCTTGTAGGGGTCGGTATCGTCCAGATCGATGGACATGACCCGCCCCACCCGCACGCCGCGAAAGCGTACGGCAGCCTGATTGTTGAGCCCGGTGACGCCCTTGCTGGTCTCGAGCTCGTAGGTGCGGAACTCCTCTCCTCCGCCACCGAACCACCACAGGGTCAGCAGAATGCCGCTGATCAGCAGCAATGCCACCAAGCCCACAGCGAAGGCATGCGCGCGATTTTCCATTGTCTCCAGCGCCTCGGTTTCTTGTCTGGACGCGCTAGCGCATCCACGGTGTCATGGGTTCGTCGTACTGCCGCAGCGACCGGAAAAAGGTGTCGATGAAGGCATGATCGAGACACATGATTTCTTCCGGCGTGTCACAGGCCAGTATACGGCGATCCGCCATCACGGCAACGCGATTCGCCAGTGCCAGCAGGCTGTCTACGTCGTGCGTGACGAACACGACGGTCAAGCCCAGTGAGTCATGCAGGCTGCGAACCAGGCTCACGAAGCCCGCGCTTCGATCAGGATCCAGGCCCGCCGTAGGCTCATCCAGCAATAATAGTTCCGGCTCCAGCGCCAGGGCTCGAGCCAGCGCGGCACGCTTGATCATGCCGCCCGACAACTGGGCAGGCATCTGCCGCGCCGTATGCGGATCGAGTTCGACGAGCGCCAGACGGCTCATCACCAGCGTTTCCACTTCGTCTTCGTGCAGGCCGCCAAGTTCCCGCAAGGGAAAGGCGATGTTGTCGTAGACAGTCAGGGCCGAGAACAGGGCGCCGTGCTGGAACAGCATGCCGAAGCGTTGCCGGCGCAGACGCCGTTCGCGGTAGCTCCCCTGGTCATAGCGCTCACCGAATAGACGCACTTCACCCGAGGTTGGCGCCGACAGACCGGCAATGTGGCGCAGCAGAGTCGTCTTGCCCTCGCCCGAGCCGCCGACCAGCGCCAGCAGATCGCCCTGCTTCACCGACAGGTTGATGCCATCGTGCACCTGCAAGCGCCCGAAACTGGTCTTGACGTCCACGATATCGACCACACTCATCGCGGCACCCCCAGGGTGCGCGTCAGCACGGCAAAGATCGCGTCGATGATGATCACGGCCGTGATGCTGCTCACCACCGACGCCGTGGTATTCGTCGACAAGCTCTCGGTGTTCGGTTTGACTCGCAAACCATAGTGGCAGCCGATCATGGCGATGGTCATGCCGAATACCGCACCTTTGCCCAATCCGATGCCGATATTGCCAAGCGGCACCACGGTGGGCAGACGCTCGAAAAAATTCCAGATGTCGATATTCAGCTGCATTTTGGCGGCCAGTGCGCCGCCCACCAATGCCAGCCCGGACGTCCAGGCCACCAGCAATGGCATGGCCAGCGTCAGCGCCACGACCTTGGGCAGGATCAGGCGCTGATGACGCGACACCCCCATCGCGGCCAGCGCATCGATCTCCTCCGTCACGCGCATGACCCCAAGCTGCGCGGTGATGGCCGAGCCGGAACGACCCGCCACCAGAATGGCCACCAGCACCGGGCCCAGCTCTCGGATGACGCCAAAGCCCAGGATGTTGATCAGAAAGGTTTCAGCACCGAAATTCTGCAACTGCAGCGCTGACAGATAGCTCAGCACGATGCCGATCAGAAAGCCCAGCAAGGCCGCTACCGGCAAGGCCTGCACGCCGGTCTTGTATGCCGCAGCCGAAGTCTCGACCCAGGGAATTTCTCCCGGGTGCTGCGGTAGCCGCCATAGCTCGGAGGTGACGTGCCCGATGAGTTCGATCATGCCGCGCACATGACTGCCCACCTCCAGCAATCCCTGACCCAGGCGCTGGAACAGGGAATGCATGCGATGTGGCGGCGGTGGCGGCTCAGGTTCTGGCGGGTGCTGGATGCGCTCGAATGAGTTGACCAGCAGGCCCGGCATGACGAGTGCCTCAGGGTAGCGCTGACCCCAGGTGCGCCACAGCAGCAACGCGCCGAAGGCGTCGAGGCGTTCGACCCCCGACAGATCCCAACTCATCTCGGCGGCCGAACTGGCCAGATCGCGCCGCAAGGCATGCAGGCGCGGGCGCATGCAGGCAAGCGTCCAGTGCCCATGCAGGGCAAAGCCGGCGCGGGTGATATCAATGCGCGGCGGCGTCAAGGCTTCTGCATGGTGGGCCCGCAACTTCATCGATTTGCGCTCCGCAGCGCTGCGCGACCGTGCCGGGTAAAGATCACGATCAGCCCGCTGCCAATGGGGTCTGCTGCCCTGCTGCTTGAATCGGCTGTTTGCTGACTTTGAGGCGCAGCGTGCGACCCAGTCGCGCCCACTGCTGCTCTTCTTCCTGCAAGGCCGCGGCGGTCAGCGGCATGTCGTGCAACCAGTCGGCCGCTGCATGCAGGACGTGGCCGCGCTTGTCGCGCTCCACGCCAAGACCGGTCGGCGAACGCGTATCGCGCGCGCGATGTACGACGACAGCCAGGCGCAAGCACAGGATCAGATCCCAGTCCGGGCTGTCCGGATCAATCGACTGGACGCGCTCGAGCTTGCCACGATGCGCCAGGGCCAGACGCGCGAGGCGCCCCTGATCCATGCGCGAAAACCCCGGCATATCCGCATTGGCGAGGATGTATGCGGTGTGCTTGTGATAGCTCGAATGCGCGACCGACAGACCGATCTCATGCAACAGCGCTGCCCATTCGAGGAAGCGGCGATCAGGACTCTCCGGATCCGCGCACTCCGGATGCAACTGGGTCAGCAAGCTCAAGGCGGTGTCAGCGACGCGGCGCGCCTGCTTGCGTTCGACCTGGTAGCGCTTCGTAAACGCCGCGACGGTGGCATCACGCAGGTCATGTCGATGGTAGCGACCCAGCAGGTCGTAGAGCACGCCAAGCCGCAAGGCGCCATCCGAGAACACCATGTGCTCGAGCTCGAACTCCTTGAAGATCGCCGACAAGATGGCAAAGCCACCCATGAAAACGGGCATGCGATCGGACTTCAGCCCTTCAAGCTGCAGGTTGTCGACATGTCCGGCCTTGAGCATCACGTTGCGCAGCTTTTCAAGACCGTCGCGCGTGATGCCACTGGACGAGAAACCATTGAGCTCGAGCACGTCGCACACGGCCTTGGCCGAACCACTGGAGCCGACCGCCAGTTCCCAGCCGCTTTGCTTGTACGCACTGACGATGGCCTGCAACTCCTGGCGCGCGGCCAGTTCGGCCTCGCGCATGCTGGCGCGCTCGATTGCACCATCCGGGAAATAGCGCAGCGTGTAGCTGACGCAACCCATGTAGAGCGATTCCAGCTGGATGGGCTCAAAGCTGCGGCCGATGATGAACTCGGTCGAACCGCCGCCGATGTCCACGACCAGCTGCTGCAGGTCTGGCTCGGGCAAGGTGTGGGCCACGCCAACGTAGATAAGACGTGCTTCCTCACGGCCGGCAATGACTTCGATCGGGAAACCCAGCGCTTCTTCGGCGCGGACGAGAAATTCGGGGCTGTTCTTGGCTACACGCAGGGTATTGGTGGCAACACAACGCACGGCATCCGGCGCAAAGCCGCGCAAGCGCTCGTTGAAACGCCGTAAAGCCGTGAGGCCGCGCATCTGCGCAGCCTGATCGAGCATCTTGTCTGGCCCCAGCCCTGCCGCAAGGCGCACTGGCTCCTTGAGATTGTCCAGCGCATAGATCTGGTCGCCGACCACGCGGCCAACGATCAGCCGGAAGCTGTTCGAGCCGAGATCCACAGCGCAGACGAGTTCATGATTCATGGCTTGAGCGACTTCCTGAAACGGTTAGGGCGCATTGTATCGCGGATACCCGGAGGCCCAAGCTTGCCCGCCAAGGCCTCAGCAAAAAGAGCGCCCGATATCGCATGCCGCCCCAAAGCACGAATTGGCGTCTTTTTTTCAGCCCATTGCCGTAACCAAACTGCAATGAAAGTGTCACACAATAGCCACTGCTCCGCATCAGCATGGCATGAGGCCAGTCATCCCCGTGCTGGTCGCCCATATATCCGCTCCCGCATTCGGGCCACTCCGGAAAGCCACTCGATGAACCATTCCGACCACAAACGCGTTGCCCCGCCCGAGGGCCTGATCAATCGCGAGGTTTCCCTGCTGGCTTTCCAGCGACGCGTGCTGGCGCAGGCCGCCGACGAAACCGTGCCGCTGCTCGAACGGCTGAAGTTCCTGTGCATCGTCTCAAGCAACCTCGACGAATTCTTCGAGATCCGCATCGCCGGCCTGAAAGAACAGATTCGCACCGGCACCGTGCTGCCCGGCGGCATCCGCCCGCAGGCGCTGTATGACGAAGTCTGCGGCGAAGTCCACAAGATCGTTGCCGAGCAATACGCGCTGCTCAATGACAACATCCTGCCTGCCATGGAGCAGGAAGGCATCGTCTTCTTCCGCCGCTCGCTGTGGACCGATGCGCAACGCGAATGGATCGGCCAGCACTTCCTCAACGAAGTCATGCCGGTGCTGACGCCGGTCGGGCTCGATCCGGCCCACCCCTTCCCGCGCGTGCTCAACAAGAGCTTGAACTTTGCTGTCGAACTCGAAGGGCGCGATGCCTTCGGTCGCAACAGCAATGCCGCCATCGTGCAGGCGCCGCGTTCGCTGCCGCGCGTGATCCGCCTGCCGCGCGAGCTGACCGGTGTCGACAACGGCTTCGTATTCCTCTCGTCCGTCGTGCATGCGCATGTCGGCGAATTGTTCTCCGGCATGAACGTGCTCGGCTGCTACCAGTTCCGCGTCACGCGCAACAGCGACCTGTTCGTCGATGAAGAAGAAGTGAAGGATCTGCGCAAGACGCTGCAAGGTGAATTGCAGCAGCGCAACTTCGGCGACGCCGTGCGTCTCGAAGTCGCCGACAACTGCTCGCCGCAGATGACCGACTTCCTGTTGCAGCAATTCGAACTCGGCCGTGACGAGCTGTATCGCGTGCCCGGCATCGTCAATCTCGTGCGCCTGATGCAGGTGCCCGACTGGGTCGAGCGCCCCGACCTGAAGTACGCGCCATTCGTGCCGGCGCTGCCCAAGGGCCTCGACAAGCGCAGCAATATGTTCGATGCCATCCGCAAGGGCGACATCCTGCTGCACCACCCCTTCCAGAGTTTCTCGCCCGTCGTCGAACTGCTGAGCACGGCTGCGGACGATCCGCAGGTGCTCGCCATCCGCATGACCGTGTATCGCACCGGCACCGACTCCGTGCTGATGGAGCAGTTGCTGCGCGCCGCGCGCAAGGGCAAGGAAGTGAATGTCGTGGTCGAGCTGATGGCGCGCTTCGACGAAGAGGCCAACATCAACTGGGCGGCCAAGCTGGAAGATGCCGGCGCCCACGTCGTGTACGGCGTGTTCGGCTACAAGACGCATGCCAAGATGCTGCTGATCGTGCGTCGCGAGGAAGACGAAAATGGCAAAAGCATACTGCGCCGCTACGTCCACCTCGGCACCGGCAACTATCACCCGCGCACCACGCGCTTCTATACCGACTTCGGCCTGATGACGGTCAACGAGGAAATCGGCGCCGACGCGCACGAAGTCTTCAAGCAGCTGACCGGCCTCGGCCGCGCCGAGACCCTGCGTCACCTGTGGCAGGCCCCCTTCTCCCTGCAACCCAGCGTGGTGGCCGCCATCGATGCGGAAGCCGACATCGCTCGTCAGGGTCGCAAGGGCCGCATCATCGCCAAGATGAATGCGCTCATGGAAGGCGAGACCATCCAGGCGCTGTACGACGCCTCGCAAGCCGGCGTGGAGATCGATCTCATCGTACGCGGCCCCTGCGCGCTACGCCCCGGCGTGCCAGGCATGTCGGAGAACATCAAGGTGCGCTCCGTCGTCGGCCGCTTCCTTGAGCACTCACGCATCTTCTATTTCAACGCCGATGGCGAGGAGAAGCTCTACCTTTCCAGCGCCGACTGGATGGATCGCAACTTCTTCCGCCGCATCGAGGCCGCCTTCCCCATCCTCGATCCGAAGATCAAACGCCGCGTCATCAAGGAAGGCCTCAAGCCCTACCTGATGGACAACAGCCAGGCCTGGGAGATGGACGGCGAATCAGGCACCTACCGCAAGCGCAGCAGTCGCGGCGCACGTCACTGCGCGCAAGATCTGCTGCTCAGGGAAGTCGGTGGCGTAGGCGGTATTGTGGGTTGACCCCGTCAATTCGGCCGACGGAATCCATCAGTCCGTACGCTTCGCATAGCGCTGCGCCAGCACCGCGCAGACCATCAGCTGTATCTGATGGAACAGCATCAGCGGTAAGACGATAGCGCCCACCGCATGCACGGGGAACAGGACTTTGGCCATCGGCACGCCGGTGGCCAGGCTCTTCTTCGAGCCGCAGAACACAATGGTGATCTCGTCTTCCTTGCTGAAGCCGAGACGCCTGGCGGCGAAGCGCGTCACTCCCAAAGCAATGGCCAGCAATACTAGGCTGACGACGATCAGGCCGCCCAGGGCAGGCAAAGGCATCTGTTGCCACAACCCCTGGTTAACCGCCTCGCTGAACGCGGTGTAGACCACCAGCAGGATGGAGCCTTGATCG
Source organism: Uliginosibacterium silvisoli (assembly GCF_036017035.1). NCBI lineage: Bacteria > Pseudomonadati > Pseudomonadota > Betaproteobacteria > Rhodocyclales > Zoogloeaceae > Uliginosibacterium > Uliginosibacterium silvisoli. The sequence goes on along the minus strand of NZ_JAYXHS010000002.1, from coordinate 558,614 downwards.
ACATACTTGAGCATGCCCTTGTTGCGATCTACCCAGGCTCCGATCCACTTGCGGGCGATCTGCCCCGCGATGAAGGGCACCAGCAACTGCAGGCAGATATCGGCAATGCTCTTCCAGGCATTCGTCTCCGCATCGTGATGCGTTGCCAGCAAAACCCCCACCAGCAAGGGCGTCACGAAAATGCCGAGCAGGCTCGATGCGGAAGCACTGCACACGGCGGCAGGCACGTTGCCACGCGCGATGGCAACAAAGGCAATCGATGACTGCACGGTCGAAGGCAACGCGCACAGGAACAGGATGCCGGTATAGAGCTCGGGCGTCACCAAGGGGGCGAGCACAGGCTTGAGGGCCAGCCCCAGCAGGGGAAACAGCGCGAACGTGCTCAGCATCACCACCAGATGCAGCCGCCAGTGCGTCGCACCGGCAATCACCGCTTCGCGAGACAGCTTGGCGCCGTGCAGGAAGAACAACAGGCCGATCGCGACATTGGTGACGATGTTGAACACATGCGCCGCCTCCCCTTTGCAAGGTAGCAGCGAAGCGATGAGGACAGTCGTGACGAGCGCGAGAGTGAAATTGTCCGGAAGGTAACTTGGGCGTGACATGAGATTTTCTTGATGAAGGTAAAGCTGGATGCAAGCGATCGCACAGCGAAGCGTCGCCCGGCCGACAGCGTAGAGGATTTGGCCCGGGCTTGGGCATCAACCGAACGATAAACAACATCACAGCGGCAAGGCGCAGCAGCGACGGCGGGCTATGGCATGCAGGAAATTGCCGGAAATGCACGCTAGCCAGCCCGAAGGCCGCATCCGGTGCTGTACGTCCGGGCAAGACACGGCATGCCGCGCAGGCGCACAACTAGATTCCTTTACGGAGCCCCCCGCTTGCAAGGAAAGGATCTGTCATGAACCCACAGTCAAAATATCTCGCCCTGGGCGCATTGACGCTTGGCTTGCAAGGCTGCCCCTCGTCCACCGTCCCCTTTGATCCCGGCAGCACGACTGACACCACACCACCCGTGGCGAGTGTGAAGGTCGACACATCGCTTACTACCGTCGACCAATCCGGCGTATCGAGCACCCACCTGCAGGAAAGTCGCGAGGCCACCGGCCAGGTACCCGGCAGGCCGCAGAACGTGGTCGCAACCGTCTCCACCGCCTCCGAACTGGATATCACCGCCTCCGCCTCGGACAACGAGAGCGGCATCAAGGAGCTGGTCCTCAAAGTCAATCGCACGGTGTATTACATCCCCTCCGACCCGAACCTTCCGCCCTCCCCGGCGCTGATGCCTACCCAGGAACTCAAGCGCATCACAAATACCCTCTCGAACGGACAGGTTCCGAAGCTGGCCATCACGGCACTCCGCACGGGCATCGCAGCAGAACGCCACTTCGTCAACAGCAATGGCACGACGGTGACGGGCTCCGGCGTAGTCCTCAAGTACTTCGTGGAATCGAAGAACTTCAACGGTCAGGTCACCAATACCGATGCGGTCACGATCGTCAGCGGCCGGGTTCAATAAACACGGCAGGCGAATACCGGGAGGTCGCTCACTGCATTCATCCGGCACCTCGGGACAAACTGCATACCGCCGGCCAGATCCAGCGGACGTTCATGAAGAAATTCGGCCCGCCACCAACGCATGGCCGATCATGCAAAGTGGCTGGTAGCCCCCGAAACCCTGCGCTACCATGAGCCCCATCGGAACCAATGGAAATTCGACATGACACGCCAATTTCGCCTGATTGCAAGTCTCTGCCTGTGCACGTCGCTCGCCGCCTGCGTCTATCCCTACCCTGCGCCGTATACGACGACAATGGTCCCAGCGAGTTTTGACCGCTCGTGGGACGCTGCTCTGGGCGCGGCTGCCGATGCAGGCGTGCAGATCAGCTCTGCAGATCAGGCCTCTGGCCGCATCACTGGCAGCAAGGCTGGTGCATCGGTCGTGATTCTGCTGCTACGGCAAAACGATGGCAGCTTGCAGGTGAGCTTCAACGCACCCGACTCGCGTGAAATCAACCCGACGCTGAATGATCGCTGGCTTAGCGCCTACAACCGTCGCATGGGGCGTTGAACACGCCTGTCTTCAGGTCAGGGCGAACACGCCAGACGCAGATCGGCGTAGTCGCCCGCAGCCTTGGCGCCGGTGTTGTCCGTGTCGGTCATGACGGCAACGCCAAGTAGCTTGCCGGGCGCCTTGCCCCAGGCGCGTTTGTAATCCTCGATCACATTGCGACTCACGCTCTGCCAGGCACCCACGGTATCCGGCGCAATCGCAATCATCTTGACCTGACTGGTGTGAGCAGAAGGAATCAAGCTGCCGGTGGGCACCTTGTCACTCCAGGTGTACATGAGCACGGCATAAGGCAGGTCTTTGCCGAGAAAAGTCTTCGCGCGACTGAAACGACGCTTCTCAACGGCCGGCAAGGTCTCGATGTCGCCATCAAAGGCGACGATGACACGAAGCGGCGAGTCTTCCTTGCTCTTGTCCCGGTTGTCGGCGCCGGGGATCGGCCCGCTCGTGCGCCAGCGCCAGGCCAACACAGGCTGCGCGGGGATAGCGGGCTTGAAGGCTGTCGCGTCGAACGAAGCCGAACCCTCTGCCTCGGCGTGCAGGATGCTGCTCCCGCCCTCTTCCACTACGCCGTAGCGCGTATCCTTCTTCATTTTGGACAACGGGCGATGCTCCCAGCTGGCGCCGCCTGCGCCGAAACCGAGTGAGCGAGGCGTACAGGCGTCCTGGGCGCTGACCTGTCCGCTCAGGCAAGTCAGTATCAGGGTGCCAAGAAAGAAGGGAACTCGGGTCATGCGCAATCTCCTATGCCAAGCGGGCATCTTACTGCATCCGGCCTGGCCATCCCGGGCAGCACAGGAGCAAGACCGTCAGACGACGCGTCTGTGGGCAATCAACGCCGCGGCGGCGCCCAGTCCGTCAATCCATAGCGCGACAGGATCTCCTTGAGTTGCCCGCTCTTGCGCAGGGAGCGAAGCTCCTTGTCAATCAACTCAGCCAGTTCGCGTGAGTTGCCAAATCTGGGAGACACCGCCACGTAGGTGAAATCCTGCGCAAAGCACCCCGACTCCTTGAGCTGGATCTGGGGCTGTGTCGCAAGCAGATGGCGCACCACATTGTCGTCTTCAATGAAGCCATCCAGTCGTGACATGAAAACCATGGCAGCGAGGCGCGAAGTGAGCGCGTCCCCTGTCTGCAGGTCGAAGCTGTCAGGCTTGCCTTGAATGAGTTTGTTCAGCTGCGGTCCGTAGCTGTAGCCCTTGATGACGCCGATGCGGACGTGTTCCAGTGACGCAGGGCCCGTATAGCGCCAGGGATTGCCGACGCGCGTATAGAAGCAGTAGCTCGCCCTGGCAATCGGTTCGTGCGTGAAAGAAAAGCCCGGCGCCTCCTCGGGATACACCGTGGTGATCAGCGTGTAGCGTCCCTGCCGGGCTTCCTGCAACGCCCGCGCATAGTTCTCGTTCTCGTACCTGAGAACGTGACCGTGCCGTTCAAGAATCTGGCGCAGCACATCCACGATATAACCCTCGCGCGGGCTACCTGCCTTGCAGCTATAGGGGCACCAGTAATCCGGACTCACCACACTGACGGTCTCTGCGTGGGAAGCGGAAGAGGCCAGCGTCAACAATGACAGCGCACACCAGGCACTTCGCCACAAGCGGACGCTCCGCATGCGATATGGAACTCAGGCCACCGATAAGCGTTTGCCTTCGCCGCAGAATTCGCGGTACCAGGCAACGAAATCTTCGGGCGGCAGCGGGCGGCAATACAGATAGCCCTGCGCAACGTGGCAGCCGAGCTTGCCAAGAAGCGTAATCGTACTGCGCTGCTCGACCCCTTCTGCCACCAGCGTCAGGTTCAGCGCACGGCCGAGGGACACGATGGCTTCGACGATGGCGCGGTCGGCCTTGTCGGTTTCGATACCACGGATGAAAGAGCCGTCGACCTTGAGCTTCTGGATCGGCAGGTGCTTGAGGTAGCCGAGGCTGGAGTAGCCCGTGCCGAAGTCATCGATCGCCAGCGATATGCCCATGGTCTTGAGCTTCTCCAGCGCCGCGGCCGTGACGCCGGACTCGTGCATGACGATGCTCTCGGTGAGCTCAAGTTCGAGCTGCTCAGCCTTGATGCCATAAAGCTGCATCGCTTCTTCGACGCGCCGTACGAACTCGGGTTGGCGGAACTGCAGCGCCGACACGTTGACCGCCACCGGGAACGAACCGATGCCATCCGCATTCCACTCGGCACGCTGGCGGCAGGACTCGCGCAGCACCCAGTCGCCGATCTGCAGGATCAGGCCGCACTCTTCGGCGATGCGGATGAATTTTCCGGGCGGCACAACGCCGAACTCTTCGCTCTCCCAACGGATCAGCGCCTCGACGCCGACGAGTTTGCGCGTGGCGACCTCGATCTGCGGTTGATAGTAGAGCGTGAATTCGTCGCGATCCGCAGCGCAGCGCAATGCGTGCTCGAGCGACAGGCTCTCGACCGCAGTCTCCGACAGAGAGGGTTCAAACAGCTGGTAGTTGTTCCGGCCCTGTGCCTTGGCGTGATACATGGCAACGTCCGCATTGCGGATCAGCTCATCGGCGTCGACACCATTCTCTGGATAGGCCGCAATGCCGATCGACGGGGTGATGGCCAGCTCATGGCCCTCGACACGGGCCGTCGGCGCGAGCACGCCCAGGATATGTTCGGCAACCCGCTCGGCGTCCTGTATCGAACGCACCTTGTAGAGCATGACGATGAACTCATCGCCTCCGAGACGAGAGACGGTATCGGATGCGCGCACGGCACGCTTGAGGCGCTCGGCCACCGTTTGCAGCAAACCATCGCCGACCGAGTGCCCGAGCGTGTCGTTGATGATCTTGAAGCGGTCGAGGTCGATGAACAGCACAGCGACCTGATGGCCCTCACGCTCGGCATGCAGCAAGGCCACCCGCAGGCGTTCCATCAACATGGCCCGGTTCGGCAGGCCGGTCAGCGTGTCATGGTGCGCCATGTAGCTGATGCGCTCCTCCTGCGCCTTGCGCTCGGAGATGTCGCTGAAGATGCCCGCGTAATTGGTGATGGCACCATCGCGATTGGTGACGGGGCTCATGGAAAGCCATTGCGGATACGCCGTGCCATCGCGACGCTGGTCCCACACTTCTCCCGCCCAATGGCCATGCACGCGCAGGGCCTGCCACATCTCTTCGTAGAAAGCTTCGTCATGCAGACCGGTGCGCAGGAAGCTGGCAGGCCGGTCGACGGCTTCCTCTTCCGTCGTGCCGGAGACATCGGTGAAAGCCTGGTTCACGTAAACCACGTTGCCTTCGAGATCTGTCACGAAAATCGCTTCGCGTGTCTTGCGGAACACCGAGGTCCAGATCCATGACTCACGCTCGCGCCGGCCAAGTTCGTCAGCCAGCTCACCCAGTACGCGATGCACGTGCACCACTTCATCATTCTCGGGCAGCATCGGCTTTTCAGCCTCGTTACGCACGTAGCGCCCATCCTTGACGGCATCGATCTCGCCAGCCAACTCCACGACAGGCTTGACGATATAGCGGCGCGCCAGGCGCAGGCAGGGCACGGCAGCCAGCGCGCAGGCCAGCAAGGGGACAAACAAGGCGGCGAGAAACACCAGCAAGGCGCGCAAGCGCATGGTGGCTTTGTCATGCAACAGGATCAGCCGTCCCCTGCCCCCGGAAAACTCGGGCACGAACGACAAGGCAAAGGCACGGCCGTAGTTCCGCCAGTTGCCGAAGCGACCCAGGGAAGCTGCCGTCGTCACGGGATGATTCGTGTAGACCTGCGTGGCCAGATCGGGCGCTTCGCGCAGCACCTCATCTTCGGGTATTTGCGTCACGTCACCGAGGCGGCGGTTGCCCGGCAACAGCCACAGGGTTTCGAAACCTTCGCGCGCCGCGGCCTCCTTGATGTCTTCGCTGACCTTGGTGACGAAAATGCCGACGTACCCGACCTGGCGTCGCTTGTCGTCGAACTGGGCGACCACGGGTGCCACGGCTGCCTGCGTCAGCTCGCCGTCAACCATGCGCCACAGCAGACCACGGTCGTAAGCCGGCAAGGCCAGCTCCGAACGCAGCACGGGCCGCAGCGGGCCAGCCCCTGCATTGGTTGGCAAAGGCTCGGCACCACCCGTGGTGATCTGGCCAAACAAGGGCGAGGTGAAACGCCCCATCGCGAAATGCTCGCCACGGCTGTCGAAATAGCCGAGCGGCTCGCCGTCGCGATCATAGGCAACGACCAGCGCCTTGAGGGTGAAACCGACGTGCGCCAGACGCAGGACAATGGCCTGTTGGTCGGCGATGAAGTCTGCAGCGTTGATGTCACGGCGGCCGTACAGCGCGGTGATGGAATCGAGGCGCAATGCCAGCGTGGAGTCAGCCGCCAGCTCGCTGACGATGCGCTGACTTTGCGCTACCTGCCGCTTGAGCGCCGTGCCCAGCTCGGCCTGCACGTTGTCGAAGCTACGGCTGACCGACAGCTCGTAATAGACAAGTACTCCCCAGGCCATGAGGACTGCGGACACCAGCATGACCAGTCCCATGCTGAACCCGAGCAAGACCAGCACCTTGCGTTCAAGACTGAGTCTTTGCAGCAGAGCCTCGACAGGGCGCAGGATGAAATTCATGGGCAAAGCTCAGTCGGCAACGAGTTTGTCGGCGGGCAAGTCAAAACTGGAAGGCTCGGCAGGCAACCAGATCGCAAACTCCCCCCGGAATCTGCGACGCCCCTCAGGGCTTACTGTGCCTTATCGACCCGAATGCCACAAAGGTTTAGCCCCTGATTCTGCCCCAGAGTACGCTCAGCTCGAACCGCCGCTGCCCGGCGGGGCAGCGCAACCACGCTTTCACGGGTAAGCCCCGGCGTCTCGTGGCCGGTTTTCAGCCTTCGAGAGGCTGCGGCCGCTTGTCGAAGAAGGCGGCCAGCTTTTCGGCCGCGAGCGGACGTGACATGAGGTACCCCTGTGCCTGCGGGCAACCATTGGCCTTCAGAAACGACAGTTGCTCTTCGGTTTCCACGCCCTCGGCAATCACGTCCAGTTCCAGCACGTGCGCGAGGGAGAGCACGGCCTGCACGATCTCACGATCATGCTTGTCCGAAACCATGCGCGCGATGAAGGACTGGTCGATCTTGAGCCGGTCGATGGGCAGGCGCGACAAGTAGCTGAGGCTGGAATAGCCAGTGCCGAAATCGTCAATGGCGATGAACAGGCCGAGCGCCTTCAGCTGTTCGAGCACCAGGGTGCTCTCGGCCACGTTCTGCATCAGCCCGCTTTCGGTGATCTCGAGCTCCAGTCGGGATGGCGGCAGGCCCGTTGTCTTGAGAATCCATTTCACGCGATCAACGAGATTGCCGGCATGCAGCTGGCTGACCGACACATTGACACTCATACGGATCGGCGCGTAGCCCAGCTTGTCCCACGCCACAGCCTGCTTGCAGGCTGTTTCCAGGACCCAGTCGCCGACCAGCGGCATCAAGCCGATCTCCTCTGCGATCGGAATCAGCTGCACAGGCGGCACGATGCCGCGCCCCGGATGCACCCAGCGCAACAAGGCCTCGACACCCGTGACGCGCCGCGAACCGACCTCGAACTGCGGCTGGAAGAACAGCACCAGCTCGTTGCGACGCAGGGCCTGACGCACGTTGGCTTCGGCCTCGATGCGATTGATGGCCTCATCGGTCATCTGTGTGTTGTAGAACTGGGCACCGCCGCCGCGTTGGGTCTTGGCCCGATGTAGCGCGGAGTTGGCATTGCGCAGCAGGGTCTCCATGTCTTCGCCATCGCGCGGGAACAGCGAAATACCCGCCGTGGCGCCAATCTGCAGTTCGCGATCTTTCAGCTGCAACGGCAGGCCGATGGCCTCGATGAGCTCGTTGGCCAGCAATAACACATCGTCAGAACGGGCCGCATCCGTCAGCAACACGACGAAGGTATCGGCGGAGACCCGCGCCACGGTGTCTTCCTGACCCACATGCTGCTGTATGCGACTGGCCACCTCGCGCAACACCTGGTCGCCGGTGGCCTGACCAAAACTCTCATTGATGAGGGTGAAACGATCGAGGTCGACTGCCAGCAGCGCCAGCTGCTGACCACTGCGCTGGCCATGATGGATGGCCTGCACGGTGCGATCGAGCAACAGGCTGCGATTCGGTAGCCCCGTCAAGGCGTCGTAGTTGGCGAGGTAGCGGATGCGCGATTCGTATTCCTTGCGGTCACGCACATCTCGCGCAATCGTCGACAGAAACTCGATCGAGCCATCCGGATTCGGATGCGCGATCAGCACCAGCGACACCGGAATGTACTCGCCATGCAGGTTCATCAACTCGGTCTCGCCGCGCCAGGTACCGAACTGCATGGCGTGCGGCATGGCTTCGCGCATCAGCAACTCGCGCGTTGCTGCCGGCAGGTACTCGCTTGCATTCAGACCATGCGGCGGCAACACCTGCAGATCGAGCACTTTCTGGCCGCCTGCGTTGATGTACTTCATCGTCATGTCCACATCGCAGATGGAGACGAAGTCCGGCGTTGCCTCGAGAATGGTTGCGAGCTGCTGGCGGGCTACTTCAAGTGCGTGGCGGGCATCCCGGTCAGCCGTCTCGCGCAGCGCGCGGCGCACGGCGGGCCCGAGCCGGCCGAGATTGGTCTTCAATACGTAGTCGGTCGCGCCATTTCTCAGCGCTTCGATGGCCCGCTCCTCGCCGATGGTGCCGGAGACGAAAATGAAGGGCACATCACTTGCCAGTTCGTGGGCTATCTCCAGCGAACGCAGGCCGTTCATGCTGGGCATGGAATAGTCGGACAGGATGATATTGGGCTCGAACTCGGCCAGCGTCATGACCAGGTCGGCTTCGCTCCACACCCGCCGCGTGACGAACTGCAGCTTGTGACGCGACAACTCGTAGGAGACGAGCTCGGCATCCAGAGCTGAGTCCTCGACGAGCAGGATACGTAACTGCTCCTGTGTAGAAAATGCGTCTTCTTTCATTTCAGGGTTCATGCTGCTTTTCCCACCTGCCACGTCACGACGAGTTACGACCTCGACAAACCGTCTTCAGTTTCCAGCACGATGATTGATTGCCAGCCAGTACATGCCTGCCTGGCGCGCAACTTCGGTCAGATCTTCAAAGTTCACCGGCTTGACGACATAGCTGTTCGCACCGAGGTCGTAGCTCTTAACGACATCCTTTTCCTCTTGTGAAGAGGTCATCACGACCACGGGGATACTTTTTGTTTCGGGATCGCCCTTGAGCGTCGCCAGAACCTCGAGTCCGTCGACGCGCGGCATCTTCAGGTCCAGCAGGATCAGGCCCGGCAGAGCTGCCGCGCGCTGGGCATAGGCTCCCCGGCAATAGACGTAGTCGAGTGCCTCCTGCCCATCCTTCAGCCAGATGATGCGGTTGAACAACTTTGCGCTTTGCAGACCACGCATGCTCAACTCCGCGTCGAGGGGGTTGTCCTCGACGAGCAGGATTTCAACATGCTCAATTTCTTCCATGGTCAAACTCCTTCGGTAGCGTGAAATAGAACGTGGCCCCCTGGTCGAGCACGCTATCTGCCCATACCCGCCCGCCATGCCGGGTGATAATGCGGTGCACCAGCGCAAGTCCCACGCCCGTGCCAGCAAAATCAGATGCGTCGTGCAGACGCTGGAAGACCCCGAACAATTTCGCCTTGTAGCGAGGGTCGAAACCGGCACCGTTGTCGCGTACGAAGAATACATAATCATCGTCTTCCGAGATGGAGCCAATCTCGATCAGCGGGCGCTCCCGCTTGGCGCTGAACTTCAGTGCATTGGAGAGCAGATTGCTCCACACCTGCGCGATCAGGGAGCGGTCTCCTTCAACCTCTGGCAAGGTTCCCAGCAGCAATTCGGCAACAGGCCCCTGATGCTGGGCAGCCAGCGTGGAGAACGTCGATTCCGCCAGGCCGTGCATGTCCAGCACGGTGGGCTGGATAGCTTTGCGGCCAAGCCGCGAGAAAGTCAGCAGATCATCGATCAAGGCCCCCATGCGGGCAGCTTCGCTCTGGATGATGCCGAGCAGGCGCAACCCTTCCGCACTGAGCGTGCTGCTCGCATCCTGCGCCAGGATTTTCGAGAACCCCGTGACAGCGCGCACGGGGGAGCGCAAATCATGCGAAACGGAATAGCTGAAACTCTCCAGCTCCCGATTGGCTTCTTCGAGCTGGGCGGTGCGCTGCGTCACACGCTGCTCCAGCTCGCGATTGAGCGTACGCGCCATCTCTTCGGCCGTACGCCTGTCGTGAATGTCGGAGATGGAGCCGATCCACTCCATCGCCTTGCCATTGTCATCAATACTGGCAACGGCGCGCAGTGTCACGAAACGGCATTCCCGCGTGGCCTGATGCCACAAGCGCACCTCGATCTCGAAAGCCTGGCCTTCGGCCAGCGCCTGAGCCCAGGCCAGGTCCATCGTCTCCCGGTCATCCACGTGAAACGCGTTACGCCAGCCCAAACCCATATAAGCCTGCGAGCTCTGGCCCGTGTAGGCCTCCCATTGGGGGTGTTCGCTGCGCCAGGCGCCATGCTCGTCAGCCAGCCAGGTAACCGCCGCACTGGCCGAGACCAGCACACGATTGCGGCGTTCGCTGACCTGTAGCGCGCGCTGTGCAGCGTTGCGATCACTCACTTCCTGCGCCAACGCCTGGTTGGACGCTTCCAGCGCCACTGCACGCTTGCCGATTTCAGCCAGCATGTCGTTGAAGGCTTCCACCAGAAAGCCGATCTCGTCGCTGCTGGTTTTCTGCGCGCGCAAGGTGAAGTCCCGGCCGTCGACAACGCGACGCGCCACTTCGGTGACGGACAGCACGGGCCCCGTCACTGACCGCTGCAGCCTGTTGGAAAGCAGGAAGGCCACCAGCAGGCTCAACACCATCACGGCCAGCAGGATCCCCAGAGAGGCCAGCAGACGATGGCTTGCGTCGCTCGAACTCTCGATGAACAAGGTGCCGAGGATTTCCTCGTTATCCACCATCCGCTGGTACAGGCTCAGGCGCCCCCCCTCCTCGTGCAGGCCTTCGACACCCGGCAAGCGCGGAATGATGTGCTCCTCGCCGTCGCGTTTGGCATAGGAAGCGAACAGCTCCCCCTTGGCCGTGTAGATGGCGGCTGCCTTGACCGCGGGGGCTGCCTCCAGCAAGGCCAGGTTCTCGGCGGCTTCCTTCTTGTCGTTGAACGCCAGGGCTGGCGCGCTGGCGCGATTGACCACATTGGCCAGGGTCGCCAGCTCCGTCGCCACGAAGCCGCGATACTGCCGCCAGTCATTCAGCATCATGGCGGTGCCAGCGATCAGCAAGGAGAAGAAGGTGGTGATGAGCACCACCAGCATGATCTTCAAACGGATGGAATGAACGGGGATGCCTGTCGTCATGGGGTCACCGTAACGACCTGGCGCGCCACGCTCAACAGGCGGGAGCTGATTTTGAGAGCGCCACGCTCCGCCGCCGGCAGCGAGACATCGAAGCGCACCTGATCATCGATCAGCACGAAATTGATGACGCTGCCGAAGGCCAGCGCATCATCCAGTTCGGTAACAGTCAGCACAGGCTGATTGCGTGTGGCACTCAATATGCGGCCAAGTCGGCTGCTGGCCGCGGTGCCGACAAACAGCACATGACTGCGCACAATGGCATCACCGCCCGACACGCGCTTCACCTGGATGGCATGGCCACTGACCGAGCGGCCCGCCGTCAGGCGCAATAACTCGCTGGCCACCTCGTCGGCATCCACGACGCAAATGACAAGGGGCGCATCAGCCTGCTCGAATGCGATGGATGGCCAATCCACGTAGCTCGTGAACTTGAACAGGAACGTCGCTTTGACCTTGGCCTCGGACGGCCCCTCCGGCACGTCTGCGCTGGCAATCCCGATGACGCCGGCCAGCAACGCAACGGCAAGCCCCGCTTGCAACAGCAGCCTGCGCAAGGGCCGCATCAGGCACATGCCAGTCAGAACGAAGCGGAGGATGTCGTGGCCGCCCCGCATCAGAACCCCACGCTCAAGCCAAGATAAACCGCCGGACCATACTCGCTGCCGGTCTGCACCGTCCCGAACTCGCGGTGCTCGCCACCCTGTGCGTTCAGCACGGCCAGCGTCAGGCTGGTATCACTCAGGATGCGGTACGCCCCGTTGATGTCCAGCGCGGTATAGGAAGGCACGACCGGCTGCGGTAGCGCAGCGACATGCCGCAGATTTGCCGTGAAGCTCAGCTTGCTGGATGCGTCCCAGGTACTACGCGCCTGCCACTGATATTTCGGGTCATTGCCAAGGGAGCTCTGCTCGCCGATGCTGCCCGGATCGGCTGCGTATTTCTGACGCATGCTTACGAAGCCTGCGTCGAACCGCCACGCCCGGTTCAGGCGATACGTCGCCCAGCCTTCCAGCCCGTAGGTGTGGCCACTCAAGCCATTGTTGAACTCCAGCGCACCATTGCCATTGATACGCCCTGCGCGCAACTTGCGGAAGCGCTCATAGAAGGTCGTCAGCGAATACGACAAGGACTGGCTTGCCTGCGCACGCAAGCCGATCTCGGCCGTGTTCGCAATCTCGGACTCGAAGTCCGGCCCACCGGCCACGAGATAGGGAGGCTTCTCCGGCGTATATAGATCGCGATCGATGCGGCTCGGTGCCCGCACGGAACGCGACAGGCCACTCCAGATCACCACGTCGTCGCTGATGCCGTGACTCAGGCGCAGGTTCGGCAGAAATTCCCAATGCGTATAACCGTTGTACTCCGCACGCAGGCCCGCCGAAGCGCGCGTCCTGTCGAAGAGCATCAGATCGTCCTGCGCGAACACGCTGCCCCAGCGCAAGGTCTTTTCGGCGGGCAACAGGGTCAGCGCCGTGCCATTGCTCACACTATCCTGCGCCATACGGTAGCTCGCGCCAAAAATGAAATTCTGGCGCTCGCTGATCTTCATGTCATGCTGGCCGAGCACATCGAAAATATTCAGATGCTCTTCGAATACGCCGGGCGCATGGCGATGGGTATTGTCGTAGATGAAACGCACCGTCTGACGACTACCTGCCGACGTCTCACCGCTCCAGCGCAGCAACAAGTTGGCGCCGGTCAGGGTTTGCCGCTCCGGGCGGACCGGGTCAGCCGAGCCGTCATAGGCGTCGCCCGACACTGTGTACCCATTGCCGGCTTCGCCAATGTCGAAACGGAAGCCGGCCTGGGTTTTCTGCCAGGCGTCCGAGGCGCCGACACCATCTGCCCGTTCAGTCTGTTCGTAATTGTCGCGCTTGGCATAGAAGCGATAGGCCGAGCCAGCGCCCGCCCGCGCACCGTAACGCGCAGCCGCATCATGCTGCTGGGTGCCGGTGGACGCGGTCGCCAACCCGCCCTGCGTCTCGCTTGCCCGGCGCGTGATGATGTTGATGACGCCATTGACGGCGTTTGAACCCCACAAAGTGGCGCCCGGCCCACTGATCACCTCGATGCGATCGACATCGGGCAGGAAAACATCCTGCGCATCCCACAGCACACCCGAAAACAAGGGCGTGTAGAGCGAGCGGCCATCGAGCTGCACCAGCAACTTGTTGGCGGCCGTCGAATTGAACCCGCGGGCGCTGATGGCATATTCGCGCCCGTTCAGACGCGCGACCTGGAGATTGGGAGCCAGCCGCAAGACCTCGGGCAGGCTACGCGCGCCTGAGCGGCGTATGTCGTCGGCAGTGATCACATAGATCGAAGCAGCGGCTTTGGCCAGCGGCTCGGGGCGCCGCGAGACGGACGTCACCCTGATGCTGGACAGCTGCTCCAGGCTCAGGTCGGATAGCTCATCTTTGGTCGTTGCGGCGGCGAGCGTCGGCACACAGCCAATCAGGCCACCGATAAGCAAACCACGGGCGATCGCCGATAAACCTCGCAACCCGTGGCAGCCAGGAGATGGAACGAGTGCAGAGAAAGAAAAACGGACAGCTGGGCCAACGGCAAACTTACCGGCGAGTGTCACGGAGCGCCCGGCCCCCGACCATTCCCGGCAGAAAGAACACGTGACATGCCTGCGCACCTTGCCCCTCCCCTGAAAGCTTGCGTCGAACACCGCGTCGAATGCCCGCCACCTCTCACAACGATTCTTTGAACATCGGCCGCAAAGACGCGTCCTGAAGCCGTTCCTGCTTTGCACAACAGCTTGCAAATCGCATAAAACGGGCGGCTCGACAGTATAGCCGCGAGATTCGACGGGCAGAATGCGCGCTCAACGCCCTGAACAGCCCCTTGTTCTCACTTCTACCTGCTGAGCCTCTCTGCTGGAGCGCCTGCGTGCGCAACAAACATTCCCGGCTCGCCCGCGTTTTGAGGGGGTGGCCCGCGTCGATATAATTGCCGCCTGCTCGCAGTCAGCCTCTCTGCTCAGCCACCTCACGCAGCAAACTCCCGTCGCGGGCGACGCATCGACCATCCGGAAAAACATCAAGTGACTGATTCAAAGGACCTTTCGAGCCACACCCCGATGATGCAGCAGTACCTGCGTCTCAAGGCTCAGCACCCCGACCTGTTGCTGTTCTATCGCATGGGCGACTTCTACGAGTTGTTCTACGAAGACGCCGAGCGCGCTGCGCGCCTGCTGGATATCACCCTCACGACGCGCGGCCAATCCGCCGGCGTACCGATCAAGATGTGCGGCGTGCCGTTTCATGCGCTCGAGCCCTACCTCGTCAAACTGGTCAAGATTGGCGAGTCTGCCGTGATATGCGAGCAAGTCGGCGACCCCGCCACCAGCAAGGGGCCGGTCGAACGCGCAGTTGCCCGCATCGTCACGCCGGGCACGCTGACCGACGCAGCCCTGCTGGACGACCGGGCCGATGCGCCCCTCCTGGCTGTGCAACTGCATCGCGGCGTGCTCGGGCTGGCCTGGTTGAACCTGGCCAATGGCGACTTCCGGATTGTAGAAACGACACCCGAATCACTGATCAGCCACCTCGAGCGCCTGCGCCCGGCCGAGGCCCTGATTCCCGACAGCCTCAAGCTGCCGGCGCTCGAGTCGCGCGTGCCCGCCATCCGCCGCCTCGCGGACTGGCAGTTCGACGCCAAGACCGGCACCGAATTGCTGACCAGCCACTTCGGCACGCGCGATCTGGCCGGGTTCTCCGCTGAGGGACTGGACGTGGCGCTGGCCGCCGCCGCCGCAATGTTCGACTATGCGCGCACCACGCAGCGCCAATCGCTCGGGCACATCACGCGCCTGCAGGTCGAGCGCGACGATGACTATCTGCGCCTTGACGCCCACACGCGCCGTAACCTGGAAATCTCCGAAACACTGCGTGGCGAGCCCTCGCCCACGCTGCTGTCCCTGCTCGACCTGTGCCAGACCAGCATGGGCTCACGCTGGCTACGGCATTGCCTGCACCACCCGCTATCCAATCGGCACGAATGCCGTTTGCGCCACCAGACGGTCGGCGCCTTGCTCGGCGATGCGGGCAACGGGCCAATGAGTGCCATTGCCGATGCACTACGCCCGATTGCCGACATCGAACGCATTGCCACGCGCATCGCCCTGCGCAGTGTGCGCCCGCGCGAGCTGGCCAGCCTGCGCGAAAGCCTTGCCGGGCTGGATGCGCTACGTGCGCCGCTGCCCGTCGAGCAGGCGGACCTTGCGGCCCGCCTGCAGCGCGAACTGGCCACGCCAGTGGAAGCCTTGCTCCAGCTGCAAGCATCCATTGCACTTGAACCCGGCGCGCAGGTGCGCGATGGCGGCGTCATCGCCACCGGCTACGACGCGGAGCTCGACGAGCTGCGCGACATCCAGTCCAACTGCGGCGCTTTCCTTCTGGAGCTTGAAGCCAGAGAACGCGAACGCACCGGCATCAGCACGCTCAAGGTCGAGTTCAATCGCGTGCACGGCTTCTACATCGAAGTCACCCACGCCAACACAGGCAAGGTGCCGGACGACTACCGCCGTCGCCAGACGATGAAGAACGCCGAGCGCTACATCACGCCCGAGCTGAAGACCTTCGAAGACAAGGCGCTATCGGCACAGGACCGCGCCCTGGCGCGCGAGAAGATGCTCTACGAGCAGGTGCTCGAACAGCTCGTACCCCAAGTCACGACGCTGCAGCGCATCGCCCACGCGGTGGCCTTGCTCGATGGCCTGAATGCCTTCGCGCAAGCCGCGGCACGCTACGACTACCGCGCACCCGAACTGGTCGACGAACCCGTCATCGATATTCGCGAGGGTCGCCATCCCGTCGTCGAGCGACAGGTCGACAGCTTCATCAGCAATGACGTACAGCTCGTACCGACGCGTCGCATGCTGCTCGTGACTGGCCCGAACATGGGCGGTAAATCGACCTATATGCGTCAGGTGGCGCTCATCGTGTTGCTCGCACATTGCGGCTGCTTCGTCCCCGCTTCGCGCTGCCGCATCGGTCCGGTAGATGCCATCTTCACGCGTATCGGCGCCTCCGACGATCTGGCCTCCGGCCGTTCGACCTTCATGGTCGAAATGACCGAAGCTGCCGCCATTCTCAACGGCGCGACAGATCGCAGCCTTGTGCTCATGGACGAGATCGGCCGTGGTACATCCACCTTCGACGGCATGGCATTGGCATTCTCGATCGCCAAGCACCTGCTCGACAAGAACCAGAGCTACGCGCTGTTCTCGACGCACTACTTCGAGCTGACACGCCTCGGCCACGAATATCCGGAATGCGCCAACGTGCACCTTGGCGCAGTCGAACATGGCCACAGCATCGTCTTCCTGCACGCCGTGGAAGAAGGCCCCGCATCGCAAAGCTACGGGATCGAAGTGGCCGCGCTGGCTGGCATCCCGGCCGGTGTCGTGCGCGATGCCAAACGCCGCCTGCGCGCGCTGGAAAGTCGCGAAGTGGCGAGTGGGCCACAGGACGACCTGTTTGCTTCGCTGCCCGAACCGGAACCCACCAGCGTGAGCCACCCTGCACTCACGCAATTGTCAGAACTCGATCCCGACAATATGAGCCCGCGTGAGGCGCTGGAAGCGTTGTATGCGTTGCGCAAGGCATTGCACTAGTCCATGACGATAGAGCCTGTCACCGCTGCCGACATCGATTCATTCATCGAATATCTGAACGACCATCTTGCAGATAACGGAGTCGGCGATCGCTATTTCCAGCCGATGCCGAAAGGTACTTCGCGGGTACTTCCTCAGATGGAGGATGCTTTCCGCGCAGGCTTGGGAATACACGTCGGCAAAGCGGGCTGGCGCCAGGTCTGGGTTGCCCGAAACTCGGGCCGGAAAATCATCGGCCATATCGACCTTCGCTCGCGCCCCGAGCCCTTCTCGGAACATCGCTGCCTTCTCGGTATGGGCGTGGATCGCGATCACCGCAAATCAGGGCTGGGCACGGCCTTGCTCTCTCACGCAGTTCGATGGGCAACAGAGATTGCAAGACTCGAATGGATAGATCTTCAGGTCTTGAGCGGCAACGAACCCGCCATACGACTGTACCTTCGCGCTGGATTCATCAAGACCGGCGAGTTGCCAGAGATGTTCAGAATCGACGGGCAGTCACTCTCTTACACATCGATGAGCAAGCGCCTCACGGCGACGTGATCGGGATCAGCGTTGGCCTTCGAACGCCCGGTCCGACGAACGCTGTAAAGAAAAAAGCGCATCGATCGATGCGCTTTTTTCTTTGGAACGCCCACATCACGTCACGGCATTGGCATGACACCCAGCGTGCTCTGCCGCACCAGCAACTCGTGCACCAGCAGCGGGTTCTCGGGCACTGCGCAAGACTCCGGATACGGCTCGCCACGACGCTCGCAGATGCGTCGCACGAGCAGGCGCAAAGCGATCTCGGCCATCAGCGGTGTGTCCTGATGCATGGTCGTTAGCGGTGGCGAGAAGAATGCACTCTGACGGTCGTTGTCGATGCCCATCACGGCGAGATCCTCGGGTACGCGCAGGCCCATCTGGCGCGCTTCGAACAGCACGCCGAGTGCCATGCGGTCGCTGCCGACAAATACCGCGTCGAGCTCGGGGCACATCTCTTTCAGGCGGCGCAGTGCCGGCCCACCGGTAGGCGCTTCCCAGTCACCCTCGACACAGAGATTGCCCGACTCCGGCTGCCCGCCTTCTGCCAGCGCGGCACGCCAGCCTTCAACGCGTTGCTGCGCGACGGAGCGATCCATCGGGCCGGAAATGTGGCCGATATGATGGCGATGCAGGCTCAACAGGTGACGCGTGGCGATCTTGCCCGCCTGAAAATTATCGAAGCCAACCGTGTCGATATTCCCGCGCTTGCGCGCGTTGATCACTACGAGCGGCATCGGCAGGTCATTGACGGGATAGTCATCCAGCCAGGCATGGCTGTCACCGATTTCCGGCCCTGCCCAGATCACGCCGTCGACCTGCCGGTCGATCAGATGGTTGAGCATGATCTCGACGCTGCTGCGCGAAAACTCACGCATCTCTTTTATCAGAAGTGCATAACCGAGGTGGTCAGCCTGGCGCACCATGCCGGTGTAGGCATCGCCCGTCGTCAGGTAGCCAATGGCGGCATTGCTGACTACGCCAAGCGTATAGCTGCGCCCGCTGGTGAGTTGGCGTGCCAGCGCGCTTGGCCGGAAGCCCAGCGTTTCGATGCACTTGAGCACGCGTGCGCGCGTTTCTTCCGTGACGTGCTCGCTGCGGTTGATGACACGCGAGGCCGTCTGCTTCGATACGCCCGCCATCTTGGCGACGTCAGCCAGGGTCGGGCGGCGCCCCTTCGTATTGTGTTGCTCTGTCACTTGTGTTTACTCCCTGCGAGGGTCACATCATCAATATCACAGCGCATGCTGCCTGGCACCGGGCTGCACAATCAGTTTGCGACGTCGCCCAGCGTACTCTGACGAACGATCAGGCGATGCGTCAGCATCGAGCTTTCTTCCTGCGCACAACCTGCAGGATAAGGCTCGCCGTGACGATCGCATATGCGACGCACCAACTGGCGCAGCGCCACCTCGGCCATGCGCGGCGTGTCCTGCGTCATGGTGGTCAGGGGCGGCGTGAAAAATGCACTTTGTGGGTCGTTGTCGATGCCCATCACGGCCAGCGTCCCCGGGACATCGATCCCCAGCCGCTGCGCTTCCATCAGGACGCCAAGCGCCATCCGGTCGCTACTGACGAATACGGCATCCAGATCGGGACATAACTCCAGCAAGCGCTGCAGGCCAGGGCCACCGGATTCGGCCTCCCAACTACCCTCCACGCAGTAAGCCTTGCATTCGGGCAGCCCGGCTTCATCCAGCGCAGCTTGCCAGCCTTCGATGCGGCGTTGCGCCACCCAGCGATTGTTCGGCCCGGAGAGATGGCCAATGCGGCGACGCTGCAGACTCAGCAAATGCCGCGTCGCATTCTGCCCGGCCAGGAAGTTATCGAAGCCCACGACATCGACGCCGGCCCGCGGTCGCGCGTTGATCGCCACGAGGGGCATCGGCAAGTCGTCAAGGGGGTAGTCGTCCAGCCAGTCATGGCTGTTGCCGATCTCCGGACCGGCCAGAATGATGCCGTCGACCTGACGCTCCAGCATCTGCCCCAACATGGCATCGACACTGGCGCGCGAGAAGTCGCTCATTTCCTTGTTGAGCAGCGCGTAGCCCATGCCGTCAGCCTGACGCACCATGCCGACATAGGCATCACCGCACATGAGGTGACCGACCGCGGTGTTGTTGACCACGCCAAGCGTGAGACTGCGCCCGGCAGTCAGTTGGCGCGCCAGCGTGCTCGGGCGGAAGCCCAAGACTTCGATGCATTGCAATACACGCGCACGGGTCTCATCCGTCACCTGCGCGCTGCCATTGACCACGCGTGAGGCCGTCTGCTTTGACACCCCAGCCATTCTGGCGACGTCAGCAAGCGTCACACGTCGTCCAGCCGTGTTCGTGGTGTCCATCAGTATCCCAGCAGTGGTCTGTTCGCCGCGAGGCGATCTTTATTGTGCGCGCGTGTGCGCGTTATACGTTTTCGCTGGATTATGCCTGAATCGGATTTGTAAGCACGAAGTAAGCTTTGTTAAGCGGGATTAACCGCAGCAGCAACGGACAGACAACCCGCCCCCGCAACCGACATACAATTGCGGCCCGACGGCAAACCCTCCCCCGATACTCCATGTCTTCATCCATCGATATCAGCGAACAGAAAGGCGTGCGCTACCTGCACTTCGGCTCCGAATGGGTACAGGGCGCCATGCGCATCGCGCGCCCGGTCAATCTGGAGCTGGCCTATACGCGCGAGATGATGGCTGGCCTGCTGATGCGCGACGAGAAGGCCTGGCCACGGCGCATCCTGCTGATCGGCTTGGGCGCCGCTTCGCTGACCAAGTACTGCTACTGGAAATTGCCGCAATCGCGACTGACCGTCGTCGAGATCGACGCACGCGTGGTCGCCGCCACGCAGCAGTTCTTCAAGCTGCCGCCACAGGACGAACGCCTGCACATCGAGATCGGCGATGGTGTCGAATACATGCAGGAAGGCAAGAGCCTGTTCGACTACATCCTGGTCGACGGCTACGATGAAAACGCCAAGGTCGGCGCGCTCGACTCCCTGCCGTTTTACCAGGCCTGCTGTTCACGCCTGTCCGAAAGCGGCTTGCTGGCAGTGAACCTGTTCGGCCGCACGCGACGCTACGGCCCAAGCATCCAGCGCATGTCAGAAGCATTCGACACGCGCGCTATGGCCTTTCCTTCATGCGACAGCGGCAATGTGATCGCCTTTGCGGCGCGTGGCGAAGCGGTGGAAGTCAGCGCACGTCAGCTGCGCGAGCGCGCCGCCAAACTGGCTGAAGAGACGGGCCTCGACCTGCGCCCGACGGTGAGCCGGCTGGAAGAAGCCAAGGTGCTCGAAGGCGGCGTGCTGCGTTTCTGAGCACGCCCTTGTCCGCAACGAGTACTTACATCGGGCGCACGATCTGGTGCAGTACCAGCGCCGTCGCGCCGATCGCCACCGCTTGTTCGCCGAACCGCGCAACGCTGACTTTCGGCGGGCGTATCAGACCATCTGCAGCGCGCTCATTGAGCGTGGCCAACGCCATATCGACATAGTGCGTGCCGAAGCGACTGCACTGCCCGCCCAGCACAACCTGCGCCGGGTCGAAGGTGGACCAGAGGTTATGGATCAGCACGCCGAGGTAGTGCCCGGCGTTCTCGAGAATCTGCTGTACGGAGTCATCATTGGCCTCGACACGGGCCAGGAACTCCTGCGGTGTGATGCCGGCCGCGCGCGCCATGGCCCCCAGACTGACGATCTCCTCAGCCGTGCGATACGTGCCTTCCGACTTGAGCTGCTGGTTGCCGACATCGCCTGCAAACCCGCCATGCCCGCTCAACAAGCGGTCACTGACGAACACGCCCGCCCCGATGCTCAAACCGAGATGGATGTAGAGCAGCGGCTCCTCGACCTCCGTACAGGCAAACTCCACCTCGCCCAGTGCGGCCGTCGCTGCGCGGCGCTGCACATAGACCGGTAGCTTCGAAATGCCCGCGGCGGCCAGAGCTGTATTCAGCTCGGCACGTACCGGCACATCACGCCAACCGAAATTTGGGGAAAAATGCAGGATGCCGCTCACCGCGTGCACCGGCCCGGGCACCCCCAGCCCGACACCAAGCACCGTGCGGTGTTGCGCCAGCATCGCGCGCACGACTTCGGCGATGCCTCCGGCAAGAACCGCCATGACCTCCTTGACGTCCTTGGTGTCCATCGTGCGTTGTGTGGTGGCGATCACTTCACCCGTCAGCGTCGTCGCAACGACGTCAATCTGGCCAACCTTCAGATCTGCACCGATCAAGGCCAGCTTCTCGGTATTCAAACGCAGTGGCGTGGGACGGCGACCGATACTACCCGTCACCAGCGCATCGTCTTCCGACAACCAGCCTTCATCAATCAGCTCCTGCACCAGCTGGCTCACCGTCGATTTCGTCAGCCCGGTGTTGGTTGCCAGATCGGCACGCGAAAGACCCGGCTGCCCTCTGATAAGCCGGATCATTGCCATGCGGTTTATGTTCTTCAGGAAACTTTGGTCGCCGGTAATAGCCATTACTTTTCACCTGGACTCTTGCCCATGACGTTCGAATACACAGAGCGCCCGCTACGGGCTATCCACTTTGATTTTTATTTGCGTGCTTACGTGCCGCAGACTGGCGCACGCCAGGCAATACCCGATTGATTGTAACGTGCTTGCCTGATTAATTTTTATTCGCGCCACTCGCGGATTTTTGCGGGCAATGACAAACCGCACAAATTGGCGCTATAGGCAGATTTGGCATTTCTGAAATTTATCAAAGGCGTCAAATCCGCAGAAAAAAGCTCCGACGGTAGTGACACCCGCCGGAGCCTGGAGTTCTCTGAAATGGAAAATCAGTTTTCGTTCTTGGTCAACGACACCTTGTCCGTCTGCGTACCCTTGGCTTTGTCGAAGCTTCGCAGACCGGCAATACCCAGCATGCCGGAGACCAGTACCCAAAGCTCATCGGCCTTGAGTACCGGCGGGGGATTCTGGTTGGCCGGGACCCAGCCACGCGACTGGAACCACGCCCAGCTCCATACCATCAGCGGGTAAAGGACAAACTGGTATGCCAATGCCACGCCGCCCACCCAGCCAATGAAGGGGCGCCAACCGGCGACAAACACACTTGCATGCTGCGCCTCGGTCTTGTCGATCTCCATCTGCCCCTTGACCAGCTCGGTCTCGATGGCCTTTTCCTGCAACGCAATTTTCAAGCGCTCTTCATCCGACGTGAACAGGTCGTCGGCCACTTTTCCGATACCTGTCACCAGCTCGCCAATACCCAGCAGTGGAGTCATGTCAGCCCCTTCATCGTGCGATTGATCCAGCCGAGCAGGAACTTGCTTTGCCCGCGATCCTTGTTACAGATCTCCGCATAGCGCGCCACCTTGGCCAGCGCGTACTTGAGCACGAAGACCCCCTCGTCAAGCTCGTTGAGCGCAGCCAGTGTCTTGGGGCCGATGCGTCCGTCAGGCATCGCACTCACGACGAGCTGCGCAAGCTTGGCAGCGGTTCCGGTTCCCGCGTTAACCGCGAAATCAAAAATGCTCGCGGCAATTGCCTGCTGCTTGATCTCATCCCCCGCGATGGGATCCCAGAACGCGGCCTTGTAAAACTCGCGCACCAGGCGTGACAACTCCAGGTTACCCATGTCGCCGCGGTCGATGATCACCCAACCGGGCCAGCTGCCATGAAAATTGCGGGCGATGCCCGCATAGGTCTGACCACCGCGATCATTCGCCACGTTGCTCAGCTTGTATCCGCCTTCGTTCTGGATCATTGCTTCGAAGGCTGGACTGAAGTCCGCCATGACTGCACCTCCCACAAGTAGAAAACCTGCAAGCCCTATGGCACCTGAACGGGCATCCACTGCAAGTTAGGAAGTGGTCCAATCGCCGGCTGCTAAAATGCCCTTTTGGCCGACAGCCACACCCGGTCTGCCTTCTTCACCAGCCCGCCGGGCGATCCCCCCAATGACAACCTCGACACCTTCGCTCAAGTCCCGCTTCGTACTCCGTGCCTTGCTCGCCCACGCGTCGCCCATCCTCATCGCGCAACTGGCATCGATGAGTACGACCATCGTCGACACCGTCATTGCGGGCTACGCGGGCACTGTCGATCTGGCAGCGGTAGGCATCGGCTCCGGCATTTACATCTCTGTGATGCTGGCCTTCGCGGGCATCGTGCAAGGGCTCACACCGATTGCTGCCCAGCACTTCGGTGCAAGGCGCATTTCGGAATTGCCTGCGAGTTTCCAGCAAGGCATCTGGCTGGCCGCAGGGCTTGCGCTGCTCGGCATGGTGTTGATGATCTTTCCCGGCTGGCTATTGAACGCCAGCAGCATGACGCCGGAGATTGAAGCGCGCACGCGGGCCTACCTCACCGCACTCGCTTTCGTCCTGCCGGGTACGCTGATCTACCGCACTTGCGGCGGCATGCTCAATGCCATCGGCGCGCCACGCATGCTGATGTTTTTCGGCCTCGCCAATGCCGGCGTCCACGCACTACTCGCACCCACCCTCGCATTCGGCTGGCTCGGCACGACACCACTGGGCGCTGTCGGCTGTGCCATCTCCAACGTCATCATCACCTCGTCGCTAGCGATCGCAGGGCTGGTCTACCTCGCGCGCTCACAACGCTCGCAGGCTTTGCACCTGCTGTCCGGCTGGCAAGCGCCGTCGCTTGCACGCATCGGCGAAATCCTGCGCATCGGCTTGCCGATCGGCATGTCGGCTTTCGTCGAGATCACCAGCTTCGCGCTGATTGCGCTGATGGTTGCCCCGCTCGGCCCGATCGCCGTCGGCGGCCATCGTATCCTCGGCAGCTTCGGCGGCGTTTGCTACATGCTGCCGCTCTCCATCTCCATCGCCACGCTGGCAATGGTGGGCCAGGCGGCAGGCGCGCAAGACTGGCCACACGTACGCAAGACCGTTCGCGTCGGCATGCTGCTCGGTGTCGGCGCATCCACGAGCCTGGCCTTGCTGCTGTGGGCCAGCGGTGACGCGCTGATCCGCGTCTACACCCCCGACCCGGCCGTGCAGCAGCTCGCCATCAGCCTCATCGGATTGATCGCGTTTTACCAGCTCTTTGACGCGGTACAGACAGTCGCGGCGCAGGCCTTGCGCGGCCTCAAACAGAGCATCGGCCCGATGACCATCCACATCATCTGCTTCTGGGGAGTCGGCATGGCAGGAGGCTGGTGGCTTTGCTACCGCGGCTTTACCCCGCTCGGCATTGCACCCATGGGGCTAGGCGGCTTCTGGTGGGCTGCGACGCTGGCCACCATCGTTGCCAGCGCCATGTTCGCAGCGCTGCTCAGGGCCTCGCTGCAGAAAACAAAAACCACGCAGATCACTTCACGCGCGACGTCGGAGGCGTAGGCGGAACCTCCACAGGAGTTCCGCCCTATGCCGACGCCTCGCGCCCCAACCAGTCGTTGCGCAGCTTGGTGACGGCGGCCGTGGCGCCGGGAGAGCGCACGAGCGCACACTCATCCATGCGCGGCGGCTCGAAGCGCACGCTTGCTGTCGTCAGCTCATCGCGACGGAAATAACTCAGCTCGAACACCTGGCCCTTGTCGTAGCGCAGCAAGAGATTGTCGAGATTGCCGGCGGTTACGCGCAAACCATCGAGCGCCACCAACTCGTCGCCCGCCGACAGGCCTGCGCGCTGCGCACTACCGCCATCCAGGACATTCGCCAGCTTCAGCGCACTGCCCTCTGCGCGAGTCTTGATGCCCAAGCCGGAGAGCAAGTTGCCACGCTTCCGCTCGAGTGCAATGCCATAGGGCTTGAGCAGCTTTTCGAAGGGCACATCGCTGATACCTTCGACCCAGGCGACGATCTCGCGCGACACGTCCACGCCAGTTGCCTGCTTGATGATGGCAGCCATCTCACCCTCGCCCACACCGCGCCCTTGCAAGGCATAGTCAGTCCACAAATGCAGCATGACGTTATCCAGCGAACGCTTGCCTTGCGTCGCTGCGCGTATGGTCAGATCCAGCCCGGCAGCAACCAGTGAGCCCTTGGTGTAGTAGCTGACGATGGCATTCGGACTGTTCTCGTCCTGACGGTAATACTTGATCCAGGCATCGAAGGACGACTCCGCCACGCTCTGCTTGTGGCGCCCGCTGTGTCGCTCGACGCCAGCGATGGTCTTGGCCAGCATGCCGAGATAGTCGGCCTGCGAGATGAGCCCGCTGCGCACCAGAGCGATATCGTCGTAGTACGAAGTAAAACCTTCGAAGACCCACAGCAGACTCGTGTAGCCCTCCTCGCTCAGCGTGTAGGGCAGGAAGCGCGCCGGCTTGATGCGTTTGACGTTCCACGAGTGGAAGTACTCGTGGCTGCACAGGCCGAGAAAACCACGGTAGCGCTCGTCGATGGAAGTCGTGCCCGGCACCGGCAGGTCGTTGCGCGAACATAGCAGCGCCGTCGATGAACGATGCTCAAGCCCGCCGTAGCCATCGCCGACCGCCATCACGAGGAACAGGTAGTTCTTGAACGGCGCCTTGCCGCCAAAGAACTCTATTTGCCATTCGCATATTTTCTTCAAGTCGGCGCACAGGCGCTTCTCGTCGAAACGCGTGCGCCCGGTGACAGCCACCTGATGCGGCACGCCGCCAGCGCTGAACTTGAGCAGCTTGAACGTGCCCATCTCGACGGGATGGTCGACCAGCTCGTCGTAGTCGGCCGCCGTATATACGCCGAAGCCACCGAGCTTCGCCGTGCCGCGTGCGGCAGTCAGCGTAGTGGCCACGCGCCACGCCGCGAAGCCCTCGCCCGCGGGGCGCCTCAACTCGACCTCATGTGGCAGATGCTCGCGGCCGGCGACACTCAGGAACATCTGCGTGCCATTGAAGAAGCCATGCGTCTGGTCGAGATGCGCACAACGCACGGACAGATCCCACGCATAGATCTCGGCAACGACTTCCAGCGGTGCATCGCCGGTCAGCTTGCCGGTGCTCCAGGTGTGCTTGTCCTGCTTCGTCAACACGACTTTGCGCGTGCCTTGCGTGGCACGCAGCGTGACAATGTTCTTGGCGAATTCACGGATCATGTAGCTGCCGGGCAACCAGGCCGGCAGGCTCAGCGATACGCCCGCCAGGTCTGGTTGAGGCACACTCAGACTGACGCGAAACAGATGGGCTGCCGCGTCGGCGATCTCAACGGTGTAGCGCAGGGGAGGCAATTTCATCGGGGCACCGCGGAAGGAGGATCAGTGGCCCAACGATACTACCGATTGCCGTGGCCCGCAGCACACGCGCCTGCAATCTGCAGCCGAACGACGGCTTTCGCTCAACTCACCACAGCTGCGCTGGCACTTCGGGCATCCGACACGATGCGCCCTTGTTGCAGACGAACCTGGCGCCCACATTTTTCTGCGAGATGTTCGTCATGCGTGACCAGCATCAAGGTCGTTCCCGACTCGCGGTTAAGCTCGAAGATGAGCTCGATGATCTGCTGACCGGTCGCCACGTCAAGATTGCCTGTCGGCTCATCAGCAAGCAGCATGGCTGGCTGCATGGCGAAGGCTCGTGCCAGCGCAACGCGTTGCTGCTCACCACCAGAGAGATGTTTGGGGTAATGCTTGAGCCGCGCGCCGAGGCCGACGCGCTCGAGCCAGCGCACGGCAGTTGCACGCGCATCTTTGCGCCCGGCCAGTTCGAGCGGCATCATCACATTCTCCTCTGCCGTCAGCGCTGGCAGCAGCTGGAAGGACTGGAACACGAAGCCCAGCGAAGCACCGCGCAGGCTAGCTCGCGCATCTTCGTCGAGCTTGAAGATATCCTGCTCCATCAGGCGCACGGTGCCGGCACTGGGCTCATCCAGCCCGGCCAGCAAGGCGAGCAAAGTGGATTTTCCGGAACCTGAAGCGCCAACGATTGCCACAGTCTCACCGCCACTGATCGACAGATGGATGTCTTGCAGAATCGTCAGCGTGCCACCATCTGCCAAGGCTACGGTTTTGTTGAGGCCGTCGGCCTCCAATACTTTTTTTCCAGCGAGCTTATTCATGTTGCGATTCTTTTTCCTGTCACTGGTTCTGACGCTTTCGATTGTCACCGGCACCGCAAATGCCGCCGGCATTCTTGTCATGGGCGACAGCCTGTCTGCCGGCTACGGCATCGACCAGAGCAAGGCCTGGCCGAACCTCCTGATACAAAAACTTCAGCATGAAGGCTACCGATACGAAGTCCACAACGCCAGCATCAGCGGTGAAACAACCTCGGGTGGCCGCACACGTATCGCCGAAGCCCTGGCACGCACGAAACCGCAAGTCGTCATTCTCGAACTTGGCGCCAACGACGGCTTGCGCGGTCTGTCGTTGAAGGCGATGCGCGACAACCTCGATGCAATGATCAACGCCGCGCAAACTTCCGGCGCCAAAGTTCTGTTGATCGGTATGCGCATGCCACCCAATCTCGGACAAGCGTATACGGATAAGTTCCACGCCAGCTTCGACGAGCTGGCCAAAGCCCGCAAGACAGCCTTCTTGCCGTTCTTCCTGGATGGCGTGGCAACCAAGCGTGAGTTGATCCAGGCCGACGGATTGCACCCTGTCGCCGCCGCGCAGCCAACCCTTCTCGCCAACGTGTGGCCGAAGCTGCAACCGCTGCTCATGCGCTGATTCAGGCCGCTCGTGCGCTGCAGCGTGTCTCCATCAGGCCCGACACCTATGATGTCGCCTGAGTATCCACACGACACATTGCATGCAATTTCTGCGTCGGCTGTTCTTTTTTGCCCTCCTCCTGACAACGCACGCGCATGCCGCCGAGAGCGTTTCACTGCGCGTTATGGCGCTTCCCGACAATCGGCACCTGTACTACACCAAGCTACTGGAAGCCGCGCTGCGCAATGCGGGTTACGAACCTCGCTTCGAGTGGATTGCCACTGCGCCGCAAGCGCGTATCTGGAGAATGCTCTCAGACAACGACATCTCGCTGATGTGGGGCGTACAGACGACTGAGCGCGACACCCAGTTCGCCTCCGTCACCAACAACCTCACCAACGGCCTGATCGGGCAGCGTGTTTTTCTCGTCAAGCAAGGACAGGAAGGGGCTTACGCCAGCGTTCGCTCGCTGGACGATTTACGCGCCCTCGGGAAAGTGGGCGGTGTCGGGACGGGATGGTTCGATGCAGAGCTATGGCAATTGAACAAGTTGCCCGTGCTCGTCAAAGCGGGCGACTGGCGCCTGCTGTTCCGCATGGTTGCGAGTGGTGATCGCAATGTTGATTACGTCGTGCGGGGCATCAATGAAATCGTGAACGAGGCGCGCGACCATCCTGGTCTGGCCATTGAATCGCACCTGATTCTCATGCATGACCGCGACATGCGCTTCTACCTCTCTCCGGCCGCAACGCGTTACAAGTCCATCATCGAGCGCGCGCTGGCCCAGGCAGATCTCGATGGGCTGAAGAAGAGGACGATTGCGCAGTACATCCTGCCGGAACTCGAAACGCTTCAACTCGACAAGCGCGTCAAGCTCAAGCTGGTCACACCAGCGCCCTGAAAGCAGAAAGCCTCACCGGCTTGCGGCGAGGCTTTCATTTTCGTGACCTGATCAGGATCGCGACTCAGGCCCTTCTCAGGAAGGCCACCAGCGCCATGATGAGGAACACGATGAAGCAGACCTTGGCGATCCAGGCGGCTGTACCGGCGATCACGCCGAAACCAAGAACCGCTGCGATGATCGCAACGACCAGAAAAACAACGGCATAGTGAAGCATGTCAATCTCCTCGTAGTAGATGCGTATTAGCGCGTGATGTCTCAGTTGGTGGCGTCTTTGGCTTTGTCCTTGAGCTCACCAGCCTCTTCCTTGATCGCACTGCCGGCGTCCTTCGCTGCGTCACCGATATCTTCGGCAGCGTCCTTGGCCTTCTCGTGCGGGCGGTTGTCCATTGCATCGCCCACCTTGTCGGTAATCTTTTCGCCGGTCGTCTGTTTCTCGCAGGCTGCCAGGGCGAAGACGCTGGCGCCGATCATGAGCAGATATGAGAATTTCATCTTGTGTCCCTTTCTGTTGATGGATCCGGCCGGACAAAAGGCCGGCTCTCTGGTGAGAAACAGGCTGGCACGATTGGCTGCCAACGCCCGTCTCTTCACATGAGCGACCTGTCGCAAGCGGCGTGCCGCACTGGCGGAAAAAGAAAAGCCACCTGCAAAGGTGGCTTTTCCACGACCGCCGGCAAGCCGGAAGAGACGCCCGCTACATGAGTTCGGCACGGTTCCGGAAGTGCTCGAGCGCTTCTGGGTTCGCCAGGGCTTCGACGTTCTTCACCTCCTGCCCGTGCACCACAGCGCGTACGGCCAGTTCGACAATCTTGCCGCTCTTGGTACGCGGGATGTCTGGCACTTGCAGGATCTTCGCCGGGACGTGGCGCGGGCTGGCATTCTGACGAATGACTTGCTTGATGCTCGCCACCAGTTCATCGTCCAGCGCCAGCCCCTCACGCAATTTCACGAACAACACGACGCGGACGTCGCCCTCGAAGTCCTGACCGATGACGATCGACTCCAGCACCTCGGGCAGTTTTTCCACCTGACGATAGATCTCGGCCGTACCGATGCGCACGCCCCCCGGATTGAGGGTCGCATCCGACCGGCCATAGATGATCATGCCGACATGCCCGCCCGCATGGTGCACCTCCTCGCTCCAGTCACCGTGGCACCAGATATTCGGGAAGCGCTCGAAATAGGCGGCGTGATAACGCGCGCCGTCCGGATCATTCCAGAAAGCCACAGGCATGCAGGGAAATGGCCTGGTGCACACCAGCTCCCCTTTGCCCGCTTCGAGAGGCTTGCCGGTTTCGTCGAACACCTCTACGGCAAGCCCCAGCCCCTTGGCTTGCAACTCGCCACGCCACACCGGGCCATTCGGATTGCCGAGTACGAAGCAGGAAACGATATCGGTGCCGCCAGAAACGGATGACAAGCATATATCTGACTTGATATCGCGATAGACGTATTCGAAGCCTTCTGGCGACAAGGGGCTGCCCGTCGACAGGACAGCACGTAGCGCCGAGAGGTCGTGCGTCACAGCGGGATTCAGACCGAGCTTGGCCGCCGCATCGATGTACTTGGCCGAAGTGCCGAACAGTGAGCAACGCTCGGCACTGACGAAATCCCATAGCAACTGGCCGCGACTGACGAAGGGCGAGCCGTCGTAGAGCAATAGCGTCGCACCGGACGCCAGCGACGACACCAGCCAGTTCCACATCATCCAGCCGCAGGTAGTGAAGTAGAAAACGCGATCATCCGGCCTGATGTCACTGTGCAGCTGATGCTCCTTCATATGCTGCAGCAGCGTGCCGCCAACACCATGCACGATGCATTTCGGTACGCCAGTCGTACCCGACGAGAACATGATGTAGAGCGGCGCGTTGAACGGCATATCGACGAAGTCGATATGTTCCTCACTGGCATGTGGCGCGAGGAAGTCGGCCCACATCGCGCCGCCACGGATCGCCTCCAGCGCATGCTCGCTCTGCGTGTAAGGCACGATGACCGTTGCGCTCAGCGATGGCAGCTGGGCCACGATCTCGGCGATGCGCGCCATCGCGTCCAGGGTCTTGCCTCCGTAGAACACGCCATCTGCAGCGATCAGCACCTTGGGCTCAATCTGGCCGAAACGGTCGAGCACGCCTTGTACGCCGAAGTCCTGCGAGGCCGATGAGAAAACCGCACCCAGACTGCTCGTGGCCAGCATGGCGATAGCAGTCTCGGGCATATTGGGCATGTACGCGGCGACGCGATCGCCGGGCCCAACACCGGCGGCCCGTAAGGCGGCGGCCAGACGCGCGACCTCGGCGTAAAGCGTTGCGTGACTGAGACGACGCTGCAGCTTGTCCTCCCCCTGGAAGACAATGGCATCTGCAGCGTCGCGGCGTCGCAGCAGGTTTCGCGCGAAATTCAGTTGAGCATCAGGGAACCAGCGCGCGCCCGGCATCCTGTCGCCATCGCGCAGCAGGTCTGCATTGTCGTCACTCCCCTTCTTGCCGAGGACGCCACAGAAATCCCACACAGCCGACCAGAAGTCCGTGGCCTGCGTGACCGACCAGCGATGCAGCTCGGTGTAGTCGGTAAAAGTCCGCGCATGGCGCTGCGCGACGAATTGCGTGAAGGCAGTCAGCCGGGTGGCCGCAATATGCGCTGCATCGGGTTGCCACAAGGGCGCAGCAGACGACAGATCACTCATAAATTGGCAGCTCCTGAGTGGGCCCGGGGGACCACTGACGGAACGCCCCGGAAGACTTTGCACTCTAGCCGAACTCATTCGGCCAGCACAGCGGGGCAAACCTGCGTTCATCTGCAGGCGCCATATCCTCAACGCATTGCGCAATAACAAGCAGGCGCCTAAGAAAGCTGCCACAGCACGCGGTGTCCGGGCGAAAATACGGTTTTCGTATCTCACGCGCAGGGACAAGAAGAATGGAACGTGAATCCATGGAATTCGATGTGCTGGTTGTTGGCGGCGGCCCGGCCGGGCTGGCTGCAGCAATCCGCCTCAAGCAGGCCGCGCAGGAAGCCGGTCGTGAAGTCTCCGTCTGCCTGATAGAGAAAGGCAGCGAGCTCGGGGCGCACATCCTCTCCGGTGCCGTCATCGACCCGAAGGGCCTGGATGAATTGCTGCCGAACTGGAAGACCGATGGCGCACCGCTGACCACTCAGGTCACGGAAGACCGCTTCATGTTCCTGACCCCGACCGGCAGCCAGCAGGTGCCGGAAGCGGCGATGATTCCGAGCCTGCGCAACCACGGCAACTACATCGGCAGTCTCGGCCAGCTCGTGCGCTGGCTCGGCCAGCAGGCCGAAGCGCTGGGCGTGGAGATCTACCCCGGCTTCGCCGGCGCGGAGGTGCTCTACAACGAGAATGGCGCCGTCATAGGTGTCGCGACCGGCGACATGGGCGTGCAGCGCGACGGCTCGCAAGGCCCGAACTACCAGCCGGGCATGGCACTGCTCGCCAGCTATACGTTGTTTGCCGAGGGTTGCCGTGGCCACCTCGGCAAGCAGCTCGAGGCACGCTTCAACTTGCGCGCCGGTGTAGATCCGCAAACCTACGGCCTGGGCATCAAGGAACTGTGGGAAGTGCCTGCCGAGAAACATCAACCGGGTCTGGTGATGCACACCGCAGGCTGGCCGCTCGGCTCGGAGACCTATGGCGGCAGCTTCCTGTACCACTACGGCGAGCGCCGCGTTGCGGTCGGTTTCGTGCTGGGTCTGGGTTACAGCAATCCGTACATGTCGGCTTTCGAGGAATTCCAGCGCTACAAGACGCACGCGGTCATCCGCGAGCAACTCACCGGTGGCAAGCGCCTGGCCTACGGTGCGCGCGCGCTCGCCGCAGGCGGTCTGCAATCCTTGCCCAAGCTCGTTTTCCCGGGTGGCGCGCTGATCGGCGACGACGCCGGTTTCCTCAATGCCGCACGCATCAAGGGCACGCACACGGCAATCAAGTCCGGCATGCTGGCTGCAGATGCGGCCTTTGCTGCCATAACAGCATCGCGCAAGCAGGACGAGCTGAGCGCCTATCCGGAGACCTTCAAGGCCAGCTGGCTACACAGCGAGCTGCATGCCACGCGCAACTTCAAGCCGCTGATGAGCAAGGGCCTGTGGCTGGGCACGCTGGCTTTCGGCATGGAGCAGAAGCTGCTCGGCGCACGCGCCCCCTGGACGCTTCATAACTCGGCCGATCACCTCAAGCTCAAGCAGGCCGCAGACAGCAAGCCGATCGACTATCCGAAGCCCGATGGCGTGCTGACCTTTGACCGGCTCTCCTCCGTGTTCCTGTCGAACACCAATCATGAGGAAGACCAGCCCTGCCATCTGCAGTTGAAGAACCCGGCTGTGGCGATCGGCATCAACTACGAGCAATACGCTTCACCCGAGCAGCGATACTGCCCGGCCGGTGTGTATGAGATCGTGCAGGACGGTGGCTCCAATGGGAATTCGCCACGCCTGCAGATCAACGCCCAGAACTGCGTGCACTGCAAGAGCTGCGACATCAAGGACCCGACGCAGAACATCAACTGGGTTGCGCCGCAGGGTGGCGAAGGACCGATCTACACCGAGATGTAACACCTGGTCACATTCAGAGGCGGGTTCGACCGGAGGCATACAGGCTTCACGGTCGGCCCGCTTTTTTCGTTGTCCAGCCCGGCAAATGTCACATTCTGGGTCGACGTGACATCCTTCGCTCGGGGCAATCCCTTACCTTTGGCGCCGTACCAGAGGCTCTGCCGCGAGACCGTGAAAAATCTCGCAGATGGCGGTGAAACCCGACTGCCGTCGATCGGAACTTAGTGCAAGGATGCAACCAACGCGTCGCCAACGGAACCGGTCACAGAACCTCCGGTGCGACGCGTAGAAGAAAGACAAGAGACAAATCGAGGCAGACAACACAAAGAGGAGGCCCACTGGCAATGCGGTGGGAAGACATCATGACAATGCAGGCAGCACAACAAGTAGCCCAGGGTGCAGGCTTCATCATCGAAGCCACCAGTCACTGCCGCAACGGCAAACTGCCGCGCTGGACCTTCCTGATCCAGGGCATCAATGGCAATACACGTCACGGCATGATCGGCACCAACGAGCAGGGACGCGGGCTCTATTTTTATGCGTCGCCCCTAGGGCAATCTGCAGCACGTCAGCAACTCATTGCAGCGGACGATCTGTTCCTGCCCGACACCCTCAGCCGCCATCAGGCCAATGACGAAATCATGAAGCTGCTTAATCGCCTCGACTGGGAGAGCCCGCAATACGCGCTTCAGGCAAAGGCCCCACGCGCCCAGCTTTACGCTGTTCGCTGACAGCTGATCCGGAGGCATCGAACGACGCCACCTCGCTTCGAAGACAACAATAAAAAAGGACGCCTGAGCGTCCTTTTTTTTGTTGAAACACACGTAATGCTTATTGCGCGGTTTCAGGTGCAGCGGCCGGAGCGGCTTCGTCCAGCAGTGCCTTCATCGACAGCTTGACCTTGCCGCGATCATCGGTTTCCAGAACCTTGACGCGTACGACCTGGCCTTCCTTGAGGTAGTCGCTCACCGCGTTCACGCGTTCCTTGGCGATCTGCGAGACGTGCAGCAGACCGTCACGGCCCGGCATGATGTTCACGATCGCGCCGAAGTCCAGGATGCGAATGACCGGGCCTTCGTAGACCTTGCCGATTTCGACTTCGGCCGTGATCGCATCGATGCGACGACGTGCCTCGTCGGACTTGGCCTGATCGGTCGAGGAGATGGTGATGGTGCCGTCGTCCTGGATGTCGATCACGCAACCGGTTTCTTCGGTCAGCGCACGGATCACGGCGCCGCCCTTGCCGATCACGTCACGGATCTTTTCCGGATTGATCTTGAACGAGGTCATGCGTGGCGCGAAGGCCGACAGTTGCGCCGGGCTGTTCAGGCTGGTTTCCATCAGGCCGAGGATATGCAGACGACCTTCCTTGGCTTGCTCCAGCGCCTTGTTCATGATGGCCGGGCTGATCGAATCGATCTTCAGGTCCATCTGCAGCGCGGTGATACCGTTGGTGGTACCGGCCACCTTGAAGTCCATGTCGCCGAGGTGATCTTCGTCACCCAGGATGTCGGTCAGCACGGCGAAGCGACCACCGTCCTTGATCAGACCCATGGCGATACCGGCAACAGGTGCCTTCAGCGGCACGCCTGCGTCCATCATTGCCAGCGAACCGCCGCAGACGGACGCCATCGACGAGGAGCCGTTCGATTCCATGATTTCCGACACGACGCGGATCGTGTAGCCGAATTCCTTGGCATCCGGCAGCACGGCTGCGAGCGCACGCTTGGCCAGACGGCCGTGGCCGATTTCGCGACGCTTCGGCTGACCGACACGGCCGGTTTCACCGGTCGAGTACGGAGGGAAGTTGTAGTGCAGCATGTAACGCTCTTTGTACTCACCGGCGATGGCGTCGATGATCTGCTCGTCACGGCCCGTACCCAGCGTCGTGACAACCAGCGCCTGTGTTTCACCACGGGTGAACAGTGCCGAACCGTGAGCGCGCGGCAGCACGCCGGTACGGATATCGATCGGGCGCACGGTGCGCGTATCACGGCCATCAATACGTGGCTGACCTTCGAGGATGCGGCTGCGAACGATGGCTGATTCGAGTTCGAACAGCACGTTCTTGACGTCGTTTTCCTTCGGCGCGCCTTCTGCGCCCGTGACCAGCGCAGCAACGGCCTTCTTCGTCACATCCTTCAGCAAACCGCTACGCACGGACTTGCTGGTGGTGCCGAAAGCCGCTTCCAGATCCGCTTGCGCCACTTCCTTGACGGCAGCGTGCAGCGCTTCGTTCTTGGCAGGTGCGCTCCAGTCCCACTCTGGCTTGCCGGCAACTTCGACGAGCTCATGGATGGCCTGGATGACTTTCTGCATCTCCTGGTGACCGAACACCACGGCGCCGAGCATCACATCTTCGGGCAGTTGGTTGGCTTCCGATTCGACCATCAGCACGCCGACTTCGGTACCGGCGACGACCAGATCCATCTGGCTGTCCTTGAGCTGGCTCACGGTCGGGTTCAGGACGTACTGGCCATCGATGTAACCGACGCGTGCAGCGCCAATCGGGCCATTGAATGGCAGGCCGGAAACAGCCAGCGCAGCGGAAGTCGCGATCATCGCCAGGATGTCACCATCGACTTCAGGGTTCTGCGACAACACGGTCGCGACCACTTGCACTTCGTTGTAGAAACCATCGGGGAACAGCGGGCGGATCGGGCGATCGATCAGACGCGAGGTCAGTGTCTCCTTCTCGGTCGGACGGCCTTCACGCTTGAAGAAGCCACCCGGGATACGGCCCGCAGCGTAAAACTTCTCCATGTAATCGACGGTCAGCGGGAAGAAGTCCTGACCTGGCTTGGCATCCTTGGCACCGACCACGGTTGCCAGCACGACGGTGTCATCAACCGTGACGATTACGGCGCCATGCGCCTGGCGAGCCATTTCGCCGGTTTCGAGCGTGACGGTATGTTGACCGTACTGAAAGCTTTTCTTGATAGCTGTAGGCACTTGGAATCCTTTCAATCAGACGTGCGTGTTGCCGCACACGCGGCAGACGCTTGGGAATACTGGAACAGCTGGAATTGCAAAGCATGAACCCCGCGATCCGCCGCCTGCAGGCGCAAGGCGA
The DNA here is from genome assembly GCF_036017035.1 of Uliginosibacterium silvisoli. Classification (NCBI taxonomy): domain Bacteria; kingdom Pseudomonadati; phylum Pseudomonadota; class Betaproteobacteria; order Rhodocyclales; family Zoogloeaceae; genus Uliginosibacterium; species Uliginosibacterium silvisoli. Next base: position 521,943 of record NZ_JAYXHS010000002.1, on the reverse strand, counting down.
AAGACCGCGAAAAACTCGTCGGGGAATGCGGAGCTATGGAGGGCGCGATAGAACAGGACAACAAAAACAAAAAGCCGGCGTACCCTCAAAGGGCTGTCGCCGGCTTCGCCTGCCTAGTTTGCAAGCGCTCCTTGCGGAGCGCCACGACCAGCCAGAGTCTGCATTTGCGTATTACTTACGCAGGCCCAGACGTTCGATCAGGGTGCGGTAGCTGTCGTACTTCTTGCCCTTGAGGTAGTCCAGCAGCTTGCGGCGCTGGCTGACCATCTTGAGCAGACCACGGCGGGAGTGGTGATCCTTGGAGTTGACCTTGAAATGATCGGTCAAACCGTTGATACGCGCCGTCAGCAGCGCGATCTGCACTTCAGGCGAACCGGTATCGCCTTGGGCGCGTTGGTATTCGCCAACAACCTGTGCCTTGATTTCAGTCGTAATAGCCATATACGTTAACTCGTTGTCTGTACACTTTGGTGAGTCCGCGATTGTAGTACGGCGCGGGCCCGCAGGCAAGCCCCTGTCGGCATTGAATTTTCGCCCTAGTCGTCCGGCTGTCCTGCCAGTTCCGGAAACATCACGTCGGTGAAACCGAATTTGGTCAGGTCACGGATCCGGCGCGGATAGAGGACGCCATCCAGGTGATCGCATTCGTGCTGGACCACGATGGCGTGGAAACCGCTGACTTCCCGCCGGATCTCCCGCCCATACTGGTCGAAACCGCTGTAGCGCAATTGTGTATAGCGCGACACCAACCCCCGCATGCCCGGAACGGACAGACATCCTTCCCAACCTTCCTCCATCTCGTCGGAAAGGACTTCAAGCACGGGATTGATGAGGATGGTCTCGGGCACTGCCTTGGCATCCGGGTAGCGCTCGTTGCTGGCGAACCCGAAAATCACGACGCGCAGATCCACACCGATCTGTGGCGCGGCCAGTCCGACGCCACGCTCGTGACGCATGGTGTCGAACATATCGGTAATCAGGTCATGCAGGTCCGGCGTATCAAAAGCCTGGACTTCCTGCGCGCGACGCAGCAGGCGCGCGTCGCCCATGCGCAATACCGGTCGAATCATGGGGTGACCGCGAAGAAGTGCTGCAGCAGCGCCTTCACCTGCCCCATGGCCTGATGCAGGGTCTGCTCGATCACGTCCATCGTGATGCCATGTGCGCTGTCGCCACGGCCGGCTGCGTAATTGGCCACGACGCCGATGGCCGCATAAGGCAGCTCGAGCTCGCGCGCCAACACTGCCTCCGGCATGCCGGTCATGCCGACGATATCGGCGCCATCACGTTCCAGACGGTTGATTTCCGCAGCGGACTCCAGACGCGGGCCTTGAGTCGCGGCATAGACGGCACCGTCGATCATGGCCTGATTGGCTGCCTTGGCCGCCGCCAGCAGGCGCGCGCGCAGGATCGGGCAGTACGGCTCGGTGAAGTCGACATGGACGACCTTGGTTTCGCCGTCGAAGTATGTCGCTTCACGACCGGAGGTGTAGTCAATGATCTGGTCCGGTGCGACCAGCGCGCCGGGCAGCATGTCAGCACGAATACCGCCGACCGAGGCAACCGAGATGACGCCATCCACGCCTGCATTCTTGAGCGCCCACATATTGGCGCGGTAGTTCACCTTGTGCGGCGGAATGGTGTGCCCATAGCCATGACGCGCCAGGAAGACCACTTCTTGCCCGCTGATGCGGCCAAACAACAAGGCACCGGAGGGCTCGCCATAAGGCGTACGCACCACCTCACGACGCTCAACGTCGAGGCTGGAAAGCTTGCTTAAACCACTACCACCAATGATTGCGAGCATGGAAACCGGACAGCTGTTTGAGAGCCTTGAATGTTAGCACGCAGGCCCCCCGCGGATTCTGGATGGAGGATCGAGCTGCGCGAGTGCCACGGGCTATCACCAGGGGTTTGACGGCCCGCCGTACGTCGCCTGAGCGCAACACCTCTGACCAGCTGCACGGGCTGAATTCCGCCACTGGCATAGGCCGGAATCCGTACCAATTCGGTGCAGCACACCAAACACGGGCACAAGCCGAAGTCCTTGTAAGCATTGATTACACGCGGGACAACCCGGATGCGCGAATCGAGAATTGCGGCACCGCGTCATGTCATTTTCATAAATATCGCCAGCAAACCCCCGCCCCGCCTGAGTTTTGCCGTTAGTGACAATTTCAATTTTTTTGTCAAATTTATGGCGACAGTGCATTTTTCCGGTGATAGGATCGCGCCGTCCGTGGAAGCAAAAGAACACGCTGCGGGCACCCAAAAGTGGCAAGGGGCAGCAAGACTTCCGCTGACATAGAAACAAGAACGACCATTTCATTGGCCAGGAGACTAGAACATGCTTAGCAAATCAATCATCGCGGCCGCGCTCGCACTGGTAGGTACCAGTGCCTTCGCTGCTGCCGACGCCCCCTCGGGCTGGACCAAATGCGCCCAACCCGGCGCGACCTGCACCATGAGCGGCACACACCAGGCAGCCATGGGTAAGTCCGGCGTGTTCGGTTACGCCACCTTCACGGGCAGCTTTGCATGCTCCCTGACCAATTTCCCGAGCGCACCGAGCAATTCGTCCTGGTGCTCATATGACCCGGCAGCCAGCAGCAGCTCGTCGTCCACCGCATCCAGCGTTGCGTCAAGCAGCGTGTCCTCCAGCTCTTCGTCGAAGTCCAGCTCATCGGTCGCGTCGAGCAGCGTGGCTTCCTCGGTGGCTTCCAGCAGCGTCGCCTCGAGCGTTGCTTCCAGCAGCGTGGCGTCTTCCGTAGCTTCCAGCTCGGCAGCCTCCAGCGTTGCCAGCGGCACCATCGATGCACGTACCCTGACCGGCGCTACCACTCCGCTGCAGAACGTGAACGGCTCGTACACCTATGGCGTGCGCAACTATGCAGCACCGGCCACCATCGACGGTCTGCACAACCCGTCCAACTACAAGGCCGCTCCTGTCCTGCCGACCTGGCAATTCGCAACGGTTGACCCAACCGGCGGCGCATTGACGAACGGCGAACGTGACGTGGCACCTGCCAACGGCTGGCACACCTACTCGCAGCAGGGCAAGGTCACGGTCACCGGCGGTTCCGCTGCTTCGACCAATCGCATCTACACCGTCTTCAACGGCCAGCAATTCGTCGCTGCACTGGCTGAGGCCGGCCTGGATCCAAAGATCATCCGCGTCGTCGGTCACATCGACCTGCGTTACAGCAGCAACAACACCGTGTTCAAGGAATACACCAGCTACCTCGACCAGAAGTTCGGCGGCTCGATCATGCTGCCATCGAACACGACGGTCGTCGGTATCAACAGTGCAGCGGGTGTTGCCCCACGCATTACCGGCACGACGATCCTGATCGGTGGCGAACTGGCCAACGGTGCGGCGGATGCAGAAACGGGCTACAAGGCCTGGATCGCAGCCGGCAAGGCCAGCGATGACTACCCGACCTGGACGCGCAACATCATTCTGCGCAACCTGCGTATCGATGCTCCATGGGACGTGAATCCGGAAGACTCGGGCAACGCCTATGCAGACGCTATGACCCTGTCGCGCGCGCAAAACATCTACATCGAGCGCCTGTCGATGGGTGATGGCGACACGCCTGACTCGCTGGCTGGCGACACGCGCCACGACGGTCTGCTGGACATCGTTCGCGGCAGTGACTACATCACCCTGACCGGCAACTACTTCTACAAGCACCACAAGACGACGCTTATTGGCAACGGTGACTCCGGTCGTGCGTGGAGCGATGAAGGCCGCCTGCATGTGACGCTGTTCAACAACTTCTACGACCGCCTGGAATCGCGTCTGCCACTGAACCGTTATGGCCAGGTGCACATGTTCAACAACTACATCTACGCTCGCACCGATGGCAGCGCACCTGCTGACCTGAAGTTTGGCAGTGGTGTTGATCCACGCTACAAGTCGAACATGCTCGTACAGAACATGTACTTCGAGATCACGGAACTGGCCACGGACAGCTTCTGCAAGAAGGGCATCGACGGCGGCAACGGCACCAACCCGATCGGCTTCCGTTCTTCCGGTCACCTGATGCTGTCGAACAAGAAGGTCAACAACGTCGCGAACACCACGCCAGTGGCCTGGGATGGTCAGTGCGGCTACGCAGCACCGACCGGCGCCAACATCTGGACGCCTCCGTACAGCTACTCGCTGCGTACGGCTGCCGCGACCAAGGACTATGTGTCGGCCAACGCCGGCGCGGGTTCGCCAGTCTGGCGCCTGCCACGTGACGCAAACGGCCTGTAAGACAACGCCGACAAGTACGTAACCAACAAGAAGCAAGGCAGTAATTTGAATGGGCAAGTCCACGGACTTGCCCATTTTTCATTGGAGAGACGCTTTAAGTTCCCCCTAAGCGACGGGCCCCAAGATTCAAACCGTCGACAGGCACCCGCCTGCCACGCTTGAACAAGGAGCTCATCATGAAAATCCGTACCGTTCTCTCTGCACTGGCCGCAACAAGCAGTCTCATCCTCATTGCCCTGCCTGGCCAGGCCTCTGCTTTCACCATTCCCAACTACCACGTCACCCAGGCGCAGATTGATTCACTGCAGGCGGGAGCATCCGCCAACGACGTGATCGAGGCCCTCGGCAAGCCGGAAGACACGGCGAGCTGGCGTGATGGCACCCGTTCGATGGTGTATGAGACTTACGACAATGCGGACGGCAACCGCCGCGTCTATGTTGACCTGGATAGCAGCGGCAAGATGATTGACGTCGAAGTGCTCACGCCGTAAGCCTGCTTCCGGCAGACTGACCCCGGCGGCGGGAACTTTCCCGCCGTGTCGTTTCTCATCTGTATGCGTGCCGCTCTACCGCAAAAGTACGGGCGGCACGACGCCACAACTGTCACGGAGCACGACTGGCAATGCGACTACTACTCGTGGAAGACGACCACATGATTGGCGAAGCGGTGCTGGATCTGCTGCGCGCCGATAGCTACGCCGTTGACTGGGTGCGAGACGGTCACATGGCGGATACCGCAATCGCGACACAGGACTACGATCTGATCCTGCTCGATCTTGGGCTACCGCTCAAGGATGGTCTCGACGTATTGCGCGGTCTGCGTGCCCGCAAGTCACGCACGCCCGTGCTGATCGCCACGGCACGCGACGCCATCGTGCAACGCGTGGCCGGCCTCGACGCAGGGGCTGATGACTACATCATCAAACCCTACGATCTCGACGAATTGCTGGCCCGTATCCGTGCCCTGATCCGCCGTAGCGCGGGACGCGCCGAACCCATATACGAACACCGCAACATCAGCATCAACCCGGGGACACGCGAAGTGCTGGTCGATGGCCAGGCGGTCATCCTGTCATCACGCGAATGGGCTGTGCTGGAGCCTCTGCTGGCCCGCCCTGGCATGATCCTGTCGCGCGCGCAGCTCGAAGAAAAACTCTTCAGCTGGAAAGACGAGATCAACAGCAATGCTGTCGAAGTCTACATTCATGGCCTGCGCAAGAAGCTTGGCGCGGGCTTGATCCAGAACGTGCGTGGCGTAGGCTATCTCGTCCCGAAGACCTGAAACCCGCCCATGCCCAGCGCATACTCCATTCGCCGTCGCCTGATCATCCTGCTGGGGTTCGCCATCACGCTGGCCACGCTGATCCAGGCCGGCGTGGCCTATCGCGTGGCCCTGCGCGAAGTCGACGATATTTCCGACTATCACATGACGCAGATCGCGTTCGCCGTGCGTCGCGGCATGCCGGAATCCGCCCTGCCCCCGCGCGAGCATCACGCGCTGGAAGAAGAGGATCGCAGCTTCAGCCTGCGAGTCACGCCGCTTGCCAGCCCACAGGGCTCCGCCTTCAAGCGCGGCTTCTCGACACAGCGTGTCGGAGAAAGGGAGTTCCGCATCTTTACCCTGCCGACGCAGACACAGCTCATCGAAGTCATGCACAACGAGGCCGTACGCAGCAACAACGCGCGCCAGCTGGCCCTACGCACCATCCTGCCCATCCTGATCCTCGGCCCCCTCCTGCTGCTGACTGTCTGGTGGGGCATCTCACGCGCGCTGCGGCCGCTGGTCAAATCGCGCAACGAAATCGCGCAGCGCGGCGCCGATGATCTGCATGCGCTCGAGACACAGGGCGTGCCGGAAGAATTGCTGCCTTTCATCCTCGAGATCAACGTGCTGTTCACACGTATCAGCAAAGCCTTCGTGGCCCAGCAACACTTCGTTGCCGACGCCGCTCACGAACTGCGCTCGCCGCTTGCAGCCCTGCGCTTGCAGGTGCAGGGCCTGCAGCGTGCCACGACAACCGAAGCACGCAGCGTCGCGGCCGAGCGCGTGATGGCCGGCATCGACCGGGCCACGCGACTGATCGAACAGATGCTGGTGCTGGCACGCGAAGAAGCCACCGAACCTGAACTCACGCCTTGTGATCTGCCACAGATTGCGCGCCTGGCCATCTCCGATGTCTTGCCGCTGGCACAGGCACGCCATATCGATATCGGCGCCAATCTCGCCGACGAAGCCAAGGACACTTTCAGCGTGCCCGGCAATGCCGAGGCCTTGCGCATCCTGCTGCGCAACCTGCTCGACAATGCGGTGAAGTACGCGCCAGAAAATGGTGTCGTCAATCTCACCCTGCAGCGTGAGTCCGGGCACATCGCCTTGAGCGTGGAAGACAATGGCCCGGGCATCCATGGGCAGGAGCGCACCCGTATCTTCGAGCGCTTCCACCGCGGCGGCGACCACGAGATCGGCGGCAGCGGTCTCGGCCTGGCGATCGTCCAGGCGATCGCCAGACGCCATCACATCCGCCTGGAATTGGGCGACTCCTCACAACTCGGCGGCCTGGCCATCACCCTGCGCTTTGCTGCGGCCTGAGGCCTGGCTCAAACAAGTCGCCGGGATTTGTTCTCCCCCGGCTCTTGAAATCGCGCATGCACGCCGCAACTGCTATCGACGACCAACGCGGCGCCCCCTCTTTCACACAGCAGCACGGAGCATCCATGATCGACCTGCATTACTGGACAACCCCCAACGGCCACAAGATCACGCTTTTTCTCGAAGAGACGGGTCTGCCCTACAAGCTTTTCCCCGTTGCCATCGGCAAGGGGGAGCAGTTCAAGCCGGAGTTCCTGAAGATTGCGCCGAACAACCGCATTCCGGCCATCGTCGATCACGCACCTGCCGACGGCGCCGAACCCATCTCCATCTTCGAATCCGGCGCCATCCTGCTCTACCTCGCTGACAAGACGCAGCAGCTGATCCCGCAAGACCTGCGCGGCCGCACAGAAACGATCCAGTGGCTGTTCTGGCAAATGGGCGGCCTCGGCCCGATGGCCGGCCAGAATCACCATTTCACGCAGTACAGCGAAGCCATTCCCTACGCCATCGAGCGTTACGTCAAGGAAACCGCCCGCCTTTACGCTGTGCTCAACAAGCGCCTCGCCGATCGCGAATTCATCGCAGGTGAATATTCCATTGCGGATATCGCCTGCTACCCGTGGATCGTGCCGCACGAGAAGCAACGCCAGAACCTCGATGACTTCCCCAACCTCAAGCGCTGGTTCGAAGCCATCCAGGCACGCCCCGCTACCAAGCGCGCCTACGCGCGTGCCCAGGAAGTGAATCCAGGCAGTGCTCCCGCAGTGAATGAGGCATCGAAGAAGATTCTCTTCGGACAGGATGCCAATACCGTGCGCTAGGAGCGCCACGCCATCGGCGCTGGGAACATGACAATCGATTTCAAGGAATCGGCCCGTCGTGACCCGCGCCCTCTTCCCGGGCTCAACCCGATCCGGACCTGCGCCGCGCCGCCAGATCGGGCGCGTCACGCATTCCACTTATATGTTCATTCAAGCATGAGATTTGGCCCGGACGCTGTTTGAGGCACAATTACGAGCTCTACCGGATGCACCCCGCCGTCGCGCCAGTTCCGCACCCTCCCGTTCTCCGGTGCCGACGGCTACGCGCAGAATGAAAAAAATGTTCAGCTTCGATCACATCTCTCACGCCACCCTGCCCACGCACCACGGCGATTTTGTTGCCTACGCCTTCCGCGAGTCCGACCCCGGCCGCGAATGCCTGGAACACCTTGCATTGGTACGTGGCGACGTCCAGAACGCCAGCGATGTGCTGGTGCGCGTGCACTCCGAATGCCTCACCGGTGATGTGTTCGGTTCGCGCCGCTGCGATTGCGGCGAGCAGCTGGACCTTGCTCTGCAACGCGTGGCCGAAGCCGGTCGTGGTGTGGTGATTTATGTGCGCGGCCATGAAGGGCGTGCCATCGGCCTGGTCAACAAGATCGCCGCTTACGCGCAGCAGGACGAAGGCCTCGACACCGTGGAGGCCAACATCGCCATCGGCCAACCCGTCGACGCACGGCGCTACGATGCAGCCGCTGAAATCCTGCGTCATCTGGGCATCAAGAGCATTCAGCTACTCAGCAACAACCCCCGCAAAGCCACCGAACTCAAGGCCCTCGGCATCACGGTCAGCGAACAGTTGCCGCATGAAACCGCTTCGCATGCGCTGAACCACCACTATCTCAGCACCAAGCGCGACCGTATGGGGCATTTGCTGGAACTGCCCTCCGATACCCGGGAGCGCTGAGTCCCATCCGGCATCTGGCGCAACAGCCTGGCTTCGCGGCGAGCGAGCCCGGCGGCAAGGCTTAGCTTGTGATCAGCCGTTGATCACGGCCAGGATAGCGCGACGCAACGGCGCCACCAGCGCCGCACGGTCCAGGTCTCCGCAATGCAGCGCGCGCTGGCGCAGCCCTTCGAACAGCGCAATCAGCATGTGCAGCCGGCCAAGACGCTGCGGATCCTGCCGATATGCCAGCGCTTGCTCGCTCGACATCAGCATCTCGTCGAGGCGCTTGCTCAACATCTCCTCCGCGGCGTGCAGCTTGCTGGCGACAGCAGGGTTGCGCGCGGCCTCGGCGGAGACTTCGGCCATCAGGGCCACGTGCGGCAGGTCGGTGTTCGTGCGCACCGATTCGGGCACGTCATCGAGAATCGACTCCAGCACGTCGCGTCCGTCACTGACGATGGCCCGCAGGATCGCCAGCACATCCTCCGTGTGACGATCCACGATGCCGAAGATGATCTCTTCCTTGCTCTCGAAGTAGTTGTAGATGTGGCCGGCACTCATGCCCGCACTCTTCGAGATCTCCGCCATGCTGGCGCCATGAAAACCTTTCTGGCGAAAGCATTCCGCGGCCGCATCCAGCACCTGGTCACGGCGCGCCTGGGCGGCCACCGGGTCGAAGTGCTTGCGTGGGCTCTTGTTCATGTCCTGTCCCCGTGTTCAGCTCTTGCCTTCGACTACGCCGCCACCGAGCACCTTGTACAGCGTGACCAGATTCGTCTGGCGTGACAGGCGCGAGGCAATCAGCACCAGTTGCGAAGCGTACAGCGAACGCTGCGCGTCGAGCACGCCGAGGTAGCTGTCGATGCCGCTGCGCAGGCGCGCTTCCGACAACTTGAGGCTCTCGGTGTTGGCATCGACCACGGTGCGCTGTGCATCCAGCGCCTCGTCTATCGTGCCGCGCACCGCCAGTGCATCAGCCACTTCGCGGAAAGCCACCTGGATCGCCTTGTCATACTGCGCGAGCGCAATATCGCGATCGGTCTTCGCCACATCGAGGTTGGCCGAGCGACGGCCATAGTCAAAGATCGGCAGGCTGATCTGCGGCGCGAAGCTCCAGATGCCCGAGCCCGAATTGAACAGTGCATCGAGCGCATTGCTGGCATAACCCGCCGACGCCGTCAGCGTGATGCTGGGGAAGAAGGCCGCACGTGCCGCGCCGATATTGGCATTGGCCGCCTGCAAGCTGTGCTCGGCCCGACGGATATCCGGGCGCAGCTGCAGCACTTCAGAAGGTACGCCTGCGGGCAGGTCACGCAGCGCACTCACATTGGCAGACAGTTCGGGCGGCAGCAGATTCGCAGGCAGCTGTGTGCCGATCAGGACGGTCAGGGCATTCTCGTCCACCGCGACCTGCTGGACGTAAATGGCCACATCCCTGCGTGCTGCCTCCACGGTACTCAAGGACTGCTGCAGCGTCAGCCCGGAAGCAGCCCCAAGTTCGAAGGTCCGCTGTGTCAGCGCATGCGACTCCTGGCGACTCTTGTAGGTGTCCTTCGACAGCTGCAGACGCTCGCGGTCCGCAGCGAGGTTCAGGTAGGTATTGGCCACCTCGGCAATCAGCGCAATCTGCGCGCTGCGCTGCGCCTCATCAGTCGCGAGGAAGTTCTGCAGCGCCGCGTCCTTCAGGTTCTGCACGCGGCCGAAGAAATCCAGCTCGTAGCTCGAGAAGCCGACGCCCACGTTGTAGGTGTGCGAGATCTGCGGCTGGCCGCTCGAGTTGAGCGTGGCGGCGGTGCGCGAAGCGGTTTCACCCGCGACGGCGCGCACCGTGGGCAACAGGTCAGCACGCTGGATCTGGTACAACGCGCGCGCCTTCTCGATGTTGAGCGCGGCCACGCGCAAGTCACGGTTGTTCGCCAGTGAAAGCTCGATGAGCTTGCGCAGGCGCTCGTCGGTGAAGAACTCTCGCCAGCCGATATCGGCGACGACGGTCCGGTCCGTGCCCTGCACGGCAGGCTTGTACGCGGGCCCCTGCGGCCAGCTGGCGGCAGTCGGCGCAACGGGTGTCGCGTAGTCAGGCGCGAGGTTCACGCAAGCGCTCAGCGCCAGCGACACCGCCAGGCCCAGGGCGGACTTACGAATCAATGACGAGTACATATCAGTTTCCCTCCTGCGAAGGATGAGGCAAGGCCGCGGGCGCATTGCCCTCACCGGCCTTGCTCTTGAAAAGACTGCGCACGACCACGAAGAACACCGGCACGAAGAAAATGCCGAGCACGGTCGAAGTGATCATGCCGCCGAGCACGCCGGTACCGATGGCGTTCTGGCTACCCGAGCCGGCACCGTGCGATATGGCGAGCGGCACGACACCCAGCCCGAAGGCCAGCGAGGTCATGAGGATGGGGCGCAAGCGCAGTCGCACGGCTTCCAGCGTAGCGTCGAAGAGACCCTTGCCGTGTTCCATCTGCTCCTTGGCGAACTCCACGATCAGGATCGCGTTCTTCGATGCGAGACCGATCGTCGTCAGCAAGGCGACCTGGAAGTACACATCGTTGGACAAGCCACGCGCACCCGCCGCGAGCAAGGCACCCACCACACCGAGCGGCACCACCAGAATCACCGAGAACGGCACCGACCAGCTTTCGTACAGTGCAGCCAGGCACAGGAACACCACCAGCAGCGAGATGGCATACAGCGCGGGCGCCTGCGCACCCGAGCGACGCTCTTCGAACGAGGTGCCGGTCCATTCATAGCCGATGCCCGCAGGCATCTTGGCCATGATTTCCTCCACCGCCGCCATGGCATCACCCGAGCTGAGACCCGGCGCGCCCTGGCCCTGCAGCTCGACCGAAGGCTGGCCGTTGTAGCGCTCCAGACGTGGCGAGCCATAGTCCCAGTGCGCCTTCGCAAACGCCGAGAACGGCACCATGTCGCCCTTGTTGTTACGCACGTACCACTTGTCCAGGTCTTCCGGCAGCATGCGTGCCGATGCGTCGGCCTGGATGTACACCTTCTTGATACGACCGCGGTCGATGAAATCATTCACGTACTGACTGCCCCACGCCGTCGACAAGGTGCTGTTGATATCGGCCACCGTAATGCCGAGTGCGCCGGCACGCGCATGATCGATATCCAGCTTGTATTCGGGCTGGTCGTTCTGGCCGTTCGGACGCACGGCAACCAGCCGCTTGTCCTGCGCAGCCATGCCGAGGAACTGGTTGCGCGCGGCAATCAGCGCCTCATGACCGAGGCCGCCGCGATCCTGCAGCTGCACATCGAAACCATTCGACGTACCGAGCTCGATCACCGCAGGTGGAACGAAGGCGAACACCATTGCATCGCGGATCTTGGCGAACGCGCCCATGGCACGCCCGGCAACCGCCTTCACGGAGTTCTCCGCGCCCTTGCGCTCGCTCCAGTCCTTCATCTGCACGAAGCCGAGCCCCATGTTCTGGCCCGAACCGCCGAAGCTGAAACCGGCAATCGTGAACAGCGAAGCCACGTTGGCCTTCTCGTCTTCGAGGAAGTGATGCTCGACCTGCTCCAGCACCTTGAGGGTGCGCTCCTGCGTCGCGCCGGCTGGCAGCATGACTTGCGTGAACATGATCCCCTGATCCTCTTCCGGCAGGAAGGAGGTCGGCAAGCGCATGAACATGAACACCATCACGCCGATGAAGGCTGCGTAGATCACGAGGTAGCGACCGGTGCGCTTGATCATGCGGCCCACGATGGACTCATAGCGCTGCGTGCCGCGGTCAAACATGGAGTTGAACCAGTCGAAGAAACGCCCCTTGCCAGCGTGATGCCCCTTTTCGACCGGTTTGAGGATGGTCGCGCACAGCGCCGGCGTAAGCACCAGCGCCACGATCACGGACAGCACCATGGACGACACGATGGTGATCGAGAACTGGCGATAGATCACGCCCGTGGAGCCGCCGAAGAATGCCATCGGCACGAACACTGCCGACAACACCAGCGCAATACCGATCAGCGCTCCCGTGATCTGGTCCATGGATTTGCGCGTTGCCTCCTTCGGCGAAATCCCCTCCTCGGTCATGACGCGCTCGACGTTCTCGACCACGACGATGGCATCATCCACCAGCAAGCCGATGGCCAGCACCACGCCGAACATGGTCAGCGTATTGATCGAATAACCGAAGGCGGAAAGCACGCCGAAGGTGCCCAGCAACACCACCGGCACGGCAATCGTCGGGATCAGCGTGGCGCGGAAGTTCTGCAGGAACAGGTACATTACAAGGAAGACGAGCACGATGGCTTCGGCCAGCGTCTTCACCACTTCCTCGATCGAGATCTTCACGAAGGGCGTGGTGTCGTATGGATAGACAGCATCCATGCCGGCCGGGAAGAAACGACTCAGTTCGCTGATCTTGGCTTTCACCGCATCGGCCGTTTCAAGCGCATTCGAACCAGCCGCCAGCTTGATACCGATACCGGCCGCAGGCTTGCCGTTGAAGCGCGCCACGAAGCCGTAGTTGTCTGCCCCCAGTTCGATACGCGCAACATCACGCAGGTAGACATTGCCGCCCTGCGTGGAGGTACGCAGCAACACATTGCCGAACTGCTCGACCGTCTGCAGGCGACTCTGAGCGGTAATCGAGGCATTCAACTGCTGACCGGGCACGGCGGGGGTCGCCCCCAGCTGGCCTGCCGACACCTGCGCGTTCTGCGCCTGCAAAGCAGCCGTCACGTCAGACGGCGTGAGTTTGTAGTTGTTGAGCCTGGAGGGATCCAGCCAGATGCGCATGGCATACGGCGCACCGAACACCTGCACTTCGCCGACGCCCGTCACGCGAGACAAAGGATCCTGCACGTTGCTGACGAGGTAGTCCGACAGGTCCGTCTGGCCAAGGCTACCGTCCTTCGAGACGAACCCCACCACCAGCAGGAAGTTGCGTGCTGACTTGGCGACCTGCACGCCTTGCTGCTGCACGGCTTGCGGTAGCAGCGGCAGGGCAAGCTGCAGCTTGTTCTGCACCTGCACCTGGGCGATGTCGGGATTGGTGTCTGCGTTGAAGGTCAGCGTGATCGACACGCGCCCCGACGAGTCACTCGACGAGCCCATGTAGAGCAGGCCGTCGAGGCCGGTCATCTTCTGCTCGATGACCTGCGTGACCGAGTCTTCCACCGTCTTCGCGGAAGCACCCGGGTAGGTTGCGTTGATGACCACGGCCGGCGGCGCAATGGTCGGGTACTGGGCGATCGGCAACTGCTCGATGGAGAGCAGGCCGGCCAGCATGATGATGATGGCGATCACCCATGCAAAGATGGGCCGATCAATGAAAAAACGTGCCATGAGTGCGCCCCTTTACTTTGCTGCACTACTGTTGGCAACGCCGGCCGCCGGCGCAGAAGCCTGCTCGGCAGGTACAGCCGTCGCGCTGGCACCCGGACGCACCTTCTGCAAACCATCGACGATCAGGCGATCACCGGGCTGCAAACCCTCGTTAACCACCCACTGGTTACCTTGGGCGCGCTGGATCTTCAGGGTACGTTGCTCGACTTTGTCCTCTGCGTTGAGAACCATCGCCGTCGCATTGCCCTTCGGGTCGCGCGTCACGCCTTGTTGCGGCACCACGATGGCCTGATCGCGCACGCCCTCCTCCACCACGGCACGCACATACAGACCTGGCAGCAACTGGCGATCAGGGTTCGGGAAGACTGCACGCAACGTCACCGAGCCGGTTCCCTGATCGACGGTGACGTCGGAGAAAGTCATCCTGCCCTGATGCGCGTAGGTGCTGCCGTCTTCGAGCAGCAGCTTCACCGACGCCGAACCCGTATTCTTCAGGCGCCCGTCGCCAAGCTCGCGGCGCAGGCGCATCAGATCGCTTGCAGACTGCGTGACATCGACATAGATGGGATCGAGCTGCTGGATCGTCGTCAGCGCCGTCGCCTGATTGGCCGTCAGCAAGGCGCCAGGCGTCACACTGGACTTGCCGATACGGCCGGCGATCGGCGCTGAAATGCGCGCGTACGCGAGGTTGATGCGCGCTGTCGCGAGATTGGCCTTGGCCACCGCCACGTCAGCTTCAGCCTGTTTGCTCGTTGCAAGCGCGTCATCGCGGTCCTGCTGGCTCACGGCCTTGATCGCCACCAGCTCTTCATAGCGCTTGGCGCGCGCAGTCGTCGACGCCACATTGGCTTCCGCCCTGGCCAAGGCAGCCTGCGCACTGTCGAAGCTCGCCTGGAAAGTTGCCGCGTCGATCTGGTACAGCGGCTCACCTGCCTTCACTTCCGCGCCCTCGCGGAATAGCCGCTCCTTCAGGATGCCGCCCACCTGCGGCCGCACTTCGGCGATCTGGTAAGCCACGGTACGCCCCGCCAGCTCGGTGGTAATCGGCAGGCGCTGCGCCGCCACGGTGAACACCCCGACCCGTTGAGCGCCGGCAGCGCCACCCGGCGCCCCTCCCTGCTGCTTGCTGCACGCAACCAACAAGAAGAGACCGGCAAGAAGAACAAGACCGGTGCGAGCCCGGGTCAGCGGAAGGTCAGCATGCATGAAGCACCTCGGAACAGGATCAGGATGAGTCACCACGGATCATGGCGACCGGCAGTACAATGAAGAATGAACGATCATTCTAAATTGATGCAGCGCACACAGCCAAGTAGGAAAATAGAAAAATCCTGTTAATTCCGCATTTTTTTCTGACGGGATGGTTCCCGCCCCAGACAGAGCCCGTGAGGCAGCGTCACGCGGTTTTCCCACGGCTTCCACCACGGAGCGAGGACCACTCGTGGTAGCAACGGCCCCTGTGGAGGCCCCGTTGGGTGACGGAATACGGCGAAGCGGCGTCGATGCGGTCGCGCCCGACTTTCAACTGGCAGGCCTTGCGATCATTCCGCCGCGATCGACTTGTCGAGCCCGCGCAGCAGGGGCAGCACCACATCCAGGGTCGGCGTTGCCACGTTCTGCTGGCGCGCGAAGGCCTGTACCTGGCCAAGCAATGCATCGACCTCGAGCCGGCGGCCGGCCAGCGTGTCCTGCAGCATCGACGAGCGATTGTCACGCGAGGTGCTGGGGCCACCACTTTGCAGAATGGCCTGCACGTCTTCGTCCTGGCGCAGATCCCAGCCCAGCGAAGCGGCGACGTCGAGCACTTCGCTCATGACCTTGCGCACCAGATCGGGCAAGCCCGGCGTCTCGGCGCGCTGTCTGCCGGTCAGCCGCGTGAGTGCAGAGATGGGGTTACCTGATGCGTTGAGCAGCAGTTTCTTCCAGATGACGCGACGGATGTCTGCGGCGACTTCCGGGTTCAATCCTGCAGCCTTGAAGGCGGCTATCGTCGCTGCAAGACGTGGCGTGCTGACGCCGGATGGCTCGCCGATGACAAAACGGGTCGGGCCGTGATTGGTGATGACACCGGGCTCGCTGACCTCGTTCGGCGAATACACGACACCACCGAGTACGGCATCGCTGCCGAGCACGTTCCAGAGCTTCTGGTTGGCATCGAGCAATTCGAGCGTGCCAGACTTGCTGGCGCTATTGCCTAGGCCATGACTCCACCACCACGGAATGCCGTTGGTGAGGAACAACACAGGCACATCGGGCTTGCGCAGGCGTGCGATGCGCTCCGCTTCGCTGCCGAGCGAATGCGCCTTGAGGCCGACGACGATCAGATCCTGCGGCGGCAACTCGGCGGGGTTGTCAGTCGCGATAACCGGGCGCCCGACAATCTCGTCCGTCGGCGTGCGCAGGATCACACCGCGCTCGCGGATCGCCTGCAGGTGCGCGCCGCGCGCGACGACGGAGATATCGCCCGGGAATGTCGCGGCGAGTCGTGCTGCAACGTTGCCGCCGACGGCCCCTGCCCCATATACGCAGATATTCATGATGCTTGCCTCGTGATTCTGGTGACGCGTCAGGCCTTGATGGCTTCCAGCGCTGCCACGTGTATGACATCCGCCTTGACGTTGGAAGTCTTAGCGTAAGGGCCGTACTTCGGTTCGGCAAATACGCGATTCAGCATAGGTTCGAAGAATTCCAGCGGCAGGTGTTCGTAGTCGGGATCGAACGCAGCACCATCGTATTTCTCGCAGAACTCGACGGTCTGCTGGTACTGCGGATGCGCCAGGTACTTGTCGCGCGAGTTGCGGTCGCGGCCCTGGAAATGGAAGAAGTAGTAACCCTGAAACAGGTTGTGCTGCTCGACCATCCAGTGATTCGCTGGCGTCACGAAAGGCTTGACGATGGCGGCGGCGATGTCGGCGTGGTTGTAGCTGCCGAGCGAGTCGCCGATGTCATGGATCAGCGCGCAGACGACGTACTCCTCGTCCTTGCCATCGCGATGCGCACGCGTGGCCGTTTGCAGCGAATGGTCGAGACGGTCGATGAGGAAGCCGTCCGTATCGCCTTGCAGCAACAGAAGGTGATCAAGGATGCGCTCCGGCAGGCGACGCTTGTAGACCATGCGACGACGCAGCAGGATGTCGGAATCCGCTTGCGTGCGGTCTTTCATGTGGCGGAAGGAAACGGATTCTTCGGTCATGGTGATCCTCGTTTCGACGCAAACGTCGGGCTTGATAAAAACTGACAAGCCTCAACTTCGTCATTCCCGCGAAAGCGGGAATCCAGTGGCTTTATCAACCTCACGGCAACGCCGCTGGATTCCCGCTTTCGCGGGAATGACGTTCAATTTTGGTGTTGGTTACAAACGCGACGTCACGTCGTAAGACTGGCCCAGGTGATACTTACCCACCGTCGCCGCTGTCTTGTCCGTGTTCTCGTGCAGGGTCTGGTAACGCAGGTCACGGATGAAACGCGACAGCGCACTGTCGGCATCGAGCGCGCTCGAGCCAGCAATCTGCGATGCCAGTTCGATGGTCTTCACGGCTGCGCCGAGTGCCTGGTACTTGGCGTTCATCGAGAACAGCTCGGCCGCAGCAACGTCCTTCGGCCACAGCCATGCTGCGCGATACACCAACCAGCGCGCGGAATCGATGGCGATGCGGATCTGGCCCATGCGCAGTTGCGTGTAGCTGTCACCCGCCGTGCCACGCTTCGGCAGGTAGTCCTTGAGAATGTCGAAGACACCTTCGGAACCGCCGATGTATTGCGCGGCGAAGCTGAGGTGGCTCTTCGCCTGCCATTTGCCCTTGGCAGATTCGCCCGGGCCGCCGAGCACGTTCTTGTCTTCGACGAACAGATCCTTCAACACCAGCACCGGGCTGAACGCACCGCGCATGCCGAGCGGATTCCACGAACCCTTCTCGATGGTCAGGCCGGGCGCGCCTTGCGGGATCGCGAAGGAGATGTGGCCGTCGGGTGGCGGCACGTCCTTGATGATGGTCGACAGCGTGTTGTAGTGAACGATGTCGGCGAGCGTGGCGTAGTTCTTCACGCCATTGAGCACCCAGCCACCATCGACCTTCTCGGCCGTCGTCTGCAGGTTGTAGAGACCGCGTGCAGTACGTCCCGGCTCACTACCCGTCGAGTTGAGCCACACGCCCTTTTCGATGATGGGGCGGATCAGGCGCTCGCGTTGCTCCGGCGTGCCGATCTGGTCGACACGGTGCGAAGCGTTGTAGTGGATGTGGATGCACTGCGCGGTCGACAGACAGTAGCGCGCCGTCTGCTCGACGACCAGCAGGGAGACCAGCGGGTCGGTGCCGAGTGCGCCGCCGCCGAGTCCGCCGATGTCTTCGCGCAGTGATGCGCCAGCGACGCCTGCATCGAACAGGTCCTTCATGTTCTCGACGGGCGAGCCGGTTGCCGCTTCATATTGCTGCGCTCGTTTTGCGAATTTCTCGCGGCCCAGCGCGCCTACGACTTCGTAGACCTCCTGGTGCTTCTTGCTGAATGAAAAGTCCATCTCGTTCTTTCGCTATCTATCGTTGCTGTCAATCGTGGTACTGCGTGGGAAAAACTGAAAATCAGACGGCATAGCCGGGATCGTCGCGGTCGATCTTGCGGCGGAAAGCCGCCCACTCGACGCGCGCATGTGGCGACCAGCTGTTGTCGGCGTAGATGCGCTTGCCCCGCTCGATGGTGCGTGCGAGCACGTCCGGATCGATCGGCGCGATCTCGCCGCCGGCCTGCGCTGCCAGCTGGATCTGGCAAGCGCGCTCGATGCGTGCAATCAGCGCGAAGGCTTCGCCGATGGTGCGGCCGGCGGAGAGCGTGCCGTGGTTGCGCAGGAACAGCACGCTGCCATCGCCGAGGGCGGCAACGAGCTTGGCGCACTCTTTCGAGTCGATGCCCGAACCACCGTAGTCGTAGTAACGCGTGCGCACCTGCAGCAGGATGGCGTTCTGCGAGATCGGCAGCAGACCACCCTTCTGCGTCGCGACACCGGTGCCGGCGACGGAATGCAGATGCATGATGGCGTTCACGTCGGGGCGTGCCGCGTAGATGCCGCCGTGGATTTCATCGGCTGCCGGATTCACGCCGTGCTCGCTGGCGCTCAGCACATTGCCATCGGTGTCGATCTTCACCAGCGACGAAGCGGTGATCTCCTCGAAGAACAAGCCGAAGGGATTGACCAGATACTGGTTCGTCGTGCCGGGCACGCGCACCGAGAAGTGTGTGCCGAGCAGGTCATGCCAGCCGAACTGGCCGGCGAGGCGGTAGGCGGCGGCGAGATCGAGGCGTGCAGCCCACTCTTCGGGTGAAAACTGCTCGGGGACACTCTTGAGATGCTGCAGATCATTGACGGACATGGCTGCTCCTTGAAACGGGTTGGGATCTGGTTGGATTCGGGCGTTGCTCAATGCACGGCCGAGCTGGCTTTCGATTCATTCGCGGGGATTCGGAAACCGGCTTTCTCCGCCGAGCCGATGAGCTTCGGCAGTTCGCCTTCCCACGCGAGGTATGCGCGCGAGGCTTCCGCATTGCCAAGGTGACGGTCGTAGAGCCAGAACAGGAAGTCGATGCGCTCGGCGTCGGGCGGGGTCTGTGGCGACTCCTCGACGACGAGGCCAGCCACGCGCCAGGCGTCTGCATCACCGCGCACGACGAGAACAGTCTGCGAGGCGTTGCGCTCGATCAGATCATGCGCAACGAGTTGCGCCGCATCACGATCGTGGGCGAACACCAGCAAGGTCTGCGCACTGGCGATCTCCTCTGGTAGCACAGCGAGGCGCGAGCGATTCGCCCACAGCACACCAACCGGATGTGCCTTGCGGAAATCTGCACTGGCATCGACAGAGATGGCGCGCGCGCCCTGTTCCAGCAACTGCTTCGCCTTCGCACTGTCGATCTCTTCAGCAGCGGGACGCACCGGCGTCTCCAGCGTTGCCTTGCCTTGTTCGAGCGACGCTGTTGCAGCGTCGTAACGCAGTACAACGGCATCCCAGCCGAGCTGACGCAACCAATGCGCGGTCACGTCGGCACGCACTTGCTGGTCATCGGCGAGCACAAGGCGCGCACCGCGCACCGCAGCCCACTTGTCGAGCGTCTGCACGATCTGACCACCTGCGACCGACACGGCGCCGGGCAAGTGGCCGGCGAGGAATTCGTCCGGCGTGCGCACGTCGAAGAGATAAGTCGTGCGGCTGGCGTCCTTGCGCCAGGCATCGAATTGCGCCACGTCGATATACGGCACATCGAAGCGGGCAGCGAGTGCAGCAGAGCGCTTCAGGCCTTGCGCGCGCGCTGCATCACTGGCCGGGCCATAAGCGGCCACGCGGCCCTTCTCCACCGGCAGGCCAGCAAGCTTCCAGCCCTGCGTGCCACCTTCCAGCGCCGCGACGCGGTTCGGCACGCCGGCGTTGATGAGCGCCTGCGCACCGATGATGCCGCGCGTGCGGCCAGCGCAGGAGACGACGACGAAGGTATCCGGCGACGGCACGAGGTCAGCGAAGCGGTAGACCAGCTCGGCGCTCGGGCAACTGATGGCGCTCGGCACATGAAAGCGGTCGTACTCTTCGAGCGTGCGGCTATCGAGCACGACGATGTCGGCCTTCTCCTCGATGAGTTTCGACAGCGCTTCGGCCTTGATGGCGGGTGTGTGATACGCATGCTCGACGACTTCGGCGAACGCCTTGCTCGGCACGTGGATGCTGGTGAACAGCGAACCACCCGCCGCACGCCATGCTTCGACGCCGCCCTGCAGCTTGTTTACATCGGTGTAACCCAAGGCATCCAGACGCTTTGCAGCGAGCACACCATTGCCACCCTCGCCGATCAGCACGATGCGCGTAGCCGTGCGCGGCACGAGGCGCGCGATGTCGCGTTCGAGGCGGCTGTACGGCAGGTTCGTCCCGAACAGCAGATGCCCTTCACCGAACAGGCCTTCTTCGCGCACATCCAGCAAGGCGATCTCGGCGCCGTCATCAAGCCATGCTTCGAGCGTGGCCACGTCGATCAGGTTGGGGGTGTATTCGTTGCTCATGAAAAACTCCAGATGATTTCAGGCGGCCTCGGCTTCGCGGACCGAGGTAGCGTTGGTGTGCAGCGTGATCGGCGACTGGCCGGCATCGAAATGCAGATGGCAGGACACGACATGCCCCGGCGCAACCGTGCGCAAGGCAGGCGCCACGCTGCGGCAGGTGTCCGTCGCATGCGGGCAGCGCGTGTTGAAGCGGCAACCGCTTGGTGGATTGAAGGGGTTGGGCAGGTCGCCCGCCAGCAGATGCTTGTCGGCGATGCGGCTCTTCGACGGATCCATCACCGGCACAGCATCGATCAACGCCTGCGTGTAGGGATGCGCCGGGCGCTTCCACAACTCGGTCCGTGGCGCGATCTCGACGATCTGGCCGAGATACATCACCGCCACGCGATCGGCGAGATGCTGCACAACCGACAGATCGTGGCTGATGAACAGGTAGGCCATGCTGCGCTCGCGCTGCAGGTCCGACAGGAGATTCAGAATCTGCGCCTGTAGCGATACGTCGAGCGCCGACACGGGTTCATCGCAGACGATGAGGGCTGGGTCGAGTGCCAATGCGCGCGCAATGGCGATACGCTGGCGCTGGCCGCCAGAGAACTCGTGCGGCAAGCGGTTGATGACATCCGGGTGCAGGCCGACTTTCTCCATCAGCGCCAGTACATGCTGATGCCGCTCGGCTTTGTCACCGACTTCGTGGAACTTGAGCGGGTCTTCGATCAGCTTGCCGATGCGCTGACGCGGATCGAGCGAGCCGCCTGGGTCCTGGAACACCATCTGGAAGCGCCGACGATGCGGACGCAGTTTCGTCGGCGATAGATGCGTGATGTCCACGCCGTCGAGATGGATCGAACCCGACTGCGGTTCCAGCAGCCGCATGATGGCTTTGCCCAACGACGACTTGCCGCAACCGGACTCACCGACGAGGCCCAGCGTCTCGCCGGCCTTCACATCGAACGACACCTTGTCGACGGCCGTCATGTGGCCGCGCTGTGTGCGGTAGCCGACTTCGAGATCTTTTACTTCGAGCAACGCGCCCATCACGCCACCCTCGCCAACGGCTGTTCTGCCGGTGCGCGCTCGATGAACTGGATGCCTTTCGTGGCAACTGCAGCAGCAACCTCCGCCGCATCGAGTTGCTCGCTCTTGTGGCACGCAATGAGACCATGCCCTGCATGAGATTTAAGCTCGGGGCGCACGCTGTGGCAAACGTGGTCCGCCATATCGCAACGCGTGCTGAAGGCGCAACCGGCGGGCAGTTGCGTAAGTTGCGGCACAAGACCGGGGATTTCCTGCAGGCGCTGTGGCGTGCCGACGCTGTCCTGCTCGAGGCGCGGCTTGGCACCCATCAGGCGTTGCGTATAGGGGTGCAACGGCTGCTCGAAGAGACCATTCACGCCTTGTTGCTCAACCTTGCGGCCGGCGTACATGACCAGCACACGATCAGCCGTCTCGGCGACAACGCCAAGATCGTGCGTGATGAGGATCAGCGCCATTCCCAGATCGCGCTGCAGGCGATGCAGCAGGTGGAGTATCTGCGCCTGGATGGTCACGTCCAGCGCCGTCGTCGGTTCATCGGCGATCAGCACCGAAGGCTTCGATGCCAATGCCATGGCGATGGCCGCGCGCTGGCGCATGCCGCCGGAGAAACGATGCGGGTATTCGTCGAGACGGCGGCGCGGCTCGGGGATGTGCACGAGTTCGAGCAGCTCTTCGGCACGCTTGCGCGCCGCTTCCTTGCTCACCTTTTCATGTGCGCGAATGGCTTCGACAATCTGGTCGCCGATGGTCATCACCGGGTTCAGCGCAGCCATCGGGTCCTGGAAAATGATCGCCATGCGATTGCCACGCAGGTCGCGCATCTGGCGCTCGGGCAGCGTGGTCAGTTCGCGATCTTCGAAACGGATCGAACCGCTGACTTTCGTGGATGGCGTCAGCAAGCGCATTAATGCCAGCGCGGTCACGGATTTTCCGCAGCCGGATTCGCCGACGATGGCCAGCGTCTCGCCGGCATCGACGGAGAACGACAGCTTGTCGACCGCCGTGAGCGTGCCGCCCGGTGTCTTGAAGTGGATGGAGAGATCTTTTACTTCGAGCAGACTCATGATGCTTACCTCACTGGCGTGCGCGGATTGAGCACGTCGTTCAAACCATTGCCGAGCAACATGAAGCCCATCACCGTGATGAAGATGGCGAGGCCGGGCAACGCCGTCATGTACCAGGCCGTGCGCAGCACCGCCCTGCCCGCGCCGACCATGCCGCCCCAGGACATGACGGTGGTATCGCCGAGGCCAAGGAAGGACAGCGAGGCTTCGGCCAGGATCACCTGCGCGATCATTACGGAGGCAGCAACCATGACCGGCGACAGGCTGTTCGGCAGGATGTGCTTGAGAATGATGCGCACGTGGCCCATGCCGATGGTGATGGCGGCGCTCACGAAGTCGTACTGGCGCACCCGCATCGCCTCGGCACGCACCAGACGTGCGATCTGCGGCCAGGATGTGAGGCCGATGGCGAGCGCGATGCTGCCACCCGATGGGCCGAGGATGATCACCAGCGCGATCGTGAACAACAGCGTCGGCATGGTCAGGAAGATTTCCGTGAAGCGCATCAGGCTGTCATCGACGAAGCCGCCGAAGTAGCCGCTCAGCACACCGATGACAGTGCCGACCAGCACGGCCAACGAGGTCGCTGCAAAACCGATGAACAGGGACTGGCGTGCGCCGTGGAAGATGGCGGCGGCCATGTCGCGACCGAGCATGTCGGTGCCAAGTAGATAGTGCGCATCCTGCCCCGGCCAGATGGAGGCCTGCGCCACCATGTCGCGCGGGTCGCCCGGATACAGCACGGAAGCAAACGCGGCGCTGAACAGCACGAGGATCAGGATCACGCTGCCCGTGACGGCTGCATGCGAACGGAAGAAGCGACGCCGGAAAGACGTGTGGTCGATCGCAGCAACCCTGGTCGGCTCGACCGCGGCTACAACGGAATCGATGGAAGCGGTCGCAGCACTCATTGCGCCACCTCGATACGTGGGTCGAGCACGACGTAAAGCAGGTCGACCAGCAGATTCATGAAGATCACCATCAGCGAGCTGCACAGGAAGATGGCGAGGAACAGGTTTATGTCGCGCGCAGCGACGGCGTCATAGGCAAGACGCCCGATGCCGGGCCAGCCGAACACGGTTTCGATGACGACAGTGCCACCGAACAGGCCACCGAGTTGCAGGCCGGTGATCGTGACGATGGGCAGCAAGGCATTACGCAAAACGTGACGCGTGATGACGCGCCACTCCGACACACCCTTGGCGCGTGCCGTGCGCACGAAGTCGAGGCCATACACCTCCAGCATTGCCGAGCGCGTCAGGCGCACATACATCGACAGGAAGAAGCAACCCAGCGACAACGCAGGCAGCACGAGATGCCTGGCGACGTCGAGCGCGTATTCCCAGTGGTTGGCGTAGTCCATGCCAACCGTGACCATGCCCGCGACCGGTAACCAGCGCAGCTGAATCGAGAACAGCACGATGAGCATCAGGCCGATCCAGAACAGCGGCGTGGCGAAGCCGATGGTCGAGATGACGGAGATGGCGGTGTCAAGCACGCTGCCGCGATATTTCGCGGCCAGTGCACCGAGCGCCACACCGACGACCAGCGCGAAGCCGATGCTGGAGAGAGACAGCAGAACAGTCGCCGGCAGACGCTCGAGAATGAGCGACGACACCGGCATATTATCGCGGAACGAATAGCCCAGATCGAAATGCAGGACCCTGTTGATGAAATGCACGAACTGCATGTGCGCGGGCACGTCGAGGCCGTAGAGCTCACGCATCTGGTCCATGTATTCCTTCGTCGCACCGCCCGACTCGGCAGCGATCACGTCCACCATGTCGCCCGGTGCTGTCTTGAGCAGCAGGAATGACAGGAGGACGATGATCACCGAGGTCGGAATGACCTGCAGCAGGCGACGCGTAACGTATTTGCCGGGCTTTTTCATTTGCTACTTTTCTGCGTTACAGGACCGGCTTCTGACCGCCGTCGACCGGGATCAGCGCGCCGACCACATAGCTCGCTCGCTCACTGGCGACGAAGGTCACCACGTCGGCCACTTCTTCTGCGCGGCCGAAGCGGCGCAGCGGTGCCGAGGCCTCGCCCTGCTGGCGCGCCTGCGCCTTGTCGATGCCGAGACGCTGCGCTTCGAACGTCAGCGTCTGCTCGACGCGTTCGGTCAGCGTGACACCGGGGTTCACCGCG
This sequence comes from Uliginosibacterium silvisoli, assembly GCF_036017035.1. NCBI lineage: Bacteria > Pseudomonadati > Pseudomonadota > Betaproteobacteria > Rhodocyclales > Zoogloeaceae > Uliginosibacterium > Uliginosibacterium silvisoli. Next base: position 496,782 of record NZ_JAYXHS010000002.1, on the reverse strand, counting down.
TTGATGCGGATGCCGAACTTCGCGTAGTACTGCGCGAGGCCGATGGTCGACAGCAGCAGTGCTGCGTTCGCCGAGCCCCCGGTGATGTGCGTTTCGTTGGGAATCTTGCCGCCCGTGCCGACGATATTCACGATGGCACCGACCTGTTGCGTCGGCGGCGTGTCGCCCGTCAGGCCAAGTGCTTCAGCACGTTCTCGGAAGCGCTTGAGCACGGCATCCTGTGCGTGCACGTAAGGGAAGAACTTGGCGTCCAGCGCAGCCTTCCAGCTGGCTGCATCGAGCTCTTTCGCGGCCTTGCGCTTTGCGGCACCCGCGCTGTTCACCAGCACATCGATAGGGCCGACTTCGCGCTCGACTTCGGCGACGACGCGCTCCGCTTCATCCGGGTTGCTCAGGTCGCCGACGGCGCCGTGAACCTTGAAGCCTTCCTTGGCCAGCACGTCGCGTGCGGTGGCAATGTTGTCTGCGCTGCGCGAGACGATGGCGACCTTCGCGCCCTCGGCGAGGAAGCTGCGTGCCGCGGCCAGGCCGAGGCCCTTGCTGCCGCCGGTGACGAGCACGATCTTGTTGGCGAGCTTCAGATCCATATGTTTTTCCTTCCGTCCTTGAATCGGTTCGTGGGTTTCGGCAAGCCGAGGTTGTCGCGCAGGGTGCGGCCTTCGTATTCGGTACGGAACAGGCCGCGACGCTGCAGGACGGGAATGACGTGATCGACGAATTCCTCGAGGTTGCCCGGCAGCCAGGGCGGCATCAGGTTGAAGCCGTCGGCGCCGCCTTCGCGCAACCAGCTTTCCATCTGGTCGGCGATCTGCTCGGCCGTGCCAGCGACGATCCAGTGACCGCGCGACCCGACGACGCGCTCGTAGAGCTGGCGCAGCGTGAGACCGTCGCGGCGCGCCATGTCGAGCAGCAAGCGCTGGCGACTCTGGTTGCCTTGCGTGAGCGGTAGCTCGGGCACCGGGCCATCGAGCGGATAGGCCGACAGGTCGACGCCACCGAGATGGCGCGACAACACGACCCAGCCGATCTGCGGATCGATGAGGTCCTGCAGGCGCTGGAATTTCTCCTGCGCTTCGGCTTCGCTGCGACCGACGATGGGCATCAGGCCCGGCATGACCTTGACGTGATTCGGCGAGCGTCCGGCCGCTTCCACCTGCGCCTTGATGTCGGCGTAGAAGGCCTTGGCCTGTGTGAGGTCGGGCTGCGCGGTGAAGATGACTTCCGCCGTCTTCGCCGCGAAGTCACGGCCATCATCCGACGAGCCGGCCTGCACCAGCACCGGATAGCCTTGCGGCGAGCGCGGCAGGTTCAGCGGTCCGCGCGCCGAGAAGTATTCGCCTTTGAAGTTGCTGACGTGCAGCTTCTCCGGGTCGAAGAAGCGTCCCGAATCCTTGTCGTGCAGGAAGGCATCGTCCTCCCAGCTGTCCCACAGGCGCGTCGTGACATCGACGAACTCCAGCGCGCGGCGATAGCGCAAACCATGCTCGAGCAATTCGCCGCGATTGAAGTTGAGCGCTTCCTTGTCGTTCCATGAGGTAACGATGTTCCAGCCCGCACGGCCGTTGCTGAAATGATCGAGCGTCGAGAACTTGCGCGCCACGTGGTACGGCTCGAAATAGCTGGTGGACACCGTCGCGACGAGACCGATGCGCTCGGTCACCGCCGCCAGTGCGGACAGCAACGCGATGGGCTCGGGCCGCAGCACGCGCGAGGTACGCCCGATGCTTTCGTCATCGGGGTACTGCGCAGCCATCTGGTCGCCGAAGAAGATCATGTCCAGCTTGCCCCGCTCCGCCACCTGCGCGAGGTGACGGAAGTAGGACAGATCGGTGGCACCGCCGGGCGGCACATCCGGGTGGCGCCACGCTGCGATGTGGTGGCCCACATCCAGCGGAAACACACCCAACTTCATCTTGCCGCTCATGCTGTGCTCCGCTCGCTTACTTCGACAGCCAGACGTCGCGGAACGAGGAACGCGCACCGTCCGGGTTGAAGTCGAGGCCATGCACGCGCTTGTTGTAGAGCGTGAAGAACGGTGCATCCATGATCGGCAGCAGTGGCAGGTCGGCCAGCTCGATACGCTGCAGTTCGTGGAACAGCTTCACGCGCTTCGCCGGATCGGTCTCGCGCTGATAGCCCTCGACCACCTTGTCCATCGCCGGGTTGTTGTAGCCACCGGCATTGACGTAAGGCACGCCCTTGGAAGCGCCCTTCGACCACAGCAGACGCGTCAGGCCCATCTCCGGGTCGAACAACACGGAGTAGCCCTGGATGTTTATGTCGTAGTCATAGTCCGTGAACACCTTCTTCAGGTAAGCCGGCGGATCGTTGGAGATCGGCTTGAGATCGATACCGATCTTCTTCAGGTTCTGGCGGATGTATTCGCCAGCTGGCACAAAGGCGTCTGCACTCGGCGACAGGTCAGCCGTCAGCGAGAAGCGGATACCGTCAGCCTTCTTCGGATAGCCGGCTTCGTCGAGCAGCTTTTCAGCCTTGGCCAGGTCGTACGGATACTTCGGCTTGTCGGTCGTGTAGTACTTCGTCAGCGACGGAGGAATCGGACCATCGACAGGCTGCGACAAGCCGTACCAGACGGTATTGATCAGGCCTTGTTTGTCGATGGCATGCGCAATCGCCTGGCGCACTTTCACATTGCCGGTGATCGGGCGACGCTGATTGAAGTCGAAGAAGTAGATCTGCGAGTTGTAGGCATAGCCGCGCGAATCGAACACGAGGTTCGGATCCTTGCGCAGGCGCGCCACGTCGGAGAACGGCACACCGGCGTATGGCAGGTACAGGATTTCTCCCGTCTCCAGCGCAGCGGCACGACCGGCTGCGTCAGGGATGTTGCGAACGATCACCTTGTCCAGGTAAGGCTTGCCCTTGTCCCAGTACTCAGGGTTGCGCTCCAGCTCGACGTATTGGCCCTTCTTCCATTCCTTGAACTTGAACGGACCCGTGCCGACCGGCTTCTGGTTGTACGGATTGGTGCGGATGTCCGTGCCCTCGTAGAGGTGCTTCGGAATGATCTGCGCTTCAGCCGAGTTCAGCGAACTCAGGATCACAGGTGCCGGGCGCTCGAGGCGCAGGATCACCGTGTAGGGATCAGGTGCTTCCACATCCTTGATCGGTGCGAACGTGATGCGGCCGCGCGGGTGTACCTTTTTCAACACTTCGAGGAAGCTGTACTGCACGTCGGCCGACGTGAACAACACGCCGTCGTGCCACTTCACATCCTTGCGCAGCTTCAGCGTGATGGCGAGGCCATCCTTGGACACGTCCCAGCTCGTCACCAGCGCCGGTTGCGGCTTCTGGTTGGCGTCATAGGTCAGCAAGCCGTCGAAGATGTTCGCGGAAACAGCCGAGTTGGCGTACTGGTTGTGATACGTCACGTTGAGCACGGCCGGCTCGGGGTCGATCGCCGTGATCAGGGTGCCGCCGCGCACCGGTGTTGCCGCAGCCTGGGCGAATGCCACGCCCGACATCAATGTCGAAACGAGTGCCGCAGCCGCAAAAACGCCGCTACGCATGCCGCTCATTCCACTCTTTTTCCCGCCCGTTGCCATTGTCATTTTCCTCAGAATTATCAGTTGCTTGAATCGAGACGGGCGACTATATCCAAAGTGATATGCGCGTCGAAAGAAACAAGTTCTGCTTTTCTTAGAGGAAATTGCGTATAGGTTTATGCGACTTTCTTCGCAGCTAATCCGTGTTTGTGATTATGAAAATGGCAATTTTTATTGCCACTCTATATTTCCATATGGCATTTCTAAAATAAAAAAGGCGCACCACGAAAACCGCGGCGCGCCTTGCTTTTGAGCCTCATCAAAATCATCCGGCATGTGCCGGAAAGATTTTGTGTTCGCTTCTATACAGTCAGGCCGTCAGCCTGCTTTTCCGCCTCTTTCTGCCAGATCGAATGCGCGTACTCGGCACCGGTCAACTCGAATGCACCGGAGCCGGTAATCCGTTGCAGATGCAGGTCGTAATCTTCAAGGAAAAAATCGCGGCTGATAGCGGAAACGAGTCGCGGCACACCTGTAGTGAGGCTCGACACGTCGCCCACGTGGCGTCCGTAACTCGTGATCGCGGAATAATTGAAGCAGTGGATGTTCCTCAACAGCGGCGCGCGACCCGGCACCTTCTCCGTGAATTCGTAGCCCGCGCCCAGGTATGGGAAACGCAGCGCGGAGGACTGCGCATCGCGCTCGGCATCCACGACCGGCTTGTCGGCCCACACGGCGATGTCTTCCGCGAATGCGGCGAGTTCGGGGCGAAGCGCTGCATCAATGCGGTAGCCGGTGCCGGCAATCACGTAGTCGAATTCGAACAGCTCGCCATCCACATCCAGTTCGACGCCGCCTTCGATCAGCGTGGCCCCGCGCACGCTGGCGTTGAAGTGCAGATGGAAGTTGTCGAAGCGCGTCGCGCGCTGCACCGTCTCCAGCATCGGACCCGGGCTGCGCCCACGTAGATGCTGTGCGAGGCGCCAGCGTTCTGTGTCCGGCAGATCGAAGAAATGATTCGCTGCGCCCGGATACGTCACCTGCTTGCCCGGCGAAGCACGCACCACGTCGGCACTGCGCGCGAAGAGATGCACACGCGCGGCACCGGCCTCCAGTGCGACACCCGCAGCATCGAAGGCCGACGAAGCCGCGCCGATCACGGCAACGCGTTTGCCAGCCAGTGCGGCGAAATCGATCGCGTCATCGGTATGCGCCCGCAGGTTCGCCGGCAGCTGCTCGATGAGCTGCGGAATGAAAGGCAGCCCGCCACCGACAGCACCTGTCGCCAGCACGATCTTGCGCGCAGTCTCGACGAACGCCTTGCCCTCTGCTTCAAGGTGCAAACGGAAAAAGTCCACGCCCTCACTGCTCGCCCGCACCGCCTCTACGCGCAACAGCCGCGTGCCGAAGCGCACAGGCACACGCAGCGTCTTGCGCACCCAGGCGAGGTAGTCGATCCAGTCCGACGTCGCGACACGGGTGATCGCCTCGTAGGCCGCTTCGCCATGTTGCGTCTCGTACCAGGCGCGGAAGCTCAGCGCAGGGATGCCCAGGTCCGGGCCGGTATTCTTTTTCGCAGTACGCAGCACGCGCATGCGCGCCTTGGTCTGCCAGGCGCCGACGGTATTCTCATCGGCCGAGTCGATCACGCTGACATTGTGAATGCCATTACGGCGCAGACCGAACGCCGTGGTCACTCCACTCTGGCCACCACCGACGATGAGCACATCGTGATCGACACCCTCGCGCGACGGCACCCAGTTCTCCGGCGCATCACCGAGATAGCGCAACGAGCGCGCGACTTCCTTTTCGAGTTGTTCCAGAGCTTCTGCGGTATTACTCATCACTACTTTCCTGATCAATCTGTCTTGCCAGGCTTGCTGGCGAAATAGCTTTGCGGCCGCTTCAGGCCGAGGTTGTCGCGCAAGGTGCGGCCCTCGTATTCGCGGCGGAAAAGACCACGCCGCTGCAACTCCGGCACGACGTGATCGACGAAATCATTGAGACCCGCGGGCAGCACAGCCGGCATGATGTTGAAACCATCGGCGGCCTCTTCCAGGAACCAGCTCTCCAGCTCATCGGCGATCTGGCTGGCCGTGCCATGCACTGCGTGATGGCCACGCGCACCGGCGACCTGCTTGTAGAGATCGCGGATCGTCAGCTTGTCACGACGTGCCGCTTCGACCAGGAGCGCCTGGCGACCCTTGCCGGCATTGGTGGCGGGCAACTCGGGCAGAGGCCCGTCGATATCCGCTCCGGACAGATCGACATTGCCAAGCATTGCCGACAGCAACGACAGGCCGACGACGGGGTCCAGCAACTCCTGCAACTGCGCATGCTTCTCCGCAGCCTCGGTCGCGCTGGCGCCAACCACGGTAGAGAATCCTGGCATGATCTTGATGTCTTCCGGCGCACGGTCGTACGCCGCCGCACGCGATTTGACATCGGCATAGAAGTCGCGGGCGCCGGCAATCGAGGACTGCGCGGTAAAAACCACTTCCGCGAACTGCGCTGCCAGATCGCGACCAGCCTCCGAGGCTCCCGCCTGCACCTGCACAGGGTGACCCTGCGGTGGGCGCGCGACGTTGAGCGGACCCTTCACCGAGAAATGCTCGCCACGGTGATTGAGGAAGTGCAGCTTGTCCTGGTCGAAGAAGACGCCCGAAGACTTGTCGCGCAGAAACGCATCGTCGTCCCAGCTGTCCCAAAGACGCGCGACCACGGCCGCAAACTCTTGCGCACGGTCGTAGCGATCCGCGTGCTCGGGGTGTTTGTCGCGGCTGAAGTTCTGCGCTTCTGCCTCGTTGTTCGAGGTAATCAGGTTCCAGCCTGCGCGGCCGCCGCTGATGTGATCCAGCGTGGCGAACTTGCGCGCCAACGCATAGGGCTCGTTATAGGTGCTCGTCGCCGTGGCGACCAGACCGATATGTGATGTCACCGCCGCCAACGCAGGCAACAAGGTCAGCGGTTCGAGAAAGACACTGCGTGAGGCAATGCGACTCAGCGATTCGAGATGCTCGGCGCCGCGCAGGGCCGAACTGTCGGAGAGAAACAGCAGGTCGAACTTGCCGCGCTCGGCAGTCTGCGCGAGCTCTACATAATGGCGGAAGTTCGTGCCCGCATCAGCCGCCGCTTCTGGATGCCGCCAGCCCGCGACGTGGTGGCCGGTTGGGTACAGAAATACACCCAGCCTGATCTTGTCCTGCCTGCTCCTGCTCATTGCTCTCTTCTTCCGGATATCTTTAATGCATAAACCAAAGTGATAATCCGGCAATTTCAGAAGCACCGCCGAATCCACGCCGCAGGATGTTAATCCTCGCGATATTCGCGTTTCAAATTGAAATTTACTGCGCTGCTTATACCTAAATATCGGTTAGTACTTTAGTCGTAGGCTGCTAGGCTCCCGCCCAAATTCACGGAAGCATCAGGAAAACGAAATGGGCGCAAAGGAAGAGTTGAAGGTTGCTGAACGCTGGTCGCCCGTCGAGCAGCGCGTGCGTGAAGAGCTGGCCGCCACAGCGCGTGCGCTGGCCGAACTGGGCTGGACCAAGCTGATCTTCAACCACATCACCGCGCGCATTCCGGACGATCCCGAACGCTTCCTGATCAATCCGTACGGCCTGTTCTACGATCAGGTGCGCGCGTCCGACTTCGTCAAGATCGACTACGACGGCAACCTCGTCGGCGAGAACAAGTGGGAAGCAGGCCGTGCTGGCTTCGTCATCCACAGTGCGGTGTATCGCGCACGCCCGGATGTGTTCGCGACGATCCACACACACACCGACGGCGGCACCATCGTGTCGACGCTGGAAGAAGGTCTGCTGCCACTCACGCTCGAAGCGGCGCAGTTCTACGGCCGCGTTGGCTATCACAGCTATGAAGGCATGGCGCACGACACGGACGAGCGCGAGCGCATTGCCGAAGCACTCGGCCAGCATCCCGCGCTGATCCTGCGCAATCACGGCCTGGTCGTGACCGGCTCGACGATCGCTGAAGCTTTCCATCGCAACTACAACCTCGAGTACGCCTGCCGTATCCAGGCAGCGGCACTCGCGACAGGTCGCCCGCTCACTTATATCTCGCACGAAGCGGCGACGAAGACGGTGCAGCAGGTTGTCGGCAGCCCCAAGCGCAGCGAACCGCTGCTCGAAGCGATCCGTCGCCGTCTCGACCAGAAAGATCCTTCGTATCGGCTGTAGGTGTTTGCGTAGCCCGGACGAAGCGCAGCGTAATCCGGGGCAGGTCTCACGATCATGCATGCATTCGTCAGCGCCGAGCCGCAACCAATGTAGGAGCGGGTCATGCCCGCGACAACGCAGGCATCAATGTAGCGCTGGCCTTGTTATACGTGCGGTGTCGCGGGCATGGCCCGCTCCTACACGCAACACCGCAAATCGCACGCCACGAACGTTTTTGAAATACTGAATCACCACCATGGCAAACAAAGCCAAGCAGCTGGCGCTCGGGCTATTCATCCGCGCACACGGTCATCACCTCGCGGCCTGGAAACAGCCCAACGTACCGAATGAGGCCGGGCTGACGCTCGCGCACTATCGCAACATCGTCACCACAGCAGAACGCGCCAAGCTGGATTTCGTCTTCCTCGCCGACAGCATGGGCGTGCGCGCCAGTGTGCAGCCCGACGCCGCTTTCGAGCGCACGCCGCACCTCACACACTTCGAACCGATCACGCTGCTGTCCGCACTCGCGACGTTCACCCAGCACATCGGTCTGGTTGCCACTGCATCGACGACATACTACGAGCCCTTCCACGTGGCGCGCCTGTTCGCGTCGCTCGACTACCTCAGCGGTGGTCGTGCAGCCTGGAACGTCGTCACCTCGAATGGCGTCGGCGAAGCAGAAAACTTCTCCGCGCAAGCACACCCGAAACACGATGCACGCTACGCACGCGCCATCGAATTCCTCGACGTGGTGAAGAAGCTGTGGGACAGCTGGGAAGACGACGCTTTCACGTGGAATGAAAACTCCGGCGTGGTGTTCGACAAGTCGAAGCTGCATCAACCGAATCACGTCGGCGAACACTTCAGCGTCGCCGGCCCGCTCAATGTGTCGCGCCCGCCGCAGGGCCACCCGATCATCGTGCAGGCAGGCGGCTCCGGCCCCGGCATCGAGCTCGCCGCGCTCACCGCCGACGTCGTGTTCGCCGTGCATCCCACACTCGCCGACGGCCAGGCCTTCTACTCGAAACTGAAGGGCCGTCTGAGCGACGCGGGTCGCGATCCTGCGAGTCTCAAGATCATGCCCGGCATCTTCCCCGTCGTCGGCCGCAGTCGGGCCGAGGCAGACGAGAAGTATGCGCAGTTGCAGGAAAGCCTCGACCCGGTGCTCGCCATTTCGCAGCTATCCAATCTGCTCGACGGAGTCGACCTGTCCGGCTACCCGCTCGATGGGCCTGTGCCCGATCTGCCCGGCACCAACGCAAGCGTCACGCGCCTCAAGGTGTTGCGCGAGACGGCAGAACGCGACGGCCTCAACCTGCTGCAACTCGCGCAGCGCATCGCTGGCTCGCGTGGTCACCACCAGGTGTTCGGCACGGCTGCCGACATCGCCGACCGCATGGAAGAATGGTTCCACAAGGAAGCCGCTGACGGCTTCAATCTGCTCCCCGCCACCTTGCCCGGTGGCCTCGAAGACTTCGCCGAACTGGTCGTGCCTGAGTTGCAACGTCGCGGCCTGTTCCGCACCGAATACAGCGGCGCGAGCTTGCGCGAAAACCTGGGGCTTTCACGCCCGGTACATCCGGCGCTTCGCACTTCGAGCGCGGCGTGATCTGCGCACGTCTTTCGTCGAGCGCTCAGAAAAAAATCATCGTCATCCCGGCGAAGGCCGGATAGGTTTAGGAACGGTGATGCACCTAGATGAACCGAGATGCAAATTTTGCTTTTTGCATCAGTGGGTTAATACGCTAGAGCATACACCCAGAGAGCACCTAGATGCATGCAGATGAACCGTCTAGCACGGTGCATTTGTGAGTATCGATGTGCGTACGAAATCCTAAACCGAGGCTGTCGCAATGGCACTTTCAGACAAGACAATCCGGGCGCTTTGCCCGGCCGACAAAATCTACCGCAAGGCCGATACAGGGGGCCTTGAAATCGAAGTCAAACCGCAGGGTCGCAAGACTTGGCGCCTGCGTTATCGCGTCCGTGTGGGTGCCGCATGGGTGGCACGTATGGGCACGCTGGGCACCTATCCTGATGTAAGCCTTGCGGAAGCGCGAGACAGGGCCGCAGCGATGCGCGCGCTCATCAAACAGGGCTTTGACCCGGTTCATCATGCGCGCATGGAACGCGCGGGTCTCGCGACGGATCGCGCAAACAGCTTTGAGGCGGTCTGTCGTCGCGCACTTGCCGAGAAGTCGCGCACGTACAAGCCAGACACCCTGCAGCAAATGACGCGCGGCCTTGAAGCGCACTTCTTTCCCAAGCTGGGCACCTTGCCTGTCCGCGCCCTGAGTGCTGCCGAGCTTCGGGAAGTCACCGCCGCATGCAATGCGGCCGCACCCAGCCATTGCCGCAAGCTGCTGCGCTTCGTGGTGTCTGCGCTGCGCACCGCCAAGGTCGACGGGCTGGTCGACACGAATGTGGGAGAGGATTTGCGCGGCCTGTTTCCGCGTCCCGAGTCGACACCCCGGGCAGCGCATACGGGGCTTGAGGCGGTCTCCGGTTTGATGCGTGCGGTCTATAGCCTTGCAGACCCGCGCAAGCGTAATGGCCTGACCCTGTTGGCGATCTTGATGCCGCGCCCCTCTGAGCTGTGCGCTATGCGCTGGGACCAGATCGACTTTACGGGTGCGACGTGGACCGTAGATGCCATCGACATGAAGATGAAACGCCAGCACGTCCAGCCCTTGCCAACCCAAGCCCTTGCCATCCTGCGTGAATTGAAGATGCTTTCAGGCGGTTCCGATTGGGTATTTCCGCTGGGTAGCGATGGTGACAAACACATTGCAAGGCAAAACCTCAATTCATGGCTGCGTGAGCTGGGAGACGCGTCAAAGGGCCACACAGCGCACGGTTTCAGGAGCATGGGCAGCACGCTGTTGCACGAAGCCATGTTCAATTCAGACGCGGTGGAACTCTCGCTTGCGCATGCCTTGCCGGGGGCAGTGCGGCGCATTTATGCGCGAGGCGGGATGCTGGACTATCGGCGTGCCATGCTCGCGCGCTGGGCGGGCTTCCTTGATGCGGTCGGGCGTGGTGGCACGGTGGACGACGCGTTCGCGATGCTGGGCGAGGGGCAACGGCTGGCTGCTTGATGCACGCCCATTAAAAAATTTCATCATGAGTCACCAAAAGAACAGGGCGCTACGGCGCCTTTTTTTCTTGCGCACTTCATTGGCTTGATTAGTCAGGGGAAGGGCTCTTAAAAACATGCCTTATGCATAAGCCATCCGTGCGCAGAAACTGCAGGCAACCGTTAGGAAGTGGAATAAACTGCAAGTAAATGCTTATAAATCAATTACTTGCGTGTTGCAAAGGTGGTTTTCTTCGGTCTAGGATGCATCACGATTCATCGGGAGATAACACCATGCTTAGTGATGCACACAATCCCGCCAGCGATCCCGTTGGCGTTCCGACTTACGTGACCATGCAGCAACTGGCGGACGTGGTCCGTTGCAGCAAGCGCGCCGTCCAATACTGGGAGGAATCAGGCGTCATTCCGCCCGCCATGCGTATCGGTCGCTTCGTGCGCTTTGACCTGCATGCGTCATTGGCTGCACTGCGTGAAAGGGCAATCGCAACGCAGCGCGCGAAGGAAGAAGCAGCGCTGCGCGCAAGGGAGCCAGCATGAGCACGCCCACGTTCCCCGAGGTCATGGAAGCTTGCCGCGCAGCCGCCAAGAATGCCCGCCACGTCCGCACGGTGATGGCCGATAAAGAGTTGTGGATCACCGTCGATGGCGGGCGCTTTACGCCCTTCCTCGCTCGGTTCCACGCCACGCAGGAAGAGAAAGCGGAAGCCCTGCTAGACGCTTGCCTGCTGCGTGACCATGCCGTCATCATCGAGCAGATCAGCAATGACGTACTGTCCGAGCTGCTGAAAAAAGCAAGCGACAACGCCAAAAAATAACGCACTGCGCGGGAAGACCCGGACAGTGCGCAAGGCATAAAACGATCAATGCCAGTGTAGACGCCCGGGCTCTCCGCAACAAGGAGACCCCATGAGTTCAGATTCAGGAATTAGCCCGGGCTACTTCAGCCTGCGCTATCAAATCGACGACGTTTACTCGGTGCGCTTTGTGTGGAAACGCCCGCGCTACTTCATGCGCGTGTGGAAACCTGAGACGCCTCAGCCCGACGTGCTAGCCCGGTTGGTCATGGCACCGCCGTTTAAAGAGGCATGGCTTACTTTCGTGACAAACGTCGAATTGCTTGAAGTCTGGGAGACTGAAGCTGTCGCGGGGTATCAGCAATGAACAAACCCGAACGCGCCCCTGTCGCCGTCCCAATCACTGACGATGAACGCGTACGGCATATTTCATTTGTCGATGATGTGCACTCCCCTGTTGTTCGTACGCGAGTCATCGGCTTTGAAGGGCTGGCAGGGTTTTTAAGCGCCCCCACACTGGGGCCCAAAGACGGCCCTGCAATTATCCCCGGACACATTCCACCGGGTGCGCGCAAAGCAGAGCGGGTTATCAGCGTGGACTTTCTGATGCTGGACGTAGAAGGCTCGACGGAAAACGTCAAAGACGAACACGCCCAGCCATGCAGGGACGAGCACGGTGATATCAAGAAAAGGGTGATTGGCCCGCAGCCACCTGACCCGCAAACCATGCTTGACGAGCTGGAGAAAATGGCTTTTCGTGCCATGTTGCATACGTCATATTCACACGCGTCGCAGAGCCCGCGTTATCGGCTGGTGTTCGATCTGTCGCGCCCACTCAAGCGGGATGAAGTTCGCCCACTCATGCAGTACGTCGCGTGGGTGCTGGGGATTAATGGTTGCGTCGACACGTCCTGCATGGAACCGGCACGGCTGTTTTTTTTGCCCCGTTGCCCGAGCGAAGAACGCCGTGATCTTTTTCTCTTCGGGATGGTGGACGGCGATGCACTGGAGGTGGATGCCATGCTGGCACAAGCCAAAGGTATCGACGAAGCCGCGAAAACCGTCAGGAAACCTGCGCCCGATTCGGTGAATGTGATTGACGCTTACAACGCAAAAAACAGCGTAACGGCCGTTCTCGAGCGTTGTGGCTATATCCCGAAAGGTCCGGGGCGCTGGATGCATCCAGACTCTGGTACGGGAGTACCCGGCGTGCGCTTGCTGTCTGCGACTGGGGAGGTAGAGCGGGTATTTTCCAGCCACAGCAAGTGCAAGCTTGCTGATGAGCATTCGCATGATGCCTTTGATTGCTTCCGCATCCTTGAGCATGGTGGTGATAGGACTGCCGCGCTAAAAGCCGCTGCGCTGGCGTTGGGCATGCCTGCGCCTATCAAGAGGCCGGTTAAGTTCGGTTCGGTAGCGTTGGCAGGCAAAGCCGCGATTGACGACTTTGAATCTTATCTGCCTTCCGCGCAGTACCTGCACCGCCCCACGGGCGCGCTTTGGCCTGCAAAGTCGGTGAATGCTCGCGTGGCGTGGATGGAAGAGAAAAACAAACGCACAGCCCCCGCGAAATGGCTGGATATGTACCGTCCTATTGACCAGCTTGTGTGGGCGCCGGGACGTCCCGACATCATTGTGGACGAGGTGTTTCTAACGGCTGGATGGGTGAAGAAGCCCGGGGCGCGTGTGCTGAATCAATATCAGCCACCGCTTTGCATTCCGGGCGATGCGAAACAGGCCGGGCCGTGGCTGGAGCTAGTGAGGCGCACCTACCCGGACGACCATGCGCACATCATTCGATATCTTGCGCAGCGCATTCAATGCCCTGACGTGAAGATCAATCATGCCCTTGTGTTGGGTGGTGCGCAGGGCATCGGAAAAGACAGCATGCTTGAGCCCGTACGCGCCGGGGTTGGGCCGTGGAACTGGCACGATGTAAATCCCCAGCAAGTTATCGGACAGTTTAACGGGCACCTGCGGGGCACCATGCTGCTCATTAGCGAAACCCGCGATGTGGGGGAGTTTGACCGCTTCAAGCTGTATGACCATTGCAAGACAATCATTGCTTGTCCGCCCGACGTCATCCGGGTGAACGAAAAATTCCGGGCGGAACTATACGTCGCAAACGTCATGGGCGTGATCTTCACTACGAATGATGAAGTAGGCGGCCTGTATCTACCAGAGGACGATAGGCGTCATTACGTTGCATGGTCGCCGCTCACGCGTGATGTGTTTGAGGCTGACTACTGGGCAACCCTGCATGCATGGTATGCCGGTGGCGGTATTGGGCACGTCGTGGACTACTTGAAGTGTCTGGACTTGTCGGGGTTCAACCCGAAGGCGCCGCCTGTAAAAACGGCTGCATTCTGGAAGATGGTCGTCGCTGGCGTCGCTCCTGAGGAGTCCGAACTGTGCGACGTGTTTGATGCATTGAGCAAACCCCGTGCACTGACCCTGAAAATGGTGATCGACGCGGCAAAGACAAAGGGCATGAACGAGTTTGCTTACGAGCTTGCAGACCGCAAAGGGCGCCGGACGATTCCGCGCAAGATGGGAAATGCTGGGTACGTGACCGTCCGCAACCCGAAAACACAAGACGGGCTGTACGTCATCAACAAGGATCGACAGGTCGTCTATGCAAGGCGTGAGCTGACGCTGGCCGAACAATACGCGGCAGCGGATGCGCTGACCAAATCGGTGAATCGGTGAAATCGGTGATCCTCTATCCCCCGGTTTACATTTTTCTCACGCGTACGGGGTTGTGCACTTTGTGTGGGGGGGTCAAGAGGGGTCATGGAAGGACCAAAAAGGAGGGAAAAAAGAGAAGTAGATATAGGGGGATAGAGGATCACCGATTTCACCGATTCACCGACTGGCCGCGCGCCGTGATCGCAACCGGCAACAGTGGCGGTGCCTGGCACCAACTGGCACACAGTGACAATGAGTCATGCGTGAGCCCATGACCCTATCCGGCTTTGATCTGGCTGCGCTTGATACCGCGCTTGACATGCTCGGCGGCGCCGATGTCGACCTGATTGCTCAAGCGCTGCAACTGGCACGCGAAGCCCGGGAGCGTCTGGATGCTCTTGAAGGCGGGCAGGTGCACACGCGTGAAGAGGCGGCCCGGGCGTTGGGGCTGACCGTCGGCCAAGTCGACCACACCGAGCGCCGCTTGTTTGCCAAGGTGCGGCGCATCCTCAAGCGCAATGGATTCGATGGTGACGAACCACTACTTGGCAGTTTCTTGCACTTGCTGCTATCCGAACATTCGGATCAACAGGACATCGATCACCTGTTGCGGCAAGCATCGTCAATTCAGAAAAAATAGTCCGCGAGTCTTTCAGAACCGGGCTTATGGTCGTCCATGTCATCGACATTGGAGCGCCAACCATGCCACCTGAAGCCGTCGCAACCGATAGCCCCGAACTGGCCGCCGCAAGGCATGCCCTTGCCAGTCGGACTGCGCACCTGAAAGCCGCAGTGGACGAGCTGGACGCCACTCCCGATGACGCAACATTGCAAGAGCTTGTGCAGGCGCTGACCGAACAGGTCATGGCCTTGACCGAACGCGTGGCGGCACTGGAAGACGCCGCCGATCCCGCACCGACTGACACACCCCCGAACAAAGGAAAAACCGCCATGACTGGTCCCGCCATCATCACGCGCCAGCAAGGCGCATTTTCCGTTTCCAAGCTGCTGCTTGGTCTGGTCGACCCGACCTTCAGCGATTGGGGCTATGAGCGCGAAATCTCGCAGGAGACCGCGCGCAAGTCTGGCCGTGATACTTCAAAGCCGCATGTCCCATGGGGCGCACTGGCGCCGATCCGCAAAGCACAGGATTCCATCACGCCACCATCGGGCACGCCGCCTGTGGACGTCGGCCAGTCATTGGCTCGCCCTGCCAACGATGAAAGCCTGTTTTCCTTCACGGCCGCTGCAAGCTGGCTTCCGGCTATCGCTCCCTTGCTGGGTATCAATGTCCACCAAGCCGCTGCGGGTGCCTTCTTCGCGCCGCGCATGGTGGGCAATGTGCAATTGGGCTGGGTGCCCCGTGACACGGCAGTGAACAACACGACGGCCACGTTTGACAGCCTGCCTGCCGATCCGCACACCACGGGGGCCGTGGCCGAAATCCGCCGCTCTGCGTTGATCGATTGCCGCCCGTTGATGGACGCGCTGATTACCGGGCAATTGCGCTTTGCAGCCGCTGCGGCAATGGACGATGCGGTCATCGGTCATCTGGTGGCGCTGGCAAATGCCCCTGAAGGCCTGCTGACCGTCGCCACCAATGGCGGCGCCTTCACCACCTTTGCCGAACTGCAAGCAGCATTGCGTGTGGTTGAGATTGCCAACGGCGCTACGCCCAAGGTTGCCATCGGCCCGGCTGTGCGCGATTGGCTCGGCGTTACGAGTGCGGGGGACGCGTTGCTGGGTGTGAATGCCATGTCGGCCATGGCGTCGTCGCCTGCTGTCTCTGTGAAGCTGGATAAGGCCGAGCCGAATAAATCTTTCGTGCTGGCTGGCGACTTCGCGTCATGCCATCAAGTTGTCTTTGGCGCGGGCATCGAGGTTGCCGCGAATCCGTACGCGTCGGGTATGTACGAAAAGGGCTCCGTCCTGCTTCGCGTGATGCTCGACTGCGAATTCCTGGCAACCGACCCGGCGCGCGTGACGTTCGCCTATCTGGACACCACGCCCGTAGTCCCTTGAGCCATGCTGCTTGTTAGCTCCCTGTCTCGCTGGCTGGGTTGGCCCCGGCGTGAGCTGCCCGCCCGTTATTCGGACGGTTGGCAGGCGGGTACGTCGCTGGACGATGCCAAAGGCCCCGGCCCGGTGGAAGGTTTCGCAGCGCTGCGCCGTGGCGTCGAGATTCTGACCGGGCAGCTTACAAGCACACCCTTGCTGGTCTATGGCCCTGATGGCACGGAAGCCCCCACCAGTGGCGCAGCACGTTGCCTGCGTGCCACAGACCCGGCCCACCTTGAAGCAGGCATCAGCGATTGCTTGTGGACCGGCAATGGATGGCTGCACATCGTCCGCAATGCCGCAGGGGTGGCGTCAGCGCTGGAACATGTGCAGGCCTTCCGCATGTCCGCTGCTATCGAACAGGAGGGCGTGGTCTATCGCTGCGATGGTCAGCCCATCAACCCGCAAGACTATCTGCACCTGATGTGCCGTAACGCATATAGCGCCTATGTCGGTGACGGCCTGACGGAGAGCTACGGCACATCCATCGGCGCACTGATGGCGACAGTGTCGATCTACCGGCAACTGCAAACGAACGGCAGTCACGCGGAAGCCTTCCTGTCGACCGATGAAAAACTCACGGTCGACCAGATGAAGCAATTGCGCGCGGCGTACATGGAACAGACCAGCAATCGCGGCGCTGCCGGTGGCGCGGTGATTCTCTCGTATGGTCTGAAGCCGGAAACGCTACGCCGTCTGCCGTCCGCGCTGGATGCCGACATCGTCAAGACTCTGGACTTCAGCGTGGCAGAGGCAAGCCGCATGACGGGCGTTCCCTTGATGCTGTTGAGCGTCAAAGATGCAAGCGCTTATGCCAGTGCGACGGAATCGCACCGCGCGTTTTACAGGACAACGATTCGCCCGCTGATGCATCGCGTCGAGCAGGAGCTATCCCGCAAGCTTGGACAGACGATCAAGTATGACGTGGGTGAAGTGGCGTTAGGCTCAGGCGTTGAGCGTGCCGACGTTCTGTCAAAGCTTCTATATGCAGGCATCATCAATACAGACGAGGCACGCGCGGCCGTGGGCTATGGCCCGGTCGATGGTGGCGCCGTTATCGGCAAGCCTGCCAACAGCCTGCCGCTGCCCGCGTGGCTCGCCACACAGGCCAAGGCACAGCAACCCGCACCGCAGGAGCCACAGCCATGAGCAAGGTGCACGAATACTTCGCAGGCTTACGCAAACAGATAGAGGCTGTCCCGGAGCTGGCGCCGTACGCCGTGGACATCATGGCCTTTCAGGCTATTTCCTTACTGGAAACCATTGCAAGTGAGACAGGGGGCACATTGCAGAGCGGGGAGACGGAGCGCCTTTACTGGTTCGCCTTGCGCGACAAGGATGCATACGCCTTTGCGTTCAAGCACCCGCTGTCACAAGATGAAGCCCTGCAAGCCATTCAAGCTGTCGTGCCCGTGTCAGGGCAAGCCGTGGGGGAAGTCAGTCCCCCTGATGATTCACCTGTCTGAGCGTGTCAGCTCTCTGGACCGCTGGCCGTGAGGCTGGCGGCCCAACCCCATAGGGGTCGAAATGTTTTTCCAAATTGCCAAACACCGGCCGCCTACCTTTTTCTTTAGCGCGGGCCTGCTTTAAATCCACCCTTTGGGTATCTGTCAGTAGGAAATTCCGGACATGCATCTTGTATGCTATTGGAAAACTACGGGCTTGCGGTTGAGTCAGCCAGTCCGCACTATTGACCTTGGACGGATTGGTGCATCCGTCTACTACAAGTTAGATTTCTCATATCCGAGGTTGCGATGGACTTACGGCAATTCGTTTCAACGACGTTAACTCAAATCGTCGAAGGCATCGTCGATGCCCAAAAGGCTGTTGCGCAGCACGAGGCCTACATCAATCCCGGGAATCTGATGCGGAACGGAACGAATACGAGCGAATCCGCGATATGGGATAACCGCACCAACAATTACGCTAGATCGGTTGTTTTCGATGTCGCCCTGACGGTAGAGGAAGGAACAAATACAGGGGCAAAAATTGGGGTCGTGGCCGGAGTGTTCAACTTAGGTGCGAATGGTGCAAGTGAAAACAAACAGGCGTCCGTTAGCCGTGTTCAGTTCACGATACCAGTGCTATTTCCGGCTACGGCACTTCCTGTAGAGGCAAGGCAAGCAAAGCCGTGATGGATCACCAATCTAACCTGTCAATCGATTGGAACGTCCACAAGCTGCGCTTGAGGTTCCCATCGGCTCCACGTTAGGCCACAACCATGTTTCCACAATATGTCGTGACCCTTAAACGTCCTTGCGGTGGCACGATGCGAGTCGTGACGGTTCGCTTGGGTCGCTTTGGTGATAGCGAATCTGCGGAACGGAGCGCGCGTAAAAAATGCGATGGTATAAATGGAGATGAGTTAGTGGGGGTACGTCTAGAGACTCGTCTGGAGGCCTTCATGTATGTAGCCCCGAGAGTCATCATCCGTACGATTCGCATCGTCTGCGGAGTGACTCTTGGTCTAGTTGTCTATGGATGGTTTAGCGGTGCACCCGAGATTGGAAATGTTCCATTCGCCAGCCTGACGCTAGAGATGCTGGGCTCCGCAATTGGCCGTATTGTTATCCTTCTTGGAGCAATTTACCTCTCATGGCACATTGCATTCGGCAAAGGGCCACAGGAGTGAAACCGCCTAACCCGCAATCGATAGGCGCGTCCAGACGTTAGCGCTTGCGGCCTCTTCGCCTTCGGCTCTGCGTCAAACATTCTTGACCCGTCGCTTCTGCAAGCCAACCAGCACCTCACGACTGACTGCCGCTGTCATACGTTGCCCGCTGATAGGATGCACCTAGCGATACCGTGATGCACCAAGCGGCACTCCACAGCAAACGCCCATTGTGAGTACCCGTGTGCGTATGAAAATGACTCGTTTTCACGAAACCCAACAGCCACGCGGGTTAGCGTCCGCTATTGACATTCCGGCGAAGGCCGGGATCCAGTACCCAACGCACGATCTGGATCCCGGCCTTCGCCGGGATGACGAGCTTATGTTGCGGTCTGGGCCGTCTCTAGCGCACGGCGGTCAAGCCATCAAACAAACGGCTCAGATCTTTCACCTGCTCCAGATTGTCGATGCGCTCGATCAGGCTGTCGGCAGCATGTGTGCTCAAACCAGCTTCGCCATGCTGCAGCGAAGCGCGCGCCTTGGCTCGCACCTCCTCACGCGACAGAGGCAAGGCCAGACTTCCCGGCAGTGCCTCGACGCGATTAAGGAAACGACGATCGTCCTTGAGTTGCACCGTGACTGTCGACGGCGTCATGCGACCCGGCGAATCTTCGTCGATGCGCACGCGCACCTTGTCCAGCAAGGGGCGCAATGCGGGGTCGAGCACGGCGGCTGGCTCGATCTCGGCCGGCGTGAAGCGCCGCTTCGCCAGCGTCGCTGCCACCGTGTATTGCACGCAGAACTGCCCCGTCACCTCGGCATCGCCTTCGGTGGTGAACGCGCCACCGACCAGACGGTTCTGATAAGGCGTGATCAGCACCTCCACGGCTTCGATCGCTTCGGGCGTGATCTCTTCATGCTGCTGAACGAGATGCAGCGCAGCTTCGATGGAAGCGTGCGTACAGCCACAGGACGGGAACTTCTTCAGCACCGTCAGCGGCAACAGGAAGTTCGTGCCGAGATCGGCGAAAGCCTCCGATGGATTGCCGGCGTCATACAGCGCGAACAACCCGAACTGGCCGTCGAAAGGATGCTCGGGACCACTGATGCCCTGCTCTGCCAGTTGCGCAGAGAAGACGCCTGCACGCGCCGACAGCGCGGATTGCACACGCTTGCTGAGCTTGCGTTCGATATGCCCCTGCTGCGTACCGGCCGCCTGCCCCAGTGCGAGGCCGAGCGCGGACTGCAGCTTGTCAGCGTCGAGCCCGAACAGCTTTCCGGCCGCAGCAGCCGCACCGAACACACCATAAGTCGCGGTACGAAACCAGCCCGTCGTCGACTCGGTCGCCCTGCCGATGCGGAACATCAGCTCGGCGCCTGCTACATACGCAGCGAGGAAACTGCGTCCGTCGGCATGCACGGCTTCAGCCGCCGCCAGCGCAGCCGGAATCACTACCGCGTCGGCATGCACGCCGCTGTTCTCGTGCAGCGAATCGAAGTCCAGCGCCGCAGCGAGGCTGCCGTTGTAGAACGCCGCAGCCGCAGGCGGCACACGATGATCGCCACCCCACAGATGGCTACGCTCGGCACCGCCATCAGCCAGCGCCACGCGCAATGCTGCCTGCATGCCGGAAGCATTCTGCGCGGCCCATGCCACCGCCAGCGTATCGAGCAGCAAGGTCTTGGCGTTCGCCACGACTTCGGCAGGCAAAGCCGCATAGTCGAGTGCGACCAGGCGTTCGGCGATGTGGATGGACTGAGGAATTTTCGCGACGCTGCGCGGGGCAATGACTTGCATGAGGGACTCGGCGGAAGAGTTGGATGGCGCGAGCGGCCGCGCGATCAGATAGCCCGCAATTATAAAAACGCGGCCCTCACGGCTTCAGATCATTTCCGGGATAGCAAAGCTGCGGGTGTGCTTAGAAGCCGGGGCCCCACACCCGTCATTCCCGCGAAAGCGGGAATCCACGTCACCCAATAGCAAGTTCATCGCGCAAAAGTGGATTCCCGCTTTCGCGGGAATGACGAGCAAACTATTCGTCCCAGACTTACAGACATTCCGAACCTCACATCAACAAACCCAATGCACGCTCTTCGCTTCCGTAATTACCGCCTCTACTTCGTCGGCCAGGCCATCTCGATGATCGGCACGTCCGCCCAACAGGTCGCCCTCGCCTGGCTGGTCTACCGCCTCACGGGCTCGGCCGTCCTGCTCGGCGTCACGGCGTTCGTGTCGCAAGCACCGCAACTGCTCATCGCACCGCTCGCCGGCGTGATCGTCGACCGCCACGACCGGCGACGCGTCTTGCTCCTCGTGCAATGGCTGCTGCTCACGCAGGCGCTGATCCTCGCTGCGCTGACCTACACGAACCTCATCGCGCCGTGGAGCATCATCGTCATGTCGCTCATCCTCGGTCTGCTCAACAGCTTCGACGCGCCAGCGCGGCAATCGCTTGCTACGCGCCTCGTCGATCACCAGAGCGCACTGCCAAGCGCCATCGCACTGAACTCCGTGGTGTTCAATATCGGCCGCTTCGTCGGCCCGCCCGCTGCGGGCATATTGTTGAGCGCGACTTCGGAAGCCACCTGCTTCCTCGTCAATGCGCTGTCCTTCCTCGGTCTGATCCAGGCACTGCTGCGTATCCGCGTCGCCCCGCATGTCGCGCCATCCAGAGCACAGCGTGGCACCTTCAGCGAAGGGCTGCGCTACGCAGCTTCGTCTCACCCGGTACGTACGCTGCTCTCGGTCGTTGGCCTACATAACCTGACGGTCGCCAGCTACATCGTGGTGATGCCTGCCATCACCGCACAGGTGTTCCGCGGCAACCCACAGATTCTGGGCATGCTGCTCGGCGCGGCAGGTCTGGGTTCGCTGGCGGCGGCAGCGTTCCTTTCGACGCGGCGTTCGGTGCTGGGCATGCCACGCATCGGCATCATCGGCAGCGTGGGCTGCGCCGTCGCGTTGATCGCTTTCAGTTTTGTCGAGCAACAGACTCCCGCGCTCATCCTGTTGTTCATCGTCGGCTTCGGCATGACCACAACGAACATCTCGTCGAACACCCTGCTGCAGACGCTGATTTCGGATCAGTACCGCGGCCGCGTGATGTCGCTCTACACCGCCAGCGTCTTCGGCATGGCGGCAGTCGGCGGCCTGATCATCGGCTTGCTGGCTGACTGGCTGGATGCATCGTGCGCACTGACGGTCGAAGGGGCGGCATTCCTCGTGGCAGCACTCGTCCTCGTGCCGCAGCTGAATCGTGTGGGAAGGCAGATCGGCGCAGCAAGTGAGGGTATCGGGAGTGCGATCGCCCGATAAGCCTGCGGCTGCCGAAGGCGGGCGCCAACGGTCTGTTTGCTGGTAGCCCCCAAGCAGAACGCAAAAGCGCCCGGCATCAGTGGCTTATCGTTTGCGCTGGCGGCGTCCGGGGCACGCACTCTGATCACCCCGGGGATTCTCAAAGCGGCATCTTCGCGCTACGACACCCAGAAAAGCAAAAAGCCCCTTGCGGGGCTCATTTTGCTTTGGCGGAGAGGGCGGGATTCGAACCCGCGTCAGGATATTATCCTGAACACGCTTTCCAGGCGTGCGACTTAAACCGCTCATCCACCTCTCCGGAAAGAGGCGGGAGTATAGCAGCGTCAGGGCGTTTCGGGAATCTTCGATAGCGTCTTCGTGCGGAATGCCCTGCCCGCGTACTTACGCGCCTTCCGGTTTGCGCAAATCTTCGACCAGACCCCTTGCGATTTGCCCCGGCGGCGCGGTCACCAGGCTTGTCAGCACCAGCGCTGCAAAGCCTGCCACGACGCCAAATACCCCGCAGGACACCGGCTGGATGCCGAACCAGGCATTGCGCATCGAGCCGCCGAACGCGGGATGGGTAGCAAGCGCATACGCGGCA
This sequence comes from Uliginosibacterium silvisoli, assembly GCF_036017035.1. Taxonomy (NCBI): domain Bacteria; kingdom Pseudomonadati; phylum Pseudomonadota; class Betaproteobacteria; order Rhodocyclales; family Zoogloeaceae; genus Uliginosibacterium; species Uliginosibacterium silvisoli. The sequence goes on along the minus strand of NZ_JAYXHS010000002.1, from coordinate 473,948 downwards.
GCGACGCCCGGGCCGACCAGCATGGCAGCGACCGCGCCCCACTTGTTGGCACGACGCCAGAAAACGCCAGCAACCATTGCCGGAAAGATGGCCGATGCGGCGATCGAGAAAGCGAATCCCACGGTAAACAGGATGCTGTCGGGCCGCAGCGAGGCCACCCACGCGGCAAGCGTCGCCACCACCATCAGCGTTGCTTTCGACACCAGCAGGCGACGCTGCGTCGCAGCGGCAGGGTTGATCACATGGAAATAGACATCGTGCGACAAGGCGCTGCACATGGTCAGCAGCAGGCCATCCGCCGTCGACAAGGCGGCTGCGAGGCCTCCCGCCGCGATAAGGCCCGAGACGAAATACGGCAGGCCGGCGATCTCCGGCGTGGCGAGCACGATGACGTCCGGGTTGATGCTTAGCTCGGCGAGTTGCAGGATGCCGTCGAGGTTCATGTCCTCCACCTTCACCATGCCGAGCTTGCCCCAGGAGGAGATCCACGATGGCAGGTCTGCGATGGGGGTGCCGACGACGTGGTGGTAGATCTCCCATTTCGCCAGCACGGCATAAGCCGGGGCGACCAGATACAGCAGCAGGATGAAAAGCAGGGACCAGAAAACGGAATTGCGCGCAGCCGCCACGCCCGTGACCGTGTAGTAGCGCGCCAGCACATGCGGCAAGCCGGCCGTACCTATCATGAGCACGAACACAAGCGCGATGAAGTTGTTGCGCGCCTCCTCGCTGCTCTGGCGGGCCGTCTCGGGGAAAGCCTGCGCGTGCGGCGTCGGTGGCTGAGAACGCGCCAAGGCGTCACGGGCGTCGCTCTCCCATTTCTCGCGCGCACTCGCTGCATCCGCGGGCAAGGCCCGTAGCTGACGCTGAACCTCCGCAATATCCCGCGCTGGCGCATTTGCGTCCTGCAAGGTTTCGAGACGCCCGATGAGCCCCACCCGCTCCTCCAGCAAGGAGACCGGCAGGGCCGCGACACGCTGCTCCAGACTCTCGGCACGCTTCACGAGCGCGGCGCGCGCCTGCTGTTCGGCTGGAGACGCGGCCAGGCGAGCCTCTTCGGCACCCAGTCGTTCCAGCACCTGCCCGTATGCGATCTGCGGCACCGGAATGCCCGTCGTTTGCCACGACATCATCACCACCGGCGTCAGGTAGGCCACGATGATCACGAGGTACTGCGCGACTTGCGTCCAGGTAATCGCACGCATGCCGCCAAGAAAGGAGCACACCAGCACGCCGGCCAGCCCTACAAACACGCCGATCGAAAAATCGATGCCGGCAAAGCGGCTGGTGATGAGGCCAACGCCATAGATCTGCGCCACCACGTAGACAAAGCTCGCCAGCATGACCGCAATGACGCCCAGCACCCGCGGCAGCCGGCCCTCGTAACGCGTGCCGAGAAAATCGGGAATGGTGTACTGGCCGAAGCGACGCAGATAAGGCGCCAGCAGCAGGCTCACCAGCACGTAGCCGCCCGTCCAGCCCATGACAAAGGCAAGGCCGCCAAAACCCGTAACGTAGAGCGTACCGGCCATGCCGAGAAAGGAGGCGGCGCTCATCCAGTCCGCCGCCGTCGCCATGCCGTTGTAGACCGCCGGCACGCGACGCCCCGCTACGTAGTACTCGGTGACGTCTGCGGTGCGGCAGAACACACCGATGATGGCGTACATGAAGATGGTGGCCAGCAGGAAGCCATAGCCCAGCCATTGCAGCGAAGCGCCGAGCCATTCGCCTAGCGCCATGCAGGCAACGAACAGGAAAAACCCCGTCGCGAAAAGCAGGTAGTTGCGCGAGATGACGCTCATGGAGCAAGCGCCGACCAGGCAAGGCCGCAGCAAGCATGGCGCATCACCGCCTGCCGGCTGCGTTTTCTCACAGTTTGTATTCCGCTTTGAGGCGTTGCTGCAGGCCACGCGACTGCATGAAGGCATGACGCAATATCTGCCGCTCAAGCCGGTTCAGCTTGTACGGGTTGAGCCGGTCCGCGCTGGCGTCGCCGTTGCCGTGCTGTTGCTGGTTGCGCAAGCGCAGCATCTGCAGGAACTGGAAGCCGTCGATGGCGGCCTGCGCGTCCTCCTCCGAGATCAGCTGTGCTGCAACCAGCGCGCGCAGGCGCTCCACGGTGCCGGTCGCGCTGATACCGTGCGTCAGTGCCAGAACGCGCACCGCATCCACATAGGGCCGCACGCCTGTCGCCTTGAGGTCGATGGTGTTCGGTGCGGCATTCTTCTTGTCGACAATGAACGTACGCACCATGCCCAGCGGCGGCACGGCCAGCAAGGCATTGCTGGCCATCGCCTTGAGAAACGCGGGCTGCGACCTGGCCAGAGCGAGTACGGCACTACGCAGCGTCTCGACGAGTTCGCCACATCCGTACAGTGAGCGGAAATCAAAGAAAAGGCCGCTTGAAGCGAGACCCTTGCTATCTGCGCTACTCGTCCAGCTGCGGAAACGATCCTGCCATTCGGTCAGCGCAAGACAGTACTCCGCGTTGCCCGCCATGCCCTGACCTCGACCCAATGGAAAACCGCATTCATCGAGCAACTGGTTGACGGCCTGCGCGAAAGGCAGGAACTGCGCACGCACTTCCGTCGCCGTCAGTGCAGCACCCGGCGCCTCCGGCAACGCGAAGACAATCCCGTTGTTCTGTTCGGTCGACAGGGTCTGCTCCAGCCGCCCCTTCGAACCGAAGGAGACCCAGCTCCATGCAAGATCCGGCAGCGGGAAGCGCACCTTCATCAGTTCGATGGCGCGCGCCGTCACCAGATCATTCAAGGAAGAGGTCCACTGGATGACTTTCTCGGCGGCCAAGCCTTGTGTCACCAAGCGTCGCGCAAGACGGCGCGCCGTCGCTGCCGCATCGGCCAGCTCATTGGGCGAGCGCGCCGAAGCCAGCGGGCCGAGGATCTCTTCGGGCACGATCTGCTGCGTGCCATACACGTCGGTGCGCGACACCACCCCTACCAGACGTTCCCCGCGCCCTACGACGAGCACATAACGCACCGCGTGGCGCGCCATCACCCGCAGGGCATCCTGGGTCGTCGCTTCGGGCGGCAGCGTGACCAGCTGCGTACTCATGACGCCGTCGATGGACGCATCCAGGTCGCCACCGGCCAGCAGCACACGCGCCAGCAGATCGTGAGCCGTCACGATGCCCAGCGGCGACATGTCGCCATTGACCACGACGATCGCGCCGAGATGCTCGGCAACCATGCGCGCCACGGCCTCGCGCAAGACAGTGCCTGTCGGACAGGTCACCGGTGCGCGCCGGATCAGCACGCTCAGGGGTTGATACAGTGAAAACGCGGCGGGCTCCGCCGCATGCCTTGCATGTGCAACGACTGTTGCTGGTACGGCCATACCTTCCCTCTCCAGAAACGGCTTCCGGCACAGCGCCGGGAGCCTTTCCGTTCAGACTCAAACAGACTGTTTGAGTTGCTCCAGGATTGCAGGGTTTTCCAGCGTCGATACGTCTTGCGTGATCTCTTCACCCTTGGCGAGCGAACGCAGCAGGCGACGCATGATCTTGCCCGAGCGCGTCTTCGGCAGGTTGTCGCCGAAGCGGATGTCTTTCGGCTTGGCGATCGGGCCGATTTCCTTCGCCACCCAGTCCTGCAGTTTCTTGACGATCGCCTTGGCGGCATCGCCAGTCGGGCGCGGCCCCTTGAGCACGACGAACGCGCAGATCGCTTCACCGGTCAGGTCATCGGGGCGTCCCACCACGGCGGCCTCGGCGACCAGTTCGGTACACGACACCAGGGCAGATTCGATTTCCATCGTGCCCATGCGGTGCCCGGACACATTCAGCACGTCATCGATGCGGCCCATGATGGTGAAGTAACCGGTCTTGGCATCTCGCACCGCGCCGTCACCCGCGAGGTAAAGCTTGCCGCCGAGATCCCCCGGAAAGTAGCTGTTCCTGTAGCGCTCAGGGTCGCCCCAGATCGTGCGGATCATGGATGGCCACGGGCGCTTGATGACAAGGAAACCGCCCTTGCCCCACTCCACGTCGTGGCCGGACTCATCCACCACAGCCGCGGCAATACCGGGGAACGGCAGCGTGCACGAACCGGGCACGAGTGGCGTAACGCCGGGCAATGGCGTGATGACATGGCCACCCGTCTCGGTTTGCCAGAAGGTATCCATCACCGGGCAACGCGAACCACCGATCTGCTCGTAGTACCACATCCATGCTTCTGGATTGATCGGCTCTCCGACGGTGCCGAGCAGACGCAAGCTCGTCAGGTCATAGTTACGCGGGTGGGCGGTCGCGGTCGTCTCCGCAGCCTTGATGAGCGAACGGATCGCCGTTGGCGCCGTGTAGAAAACACTCACCTTCTGGTCCTGAATGACGCGCCAGAAACGACCGGCGTCCGGATACGTCGGCACACCTTCGAAGACGATCTGTGTCGCACCACAGGCCAGCGGCCCGTATGCGATGTAGGTATGGCCTGTCACCCAGCCGATGTCGGCGGTGCACCAGTAAACGTCTTCCGGCTTGAGGTCGAAGGTCCACTTGTTGGTCAGGATGGCGTGCAGCAGATAGCCCGCGGACGAGTGCTGGACGCCCTTGGGCTTGCCGGTCGAGCCCGAGGTGTAAAGCAGGAACAGCGGGTGCTCGGCACCGACCCATTCCGGCTCGCAGGTGGCGCTTTGCCCTTCGAGCAGATCGTGCAACCACACATCGCGTCCCGCCGACATGCCGATGGCATTGCCCGTGCGTTTGTAGACGACGACGCTGTGGATCGCTTCGCAGCCGCCCATCGCAATCGCCTCATCAACCACTGCCTTCAGCGCAATGTTCTTGCCGCCGCGGCATTGCTCGTCGGCAGTAATGACAGCCGTTGCCCCCGCGTCGACCACGCGCTCCTGCACGCTCTTGGCCGAAAAGCCGCCGAATACCACCGAATGCGTCGCGCCAATCCGTGCACAGGCCTGCATCGCAGCCACGCCCTCGACCGACATCGGCATGTAGATGATGACCCGATCGCCCTTCTTGATTCCGCGCGATTTCAGGCCATTGGCAAACTTGCAGACCAGTGAATGCAGCTCGCGATATGTCGTGCGCGTGACCTTCCCATCATCTGCCTCGAAGATCAGCGCCACCTTGTCGGCATTGCCGTTCTCCAGATTGCGGTCGAGGCAGTTGAAGGAAACATTCAGCGTGCCATCTTCAAACCATTTGTAGAACGGCGCGTTGCTCTCGTCGAGCGACTGGGTGAAGGGTTTCTTCCACAGCAGGTGCTCGCGCGCCAGGCGCGCCCAGTAACCGGCGTAGTCGGTCTCCGCTTCCTTGCACAGGGCCTCGTAGGCCGCCATGCCGCTGATTGCGGCGCGGGCGATGGTTTCAGCGGAAGGTGGAAAAACACGGTGCTCTTGCAGGACGGAATCGATGGAAGCCATCTGGCACATCTCCTTTGGGCTGAACGCCTTGTTCTGATTCGTCACCACGGCATCGGGAATACCGGGGACCTGTCTCGTGTTTAACAGCAGTACGGGAAGCAACGAGGCCTTGTCGCGGGACAAGAACGATCGCCTGGCAGTTGCCATCACTGACGTCTGTCTTGGACTACATATTGTCGCGCAAATATCGTCGCCGAAATTAGATGCAAGCGAGCTTACATCCCACTTACGCAGCAACGACTGTGCAACGCAGCATCCCAGCCGTGACGGGGCTCACGGGCACGTCGATGCGACAGTCGCCATTGCCGGCAACCCCTGTGCCAGACCCGCAGGCAACCTGTTACGATCAGGCCCATGCGGCCACGATGGCCGTCGCAGCGGACCCCCAGTACGACATGCACAGCCAACAGGACATCGTCGCCGAAATCCCCCGCCTGCGTCGCTATGCGCGCGCGCTGACGGGCGACACTTCACGCGCCGAAGACCTCGTGCAGGACACGCTGGAACGCGCACTGTCACGCTGGATCCTGTGGCGACCGGGCAATCTGCGCGCCTGGCTGTTCACGATCATGCACAATATTTTCGTCAATCAGCTGCGCGGCGCGGCGCCGCTGGACTATCGCCCCGACGAGCTCGTGCCCGAGCTGCCCGTGCGGGCCGAGCAGGAAGACGGCCTCGGCCTGCGCGATCTCGACAAGGCGCTGCAGCAACTCTCTGTCGACCAGCGAGAAACCCTGCTGCTGGTGACGCTGGAAGAGCTTTCCTACGACGAAGCCGCAAAGGTGCTCGACGTTCCCGTCGGCACCATCATGTCGCGCCTGTTCCGCGCTCGCGAGCGCCTGCGCCTGTCCCTGCAGGGGCAAGCCGGCCTCACCCACCTCAAGGTGGTCAAGTGAGGAGCGCCCGATGAACATGCGTGACAAGAACAAACACGAAGCACCCGTCTCGAAGATGGACGAGGTCTTGCTGCGCTATGTCGATGATCGGCTCGATGTCGACGACCGCGTGGCGGCCGAGACCTGGCTACGCGAGCATCCGGACCAGCAACAGCGCATACAGGCCTGGCGCGAGCAGGACGACGCCTTGCAACGCCATTTCAATCCGATCAGCCACGCCGCCGTGCCAGAGCGCCTGCTGCGCGCGTCCAGACGCGCCTCGCAACGCTCGCCACTACGCAACGCTGCGGCCTTTGCCTGGCTGACTGTCGGCCTGATCGTAGGTTGGGTCATTGGCCATCGCACACCGGCAACGCCCGAAGCACCGGTCGCCTCGCTGTCGCACATCGCCGCGCTGGCACATGCCACCTACGTGCCGGAGAAGCGCCATGCAGTTGAAGTGCTGGCCGCGGAGGAAGCGCATCTGGTGACCTGGCTTTCAAAGCGCCTCGACCGGCAGCTCAAGGTACCGCAGCTCAATGACATGGGCTACGCCCTGGTCGGCGGCCGCATGTTGCCGAGCGAGACCGGGCCGGTCGCGCAGTTCATGTTCCAGAACGAAGACGGCAAGCGCCTCACGCTACATGTGCGCACAAGCAAGGGCGATGTCGGCGAGACCTCCTTCCAGTACTCGCAGGAAGGCAAGGTCAGCGTGTTCTACTGGCTCGACGACCAGACCAGCTATGCCCTCTCCGGCGAGATCGAGCGCGAAAAGCTGCTCGCCATCGCCCGCGAAACTTACCGGCAACTCGACGGCAACTAGTCGGCAACTCATCGCCAAACAGGCTGCCCCGATGTCGAACCTTGTCGGCGCAAGCAGGTCACACACATTGCATGCGCCACGCCATCCCGAGGAAGTAGAACGATGCTGATCCGCAAACCCTCCGATATCGTCCCGTCCGAAATCACGCCGCGCGAACTTTACGAAGGCCGCCGCGAATTCCTGGGCACAGCCGGCAAGCTTGCCCTGGCTGGCGCAGGGCTTGTACTACCCGGCGCAGCGTATTCGGCCAACAAGCTGGCGACCGTACCCGGTCCCTACAAGCTTGACGACAAGCTCACGCCACTCAAGGACGTAACGCATTACAACAACTTCTACGAGTTCGGCCTCGACAAGGAAGAGCCCGCAGAAACATCGGGCAAGTTCAAGACCCGCCCCTGGACCGTCGCCGTCGAGGGCTTGTGCGCCAAGCCACAAACCATCGCCATCGAAGACCTTCTCAAGATCGCGCCACTCGAGGAACGCATCTATCGCATGCGCTGCGTCGAAGGCTGGTCGATGGTCATTCCCTGGGTCGGCTTTCCACTAGCGACGCTGCTCAAGCGTGTCGAACCGCTCGGCAGCGCAAAGTTCGTGGAGTTCGTTTCGGCCTACGACAAGAGCATGCCGCTCTATGGCAAGGCCGTGCTCGACTGGCCCTACACCGAAGGCCTGCGCCTCGACGAAGCACAACACCCGCTGACCCTGATGGCAGTCGGTCTCTACGGCGAAGAACTGCTCAACCAGAACGGCGCACCGATCCGCCTCGTCGTGCCATGGAAATATGGCTTCAAGGGAGCCAAGTCCATCGTCAAGGTCCGCCTCGTCGACAAGATGCCGGGCACGGCCTGGAACAAGGCTGCAGCCAACGAGTATGGCTTCTACTCCAACGTCAATCCCGACGTCGATCACCCCCGCTGGAGCCAGGCCACGGAGCGCCGCATCGGTGAATTGCTCAAACGCAAGACGCTGATGTTCAACGGCTATAACGAAGTCGCCTCGCTGTATGCAGGCATGGACCTGAAGAAGAACTTCTAGATCCCGGCAATCCACACAACACGACTTTGCTCATGTGGACCGCATTCACCAAGAAGTTCGTCATCCTGGCGAAGGCCGGGATGATGGCTCGTTTGCACGACAGGGCACGCACCATTGAAATCCCTGCCTGACCGACTGCGGCGTTTTCGCAACCCCTCGCCGCGCATCATCAGCCTGATCAAGGTTGTCGTCTTCCTGCTCTGCCTGCTACCCGTCGGGCATATGGCGTGGGGCATCTACACGGACAATCTCGGTGCCAATCCGGTCGAATACATCACGCGCGGCACCGGCGACTGGGTACTGCGCTTCCTTTTGATCACACTCGCGATCACGCCGCTGCGCAAGCTCACGGGCCTGCCCTGGCTGGTACGTCTGCGCCGCATGCTCGGGCTGTTTGCTTTCTTCTACGTGGTGCTGCACCTGATCACCTACCTGTGGCTCGATCAGTCCTTCGACTGGCAGGCCATCGTGAAGGACATCGTCAAGCGGCCTTTCATCACCGTCGGCTTCGCTGCCTTCGTACTGATGACGCCACTGGCTGTCACTTCCACCAATGCCATGATCCGTCGCCTTGGCGGCAAGCGCTGGCAGGCGCTGCATCGCGCCATCTACGCCATAGGAGTTCTGGGCGTCGTGCACTACTGGTGGCTGGTCAAGCGCGACATCAGCGAACCGTTGATGTATGCGGCAATTCTGGCGGTGCTGCTGGGCTTGCGGGTGTGGTGGAAATGGCAGGAAAAGCGCGGAATACGCAGAAGCGTCGTCAGCTAGAAATTTCCGTCATCACGGCCTTCGCCGGGGTGACGAAATCCCGATCGTTCTGGAACCTGCTTCACAAGCACCAGGTTCTGGCGCGACTCACGCATCCGGATGCAGTCAAAATAGCGACATCTGCGGTCCATCCCGTGGTGGCTTGAACGCTTGCGTATTGAGTTCACGCCGTACCTGATTGAGCCCCAGTTTTTCCAGCGCCAGCCGCGCGCGCTTCGCATACATTTCGGCAAAGATGCCCTCGCCCGTCATGCGCGTACCGAAGCTGCTGTCGTAGTCCTTGCCACCACGCATCTGGCGAATGATGCTCATGACATGGCTGGCCCGGCCAGGGTAATGGGTCTGCAGCCAGGCCGGAAACATATCCGACAGCTCGTGCGGCAAGCGCAGCAGTGTGTAGTGCGCTGACTCGCCGCCGCAGTCTTTCACGGCAGAGAAGACGGCTTCCATTTCATGATCATTGAGCGCGGGAATCAGCGGCGCGAACAAGGCGCCGACTGGCACGCCTGCCGTGTGCAATGCGCGCATCGCCTCCAGCCGACGCAGCGGCGTGGCCGCGCGCGGCTCCATGCGCCGCGCCAGCTCCCGATCCAGCGTGGTCACGCTGAACATGACCTTCACCAGGTTGTCGCGCGCCATATCGGCGAGCAGATCTATATCGCGTTCAATCAGGGAATTCTTGGTAACGATGGCGACTGGATGGCGACACTCTGCCAACACTTCGAGCAGGCCACGCGTGAGACGTAACTTGCGCTCGATGGGCTGCCAGCCATCCGTGTTGATGCCCAGCGCGATGGGGCTGCAACGATGGGACTTCTTGGCAAGCTCATTGCGCAGAATCGCCACGGCATCCGGCTTGTAGGCGATCTTCGTCTCGAAATCGAGACCCGGCGAAAAACCCAGGTAGCTGTGCGTCGGCCTCGCGAAGCAATAGATGCAGCCATGCTCGCAGCCGCGGTACGGATTGATGGAGAGGGAAAAGGAAATGTCCGGCGAGTCGTTGCGTGTGATGACACTCTTCGCGGTGTCTATGATCAGCTCGGTCGGTAACGTCCTGTCTTCTTCCTCTTCGTTCGGTCGCGCCCAACCATCGTCAAACGCTTCGCGCCGCTGCGATTCGAAACGGCCGTCCGGGCGCTGCGTCGCGCCACGCCCGCGAAACAGCAGTGGCCGCACGACTGTCACCGGCTCTTCGTGCGCACACTCATCGCTTGCGGCCTCGCTGCGCGGAGAGGTTTGATTGTCTGTCTGCTGAGTTTTCACGACGGCCTGCGTGCTGGAGGAGTGCCGGAAGTGAGCAACAAGCCACCATCCGAAAAGCTGTAAATATATACAGCACTCTAACTCAGCAAGGCCATGGCAAACAAGCTATCGGCGCACGCGGTGATCATTCGCCGTCCCAATAGACCTCACGCCTGTAATGCTCATGCAGCCGCATTTCGTAGTCGCGTGAAAGCGTCAGGTCCGGGTCGTATTCCGGGCTGGCTTCAATGGCGGCCTTGTCCAGACCCAGCGACGCGGTGTGGTCCGCCCACTCGACTTTGGTGATCCATTGCGGACGCACGACGACCTTCCGGCCCACCCACCACTTCGCTGTATCCACTACCGCATAGCGGATCGCCCAGGCTTCGTCGTCGAGCAGGAATTCTTCGAGGTGGCCGACCTGCTCGTCACCCGCACGCACGTGGTAGCCCGTCACTTCGTCGGCGCTACGCAGATGGTGGTCGCCTTCAAAGCGGTGCTTGTCGCGTAGTGCAAGCTCAGCTGCAACGACGGACGAACCCGCCATGTCATCGGCGAGTATGGGATAAGGCCCCCACAGGAAACCGCCGCCCCAATAGGTCGGATAACCGTAATAAGCGTAGAACTCGGCCTCTTGCTGACGCGATACGGGCTGATCGGTATCGATGTCGGGGCTGTCCTTGACCTGTTGCTGGCTAAGCGCAACGTAGATCGTCTCTTCATCCCAGTCGACGCTGTGAATCGCACGCGGCGAGATGAGCACCTTGCGATTGGACAACCAGCCACCGGTGTCCACGACGAGGTAGCGAACACCCCAGGACACGTCGTCGAAATAGACGTCTTTCACTTTGCCGATGTCGCCATCCGTGGCGCCGAGTGTCATGCCATGCAGTTTCTTCAAGCGATGCAACATCTTTGAGCCTCCGCGACTGTCCCGCCGGTCTTGTTACCGGCAATGACGGTCAGGTCGCAGAATGCATGCCCAAGCTCATGGCAAGGCTTATGGCAAGGATTGACAGATGGCGGCGGGAAGAATTGCGTTGGGGGAATCGCTCTCAGTTCGTCACGCCAGCACGCTTGAGCTGCTCCGCCATCTGCACGGCGAGCTGTGCCAATGCGCGGCTCCAAGCGGCCACGACCGCTTCGGGCGTAGTGCCTTGCATGGGCTCACGCTGGCTGATGCGCCAACTACGACGTTGCCCATCCGATTCGCGCCTGAGTGTGTACACCAGTTCGATGCTGACGGCATCTCCCGGCATGGCCTCGAAGCTCTGCACATCCAGCAGGATGTGCCAGGCAGCGCTGGCCGCGGCCTGCTGTGGATAGGCCGCCACCTGCGCCGCAGGTATCAGGCTGGCGAGGTTTGCCGCCAGCACGCGCGGAATCTCGCGCTTCGGCGTATCAACCCAACGGTCCTCCTCCAGCACGTCGAGCTTGGTGGCAGAGCGCCGCACCACCAGTTGTGGCCGGTCAATCGCTTCGGCCACCGTTGCCGGTCCGACAGCAATGCTCACCGCAGGGCTGGCCTGCCCGGCAGGTTGCGGCGGCGAGCTGAGCGCGTAGTAGCGTACGTTCGGTGAGGCGCAAGCGCCCAGCAACAGGCAGACCCCCAGTGTCGCGACACGCACGCACTGGCGAATGCGCAGGCCATCACGGGTTGTCGTCACGATCCTCATGGTTTGTCCTCTGGCGTCCTGCCGCGAATCAGCGCTTCAGGATGTCGGTCGAGATAATCAGTCAATGTGCGCAGCGACTGTGCCGAACGTCCGACCTCACGCAAGGTGTCACGCATTTCAACCTGCAGCGGAGAGTCCTGCTGCAGCAAGCGCTCGGCACGTGACACCGTCTCGCGTGCCTCCTGCACTGCCCGTTTGAACTCGGGCGCAACTTCCTGATTGAGCGTGCGCATCAGGCCGTCGGCATTCTTGAGCGTGGCATCGAGCGAGCGAATGGCCGTGTGCAAGTCCTTGCCGATCTCGTCGAACGGGATCTTGTCGAGCTTGCGCGCGATATTGGCGAGGCTGGCCTCCAGCTCGTTCAGGCTGCCATCCACGGTGGGAATTTCCTGCAAATCACCAGCAACCTCGACCGGCGTGCTTTTCTCACCCTTGCGACGCAATTTGCCCGGCGCCTGGGGAGCCACGCCTGGCGCGTTGGGGAAGAAGTCGAGCGCGACATAAAGTTGCCCGGTCAGCAGGTTGGCCGTGCGCAACTGGCCGCGCATACCCCCTTCGATCATGCCACGCACGATCTCGGGGCTGGCCGAGCCCGGCGCAGGCAAGGTCTTGCTGTACTTGCGCAAGCGCTCCGGATACACCTTGATGTCGACCGGAACGTCAGCCCTGTGCGTGCGTTCGTCGTAATGGATGCCGATGGCCGACACCTCGCCGAACAGCAGCCCGCGAAACTCGACGGGCGCCCCTACGGTCAAGCCGTGCACGGATTGGTGAAACACCAGACGGTAGTACTCGATCGTGGTGTCGTGATCGCTCATGGCCACAGCTTCGCTGTCATACAGCGGGAACTGCCAACCCGGTGCAGCAGGTGCCGCCTTCGGCTGCCCGGCGGGCGCACCGAATGCCAGCCCGCCCAATACCAGCGTGGCGAGCGACTCGGTATTGAAGCGCAAGCCATTGGCATCGACCGTGAAGTCGAGGCCACTGGTCGCCCAGAAGCGTGAATTGGTGGTCACGAATTCGTCGTATGGCGCGCGCACGAAAATACTCACCGTGGTCGCATTGCCATCCTTGTCGAGGTCATAGGCAACGACCTGGCCAACAGGCAGTTTGCGGAAGTACACCGGCGAGCCATAGTCGAGGGAGCCCAACGTGGCCGCGTGCAGCGTGAAGCGTTTGCCGGGCGCACCTTCGGTCAGGATGGGCGGCACTTCAAGGCCAACGAACTCACTGCGGGAGCTGGTGGATTTGCCTGCGTCAACACCGATGTAAGCACCGGAAAGCAAAGTTCCCAGGCCGCTCACACTGCCCGCCGCTATGCGCGGCTTGACCACCCAGAAACGCGTGTCCTCAACGGCGAAATCACGCGCCTGTTTGTTCAGCGCCGCCGTCACGATGACCGATTTGGTGTCTGCGGAAATCTCGACCTTCCTGACCTCGCCAACATCCACATCCTTATACTTGATGCGCGTCTTGTTGGCCTCGATCCCCTCTCCGCTCTGGAAGACGATCGTCACTGTAGGTCCCTGGCCGGTGAAGGCCTGTATCGCCAGCCAGATGCCGACCAGAATTGCGACGCCAGGCACCAGCCATACCAATGGCAGTTGCCAGCGGCGCCGGGGGACGGCCTTCGCAGCGGGTAAATCCTCGGGCAGATCCTGATCTGCGGGCTCCGGGGTGTCAGGCATTGTTCTTCTCTTCCCTGGTTTTCAATCGGGCCGTTCCTTGCGCTTCGTCGTCGTGCGCTGCGTCCCACAAGAGGCGTGGATCAAACGCCTGCGCTGCCAGCATGGTCAGCACCACCACCCCGCCGAACGCCAGCGCTCCGCTGCCCGCATGCACCGACATGAATGCATCGAACCGCACCACGGTCGCCAGCAGGGTGACCACATATACATCCAGCATCGACCATTTGCCAACCATTTCGACCAGCCGATACAGACGTGACAGCTGCCGCAGATTCCCCAGCGGATGGCGCTGCACGCTGAAAAGCAAAACCACCAGTGCAAGAAGCTTGCCCAAGGGCACGACCATGCTCGCGATGAAGACGATGAGCGCCAGATCCCATGAGCCGGAGTTCCACAGCACGATGATGCCGCTCAGGATCGTATTCGACTGTGTGTCGCCGAACGAGGTGGTGATCATGATGGGCAGGACGTTCGCCGGTACATACAGCACCATTGCGGCGATAAGGAATGCCCAGCAGCGTGACAGGCTGTTTGGCTTGCGCAAATGCACGGAGGAGCCGCAACGCGGGCACTGGGCACGCGCCTCAATACCCAGACGCACGATCTGGCCGCAGGCATGGCAGCCCGTCAGGCCCGATCGGGCAGCCGATCCGGCAGGAAAATGCGCCGCGAGGGCAGCAGGGCTATCGGCTGCGTGCTTCATGGCGTCACCTGTGCAACGCCGCCATCCGCAGTCTCCTGTGCATGTCGATTCCGCATGGCCCGTTCATGATGAGACCAGATCACGTCACCCTGCAGGCTCGAACTCAGCAAGGTCAATAACAGCATGGTGGCACCATAGGCCCACAAGCCGATCCCCGCCGAGGCGGTTGCCATATGACCCAGCTTGACCAGCGACACCACCACGCCAAGCATCAGTACCTCGACCATGGCCCAACTGGATACGGCCATCAACACGCGGAACAGCGGTGCGAAGCCCGGTGCACGAAAACCGAAGCGCAGCGGTAGCAGCAGCCACAGCAGCAGCCCCGTCAGAAGAGCGGGCGCCAGTACGGCAGTGACCAGCACCAGCAGCCCGACCACCGTCTCCCCCTGCGCATGCAGCTGCCAGATGGAGGCCAGCATGGTGGCGTCCATGCGCTGCGCCTGGAACTCCAATGTCATGACGGGGAAGATATTGCCGAGAAGGAAACTGACCACCGCCGTCAGCGCCAGCGCCACCGGTCGGTCGAGACCGTGCGCTACCCAGCGCAGCAAGGCGGCGTCACAGCGCTGGCAGTGCAGGCTACCACCGCGCGGCACGGCCTCCGCATGCTGCAACAGATCGCATTCGTGACAGACAATCGTGCGCAGCCGCGCGGGCACATCGCCACTGTTTTTATCTCGTTCGCCTCGATCCACGCATCACTCCCCACGACGAAATTCATTGAAGCACGACATCACCACGGGCACCAAGCTCTGCACGGGCGAACAGCGCGCCGCCGCAGCGACCATGCGCATTCCATGCAGCCAGCAGGGGCATTCGAGAGCGGGGAGAAGCGACGCTTTCGGCTAGAATCGAGCTGATTCGCGGCCATGCCTCCCCCGCTCTCCCTTTCCATCCGCACTTCACCCACACCATTACTTCGATTGCGCTTTGCAGGAATCAATAATGCCCACCACCCAGACACAGACCCACATCGACGATGTACGCATCCGGGAAATCAAGGAACTCGCCTCGCCCGCACAGGTGATGGAAGAGTTTCCTGCCAGCCAGCACACCGCCGATGTGACCTTTGCCGCCCGCAGCGCCATCCACCGCATCCTGCACGGCGCGGATGACCGCCTGCTCGTCGTCATCGGGCCCTGCTCGATCCATGACACGGCCGCCGCCATGGAGTACGCCCACAAGCTCAAGGAGCAGGCCGATCGCCTGCAACATGACCTGCTCGTCGTGATGCGTGTGTATTTCGAGAAGCCCCGCACCACGGTCGGCTGGAAAGGCCTGATCAACGACCCTTACATGGACGACAGCTTCCAGATCAACGAAGGTCTGCGTCTGGCGCGCAAGCTGCTGCGCGACATCAACGAATTGGGCCTGCCTGCCGGCACCGAGTTCCTCGACATGATCACGCCGCAATACATCGGCGACCTGATCGCCTGGGGCGCCATCGGTGCGCGCACGACGGAAAGCCAGGTGCACCGCCAGCTCGCATCCGGCCTGTCCTGCCCGGTCGGCTTCAAGAACGGCACCGAAGGCGACGTACGCATCGCCATCGACGCCATCAAGGCCGCCCAGGCGCCGCACCACTTCCTGTCGGTGACCAAGGCTGGCCATTCGGCCATCGTGTCCACCGCCGGCAATGAGGACTGCCACATCATCCTGCGCGGCGGCAAGGAGCCCAACTACGACGCAGCCAGCATCGACGACGCCTGCCGCAAGCTTGCAGCAGCCGGCGTGCCTGCCAAGCTGGTGGTCGACTTCTCCCACGGCAACAGCCGCAAGCAGTACGCGCTGCAGATCGAGGTCGGCAAGGACATCGCCGGGCAACTCGCCGCGGGCGAAGAACGCATCATGGGCATCATGTGCGAATCGCATCTCGTCGAAGGCCGTCAGGATCTGCTGCCGGGCAAGCCGCTCGAGTATGGCAAAAGCATCACCGACGCCTGTATCGGCTGGGACGCAACGGTCGGCCTGCTCGACATGCTGGCCGAAGGCGTACGCCAGCGCCGCGCCCGGGTTGCTGCCAGCGAGTAAGCGCATCCGCAACAAGCAATGAAACAACAAGGCCCGCTCATGCGGGCCTTGTCATATGGACGAAATCTTTGATGCCCCTTTTGAGGCCCGCGCGCGGCAAGTGCGACGAAACGTCAGCGGTGAAACATTTCTCCCGAATTGACGGACTTGCCTAAAATCAAACAATCCGTCTGGACGGATTCCCCTGCTGCACCGCAAAAGTCTAACATCACGACAGATCTGATCGCGCCGGCAAGGCGCCCCCCAGCCAACTCATCCGTGAAGACGCACATGCAAACATTCTTCGTTGCCCCTACCCGCCAGGACGTCGGCCTGACATCGATTTCTCTCGGCGTCATCCGCGCCCTGCAACGCGAAGGCCTGCGCGTGGGTTTCTGCAAACCGATTGCACAGGATGATTCGAAGACCGAGCTGTCGGCGCATTTCGTGCGGACGATCTGCAATATCGAAAGCCCGCCAGCCCTGGCGCCGTCGCGCGTCGTCGCCAAGATCGCCGCGGGCGGTACCGACGAGTTGCTCGAAGAAATCGTCAGCCTGTGCATGAGCGCCGCGCATGATGCCGACGTGCTGGTCGTCGAAGGCCTGCATACGGACAAGAGCAACAGCTTCCCCTCGCACCTGAACGTCGACATCGTGCGCAGCATGCATGCGGAGATGATTCTGGTCACCAGCGCCGAGGGCGACACCGCCATTGCCGAAGTGCTGCTCACGGCAGGCCAGTTCCGCAATGAGGGATGCAGCGTCGCCGGGGTGATCATCAACAAGGCCCCCACCGACTTCAAGGCCGGCGCCGCGCAGACTGCGCTGGGCGATTTGCCGCTGTGGGGCGTGGTGCGCTTCGACCCGGCACTGCTGGCACCGCGCACGCTGGACATGGCGCGCCACCTCGAAGCCGAGATTGTTGTAGCGGGCGAAATCGCGCAACGGCGCGTGCTCGACATCGTCGTCGCCGGCCGCTCGGCCCCGGAGGTGGTGAATCGCCTCAAGCCCGGCGCTCTCATCATCAGCTCAGGCGATCGCGAAGACATCATGCTGGCAACCGCTCTGGCGGCCAGTGGTGGCATCCAGCTCGCCGCCCTTGTGCTCACCCATTCCAGCGTCATCGACCCGCGCATCCGCAAGCTTGCCGAGCATGCCTTCGGCAGCGGCCTGCCCATCCTGCGCACACCGCGCGACAGTTTCGGCACGGCCAGCGTGATCAGCCGCTTCCCGACCGCGGTGCCGGAAGACGACACCGCGCGCATGGAAGCCGTGCTCGATTCGATTGCCGAACAACTCAATACCCAGGCCCTGATGACAGGTGTGCGCGTGCCGGCGTCCACCCATATGTCGCCGCCAGCCTTCCGCTATCGCCTGATCCAGCAAGCACGCGCGGCAAAGAAGCGCATCGTGCTGCCGGAAGGCGACGAGCCGCGCACGATTCGCGCCGCCATCATCTGTGAAGAAAAGGGCATTGCCGATTGCGTGCTGCTGGGCAAACGCGAAGTGATCGAGAGCGTCGCTGCAGCGCAGGGCGTTACCCTGCCGGAGACGCTGGAGATCGTCGATCCCGACACGGTGCGCGCGGACTACGTGGATGCCATGGTCGAGCTGCGCAAGAGCAAGGGCCTCACGCCGGGTCAGGCACTCGAGCAACTGGTCGATACCGTCGTGCTCGGCACCATGATGCTGGCCACCGGCAAGGTGGACGGCCTCGTGTCAGGCGCCGTGCACACCACGGCCAACACCGTGCGCCCTGCCCTGCAACTGATCAAGACAGCACCGGGCTCGTCCATCGTGTCGTCGGTATTCTTCATGCTGATGCCCGACCAGGTGCTGGTGTATGGCGACTGTGCGATCAACCCGAACCCCACCGCCGAGCAACTGGCGGACATCGCCATCCAGAGCGCTGACAGCGCACGAGCATTCGGCATCGACCCCAAGGTGGCAATGATCAGCTACAGCACCGGCGTGTCGGGTGCCGGTGAGGATGTCGAACGCGTGCGCGACGCCAAGGACATCGCTCTCGGCAAACGCGCCGACCTCGTCATCGACGGTCCGCTGCAATACGATGCGGCATCGGTCAAGGAAGTCGGCAAGAGCAAGGCACCGAACAGTGCTGTCGCCGGTCAGGCAACCGTCTTCGTCTTCCCCGACCTCAACACGGGTAACACCACCTACAAGGCAGTGCAACGCAGTGCCAACGTGGTGAGCGTCGGCCCCATGTTGCAGGGCCTGCGCAAGCCGGTGAATGACCTGTCGCGCGGCGCGCTGGTGGACGACATCGTGTTCACGATTGCGCTGACGGCGATCCAGGCGAAGATGGACGACACGGAGAAAAAAACGAAATAAGTAGCAGGCTCAAACCGTTTCCGCGCTGGTATCGTAATGGTCAATCGAATCAGCGCGGAGAGATGAGTTTCATGAGCGTGACCCGTATCAGCAACTTCGAAGCCCGTGCCGGCATGGCGGAAAAGTTGCATGCTTTCCTCAAAACCATCGTGCCGCTGGTGGAAAAAATGGCGGGCTGCCAGTCCTGCGAATTGCTGCGAAACCAGCAGAACCCCAGCGCCTTTGTTGTCGTCGAAAAGTGGAACTCGGTGGAAGAACACCGTGCCTCACTGAAGAACATACCGCCCGAATTGCTGAGCGAGGCCATGTTGCTGCTCGCCGGCCCGCCGACCGGCGCCTACTATGAGCCGCTACTTGCTGCGCAGTTTGCGAGGAGAGCCTAGCCCGGCACTGGCTTAAGCAGCGTCAGCTCATCACCTTGCCTTCCTCCTGCGCCACAGGGTGCGCAGCAGCCACACGCAGGGAACGGCTATGAGCAACCATGGCAACACTGCGGCAATGAAGGTGATCACACCGCCGATGCTGCTCATCAGTACGCGCCCGGCCTGATGCCATGCAGATACGACTGGCGCGAAGAAGCTTTGCTCGGCGATGGAAGGCCGCGCCTGGAACTGGATGTTCACCGCGACCTTCTCCGTCTGGTTCGCCAGCGCCTTGCGCAGACCGCGCATGCGGTCGAGCTTTGATTGCGTCTCGGCCAGCTCGCGTTCCACTTCCAGCACATCCTTGATACCGCCGGGCCGGCTCGCCAGCATGGCGCGCAAGCGGTCGCGCAACTCTGTCAGATTCGCGATGCGCGCTTCCGCATCCACCACCTCCCCTGTCTTGTCCTCCGCCTGGCGCTGGTGCTGGATCACCTTGCCGCCATTGTCCAGCCCGCCAAGGAAACCATTCAGCGCCTCCGGAGGAATACGCGCCGACAGGTTGGCCGATGGCGGTGCGTACGCATCGCCATGGGACAAGCTTGAACTCAGCACCTCGCACCCGGCAGCCTCGCAGCGCCGTATCGTGTCCTCGAAAACCCTCTGCAACACTGCGCTCTCCGTCTCGACCGTCAGCTGATGACTGAGCGCGATGAAGCGCTGCGCCGGAGCCTGCGCGAGCTTGCTCATGCCGCCTCCCGCGGCATCCCGAGACGCCATCGCAGGCGCCGGTGACGCTGCCGGTGCGGCTTCCGCCGCAGCGTTGGCAGGCATCGTGGAAACGTCCTCCCTGGCGCTACAGGCACACAGCAACATCACTACCGCCATGGCCAGACTTCTCGATACAGATTTCATGCAGGTCTCCGATAGGTCGGGCGCTTGTAGCAACCCGGATTGAATTCAATCATCGCGGCGCACGTCACGACTGCGCCGTCACACGTAAACGAACCAGCAGCCATGACGGGGTTAAACGGCCAGAAAAAATCCGCGGCCTCATCTGCATCGGTGGCACCTTGATGCAGCAGACTTCGCACTATCCAGCCTTCACTTGCGAAAACACTGGCGCCGCCATGGTGCATCGCAATACCCTTGCAACACCTTTCAGGCCTTAATCCGGTGCTTCGAGGCAGGACTCCCGCCCCGATTGGTGCATGCGCCGAGCGCACGCATCTTGCTTTAAGGCTAAAGCCATACATTTCCAGCGGAGAATCACGTGTCGATCCACGTCAAACTGACCCACGTCACCCACTACCGCTATGACCGCATGGTGGGCCTGAGCCCACACATCGTGCGTCTGCGTCCAGCTCCACACTGCCGTACGCCCATCCTTGCATACTCACAGCGCATCACTCCGGGGGAGCATTTCCTCAACTGGCAGCAAGACCCGCAGAGCAATTACATGGCGCGACTCGTCTTCCCCGAGAAGACACGCGAGCTGAAGGTCGAGATCGACCTCGTTGCAGAACTGTCTGTCATCAATCCATTCGACTTCTTCCTCGAGCCCTCTGCCGAGAAATTCCCGTTCCAGTACGAACCGGAACTCAAGCACGATCTGATGCCTTATCTGGCAAAGCTGCCCGCGACGCCGCGCTTCGCCAAATGCCTGAGCGGCATCAATGTGACGGCGACACCGACGGTCGACTTTCTTGTCTCCATCATCCAGCAGCTGCAGAACAACATCAGCTACCTGATCCGCATGGAGCCCGGTGTGCAGACGCCGGAGGAGACGCTGACCAAGCTCTCCGGCTCATGCCGCGATTCAAGCTGGTTGCTCGTACAACTGCTGCGGCATCTCGGCCTTGCCGCACGCTTCGTCTCTGGCTACCTGATCCAGCTCACGCCGGACGTGAAATCCCTCGACGGCCCGAGCGGCACCGAAGTCGACTTCACCGACCTGCATGCATGGTGCGAGGTCTATCTGCCGGGCGCGGGTTGGGTCGGCCTGGACCCGACCTCCGGGCTGTTTGCCGGCGAAGGCCACATCCCCCTTGCATGCACGCCGGAGCCCTCTTCTGCTGCACCAGTATTCGGCTTCAGCGACGAGGCCGAGTGCGAGTTCGAGCACATCATGAAAGTCGAACGCGTGTGGGAAGCCCCACGCGTCACCAAGCCTTACACGCCCGAGCAATGGGCTGCCATCGAAGCGCTCGGCCACACCATCGACGCCGATCTGGACAACAACGACGTGCGTCTCACGATGGGTGGCGAGCCGACCTTCGTGTCGGTCGACGATCGCGACGGTGACGAGTGGAACACCGCGGCGGATTCGCCGCCCGAGAAGAACACCAAGCGCCTGCTTGGCGCAGAGCTGCTGCATCGCCTCAAACCCAAGTACGCCCCGCAAGGCCTGCTGCACTATGGCCAGGGCAAGTGGTATCCGGGCGAGCAGCTGCCGCGCTGGTCGCTGACCTGCTTCTGGCGCAAGGACGGCGAACCCGTCTGGCATAACCCGGAAATGATCGCGGATGAGCACAAGGATTACGGTGCCGACCCGGCACTGTCCGCGCGCTTTCTCGCCGAGATTGCGGACACCCTCGGGGTAGATGCCAAGTACGTGTTCCCGGCCTTCGAGGACACCTGGTACTACCTGTGGCGCGAGCGCAAGCTCCCCACCAACGTCGACCCCTTCGATGCAAAGCTTGACGACGAAATGGAGCGGAAGCGTCTGCGCAAGATTTTCGAGCAGGGGCTGGACAAGACCGTTGGCCACATCCTGCCCATCGCACCCGCGCTGAACCGCATGACAGGTGCCCCGCGCTGGACCTCCGGCCCATGGTTTCTGCGCGCCGAGCGCTGCTACCTCGTGCCGGGCGATTCGCCCATGGGCTACCGCCTGCCGCTCGACTCCATGCCCTGGGTGAGCAAGGGTGAGTATCCCTATATCCACGCCATCGATCAGAGCGCGCCGCAAGCGCCGCTGCCACTCTACGCTGTCATTCGCCAACAGTTCCAGGTGCCCGGCGCGGTCGAGACAGATCGCCTGAAAGCCGACGCAGCAGCCGCAGCCAGCGCCGCCATCGCCGCGCTGGATGGCACTGCCCCTGCGCTCAACAGCAAGGCGACCACTTCGCTCTCGACCTTCGACCGCGTGCCGGCACCCAACGAGTCCGCATCGTGGATTACGCGCACCGCCATGTGCGTGGAAGCACGCAAGGGTCGCTTGTACATCTTCATGCCGCCGATGCAGCAACTCGAGGATTACCTCGAGCTTGTCGCTGCAGTGGAGTCTGTCGCGGAACGTCTTGGTGCCCCGGTCATCATCGAGGGCTACGAGCCACCGCGCGACACGCGCCTGGAGAGCTTCCGCATCACGCCCGACCCTGGCGTGCTGGAAGTCAACGTCCTGCCATCCTCGTCATGGGAGCAAATGGTCGATCGCACCAAGCACCTCTACGAACAGGCTCACCTCACACGACTGACGTCCGAGAAATTCATGCTTGATGGGCGCCACACCGGCACCGGCGGCGGCAATCACTTTGTTCTGGGCGGCGCCACCGTCAACGACTCTCCCTTCTTGCGTCGTCCGGACTTGCTGCGCAGCCTGATCTCGTACTGGCACAACCACCCGTCACTGTCCTACCTGTTCTCCGGCCTGTTTGTCGGCCCGACCTCGCAGGCGCCGCGCATCGATGAGGCGCGCAACGACTCCGTGTATGAGATGGAGATTGCCTTCCAGCAGATTCCTGCGCCGGGCAACTACAGCCCGCCGTGGCTGATCGACCGCATCCTGCGCAATCTGCTGATCGACTCCAGCGGCAATACCCATCGCAGCGAGTTCTGCATCGACAAGCTGTTCTCGCCTGACGGCCCGACCGGTCGCCTTGGCCTGCTCGAATTGCGCGCCTTCGAAATGCCGCCGCATGCGGAGATGAGCCTCGCGCAGCAACTGCTACTGCGCGGCCTGATCGCACGCTTCTGGCAGAAGCCGTATGCGCCGGAACGCCTGACACGCTGGAACACGGAGCTGCATGACCGCTTCATGCTGCCCTATTTCATCGACAAGGACTTCAACGACGTCATGACCGAGTTGCAGGAATTCGGCTACGACTTCAAGGCAGAGTGGTTCGCGCCACACCTCGAATTCCGCTTCCCCAAGTACGGCAGCTTTTCTTCGCAAGGCGCGAAGATCGAGCTGCGCATGGCCCTCGAGCCCTGGCACGTCATGGGTGAAGAAGGTTCCTCAGGCGGCACCGTGCGCTATGTCGACGCCTCGGTCGAGCGCTTGCAGGTGCATGTCAGTGGCCTGGCATCCAACCGCTATGTGCTCACTTGCAACGGTCGTTCGGTACCGCTGGCGGGCACGGGAAATATCGGAGAGTTCGTCGGCGCAGTACGCTACAAGGCGTGGGCGCCACCGTCGGCCCTGCACCCTACCATCGGCATGCATAGCCCGCTGGTGTTCGATCTCGTCGACACATGGATGGACCGCTCGATGGGCGGCTGCACCTATTACGTTGCTCACCCGGGGGGTCGGAATTTCGAGACATACCCGATCAATGCGTACGAGGCAGAAGGGCGTCGACTCGCAAGGTATGCCGCGATGGGCCACACGCCGGGCAAGATCACGGCGAGCAAGGAAGCGCTCAATCCGAACTTCCCGTTCACGCTGGATTTGCGCAGGTAGGCTGCATTCGCCACAAAAGAAAATGCCCGCTTGCGCGGGCATTTTCTTTTCAATCAGACATCAACATCTATGCAGCAACGCGTTTGCGACGACGTGACATCGCGACGCCTGCAACGCCCAGACCTGCCAATGCGAGAGTAGCCGGCTCAGGTACCGCTGCCGTGCCGTAGGAAACGTTGTCGAAGGCCGTGAAGGAATTGTTCGTCGTGATGGACAGGCTGGTGAATGCAGTATCGCTCGTAATACCGAAGAAGCCATACGAGGAAGATGGCGAGGTGAGCGCAAAGCTCAGCCCGTTGCTCAGCGTAATGCTCAGATTCACGGCATTGTCATAGAACGCACCGAAGTCGAAACTCAGCGCGTTGATAGCTGAGCCAAACGACATTCCGTGGGTGGAGCCCTCCATGTCAAGGTAACCGCTTGAATGGTAGGCAGCGTCGTAACTGATTCCGTAGACGGAATAGATAGTGCCATTCGTCGTGAAGTGGATGCCCGAGCTGTCATACGATGAACCGCGATAAGCCTGGTCACTCCCCGCATTGAAGTCAGCGGTCGTCACGGCAGAAGTGTTCGCAAGCCATGCAGCCCGGCTCGTGTAAACGATGGGCGTCGCGTGCGCGATGCCGACCATGAAGAGGCCAAAAATTGCGCTCGCTGCGAGTTTCTTTATTTTCATTATTCTTCCCTGAGGTTGGGTTGGTTGGGGGGCACGCAGATACACGCGTGATGCCTGAATGCTAACAAGGACCAAGCCTGGCCATGTCCCGGAACATGCGCGCCGCAGGAAC
Source organism: Uliginosibacterium silvisoli (assembly GCF_036017035.1). Taxonomy (NCBI): domain Bacteria; kingdom Pseudomonadati; phylum Pseudomonadota; class Betaproteobacteria; order Rhodocyclales; family Zoogloeaceae; genus Uliginosibacterium; species Uliginosibacterium silvisoli. The sequence goes on along the minus strand of NZ_JAYXHS010000002.1, from coordinate 449,536 downwards.
TTTGTCACGCGGCGCGAATCTCGAACCTCAGGCTTCCGCCTTCGGCGGGCGACATGACGAATCCCCCGGGACTTGCCCCCACCCGCACGACCCGCGCCCCGGAAGATCCATTGATGACTCTCGTCAGATACAGGAGGCTGATGCTGCATGGCTGCGCGTCTCCCACCGCGAAACCTGAACACATCAACCTGGCTCATAGTCATAACGGCATCAGGAGGTACGTAGAGATGATCCGGATTGCCAGCGTGCTGGTGGCACTCGCGGGAATGCTGACCGGATGCAGCCTGCATGGTCTGCGCGAGCAACTTGCGGAGCCCCTGAAGCTGGCCGTGCTCGGTGGCCGCGTCGTCCCGTCGCAGCCTCTGCCACGGAATACGCCACTACGTGTCGCAGCAGTAAGTAGTGACACGGCAGCGCCTGTGCTTGCACACGACGTGCTGCTAAGAGAGGCAGGCGAGTTCGAACTATTCCTTCCCGCGGGCCGCTATCAACTCCTCGCTTTCGCGGATCTGAACAACGACGGACGCGCCACTCCCGATGAGCCCGCCGCGCGCCAGGAGGGCCTCACATTGAGCGTGGGCGAATGGCGTATGGATCTGGTGCTGCGCCTGGAAGATGCGCCTCCCGAGGAGCACCCGGCAGTCAGCACGCTTCACGCCAGACAAGACACGCTGGCCGGCGCACATGCCGTGCTCGAAGACCCGCGCTACGGTCACGACTACGCACTCGCCATGGGCTACTGGAACGGCGCGGCATTCCTGCGCGAGATGGGCAGCAATGTGCATGCGCTGCAGGTCTTCGACCCGGCACGCATCCCGGTACTGTTCGTTTATGGCGCGCGCGGAGATCCGCAGGACTGGCGTTACCTGATCGATCAGCTGGATCGCAAACGCTTCCAGCCCTGGTTCTACTACTACCCATCCGGGGTGCCGGCACGCATCACGGCGCCGTTGCTGGCGCGCAAGCTGGCCAGCCTGCAGCGTCAATACGATTTCGACCGACTGTACGTGGTGGCACACAGCGCAGGAGGACTGCTGGTTCGACACATGCTTGTAGAGTCAGCACCCATGCCATGGCTCACACGCTTCATCTCGATTGCAACGCCTTGGGGCGGCGAACCGATTTCCGCCTTCGGCCTGCGTCATTCGCCGGTCATCGTACCCGCGTGGGAAGACCTCGTGCCGGACGGGAAATTCATCGCGGAGCTCTATGAAAAACCACTACCACCGCACGTTGAACACAGCCTGCTCTACGGACAACGCAGCGGCTGGCCTCTCTTCCTGGATGACAGTGATGGCTCGATCCCGCTCAGCAGCCTGCGCGACAGGCGCGCACTATCTGGAGCGCAACGCGTAGAAGCCTTCGACGAGACGCATCGCAGCATCCTCGTCAGCGCATCAGTGGCAACGCGGCTCAACACCTTGCTACAAGCCCCATGAGCGGGACATTCGTGCTGCAGGCTCAGACGGGCGCGTACGAGAGGCGAAAAAAATCGCTGCCCCGGAAACCGGATGCAGCGACTTCTTGGGACCTCCAAGGGTCTCTTGGAACCTCTCCGCTCAGGGCAAGGTGATCGTCACATTCGCCATGCGTGGTGCGAGTTTGACGACCTGCTGATAGGCGCCAAGCGTCTGGCCGGTTTCGTGATCAAGATAGGCACGCAAGCCGATGAAACCAAGCACGCCCATCAAGGCCATGACGCTGGCGATCACCCACATCGGCACCTCGTTGCGCAGCGCATGCTTGACGCGGTCAGGGATCGCCCAGTGCGGCGCAAAGGCTGCACGCTTGCCCTTGTGATGCGCGACCTCGTCGCCCACGCGCGCAACGAGATAGTTGAGCTTCTCCGGCCCTTCCAGCATGTACTTGCCGCGAAAACCATGCAGCAGGCAATGATGGAACACCTCCAGCGCCTGCACGCGACGCGCGCCTTGCGCACGCAGCTCTTCGAGCTTCACGAAAAACTGCTCCCCCGCCAGCTGCTCGCCGAACAGGGTGAGCTGCAAGGGCTGACGCTCCCATGCATCGCGAATGCTGAAGCCTGAACCCAGCACCGCCTCATCGACCGCCGCGCAGAAAGCGTACTTGGCAACATAGATATCGTCCGTCGAGGCGTTGCTACGCCGCGCCTCTTTCTCGAAATCATCGAGGAAGCGCTTGATGCGTTCGCGAAAGGAGTCGACCTCGATCGGGGCACAGCGGTTGTTCAGCAGGAACAGCAGGTAAAAGCCGTCGTGCATCAGGTCGGCAAGGCTACGCGATGCGCGAGTCACGCCTTCTGGGCGGGCTTGCGCCGGCGCGTTGGCAAAAAGTGTTGGGGCAGACAAGCTCATTCAATCACCGCCATGAGTTCGAGTTTGAGTTCCTTGAAACCGGAAGGCACGTAGATCGCGATGCTCTGTGCCTGCAGCATGCGATCGAAGATCGGGCCGTGCGGTTCGATTGAGAAGTAATAGCTGCCGGGCCGTACTGGGATCGACGCAGGCACTTGCGGCGCCGCCATCAACTTCACGCCAGGCATGGCAGACAGGACGAGTTTTTCGACATCGTCAGGTGAGCCAAGCTTGAGTCGCATCGGCACGGCATCTACCAGTTCCGCCGGCGGCATGTCGGCGCCCACGGCGAGATACAGCGAAGCGCCGGACAATTTCTCCGACTCCAGGCGGCCATGGAAATGACCGGGCTTGGTCTCGCTAAGGTTGATCGTAACGAAGCGTGCGGAAATCACCGTGTTGATCAGCTCGCGGATGATCTTGTCCAGCGCGAGGAAAGCAGGCCCCGGCTCGAGATGGTCATACGGCGGCAAGTCTGTCAGCGCGTAGGCTTTCGAGAAAGTGAGTAGCTGACCAGCGAGTCCGAGCAGGCTTTGATACAAGCGCTCCGGGTGCAGCTGCGGATGATGGAAGTAATGCGACAGCTGTGCAAAGGCCGTACTGGCCGTGTGCAGCAACCAGAAGGAGGCCACATCGCCCGAGCGGAACTCGATGACGTGCTTAGATGGCTCGCGATGGTGGCCGTAAAGCGCATTGCACTTGGCCTGCAACATGTCCAGCGTATTGCGCAGGAGCATGCTCAAGGTCGGCAAGGCTTCGATACGCAGTGCCGGCGGCATGAACATCGCATCGAACTCGAAACCGCCCGTCGCAGTGCGTCGCACGCGCGCGATGGGAATCGACACGAACTGCTCGCGCGGTTCATGGTCGGCAAGAAGCCGTGCCTGCTTGCGCAGCACTGTCAGCTCGGTGCTCACCGCCTGCGTGTAGAGATCCGGCGCAGGCTCGCCACCTTGCGCATAGCGCGGCGTATAGGCACCTGAAGCGGCGCTACGACCTGACGCGCCGAAGTTGCCACCATCTTCGCGCAAGAAGGGCAGCGCCAGATGAAAAACCAGCCCATCGGCGGGGACGTCAATGTCGGCAAGATTGCGCGCCTCTGGCAATCCATCCACCTCCGGCGCATCGAGCGTGTCGCCATCCGGCCACACCACCTGCAGCTCCGAGAAACGCAGCACGCCGTTCTCCAAAGCGCGCCGATCGAGGCGCTGCGCAACCACCCCCCACAGATAGGGATGAGCCGCCCGCATGGCAGCCGCCACACGTTGCTCGTGATAGAGATCCTGTTGCTGGAAATGTTGAGGCTTCAGGAAGAGCCCCTCGCCCCACAGGAGCTTCTGCACAGTTTTCACGTAAGTACTTCCAGTATCAAAAACGACTCAGGGCTGACAGCGCACGCCTGTCAGCGAACTCACATCATTGATCTTCGCGCCTGACACGTTGCCCTGGGACACGGTCAGCGCGCAGCCATGCACGCCCACGATGACGCCCTTGGCATTGGCGGCATCCACCGGGAAGGTGTAGCGCCAACGCTCGGTGCTTGGCGCACGAAACAGTGCTGCCACTGCAAGGAATGCGGTGTCAGCGGGCAGCTTCTCCTTGAACTCCAGCTTCTGTCCGGGCACCAGCATCACCTCGCGCACATCGAGCAGGTCCTGTCCAAGCGTCGCCTTCTCACGCGCGGGATCCATCAGAGTCTCGTAAGACGTGCCCAGGAAGCTGGCGTTGTTGCGAAGTCGATAGAGCTTCACGACAACGGCATTCGAACGCCCTTGTGCATCCGTGTTCAGCCCCGCACCCGCGAAGATATTCAGCGGTACTTCCTTGAGAGCTTCGGGCTTGGCCTCGGAAGGTTTGACGAGGCCAACGATCTCGAGCGCCGTCGACGCCGCTGCAGTCGCAACCTGGATTGCACCCGTAGCCGCACAGCCGGAAATAAAAACACCAGAAACAACAACAATGGCGAATTTTATATTCATCTTTATATTATTTCGACTCGATACAAACGATCGTATGAATTACAGAATCTGGCAAAAATACAAACTCGCCTCCGGATCGTTCATCTTCACGGCGAATAAAAAAGTCAACTCGACAATAGCATTTTCAATAAAACCCGTCTTTTATCCTAAAAGCATATTCTGATTTTATGATGGCCTTACCGTTCATCGGCCAGATCAAACCGCTCGCGAAACAGGATTATTAGGCAACTCAAAAAAAATTCGATGTAAATAAATATCAAGAAGCGTTTTGATGTGAAATTAAATACATATACATCAACAACTTGAACAAAGATAAACGGTTACACACCAACACTCATCAAGCATCGTCAACAGCGCTACAGTCTGATCGGATACATCGTTTTTGTACACGCATGTGCCCAATGGAGCATATCTACATCGACTAATGCGAGTGCTATGATCGCCACCGAATTCGATTGCCAGCGTACTCATAAGTCATAAATAGCTGGCAGTTGTTGTTTTTATCAAATATGTCGGTGCAAGCATTTGTGATTCATTCAATTAAAAAACAGTCGCAGAATGCGATATTAATTTTTGTCGCCATGTGGGTGGCGGCATGCAGCTCCGTGCCGTCGGGCAATGAATTGCCCGACAGTGCGAAATTGATGCAGGAAGGCACCCAGCTTCTCGAACAGGGGCAGAAGGAAAAAGGGCTTGCCGTACTCTCTGCAGCAGCCCGGGCCAACCCAGCTTCGGCCGACCCTTGGGTCAAGACAGCACAGACTCAGTTCGACGCGGAGAACTATCCGGCCGCAATCGTCGCAGCAGACGAAGCACAGAAGCGCGACCCTGCCCGCAAGGAAACCAAGGCGATCGCCGTGGTTGCCAGCCTGCGTGTCGCTGTACGCGCCTTGACCGATATGCGCGAAGACTCGGCACTACGTGGCAACACCCGCTCCGAGGCAGAGAAACTCGCACGCATGCTGCGCGAGACGCTGGGGCAGGACGTGCTCGTGCCGATTCCGCAGCCGGAAGAGCCTCGCGCAGCAGTGAAGCGGCCGCCCGCTACCACCCCCGCGCCTGCCACACCGACACAGAGTTCGCGCAGCTCGAGAAAGGTCGAGCCTGCGCCGGCAAAACCCGCTGCGACGCCACCAGCGTCGGCAGGCGGCGATGCCAACCCGTTCAGCGTACTCAAGTAGCCATTCAGCGCTGCGCGCGCGAGTCAGCGCAGATAACAACATTTCGATTTTGCAAGAGGGAGAACCACCGTGGCCAAGTCCGAAAGTACCCAGAAGAAGCTCCAGCGTGTGCGTCCGCCACGCGTTCAACTGTCTTATGACGTCGAGATTGGCGACGCGATCGAACAGAAGGAGCTGCCTTTCGTGGTCGGTGTCCTTGGGGATTTCTCCGGCAATCCGGAAGAGCAGCAAGCACGCCTGCGTGACCGCAAGTTCGTCAGCATCGATGGCGACAACTTTGACGACGTCATGGAAGGCATGGCACCGCGTGCGGTATTCCGCGTGCCGAACAAGCTGTCAGACAAGGGCGGCGAGATTGGCATCGAACTCAAGTTCAAGGCCATGGAAGACTTCCGCCCCGAATCCGTCGTGCAACAAGTCGAGCCATTGAAGCAGCTGCTCGATGCACGCTCGAAACTGGCAGATCTGCGCGGCAAGCTGGCCGGCAACGAGAAGCTCGACGACATCCTGCAACAAGTCCTGACCAGCACCGAGCAACTCGCCGCGCTGAGCCAGGAAGCCGGCAAGAAGGAATAAGACATGAGCGCAGAATTCGCAACCATCCAACGCACGGAAGCTGCGGAGGAAACCAGCCTGCTGGATCGCATCGTCGCGGACAGCAAAGTCGCCAAATCAGCCGCGGAGCACACCCGCGCACGCGACCTGATCGGCGAACTCGTCTCGCAGGTGATGGAAGGCACCGTCGTCATCTCCGAGAATCTCTCGGCGACACTCGATGCACGCATTGCCGAACTGGATCACCTGATCTCCGAGCAACTGTCCGCCGTCATGCACGCACCGGAATTCCAGAAGCTGGAAAGCAGCTGGCGCGGGCTGGAGTATCTGTCGAAGCAGACCTCCACCAGCTCCACGCTGAAGATCAAGGTCTTCAACACGGCAAAGAAGGATCTGGTCAAGGACTTCAAGTCGGCCATCGATTTCGACCAAAGCGTGCTGTTCAAGAAGGTTTACGAGGAAGAGTTCGGCACATTCGGCGGCTCACCCTTCGGTGCGCTGATCGGTGACTTCGAAATCGGTCGCCAGCCCGAAGACATGTACTTCATCGACCAGATGTCGCATGTTGCTGCAGCTGCACACGCGCCTTTCATTGCCGGCTCCTCGCCCGAACTGTTCGGACTGGAGAGCTTCACCGACCTGGGCAAGCCACGGGATCTCGGCAAGGTGTTTGATACGGTCGAGTATGCAAAGTGGAAGTCTTTCCGCGAAGGCGAAGACTCACGCTACGTCGGCCTGACCCTGCCACACTTCCTCGGTCGCCTGCCCTATCACCCCAAGGACGGCACGCCGACCGAAGGCTTCAATTACGTCGAGGACGTAGACGGCACCGACCACAGCAAGTACCTGTGGGTGAACGCCTCCTACGCATTCGCAGCACGCCTGACGGACGCGTTCGATCTGTTCGGCTGGTGCGCAGCGATTCGCGGCGTCGAGGGTGGCGGTCTGGTTGAAGACCTGCCAACGCATACCTTCAAGACGGATGACGGCGAAGTCGCACTCAAGTGCCCGACGGAAATTGCCATCACCGATCGCCGCGAGAAAGAACTCTCGGACCTGGGTTTCATTCCCCTCGTGCATTGCAAGGGGACGGATTACGCCGCCTTCTTCGGTGCGCAATCCACGCAGAAAGCCAGGAAGTACAACACCGACGCTGCGAATGCCAACTCATCGCTGTCGTCGCAACTGCAGTACATCTTCGCCGTGTCGCGCATCGCCCATTACCTCAAGGCAATGATGCGCGACAAGATCGGCAGCTTTGCTTCGGCAGGCAACGTCGAGACCTATCTCAATAACTGGATTGCGCAGTACGTGCTGCTCGATGACGGCGCATCGCAGGAAGCCAAGGCCCAGTTCCCGCTGCGTGAAGCATCGATCCAGGTCTCTGAAGTGCCAGGACGTCCGGGCGTCTATCGCGCGGTCTCGTTCCTGCGCCCGCACTTCCAGCTCGACGAGCTTTCCGTATCGCTGCGTCTGGTTGCCGAGTTGCCGCAGTCGGCCAAGGGCGGCTAAACCGGCCTTCGAAATCCACACCCCACGTCCAATCGTTTTTCTCACACCGCAAGGGAGATGTAAGTGAAAGATATCTACATTCAGTTCAAGGGCAAGTTCGACATCAAGGGCGAGTCCCGCGATAACGACCACAAGGAGTGGATCGAAGTCGGCTCCTGGACACACACCATCGCCCAGCCGAAGTCGGCAACCGCTTCGACCGCCGGTGGCCACACTGCAGAGCGTTGCGAACATGGCGACATGGTCTTCGTGAAGGACATGGACCTGACCTCGCCACGCCTGTGGGAAGGTTGCTCAGCTGGTCACACCTTCGATGAAGTCACCATCGACTTCATGCGTGCCGACGGCGACAAGCGCGTCAAGTACCTCGAGATCAAGCTCAAGCACGTGCTGATCTCCTCGGTCACGCCGAGTGTTGGCGACGGCGGCATTCCCACCGAGAGCTTTGCGCTGACGTACGCTGCCGTGCAGTGGACCTACACCGCTCAGGACATCAAGGGCGGCACCAAGGGCAACAAGATGGCCAAGTGGAGCCTCGCGAAGAACACGGCAACTTACGACGTGTAATTCCACGTTCGCGAACTCTTACTGATCGCGATACGGCATGCCGCAGGAGTTCCCCCGCTTCTGCGGCATCGCCACCCGGCACTCGACAACATGCGTTGTCACCCGCTTCACCGCAACTCAATCTTCCTTAGAAACGACCTGGCCATGGCGGGATTCTTACCGACGCTCTTCGAGAGACTCTCCGATGACGCGCCACACCGCGAGGCCGAAACCAACCCGCTGCGTCGCTGGAATGTCGACGAACTCAAGGAGTCCGTCGCGCGCGACCTGGAGTCGCTCCTCAACACGCGCGCCTCGATGTTCGACACCCAGTTCGAGCGCTTTCCCGAGTCCCACAATTCGGTCGCCAGCTACGGCATGGGTGACTTCGTTGGGCTGAGTCTCGCCAATCCCACCGACCGCGATCTGATCTGCCGTACGCTCGAGCGCACCATCGCATTTCACGAGCCGCGACTGCGTCACGTAGAAGTGCGGCTCGAAGCAGACCGCAGCGCCATAGGCTGTCTGCAGTTCGGCATCAATGCCGTGCTCTACGTCAATCCCGCCAGCGAGCCCGTCACCTTCGACGCGCTGCTGCAGCCCAATACGCTGCAGTACTCCGTCGCCAAATCGCGCGGCATGGCAGGCATTCGCTGATGCGTGATCTGCTCCCCTACTACGAGCGCGAGCTGACCTTCCTGCGTCGTCACTCACGCGAGTTCGCTGCGAAGTACCCGAAGATTGCCTCGCGCCTGCTGATCTCCGGTGACTCCTGCGAAGACCCGCATGTCGAGCGCATGATCGAGTCATTCGCCCTGCTCTCTGCGCGCGTGCAGAAGAAGATAGAAGATGATTTTCCGGAGCTGACCACCTCCTTCATCGACGTGCTCTACCCGCACTACCTGCGGCCAATGCCGGCATGTTCGATTGCGCGCTTCGACATGGGCGGCGCCGACGCGCAACTGTCTGGTGTGTCATCAGTGCCACGCGGCACACAGCTGAACACACGTCCGGTCAAAGGCGTCGCCTGCAAGTTCCGCACGGCGTACGAAGTTGCGCTATCTCCGTTGCGCGTCGCCTCGGCGGGGTTCGAAGAGTCCTTCACGCCACCACGCGGCTATCTGCCACCCGTCGGGGCGAGTGCCGTCCTCAGCTTGCGTCTTGAATCCGCCTCCGAGCAACAGACGATCAACGAGTTACAACTCGATCAGCTTCGCCTGTTCATCGACGGCGAAAGCTCGCAAGTCGCGCAATTGCGCGAAGCCATGCTGACGCATGCCCTCGGCGTTGCCATCGAGATTCCCGGCGAGCATCGCTGGCGCGCGCTGAACCATCCCGTCGCGCATCCGGTCGGCTTCAAGCTCGAAGAGGAACTGCTCGAGTACGACGCACGCTCGCATCTCGCGTATCGCCTGTTGTCCGAGTTCTTCGCCTTCCCCGAAAAATTCAACTTCGTCGATATCGATCTCGCCAGCCTGCGTCCGCTGCTACCTGCAGGAACGCGATCATTGACGCTGCATTTCGTACTCAGTTCGCAACGCGATGCGGGCCGCGATGGCCGCCTGCTTGAACGCATCGGGCCGGCGAACTTCCTCACGCATTGCACGCCCATCGTCAATCTGTTCCGCCAGAGCGCAGAGCCGATTCGCCTGACGCATACCAAGTCGAGTTACCCCGTCGTGCCGGATGCGCGTCGCGCCCATGCCTTCGAGCTGTACGCCGTTGAGTCCGTGCGCAAAGTCGAGAAGACCACGCGTGGAGAACAGCAGGTTGAGTACCGTCCCTACTACGCGCTGCGTCACGGCGAAGCGCTGGAAGCTACGGGACGCTTCTGGCATTTGCGTCGCGATGAGCATGTCGCCGAGCTGAGCCCTGGCTTCGAATATGAAATGTCTGTCGTCGATCTGGACTTCGATCCGCGTGCCGAGAAAACGGAAACGCTATCCATCGAGCTGACCTGCACCAACCGCGATCTGCCTTCGCAGCTTCCCTTTGGCATGTCTGGTGGCGACCTGTTCATGGAAGGCGGTTCATTGGCCCGCAGCATCACGCTGATGCGAAAACCGACCACTACCGTGCGCATCGATCGCAACGGCTCGCACTGGCGCCTGATCTCGCACCTCGCGCTGAATCATCTGTCATTGACCGAGGCGGGCCTGTCTTCGCTGAAGGAGACGATGGCGCTGTACGACATCACGCGTTCGCCGGTAAATCGCAAGCTGATCGAGGGCCTGATGGGCATCCGCCACAAGGTCGTCACGGCGCGCATGGCAGGCAATCCGTTTCCGAGTTTCGTGAAGGGCATCGAGATCGAAGTCAGCGTCGATCCGCAGCACTTCGTCGGCACCAGCGTCGAACAATTCGCGCGCCTGCTCGATCACTTCTTCGGTCTATACGTCCACATCAACAGCTTCACCCAGCTGGTCGTCGTCGCGCACGACACCGGCGAGGAAATCATCAAATGCCTACCCCGCAGCGGCGACCAGATCCTGGTGTGATCGAGCGCCTGCGCGAGGCGCCCTATCGTTTCGAATTCTTCCAGGCCGTGCGCGTGCTCGTCGCGCACTTCCGCACGCAGAAGAACGATGGCCATCGCGCGGATGAAGATCCGGTCGGCGAGCACATCCGTTTCGGCAACTCGCTGAACATCGGGTTTGCGCCAAGCGAAATCGAGACGCTGCGCTTCGACTACCCGGATGGCGTGGAAGAGGATGCCGCCTGGCCGCTGCAGGCGAAGGCGCCAGAGAGCACGCACATAACACGCGCCACGCTGACACCGGCCTTCATCGGCCTGACCGGCAATCACGGCACGCTGCCGCGCTCCTACACCGAACAACTCATCTCGCGCGAAATCGTCAATCGCGATCGCGCGGCACGTGCCTTCCTCGACATCTTCTCCAATCGCGCCGTCGCACTGTTCTACCGCGCGTGGGAAAAGCATCGTCTCTATTTCGGCTACGAACGCAATCGTCGCGAGCGCTTCCTGCCAATGATGCTGTCGCTCGTCGGCGCTGGTGGCGAGAGCGTGCAGGAAGCCGTCTGCGATACATCGAAGACGCTGCTCGCCGAGACACTGGCCTACTACGCTGGCGCACTACGCCAGAGCGCGCGACCAGCGCATCTCATCGAGCGCATCGTCGCCGACTACTTCCGCGTGCCAGTGAAGCTGCACCAGTTCATGGGTCGCTGGCACGTGCTGCCGCCCGAGCACACCACCTGCCTCGGCATCTGCAATATCGAGCTGGGTGTGGATACGGCTTGCGGCGATCGCATGTGGCAAACACAGACATCCTTCGCGCTCGACATCGGCCCGCTCAACCGCGAACAGTTCGAACGCTTCCTGCCCGGCGGCGAAGCGGCGCAAGCCATCGGCAGCCTGCTTGCCATGCTGTCCGGCATCACGCTGGATTGCACCGTGCGCCCCATCCTGCGCAAGGAAGATGTGCGCCCGACGCAGTTGCACTCCGAGCATGGCAACGCACGGCTTGGCTTCAACACCTGGATGCTGACGCGCATGACGCATGAGCACCGCAATGACGTGGTCTACGAAGTAACGCACCAGGACGCGTTCGACGAGAGACCCACCGCAAGCTTCACCACTGTCTTCGAGCCCGATCCGGCGATACCGCTGGCACGCGCAGCCTGACGCCGACAACCGAACACCACCTACGAAAAAGCATCATGTCCAACAACCTCAAAGTCCTCGTCGGCAAGCTCAACACCACCTGTCGCAAAGCTGCCGAACGCGCAGCGTCGCTGTGCATGTCACGCGGCAATTTCGAAGTCGACATCGAGCATCTGTTCCTTGCACTGTGCGAGACCGACAACTCCGATTTCGCACGCATCGCGCGCAAGTCCGATGTCAGCCTCACCGCGCTGGAGCGTGACCTGACGGCCGAGATCGAACGCTTCAAGAACGGCAACACGCGCACACCAGTGTTCTCGCAGAACCTGCCGAGCCTGTTCGAGCATGCGTGGCTCATCGCCTCGCTCGATACTGGCAACGCGCAGATCCGCAGCGGCCACCTGCTGCTCGCCTTGCTGACCGCACCGGACCTGTCGCAACTCGCTTACCGAGGCTCCAAGCTGTTCGTCAAATTCCCGCTCGACGAGATCAAGCACAAGCTGACCGAGATGACGGTCGGTTCCGACGAAGCCGTGCAAGCTACGGCAGCCGCCACCGGGGCAAGCAACGAAGATGTGGATGCCGGTGACATGGCTGCCGCATCACAAGGCAATCCGCGCAGCCCCGCGCTGGATCAGTTCACCACCAACCTCACGCAGCGCGCTGCGGACGACAAGATCGATCCCGTAATAGGCCGCGACACAGAGATCCGCCAGGTCATCGACATCCTGATGCGTCGCCGCCAGAACAATCCCATCCTCACCGGTGAAGCAGGCGTCGGCAAAACGGCCGTCGTTGAAGGTCTTGCCCTGCGCATCGCAACGGGCGACGTGCCGCCACCGCTGCAAGGCGTCGCATTGCATTCGCTCGACATGGGCTTGCTGCAAGCCGGCGCCAGCGTGAAAGGCGAGTTCGAGAATCGCCTCAAGAACGTCATCGACGAAGTGAAGAAGAGCCCGACACCCATCATCCTGTTCATCGACGAAGCGCACACGATGATCGGTGCCGGCGGGCAAGCCGGCCAGAATGATGCCGCCAATCTGCTCAAGCCCGCACTCGCGCGCGGTGAACTGCGCACCATCGCCGCCACCACGTGGAGCGAATACAAGAAGTACTTCGAGAAGGACGCTGCCCTCGCCCGCCGCTTCCAGGTCGTCAAAGTCGAAGAGCCTTCGGAAGAACTGGCCAGCGCCATGTTGCGTGCCATGTCAGCGCTTATGGAAAGGCACTTCAACGTGCGCATCCTCGACGAGGCCATCACCGAAGCCGTGCGCCTCTCCGCGCGCTACATCACCGGCCGCCAGCTGCCAGACAAGGCCATCAGTGTGCTCGACACTGCCTGCGCACGTGTCGCACTCGGCCAGAGCGCCACGCCCGCGCGCATCGAAGATGTGGTGAAGCGTCTCGACCGCATCCAGTCCGAGCTCGCCTCGCTATCACGTGAACGCGCAACCGGCCACGATCATGCCGCGCGCATCAAGGAGCTGGAAGACGAACGTGCGCAGCTGAACACACAACTGGAAGCAGACCACGCGCGCTGGGAACAGGAAAAAGCGCTGGTCGAGAAGATCATCACGCAGCGCACGAGCCTTGAAGAAAGTGCAGCCATGAACGTAGGTCGGAAAAGCGAAGCCCCTTCCGACATCAAGCCGTCGAAGAAAGCCAAGACGCCCGAAAAAAGCGACGCGCACCAAGCCCTCGACTCCCTCGGGGCCGAACTGCGCGGCATGCAGGGCGAGACGCCGCTGGTACCGCTGCAGGTCGACGGCAATGTCGTCGCCGAGATCATCTCGAGCTGGACCGGCATCCCGCTCGGCAAGATGGTGAAAGACGAAATCCAGGCAGTGCTGACGCTCAAAGACTCGCTCGAAGCGCGTGTCATCGGTCAGCCATACGCCATCGAAGCCGTCTGCCAGCGCGTGCGCACAGCGCGTGCCAACCTTGAAGATCCGAACAAGCCGAAAGGCGTCTTCCTCTTCGTTGGCCCTTCCGGTGTCGGCAAGACCGAGACCGCGCTGGCCCTCGCCGAGTCGCTGTACGGTGGCGAGCGCAATCTCATCACCATCAACATGAGCGAGTACCAGGAAGCGCACACCGTATCCGGTCTTAAGGGCTCGCCCCCCGGCTACGTCGGCTATGGCGAAGGCGGCGTACTCACCGAGGCTGTGCGTCGCAAGCCGTATTCCGTTGTTCTGCTCGACGAAGTCGAGAAGGCACACCCCGACGTGCTCGAACTCTTCTTCCAGGTCTTCGACAAGGGTGTGCTGGACGACGCAGAAGGCCGCGAAATCGACTTCCGCAACACCATCATCATCCTCACGAGCAATGTCGCCTCGAGCACGCTCATGCAGGCCTGCCTCAACAAGTCCGAATCCGAGCTACCGTCACCGAACGAGCTGGACACGCAAATCCGCCCGCAGCTCAACAAGGCCTTCAAGCCGGCCTTCCTCGGTCGTCTCAAGGTCGTGCCCTACTACCCGATCTCCGACGACGTGCTTGAACTCATCATCCGTCTCAAGCTCGATCGCATTGCGCGTCGCGTCGCCGAGAACCACAACGCCAGCCTGAGCTACACCGATGATCTTGTCGAAGCCGTCCTCGCACGCTGCACCGAGGTCGACTCCGGTGCCCGCAATGTGGACAACATCCTCAACGGCACCATGCTGCCCGAGATCGCCGGCACGGTTCTGTCACGCATGGCGGAGGGCCGCGAAATCAGGAAGATCAAACTCAGCGCATCGGGCAGCGGCGAATTCAAGTACGCGATCAACTGACGAGTCGAAATCTCGGGAGAATTCTCATGGCGCTATCCGGAACGAAATTGAGCGAATTCCTGAACTGGAAGTGGGAGAACGAGAACACGCCCTATCCACTGCACGAATACCTCAAAGCGCCGGAGGCATTCGGCCTGTATGAGCTTGGTGAAATGGTGAAGGGCGTGTTCGTTGCGAAGTACGTCGGCCGCGCCGCAGGTGTCACGCTGCGCGGACGCCTGGCCAAACACTCCCGTCGCAGCCACAACCTGCAAGTGAGGGCCAGCGCGCACAAGCTGTTTTTCCGCTTTCGCGTCATCAACAGCGCGCCGCTCGCGTCCTACATCGAAGCGGTAAGCATCGTTGCACTCGACTACCCGTTCAACCGTCGCAACGAATGGCATCAGCACTGGGCGCTCGAGAGCTGATCCACGCAGACAGGTACATCCCATGGACATGCAAACGCTGGCACAGGAAGTCTTGAACGCCATCCGCTCCGGCCACAATGATGCAACGCGCCTTATCCGGTTACACACGGACAGCGCACTGGATCAGCTGCTCGTCGAGCGGCTCGATGGCGTCGAACAGATCGGGCCCGCAGCGCCTTCGGCCGAACAATGTGCGGCCGGCTTCCGGTTCACGCTCAGCGTGTTGTGCACCAACGCCAGCCTGGAAGCAAAAGACTGGCTCGGCAAAACCATCCTCATCGAGTTGCTCACCCAGCAATCGCGCATCGCACTGCGACCATTCCATGGACATATCACTGCCTTCGAAACACTGACTGCTGACGGCGGCTTCGGCTACTACAAGCTGACCGTCGAACCCTGGCTCGCTTTCCTCGATCATCGCGCTGACAGTTTCGTGTTTCACGACATGACGGTGCCGGAAATCATCGACAGTGTGTTCGCCGATTATTCCGGCACAGGAACCCTGGTGCCCGCATGGCGCTGGGCCTTGAGCGAAGACGTGACTTACGCCAAGCGCAGCATCACCACCCAGTACCGCGAATCCGACCTCGCCTTCATCGAACGCCTGTTCGCTGAAGAAGGGCTCTACTACTGGTTCGAGCACGATGCAGGTGGCGCAGCAGACAGCAACGTCGGCGCCTCACTACAGGACTCAAAGCACACGCTGGTGATCACCGACAACACCGACGCCTTCACCGACAACGAGCAGACGCGCATCCGCTTCCACCGCGCCAGCAGCACCGAGCAGTCGGACACCATCCAGCACCTTGCCAGCAGTCGCGCGCTCGCCACGCATTCCGTCGAGATCGCAAGCTGGGACTACCGCAGCCTTGATACGCGCACCAGCAGCCTCTCTGCGGAGGCAGACGAGGCAGCAACCGACATGCCCCTCTCCCGTTTCGACGCACCTGACGCCTACCTGTGGCCCGACCGCGAAACCGGCGAGCGCTACGCGGCAAGGCAGATCGAAGCACTCGACGCACAACGTCAATTGCTAACCGGCAGCGGCACCGTGCGCACTTTGTCCCCCGGCACACGCTTCGTGCTCGACGATCACTTCGACAGCGCGTTCGAGATGCTCAGCCCGGCGACAGACGATGCTGAGGCAACGAATCGCTACGCCGTGCTGCGCGTAAGCCACCACGCGCGCAACAACCTCTCGCCAAGCTTGGGGCAGGGTCTGGCTGCCAAGGCCCTCGATCTGCTCGGCCGCATCGCCAAGAACAAGAAGGACAAGCCGGCAAAGAATCAAAAGGAAGACCCGCTCTACACCAACACCTTCACGCTGCTGCCCGCCACCCTACCCTATCGCCCGATCACACAGAATGACTCCGGGATTGTCCTGCGTCCGCGCCCCATCGTCTCCGGCACGCAAACGGCCATCGTAGTCGGCGCGGCCAGCGAGCCCGTCCACACCGACCGCGACGGCCGCATCAAGATCCAGTTCCACTGGCAACGCGGCGCCAACAGCCACAGTCGCCTCGCTCATCCGAGCGGCGACGAGAACGCCACTGCCGATCAGGCCGCATGGGCCTGGGTGCGCGTCATGACGCAGTGGGCCGGCGCCAGTTGGGGCAGCAGCTTCATCCCGCGCGTCGGGCAGGAGGTGCTGGTCGACTTCATAGAAGGCAACATCGATCGCCCCGTCGTCATCGGCACAGCCTACAACGGGCAAGGCGCACAGGACGCACAGAACAACCAGACCGGCACGGGCGCTGGTGCCACAACGGGCAACGCGCCCAGCTGGTTCGCAGGTGGAGATGCGGGTAAGGATGGCGCCACAGAGTCCGGCAATACCGGCCCCAAACATGCCCATCGTGCCACGCTCGCAGGCATCAAGACTCAAGCACTGACGCAGAGTCAGCAAGGCGCTGGCGGGTTCAATCACCTCGCCTTCGACCTCACACCAAACGAACCGAGAACCCAGCTCGCCACGACCCAATTTGCATCATCGCTAACACTCGGCGCCAATCGCCACCAGAACGACAACCAGCGCACCGCTTACCGCGGCCATGGCGCAGAACTCGTCACAGCACAGTCCGGCGCCATCCGCGCGGGCAGCGGCCTGCTGATCTCGACCACTGCCCAAGCCAACGCCAGCGGCGCGCTACTCGACAGCCCGATTGCAAGTACGCAGCTCGACACGGCGCAAAGCCTCGTCAAGTCCTTGGCTGAGTCAGCGCAGAAACAGAAGGCCGACATCAAGGGCGAGCCCGCATCGGAAAAGCTCGCCGCTGCGGCAGGGCTGGCCAAGAGCCAGAAAATCCTCGAAGCGACGGAGACAGGTAGCTCGGCCGGCACAAACGTCAACGGCGGCACGGGCTCCGTACCCGCGTGGAGCGAGCCCATGATTGTCGCCGAAAGCCCAGCCGGCATCGCGGCGCTCACTCCGAAAGGCGCGGTACTCGTCGCAGGTAACACCCTCACCCTCGCCGCAACCGACATCCACATCGCATCGCAAGGCAAACAAGCCTGGGTCGCCAAGGACGGCATCGCCCTCTATACCTACGGCAAGCAATCAGATGGCGCACGTCCGATCAAGGACCTCGGCCTCAAGCTACATGCAGCCAAAGGGAAGGTCAGCGTTCAGGCGCAGACCGACAAGGCGGATTTCAATGCCGACAAGGCTGTGACGATCACCTCCACGACGGCAGATGTACTGCTGCAGGGGAAGGACAAGTTGATGCTCAGTGCGGGCGGGGCAGCCATCGAGATTTCGGCTGGGAATATCACGCTGACTGCTCCGGGCGTGGTGGATCTCAAGGCGGGGCAGCGGAATTTTACGAGTGCGAAGAGCTCACGCAATTCGATGTCATTGCCGGTACCGAGCGAATTGCTTCTGCAACCCGTCGAAGCACCGCACAGCTTGCGTTTTGCGGCATTGGGGGCAGACGATTTGCTGGCTCTTGGTTGGGCTGGCTCGCCATTTGCAATCGTGGACGATGAAGGGGAAACCCTTGCGCAAGGAGTCGTTGCTGAAGATGGTCGTCTGCCACGCATAACCACCGCTTCCGCGACGGAAGTCAAGCTGCGCCTTGGCGACACGCAGGGCGCGCAGTTGCTGCCAATACCAAGATCCACTGAATCTACCAATGTGGCGTTCACAGCGGAGGCGGAAAGTGACGACTTGACGGATTCCCATCCCCAGACATTTGACGAAGAAATTTCACAGACCAGCTCCAACGTAACCTCCAGTCGTTACTACCAAGAGGTTGTGAGCGCAACGACCCATCACAGCAGCGAGTTCTTGACTGTCTCGCAGATTCGCGAGCTTCTTGACAAAGCGGATAACTGATACACGGTGCACCAGAAAGGCCATATGACCACTTTTGTCAAAGCCACTTACCACCCTGAAATCAAGACAGCCGAGTTCATTGCCGACAATGGCCGCCATTTATTGCGGACAGGTGGCTCATTACCTTGGCGCACGAACAATGGAGGCAACCTGGTTTCTCCAATGACAGATGGCATTCCATCGCCCAAGAAGACCAAGGGCTATATTGGCTTTGCAAAAGCAGGCGTAAGCAATCATCACTTCTTCATATTCCCCGACTATGAAACTGGTCGCGAACAACTCAAAGCCAGTTTGCTACGCAAATACTCCGACAAAACACTGAGCGAAACTATTAATTTGTATGCACCTGCCAACGACAATAATGACACAGAGCGGTACATCAACGATCTCAGCAAAATAAGCGGGGTATCCTCTGACACCAAAATCAAGGATGTCAATGCGAAACAGCTTGAAGCTGTTATGGATGGTATCGAACAAATAGAGGGCTACCATGCCGATGCAAATACGCGGAAGGAAGTATGGGTGGACGTCACCCAGATTCAAGCCACCGATGGGGCCCGCCCAATCGCTGGAGAAAAGATCGTAGTGAAGAAAGACGGGAAAGAATCCACACTTACATCCAATGCGGTTGGGCAGTTTCCACCCATCGTGCACGGGAAGAGCCCAATAGAAGTGCAACACAAGACTGTTGATGGCAAAACAAAGTCCTTGGGACAGCTTCCTGCGGACAGTGGGCAGCACTGGAGCTTATTGACAAAGGTCACGGAATTTTTTGGGAAAACAGCCCCCGTAAAGCCAGTTCAAGCAGCTATTACAAAGAAACAACCCCTCCTATACACGGTTCAACCCGGCGATAGCTTGAGCAAAATTTCCGACAAATTCAAGATAAGCGTTGAACAACTCAAACAGGACAACCAACTCAAACGCGACCTGATATTGGCAGGGCAAGTTTTAGGTATCAATGGCCCTGCACCGACTGCACCTGCGACAACCTCCCCAAAAACGGCAGTACCACAAACACCCGCTAATAGCGCAAAGGTGAAGACCGACTCTCCCAAACCAAGCACGAAACTTGCGCCAACAGCCCAAAACAAGACAGTGACGGCACGAACGAAAAAGGGGGAAGGTGAGCCCATAGCACTGATCACGCCTGAAGATGGGGTTGTCCCTTGGATGAAATATGCCGTGGCAGAGGCGAAAAAATGGAGAGGAAAACTCGAAGGAGAAATAGAAAAAACAACTAATTATCACAAAGATGTACATGACGGTCAGCAGACCATGTCTTTGACAGTAAAAAAACAAAAAAACAAGGACGGTAAAGAAATAGCCATTGAAGATCATCACCCTTGGTGTGCCGCCTTTGCAAATTGGTGCTTAATGAAAGCAGGCTACCCGATAGACAACACAAATTTCTATGACCATCAAGCCGCCAAGGGAAGAGCCCATGGTTTCTATGAAGTCAAAGGCGAAAAGGCAAGTCCAAAGGATAAGGATGCCCCCACAGTCCGTAATCCTCTATTCGTACAAATTAAAAACCCTGTCTACGGTGCGATAGCCATGGTCACGGGGCGGAGCGGTCGTGGGCATCATGTTGGATTTGTCTATGCGCGCAACGGGGACGACGAACTCGTCCTGCTAGGTGGAAATCAGAAAGACACCGTGAAATTCAGTAACTATGTCATGATCGCCCGCAAGGCAGAGAAAGTAAAACTTCCCGATGGACGCACGAAAGTACTTCGAGAAAGTTCAGACCATCTAGTGTATTTTATACCCGCGGCTTACGTGGCTACGAATGAGAAAAATGGCTCAAAACCAGAGCTCGAAGATACAACTGCGCAGGCGCTGAATAAGTTATTCGAGATTGTTGATGATGAAAAGAAGGCCGAAACTCGACTGTGACGTGTGAAAAAATGACATCTACCAGATTTTTTGTGGCCGTCATGGCACTGGGCTTTGCATCGCTTGGCAACGCAGGAAATTCTGGAGGGCCAAACGTCGTATGGATAAACTTTGACGTCGCGGCCAAATCGGTGATGGATGAGAGAATCTCCGCCATTGTCTTGGCGGATAAACCTATGTGCTGGGAGGCTACCGAATCACATATATACATGACAAGGCGCCCGAAGGGGCTAACTGATGATCTAGCACGCAGAGCACTTATTGAGCGTAGCCGCACCGCCATCAGCAAGCTCAGCGCGATCCTGGCTAGTTACCGTGACGAGTATACGACCGGGTTGGATGGAGTAATTGCTTATATTCCAGGAAACCCTTCACGCATGGTCAGTTTAACTACAGGGAGTAAGAAGGTGAAAGCAGATACCATTGATATAAAAGATGATGTGAATGCCGTCGAATCCTCTTTTTGTATGGTTATGCCCGAAACAGTTAGAAAATCATAACCTTCAAGACTCAGGCGCTGAGCTAGCAAGGCGAGAGGCGAGAAATGGCCCTACGTATCGGCCGGGCCTTGGGTTAAATCGCTACGAATAAGCGCGTGGATCATAGATTTTCAAAAGAGCGGGACCGCTCGACTTTCCGTCTGGAGCGAAGTTCTTGTTTCCCGTCTCGTCATGCGTCCCCACAACTCATGAATCATCGTTGCAAACCCGCCAGAGCAATCAGCCCTTGGGTCGAAGCATCATAAGTTTCCGCGCTCGCCTCACCAGCAAGCACCTTCTCGATGCCCGTTGCGAGCTGCTTGCCTAGTTCCACCCCCCACTGGTCGAACGAGTTAACACCCCAGATCACACCCTGCACAAAGACCTTGTGCTCGTAAAGCGCGATCAGCGAACCAAGTGAGCGCGGACTCAGGTCGTCGAGGAGCATGGTGTTGCTTGGGCGATTGCCGGAGAAAACGCGATGCGGGATGGCAGCAGGAATCTCGTTGGCGTCCATGCCGCGTGCCGTGAGTTCGGCGCGCACTTCATCCGCATCCTTGCCGCGCATCAACGCCGCCGACTGCGCCAGACAGCTTGCGATCAAAGTGCGCTGATGGTTCGGTAAAGTGCCTTCTTGTTTCAGCGCGAGGATGAAGTCGACGGGAATCAGCGAGGTGCCTTGATGCAATAGCTGGAAATAGGCGTGCTGGCCATTGATGCCGGGTTCGCCCCAGATGACCGGGCCAGTGGCGTAGGCGATGCGTCCGCCATCGCGACGCACGCCCTTGCCGTTGGACTCCATGTCGAGTTGCTGCAGGAAGGCCGGCAGGCGATGCAGGGTCTGGTTGTAGGGGGCGATGACCTGCGAGCGTGCGCCGAGGAAGTTCACGTACCAGATGCCCAGCACGGCGAGCAGCACAGGCAGGTTTTCGCCCAGCGGTGCGCTGCGGAAATGTTCGTCCATCTCGTATGCGCCGACGAGCAGCTGGTCGAAATTCTCGGGGCCGATCGCGAGCATGATGGGCAGGCCGATCGCCGACCACAGCGAGTAGCGGCCGCCGACCCAGTCCCAGAAACCGAACATGTTGTTGGCATCAATGCCGAACGCCGTAACCTTCTCGCGATTGGTCGACACTGCAACGAAGTGCTTGGCGACGGCAGTTTCGTCACCACCGACGGCATCGAGCAACCATTGCCGCGCGCTGCGCGCATTGGTCAGTGTTTCGATGGTGGTGAAGGTCTTGGAGGCAATCACGAACAAGGTCGTCGCGGGGTTCAGTTCCTTCAGCGTGGCGACGATGTGGGCACTGTCGACATTCGACACGAAGTGCACGCGCGGCCCGCTGGCTTGCGGAGCCAGTGCTTCACACACCATCAGCGGGCCGAGATCCGAACCGCCGATTCCGATGTTGACCACATCGGTCATGCTCTGTCCGTCGAAGCCTTTCCACTCACCGCTGCGTACGCGACGTGCGAAGGCGTAGCAGCGTTCGCGCACTTCACGCACATCGGGCATCACGTCCTGCCCGCCTACGCGAACCGGCTGCGAGCCTTGATAGCGCAGGGCCGTGTGCAGCACAGCGCGATTTTCGGTGTTGTTGAAACTCTCGCCATTGAACATGGCATCGCGCTGCGCACCGAGCTGACAGGCGTCCGCCAGGGCGAGCAATTGCTCCAGCACCTTGTCATTGATGCGGTTCTTCGAGTAGTCGAGCAGGATGCCGCAGGCCTTGGTGCGGTAGCGTTCGGCTCGTTGTGCATCGACTTCGAAGAGCTGACGCATATGCGTGTTGCCCGTCTCGGTGGCCAGTGAAGAAAGGTTCTGCCAGGGTGTCGTCAATGTCGGGTTCATGGTTTCTGCACCGGGAGTGGCAAATGAATTAGCGGGAAAGGGATCGAAGAGAATTCTACGTGCGCAGGGCCTGTACCCAGCGACGATATAACTGTTCTGCCACACCGCGCATGACGGGCAAGGCGCGCGGCATTTCAGACAGCTGGAGCGCGGTAGTCTGTACCGAGGGCAACGCCTTGTTGACGTCGCATTCATCGGCCCAGTCCGTGTTCCAGTCGTGAATGAGCGCTTCCGTCATCTCGATGTGGAACTGCATGCCGAGGTGAATACCATCGCCTGGCCCGAGCACATAGGCCTGATTCGCGCAGTATTCGCCGCCGAGAATGCGCACTGCGCCTTCCGGCAGGCTGAAGGTTTCGCCGTGCCACTGATAGGCGTCAAATGCCTGCGTTGTGCCGAGCCAATGGCGCGCCGCGGATGTATCGGTGGCCTGCACCGCACCCCAGCCGATTTCCTTGACGGGGTTGCGCGTGACCTCGCCCCCAAGCGCCAGCGACATGAGCTGGCCGCCGAGGCAGTGGCCGATCACCGGCATGTCCGCAGCGATGGCCTGGCGAATCAACGCCAGCTCCTGCGGAATCCACGGCAAGCTGTCGTTGACACTCATCGGGCCGCCCATGAAACACAGGCCGCTGAATGCGTCGATACTTGCAGGTACGGGGTCGCCACGATCAACCGCGATGAGCTGCCAGGGAATCTGGTGTGCGTCGAGGAAGCTGGCAAAATGACCGGGCTGGACGTTATGACAATGCTGGAAGACTGCGACGGGCTTCATGCTGAGAATGCTTGAAAAGTGGGCCATGCACCAACTGCGAAACATCATTCTATGTGCGATTCCGTGCGCGATGGCGGCCAATGTGGGCGCGGGCGCTGCCGAAGTCGCACTGGTCGGAATCTTTCCCGGCAAGGCCGTTCTGACCATCGACGGCAGTGCCCCGCGCATCCTGGCACCCGGGCAAAGCGCCGGTGACGTCAAGCTGATCTCGATCGAGCGCGATGCGGCCACGATCGAATCCGCCGGCAAGCGCGAACGCCTGCAACTCGGCGGTCAACCCTACGCCGTCGGAGCGAGTGACAGCTCCGGTGGCGCGGTACAAAGCATCTCGCTGGTTGCCGATGCGCGCGGCCACTTCGTCACCCAGGGCAGCGTCAATGGCGCACCAATCACCTTCCTCGTCGATACAGGCGCCAGCTCGGTGGCACTGACGCCGGAGCAAGCCAAGCGGGCGGGCATCAACTACATGGCTGGCGAAACGGGCTATGCGCGCACCGCCAACGGCGTCGTACAGACCTGGCGCGTGAAGCTCGACAAGGTCACGATCAATGGCCTCACCTTGCAGGATGTGGAAGGCACGATCCTGCCCGTGGGCTCCGACGTCGCCTTGCTCGGCATGAGTTTTCTCAACCGGGTCAGCATGAGCCGCGATGGCAGTACCATGATCCTCAAGCGCCGCTATTGAGCCCCGGCAGCAAAACCCCATGACGCAAGATCAACTCCTCTCGACCCTCCACCAGCGCTTCGCGCGCAATGCGCAATTTGCGTGGGAAGAAGAGTGGCCATTGCAAGACGGCCAAAGCGGCGCTGGCGTCCTGATCGCGCTGACGCCAAAGCCTTACGGCCTCTCGGTACTCCTGACACGTCGCACAGATCATCTCTATAACCACCCTGGGCAGATTTCCTTCCCGGGCGGGCGCATCGAAGCCAGCGACGCCTCACCTGTCGACGCGGCCTTGCGCGAAGCAGAGGAAGAGATCGGCCTGCCTGCAGATCAGGTCGAAGTGCTCGGCGTGCTGCCCGATTACGGCACTTCATCGGGCTTCCGCGTAACGCCGGTGGTTGGTCTCACGCACTCTGGCTTCGTACCGAGGCTAGACGACTTCGAGGTGGCTGAGCTGTTCGACGTCCCGCTGCAGTTCCTCCTGCACACCGCCAACTACCAGCGCCATCGCGTGGAGCGACACGGCCAGGTCAAGCACTTTTACGCCGTGCCCTATCCCGGCCGCTTCATCTGGGGCGCGACGGCAGGCATGCTGGCGATGTTCGCCGCGTTCATGACGCATCCACTGGCCGGCCTTGAAAACGCAAGGGCAGATGGCCAGGAACTAGCAGGCGCGCGGCTGTCGGAGCGAGCCGACCTCGGGGCAACGACCCCGGCTGCCGCCGCGAGTGGCGTATACTCTGACTGACGCCATTGCCGACAGTTCGTCGAGCAAGACCAACGCACCACCCCGACAAGAACCTCCAGGCACCATGACGCTGTTCTCGCTCGTTCTCGCACTGCTCCTTGAGCAGTTCCGACCCCTCAATGCCTCCAAGGTGCTCTATCCGCCCCTGGAGGCGCTTGGCGACTTCTTCGAGAGCCGCTTCAACGACGGCCAGGCCCGTCACGGCATGATTGCCTGGTGGCTCATGGTGCTGCCCCCCGTCCTGCTAGTCGCCGTCATCTACTTTGTGCTGTACCACGCAGTGCATCCACTCGCCGCCTTCGTGTTCAACATTGCGGTGCTGTACTGCACGATGGGCTTCCGCCACGTCAGCCATTTCTTCACGCGCATCCATGCGGCCTTGCGCGCGCAAGACCTGCAGACCGCACGCAACCTGATCGGCGAATGGCGCGGCCATCTGCACGAGCAGAGCAGCTCGCAGGAAATCTCGCGCCTGGCAATCGAAAACGGCATCATCGGCGCGCACCGTCAGGTCTTCGCCATCATCATCCTCTTCGTGCCATTGGCCGGCCCTTGCGGCGCAGTGCTGTATAGGATGTCCGAGTTCTACGCGCGCTACTGGGGCAAGAGCAAAGACGCAGACATGCGCGAATTCGGCAGCTTTGCATACAAGGCTTTCTACTGGATCGACTGGCTGCCTTCGCGCATCTCCGCGATCTCATTCTCCATCGTCGGCGATTTTGAAGACGCGATTTATTGCTGGCGGACTCAGGCTGATCAGTGGCCGGAGCAGACCGAGGGCGTGTTACTTGCCAGCGGCGCGGGTGCGCTGGGTGTGCGGCTTGGTCAACCGATTCACCAGAGCGGCGAAATCATCGAGCGCCCGGAGCTGGGCACGGGCGACGAAGCAGAAGTCGAATACCTGCAAAGTTTCGTCGGCCTCGTACGTCGCACTCTGGTGTTGTACGTATTGCTGCTGCTGACAATGGGCATCACGCGACTGGTCAGCTAGCTGCTATCCACCGACGCACTGCCTTGATGACGCAGCCCTGTGCGTCGGTTTTCAAACTGTCGATTTCGATCAGATCTGGCCAGGTTTCGCGGAATTGCCGCAGCCAGGTCAGTTGGCGTTTGGCCAGCTGGCGTGTCGCGGCAACACCCTTGAAGCGCATCGTTGCGTAGTCATCGACCCCATCGATGTAGTCCCACATCTGGCGATAACCCACACAGCGCATCGAGGTCATCTCGAGCGCCAGCACATAACGCTGGCGCAGCTGACGCACCTCCTCCTCGAAGCCGTTTGCAAGCATCACATCGAAACGCCGCGCGATATTCGCATGGAGCACGGCGCGATCCGACGGCACGAGCGCCAGGGGCAGGAAATCGATCTGCGCTGCGGCACTTTCCTCCCGCTTGGCATAACTCTCAGCAAGCGGGCGTCCGGTCAAGATGACGATCTCCAGCGCGCGCTGGATGCGCTGGGCGTCGGTCGCATGCAGACGCGCTGCAGCAGCAGGATCGAGCGCAGCGAGCCGTGCATGCAGCACCGGCCAGCCGTGCTTGAGCGCGTCAGCATCGATCTGCGCACGCAATTCCACATCGGCCTGCGGCAGGTCGGACAAGCCTTCGCGCAGCGCCTTGAAGTACAACATGGTGCCACCAGCAAGCACCGGCAAATGCCCGCGCCCGTGAATCTCTCCGATCAACCGCGAGGCATCCTCAGAGAACCGCGCAGCGGAGTAAGCTTCTTCCGGGCTCACGATATTGATCAGATGGTGCGGGCAAATCGCCAGCTCAGCCGCGTCGGGCTTGGCCGTACCGATATCCATGTCGCGGAACACGAGCGCCGAATCGACACTGACGATCTCGATCGGCATGATGGGCGCCAACGCCAACGCGGCGGCCGTCTTGCCACTCGCGGTCGGACCCATCAGCATCAGCGCACGCGGATTTTTTCTAACACTCATGAAACCGGACAAGAAATGACGTCAATGACAAGCGCAAGCCTGCAACTTCTCCACCGCGCTGTTTTTCAGCGCATGTCACGCAAGCTGCGGCAAACGCTCGCAAGTCTCGCTGTGGCGTTGCTACTGCCTGCGGTACACGCGGCTGGCGAACCGCTACCGATGTGGGAAATCCGCAGCACGGCATCGAAGGGCGCAGTGTATCTGCTTGGCTCCGTTCACGTCTGTCGCGAGAGCTGCCTGCAGTTTCCTGAATCCGTACTGCGGCGCTTCCGCAGCAGTCAGGCACTGGCTGTCGAACTTGACCCGACCAACGCCGACCTCATGGGCAAGATGCTGGAAGCCATGTCGCTGCCGCAGGGCCAGACCCTGACCAGCAAGCTGTCTGTGGGCACTACACGCAAGATGCAGAACGTCGCGGGCAATCTAGGCCTGCCGATGATGCTGCTCGACAATATGCGGCCCATCATGGCGGCGACGATGCTCTCGACGATGGCGGCACAGCAGCAGGGGCTGAGCATGCAAAATGGCATCGATGTATGGTTCCTCCAGCAGGCGCGGGCCACGGGCAAACCCGTGCGCGAACTCGAAACCATCGAACGACAGTTGCAGGCGCTCACGGCCAGCCCGGAGCGAGATCAGATCAGCTCACTGGAAGAGGCGCTGGACATGATCGAGAAACGCCGCTTCGGCCCCTACCTGGAAGAGCTGATCCAGTCCTGGCAAACCGGCAATCTGAACAAACTTTCGAAGCTCATGAGCGAAGGCATGGGCAGCGGTAAAGCGCTTGAACAAGAGTTACTCGGCAAGCGCAACGTCGAGATGGCAGACAAGATCAGCGTCTGGCTGGCTCGCGGCGAACAGGTCTTCGTGGTCATCGGCGCCGGCCACATTACGGGCAAAGGCAATGTAGCGGAGTTGCTCGAACGCAAGGGCTACAGCGTGCGGCAAGCCAGCAACGACGAGTAAGACAAGCACCGGGCAACAAAAAACCCGCCGAGGCGGGTTTTTTGTTGAGTCATTCCTGCGCGCAACTATCAGCGCTTGCCCGACTGCTGGGCGTGCATGAAATCATCAAAACTCTTCTCGGCCACACGGAACCACAGCAATTCGTCGTCACGGAATTTCTTCCACGGCTCGTAGATCTTCTTCCACTTCGGGTTCTTGGCGGAATACTCGTTGTAGAGCTCGTCAGCCGCCTTGGCAGCCGCAGTCATGATCTCTTTCGAGAATGGGCGCAGCTGGGTGCCGGCAGCCACGAGACGACGCAGCGCATTGACGTTCTTCACGTCGTAGCGCGACTGCATTTCAAGGTGTGCATAAGCGCAGGCGTCCTCCAGAATCTGTTGGTACTCCTTCGGCAGCTCTTGCCACTTTTTCTGGTTCACATACAGCGATAGCTGTGCGCTGCCTTCCCAGAAACCCGGGTAGTAATAGTACTTGGCAACCTTGTTGAAGCCGAGCTTCTCATCGTCATACGGACCGACCCACTCCGTCGCGTCAATGGTGCCCTTCTCCAGTGCCGGATAGATGTCACCGCCAGCAATCTGCTGCGGCACGACGCCGAGCTTGGCCAGCACCGGGCCACCCAGGCCGCCGATGCGCATCTTCAGGCCCTGCATGTCCTTCGCTGTTTTCACTTCCTTGCGATACCAACCACCCATTTGCGTGCCGGTGTTGCCACAAGGGATGTTGTAGATGTTGTAGTCCTTGAAGAAGTCGCGCAGCAGTTCCATGCCGCCGCCCTCCCACAGCCAGGCAGATTGCTGACGGCTGTTCAGACCAAAAGGAATGGCTGCATCAAAGGCGAAAGTCGGGTCCTTGCCGATGAAGTAGTAACCCGCCGTATGGCAGCAATCGACAGTACCATCCTTGACCGCGTCGAGCACACCCAAGCCGGGCACCAGTTCGCCAGCAGCGAAGATCTGGATTTCGAACTTGCCACCAGTAGCCGTCTTGACGTGCTGCGACACCACTTCGGCCGCAGAAAAAATGGTGTCAAGACTCTTCGGAAAACTCGATGCCAAGCGCCACTTGATGGTCGGCGCGGACTGCGCAATAGCGGGCGCTGCAATCGCACCCGCAGCTACGCCCACGCTGGCTTTCTTCAAAAACGAACGACGTTCCACTTGAGTCTCCTCCCTGTTGGTGAATCAGCTTCTGACAACGCTTCTGATTGCATTCGTGCAACATTTGCCGGGCGATTATAGAAACTTTAAGCACGGGCACCGTGCGGGGTTAACCCGCACCGTTACTCACTTTGCTCAAGCTCCCGCGATGGTCATGCCTTCTATCAGCATCGATGGCGCCTGCTTGCCGCCACGTACGATGACGTCGTTACCGAGTGCCACGATGTTGTGGAACATGTCACGCATATTGCCGGCGATAGTAATCTCTTGCACCGCGTACTGTATGACGCCGTTCTCGATCCAGTAGCCGGCCGCACCGCGCGAGTAGTCACCCGTCACATAGTTGACGCCCTGCCCCAGCAACTCCGTCACCAACAAGCCACGCGGCACGCTGGCGATCATCTCGGCCAGACTCTGCTTGCCGGGTGCGAGGATCAGGTTATGACTGCCGCCCGCGTTGCCAGTGGTCTGCATACCCAGTTTACGCGCCGAATAGCTGCCCAGGAAATAGCCCTGCAGCACGCCATCCTTGATCACATCGCGCGGCGCCGTCGCAACCCCCTCATCGTCATAAGGCGTGCTCGCAACCGCGCCAGGCAAATGCGGGTTCTCTACGATATTGATGTGCGGTGCAAAGACCTGCTTGCCGATCGAGTCCAGCAGGAAAGAAGACTTGCGGTACAAGCTGCCGCCACTCACCGCATTGACGAAACTGCCGAGCAGGCCGCAGGCTTGCGGCGCTTCGAAAATAACCGGTACCGCACAGGTTGGCACACGTCGCGCACCGAGACGCGAAAGTGCCCGCCGAGCCGCGTAATCGCCAATCTCTTCGGGAGCCGCCAGCTTGTCGGCATTGCGACGCGAGCTGTACCAGTCGTCGCGTTGCATGTCCTCACCCTCGCCGGCAATCACCGAGCACGAGATCGAATGGCGCGAGGTCGAGAAGCCATGCAGGAAGCCATTGCTGTTACCGGAGATGAATTGCGACTCCTGGCGTGACACCGAAGCCCCTTCCGAATTACGGATCTCCGGACTCACCGCGAAAGCAGACGCCTCGCAGCGACGCGCAAGATCTACGGCTCCGTCAATCGACAATGTCCAGGGGTGATACAGCTGCAAGTCGTCGGTAAAGCTAGACGGCCCGTGCCACAACAGTTTTTCGTCGGCCAGGCCGGCGCAATCGTCCTTCGCTGTAAAACTTGCAATCGACAACGCAGCATCCACGGCTGCGCGCACGGCCGTGCGCGAAAAATCGGATGAACTGGCATGGCCACGCCGCTGGCCCAAGTACACCGAAACACCCAAGCCCTTGTCGCGGTTGTATTCAATAGTCTCGACCTCTCCTCGTCGCACGGTGACGGAATGGCCAAACCCCTCCGACACATCCGTCTCGCAGGCCGTGGCGCCGCGATGCTTCGCATAATCAAGCACTTCCTGAGCAATTTCCTGCAGCTGATCGCGGGAATAGCTGAAACCATCATTGTTACGAGGCATGCGTCTTATCCGGGAGGGAGGTTCTGTGAGGGCTATAATCTTAGCCTGTTAATGCACCTCGAACGTCATGCAAGAATCAGATCATCAGGAAGATTCAGGACCCAGCAAGTCACAACGCAAACGTGACATGCACGCCCTGCAAGAGTTAGGCGAAGAACTGGTCAAGCTGTCGAAGGAACGACTGGCAAAAATCGCCATCGACGACAACCTGCGCGAGGCCGTGCGCGACGCGCAACGCATTCCCGGCCGCAGCGAAGCACTTCGCCGGCAGATGCAGTACATCGGCAAGCTCATGCGCGACGCCGACCCCACGCCGATCAAGGCCGCGCTGGACGCCGTCAAGGGCGTATCACGTGCTGAGACCGCGCGCATGCATCGTCTGGAGCGTCTGCGCGAGCGCCTCATCGAAGACGAGAAAGTGATTGGCGAAATCGCCACACAATATCCGGGCGCTGATCTGCAGCAATTACGCCAGATGCGCCGCAATGCCATTCGCGAGAAAGAGCTCAACCGCCCTCCGCGCGCCTTCCGCGAAATCTACCAAGCGCTGCGCGAGCTCGACCTTGGAGGCGGTCGTCGCGACGACGATGAATATGTCATGCCCGACGAGGACGAAGCGGATGAGTAAGCCGCCGATCGCCGCCAGCAAAGATAATCCATTCGTCATCGGCCTTGTATCAATCAGCGACCGCGCCTCCGCCGGCGCCTATGAGGACAAAGGCATTCCGGCACTGCAGGAATGGTTCGACAAGGCACTCATCTCGCCCTGGCGTGCCGAGCAACGCCTGATCCCTGACGAACAGCCGCTCATCGAGCAGACGCTCATCGAACTGGCCGACCGGGCTGGCTGTCATCTGATTGTCACAACCGGCGGCACAGGCCCCGCTTTGCGCGACGTAACTCCCGAAGCCACGCTGGCCGTGGGTGAGCGCGAAATGCCCGGCTTTGGCGAAGAAATGCGCCGCATCTCGCGCCACTTCGTGCCCACCTCCATTCTTTCGCGCCAGACCGCCGTCATACGCGGAACAAGCCTCATCATCAATCTGCCGGGGCAACCCAAAGCGATTTGCGAAACACTTGAGGGCCTGCGAGATGCCAATGGCACATTAAGCGTCGAAGGCATCTTCGCCGCAGTCCCATACTGCATTGATTTGATAGGCGGTCCGTACGTGGAAACCCGCACCGAAATCAGCCGCGCTTTTCGCCCCAAAAGCGCCCCAAAGCCGGTGAGCGCCTGACCGTTCATCACAATTTACCTTCGAACGCAAATACCGCTTGCCAATTCGAAAAGTTGAGGCCATTATCACGGGTACGATTTTCAAGCAGTGTCGCAGTGTGTCTTGCAGTAGCGCCCGCAGTTTTGCAGGTCTTCTGGTTTGCCATCCCTCCTCTTGACCGTCGTAACCGGGCTTTTGCCCTTTTTTGCAATATTTTTAGGACACATCAACATGGCAACTGGTACCGTCAAGTGGTTCAACGACTCCAAGGGTTTCGGCTTTATTACTCCTGATGGCGGCGGCGAAGACCTCTTCGCTCACTTCTCCGCGATTCAGAACCAAGGCTTCAAGACCCTGGCCGAGAACCAACGCGTATCGTTCGATATCACCCAAGGCCCGAAGGGCAAGCAAGCTTCCAACATCCGCCCTGCGGAATAAGTTGGTTACAGATATCTGTACGAAAAGCCCGGTGCGCCGGGCTTTTTTTGTGGCATCCGCGGTTTCATGGAGCCACGACGCTCAGGCATCATTCGTGCGTCACACGAGCGTTACAATTACTCGCAAGAATTGATCAAACTCATTGATCAGTCGAAACAAGGAAATCAGCCTCAATGGCAAAAGAAGAACTTCTGGAAATCGAAGGCGTTATTGATGAAGTACTGCCCGACACGCGCTTCCGCGTGACGCTGGAGAACGGTGTTGTCGTCATTGCTTATGCCGCCGGCAAGATGCGCAAGCACCACATCCGCATGATCGCTGGCGACAAGGTCAGCCTGGAAATGTCGCCTTACGACCTGACCAAGGCACGTATCACCTTCCGTCACAAGACCACCACCGGTCCGGCACCAGCACCGCGTCAGAACAACTATCGTCGTTAAGCCTTACGGCATCACGCCGTAAGCCGCTTGGGGCGGATGGACAGAGGCTGCGCAAAGCGCCTCAGATGCCACCGCCCAGATCGAAAGTCCTGCTGTCCAGCAACGCATTCCCCTGAAAGACGCGCACATTCCGCGGGCGTAGCCATACCGTGTCGCCGCTGGCGATGCCCAGTTCGGTATGGCGCTCGCGCGTCAGCTCGACCTCGAATATCTCATGCTGGTGTTCGACCTCAACCCTCACCAGCGGACCGATGGCCTGCACGTGAAGCACGCGTGCTGACAGGGCATTGTCAGCAGATTCGCGCAGGATCTCGATGTCATGCGGGCGCACGAATGCCTGCGTGCCATCACCTTGCGCCGGCTCTTCGCTCTTGCCGCTACGATCTACCTCTGCCCAGCCGCCATGCACGCGATTGTGGAACACATTCACATTGCCAAGAAAGCGATACACGAATGGGCTTGCGGGCATGGTGTAGACCTCGTCCGGCGTACCAACCTGTTCGACGTGTCCCTTGTTCATGACCACGACGCGATCGGCAACCTCAAGCGCCTCTTCCTGATCGTGCGTGACGAAGACGGATGCAATATGCATTTCGTCGTGCAGGCGACGCAACCAGCGACGCAGCTCCTTGCGCACCTGCGTGTCGAGCGCGCCGAAAGGCTCATCCAGTAGCAACACTTTCGGTTCGACTGCCAGCGCACGTGCCAGTGCGATGCGCTGACGCTGACCCCCTGATAGTTGTGATGGATAGCGCTCGGCCAGCCAATCCAATTGCACGAGCTTGAGCAGATCGGTAACGCGTTTGCGGATCTGCGCTTCACTCGGGCGCTCATCACGCGGCTTCACACGCAGGCCAAACGCCACGTTCTCGAACACGCTCATGTGGCGGAACAGCGCGTAGTGCTGGAACACGAAACCGACCTTGCGCTCGCGCGTATGCACATGCGTGGCCTCTTCACCCGAAAACAGGATCTGGCCGTCGTCGGCTGATTCCATGCCGGCGATGATGCGCAGCAAGGTCGTCTTGCCACAGCCGGAAGGGCCGAGCAGCGCGACGAGTTCGCCTGTCGGGATGTCCAGCGAGACATTGTCGAGCGCTACGAAATTACCAAAGCGCTTGGTGATGTTGCGGATTTCGATACTCAAGATTCCACCCTCTCCGGCGGCAGCGCCGCATCCAGCATTGCCGTCTCCCGGTTCATGCGCCACTCGACGATCGTCTTGGCAATCAGCGTCACGAGTGCCAGCAGGGCCAGCACGGACGCCGACGCGAAGGCGCCGACCGAGTTGTATTCGTTGTAGAGAATTTCCACGTGCAGAGGCAAAGTATTGGTCTCGCCGCGGATATGCCCGCTGACTACGCTCACCGCACCGAACTCACCCATCGCACGCGCATTGGCGAGAATCACGCCATACAGCAGGCCCCACTTGATATTGGGCAGCGTGACGCGCCAGAACATCTGCAGCCCGTTCGCGCCGAGCGACACCGCGGCCTCTTCTTCGTCCTTGCCCTGCGATTGCATCAGTGGAATGAGTTCGCGCGCGATGTAAGGAAAGGTGATGAACAGCGTGGCGATGATCATGCCGGGCAAAGCAAAGATGATCTTGATGTCGTGCGCCTGCAGCCATGGCCCCAACCAGCCGTTGCGGCCGAAGATCAGGATGAACAGCAGACCGGCAACGACCGGGCTGACCGCAAAGGGCAAATCGATGAAAGTCAGCAGCAGGTTCTTGCCGCGAAACTCGAAGCGCGCGACCAGCCAGGCTGCGGCCAGGCCGAAGAGGATGTTGAACGGCAGCACGATGACCGCGATCAGCACCGTCAGCAGGATGGCATGCTGCGTATCGGAATCGCCCAGAGCCGCCCAGTACGGACCCAAGCCTTGGCGAAGCGCTTCGGCAAAGACCGCCAGCAGAGGCAGTGCGAGAAACAGGAACATGAAGCCCAGTGCCAGCGCGATGAGCGTGTAGCGCACGCCGCGCGATTCGGTATTGACGTGTGAATGCAGGCGGCTCATGCGGACTCTCCCGCCAACGGCTCGGCAGGCACTTCCCTGCCCTGCTTGTGACGATTGGCCGCCCACCACTGCAGCGTGTTGATCGCCAGCAGCAGCACGAATGAAATGACCAGCATCACCACGGCCAGCACGGTTGCGCCTGCCACGTCGTATTGCTCGAGCTTGCCGATGATCAGCAAGGGCGTGATTTCGGAAATCAGCGGCATATTGCCGGCGATAAAAACCACCGAACCGTATTCGCCCACGGCGCGTGAGAACGCCAATGTGAAACCCGTCAGCAACGCCGGGAACAACGCCGGGAACAACACGCGCGTGAAGGTCTGCAGACGCGTCGCGCCAAGCGTCGAAGCAGCCTCCTCCACTTCGGATTCGATGTCCTCGATCACGGGCTGCACGGTACGTACAACGAAGGGAATGCCAATGAAGATCAGCGCCACGACGATGCCCGCTGGGGTGAAGGCTACCTTGAAGCCGAGCGAGCCCTCGAGCCAGATACCGATCCAGCCGGTGTTGGCATAGAGCGTGGTCAGCGTGATGCCGGCCACTGCCGTCGGCAGCGCGAAAGGCAGATCGACCGCGGCGTCGACAAAGCGCTTGCCGAAGAATTCATAGCGCACCAACACCCAGGCCACGATGAGGCCGAAAACGGCATTCACGAGTGCGGCGATCAGCGAGCAGCCGAAGGTAACACGGTAGGCCGCGAGGGCGCGCTCGCTGGTTGCGATCTGCCAGAACTCGGGCCACGACAGGCTCATGCTGCGCGCGATCAGGCCACCGAGCGGGATCAGCACGAGCAGAGAGAGATAGACGAGCGCGTAACCCAGCGAGAGGCCGAAGCCGGGCAAGACGCGATGTGAAGACGATCGATTCATGGTTCGGGAAAAGAGAAACGGGCCGCCAGGAAACTGGCAGCCCGCCGCATTATGCCTGCCTGCGGGCCATTGCTGGCCCGTGGACACGCAAGCTTACCTGCTCAGTTATTTCGTTTGGTAAATCTGGTCGAAGCTGCCACCGTCCTTGAAGTGAGCGGCAGTCGCCTTTTCCCAGCCACCGAAAGTTTCGTTCACGGTGAAGGTCTTGATGGGTGGGAATTGCGCGGCGTACTTCTTGGCAATTTCCGCATCACGCGGGCGGATATAGTTCTGCGCCGCGTTTTCCTGGCCTTCCTTCGACCACAGGTACTCGAGGTAAGCCTGCGCCTGTTTGCGCGTACCGTGCTTGTCGACGTTCTTCTCGACGATGGCCACCGGCAATTCGGTCAAGATGGATTCTGTCGGGTACACCACTTCGAAATTGCCGCGACCGAATTCCTTGGCGATCAGTTCGGCCTCGCTTTCGAAGGTCAGCAGTACGTCGCCCTGACCACGTTGCATGAAGGTCGTCGTTGCATCGCGACCGCCCGAGGGGAACAGCGGCGCGTTCTTGAGCAACTGACCGACGAAGGTCGCAGCGGTCTTCTCATTGCCGCCAGGCTGATGCAGCGCCCAGCCCCATGCGGCGAGATAGGAATAGCGACCGTTACCCGTGTTCTTCGGGTGCGGAATGATGACGGCCACGCCCGGCTTAGCCAGATCGCTCCAGTCCTTCAAGGCCTTGGGGTTGCCCTTGCGCACGATGAACACCATGGTCGAGGTGTAAGGCGCAGCGTCATTCGGGAATTTCTTCGTCCAGTCCGGCGCAACCAGACCCTTGGTAACGAGGAAGTTGATGTCGGTCGCCTGGTTCATGGTGACCACATCGGCTTCGAGGCCGTCGGCCACGGCACGCACCTGACCGGTCGAACCGGCATGCGACTGCTTCACTTCCACGGTCTCACCGGTCTTGGCTTTCCAGGCGGCGATGAATTTCGGGTTGTAGTCCTTGAATACGTCGCGCGCGACGTCGTAGGACACGTTGAGCAAGCTGACTTGGGCCTGCGCAGCGAAGGACAGGCTGCCGAGAGCAACAACAAGCAACACGTGCTTGAGCGAACGGATTTTCATGGGGTACTCCTGATCAAGAGCAGTGATTATTCCAGTCATGCCCACCCGCCTCAAGCCGCAAAGACTGCAATGCTTAGATCGGCTGCGAATATGGAATCGTGCGTGGATTGGTGCGTGGGCCGGAATGGCAGCAAATGCGCTACACAACGTGCGAGATCTGCCCGAGGAATTCGTCGTCGAGACCGCCCTCTTCCTCACCCGGCCGCTGCAGAGCAATGCCCACAGTGAGGATGTCGATCACCAGCAGATGCAGGACGCGCGAAATCATCGCCATGAAGCGTGAGCTATCCTCCGGGTGATCTACGGCGATGCACAGCTGCGCCTTCTTCGCCAGCGGCGACTGCCCGGCCGTGATGGCGATGACGGAAGCGCCAGCGGCCTGCGCCAGCTCCACGGCCTCGATCAACTCGGCGACGCGCCCCGAGCTCGACACGGCCAGCACCACATCACCGGCGCCCAACGTACGTGCCGAGAGACGCTGCATATGGGTGTCGGAATAAGCCGTGCACGGAATGCGGAAACGGAAGAACTTGTGCTGACCATCCTGCGCGACGATTCCTGAATTGCCCACGCCATACAGCTCGATGCGCCGCGCGCTGCGCAACAGGTTCGTCGCTTCATCGATCGCCGCGGTATTCAGCGTGTCGCGCAGGCGCAGGATGGCGGACACGGTGTTGTCGAGCACCTTGGCGCTCACATCCGGCGTGCTGTCACTGTGGCGCACTTGGCTGTGGCGCACGGGCAGCGTGCCGGTGAGTCCTGATGCAAGCTTCAGTTTGAAATCCTGCAGCCCCTGAAAACCCAGCGAGCGACAGAAGCGTATGACAGTGGGTTGGCTGACGTCAGCCTGGCGCGCGATCTCGGCAATGGGATCGTTGAGCACGCTGCGCGGCCGCAACATGATCAGATCGGCGACCTGTTGCTCGGCACGAGAGAGCTGGTCGCGACTGCGGCGAATGAGATCGACCAGATGACTCTCCCCTGCTCGCCCATGCGTGCGTAGCGCATCGGCGAGAATGGCCGAAACGCCCAGCAGAGCCGGGTTTGGCGCCGAGATCACATAGGTCGGGATGCGCGACAGGTAATCCGCAAAGCGCCCCTTGGCCTCGAAGCGCCGGCGGAAAGGTGACTGGCGGAAGTGCTCGCCCAGACGCGGCACGATGCCGCCGCCGATATAGATACCGCCGACTGCGCCGAGCGTCATGGCGACATCCGCGGCCACGGTACCCAGCATCGCGCAGAAGCAATCCACGGTTTCGAGGCACAGCGCATCTTGCGAATTCAGCGCCGCGTCGACAATGGCCGCCGCCGACAGATTCTGCACGCCACGGCCAGCCTGAACGGATAGCGCTTCGTAGCACAGCTCCAGTCCGGAGCCGGACACCAGCCTCTCCGTCGACACGTGCGTGTATTTCTTCCAGGCGTACTGCAGCAGCGCGAGTTCACGCTCGTCATTCGGCGCGAAGCTGGCATGCCCGCCCTCGCTACCCAGCGTGACCCAGCGATCCTCCATCGGAATGAGGCCCGACACGCCGAAGCCAGTGCCAGGGCCCAGCAGTCCGATGACGGCATTTTCGCGTGGCGCCCCGCCACCGATCTTCGTGCGATCCGCATCGGCAAGACGCGGCAGCGCCATCGCCAGCGCGGTGAAATCATTCACCACCAGCAAGGTATCGAGCTTGAGTGCGACACGCGCAGCTTCGATTGAAAATGCCCAGTTACGATTGGTCATCTGCACGCGGTCGCCATCGATCGGATTGGCAATGGCAATCGCCGCATGCCTGACTTCGAGACCTTCCTGCGCGCTCAGGTAAGCGCGCGTGACATCCTCGAAACCGCGATAGTCGTCGCAGTTGAGGACGACGACGCGGTCAATGAGGTCGGGCGCGAATTCGAGCGCAAAGCGTGCGAAGGTTGCTCCGATGTCGGCAAGAAGGCGTGGGCCGTCAGGGTAGTTCTGCATGAAGAGTAGTAAGACTTACTTGATGCGCTGCTCGGTGGATGGATCGAAATAGACGACCTTGGAGAGGTCGAACATGAGCGCCATCTTCTCACCCGGCACGCCTGCGAAGTCGGGGCACACGCGACAAGTTACCTTGGCGCCGTTGATGTGCACCAATAGCAGCGTATCGGGCCCGGTTGGTTCGCTGAGCACGATGGGTAGAGACTGACGCACGACGCGCGGATCGTCGCCATGCGAGTCCACCACTTCGGTGATCTGCTCGGGGCGAATACCAACGATGACCTCGCGGCCTTTCCATGCAGCGAGGCCTTCGCCGTTGACGGCCGGGAAGGCGAAGCGCTCACCGCCACTTTCCATTTCCAAGCCGAGACCACTACCCGATTCACACACTTTCGCCTTGATGAAATTCATCGACGGCGAACCCATGAAGCCCGCGACAAAAAGATTCGCCGGGTTGCGATAGATGTCGCTTGGCGTACCGAACTGCTGCACCTCGCCCGCCTTCATCACAGCGATCTTGTCGCCCAGTGTCATGGCTTCGATCTGGTCGTGCGTGACGTAGACGATGGTCGTGCCGAGGCGCTTGTGCAGCAGCTTGATCTCGGTACGCATCTCGACGCGCAGCTTCGCGTCGAGGTTCGACAGCGGCTCGTCGAACAGAAAGAGTGCCGGGTTGCGCGCGATGGCGCGGCCCATGGCGACGCGCTGGCGCTGACCGCCGGAAAGCTGCGAGGGACGGCGATCGAGCAGGTGTTCGATCTGCAGGATCTGCGCGACGCGATCTACCGCAGCGTCACGCTCGGCCTTCGGCATCTTGCGGATCTCGAGCCCGAAGGAGATGTTCTCGCGCACCGTCATCGAGGGATACAGCGCGTAGGACTGGAACACCATGGCGATGTCCCTGTCCTTCGGCGACAGATCATTCACGCGACGGTCAGCGATGAACACATCGCCCGAAGTGATCTCGTCGAGGCCGGCAATCATCGACAGCAGCGTGGATTTTCCGCAGCCCGAGGGGCCAACGAGGATGAGGAATTCGCCCTGCTCGATATCGATGTCGATGCCCTTGAGAATCTCGACACCAGCGTAGGATTTGCGGACCTTGCGGATGGACAAAGCACCCATGTTCAACCTTTCACCGCGCCAGCCGTCAGGCCGCGCACAAAATATTTGCCTGCCACCACGTACACGAGCAGGGTCGGCAACGCGGCGATGACCGCCGCCGCCATGTCGACGTTGTATTCCTTCACGCCGGTCGAGGTGTTCACGAGATTGTTCAGCGCGACCGTGATCGGCTGGCG
This sequence comes from Uliginosibacterium silvisoli, assembly GCF_036017035.1. Taxonomy (NCBI): domain Bacteria; kingdom Pseudomonadati; phylum Pseudomonadota; class Betaproteobacteria; order Rhodocyclales; family Zoogloeaceae; genus Uliginosibacterium; species Uliginosibacterium silvisoli. Next base: position 409,947 of record NZ_JAYXHS010000002.1, on the reverse strand, counting down.
CTCGCCCGACGAAAACACCACGCCGAAAAGGAAGTCGTTCCAGATCTGCGTGAATTGCCAGATGACGGTGACGACGATGATGGGCCCCGAGATCGGCAGGATGATGCGACGGAAGATGGTGAGAAAATCCGCGCCGTCGATGCGTGCTGCTTTCACCAGCTCATCCGGAATCGCCACGTAGTAGTTGCGGAAGAACAGCGTGGTGAACGCCGTGCCATACACGACGTGCACGAAGATCAGACCCGGCACGGAGTTGGCGATACCCAGCTTGCCCAGCGTCTGCGCCATCGGCAGAAGAATCGACTGGAACGGGATGAAGCAGCCCAGCATCAGCGCCATGAAGAACCAGTCGGAGCCCTTGAAACGCCACATGGTCAGCACATAGCCATTGAACGCGCCGAGCAAGGTAGAGATGAGCACGGCGGGTACGACGATGGCAACGGAGGTCCAGAAGTAGCCGCGCAGGCCGTCGCAAGTGATGCCGGTGCAGGCGCTGCTCCAGGCCTTGACCCAGGGTTCGAAAGTGACTTGCGTCGGGAAGGCCATCAGGCTACCTGCCTTGAGCTCGTTCAAATCCTTGATGGAGTTGAACAGCATCACCGTCAGCGGCAACAGATAGTAGAGACAGCAGTACGTGATGAAGGCGTAGAGCGCGATGCGCCCGACAGTGATCTTTGGTTTAGCCACGGCGGGTACTCCTCAATTCGGAGTACATGAAGGGCACGATCACGGCCAGCACGATGCCCAGCATCACCGTCGCGGAAGCCGCACCCAGGCCGATCTGGTTGCGCGTGAAGGCATAGGTGTACATGAAAGTCGCCGGCAGGTCGGTCGAGAAGCCGGGGCCGCCACCGGTCAACGCCATCACCAGGTCGAAACTCTTGATGGCGATGTGCGCGAGGATCATGAAGCTGGAGAAGAACACCGGCCGCAGCGAAGGCAGGATGATGCGGCGGTAGATCATCGGCATCGACGCACCGTCGATCTTCGCTGCCTTGATGATGCTGTCATCGATACTGCGCAGCCCGGCGAGGAATAGCGCCATGACAAATCCGGAGGATTGCCAGATGCCTGCGATTACCACCGTGTAGATTGCCATGTCTGGATCCTTGATCCACTCGAACGTGAAGGACGTCCAGCCCAGATCGTTGAGCACTTTCTGCAGGCCGATGCTGGGGTCGAGAATCCACTTCCACGCTGTGCCGGTGACGATGAATGACAGCGCCAGCGGGTAAAGGAAGATCGAACGGATGAAGCCTTCTGCGCGCACGCGCTGGTCGAGCAAGATGGCAAGCAACAGGCCCATCACAAGGCACAAGAAAATGAACAGGCCACCGAAGATCGCGAGGTTCTTCAGCGCCAGCCACCAGCGGTCGTTGGCGAAGAGACTGGCGTACTGCTCGATGCCGACGAACTCGTAGCGCGGCAACATGCGCGACGGCGTCAGCGACAGCAGTGCTGTCCAGATGATGAAGCCGTAGAAAAACACCACGCAGATGACGAAGCTCGGCGCGAGCACGATCTTCGGCAGGATGCGCTCCAGCGTGTCCAGCCAGTTGGCGGACCTCGGCGGGGGACTCAGGGTTTGGGCTTGCATGGATGCTCCGTGTTGAGCGAGCTGGTTTGATGCTTGAGTACGGGACTTATGGAGAGACGCCCTCACCCGGCGCTGTCGCGCCACCCTCTCCCGCAAGCGGCAGAGGGGAAGGCAGACAGTGCGCAGTAAATCGAACTCGGGCCGCTCGTTGCAGTCCCCTCTCCCAAGCGTGGGAGAGGGTGCCCCGTCAGGGGCGGGTGAGGGCAAGCCTCCAAGCGAGGCCCGCCCTCACGCCAGCAACATCACTTCGTCTTGGCCGCTGCAGCCAGCTTCTTCACCGCATCCTTCGACGACTCATTCGAGTTGAAGAACGCCGTCACCACATCCTGGATCGCACCGGTGGTGGACGCAGGCACGGCCATCTGATGCGCAATCGAAGGCACCAGTCCGCCCGTCTTCGCCGTGCTCGCGAAGTCCTTCGCCGACAGCTTGGCGCAGTCGTCGAACTTGTCCATGCTCACATCCGTACGCACCGGGATCGAACCCTTGTTCAGATTGAAAACCTGCTGGAATTCAGGGCTCATCACAGCTGTCGCGAAGTCAGCCTGCGCCTTGCCGGCATCTGCAGCTTTCTGCTGGAACACGATGAAGCTGTCGATGTTGAACGTGAACGCTTGTTGCGTACCCGGTGCGGCGAGACACAGATAGTCCTTGCCCGGCACTTTGCCTGCGGCAGTGAACTCGCCCTTGGCCCAGTCGCCCATGAACTGCATCGCAGCCTTGCCGTTGATCACCAGGGCAGTAGCGAGATTCCAGTCGCGATTCGCAGCGTCCTTGTCGACGTACTTACGCACTGTGCGGAAGGTGTCGAAGGCCTTCTCCATGGTCGGGCTGGTAAGTGCCTTCTGGTCGAGTTTGACGAGGGCGTCCTCGTAGAATTTCGCGCCGCCGACACCGAGCACGACCGATTCGAAGACAGTGAAGTCCTGCCAGGGTTGGCCGCCGTGAGCGACAGCGATGAAACCGGCTTTCTGGATCTTCTCGGCTGCAGCGGGGAAGTCCGCCCAGGTCTTCGGCACTTCAGCGCCGGCCTTCTTGAAAACTTCCGGATTCACCCACATCCAGTTCACGCGGTGCACATTGACTGGCACTGCCACGTAGTTGCCTTTGTACTTCATGACATTGGCAACGACACCCGGCAGGAGCTTGTCCCAGTTACCGGCTTTGGCCGTCGCATCCAGATTGGCCAGCACGCCTTCAGCACCCCACTCCTGGATGCTCGGTCCCTTGACCTGCGCGGCGGTCGGCGCGGAGCCAGACACGACGCGGCTCTTCAGCACGGTCATGGCGTTCTCGCCACCACCGCCCGCGACCGCGAAGTCTTTCCACTTGTGACCCTTGGCCTCGACCATCTTCTTGAGCTCGGCAGCTGACTTGGCCTCACCACCGGCGGTCCACCAATGCAGCACTTCCACCTCGGCTGCCTGCACCGCAACTGCGCCCATGGCGGCAACGGCGGCCGCAAGCAATTTCATTCTGATCATCTCTGTCTCCTTCTGATTGATGCGGGCACATGAGCGTCGCGCATGTGCGTATCACGATCGGCCGCCCCAGAACGCAACTGGAACTATTCCGACAGCCTGAAACCTCACAAACTGTAGTTGGACTACATTGCTTAATCAAGCAAACGAGGAGCTCAGACAGTAAGGACTTTCCCGTAGAGAGTCGAAATCATCGAGTATCTATTGAGTAAAAAACGCCGCAGAGATTCTCTGGCGCAAGCAAAGTCTGAAATCCGCGCTTTCCGTATTTGAGAATATGTAATATTCCTTCATATACTCACAATCACGGCAGCCGGATGCGCCGCAGCACTCGGCTTGCGAGATGTCGCCAGAGGAGTGACTGACGCCAATGCCTGCAACCCCGCCAAGACACGGCGGCCGCGGTCGCGACACCGTTCTCCCTGTACGCTACGGGGGTTGGCAGCACTGACATCACGCAAGCAGGCGGCGCACGCAAGTTGCTGAGATGTGCCCACACGAGAGCCATGCAACAAGGCCTGCACCAACGAGAACCGGGAGCATTCATGAAGACACCTGATGCATTGCAGACCTGCGTGGTAGGCGATATTGGCGGGACGAATGCGCGCTTTGCGCGCCTGGCCGCAGACGGCTCGCTCGACCAGATCATGACCCTGCACGGCACTGACTATCCGGGACCAGCCGAAGCGCTGCAGGCCTATCTTGCCCAAACCACCGGTGCAGCACCTCGCACCGCCGCGATCGGCATTGCCAATCCGCTCACCGGCGATCGCGTGCAGATGACCAACCACACCTGGAATTTCTCGATCGAAGAAATGCGCCGGCAGCTTGACCTGGAGAAGCTCGAATTCCTCAACGACTTCACTGCGCTGGCGTTGTCGCTGCCACACCTGGGCGACGCCGATCGCCGCCAGGTCGGCCAAGGCAACGCCGTGCCACGCACAGCCATCGGCGTGATAGGCCCTGGCACGGGTCTCGGCGTCTCAGGCATGGTGCCGGCAGCGAAGGGCTATGCCTTTATCGAAGGCGAAGGTGGTCACGTCACACTCAGCGGCCAGACCGACGAGGAACTGGCTGTCATAAGCGCCATTGCCCGATCGTTTCCGCATGTGTCTGCCGAGCGAGCAATCTCGGGGCCCGGCCTGGAGAATCTGTATCGCGCACTCGCACAAGTGCGCGGCATAGCACCGCGCGCTTACGAAGCCGCCGACATCTCCACACATGCCACGCACGGCACCGACCCCTTGTGCGTCGCCACGGTCAATATGTTCTGCGCCCTCCTCGGCACCCAGGCCGCCAATCTCGCCGTCACGCTCGGCGCGCGCGGCGGCATCTACATCGGTGGCGGCATCGTGCCGCGCCTGGGCGAGTTCTTCCTGCGCTCGCCCTTCCGCCAGCGCTTTGAGGAGAAGGGGCGCTTCTCCGCCTATCTTGCAGCCATTCCCACCTGGATCATTACCGCCCCCTACCCTGCCCTGATCGGTGCTGCTGCCTTCTTGCGCACATCCTGATCGCACCACCGGCGTTGCCGACTGAACCAGATCGTTGGCACGCAGCCCACCACGCTCGACCACACCACAAGGAAGCCGAAGCAATGAAGCACGCAAGTCTGCGCTGGACCTGGATCGTCCCACTGCTTGCCATGCTCATCCTGCTGGTGACAGCGCTCCACCCTGGCGGGCTCACCCTCAGCTTCGCCGCCATCGCACTGCCTGGCGCGGTATTCGCGGCCGTACATCATGCCGAAGTCATTGCCCACAAAGTAGGCGAGCCCTTCGGCACCTTGATACTCGCGATTGCTGTCACCGTCATCGAAGTGGCATTGATTGTTTCCATCATGCTTTCCGCCGGGCCCGACAAGGCCGGCCTCGCACGCGACACGGTGTTCTCCGCCGTCATGATCGTCTGCAACGGCATCGTCGGTCTATGCCTGCTCGCCGGTGGCGTGCGTCATCACGAACAGGGCTTCCAGGTACAAGGCGCCAGCGCCGCACTGGGTGTGTTGTGTGCGCTGTCCGTACTGACGCTCGTCTTGCCCAACTTCCTGACCTCGGCGCCAGGCCCGGGCCTGACTTCAGCCCAGCTGGTTTTCGTCGGCATCATTTCGCTGGTGCTCTACGTGGTGTTCGTCTTCGTACAGACCGTGCGCCATCGCGACTATTTCCTCGCCAAGGGCCAGGATGCAGAAGAGCTACATCTGGCACCGCCCTCCGGCTCGGCGGCGCTGAGCAGCGCGGCGCTGATGTTCGTCTCGCTGGTCGCAGTCGTCGGCCTCGCCAAGATGCTGTCAGGCGTAGTCGAACAAACGGTGCAGAAAGCCGGCGCGCCGGAGGCTGTCGTGGGTATCGTGATTGCCGCATTGGTGCTGCTGCCCGAAGGCTTTGCAGCCCTGCGCGCGGCGCGCATGAACCGGCTGCAGAACAGCCTCAACCTGGCGCTGGGCTCGGCCCTTGCCAGCATCAGCCTGACCATCCCGGCCGTCGCCATCGTCTCGCTGGTGATGGGCCAACCCATCGCGCTTGGTCTGTCCGCCAAAGACAGCGTCATGCTCTGGCTGACGCTGCTGGTGAGCGTCATCACGCTGGGCACCGGCCGCACGACGGTGCTGCAAGGCGCCATTCATCTGATCATCTTTTCGTCATTCCTGTTTCTGGCCATAGTGCCATGACGGCCAGGCACTCTCCTGCGTGAACGAGGGAAAACACCTAGCTGAATTCTGACGAGCAGCACTTATGCTGCTGGACTACTTTTGTCAGGCAACTTCGCCCGCCAATGAGTATTCAGATCACGTCGTTCAGCATCGCCTCGTTGCAACCCCTCGCCACACCGCACCAGGAGAAGTCATGAAAACACTCGCGTTTCTGATGTTGATGGCCTTCGGCTCATCACAAGCAATTGCTGCCGTTGAACTGAAGCTCGGGCATTTCGCCGCGGACGGCACGCCGAACGCCATTGCCGCCCTGCAGTTCAAGACGAATGTCGAAAAGCGCACCAACGGGGAAGTGAAGATCAACGTCTTCGGCAACAACGCACTGGGCAGCCCGCCTGAAGTGCTGGAGCAAGTCATGCTCGGCGCAGTCGACATGAGCCTTTCCGGGCAGGACCAGCTGGCCAAGAATTTCCCCTTCTACGACACCATCAGCACGCCCTTCGCATTCAAGGATTACGCGATGGCCGACAAGATCATCGATGGCGACTTCAAGGCCTGGGCCGAACCCGAGCTCGCCAAGAAGGGCCTCGTCCACCTGTCTGACTGGGAATGGGGCTTCCGGCAGCTCACCAATTCCAAGAAGTCCGTGGTCGTGCCGGCTGACATGAAGGGCATGAAGATCCGCACCCCGCCAGCATTCGCCTATCAGGCTTTCGTCGAAGCGGCGGGTGGCAATGCCGTGACCATTGCTTTTCCGGAACTGGTGATGGCGATGAAGCAAGGCGTCGTTGATGGCCAGGAAAATCCGGTCGGCACGATCTACGCACTCAAGCTGTACGAGACACAGAAGTACATGACCATCCTCAACTACACGTACAGCTCGATGGTGCATGTGGTGAACAAGAGAAGCTGGGACAAGCTGACGCCCGCCCAGCAACAGATCGTGCGTGAGGAATCGGCCAGCGCTGCGAAGTTCGCACGCAAGACCGTGCGCGACGAAGAGGCCACGCAGTTGAAGGACCTCGAAACGACCAAGGGCATCGTCGTCTCGCGCCCCGACCTCGGCCCATGGAAAGCCGCGATGGGCCCAGCCTGGGAGAAGGTCAAGGCCAAGGTTGGCCCCGACAACTTCAATCGCTTCATGGGCATGGTCGACAAGAACAGCAAATAAGTCCGCCTGCCGATGACGGGCCGCCTGCGAAGGTGCGCCCGTCTTTCTTGCGCTTTTCGCCTTCCCGTTGAGCACGCCCCTTTCGCACGCAGGAGTCTGCCTGAATGCTGACGCTGTCCATCTTCGCCGTACTGCTGATCCTGTTGATGATCGACGTGCCCATCGCGGTCGCGATCGGGCTCACCGCAATCGCTTTTTTCGTCGGCATGGGGCAAAGCGATTTCCTCATGATGCTGCCGCAGCGCATGTATTCCGGCACCACCGGCTTCACCCTGCTGGCCATTCCCTTCTTCATTCTCGCCGGCAACCTGATGAATACCGGCGGCATCACGACGCGCATCTTCCGCTTCGCCGGTGCGCTGGTCGGGCATGTACCGGGCGGGCTCGGCCAGGTCAGCGTGATCTCGTCGATGATCTTTTCAGGCATGTCCGGTTCGGCCGTGGCGGACGCCGCAGGCCTCGGCCAGATCCAGCATCGCGCCATGGTTGATGCGGGTTACAAGCCTGGCATCTCGGCAGCCATCGTGGCCGGCGCGTCGACCATTGGCCCGGTGATTCCGCCTTCCATCCCCTTCGTGCTGTATGGCGCCATCACCTCCGTTTCGGTGAGCCGCCTGTTCCTGGCCGGTGCGATACCCGGCGTGTTGATGGGCATCGCCATGATGATAGGCATCTGGATGATGGCCGGCCCGCGCGGCTTGCCCAGCAGCCCACGCGCGCATCTGCGGGAAATCGTTGCCAGCTTCAAGGCCGCGTTCTGGCCGCTGCTGGCCCCCGTCATCATCATCGGTGGCATCACCACCGGCTTCTTCACGGCGACGGAAGCTTCCGTCATCGCCGCCCTCTACGCCCTTCTGCTGGGCTTCGCTTATCGCGATCTGCGCGTCAAGGATCTCCCACCCGTCCTGTTCGCCTCGCTCAAACAGACCTGCGGCCTGATGTTCATCATTGCCACGGCCAACTTCTTCGGCTGGTTCACCATCTTCGAGCGCATTCCCGATGCCCTCATCATGCAGCTGACCGCATTCGGCGCCTCGCCCGTCGCCTTCCTCTGGATCGTGATCGCCATCATCCTGGTGCTGGGCTGCTTTCTGGATGGCAATGCCATCTTCCTGATCACCTTGCCGATCTTCATGAAGCTCTGCCCCATCTACGGCATCGACATGGTGAATTTCGGCGTCGTCATGACCCTGCTGATCATGATCGGCAACCTCACGCCTCCGGTAGGCATGTGCCTGTTTGCGGTAGACAGTTTTGCCAAGGTCGGCGTATGGAAGCTGGCCTACGAATGCCTGCCCTATCTTGTTGCGATCCTTTTGGTCACCATCCTCTGCGCCTTTGTGCCGGAAATCTCGCTATGGCTGCCCAATCTCCTCATGGGCAAGGAAGGTTGAACATGAAAAACGCCATCATCAACAACCTCAACCGCTTCGATCGCGCCTTGACGCTGACACTTGAGTGGATCTGCATCGTGCTGTTTGCCGCGATTACGCTGATCCTGTCGCTCAACATCTTCGTCCGCTTCGTGCCACTGATGTCGATGCACTGGTTCGACGAAATCCTCGAGCTGCTATATGGCGCGCTGATCTTCTACGGTGCCGCCGCCGTGTGGGTTACGCACAGCCACTTCAGCGTCGGCGACTGGATCTCCAAATACCTGAAGAGCGTTCGCGCGCGCTTCATCTATCGGCTCATCATCGAGTTGCTCTCGCTGGCATTTGCACTGATTTTCGCCAAGTACGCACTTGATCTGACGATGCAGACGGAGGAGCAAACCACAGCCTTCGCCATGTCGAAGAAATGGCTCTATGCCTGCATGCCGATCACCGGTGCCATCATGATTCTCTACAGCCTCAAGAACATGTATATCGAGCTGGCAAAGATCGTGAATCCAGCGCTCGAGATCGACACGGGTCGTGAAGAGCTGAATCACTGAAGCCCGGCGCCATGCCAAAAAAAGGGCCGCCCACGCATCTCGCGTGGGCGGCCCTTTTTTCATCTACACAACCTCAGAGAGATACGTGTGGCGCCATGACACGCCGATAGAATTCATGGAAGTGCTGCATACCGTCCTCCATCGGCGACTGGTACGGCCCCCATTCATTTCGGCCTTCCTTGTATAGCGCCAGCCGGCCACGATCCATGCGCTCCGCAATCTCGTCGTCCTCGACCGCGGTTTCCATGTACGCCGCGCGCTCGGCCTCGATGAACTCGGGCTCGAATGCCGCGATTTCCTCGGGGTAGTAGAACTCGACCACGTTGAGCGTCTTGTCCACGCCTTGCGGAATGAGGTGACTGACAACCAGCACGTGCGGATACCACTCGACCATGATGTTCGGGAAATAGGTCAGCCAGATCGCACCATGCGGTGGCAACTCGCCACGATAGTAGTCGCGCACGGCATTCTGCCAACGCTCGTAGGTGGGGCTGCCCGCCTTGGCCAGATCGGTAATACCGACACGCTGCACGGAATACCAGTCACCAAACTGCCAGGCCAGATCGTCACAGGTGACAAAATTGCCGAGTCCCGGGTGGAATGGCGCAACGTGGTAATCCTCCAGATAGACCTCGATGAAGGTCTTCCAGTTGTAGTTGCAGACGTGGTGCTCGACATGATGCAGCACATAACCATCGAAATTCAGCTCGCTGGCTACGTTCATGCCGGCGAGATCCGAATTGGCTGAACGCGGGCCTTTGAACAACAGGCCATTCCACGATTCAAGCTTCTGGCGGTCGAGATTGAGGCAGGGATTGTCCGGAAACTGTGGCGCACCGATCAGCTGCCCATCGTTCTTGTAGGTCCAGCGATGGATCGGGCACACCACGTTCTGCGCCTGCCCCCGGCCTTCGAGCATGATGGCCTGGCGATGACGGCAGATGTTCGACATCAGGTGAACGCCATCATCGGCGTGCATCAACAGGCGAGCATGCCCCATCCAGCCCAGAGACTGGTAATCGCGACGCTCCGGCACCATCAACTCATGCCCTACGTACCCCGGCCCTGCATCGAAGAGCAGACGCTTCTCCAGTTCGAAGATCTTTTCGTCGAAATAGGCCGACACCGGCAGTTGTGACACGGCCGGTGCAAGTTGAGTACGTGAAGCGCTTTGGGACATCCGCTAAAACCTCCAGAACCCTGTCAAGAGTCGTACAAGACAGGAAGGCCCGTTCCAATATCCTCGCAATCAGCGAGGATGCTGGGAACAGGCCCGAACAATAAATTATAATCGCTGACCTCTCCCAAGGTAAGCGCGGCATGCCGGATTCGCCGAAAAGTGCGCGCCCCCTTGATAAAAGCAGCCCACGAAAGCAGTCCATGGCTCCGCCCAAAACCTCTCCGACCGCAAAACCGGACACCAAAGCTGCACTGCCAGAGCGTTTTGAAGATGCTGTCGGCGAGCTCGAACAGATCGTTGCCGCCATGGAAACAGGCACGCTCTCGCTGGAAGAATCGCTCGCGCGTTTCCAGCGTGGCACGCAATTGTTGCGCCATTGCCGGGGAGCACTGGAGTCAGCCGAACAACGTATTCGCGTCCTGCAGGACGGCGAACTACGCGACCTGCCTGCAGACACCGACGGCGAATGAGCCACAGAAACAGGATATGGATGTCAGCAGCATGAAATTCCCGGAATGGATGGCCAGCGTACAACGTCGCGTCGAACAGGCCCTTGAACAACGCCTCCCCGCCGCACAACTGGCGCCACAACGCCTGCACCAGGCCATGCGCTACGCCACCCTTGGTGGCGGCAAGCGCGTACGGCCCCTGCTCGCCTTCGCGGCTGGAGAGATGGCCGGTGCGACGCCCGAGCGTCTCGACGCCATCGCCTGTGCGCTGGAAAGCATTCACGTCTACTCACTGGTGCATGACGACATGCCCTGCATGGATGACGACGTCCTGCGCCGCGGCAAACCCACCGTACATGTGCAATACGACGAAGCGACCGCCTTGCTCGTCGGTGACGCGCTACAGACGCTGGCATTTGAACAGCTGTCGACACTCGGGCTTTTCGAGGATGCCGGCAATCAGCTGCGCGCCGTCGCGCTGCTTGCCAAAGCTTCGGGCTCACGCGGCATGGCCGGCGGCCAGGCTATCGACCTGGACTCTGTCGGCAAGTCGATCACGCGTGAAGAGCTGGAGTTCATGCACATCCACAAGACCGGCGCATTGATCCGCGCTGCCGTCATGCTGGGGGCACTGGCAGGCACGACGGACGATGCCACGCTCGAACGCCTTAACCATTTCGGCAAATGCATCGGCCTGCTGTTCCAGGTCGTCGACGACATCCTCGACGAAGTGGCCGACACGGCCACGCTGGGCAAGACTGCCGGCAAGGATGCCGCACAAGACAAGCCCACCTATGTCAGCATCATCGGCCTGACACCCGCTCGCACGCTGGCGCGCGAACTCGCCGAAGAGGCACACGGTACACTCGCGCCATTGGGCGCAGCTGCGCAGCGCCTCAAGGAAATCACCGATTACATTGTCAGCCGGCCATTCTGAGCGGCCACCCCAAGAAAACATGTCCTCCTCTTCTTCTGCTGCGCCTGTGGCTACGCCCCTGCTCGATACGATCAACTCGCCCGCCGAGCTACGCCAGCTTGAGCGCCGCCAGCTCACCACGCTTGCCGAAGAGCTGCGTGGTTTCCTGATCGAGTCTGTCTCGCAAACGGGCGGCCATCTGTCGTCCAATCTCGGCACCGTCGAGCTGACCATCGCCTTGCACTACGTCTTCAACACTCCTGATGACCGCATCGTGTGGGACGTCGGCCACCAGACCTACGGTCACAAGGTACTCACGGGACGTCGCGCAGGCATGGCCACACTGCGCCAGCACGAAGGTCTATCGGGCTTTCCGAAACGCAGCGAAAGTGACTACGACACTTTCGGTACAGCACATTCGTCGACCTCGATTTCCGCCGCACTCGGCATGGCGGTAGCTTCCAAGCGAAAAGGCGAAGACCGCCGCGCCATCGCCGTCATCGGCGACGGCGCGATGTCGGCAGGCATGGCTTTCGAGGCGCTCAATAACGCCGGAGTGATGGATGCGGACCTGCTTGTGGTCCTCAACGACAATGAGATGTCCATCTCCCCGCCCGTTGGCGCACTGACCAACATCCTCGCGCGCCTACTGTCAGGCAGGACCTACAACTTCGCACGTCGTGCCGGAGAGAAAGTCCTCGGCGTTGCACCAAGCGTGCTCGAGCTCGCCAAGCGGGTCGAAGAGCATGTCAAAGGCATGGTCACACCAGGCACACTGTTCGAAGAATTCGGCTTCAACTACATTGGCCCGATCGACGGCCATGATCTCGATACGCTGATCCCCACACTGCAGAATCTGAGCAAGCTAAAGGGCCCGCAATTCCTGCACGTCGTCACGCGCAAGGGCCAGGGCTACAAGCTCGCCGAGGCTGACCCCGTCCTCTACCACGGTGTTGGCAAGTTCGATCACAACGCCGGCATCCAGAGCAACAAGGGCACACCGAAGCTGACCTACACCCAGGTGTTCAGCGACTGGATCTGCGACATGGCGGCGCAGGACGAGCGCCTCATCGCCATTACACCGGCCATGCGCGAAGGCTCGGGCCTGGTCCGCTTCGAGAAGGAATATCCGCAACGCTATTTCGACGTCGGCATTGCGGAGCAACATGCCCTGACCTTCGCCGCAGGCATCGCCTGCGAAGGCATGAAGCCCGTGGTGGCGATCTACTCCACCTTCCTGCAACGCGCTTACGACCAACTCATTCACGACATCGCACTGCAGAACCTGCCTGTGATGTTCGCCATCGACCGAGGCGGCCTGGTCGGCGCCGACGGTGCAACACACCACGGCGCGTTCGACCTGTCCTACATGCTATGCGTGCCGAATATGGTGATCATGGCGCCAGCCGATGAGAATGAATGCCGGCAGATGCTCTACACCGCATACAAGCTGGATGCACCCACGGCCGTGCGCTATCCGCGTGGCGGCGGCCTCGGCACCACGCCGCAAAAGGAAATGACCGCCCTCCCCGTCGGCAAAGGTGAAGTTCGCCGCCAAGGTAAACGCGTCGCCCTCCTCGCTTTCGGCAGCATGCTTGGCAGCGCCCTCGTGGCAGCAGAGTCGCTCGACGCTACGGTCGCCAATATGCGCTTCGTCAAACCGATCGACGTCGAACTCGTGCTCGAACTCGCGCGCACACACGAGCTTCTGGTAACGCTGGAAGAAAATGCCGTCATCAGCGGAGCAGGTAGCGAGGTTGCGCGCGTCCTGGAAGAGGCAGGCATCGCCACCCAAACGCTGCGCCTCGGACTACCGGATCGCTTCATCGATCACGGCGACCAGCAACAGCTACTGGCAGAAATCGGGCTGGAAACCCAACAAGTGATCGAGCGCATCAACGCACGACTGGCCAGCCAGACATGATCGGCTGGACAGCCATCTCGCAGCCCCTCTGACGCCACGTCAATCCAATGGACATTCGGCTGCCGGGCAAGATCGAAACCGAGCGACTCGTCTTGCGCAGCCCACTCCTTGCAGATGCCGACGTAATCTTCGACGCATACGCACAGGATGCCGAAGTATGCCGTTACATGGTCTGGACACCCCACACAGACGCAGGCGCCACGCAACTGTTCATCGCCTCTTGCATCGAGGCCTGGCAGGCCAATCTTCGATTCGCATACATCATCACCGAGCGCGGCTTGAACACCCCCCTCGGCATGCTCGAAGCACGTCTGCTCAACACCACCATCGACATTGGCTATGTCCTGGCGCGAGCACATTGGGGCAAGAGCATGATGCCGGAAGCCATCGAAGCACTCTCCAGCATCGTATTGGCCAACCCCAAGCTGTTTCGCATCCAGGCCACATGTGACGTCGAAAACATTCCATCACAACGCACACTGGAGAAGGCGGGCTTTCTAAGGGAAAAACGACTTGAGCGACACACCATCCACCCGAATATCTCGCCCGAGCCACGCGCCTGCCTCATGTACGCAAAGACAAGGTAGTCATCAGTAACGGTAGTCGCCGCCCACAGGCCGCCGCAGCCAAGTCCGACCCAAAAACAAAAAGCCCGCATCTCTGCGGGCTTTTTGCTGAATCGGCATCTCGAAAAATTAACGCTTCGAGAATTGCTTACGACGACGCGCGCCGTGCAGACCGACCTTCTTACGTTCGACTTCACGCGCATCACGCGTTACGAAGCCAGCCTTCTTCAACGAAGACTTCAGTTCTGCATCGTAGTCGATCAGAGCGCGGGTAATACCGTGACGCACCGCACCGGCTTGACCGGACTCGCCACCACCCGTGACGTTCACGAGGATGTCGAAACGATCAGCATTCTGGGTCAATTCCAGAGGCTGACGAACGATCATGCGACCAGTTTCGCGCGAGAAGAACACGTCCAGTGGCTTACCGTTCACAACGATCTTGCCTGAACCTGCCTTGATGAAGACACGAGCCACTGCAGTTTTGCGGCGGCCGGTACCGTAGTTATATTGTCCGACGGGCATTTATTCGCTCCTCACTTAATCTCAAGTGCCTTGGGCTGCTGGGCGCTATGCGGATGGGTTGCACCGCTGTAGCACTTCAGCTTCTTGAGCATGGCGTAGCCGAGTGGGCCCTTGGGCAGCATGCCCTTGACAGCCTTCTCCAGCACGCGCTCCGGGAAGCGTTGTTGCAGCTTGGTGAAATTGGTTTCGTAGATACCGCCCGGATAACCGGTGTGGCGGTAGTACTTCTTGTCTTGTGCCTTGTTGCCGGTTACGCGCAGCTTGTCGACATTGACGACGATAATGAAATCGCCGGTATCCACGTGCGGAGTGTAAATAGCCTTGTGCTTGCCGCGCAGGCGGTGAGCAATCTCGCTAGCGAGGCGACCAAGCACTTTGTCAGTGCCATCAACCACATACCAGTCGTGAACGACTTCATGCGGCTTTGCTGAAAACGTACCCATCAGAGTTCCTTTACTTCACGTTTAGCTTCCTTGGGAAGCCTTTTTATTGTGGCTTGGAGCTGATCGGAAATCGCCCGAGGTTTGCACCTCGCGGATTTTCCAGCCAACCCGAAGCGGAAAGCCGGCGATTGTACGAGCACAATCACCGGGCTGTCAAAGCCTTTCGCGCACGACGTCCAACAGCGCGCGCATGACGCAAAGGCAAAATGCAAAAAAAAACGCAGCTCGGTTAGAGCTGCGCCAAGTCCACACCAAAGGAGGAGGGTGGAGGAGACACTGGTTGGAGGTAGCGCGACGAACTGAACTTGTCAGTTACTTCAGCTGCATCCCTCACACGATTTGAATTATGGCGATCCACTTTGTGCAACGCAAGAACTTTCACGGGGGATTTGCTCAAATGTTTCTATATGCCGATAAGTTATTGTTATTGGAATACAAGTCACAGAATTTATTGAACTAATTCTGACAAACTTCATCGCTTCGCAAGAGTGTGACATTCTTAACGCTCACACCAAGCCCGCCAGAAACTACATTTCCACGCGCAATTGCTGCATGGCAACACAAAAACTCGCGCGCCGACATGATTGATAATATTGAATTATTTTTCGATTTTATCGTTTCGAGCGCTATATGAAGCTGCCGAACTGTGCGCCACGTCAGGACGACAGTCGCGCGAAGACCCAATACATGTAGGCTCGCCCCTCTGAACCGGGGTCAGGAATTTCAAATGGCATTTGCAGACTTCCATCTGCGACATAAGACCCCGCAGGCGCAGTCACAAGGCCCGATCACCTTCCTCGCACCAACGCGCGCCGGCTCATTGCGTTACGAATAGTGCGAGCAGGACAGAGGCGGCCAGGAACCGACTCTCCGTCCACGAAGTTTCGTGAAAAACAAAGAGCCCTGGCCTTAGAAGTCCTTGAGCAAACAGAGTGCAAGCCGGGAATGGCCTGAGTCACGGTCCGGCCGTGCTGTCCCCTGGCTTGCCGAACCAGGCCACTGACTTCGCTCAAGAGAGAAAACATCGAGAGGGCGCCAGGCAGGTCCCCTCGGGAACGCTGAGTGCCACGCTTGAGGTCTTGGGCCTGCAAGGCCGTCGTGAGAGGCAGCAGCCATGCCCCTCAATAGCAGCCCTCGCCTTCAGGACCAAGCTGGCTGTGCTGATGTAGCCAGAAAGTTAACGTGGTGAGTTCAGGCGCGACTCTTCATATAACGCAAGCAAGCCATAGGTGCGCCCACGTCGCTGCAGAACATCAAGCATGGCTTGCGCCCACGGACGCGAGACAGCGGCACGGCTGGCCGGGATGAGAGTAGTGGCAACGACAGTCTTGCAGGATTGCTTGCTGAGCTTCATGGTGTGTCCTTCAATTCACGGTGTTACGGGGTATCTGGTATCGCAGCTTGGCAAAGCTCACGCAGAACCGAAATCGTCGCGGATCAGCCCGACGACCAGTCCTTCAATCGTCAGGCTCTGACGCTGTGGATCGACGATGATTGGTCGCATGCTGCTGTTCTCGGGCAGCAGTTCGACCATGCCTTTGCGCCGTTGCAGGCGCTTGACAGTCACTTCGTCATCGACACGGGCAACGACAATCTGTCCATTACGAACTTCGGACGTGCGATGCACGGCGAGCAGATCGCCTTCCATGATCCCCACGTCAACCATCGACAGACCATGCACCCGCAAGAGGAAATCGGCACGCGGCTCGAACATGCCGGGATCGACCCTCACCCGCTTGTCGATGCTGCCTTCAGACAGGATCGGCGACCCCGCTGCGACTCGACCAACTACCGGCAACCCCAGCGACTCCATGAGACGAATGCCGCGTGAGGCGCCCGCCTCCAGCAGGATCACTCCCTTTTTTGCAAGCGCCTTGAGATGCGCCTCGGCGGCATTCGGCGAAGCGAAGCCAAACGCGGTACAAATTTCGATGCGTGTCGGCGGCGCGCCGCTCTCTTCGAGCGTAGCGCGGATGAACGCCAGGATTTCCTGCTGTCGGGGGGTTAGATCGTCCATACCGGCGATTGCCCTGCTGTTTTTCGATAACTGTATTTATATACAGTTAAATTCAAAACTGCAAGTCGCTACGGAAAAAGTCACTGATGGAGCTGCTACGGCAATCGCGCAACTGCTACGCAAGCCCTGATCCGGAACGGGTATTTGTAAGTATGATGCCGCAAAGAACTACATCCCCCGCTTGAGCACGAGGCAGGAAGCATGGCGCAGCGATACAAGATTGTATTCCAGGGCGAACTTCTGGCAGGTTTTGATCCGATTCAGGTACGTGCCGATGCGGCCCGCTTGCTCAATGCGCAACCATCGCAAATCAGCCAGCTGTTTTCCGGCCGCCCGGTAGGCATCCGCAACAACCTGTCTGCCGCTGAAGCGGCTCGTTACCAGTCGAGTCTAAGCAGTATTGGCTTGCGCGTGCGGGCCTTGGCCAGCACTACCGACAACAATACCGCGAGCAAGCCTGCCAAATCACAGGCGAGCTTTCGCATCACGTACTCCGGTGGCGTGTTACCAGGCTTGAGCAGGGAGTCCGTCATGCAACGCGTGATGCATAAGTTACGGCTGGACGAAGCCCGGCTCGCGCGTCTTTTCTGCGGAAAACCCGCCATCCTGAAGAAGGGTCTGGATGCCATCGCAGCGGCGCGCTATCTCGCTGAAGCGACGCAACTGGGCATGCTGGCTAACATGGAGCCTGAACCGCCGACGAAGGAGATTGCGCCACACACGCCTGCTGGAACCGGGCAACGCTTCATGCAAAGCGCGGTGAAAACGCAGCTCTATTCACCGCGCGCGCCACTCTATGACGACGGCAGGCGTAGCGCAGAATTCTCCGAAGTGCGCACCAATGTCGATATCGATCTGATGCGCGCCTTGGCCGAAGAGCCCGTCGGACAGTCAAAGCAAGCGGCAGCCGAAGAGCCCCTGCCGCAGGTCAGACTCTGGCGACCACCCGCTCCGGAACAAGCCGTGACCGCAGAGACCACGCCTGCGCTGGCGACGCCAGCCGCAATCGCTCAAACACCCGAGCTGGCCTTGGGTTCAATCGCGCTGCACATGCCGACCAATACGTCAGCCGATATGCAGGTCTCCCCTGCGCCACGCCGCAAACCGGCGCTGCAACGCCTTGCAGAAATGGGCTCGCTGCTGCCTCGCGCGCTATCGCGCATCCTGCAATAAGCAACGCTCAGGGCGTAGAGCCTTCGCAGGCCTTTCCTGCCATGCGAACAGCATCCACGCCTTTACGCGCCAAAGCGTCGGCACGCTCATTCTCGGGATGCCCTGCATGCCCCTTTACCCAGAGCCATTCCACCTTGTGTCCTGCGGCCAGCTCATCAAGCTGGCGCCACAGATCTTCATTCTTGACGGGCTGCTTGTCAGCGGTTTTCCAGCCCCGCTTTTTCCAGCCTTGGATCCACTCCGTGATCCCCTTCTGCACGTACTGTGAATCAGTGTAGACACGGGCTGAAACCGGGCGTTTCAAGGCTCTCAGACCGCGGATGACGGCCATCATTTCCATGCGGTTATTGGTGGTTTGCGGCTCCCCGCCCCACAACTCTTTTTCGACATCGCCGCTGCGCAGTATGGCGCCCCAGCCGCCGGGGCCCGGATTACCGCTGCAGGCGCCATCCGTGAAGATGTCTACGGTTTCAATCGTGGTCATGTGCTGAATGAGATGTCTGGTAGGGGCGCGATTGTAGGCGAACGCGCCCGCGCAAAGTCATTGTTCGCCCGAGAAACCGTCGCGTCGGGAAACAGGTGCCATGGCTTTCTTGGGTCTGACCTGGGCGCGCCAGTCGGGCATGATCAGCCGCATGCCGCGCACGCGCTTCACTGCCTGCAGGATGTAGGCGCCGCCCGCGAAGTGCCACCAACGGTCACCCGCGGCATCCATGAATGACCATCGCCGCAACCACGCGTCCGACGAGACGGGTGGCGCATAACAACCGAACGAGCCGGCATGCGTCTCGAAACTGAGCAGAGTCAGCCAGTCCTTGAGGCGCGGCACGGAGAAATATTGCCCTTGCCAAGGCAATTCGCCAAGGTTGCCCGAGAACGAGCGGCGCAAGCCCCACAGACTGTATGGATTGAAGCCGGCGATCACCACGCTCCCCTCGGGCACCAGCACGCGTTCGACTTCGCGCAGCAGCTGGTGTGGATGAGCCGCAAATTCGAGCACGTGCGGCAGGATCACCAGATCCAGGCTTTGCGAAGCGAAAGGTAACTCCTCCGGGTCGCACAAGACCTTGGCAGGGCTCGTCACGCCGCAATGCAGACGATGCGGCATGCGGCTGCTACGCAGGAAGTCCTGTTTCGGCTGACCGATCTGCACGGCGTTGTAGCCAAAGATATCGGTAACCAGCTGATCGAACTTGCGATGCTCCCACGCCAGCAGATATTGCCCGCGAGGTGTATCCAGCCATTGTTCAAAACCAGGAATTGACATGCCGATTCATGCGCCGAGAATGTCGATCATGCAGATTGTTCCCCTTCCTGCCTTCCGCGACAACTACATCTGGGCTCTGATCGCGCATGGGCAATGTATCGTCGTCGATCCGGGCGAAGCCGCCCCGGTCTCGCGCTTCCTTGTCGAACAGGATTTGCAGCTAAGCGCGATCCTCGTTACGCATCGCCACAACGATCACGTCGGCGGCGTGGCGGAACTGCGCGAACGCTGGCCAGTACCTGTATTCGGGCCTGCAACTATCGGTGTCGTCACGCATCACGTCGGCGACGGTGATTTGCTGACACTGCCTGGCGTCGGCGGCACAGCAACCGTCCTTGCGGTACCGGGACATACCGAAGAGCACATCGCATTTCTACATGCAGGCCACCTTTTCTGCGGTGACACGCTATTTGCGGGCGGCTGCGGCCGCTTGCTTGGCAGCAGTACGGCGGGCGATCTGCACGCGTCCCTGCAACGCATTGCAGCGCTGCCGGGCGAGACACAGATCTGCTGCGCACACGAATACACGCTGAGCAATCTGCGTTTCGCGCGGGCCGTCGAGCCGGACAACGCTACCTTGCAGGCGCGCAGCGAAGCATGCATTGCACTACGCGAAGCCGGCCAAGCTACCCTGCCCTCGCGATTGGCAGATGAGCTCGCGACGAATCCCTTCCTGCGCACCATGCAGCCAAGCGTGCGGCACGCAGCCGAGCAACATGCCACGCAAGCCTTGACCGATCCGGCTGCCGTCTTTGCCGCGCTACGCGCCTGGAAGGATGTTTTTTAACAGGCTCCAGCCAAACGACAGGCCGCTGTCGATTTACTGCGACGCGGCAGGCACAGCCGCGGCCAACGCCTGGCGCACCGCATCGACTACACGTGCTGCATTGAAGGGCTTTACGACATAGCCACTGGCGCCGCCACGTATCGAGGCCTGCACGGTTTCCCGATCGGCCGAACCGGTAATCATGAGTACACGGACGTCCAACTGCGTCTTGCGGATTTCCTTCAGTACGTCCACACCATTGCTGTTGGGCATCAGCACATCGAGACACACCAGCTTCGGTTTGAGTTTGTCGCAGGCTGCTATCGCCCCCGGACCATCCTTGGCCTCGCCCACAACCTCGGCGCCCTCGTGACGCAGGATGCCGCGCAGCATGGCGCGCGTCGTGTCGTTGTCATCGACGATCAGAACGGTCAGGCCCTTGAGTCCAGCTGTATTCGACATATCGCTCCCGGTGCTGCTATTGGAATTCAGTGTTGGTGAGAGATTTCGGGCTCGGCCTCGACGCGATTGCGACCGGCCGCCTTGGCCTGGTACAGCGCATCGTCAGCAGCCTTGATAAGCGCGGCACCGCCGGGGCCGTTGCGGCCTGGCACACGACAGGCCACGCCAATGCTCAGCGTAACCACACCATTCGGGCTATTGCCGTGCGGTAGTGCAAGGCGCTCGATGTCGCTACGCATGGCCTCTGCCAGTTGTCGCGCTCCGTTCAGGTCCGTATCCGGCAGGATGACGGCGAACTCCTCACCGCCGTAGCGCGAGACCAGATCGGTCGGTCGCTTGACACGCGCTGCCAGCGTGCGCGCAACCGTTTGCAAACATTCGTCTCCTGCCTGATGCCCGTACAGATCGTTGTACTGCTTGAAGAAATCAACGTCGCACATGAGCACGGACAGATCCGTTTCATGCCGCGTACCACGCGCCCATTCGCGAGTCATGAATTCATCGAACTGGCGCCGATTGGCAATGCCGGTCAGGCCGTCAACCGCCGACAGACGCGTCAGCTCACGATTCGCTTCGTCCAGTCTGCGCGTCAGCACCAGCAGCGAGTAGCGCATCTGCGCGATGCGCTGCATGGCGCGCACCTTGGCCGTCAGCACGACCTCGGAAATGGGTTTGACGAGATAGTCGTCACCGCCCACGGCAATGCCGTGTTCGAGGTCTTCATCACTGGTGCGCGCCGCAAGCAGGATGATGGGCGTCCACTCCCCATCCCGTTCCAGCTGGCGGATCCGCTTGGCAACCTCATAACCATTGAGGCCGGGCATGACCACGTCAAGCAAGATCAAGTCCGGGCGGTGCTGCTTGAAAATCTCGATTCCCGTCGCGCCATCCTGGGCAACTAAAGGTTCGATCCCCATGCGCCGTAGTTGATGACTGACCAGCGTCAGACTCGTCAGCGTGTCGTCGATGACCAGCGCCTTCATCTGTACTCTCGTCCTTTCATCAGGGTTTTTCCTCTACAGCGGCAACGTCGGGCTATCGTAAAGCCTGACTGACTGCGCCGTTGTGAAGAGAAAGGCCTGTAAAGTCAGCCAGATATTCTTTTTAGTTCAGGGCTGGCGTCCCGTGCCAAATTGGTTAAAATTTGCGCAGCCCGAATTGGGGTAAACCGTTGGCCAATATACGGTTTGCGCAAATCCGGCCGCTCACCCACTTGCAGGAAGGGGTCTCATGAAGGCTACAGCCCTCCAGACACTGATTTTCTGCGCTGCCTTGTGTAGCGCAACCACCACAGTCGCAGCCGAGCAGGTTTTCTCGCTGCAGACTGCCACAAACATCAGCAGCGTACAGACCGCATCCGGTGTGATGCGTGACAGCGATACCGTTACGCCGCTCGACCATACCGCCCAGTCAGCAGACATCTGGGGGCGCGTGCGCAATGGCTTCGCCATGCGCGATCTCGAAAGCCCGCTGGTCGATGACCGCATGCGCTACTACCTGGCGCGTCCACAGCAGCTCAAGGTCATGTTCGAGCGCGGTCGCAAGTACATGTACCACATCGTCTCCGAGCTCGAAAAACGCGGCATGCCGACCGAGCTGGCCCTGCTGCCCATCGTCGAGAGTGCTTACAACCCGCAAGCCCTGTCCTCCGCCAAGGCGGCCGGACTGTGGCAGTTCATTCCATCCACCGGCAAGGACTTCCAGCTCGCCCAGAACTGGTGGGTCGACGAGCGTCGTGACGTTGTAGCCTCGACCGATGCCGCGTTGAAATACCTGCAAGCCATCTACGAGATGCATGGCGACTGGCAACTCGCGCTGGCCTCCTACAACTGGGGCGAGAATGCAGTGGCACGAGCCGTTGCCAACAACAAGGCAGCAGGCAAGCCGACCGACTACATGAGTCTGTCAATGCCGACGGAGACCCGTTACTACGTTCCCAAGCTGCAGGCGCTGAAGAACATCATCGCGCATCCCGAGCTGTACAACATCAGCCTGCCAGCCATTCCCGATCAACCTTACTTCACCTCGATCGAGAAGCGCCAGGGCATGGACGTAGCGTTGGCCGCCAAACTCGCCGAGATGCCGCTGTCGGAATTCCTCATGCTGAACCCGGGCTACAACCGTCCGGTCATGCCGGGCAGCGACAACGCCAGGCTGGTACTCCCGGTAGAAAACGCGCAGAAATTCCAGGAGAACCTTGCGCACCATGACGCGCCGCTGGTGACGTGGAAAACCTATTCCGTGCCTCGCACTGAACGCATCGAGCAGGTCGCGCGACGCCTGCGCCTGGCCGTGCAGGAAATTTGTAACGCCAACGGGCTGGGAGCTCGTGCACTGCTGGCTGCCGGTTACACCCTGCTGGTACCGAGCAGTGCGGTAGAAGTAGCTGTCGAGACGCCGAGCAAGGCTTCCGGCGGCAAACTACGCCAGGTCTCTGCTCCCACTACCCGTACGCGCACCACGACACGCAGTCGCGGATAAAGGAGCGCGGTGCATCGGGGCGTTGTCACGAGGCGTTTTTTTCTCCTGAGCCTGTTGTTGTGTCTGTTGCCAGGTTTCTTGTTATCGGCTTGCAGCAGCACCCGCCTCTCAAGCGAATGGCGCCAGCCAGACGACGTCGGCCCCTCTCCGCAGAAACTGGCCGTCATTGCTGTCGTCAAGGATGACTCCATCAGCCGCCTTGTCGAAGACGAGGCGGTCCGCCGCCTGCCACCGAGCACCCATGCCGTTTCAGCAAGGCAGCTTGGCTTCACGCCGGGAGCCGACATCGACGCCCTGCGTGGCAGCCTGCAGGAAGCCGGCTTCGATGCAGCCGTCATCACCCGGCTGGTCGCCATCGACGAGCGCGAGCTATACCACCCACCGCAAACCTATTTCATCGACAACCGCCCCTTGTATGGCATGGCACCGCTGTACTCGCCTTACTACCGCGACTTCTGGCGCTTCTATCCCTACGCCACCAGCGTCGCAGTCACCCCGGCATACAAGACCCGGGAGACGCGTTACATCACTGAAACCGTCCTGTACCGTTTACCTTCGGGCAAGCCGATATGGTCTGCAGTGACTGAAACCCTCAATCCATCCTCGACGCTCACACTCATCAACGAAGTCGTGCGTCTGGTACAGAAGCAAATGAACCGCGCGGGCGTGGTCGACGCGCGCTAAGCTGGCGCCCTGCCTCTGCCGAGTTTCAACTCCATCGTGTCGCCTCCTGCTCCGCTTCCCCCTTTCGCGTTGTTTGAAGACAACCTCAGCCAGCCGGCCAGTGGCCTGCTCTTGCAGCAATATCTGCAGAGCATCGACTGCCATGAAGCCACTCAGGTGGAGACATTCTTCGCCACGCTGGAGGCGCACATCCAGCAAGGCCACTGGATCGCGCTCATCGCCAATTACGAACTGGGGCGCGCCTTCGAGGCACGAGTCCCCAGCCGCGACACTCGCCTCGCCCGCGCGTTGGTATTTGCTGAGGCCATCTCGCTGGACGAAGCTGCACTGACTGCGTGGTGGCAGCAGTCAGTGGCCACGCTTTCCGCGCAGGAACGCGAAGCGGGATTGCTGCAGCTGTCACCACAACTCGATCCTGCCAACTATGCCATCCAGGTGCAGCGCGTGCTTGAATACATCCGCGCGGGCGACTGCTACCAGACCAACCTGACCTTCCCGATGACGGGCCAGTACTTCGGTCACCCACTGGCGCTGCAGGAACGGCTCCGTCGCACGCAGCCCGTCAAGCATGGCGCACTGGTCTGCGATGGCGAGGAGTGGCTCCTGTCACGCTCGCCCGAGCTGTTCTTCGAACGCAAGGGCAGCCAGCTGGTTTGCCGTCCAATGAAGGGAACGGCCCCGCGTGGCAACAGCCCGGACGAGGATGTGCGCAACGCGCAAGCGCTGCAACACTCCGAAAAGAACCGCGCCGAAAACCTGATGATCGTGGACCTCATCCGCAACGACCTTGGACGCCTTGCACAGGCCGGCGGCGTGCACGTACGCAGCTTGTTCGAGCTGGAACAGTACGCCACCGTTTTCCAGCTCACCTCAACCATCGAGGCCGGGCCGGTTGAAGCCGGCATCGGCCGCATTTTTCAGGCGCTGTTTCCGTGCGGCTCGGTGACCGGGGCACCGAAGGTACGCGCCATGCAGATCATTCACGAACTTGAAGACCAGGCTCGCGGCCCCTACTGCGGCGCGCTCGGCTGGATTGGGCCGGATGGCGACTGCAGCTTCAACGTGCCTATCCGTACGCTGCGCCTCCAGGCGGGTGGTAACTGCCGCATGGATATCGGCAGCGGCATCGTGGCCGACTCGGACGCCGCCTCGGAATATGACGAATGCCTGACCAAGGCACGCTTCGCATCCAACGACGCTTTGCAGCTGATCGAGACATTGCGCTGCGAGATCTACCCCGCAGGCAATATCGACAAATCCTTCCCGCTGCTGGCCTGGCACCTGCAACGCTTGTCGCGCTCTGCGCAGGCTCTCGGCTTCCGCCATGACGAAGAAGCCGTCCGCGCAGCCTTGATGGCTCACGCCACATCCCTGCCACCGGGCTTGCATCGCGTGCGCTTGTTATTGTCGCGCGACGGCACACTGGCCTTGGGCGGCGCGCCGCTGGATGCCCTCCGCGCGCAACCCACACTGGTCCTGGCGAGCCAGCGACTCAACCCCGATGACTTGCGACTGCAGCACAAGACCACGGCCCGCAACTTCTATGACTCAGCACTGCGTGAGGCCATGGTTGCCGGTCATTTCGACTTGCTCTACCTGAATACACGCAACGAAGTCTGCGAAGGTGCGCGCAGCAATATCTTCATCGAACGCGATGGCGACCTGCTGACCCCGCCAGTCTCGAGCGGACTGCTACCTGGCGTGATGCGAGCGCAACTATTGGCCGCAGGGGCCGCCCGCGAACACCTGCTGAGCATGGCCGACGTTCTGGATGCCGAACGCATTTTCGTTGGCAACGCCTTGCGTGGTCTCGTCGAGGTAAAGCTGGTGGATCAAGCGGGCACCTGAGCCCGGGCAGCAGCGTTCAGTCTGCGAGTCGCGGCAGGCCATGTCGCGCGCGCGCCTGGTTGCAGGCTTCATTCTGAATGCCATATATGCCGTGCGCGGCAAATTCGCGGCATGGATCGGGGCGATATTCGTAGATGCCGCATTTCACCGCCTCGCCGATCTTGCCAACCAACGCGACGCAGCGCGGCGCACTGCGATCCGTACCACGCATGCGACAGGTACTGGAAGTCTCTTCGTCCGCCAGCGCCTCAGGTACATAACCACCGGGCTCCGAGTCGAGCTGGCTGCGATGAAAGCTGACACGAAAGGTCGCGCAGCAAGCCCCGCACGACTGGCAAGGGCTGCTCATGATCGCCTTTCATCAAGACGCGAACGCACATCGCCAACTGACTGCCAGGCTTGGCGTTGCGGGCTGGCAAGCAACGCACGCGACTCTTCCGGCGTTTGCGCCATCAAGGTCTGCAGCAATCGCTCGAGCTGGGAAATATGGGGCAGCATCGGCCCGCAAAAAACAACGCTGGCGCCACGCTGGATGACGAGCGTCGGGAAATTATCGATGTCGATATCGCCGGCGACATCTGGCTCATCCTCGACATCTACCCACGCAAAACGCGTGTCAGGAAACGCCGTCGCCAGAGCCTCGAATGCCGGCCGATACTCGCGGCAGGCGCCGCACCACTGCGCGCACAGACAGGCCACCAGAAACTCCTGTCCCGTCTGCTGCATTGATCGTCCGCCCACCATGCCACTCACTTGCCACTGATCTTGCAAACAACCCTGTCGCGCACGAATCGCGTCAAGGCACCATCAGCGTCGGTGCATTGACCGCACCGGTCAGCACCAAGGCACGCGTCTTGGTATCACCATTCGGCAACTTGATCGATGCCGTCACGTTGCCACGCAGCTTGTTTTCAAGACTGACCTGAAAGCTGCCAGAGCCTTGCATGGCGCCACCATCAATACGGCGCATCGTCACCGAGGAAGGCTTGCCAACACCGCCTGCGAATGTGCCATCCAGCGACACAAACTTCGTCAGACCGCCGCCCGCCGGGCCGGACTCCTGACGCCGCAAGCCTTCGAGCAGACCGAAGCGATCGACGCTGCCGGAGCGCAAGCTGTACGTACCGCTCGCCGTCATGTTCTTGCTCAGGTCCGACAGGCTAGGCGCGCTGGCCGCAATCTTTACATTGGCCATGAGCAGGCCCTGCACGGTGTGGCCGGCATAAATACGCTTCAGCACCTCCACCGAGTTGAGCTTGTCGAGCTTCAACTCACCATCCACCGCAAACGCGTCGGTCACCGTCAAGCGCACCAGGCCCTCAACCGAACCACCATCGCCAGTCCCACCGATCTTGTCGAACAGGATGCGATCATCATTGATCTCGCCTTGGGCCACGACACTTTCGAAACGCAGCGCAGGCAGCACATCCCACTTCCAGTTGGTCAGCTGGGCAAGAATGGTCAGCTTGTCACCATGCGGCGTGACATCGAAGCGCATACCCTGCTCCGTCGCAATGCGCAGATGGGTCAGCGTGCCATCCTCGGCGAAATCCATTTCTCCGGATGGCAATGCAATCGCAGTTGCGCCCATCAGCAGTTTCAGTTTGGCAAAGCGCACGCCAGTGATCTTGTGCGTCGACTTGCCGTCGAAGCTGCCCAGTCTCAATAGCGAACTTGGCCGCGCAACGATTTCGTCTGCTTCGATGCGCACGCGATTGGTCTTGCCACTGGTGATCCATGCGTTCCAGTCTGGCGTTACCCAGGCCTTGGCAACCAGGATCGGATCCGGGGTGTGGATCTTCATGTCCTTGAGCGCCTGTGCCGGCCAAGGGTGGAAGGTATAGCCATCTTCGACATAGGTAACAGGCAGGCCCAGCCAGGTTTCGGGGCTGCCACCCTGCGCAACGCCAGACCACAGGAAATTGGCGAATACCAGTGCCGCAGCCGTAAGCAGGGCACTACCGTAAGACATCGACTTTGGAATTTTCTTCATGGCGGGACTCACTGTACCTGATCGAATTGCTCAGCCCAAATGGGCTCACGTCCTGTTTCGACGCGAACTATAAATGAAAACGAAAAGAACCTTTACAGAGGCGAAAACCCTGTCTATAATTCGCAGCCTCAATTGTTCCTCGATAGCTCAGTCGGTAGAGCGCCGGACTGTTAATCCGTAGGTCCCTGGTTCGAGCCCAGGTCGAGGAGCCACTATTCGAAAGCCAGCACCCCGGTGCTGGCTTTTGTCTTTTCAAGGTCAGCATTATCCCTTGCGGCAGGCGCGGCGTCCGGCCCTCCTGACTTCCACTGCTTCCCGTCTGTCGAAAGCGCAGGTCACCACGCTTTCGCATTGATGCCAGACGTCGGAAGAGGCCCGCCCTCCCTCCAGCCCTCACTTACTTTGGCGCAGGCTCGAGGTTGTACAGCGGCGAGCGCGGACCATACAGGATGCCATTCGGGCGCGCAGCGAGCAGACGCTGACTGGTCACGCCAGCGACACGATGCCCTTGGTCGCTGAGCGTATTCACGATCTGATCAATGGCGGCCTTGACCAGCATGCCGATCACGCCATTGCTGCCAGCACTCTGGTTCTCGCTGGTAGAGGCCGTTGCGGACCCCGTCCACAAAGTATCCCCGCTCCGCAGGTCGACCAGACGACCAGCTGCGGTGACGCGTGTATCGCTGGCAAACACCCGATAGCGAGTCCCGAAGTCCGTAATCTCGATGTACATCACCGTGTCTGCGCCGAAGATCTCTCTCAGTTTCGCGGGCGCCACGGCATGGATTTCTTCCGGCAGCGTCAGCCCGTTCTGGCGAAAAGTTTCGTCGACCACCGTAACCGGATAGACGTAGTAGCCGGACTCCGCCAGCGGGTAGCTGACGTAGGACATCACGCTATTGCTGGCCTTGATATCTGGCGACTTGTTCACCGGCGGCAACACGAGAATGGAGCGCGGCTGGGCGCGGCGGAAGGCCGTGTAATCGTAGCCGGGTTGATTGCTCACGCAACCCGCCGCCAGGACGATAGCCAACAACAAAAGCCCTCGCATCAGCGCGCTCATGATTTACCTCCTGCCAGTTTGGCGAGCAGGAAATCCATGAAAACGGCGGACTCTGGAAACAAGGTTTTCTCCGTCTCCAGCGCCTGACGTGCCAGCTCCGGCTTCCCTTCCGTAATCTGCAACAAGCCAAGGTGCGCGTGAAAGCCAGGCGGCACAGATTTGTTGGCAGCCTTCGCCTCTTCGATAATCCGCTGCAACGCAAGGATCTGTTCCGCGTGACTCGACCCCTCGTTCTTCAGATAGGCATAGAGCTGCGGCTGATAGTCACCCCAGTAATAAATCGTCGGTGTGCGGGTCGCGCATCCGCCAGCGAGCAGAGCGCCGGCCAGTAACAGGCCGGACACGAGCGTCCTTGCCATCATCAGTGGGGCCCCTTCAACGGGCAGGACGCCAGGCGCCGCCCTCAACGCCCCGCACGAGATTGTTCACCGCTTCGCGGATCGCCAGATCCAGCACCTTGCCATTGAGCGTCGAGTCATAGCTCGAAGCGCCTCCGAAGCCGACGATCTCGCGGCTGGACAAGCTGTACTCGCCCGCTCCCTGCACCGAGTAGACCACCTCGGAGGTCAGCACATTGACCACATTCAGATTCACCTTGGCGTAAGCCACCTGCTCGCGGCCCCGGCCGAGAATGCCGAAGAGCTGCATGTCGCCAACCTCCTTGCGGCCAAACTCGCTGACGTCCCCCGTAATCACGTAGTCAGCCCCTTTCAGGGTCTGCGCCTGCTTGTTGATGCCAGCCTCTTGCGCGATCTCCTGCATATTGTCGCGGTCCAGCACGACGAAACGACCGGTCTGCTGCAGGTGGGTGATGAGGATGGTCTTGGCCTGGCCGCCGAGACGGTCGACATTGTCAGAGAAGACGCCTCGCAAGTAGCTGGAGCGATTGTCGAACTTGCCTACCGACAACGGACTGCGGGCGCCAGCGTAAGGCTGACTGGCACTGTTAACCTTGGGCACATCGAGCGTGCGCGATGATTCCGTGGCACAGCCCGCCAGAACACACAGCGCAGTCAGCAACGGGAACAGGAATATCTTTGTCATTTTCGGACCGTCGGCAGAATGAAGGGAGTCGCATCGCCAGACATTCCATCCTGTGCGTAGCGAAGCCCGAAAGCATACCTGATCCGTCCTTGCCGCTTGCTCGCATGCGCCCGGAGGTTCGTTTCATGGTTCGCACAGACGGGCGTGCAGCACTACGGAATGGGCAGCCTTTCATCACGTGCCCGAGGCGCGCGACACGGATGGCTTGAGGGGCGTCCGCCATCAGCCGATAATGCAGGATTGGCTCCATAACCGTAGTTCACGTGACCCGCACTCACCACATTCCCCTCTCGTCCCTGCGTCGCATCGCCCGCGACGACGACGCAGTATCTGCGGCGCCCGTTGTCGCACCACACGATAGACTGGGGCGCCCACTGCGGGATCTGCGTATCTCGATTACCGACCGCTGCAACTTCCGCTGCACCTATTGCATGCCGCGCGAACGCTTCGGCCGCGAACACGCCTTCCTGCCGCGCAAATCACTGCTGTCCTTCGAAGAGATCACGCACGTCGCCCGGGTGTTTGCCGATCTCGGGGTGGAGAAGATCCGCCTGACCGGGGGGGAGCCTCTGCTGCGCAAAGACGTGCCGCGACTGGTCGCCATGCTTGCCGGAATTCCCGGACTGGAACTGACACTCACAACCAACGCGGCCTTGCTGGCACGCCAGGCTCAGGCGCTCAAAGACGCGGGCCTTGACCGCATCACCGTCAGCCTCGACTCACTCAACGAAACAGTGTTCCACCAGATGAGTGACAGCGATTTCTCCCTGCAAGAGGTCCTGCAAGGCATCGAAGCCGCCGAGGATGCAGGCTTCAAACCGCTCAAGATCAATATGGTGGTGAAGCGCGGCGTGAATGACGGCGAGATACTCGACATGGTTCGTCATTTCCGTCATAGCGGGCACATCCTGCGCTTCATCGAGTACATGGACGTTGGCGAAACGAACCGCTGGCGCATGGACGAAGTACTGACCGCACAGGAGATCATCGCGCGCATCGACGCCGAATATCCGCTCGAGGCAATAGGCGCGCATTACCCGGGTGAAGTCGCCAAGCGCTGGCGCTACCGGGATGGTGGCGGAGAGATCGGCATCATTGCCTCGGTCACACAGACCTTCTGCCACGAATGCACGCGCCTGCGCCTGTCGCCGGAAGGCAAGTTATTCACCTGCCTGTTCGCCACCCAAGGCCACGACCTCATGACGCGTGTGCGCGGCGTGAATGGCAAAGCCGGCGACTCGCCCGAACAGCTGGCCACGTGGGTCTCCACCATCTGGGCCGATCGCGGCGACCGCTACTCGGAGCTCCGCCAGACTGGCCTTGCCCCGGCAGGGGACAAGATCGAAATGTCCTACATCGGCGGCTGAGGCCATGGGTGTCACCGCACTGATCCTTGCAGGCGGCCTGGGCAGTCGCATGGGCGGCGCAGACAAAGGCTGGATCGAGTTCGACGGCACGCCTCTCGTGGAACGCCTGTTAGCCCAACTATCAGCCCAGGCGGACCACATCATCATCAGCGCAAACCGCAATCTCGACCGCTACGCAGCCTTGCCGGCCAGCGTGGTAAGCGATCTGCGACCCGACTATGCGGGCCCACTGGCGGGCATCGAAGCCGCATTGAGCGCTTGTGAAACAGAATGGCTGCTGACCAGCCCGGTCGACACACTCAAGCTGCCGCCGGATTATGCGCAGCGCATGCTTGAAGCGGGGCCATCAGTCGTCGTGCAGGGAGGCCGACTGCAACCCGTTTTCATGCTGATCCCTCGCTCGGCACTGCATGCCTTGCAACGCTTCCTCGACGCCGGAGAGCGAAA
The DNA here is from genome assembly GCF_036017035.1 of Uliginosibacterium silvisoli. NCBI lineage: Bacteria > Pseudomonadati > Pseudomonadota > Betaproteobacteria > Rhodocyclales > Zoogloeaceae > Uliginosibacterium > Uliginosibacterium silvisoli. The sequence goes on along the minus strand of NZ_JAYXHS010000002.1, from coordinate 378,497 downwards.
GGTCGGACTATGGGTTGAACAGCAAGGCCTGTCACGCGTCAGCTTTGACGATGCACCAGGCGCCTTCACCAATCTGAACGACTGGCAGGCCATGCAGCAGGCCCAGCAGTAAGCCTGCGCGTTGGCGTCACTCCTGCTCAGGCTCCGTCACCGACGCGCTCAATAACTGCGACACATCTTCAAGCTGGACTGATTCGATCTTCGCGAAGTGGCCGGATATCTTGCGGCTGCTGATGTGCACGTTCTGCACATCGTCGTGCGCCTGGCGGATGTGGTCGGCCAGCTTCTGCATACGCGTATCGAACAGGCTGAAATCCTTCGACAGCTTGCCCAGCGCGTCCTTGATGACGTGGATCTGCTTGCGCGTCTCGACATCCTTCAATACGGCACGCGCCGTATTGAGCACAGCCATCAGCGTCGTCGGCGAGACGATCCACACCCGCTTGTTCTGTGCATAGGCGACGAGATCCGGGTGATAGGCATGGATCTCGGCGAACACCGCTTCTGCCGGCACGAACATGACCGCACCATCGGCCGTCTCGCCCGCAATGATGTACTTGTTGGCAATCGCATCGACATGGCGCTTGATGTCCTGCTTGAACAGGCTGCTCGCCGCGTTACGCTCAAGCTCGGGCGTCCCGGTGTCAAACATGCGGTGATAGTTTTCGAGCGGGAACTTTGAGTCGACCGCCACACGACCGGTTGGCTCGGGCAGGGTCAGCACGCAGTCGGCACGCACGCCGGTGGAGAGCTGCGCCTGGAAGACATAGGCATCTGGGGGCAAGGCGTTCTGCACCAGGGCTTCCAGCTGCACTTCGCCGAAGGCGCCGCGCGCTTTCTTGTCGCCCAGGAGTTCCTGCAGGCTCACCACATTGACCGTCAGGTCGCCGATCTTCTTCTGTGCCTCGTCGATGGTCGCCAGACGTGCCATGACGTTGGCAAATGTTTCGTTGGTCTTCTTGAAGCCCTCGTCGAGACGTTGATTGACCACACCGGTGATCGCATCGAGACGTTCGTTCATGGTGCGCGTCAGCACTTCCGTCGTTGCCGTCTGCTGCAGCGCTGCTTTACGCAAACCGTCCTGCAGCAGTTCGCGATCCACGCGTGCGGTTTCGGCGAGTTTCTCCATCGTCTGCGTGAGCATTTCCGTTTTCAGCTGCTCCTGCTTCTGCGCCAGTGTTGTGGCGAGTTCCACCAGCTTCTCCGCAGTCTGCGCACCTTGCGTATTGATCAGCGCCTGCATGGCCAGTTGCAGGGCCTGCATGGCTTCACGCGTGACGCGCAGCTCTTCGCCAACGAGTGTGCGCAGCCGTTCCGCGCTGTCCGTCTGCGTCGCTGTCATGCGATCGCCAAGACGATCCAGGCCCGCATGCAAGTCGGCCAGCATGGCGCGATGGCCATTGCTCAAACCACTGCCAAGCTCGACTGTCATGCGCTGCGTGAGTTCGTCGAACCGCTTTGCTTGCAGGGCTGCTTGCCCGCCCAGACGCATGCCCAGCCAGACGACAGCCATCACGAGGATCGCAAGAACGACGGCGATAACAACAGTGCTCACAGCTTCTCCGATGGTTTGATGTTTGCAGCGGGCGCATGCGCGCCAGCGGCGTGGACGCTCCCGCCCTCCTTCTGCGCTCGCTTGATGTGATCGAGATCGCCCAGCAACTGCCAGGTCAGATGGTCGATGCGCTTGTGCAGATCTGCGATGGAGGACTCCGCCTTCAGATTCACCTCCAGGTCGCGAATCATGGTCAGTCGATCACGCGCGGCTTGGCGATTCTGCGACATCATGATGATGGGGGCCTGCAGCGCAGCCGTCATCGACAGCACGAGATTGAGGAAGACGTAGGGATAGGGATCAAAAGCGTGGTTGCGCAGAATCTCGGTGTTGAGCAAGGCCCAGCCGATCAATACCAGCGTGAACACGATGATGAATTTCCAAGAACCGCCGAATTCCGCGACGCGATCAGACAGGCGCTCGCCAAAGGTGATGCCTTCGTCAGCCAGCGGACCTGCATTGGGATCGGAATTGGTCGCCTGAATACGGCGCGCAATGCGCGTCAGCGCGCGCCGCTCCTGCTCGCTCAAGCCACCCACACCGGAGTGCAGCAGGTGTTCCGCAAAATGGCGGATCTGTCTGTCGTCACGTTTCATCCCAACCTCTCCTGCTGAGCGCTCAAGTAACCTGCCAGGCAGCCGCTCACTCCGCGGTGAGTTTCTGCGGCCTGATGGTGATCGTGTCGCGCTCGGCGGCCATCATCAACTCACCGTCCTGCAAGGTGCATTGCAGCTTCATGCCACGCTCGACAAGCGCCACCATCGCCGCGCAATCCTCGGCAGGAATCAACCACACCTCGAGCTTGTCCTGCTTGGCGAAAGCCTTGGCATTCTGCTTCCACCACATGTCGACGGCACGACCGTAGGCGTAGATGAGCACCTTGTCTGCGCGGCCGCAGGCCTTGCGGATGATGCGCTCATCCGGCTGGCCGACTTCGATCCAGGTCTTTATCGCGCCAGTCAGGTCTCTATCCCACAAGGCAGGCTCGTCATCGCTCGACAAACCTTTGCCGAACTCCAGCGATTCGCTGGCGTTGAGGATGAAGGCCAGCAGGCGCACCATCATGCGCTCGTCAGTTTCAGAGGGGTGACGCGCCAGCGTCAGGACGTGGTCCTGATAGTAGTGACGGTCGAGGTCGGCAATGCCGAGTTCGGCTTTGAATACGACAGAACGAAGTGCCACCGGACTACTTCCGGCGGATCAGGAAAACAAACTCGCCCGCTACCCCATCGGGAGACTGCTCGCCGGTCGATAACAGCTCATGCCCGGTCTGCCGTGCGAAAGCTGCAAAATCCTTGACCGTCCCCGGGTCGGTGGCCACCACGCGCAGCACCATGCCGGTCGTCATGTCGGCCAGCGCCTTCTTCGTGCGCAAGATGGGCAGCGGGCACTTGAGGCCGCGTACATCGAGCTCCAGATCGTTCATATGCATGGCAGTGCGTTTCCTGCTGTTCTGATGCCGCTATTCTAACTTGTTCGACTTCTGATCCTTCAGCCGCGCACGTAACTCGCGCAGGCGGGAATCGATGGCGGCCTGGGTAATGTGATCCCCTTCACCGCTGCGTTGTGCCAGCTGCAGTTGCTGGATCGCCGCCGGCAGATTGTCCCGCAAAGCAAAGAGCTCGGCCTGCGCCAGTTGCTGGTCCGCGGTCTTGCCTTGCGCCGCAAAAGCCTTGGCCTGCAGCAGATAGAGGCGCTCGTTGCCGGGCTCATCCACCAGCGCATCACGTGCCATCACGGCCACCTGCTGGGGCTTGCCGTCTTCCAGCAATTCATCTGCCTCCGCCAGCAGCAGGTAACGCGCAGCCGGATAGCGCTGCCAGCCCTCGCGGCAGATGCGCGCAGCCTCAGCATGCTTGCCCTGAGCGCTGGCCACCCTCGCTGCCAGCATCTCTACGAAGGGAGATTCAAATTGCATATCACGCAACTGGGCAAGTGCCTTGCTGGCCTCGACTGTGTTGCGATCACGCAAGGCTGCATGGGCGATCGCATACCAGCGCGCGGCCTGATCCTGGCGACGCATGGCGGTGCGGCTCTTCACGCGATTCAGAGCATCGCGCGGCAGTCCGGCTTCAGCGTCAAGCTTGGCGCGAAACAGCACGAAGTCATTGGAGTCTGCCACGACACGCGGCGGCCCTTCTTTGACGCGTCCCTGCATATCGGCCATACGCTCACGCGACAAGGGGTGAGTACGCAGGAAGGCTGTGTCCGCACGCTCCGGGCCCGAAGCCTTGCCGAGCCGCTCGAAGAAACTCACCATGCCCTGCGGGTCGAAACCCGTTGCCTGCATGGTTTGAAGGCCCACACGGTCTGCCTCACGCTCGAAGCTCTGCGAAAAGGTCAGCTGGCGTTGCATCGCAGCTGCCTGTCCGCCAACCAGTGCGGCTTCAGCCAGCGCCCCCCCACTGGATCCCCCACGCGAACCCGCCAGAATGGCCAGCAGCAGCGAGGCCAGCACCGTCGCCGTGGCCGTACCGCTCTGATCGACGGAGCGCGCAATGTGGTGCTGCTCCACGTGACCGATTTCGTGGCCAACCACGCCTGCCAGTTCCGATTCGGTCTGCGCCGCAAGCACCAGCCCGGAGTGCACCGCGATGTACCCACCAGGCATGGCAAAAGCGTTCAGTGTCGGATCGCGCAGGACAAAGAAATTGAAGTCTTCCGGTATGGCCCCCCCGGCTGCCGCGAGGCGACGCCCGAGCGAATTCATGTAGTACTCGACTTCGGGATCGTCGATATAGCTCGGCTCATGCAGGCGGATATCGCGCATGGCGATCTGGCCGATCTGCTTCTCCTTGGCTGCGGACAGCCCGGCACGCGCGGGATCTCCCAGGTCGGGCAATTGCGCCAGAACGGGCTGCAGGATCAGGCTGCCGATCAGGGCCAGAGCCAGGGCGCGGCGCGAAAAAGATTGTGCACTCATGCGGGTATGATAGCCGTCCGACGCCATCGTTCCGCAACGCCGGCCAGCTCCAGTTGTAACAAAACACGACTTTACGATTCAGCCAGAAATCATGACTTCCAAGCCGAGTTCAAACCCGGGTTCAGCCACGGGCCCGGGCCTTTCCCACTTCGACGCCAGCGGTCAGGCGCACATGGTCGACGTCGGCGCCAAGGCCGAGACGGCCCGCCGCGCTGTCGCCAGCGGGCTGATCCGCATGCTGCCGGAAACACTGGCGCTGGTACAGGGCGGCACTGCCAAGAAGGGCGACGTCATCGGCATCGCGCGCATTGCCGCCATCCAGGCATCCAAGCGCACCAGCGAGCTGATTCCGCTGTGCCACCCGCTACCGCTTACGCGTGTGGTCGTGGAGTTCGACATCGATGCCGACGAGAGTTCCGTTGCCTGCACGGTCACTGCCGAAACACTGGGGCGCACCGGCGTCGAAATGGAAGCGCTGACCGCCGTCAGCGTTGGCCTGCTGACGCTCTATGACATGCTCAAAGCCGTCGATCGTGGCATGTGCATCGAGTCGATCCGCCTGCTGGAAAAGGAAGGCGGCAAGTCGGGCACCTGGCGTGCTACGGAGGCCTGAGCAAGCTGCGATAGATGGATTCGTCATTGCTCGCTAGACTGCGGCCCACTACAACGACATCCGCACCGCAAAATGGCCCGTGAAATCGAACTCAAGCTGGCCTTCCCGCCCGAAGCGCTCAAGAGCATCACCCGCCATCCGCTGATCGCCGCGACCACACGCATCGGGCGTGCGCAAACGCTTGAAAACACCTACTACGACACGCCGGACGAAACGCTGGGCAAAGCGCTGATCGCAGTACGCACGCGCCGCATCGGCAATCGCTGGCTGCAGACCATCAAGAGCGCGAACGCCTCGGCAGGCGGGCTCTCCTCCCGACCGGAATGGGAGCAGCCCTTCAACCGCAAGACCAACCGCTTCGACTTCTCGGTGGTCGACGACGTCGCCACGCGCGAGCTGCTCGAAAAAAATGCTGAAAGCATCGCGCCGCTTTTCACCACCACATTCCGCCGCGAGACGCGCGAGTTCGCGCCGCACCCGGGTCTGCGCATCCTGTTGATGATCGACACCGGCACGGTGAGCAGTGGCAGCGCAGACAGCCTGCGCACCGCGCCGATCTCTGAACTCGAGCTGGAGCTGGCAGAGGGTGAAGCGAGCGACCTGCTCGACTACGCCCTGCAACTCGGCGCCGATCTGCCTCTCATGCCGGAAGACGTGAGCAAAGCGCAACGCGGCTACCAGTTGCTGCACAACGAGCCAGCCCGCGCCGTACGCGCCAGAAACGTCGCGCTCGACGCCGCCATGACGCCGCACGCCGCCTTCCTCGCACTGGCGTTCGAATGCTTGCAAGCCTGGCAAGCCAACGCGCTCGGCGCGCTGACGCACGACGATCCGGAGTTCATCCACCAGTTTCGCGTCTCGCTGCGCCGCCTGCGTACCCTGCTGCGGATTCTCAACCCCCAGCTCCCCTCCGGCTTCGCCGAACTCTGGCAGGAGCAACTGGGTCAGCTCGCCAATGACGTAGGTCAGGCGCGCGATCTGGACGTCATGCACGAGAGCTTGTTGCATGAGCCCGCCCAAGGCCCGGACGCACCGACCTTCGAGACGCTGATCCAGCATCTGGGCGATGCTTCGCAGACGGCACGCCTCGATGTACGCAACGTGCTGCACTCGCCATACTCGCGCATCCTGCTGCTGCAGTTCAGCAAAGCCCTGCACACGCTGGCAACCCCCACTGACGCGCCGGCCTTACAGGATTTCGCACGTGACAGCCTGCGCACGCTGCGCAAGCAGGTCGCCCGCCGCCTCGAACGCGCGCAGAAGACGAAGGAACGCGACGACCTGCACCGCGTGCGCATCGCCCTGAAACGCCTGCGCTACGCCCTGGAGTTCTTCGCTTCGCTATTCAGCGAAAAGCTCGCCAAGCCTTATCAACGCAAACTCGGCAAGATCCTGGGCGAACTCGGTGAATTGAACGACATTGCCGTTGGCCGCAACACCTTGCGGCAATGGGCGCAAACGCAGGAGAATCTGCGCGAAACCAGCATCTGGATCGCTGGCTGGCACGCCGCTCAAGAGCAGCGCCGCAGCCGCCGCGCCCTTGAAGGGACTGCTGCCTTGCTGAAGATGTCGGAGCCGTGGAAACGTCGTGGCAAAAATACCGTAACGTGAAGGCTGCAAAATGACGGCCTCTGCTGCTAACGGCGTCAACGCAGACGACGGCAAACAGCTGTCTTACCCGGAAAATACCTGATGGATCTTCTGCTCTGGCGCCACGCCGAAGCGGCCGACGGCAACCCTGACGCCTCCCGCCCCCTGACCGCAAAGGGCCTGCAACAAGCACAACGCATTGCGCGCTGGCTCGATGAGCATGCGCCCGGCGATCTGCGCATCCTCGTCAGCCCGGCCTTGCGCACCCAGCAAACCGTGAAAGCCTGGACCAAGCGATTCGAAACGACTGACGAAGTCGGCACCGAAGCCGATGCGCCGCAGCTACTCGCCGCGACCGGCTGGCCGACAGCGGGCGGTGCTGTCATGGTGGTCGGCCATCAGCCGACGCTGGGCCGCGCTGCTTCCTTGCTGCTTTCGGGTGTGGAGGAAGACCTGAGCTTCAGGAAAGGTGCGCTGTGGTGGTTCAAGCTACGCACTCGTGACGACGAAGAGCAGATGGTGCTGCGCGCCGTCGTGTCGGCGGACATGCTCTGATTGTGTGACGTAGGTCGGAAAAGCAAAGCGCCTTCCGACATTCCGGACATACATGAATGTCCGGCCCTTATTCGACGCGATGATGTCGGAAGGCGCTTTGCTTTTCCGACCTACGCTCGACTTACGCCTTCTCGCGTGTAACCAACCAGATCCCGCCGCACACCAGAACGAGCGCCACCGCGTTCTTCCACTCCATCACGCTCTCATCGAGGAAGATCGCCGACAGCACCGCGCCGAACACCGGCACGAGGAAATTGAACACGGTCACCAGGCCGACGCGGTTGTATTTCAGCAGCAGGCTCCACAGCGAAAAAGCGGCTGACGACAGCACGACGAGGTAGGCCAGCAGGGCGCTCGACTGCCAGGTAAAGCCGTGCAGCGTGCCACCGAAGGCATAGCCTGCCAGCACCAGGGCAACGCCACCGATGAGCAGTTGCCAGCCCGTCATCAGCACGCTGTCCATGTGCTGCGAAATACGTTTGCCATAGATCGACGCGGCGGCCAGAGCGAAGGCGGCGATCACGACGAAGCCCTCGCCCAGCAGCGTGAAGCTGAAATCCATCAGCTCGGGTTTGAAGTTCACCACCATCACGCCCGCGAAGCCGATCAGGCAGCCCGCCACACGCCTCACGTTGAGCTGGTCGTTGTGATAGATGAAGTGCGCCAGCAGCACACTGAAGAAGGTGCCGGTGGCATTCATGATCGAGCCCTTCACGCCCGTCGTGTAGGCCAGACCGACGTAGAAGAACACGTACTGGATCGAGGTCTGCGTCAGCCCGAGCAGGCTGATCTGGCCGAACTGCCGTGGCGTGAAATTGAAGATGCGCTTGCCGCCGATGGCGGACATCACGAGCAGCAGCAAGCCCGCGAAGATGAAGCGATAGCCTGCGAACACCATCTTCGAAGGAATGTCGGTCGCTTCGATATTGAACAGCGCGTAGCCATTCTTGATCGCCGGATAGGCGCTGCCCCACAGCAGGCAACACAGCGTGGCCAGCGAGAAAACGACCCATGGTTTGGTGAAAAAACGCGCGTTCACTTTTTGCCTCTGGGTTTCTTCACGTCGTCCAGAACGATCTCTTCCTGCGGGTCAGGACTGTTGTCATCCTTCACCGGCACTGCGGCGCGCTTCTCGGCAATCATCGCCTCACGCGATTGCGGCGTTTCGAGACTGATATTGCCGGTGACGCCGGTGCGGTAATCCTTGAGCAGGGCCATCGCCGCTTTCTCGATGTCGAGCGCCCCGCCCTTCTTGCGCCAGGCACGTTTGGTCGCGATCTTTTCGACCAGGCTGACACCATCGAGGCCCGCGATGTCGAAACCATAGCGACTCGCTACGAGCCCCGGGTAACGCTTGAGCAGCAGGTTGCCGAGGAAGTACGCCACCTCGTCCTCGAGCACGGCGTTGGTACCGATCGCGTGGCTCGCAGCGAGCATGTAGCCGTCGCTCTCAAGCTCGATCTTCGGCCACATCAGGCCGGGCGTGTCGAGCACGACGTGGCTGTTGTCGATCTCGAGGCGCTGCACGCTCTTCGTCACTGCCGGCTCGTCGCCGACAGCTGCAACCTTGCGTCCGAGCAAGCCGTTCATGAGCGTGGACTTACCCACATTGGGTATTCCCATGATCATCATGCGCAGTTGTTTGTCGGGTGAGCCGCGCGTCGGCGCGAGCGAACGGCACCAGCCGACCACCTTCGCCATGTCCGACTGTTTCTTGAACGACACCGCCATGGCCTTGAGGCCCGGAATGCCGTTGTAATGATCCAGCCAGACCTTCGTCGCTGCGGGGTCGGCGATATCGGCCTTGTTGAGCAGCTTGAGACAGGGACGCTGGCGGAACTTGCGCAGCTCGTCGATGAGCGGATTACTGCTGGCCGCGGGCAGACGTGCGTCGACGACCTCGATGAGGACGTCGGTGATCGCCATGTTCTCGGCCGCTTTCTTGCGGCCGGAATTCATGTGCCCGGGGAACCACTGGATGGATGGCATCAGAAAAGCTCAGTCGATACTTCTATGAAAGAAACAACGCTTGGCGCGCGTCTCAAAGAATGATGCCGCCGCCCAGACATACGCGGCTTTCATACAACACGACAGACTGCCCCGGCGTAACGGCCCACTGTGGCGCGGCGAAAGCAATTTCTGCCTCATCAGCGCTCACCGCATCGACCTCGCAGGGTTGATCAGGCGTGCGATAGCGCGGCTTGGCCGTGTAGACCCAATTGGTGCGCGGCGCGCGGCCTGCGATCCAGTTCAGGTCGATCGCTTTCAGACGTTCACGTTGCAGGGCGGGATGCGCATGGTTCTGCACGGCGTAGAGCACATTGGCCTGCATGTCCTTGCCCGCGACGTACCAGGCGTCATGATCGCCCGCGTTGTCATTGCCTTTGATGCCGCCGATGTGCAGGCCCTTGCGCTGGCCGATGGTGTGATACATCAGGCCTTGATGTTCGCCGATCACGCGATTGTCATCCAGCGAGCGGATTTCGCCCGGCTTGGTCGGCAGGTAGCGCATCAGGAATTCGCGGAACGGGCGCTCGCCGATGAAGCAGATGCCCGTCGAGTCCTTCTTGTCATGCACGTGGATGCCGGCCTTCTCGGCGATGGCACGCACGTCGCGCTTGTAGACGCTGCCCAGCGGGAAAATCGTCTTCGACAGCTGCGCCTGATTGAGGCGGTACAGGAAGTAGCTCTGGTCCTTGGTGCCGTCTTCAGCCTTCAGCAACTGGAACTCGGTGCGGCCGTCACTGGTCCATTCGCGCACGCCAGCGTAATGGCCGGTGGCGATCTTGTCGGCGCCAAGCTGCATGGCGTGATCGAGGAAGGCCTTGAACTTGATCTCGCTGTTGCAGAGGATGTCCGGGTTCGGCGTGCGCCCCGCTTCGTACTCGCGCAGGAAGTCGGCGAACACGCGATCCTTGTATTCCTTGCTGAAGTTGACGACTTCCAGATCCATGCCGATAACATCGCACACAGATGCGACGTCGACGAGATCCTGACGCGTCGAGCAGTACTCGTCGTCGTCATCGTCTTCCCAGTTCTTCATGAACAGACCGGTGACTTCGTAGCCGTGCTGCTTCAATAGCAGCGCCGCGACCGACGAGTCCACGCCACCGGACATGCCGACGACGACCTTCATGCCCTCACCGTCCTTCATTCCTTCTTTCAACACACCATCTTTGCTCATGAAAATCTTTACTCGTAATGCCGTATCAACTCGAGCGGATACGAGCGCCCTGCCAGAAAATCCGTCACGCATTGCATGACCAGCGGACTGCGATGACGCTCGGCCTGCGCTTCCAGCTCATCCGGCGTCAGCCACACCGCGCCGATGATGCCGGTATCCAGCGCCTTGCCCGTGGCAACGCCTGTCACTTCGGCGATGAAGGTGAAGCGCAGATAGGTCAGGTCGCGATCAGGCGGCCCCCATTGGTAGATGCCCAGCAGCGCGGTCGGCTCGACCATGTGCGCGGTCTCTTCCATCGTCTCGCGCACGCACGCTGCAAGCAGCGATTCGCCGTCCTCGAGGTGGCCGGCAGGCTGGTTCAGCCGCACCCCCATGTCGGTATGCTCTTCCACCAGCAGGAAGCGCCCTTCGCGATGCACCATCGCGGCCACAGTCACATTCGGTTTCCAGACCATCGCGGCCTCCGTTTGCGCAAAGGCGACATTCTACAGGCCCGGACAGCATGGGACAGCCAAGACTTGGCCCACGGAAAGCCGATTCCGCTGCGAGCTTTGCCCGGCATGCGCTAAAATCCCGCCTTTCCGCAATTTCTTCAAAGTTCATAAAGGGGTTTGGTTCATGTCGATGGCTGATCGCGACGGATTCATCTGGATGGATGGCAAGCTGGTGCCCTGGCGCGATGCGACCACGCACGTGCTGACTCACTCGCTGCACTACGGCCTGTCGGTGTTCGAAGGCGTTCGCGCTTACAACACCAATCGCGGCACCGCGATCTTCCGCCTCGAAGAGCACACCAACCGCCTCTTCAGTTCCGCGCACATCTACATGATGAAGATCCCTTTCTCGAAGGAAGAGATCAACGAAGCACAGAAGGAAGTCGTGCGCGCCAACAAGCTCGAGAGCTGCTACCTTCGCCCGATCGCGTTCTACGGCTCGGAAAAGATGGGCATCTCGACGCGCGGCGCCACCGTGCATGTCGCCATCGCCGCCTGGCCCTGGGGCGCTTACCTCGGCGCTGATGGCCTGGAAAAAGGCATCCGCGTGAAGACTTCGTCTTTCGCCCGTCACCACGTCAATGTGACCATGGCACGCGCCAAGGCCGCTTCGACCTACGCCAACTCCATCATCGCCAACCTCGAAGCCACGCAAGACGGCTACGACGAAGCGCTGCTGCTCGACACCGATGGCTTCGTCGCTGAAGGCGCAGGCGAAAATCTGTTCGTCATCAAGGACGGCGTGATCTACGAACCGGAAATCGCTTCGGCACTGATGGGCATCACGCGCAACACCATCCACACGCTGGCCAAGGAGCTCGGCTACACCGTGCAGACCCGCCGCCTGACGCGCGACGACATCTACATCGCCGACGAAGCCTTCTTCACCGGCACGGCTGCTGAAGTCACGCCGATCCGCGAACTGGACAACCGCCAGATCGGCAGCGGCTCACGCGGCCCGATCACGCAGAAGGTGCAGGCGCGCTTCTTCGACCTCGTGAACGGACGTCTCCCGGAACACGATGCCTGGCTGGCCTTCGTATAAGGAGTTCTGCAGATGCCTGAAAATCACGACAAGTCGCAAGTGATCGCCGTCGAGGCCAAGGATCTGCCGCTGCATTGCCCGATGCCGGGCGCACCGCTGTGGGCACGGCATCCGCGCGTGTTTCTCGACGTGACCAAGACGGGCGCGGCAAGCTGCCCGTATTGCGGCGCGAAGTATGCGTTTCACGGTGAAGCGCCGGCTGGCCACTAAGTCGTCAGCATAGATGCACAAAGGGCCGCTTGCGGCCCTTTTTACTTGATGAGCCTTTGACGGGACATGGCACGGAATATCGAAATCAAGGCACGCGTAGCCGATCCGGAAGCACTCGCAATGAAGGCCGCGGCGATCGCCGATGAAGGCCCCGTTGCCATCTTCCAGGACGACACTTTTTTCGCCTGCGCAACGGGCCGCCTCAAGCTGCGTGATTTCGGCAACGGCACGGGCGAGCTGATCTACTACCGTCGCGCCGACCAAAGCGGACCGAAGGAGTCTTTCTACTTGCTGTCGCCGACCTCGTCGCCAGAGAACCTGCGGGAGTCGCTCAGGCTTGCCAATGGCATTGCGGGGCGCGTGATCAAGCATCGCACGCTGTACCTCGTCGGCCAGACGCGCGTACATCTCGATCACGTTGAGAATCTCGGCCACTTCATGGAGCTGGAAGTGGTACTGAACGATGCAGAAACCATCGCTGACGGCACACGCATCGCGGAGGAGTTGATGACACGCCTTGGTATCGAATCGACAGCGCTGATCGAGGGTGCTTATGTGGATTTGTTGAATCGCGACCGCTCGCATCGACAATCAAGCGGAGTCCCCGCGTGAGCCGCATTCTCATCATCGCGCCCTCCTGGATCGGCGATACCGTGGCCGCGCAACCACTGTTCATGCGCCTGCGGACACAACATCCGGACGCGCAAATCGACGTGCTGGCGCCGCCCTGGGTGGCCGCCGTCCTGCATGCAATGCCGGAGATCGACGGCCAGGTCATCGACAATCCCTTTGCGCATGGCCAGCTGCGACTGCGCGACCGCTGGGCGCTGGCGCGCAAGTTGAAGCGCAACGGTTATGCCGCGGCTTATGTACTCCCCAACTCGCTCAAGTCAGCGTTGATTCCCTACTTCGCCGGCATCCCGAAACGGGTCGGCTTCACGGGCGAGTCACGCCTCGGCCTGATCAATGTGCGTCACACACTCGACGAGAAAGCGACGCCGCTGCAGGTCGAGCGCTACGCGATACTGGCCGAGAAACCCGGCCAGCCTTTGCCGAAGCCACTGCCCAATCCGCAGTTGCGCGTGGATACCGCCGCAGCGGCCAGCAGCCTGCAAAAGCTTGGCCTGAGCGACACGCCGGCGCCGGTCATCTTCTGTCCCGGCGCCGAGTACGGTCCAGCCAAGCGCTGGCCGGAACAACACTTCGCCGAACTGGCGCAGAAGCTCGCCGCGCAAGGTACGCCGGTATGGCTGCTCGGCTCGAAGAAAGATGCCCCGGTGGGCGATGAGATCGTGCAGCGCTCCGGCGGTGTCGCGCGCAATCTGTGTGGCGTGACCAATCTGGAGCAGGCCGTGCATCTGCTCTCCATTGCACGTCATGTGGTCACCAACGATTCCGGCCTGATGCACGTCACCGCGGCACTGGGTACACCCCTGACTGCGCTGTTCGGCTCTTCCAGCCCGGGTTACACGCCGCCGCTGTCGGACAAGGCGCAGACCATCTGGCTCAAGCTCGAATGCAGCCCCTGCTTCGAGCGCGAATGCCCGCTGGGCCATCTCAACTGCCTGCGCGAGATCAGCGCCGAGCGCGTCGCCGAAACTTTGGCCTGACCATGGTGTAGCATCCGCGCCTGTACCACGCTCTGATCAACGCCAGCCACCCGCCCCATGCCAAGAACCATCTACGCCACACCCGACGACGCCGAACAAGCCTTTTACGAGGCCCTGTCGCGCGGCGATCTGGAAGCGATGATGAATGTCTGGTCGGAAGACGAGGAAGTCGTCTGTGTGCAACCCGGTGGCTCGCGCTTCACCGGCCTCGCATCCATCCGCGAAGCCTGGCGCCAGCTTTTCGCCAGTGGCATGAAGATCAAGGTGCGCATCAGCCATCCGATCAAGACCCAGGCCATGCTGCTGTCCGTGCATTGCGTGCTCGAGCACGTGAACATCGAGGGCGATGACACGATCGCGCCGCCGATGATCGCCACCAATGTGTTCTCACGTGGCGCACAGGGCTGGCAGATGATCCTGCATCACACCTCGCCAGCACCCGATACTGAAGGTCTACTGCTGCAAGACACGCCGCGCATCGTGCATTAGCCACCGGAGCGCCGACGTATGGTCGTCACGCAGAACGTGACGATTATTATTCCAGACTGCCGTTTTTGGTCACATTTCGCTCTGGATTCCGTCATGCGCTACGAAGCCCCCGGCTGGCTACCCAACGCCCACCTGCAAACCATCTGGCCGCTCAGCATCAAAGGCAAGAAGCCGGCCCTCAAACGTCGTCGCTGGGACACGCCGGATGGCGATTTCATCGATGTCGACTCTCTTCCCAAGCAAGCCAAACAACCGCTTGTGGTGCTGTTCCATGGACTGGAAGGTTCGAGCAATAGCCATTACGCACGGGCCTTGATGCGCACCGTGGAAGAGCGCGGCTGGAATGGCTCGGTCGTGCACTTCCGCGGCTGTTCGGGTGCGCCAAACCGCCTTGGGCGCGCTTATCACTCGGGCGATGCCGACGAGATCGACTGGATCCTGAAGCGCTTCTCCGCAAAGTTCGCGAACGTGCCGATTTACGCCGTAGGTGTGTCACTGGGCGGCAATGCGCTGCTGTGCTGGCTGGGCAGTCGTCGTGAAGCTGCCTTCAAGATCATTACCAAAGCCGCAGCGATCTCGGCTCCGATGGATCTGACAGCGGCCGGCCTGCAACTCGCGCAAGGCTTCAACAAGGTCTACACACGTCACTTCCTGAGCAGCATGCGGCGCAATGCAAAGCAGAAGGCCGGTCAGTTTCCAGGGCTGTTCGACGCCGATCGCGCCACGCGCGCCAAGACTCTCTTCGATTTCGATGATGCCTACACTGCGCCGGTTCATGGCTTCAAGAATGTGCACGACTACTGGTCGCGTGCTTCTTCCAAGCCCCTGCTGACGCAGATCGCCGTCCCAACCCTGGTATTGAACGCCAAGAACGATCCGTTCCTGCCGCGCAAAGCGCTGCCGAAAAAGCGTGATGTCTCGCCGGTCGTGACGCTCGAGCAGCCAGAAGAAGGCGGTCACGTCGGCTTTGTCAGCGGCCGCTTCCCGGGCAACCTGGACTGGTTGCCGCAACGCATCGTCAGTTATTTCGACGCGCTCTGAGCGCCGCTGGGTGTCCAAAAAAAAGGGGCCGAGGGCCCCTTTTCCTTTTGCATCGTGCAGCCTGATCAGGCTTTGGTATTGATGATGCCGCCGGGCTGGCCGGGCGAAACCGGACGCGGCAGCGCTTCGATCAACTGCTGCGCCTGCTGTGCCTCGATATCGATGGCCTTCTTGAGCACCGAAACCTGCGCCTGCCCCTGTACGTCGGCCAGTTTCTCGGTCGTTAAACCCCGGGTGATGCTGCTGACTTCATCCATGCTGGTGCTCCTTGTTGCAGACGCACCAGCCGGACCCAGCCAATGCGTTATTCGCGGAAGTTGCCGAACTGCAGCGGGAAGTCGTCGATCGACTTTTTCAACAAGGCGATGGTTTCCTGCAACAGGTCACGCTTGGCGCCGGTCACGCGCACCTCGTCGCCCTGGATGCTGGCCTGGACCTTCAGCTTGCTGTCCTTGATGAGCCTGACGATTTTCTTCGCCAGTTCGGCATCAATACCAGCCTTAACGACAATCGTTTGCTTGGCTTTACCGCCGCCTATCGTCTCGATGTCCTTGCGTTCCATGCAGCGGATATCAACGTTCCGCTTGCCGAACTTCAGGCGCGCAACATCCCAGGCCTGACCGAGCTGGAACTCGCTATCGGCGTACAAAACGAGCGAACGCTCCTTGTCCTTGCCGGTAATTTCCAGGCGCGCATCCGAGCCTTTGAAATCGAAACGATTTGTGACTTCCTTATTGGTCTGGTCGACGGCATTACCCAGCTCGACCCAATCGACCTCGCTTGTTACGTCAAATGAAGGCATGGAGATTCCTTTTACAAGCCGGGAAAAATGCGGCGGCGCGCATCGCGAGCCAATGGCTGGCAAGGCGGCGCGCACAGACGTACACCTGTACGTCGAGCACGCCAAGGCGGGGCATTGGCGCAGTAGCGCAACGAGGTATTTTTAGCCGAAATGGCAGACGTAGTGGTAGCTATCAGTCACTTCAATGTCGAAGCTGGAGTTCGCGGGCACATCGAAAGACTGGCCTTCGCCATAGCTCTTCCACTCGGTCTCGCCCTTGAGGCGCACCTTGCAGCTGCCGGACACGGTTTCCATGACTTCCGGCGCGCCGGTATTGAAGGTCAGCTTGGCAGGCAGGATCACGCCCACGGACTTCTTGGTGCCATCGGCGAACACGATGGTGTGGCTGACGCACTTGCCGTCGAAATAGACATTGGCTTTCTTGACGACGGAAACGTTATCGAACTGGCTCATGGAGGCTCTCGAAAGGATGGAGAAAAAAACAGGCCCCGGATTATAACCGGAGCCCTCTCTTCTCTTCCTCACCCACCACTCGAATGCCCGTCCAGAACGGGCCGGCGCGGTTTGCTTACGCTGCGAGACTGACAAATACCGCCAACGCGGCGAAGACCACCATCACGGCCAGCCAGCCGCGCGCATCGCCTGGTTTGGAGGTGCCGCCTGCATGTTCTTTCGTTGTTTGCTTCATTGCCGATGCCATCCTGCTATCCCCGGGGTCCCGTTCCTGACGACCTGAATTCAGCCGTTTCGTTATCCGGTAAAAATAACACTTCGAGCGCAGCGGAAAGGTGAACCGGCAGTCGGTCCGACAGAAGCGGCCTGGCACATTTATTTGAGAATTTCGCCAGATTTACAGCACCCGGCGCGGGTATCCTCCAGAAACACCAGCCAGACGGAAAGCCTCGCTGCCAATGCGCAATAGTGCGTATTCCAGCGGGCACCTTGCTGTATGTATTTTCGGCTTTCCGCTACTCTTGGCCATAGTCTTGCTTGCTCCAGACCACCCGTCCTCCACGCACACCCCGCTCGCCGCCGAGTCGCTGCCGACAATGCCTTTGCTGGATCGCTACACCACTCCTGCTGATCGCTACGACGAGCTGCTGGCCGCCAATGGCAAGCCGCGGGCGCACTGGAGCGAGATCATCAAGCACCTGGACTGGATGGGCCCACGTGCGCTGCAGGAAGCGCGCGAAGCAATGCAGCAGCAGATCGCCTCCAACGGGGTGACCTACAACGTCTATGCCGATCCGCGCGGCGCCGATCGCCCCTGGGATCTGGACTTGCTGCCGCAAGTGTTGCCCGCCGAGGAATGGGAAGGCATCGCCGCAGCGATACGCCAGCGCGCCACGCTGCTCAACGCGATCCTGCGTGACCTCTACGGGCCGCAGAAGCTGATTGCTGAAAACCAGCTGCCAGCCAGCATCATCCAGGGCCACCCCGGCTTTCTGCGCGCCTGTCGCGGCATCGAAACGCCTGGCGGCATTCATCTTCACCTCTACGCGGCAGACATCGCACGCGCACCTGACGGTCAATGGTGGATCGTTTCCGACCGTACGCAAGCCCCTTCCGGTGCAGGCTATGCACTGGAAAATCGCGCGTTGATCGGCAGCCAATTTCCCGAGCTGTTGCGTACCCTGCGCGTACAGCCGCTCAATACTTTTTTCCAGACCTTCCGCGACTCACTGGCTCAATGGGCGCCACGGGACGACGAAGCGCCACTGATCGTGCTTCTGACTCCTGGCGCGCTCAACGAAACCTACTTCGAGCACGCCTACCTCGCGCGGCACATGGGCATCCCGCTGGTCGAGGGACAGGACCTCACCGTACGTAACGGCGCCGTCTTTCTCAAGACGCTGGCCGGCCTGCGTCGTGTGCACGCCATCATGCGGCGTACCGACGACAGCTGGTGCGACCCGATGGAGCTACGCCCGGAATCGGCGCTCGGCGTGCCGGGGCTGGTCGACGTGGCGCGCAAGGGCGGTGTGCTGATTGCCAATGCCTTGGGCAGCGGCTTGATCGAATCCGGCGCCTTGCTCGGCTTCCTGCCCTCCGTGTGCGAACACTTGCTTGGCGAAGAGCTACAGATGCCCTCGGTTGCCACGTGGTGGTGCGGCGAGGAACCCGCGCTCGAAGAAGTCGCTGAACGCCTCGACTCGCTCGTCATCAAGAACGCCTACGGCTTTGCCGCAGAAGGGCCGGTCTTTGGCGGGGACCTGGACGCAGAGGAACGCGAGGCGTTGATCAAGCGCATCCACGAACAGCCGCGCAATTTTGTCGGCCAAGAGATGGTCAGCATGTCGCGCGTGCCGATCTGGGCTTCGCGCAATGCCTCGCTCGAACCGCGCCTCACAGGGGTGCGCGTCTACGCTGCAGCCACCCCGAATGGCTACATCGTGATGCCCGGCGGCCTGAGCCGGGTAGCGGGCATCAAGGATACGCGCGTCATTACCATCCAGCGCGGCGGTGGCAGCAAGGACACCTGGGTGCTGGCCGGATCGCAGGAAGAATTACCGCTGCCCACACAGCCCAAGGCGGAGGACTATCCGACCATCGTCACCGAGCACGACCACGGCTCGCTGGCCAGCCGCACGGGTGAGAGCATGTTCTGGCTCGCTCGCTACGTGGAGCGTGCAGACTGCGCCCTGCGTCTCCTGCGCTGCGGCCTGCGTCAGCAACTCGCGGCAGACGATGCGGAGTGGCCAGCCTTGCACGCGGCGGGCTTGCGCAGCGGCGTCATCGCAAAAAGAACCACGCAGGACAAACCCCTCAGCCCGCAAGCAATCCTGCTGATCTCGCTCAAGGATGCAAACTTCCCGAGCGGCCCCATCAGCAATCTACAGAACGTGATCCGCCTTGCGCGCACACTGCGTGACCGCCTTGCGCCGGACAGCTGGCGCATCTACAACCGGCTCGACCGCCTGACCACATCGTGGATGCGCGGCACGCATACGCTCTCCGATGCACTGGAGTTTCTCGACCAGTCCCTGATGTGCCTGATTACGCTGTCCGGCTACAGCATGGAACACATGACACGCGACGCAGGTTGGCGCTTCCAGTCGATTGGTCGCCGTGTCGAGCGCATGCAATTCCTGTCCATCGCACTCGACTCGCTACTGGTACCGATCGAAGGCCCGCCCGCGCTGGCCAGCCTCATCGACCTGTCCGATGCGGTACTGACCTATCGCCGCCGCTACCAGCGCGCGCCGGAGCGTGGCCCGGTGTCTGAGCTGTTGCTGACCGACCGCGATAATCCGCGAGCCTTCCTGTACCAGCTCGAATCGCTGGCCGATCACGTCGGCCAGCTGCCGGGCCAGTTGCCCGCCGATATCAGCACACCATTACGCCTGCTGGCCGAGAATCTGCTGTCACGCAAACCGGAAGACTGGGTTGGCTCAAGCCAGGAAGGAACCGCTTTGCGCGGCCTGTTGCTCGCGGCATGGGAGGCAGGCAACGAATTGGCAAACGCATTGCAGAATCGCTACTTCAGCCACCTCGATGTGCGCACCACCATAAGCTGAACGAACCAGCGGCCAAGATGCTTTACAAGATCGAACACGTTACGCGTTACGCATACAGCAGACCGGTAGGCTTGAGCTTCCAGGTCGCCCACTTGCGACCGCGCGATGACGCCGAGCAAACCTGTCTGTCGAGCAAGCTGGTGGTCGTGCCGGCGCCTGAGCGCATCGACACGGACCTCGATTACTTCGGCAACGATCTGGCACGCTTTGAACTTGTCAGCCCACATCAAAAACTGATCATTACCGCCACCAGCGAGGTCGATGTCCGGCGCAAGCCGGAGATACCGGACAGTAGTGAGCCCTGGGAGGACGTGCGCCAGTATTTCGCCGAGACGCGCTGGGGACAGGATGCGGACAGCGCAGCGGCCGAGTTCCTGTTCCCCTCCCCGCTCGTGCCGTACGCCCCTGCGCTACGCGACTACGCCAGGGCCAGCTTTACGCCCGAGGCCGAGATCGTCGCGGCGGCGCTGGACTTGATGACGCGCATCCACGAGGAATTCGAGTTCGACCCGACAGCCACGCATGTCACGACGTCGGTAGAGACTGTGCTGGCTATCCGTCGCGGTGTGTGTCAGGACTTTGCCCATCTGATGATTGGTTGCCTGCGCGCGCTGGGCTTGCCCGCACGCTACGTCTCGGGCTATCTGCTCACGCAACCACCGCCGGGCCAGCCGCGCCTGATCGGTGCCGATGCATCACATGCCTGGGTGGCGCTGTACGTGCCGGGATACGGCTGGCTGGCGCTGGACCCGACCAACAACATGGTGCCCGGCGACAAGCACATCATGCTGGCATGGGGGCGCGACTTCGGCGATGTCTCGCCTTTGCGCGGAGTGATTCTCGGCGGCGGTGAGCACGAAGTGGATGTGGGCGTCACGGTCACGCCACTGGATGAAGAGATCGAGCCGGCAAGCGGCCTCGAAACCAGCACAGAAATTGATGAGGACACAGCCCAGGCCTCTGTCCCGGATGAAACAACACGGGACGAGGCAACGCCTGGCGCCTAGCCCTGCTCTTGCGGCGTGCAGACACCGCAGTGATTGATTTCGACGCTGACGTGATACAGGGCCGGCAGCTCCTTCAGCCAACCGCGCACCTGTTGCGGCTGCAGGTCTGCCCGATGCGTCACCAAGCCCACGATACAGGCGTAGCGCGCACGTCCGACGCGCCACACATGCAAGTCCGCAATCTCGATGTCGCCGCCATTGGCAGGCGCCAGCAAGGCAGCCCGAAGCTGTTCGACGATCGGGCCCTGCATCTCGCGATCCAGCAAGACAGCGCTGGTTTCGCGCAGCAGGCCGATCGCCCATACGGCCACCACGATAGAGCCAAACAAGCCAATGACCGGATCCAGCCATTGCCAACCGAGCAGGCTGCCGCCCGCCAGCGCGGCAATCGCCAGCACCGAAGTCATCGCATCCGTCAGCACGTGGACATAGGCTGATTGCAGGTTGACGTCCCGATGGGAAGCCTCATGCCCGTGAGCGTGATGCACATGATCACCATGTTCGTGATGATGATGGTGATCGTCCCCGTGTCCATGATCGTGCGCGCCGTGCAGGATCTTCGCACACACCAGGTTGACCGCCAGACCGATGGCCGCGACCCACATGGCCTCCCCGTAGTGGATCGGCAATGGCGCAACGAGACGCTCGACAGAGCTCCAGGCCATCATGCCGGCAACGCCTACAAGCGCAAAAGCGCTGGCAAATCCGCCGAGCACCTCTATCTTCCAGGTACCCCAGGCATAGCGTGCATCGTTCGCATGGCGACGTGCCATGGCGTAGGCAAAGGCCGCCATGCCGATGGCTACGGCATGCGAACTCATATGCCAACCATCGGCCAACAGCGCCATGGAATTGGTGAGGTAGCCAGCCACGATCTCAGCCAGCATCATCACCAAGGTGATGACTAGCACCCAGCGCGTGCCACGCTCGGCCGCAGGATTGCCCTCATCGAACTGATGCGGCATTTCCCAATCGTCGACGTGGTGCGACCTACCTGCGGAAGGCGCATGCGGCTCCGCGTTGGCATGTCCGTCTACGTGGAAGTGTGAATGGGAATGCATGGCCCCGCTCCAGTCAGATTCGCTTGACTACAAAAAGGGATTTCAAGAAAAGCGACAGGATGACGGAATCACGCGCGCGCGGCGATCAGCCGTGCGGAGCTACTTGATGATGCGCAAGTGCGGGCGCCCCGGCACGCCGGCTTTCGGCGCAGGCGGTTCGGGTTTGTCGTCCGAACCCGCGACCACATCGGGCTCGCCCATGCTATCGTCATCGGCAGCCTGGACGTCCGGGTCAGCATGCAGTTCGACGCCCACATCCTTGGCGCCAGCACCGACTTCGAATGCCATGCCCTGCCCGTTTTCACGCGCGTACACGGCCATCACATTGGCCATTGGCACCAACAGGGATTGCGCCACGCCGCCGAAACGCGCCTGACAGGTGATCTCGTCGTTGGAGATAGACAACTGATGCGTGGCGTAAGGCGCAATATTGAGCACGATTCGCCCGTCGCGGACGAAGGCCATCGGCACGCGAGTGTGCGCATCCACCGACACCATGATGTGTGGTGTGTAGCCGTTGTCCACGCACCAGTCGAAGATGGCGCGGATCAAGTACGGCTTGGTGGATGGGATATCGCTCATTGGATTACTACACGTTCAGAAAAACAATCGGCCTACGCTTCACAATAGCCCTGACCGAGATAAATACGCAGTGGCCGTAGCTAGTGGTCCGCGATTGAAACGAGGAGCAGAGCTGTACGAGAGTACAGCGAGCACCGGAGTTTCAAGCCCGGCCCGCGCAGTAGGCCAATGCGTGTTTATCGACGCATGGCGCGCTCGGAGGGAGTCAGCGCATCGATGAAGCCCTGACGCGAGAAAATCCGCTCCGCATACTTCGCCAATGGAGCAGCCGTTTTCGGCAGCTCGATCGCGTAGTGCTCAAGACGCCACAGCAAGGGCGCAATGGCCACATCCAGCATCGAGAACTCGTCACCCAGCATGAACTTCTGCTTGGCGAAGATCGGTGCCAGTTGGGTCAGCTGGTCACGCACATGCGCACGTGGCTTGTCGACACCCTTCTGGTTCTTCTCGAGCGCCTCGATGTGCGAGAACAGTTCAAGCTCCAGGGTATGCAGCAGCTGACGGGCGCGAGCGCGCATCAGCGGATCTGGCGGCATCAGTTGCGGATGCGGGAAGCGCTCATCGATGTACTCGTTGATGATGTTGGCCTCGTACAGCACGAGGTCGCGATCGACGAGGACGGGCACCCGACCATAGGGATTGGTGACAGCGAGGTCTTCCGGCTTGTTGAACAAGTCGACATCGACCACCTGAAAGTCCATGCCCTTCTCGAAGAGCACGATCCGGCAACGGTGAGAGAATGGGTCCGTTGTTCCGGAATAAAGATTCATCATTGCGGAATTACTCCAGGAATACTCAGTGTCGCGCACGATGCGACGCGAAGGCGTTACATCATGCTCGCGACTGGATAACAGCATCATTTCGGCTGCGACCTGATTAGTTGCGGGTGGGGTTACGGTTTTCGAAGTGCATTTCAGTGCACATCTTTCCAGAATGCTCGTTTGAGCATATAGCTCAGCACAGCCAGTACTGCCAGCACGGCAAGCACATACAAGCCGATCTGCTGACGCATCTCCTGGGCTGGCTCACCCATCCAGGCGATGAAGGACACGAGATCGGCAACCTCTTCGTCGAACTCTTCCTTTGACAACGTACCTGGCTGAACAATTTCCAGCTTTTCGAGATGTTTGGCAGCTACGCCATGCGCATCTGTCTTCTCTACGAAATGCGCAGCTTGCTGGCCCTGCAAAGTCCACAGAACATTGGGCATGCCCACGTTGGGGAAGACTGTGTTGTTCCAGCCGGTCGGACGCGAGTCGTCGCGGTAGAACTGACGCAGATAGGTGTAGATCCAGTCTGCACCCGTTCCGAATTCGCCGCTGCGCGCACGCGCGATCAGCGACAAATCAGGAGGTGCGGCGCCGAACCACTGCTTGGCATCCTCGCGACGCAAGGCGATCTTCATCAGATCACCCACCTTGTCCGCGGTGAACAGCAGGTTGTCACGGATCTGCGGATCGGTCAGCCCGATCTGTTGCAAACGGTTGTACCGCACGTAGCTTGCACTGTGGCAGTTCAGGCAGTAGTTGACGAACAGCTTGGCACCGTTCTGCAGCGAAGCGTTGTCGAACTGCAGGGGAGCCTTGTCCAGGCGCAATACGTCACCACTCGCAGCAGCCGGCAGCGACAAGCCCGCACACGCAGCACTCAACAATGCCGCCGCAACGAAACGGAAAGTCTTCGGGAACATCATTTTCATGGAGCTCATTCGGAGGTCACCCTTTCCGGCACGGGCAGAGTCTTGTCCATGCGCGAGTACCAAGGCATGAACGCGAAGAACGCGAGATACAGGATCGAGCAGACTTGCGACACGATCTTGCCGGTCGGCGAGGGAGGCAACACGCCAAGATAGCCGAGGATCAAGAAGCATACGACCCACACCGCCAGAATGCTCTTGAACAACGAACCCTTGTAACGAATCGACTTGACCGGGCTTTGATCCAGCCAGGGCAGCAGCGCAAACAACATCACCGAACCGCCCATCATCACGACGCCCCAGACCTTGGCCTCAAGCGTCAGCAAGCCCAACAACACAGCGATCGACAGTACTGCCGCAATGATACGCACCAGGGAGTTACGTGCGGTCAGCAGCGTCAAACCACCGGTTGCCGCAACCAGCGCCATCAGCCACGGCAGGAAGTCCGACGTCGTTGCGCGCAGGATCGAGTAGTAGGGTGTGAAGTACCAGACGGGAGCAATATGCGGAGGCGTCTGCAACTGGTCATACGGCACAAAGTTGTTGTACTCGAGGAAATAGCCTCCGCCCTCAGGCATGAAGAAGATGATCGCCGAGAACACCATCAGGAAGACCACCACGCCGAAGATGTCCTTCACCGTGTAGTACGGGTGGAAAGGAATGCCATCCAGCGGGATGCCGTTCGCATCTTTATGCTTCTTGATCTCGACGCCATCCGGATTGTTCGAGCCGACCTCGTGCAAGGCGATGATGTGAGCCGCGACCAAGCCGATCAGTACCAGGGGAATGGCAATGACGTGGAAGCTGAAGAAGCGGTTAAGCGTTGCGTCCGACACAACGAAGTCGCCACGGATCCAAATCGACAGATCCTTGCCGATAACAGGAATCGCTTCGAACAGATTCACGATCACCTGCGCGCCCCAACCCGACATCTGCCCCCAAGGCAACAGATAGCCGAAGAAAGCTTCGGCCATCAGGCACAGGAAGATACCGACGCCGAACAGCCAGATCAGCTCGCGTGGTTTGCGATACGAGCCGTAGAGAAGGCCACGGAACATGTGCAGGTACACCACGATGAAGAACGCCGAAGCGCCCGTCGAGTGCATGTAGCGGATGATCCAGCCGCCCGGCACATCGCGCATGATGTATTCAACGCTGGCGAAAGCGACCGGAATGCCGGAAGCGTTCAAGGAAGCGTCAGGCTTGTAGTGCATCACGAGGAAAATGCCCGTGACGATCTGAATCACCAGCACCAGCAGTGCAAGCGAGCCGAAGAAATACCAGAAGTTGAAATTTTTCGGAGCGTAGTACTCGGAGAGATGCTCCTTGTACATCTTGGTCGCCGGGAAACGGTCGTCCACCCAACCCATGAGTTGTTGCGCCAGCTTGTTCATCCCTTAGGCTCCCTTGCTGTCTTCGCCGATCAGGATCTTGGAATCCGACAGGTATTTGTGTGGCGGAATCGGCAAGTTGTCCGGCGCCGGCATGCTCTTGAGCACGCGCCCGGCCAAGTCGAACTGGGACCCGTGACAAGGGCACAGGAAACCACCGTGCCAGTCTGCACCCATTCCACCTTCGGCGCCCGGCGCCAGTTTGTCGCTCGGCGAGCAGCCGAGGTGGGTACAGATCCCGATACAGACCAGATACTCGGGCTTGATCGAACGCGCGTCGCCCTTGACGTACTCCGGCTGCTCCGAGCGCTTCGACTCAGGATCAGCGAGCAAGGGATCCGTGGCCTTCAGCGATGCCAGCATTTCCGGCGTACGGCGGATGATCCACACGGGCTTGCCGCGCCATTCAACCACCATCTTCTCGCCCGGCTTAAGGGCAGAAATATCTGCCTCGACCGGCGCGCCCGCAGCCTTGGCACGCTCTGATGGCGTGAAGCTGAGTGCGAACGGCACGGCTGCGCCGAGGCCGGCTGCGCCTCCGACCACGGCTGTCGCCGCGATCAGGTTGCGGCGGCTGCAATCGCTGCAGCCAGCGGTTTGAGCACCGGCCTCAGCGTTTTTGTCATCGCTCATTGAAAACCCCGAGTGGTAAGGAATCTTGAAAACTGCGCGAGTATAGCGAAAAGCACCAGGCGAATTAAAGCCTTGCCCTGCATCAAACCACGCAAACCCGCGCCAGCATTAACTCTCCGGGGAGCAGATAATTTGCGCAGGGCGTCACACAAGCCCTCCAGGACACTCCCGCGCTACACTTGGCGCTTTCCCTACACAACGAAAAATCAGGCAATCATGATCAAAGGCGTCATTTGCGACATGGATGGGGTCATCTATCGCGGCAAGAAACTCATCCCCGGAGCGCTCGAATTCGTGCAGCGCCTGCTCGCGGCACAAACCCCTTTCCTCTTCCTGACCAATAACGCTGAACAAACATCACTCGACCTCAAGCTGAAGCTTGAAGGTCTCGGCATCCATGGCCTGACCGAAGACAATTTCATTACCGCAGCCATGGCAACAGCCATGTTCCTCAAGGCGCAGAAGGATCGCGCCACCGCCTACGTGATCGGCGGCGGCGGCATCATCAGCGAGCTCTATAAGCTTGGTTTCTCGCTATCTGAAACGAATCCCGACTACGTTGTTGTCGCCAAGAGCACCTCCTTCAACTTCGATCAGCTCAAGAAGGCCGTGCACCTCATTGATGGTGGCGCCAAGTTCATCGGCACCAACCCGGACATGATCGACCCGGTCGAGGGCGGCAACGAACCGGCTGCCGGCACCATCCTCGCAGCCATCGCCGCCGCAACCGGCAAGAAACCCTACATCGTTGGCAAGCCCAATGCGCTGATGATGACTCTCGCCACCCGCAAGCTCGGCATTCACCCGGATAGCGCGGTGATGATCGGCGATCGCATGGACACCGACATCGTCGGCGGCATGGAGGCCGGCATGAAGACGGCGCTCGTACTGTCAGGCGTTACAACCCCTGAAATCATGGCGCACTTTCCTTACAAGCCGGACTACGTATTCAATAACGTGGGCGAGATCGATCTGGCGATTCTGTAGTCATCGAAACACGGCTTGGGCTGCTGTAGCTATTTCACCCGTATCCACGCTCTCGTCGACAGTTCTATCTGTCGGCGTTTCTTACACACCCCATCCCCCTCCAACTCCAAGCAGTTGATATACAAGTCGATTCTATAAAGGAATACAACTTGCTTATGGGGCAGCCAGCAATGTTACCGGTTGCAAACCGGTTTTCCTGTTCTGTTTTAACTTGCGCTGGGGTTGATGATGAAAACGAAAAATAAAATCTTGGTGGGCGTGGCAGCCGGTTTATTGACGATGGGGCAGTCATTTGCTGCTGCTCCTTTAGCTGGCGCCCAGATTCTTGGTACTTACAACGGTGACGGCAGTAGCATCTACGGTGCCGACTTTTTGCAGACATCCGAGGGAGTGCAAAACCTGACTGGACTTGCGGCATTTGAAGGCGCCGAGTTCATCACCGCCGACAGTCTGATTCAGATCAATTTCAATTCTGCGGGTTTGGTAACTTTCACTCTCGATAACGCGTCAAGCGCCCCTGCCAGCTTCGTGTTCGACTTCGGCAGCAGCCTGACCTCCTTGATCTCCGCCTTCAATATCACAGATATGTCGGCCGTCACTAGCGGTGCGCCGGTACTTTCCGTCATCAACGATCACCAGATCAGTGCCAATCTGAGCTCCGCCGTCGGTAGCGCGTCGGGTTACAGCTTCACCTCGCAACTGGTCTTCACTTCTGCCGTACCTGAGCCTGTCGCACCCGCCATGTTGCTCGCAGGTCTGGGCATCGTCGGCCTGATCAGCCGCAAGCGCCGCAGCTGATTCGAACACTCTAGAAAGCGCCGCTGCTTGACGGCGGTGCGACACGACAATCGAGGAGAGTCAAAGATGAGATATCTTGCTTTGAGAGCCGCGCTCTGCGCGACCCTGCTGAGCGCACTGTGTGGGCAAACGGCAGGTGCCGTAGACGCTGCGCAGCAGGCCGCACCCAACGACGGCTGGGCTAGCCAAGCCGGCGGTACGACGGGAGGTTCTGCGGCCACCAGCGCCAATATCTATACGGTCAGCAATCGCACCCAGCTGCTGAACGCAATTACCAATGGTGGCGCGCAACCAAAGATCATCAAGGTCGTCGGCATTATCGACATGAGCGAAGGTGTACCCTTTGCGAGCCACGCCGATCAAGCCACGCGTGGCGCTGTCAATCTCAAAAGCAACACCACACTCATCGGTGACGGCACCAATTCCGGCTTTACAAATGCGTTCGTCACACTGATCAATGTCAGCCAGATCATTATCCGCAATCTGAAGCTGGTGAACCCATGCGATGTCAGTCCAGTCTATGACGCCACCGACGGCGCGGGTGGCAGCTACAACTCCCAATTCGATGGTATTTCCATCAAGGGCTCTGATCACATCTGGATCGACCATAACAGCTTCACCGATGCGCCGGTGACAGATGACACCCTGCCGGTCGACACCTCCGTAAATCGCCTGAAGCAGTGCCACGATGGCGCGCTCGACATTACGGATGCATCAGACTACGTCACGATTTCTTTCAATAACTTCTCTCTCCATAACAAAAACAACCTCATAGGCAATTCTGATTCGGCCTCAGGTGATACCGGTCACCTTCGCGTAACCTTCAGCAACAACGTTTTCAGCAACGTCACGCAACGAGCTCCCCGCGTACGCTATGGGCAAGTTCATCTTTTCAACAACTACTACGTGGGTAGCCAGACCCATCCGGTCTATCCGAATGACTACAGCATTGGCGCGGGCTACGCATCGCAGCTTATCTCGGACAACAATGTCTTCGAGATCACATTCACCGGAAAAGCCGCCTGCGACAAAATCATTGTCAATCCAAATTCGTCGGCAGTTGCAGGCAAGTTCAAAGACACTGGCTCACTACTGAATGGAACCGCGCTCAGCGGCTGCTCCCTCTCCAGTGCTGTAACCTGGACAATTCCCTATGCCTACACACCGCGCGCAAGCTCGCTGGTCAAGCTATACAGTCTGCTTAATGCAGGCGGTGGCAAGTTGACGACTGCAATCAGCGGAACGGGCAATACATCCTCTACAAATTCGTCCAGCAGTTCATCGTCAACGAGTTCGACCAGCTCAGCCTCATCTGGCTGTACCAACGCCAACCTGTATTTCTGCGATGACTTCGAAACAGGCTCCGCCGATAAATGGGACCTGCTCCCGGTCAACGGCCCCAACGGCACCTTCTCGGTTGTTGCTGACCCATCAGGCGCAGGCAATGTCTTGCAGTACACAGCACAGTCGACTGGCGGCATTCTGGCCCTCGTCAAGACAAGTGCATTCACCGGAGTAACGTCTCCAGACTATTACGTCGAAGCACGCATTCGTCCGATGACGAATAGCACTACGAGCAACAAGTACCTGTTCCTCGTCACACGCTATGTGGATGCCAACAACTGGTATGGCGCAGGCCTCAATGTTCAAAGCTCAACATCCAGCACGAACGTCGAAATCGCAAAGATGCTTGCAGGCACGTTGACCCGCCCCAAACAAACCAAGAAGCCTATCGCCATGGATGCGCAGTTCTACACCGTGCGCTTTGAGGTGATTGGCACCAACCTTTCGGTATATCTGGATGGAGAGAAGATTGGCGCCGCGATTGTCGACTCGGCATTC
This sequence comes from Uliginosibacterium silvisoli, assembly GCF_036017035.1. Classification (NCBI taxonomy): domain Bacteria; kingdom Pseudomonadati; phylum Pseudomonadota; class Betaproteobacteria; order Rhodocyclales; family Zoogloeaceae; genus Uliginosibacterium; species Uliginosibacterium silvisoli. The sequence goes on along the minus strand of NZ_JAYXHS010000002.1, from coordinate 348,871 downwards.
GCCTCCCGTGGCTTGATCGGTCTGTACACTGCCAACAAATCGTTCATGATCGACGACGTCAAGGTGGGCGATCCAGCAATCAAGCCAGTCCAGCTCACGCTGAGCACGACCTCGACCACATGGGCTGCCGAAGCCGGCGATACGCCACTGACGACGACTGTCACGGCCTTGAAAAACGATGGTGTGACGGCAGACACCTTCTCGGTCGTGTCCAGCAACCCGGCAGCCGTCGCGGCATCTAAAGCCGGCAACGTCGTCACGCTGACACCGGTGGGTGAAGGTACGTCCACCATCACCTTCACCAGTGGCTCGGACTCTACGGTCACCCGCACCATTACGGCAACCATCGCGCCGCAGTTTGTACAATCGACTGAGACGTACAACCTCAGTGGTGTTGTGTCGCCTGCGGCCGGAGAACCCGCTGCATACATCGACGGTTCGCTGAAACTTGTCTTCGATACGCCACCGACGCTGGGCGCAGCCGGTTCGATCCGCATCTTCCGCAAGAGCGACAACGCTCTGGTTGACGTGATCAAGCCAAGCAGTGAAACCGATTCGATCGGCTACACGGGCCAGGACCAGATCCGCAAGGTGAACTTCAACCCGATCAAGATCGCCGGCAACACGGTGACGATTACGCCGCATAACAACAAGCTGGCATATGGCACGGAATACTACGTTGCCATCGCAAACGGCGTATTCACCGGCACGTCTCTCAATGGCAATGCGTTCCTGGGCATCGGTCTGGCTGGCAACTGGTCCTTCACGACCAAACCCGCCGTCTCGACAAGCCTTACGACACTCGCCGTGAATGACGACGGCATTGCCGACTTCCGTACCGTTCAGGGCGCTCTGAATCACCTGATGAAGAACGTCGCCAAAGCGACGCCAGTCACCATCAACGTGATGAACGGAACGTATGAGGAGCTGCTGTTCATTCGCGCCAAGGACAACGTCACCATCAAGGGAGAAAGCCGTGACGGTACGGTGATCCAGTACAAGAACTACGAAACGCTGAACGGCGGTTCGGGTGCCAGCCAGGCTGCAGGTTCGGGCTCGGCGGCCGGTGGTCGTGCAGTGCTGCTGATCGAGACATCTGATCTGCTCACGCTCGACACGCTGACACTGAAGAACACGACGCTGCGTTCTTCGAGTATCAGCGCACAGGCCGAGACACTGTACTTCAACAACGACGCAGGCCGTTTGATCGCGAAGAATGCAAACTTCTTCAGCGAGCAGGACACCATCCAGGTAAAGGGCTATTCGTGGTTCTACAACACCTTGATCGCCGGTAACGTCGACTTCATCTGGGGCAGCAACCGCGTCGCGCTGTTCGAAAACAGCGAGATCCGCTCGGTGGGTGACACCTCGAATGCAAGCTCGGGCGGCTACCTCGTGCAAGCCCGTACGGTTGCAGCCACGGACAAGGGTTTCGTGTTCCTGAACAGCTCCCTGACGCAAGGCGTGGGCCCCGGAGGTGTCGCATTGCCAAGCGGCGTCACTTATCTGGCGCGCAGTCCTGGCGGCACATCCTCGTGGGACAACGTGAGCTTCATCAACTGCAAGATGGACACGCACGTCGCACCTGTGGGCTGGGCATATACCGGCGTCAACGGCCAGCCAGCACCTAACCCCGTGACTGCAACAGCAGCCAGCGGTTGGCGCGAGTACGGCACGACGGATCTGGCCGGCACGCCGCTCAATCTTGCGACACGAGTGGGGGGTTATGCGCTGAATGCCAGTGACGTAGTAGCCAACTTCTCGACACGGGCGCAGATCTTCTCGGCGTTCAACAGTGGTGCCGGATGGAATCCTGCTCCGTAACCTACGCACTGCGTGACTGACGAGCAGGGGCCTCAAGGCCCCTGCTCTTTCTGGTGCCTGTCAGCGCATCGAGTCAGCCAACGCGCTGGCCCGGAAAATAAGCAATCTGGATCAGGCAAATCACCTTCGCAACACCTAATCTCGCAGCAGCTTGAGAGCCCAAGTAGATTGAAAAAATGGGCCTATGGCAGACCATCTGCCCAACAAGAATCACCGAGGGAGTTACCGTGCTGAATACACGTATCACGGCGCCATTGCGGCGCGCGCTGCTGGGGGCCGCTCTGCTCGTTTCCCTACCTGCTTTTGCCGTAGATCCGGCGCAGCAGCCCGCCCCTGCAGATGGCTGGGCCAGCCAGAACGGCGGCACGCTTGGTGGCTCAGCAGCCACCACGGCCAACATCTATACCGCATCCAATCGGGCCCAACTCCTTAATGCGCTAGCCAACGGTGGTAGCGCAGCCAAGATCATCAAGATCGTCGGCGTGATCGACATGAGTGAAGGCCAGGCCTTTTCCATCCACGCGGATCAGGCCGTGCGCGCAGCCATCACGCTGCCTGCCAATACGACCCTTATCGGTGACGCTGCCAGCGCGGGCATCGTCAATGGCTACATCAATATCAGCAACACCTCGCAAGTCATCATCCGCAACCTGAAGATCGTCGCACCATGTGACGTCACACCCACATGGGATAGCACGACGAGCACCTGGAACTCCTCCTTTCAGGCCATACAGGTCAGCGCCTCGCATCATGTCTGGATTGACCACAATACGTTCACTGACACGCCCGTAACCAATGACACGCTCGCCATCGATAGCGGCAAGGTCAAGGAGTGTCACGATGGCGCGCTCGACATCAAGAACGCGTCAGACTATGTGACGGTGTCGTACAACCTGTTCAATCTGCACAACAAGAACAATCTCATTGGTGCAAGTGATACCGCGACGGGTGACGAAGGCCACCTTACGGTGACCTTCAGCAACAATGTGTTCAGCAATGTGTCGATGCGTACGCCGCGGGTGCGGTACGGTCAGGTACATCTGTTCAACAATTACTACACGGGCAGCAAGACCCACCCGGTCTATCCACACTCCTACAGTGTCGGCGCCGGCGTCGCCGCGAAGATCCTGTCGAACAACAATGTGTTCGAGATCGCAGGAGCTGCGGTATGTGACGATGTCATCACCAATCCGAACTCCTCAACCGCGGCAGGTGCTTTCAAGGACGCTGGCTCGCTACTCAATGGCGGCACTCTCGCAGGCTGCCTGCTCTCGAACGGCGTGACCTGGACTGTGCCCTACATCTACACGCCACGGGCTGCTTCACTCGTCAAACTATATGCCCTGCTCAATGCAGGAGGCGGGAAGCTCACAACTGCTGTTACGGGCACGGGCAATACATCCTCATCTTCTTCAAGCTCTTCATCGTCGAGCTCCTCGAGTGCCCCCGCGGGCTCCACCCCCATCACGATCCACATGATCGGCGACTCGACGATGACGACCTACACGGAAGATCGTCGTCCGCAATACGGCTGGGGTGAGAAGTTGCCCATGTTCGTGAATGCAAACGTCACGATAAAGAACTGGGCTGCAGGCGGGCGTAGCTCACGCAGCTTCTACTACGAAGCTGGCAAATGGAATGCAGCAAAGGCGGACATCAAGAACGGTGACTACGTCATCATCCAGTTCGGTCACAACGACGAGAAGGATGGCACCGACTACCCTGCTTACGGCACTTACGCGTATTGCAGCGATGGCACCACGAATGGCGAAGGCTGCTCGGGTGGCGCAGACTCGCTCGAGCCGGCGCTCGACAAGTCCGAGCACTCCTACTATCAATTCCTGAAGCGTTACGTCACCGAGATTCGTGCCAAGGGCGGCATCCCGATCCTGATGACACCGATCGTTCGCGCTTATTTCGCCAACGGCGTGATCACCGGCAACGGCGTGCACAACCTCACCAGCGTCATCGCCGGCGAGACGTATGCGCGTGGCAATTATCCGGAAGCGATGAAAGCGATCGCCACGCAATACAACGTGCCGCTCGTGGACGTCACCACGCTCACCAAGGCGCTGGTTGAAAGTTACGGACCTGCTGCATCGGCGTCGCCGAACCTTTACTACCCCGACAGCACCCACCTGAACGGCCTGTACGCCACCCTGGTTGCCAAGATGGCGGTTGACGGCATGAAGGGGCTGAACATCCTCAACGGCTACTTTGTAAGCGTCACATCCCTGCTGGCCAGCCCCGCTTCACTGGACTGGGGCGATGCTTACATTGGTGATGGTCCCGTAAAGTCGATTACCGTTTCCACGTTTGATCTTGCCCCAGCCAGTGGCACGGTGAATCTTGCTGCACCTCCGGGCTACCTGCTCTCGACGGATCAATCCACCTGGGGTCAGACGCTGGAGATCGGTTACAGCAATGGAGCGCTGACCAGCAAGGTGTATGTCAAGTTTGCGCCGACCGCAGTCCAGACCTACAACGGCACGATCAACTTCACCGTGGCGGGCGCGGCACTGGGCACCGTGGCGCTCTCCGGCAACGGCATTGCAGTTCCATCTGGCCTGGCAACTTATGCCTTGTGGAAGATGAATGGCAACGTGCTCAGCGGCACGAGTGGCGGCCTGGTCGGCACCACAGATGCTGGCGTAGTCGGGCTGCCAGTGGGCAGCACAGCCTCCCTGGCGGTGAATGGCGCGACGGTCCTCGTCAATCGCTACAATTCGACGACCAATCTGGCGCATGACGCAGGCAAGTATCTGCAGTTCGCAGTCAGTGCGCCTTCGACTGGCAGCTTCACCGTCAGCGCCATCTCGGCATGGATGGCCACCAGTGGCGGTTCGAATACGCGTGCAGACATCGAGTACTCCACGAACGCCGACTTCAGCAGCCCGGTTCGTCTCAATGGCGATACGCCGCTGAGCTTCGTCAACGGCACGATGGTACAGACGACCTACGGCTCGCTCGCCATTACCGTCCCGGCAGGTGCAACGCTGTATGTCCGCGTATTCCCTTGGTATACCTCGGTTGCAACGGGAAAATACCTCGCCATCAGCGACGTGAAGATCGAGGGCATTGCTTCAACGGGTCAGTAGACTCTTCAGCAAGTGCATCGCATCAAAGAAAAAGGCCGGGGTTCGTTCCCGGCCTTTTTTCCTTTGCTAGCACAACAACAAGAAGCGTCTGGCATTACATGGAGCGCCGCTCCACCATCGCTTGCGCAAGCGTGCCGATATCCGTGTGCTCCAGCTCCCCGCCGACCGGCACGCCGCGCGCGATGCGACTGACTTTCACACCGCGTGCACGCAGGACTTCGCCGACGTAGTGCGCAGTCGCCTCGCCTTCGTTGGTGAAATTGGTCGCAAGAATCACCTCGCGCACCACGCCGTCCGATGCGCGCGCCATGAGCTTCTCGAGATTGAGCTCGCGCGGCCCGACGCCATCGAGTGGCGAGATGCGCCCCATCAGCACGTAATACATGCCTTGGTAACTGTGCGTCTGTTCCATGATGGCCAGATCGGCCGGCATCTCGACGACGCAAAGCAGGCTCGCATCGCGCTGCGGACTACTGCAGCGCTCACATACCTCTACTTCGGTAAAGGTATTGCAGCGCGAGCAATGCTTCAGCCGCTCGAGTGCCTGGCTGACGGACTGCCCCAGACGCGCAGCCCCGACCCTGTCACGCTGCAACAGGTGGTAAGCCATACGCTGGGCTGACTTGGGGCCGACACCCGGCAGGGTGCGCAGCGCTTCGATGAGTTGGTCGAGGGGGTTCAATGCAGTGAGGCGGGAGGCGTGAAGAGCGGAGTACGTTCTGGACGTCTACACCTCACTCATGCCTCCTCACAGATCCAATCAGAAGGGCAGCTTCATGCCTGGCGGCAGGTTGAGACCAGCGGTAAAGCCGGACATCTTCTCGGCGGTCGTGGCTTCAACCTTGCGTGACGCATCGTTGAGCGCAGCGACGATCAGGTCCTCCAGCATCTCCTTGTCGTCCATCACGGACGGATCGATGGTCACGCGCTTGGCTTCGTACTTGCAGCTGATGACAACCTTGACGGCACCCGAACCCGCCTGACCTTCGACGTCTATCGTGGCCAGCGCGTCCTGCGCCTTCTTCATGTTTTCCTGCATCTGCTGGGCCTGCTTCATGAGGCCTCCCAGTCCACCTTTCATCATTTCAATGCTCCTTGGGCGAGTGGGTGAAAGTAAAAGAAATCAGAAAAGAATCAACAACGGTTTATAGCGGTCGTACCGAAGTCTCGATCAGCGTGGCATCGAAGCGCTCGATCACCTCCTGCACGAAGGGATCGGACTCCAGCGCCGCCACCGCATCGGAATGACGTTGTCTCTGCGTCTCGGCATTGCGCTGTGCGGGCGTCTGCGTCCCCGGCTCGCCGATCTCCACGTTCAGGCGCACGCCGCCACCAAAGTGCTTGGCAAGCGCTTCCTGCAATTTGGCTTGCGTACCTGGCATGGCCAACAAATGCTTGTGCGTAGGCGCCAGACGCAGCTTGATCGCCCCGCCGGCCACCTCGATCAGCGCGCAGTTCTGCGCCAGTTCGCGCACCAGGCCACCAAGCTGCATGGCGCCGATCAGCTCATGCCAGTCAGGTATCCCTTCAGGCAAGGCTGCCGGCATCGACACGGCTTCCGGCCGACTGTCGACATACGGTTTGGCAAGCGGAGGCTCGGCCGCAGACTGTGCGGGCATCGCCGGCGCGCTGACGGCGGGGCTCGGAGCACTCGCCTGCAGCTGTGGCTTGAGGCTGGGCATGGCGGGCTTCAGCGAGGGCATACCCTGCGCGCTTGCGCCCGGCGTTGCACCAGCTGGCATGGGCCGCGCATTTCCGCCCCCTGCTCCGCTGGATCCACTGGACATGGCCCCGCTGCCTGCTCCCGCCGCGTCGGGCCGGAAAGCATGCAGACGCAACAGCGTCATCGAGAAACCCGTGTGCTCGTCCGGCGCCAGCGGCAACTCGTCGCGGCCATGCACGACGATCTGGTAAGCCAATTGCAGGAATTCGGCTGAAAACTGTCTGGCATACCCACTCAGGCGCTCGCGCTCGATCACGTCGCCAAAAGCCTGTGGCGCGAACTGCAACAAGGCAATGCGATGCAGCAGGCTGGCGAAGGTCTGCAATGCGTCATCGAATGACAGGGCGCGCGCTTCCATCGTGTCGGCTGCAGCCAGCATGGCGTCGATGTCCTGCGCAGCCAGTGCATCGAGCAGGGCATAGAGATGGTCCTCACCCACGGTGCCAAGCATGTCGATGACCTGCTCTTCCTCGACCTTGCCTGCCCCGTGCGCAATGGCCTGATCGAGCAGCGACAGCGCATCGCGCATCGACCCGTTCGCCCCCTTGGCGATATGGCGCAGCGCGCCCGGCTCGAAGGGCACGCCTTCTTCGCCGAGCACGCGCGACAGGTGATCGACGATGTGCGTCACCGGCATCTGCTTGAGGTTGAACTGCAGGCAACGCGACAACACGGTGACCGGAATTTTCTGCGGATCGGTCGTCGCCAGGATGAATTTCATGTGCGCTGGCGGCTCTTCCAGCGTCTTGAGCATGGCGTTGAAGGCATGCCCGGTGAGCATGTGCACTTCGTCGATCATGTAGACCTTGTAGCGGCCACGCGCCGGTGCATAGGCGGCCTTCTCGAGCAGCGCCGCCATGTCGTCCACGCCGCGATTCGAGGCCGCATCCATCTCGATGTAATCGACAAAACGGCCGGCATCGATCTCGGTACAGGCCGTACAGACACCACACGGCGTCGCCGTCACCCCGGTTTCGCAGTTGAGGCTTTTGGCCAGGATGCGCGAGATGGTCGTCTTGCCAACACCCCGCGTGCCAGTAAACAGGTAGGCATGATGCAGACGGCCCGTCTGCAGCGCGTGCCCCAGGGCCCGTACCACATGTTCTTGACCAACCAGGGTTTCAAAGCTTTTGGGCCGCCACTTGCGGGCAAGGACTTGGTAACTCATGGCCGCGATTGTAGCCCGGATGGCGGTTCGCCACCTTGCCGGACTGCGACCTGAAGGACGCCGCAGGATGCATCGCATCCACAGTCATTCTCCTTTCTCGATTGCCACAGACTATCGGGCCAGTCGGATCATTCGATTGGCCAGATGCGGATGGGCCACCTAGAGTTGATCTGTCGCAAAGAATGGATGCGAGATCCAGACAGTGGCTCCAGAAACAAATCGAATAGTGCGTGACCTCCTCGCATCCAGAGAAACGCCAGGAATCAAATGATGGCGTCGCGCCTGTCATGTCGAACCACGTAACAAACACGCTCTGAAATTCAGCTTTTCCCCGTACTGACATCGAGAACCAAGGAGCAAATCATGTCCAGCGAAAGCAAGTGTCCTTTCCATGCCGGCAAGCCGGCCCCCAGTACCCGCGCGAACCGGGACTGGTGGCCCAACAAGCTAGACCTGAGCGTGCTGCACCAGCACGGCCCCGAAACCAGCCCTCTGCCCCAGAGCTTCAACTACGCGGAGGAGTTCAAGAAACTGGACCTTGCCGCAGTGAAGAAGGACCTCGCTGCGCTGATGACCAACTCGCAGGATTGGTGGCCGGCGGACTGGGGGCACTACGGCGGCCTGATGATCCGCATGGCCTGGCACAGCGCCGGTACGTACCGCACGGCAGACGGTCGCGGCGGCGCAGGCAAGGGCAACCAGCGCTTCGCCCCGCTCAATAGCTGGCCCGACAACGGCAACCTCGACAAAGCGCGTCGCCTGCTGTGGCCGATCAAGCAAAAATACGGCAACAAGCTTTCGTGGGCCGACCTCATGATCCTCGCCGGCAACGTCGCGCTGGAATCCATGGGCTTCAAGACCTTCGGCTTCGGCGGCGGCCGTGCGGACATTTGGGCGCCGGAAGAAGACGTCAATTGGGGCGCCGAAGCCGAATGGCTGGCAACCAGCGACAAGCCGAATAGCCGCTACTCCGGCGAGCGCGAACTCACCAACCCGCTGGCCGCCGTGCAGATGGGCCTGATCTACGTGAACCCGGAAGGCCCGGACGGCAATCCCGACCCGGTCGCCTCCGGCCGCGACGTGCGCGAAACCTTCGCACGCATGGCCATGAACGATGAAGAAACCGTGGCACTGGTCGCCGGTGGGCACACTTTCGGCAAGGCCCACGGCGCAGGCGATCCCAAGCACGTTGGTCGCGAACCGGAGGCTGCGGCGATCGAAGAGATGGGCCTCGGCTGGACCAACGCTTTCGAGACCGGCAAGGGCGTGCACACCACCACCAGTGGCATAGAAGGCGCCTGGAAGCCCAACCCCACCACGTGGGATAACGGCTACTTCGACACCCTGTTCGGCTACGAATGGGAACTCACGAAGAGCCCCGCTGGCGCACACCAGTGGGTCGCCAAGAACGTGAAGCCCGAACATATGATTCCCGACGCGCACGATCCGTCGAAGAAGCACGCGCCGATGATGACCACGGCCGACCTTTCGCTGCGCATGGACCCGGCCTACGAGAAAATCTCGCGCCGCTTCCACGAGAATCCGGCCGCCTTTGCCGACGCTTTCGCGCGCGCCTGGTTCAAGCTGACCCATCGCGACATGGGCCCCAAGGTACGCTACCTCGGCCCCGAAGTGCCGGCTGAAGACCTGATCTGGCAAGACCCCGTACCGGCGCTCAATCATCCGCTGGTAGACGCCCAGGACATCGCCGCGCTGAAAGCCAAGGTGCTGGCGGCTGGCGTACCGCTCGCCGACCTCGTATCGACGGCCTGGGCCTCTGCCTCGACCTTCCGTGGCTCGGACAAGCGCGGTGGCGCCAATGGCGCACGCATCCGTCTGGCGCCACAGAAGGAATGGGAAGGTAATCAGCCAGGCAAACTCGCGAAGGTGTTGCGTACGCTTGAAGGCATCCAGAGCGAATTCAACGGTGCGCAAGCCAGCGGCAAGAAGGTATCGCTTGCCGACCTCATCGTTCTCGCAGGCACGGCAGCCATCGAACAAGCCGCCAAGGCCGCTGGCTATGCCATCGACGTCGCATTCGCGCCCGGCCGCACGGACGCGTCACAGGAGCAAACCGACGTTGCTTCCTTCGACGTACTCGAGCCGCTCGCCGATGGCTTCCGCAACTACCTCAAAGCGGATTACGGTGTGCCGACCGAGAAACTGCTGCTCGACAAGGCCCAGCTGCTGACGCTGACGGCACCCGAGATGACCGTCCTCATCGGCGGCCTGCGGGCCCTTGGCGCAACGGTGGACGGCAAGCACGGCGTCTTCACCAGGAACCCGGGCACGCTGTCGACCGATTACTTCGTGAACCTGCTCGATATCGGCACGGTGTGGAAGCCGACATCGGACGCAGCACAGACTTTCGAAGGCCTGGATCGCAGCACCGGACAAGCGAAATGGACGGCAACGCGCGTCGACCTCGTGTTCGGCTCCAACTCGCAGCTGCGTGCATTGGCCGAGGTGTATGCGCAGGAAGACGCGAAAGAACGCTTCGTGAAGGACTTCGCTGCAGCCTGGGGCAAGGTCATGAACCTCGACCGCTTCGATCTGAAGTAAATCGCGCAGAGCCAAAGAAAAAGGCGCATCCAATGGATGCGCCTTTTCACTTGTTCGGGGTGGCGAGCCTGACCCCCGGCACTTGCAGGACGCGGTTATGGCTGCTTCCTTCCGGACCTGACCAGATTCCCACACTGCAATGCGGGGAGACCCGCCACGGCGAATTCTATCACGGCGAGCGCGCCTTCCGGCAGCGCAGCATGCTTGCGCATGGTTTTCTCAGATCGCTTCGGCCGCAGCTTCTTTCATGGCGCCCGCGAGCGTCGTGTAGGCAACGGTCCAGGCCTCCTTCACTTCCGGCGTGAAAGCATCGCCAAGGCCCTTCTCCAGCGTCCACAGCAAGGCCGCGCCCACCGTGTCGTAGTGCTGGGCTTCCACGCCGTAGGCAACGTGACGACGCCCCAAGTCCTGCACGGCCGGCACGATGTCACCGAGTGAATCAAGCTTGGCCACGACGGTGCTGATCATCGCCATGAGCTTGCGCCCCTGTTCGGAGATATCGCTCTTGAAGAGATGCTTCAGCTCGGGGTCGAGCTCGAACAGGCGACCGTAAAACAAACCGGCCGCCGTATCAGCGATGGGAACGACTTTTTGCCAGGACGCCTGGACGAGTGAAACCTGTTGCGGACTCATGTGAACCTCCCCTGTCATGCTCAAGTGATTGGCTGCAAAGCGCGCAAGGCTACGCGCCAATCACCACACCGACAGGAGGCCTGCCCCGAAGAACAGGCTCACATCGATCAGGCTCCGCTACGTTGTCGCCGCGCTTCGAACAGGCAGATGCCGGAGGCTACCGACACGTTGAGACTCTCCACCGAACCGAGCATCGGGATCTGCGCCAGCTCGTCGCAGGTCTCGCGCGTCAGGCGACGCAAACCGTCGCCCTCCGCGCCCAGCACCCAAGCCAAGGGTACTTTCTGATCGATCTGGTAGAGCGATTTCTCGGACTCACCGGCCGCCCCCACACACCACACACCAGCCTCCTGCATCTCACGCAAGCTCCGCGCCAGATTTGTGACGGAGACATAGGGCACGGTATCAGCCGCACCGCTGGCGACCTTGATGGCCGTGGCATTGAGGCCGACGGCACGATCCTTCGGGGCGATCACGGCATGCGCACCCGCTGCATCGGCAACGCGCAGGCAGGCGCCAAGATTGTGCGGATCCTGCACGCCATCGAGCACCAACAACAGGGCGTTTTCGGTCAGCGTATCGAGCACGTCGTCCAGGCGCACTTCCTTGCGCTGGGCACTGACACGCGCCACAACTCCCTGATGGCGATGCGTGCCGGCCATGCCGTCGAGGCGCTGCGCATCCGTCGGGATGATTCGCACATTGGCCGTCTCGGCACGTTCGACCAGATCGCGCGCGCGCGCATCGTGACGGCCTGCCGCGATGAAGATTTCCAGCACACTGTCTGCGTCATGGCGTAGCTTGGCCGCCACCGCGTGGAAGCCGTGCACGAAGCGTCCGCTCTTGATGTCATCAGCCACGGCGGCCTCCCTTCGAAGCAACGGGCTTGCGTGCGGTCGTTTTCACCGTCGAAGCCGTCCGTGGTGCCGCAGGCGTCACCTTGGGCTGCGCTGCAGTAGCCTTGGCGAGCACCTTGGCTGGAGCCTTGGGTTTTGCCTTTGGCTTGGCCTTGGGTTTCGGCGCGCTCTTGCTTGTCGGCGTCTTGCCGCTCGAACGCGAATCTGAGTGTGATTCGCTCCTGCCTGGCGGTGGCGCAGACCTGCTCTTTGCCCCCGCCGAGCTTCCGCGCGGCTCGCGTTTACCAACGACTTCCGCGGCAATTGCATGCGGGCCCTTGCGATCCGGCAGACCCGCCAGCTTGCGCCAGCTCACGACGCCATCATCATCGTCATCAAGAATGGCCGGGCGTGCTGGCAAAGTCGACGCACTACGGCTCGGGCGCACAAGCTCCGCCTCGGGCGGCGGAAGCAAGCGCTTCGGTTTGGCGTGCTCGCGCACCGGCTTCTGTTTCTGCTTGCCAGCTGGAGCGGGCTCAGCTGCCGGCACGGCCACCTCTGGCTTCGCCTTGGCGCGGTCACGCTCTGTCTTGCCGGTGCGTGTCGTTTCACGCTCAACACCTTCAAGCAACTTGAAATCGATCTTGCGCGTCTCAAGATCCACGCGCACGACTTGCACACGCACCCGGTCGGACAGCCGATAGCGCTCACCCGTGCGCTCGCCCAGCAGCTCATGACGTGCTTCGTCATGATGGAAGTAATCCTTGCCGAGTTCGGAGATGTGTACAAGACCTTCGACGAAGAGGTCATCCAGCGTCACGAAGATACCGAAGGACGTCACGGACGTAATGCTGCCTTCATACTCCTCGCCTATGCGATCCTGCATGTAGAAACACTTCAGCCAGGTTTCGACATCGCGGCTGGCCTCATCCGCGCGACGCTCGGTCTGCGAGCAATGCACGCCGATCTCTTCCCAGATGCCGGTCTTCTTCGCCTTCTCCGGCACCGGTGGCGTTTCCACGACCTCGCGCTGCTGCTTGTCGCGTGCATTACCACGCGCCGGCTTGCCATCGCGGCCCGGCTTGCCGCGCTTGCGGCGCGTATCCATCAGCAACTCGACAGGGCCCGCATTCGGCACATAGGGCTTCTTGCTCAGCACGGCCTTGATCGCGCGATGCACGAGCAGGTCGGGGTAGCGGCGAATCGGTGACGTGAAGTGCGTGTAGGCATCGTAGGCCAGGCCGAAGTGGCCAACGTTGTCCGGGCTATACACGGCCTGCTGCAACGAACGCAACATCACCGTCTGGATCAGCTGCGCATCAGGGCGCTCCTTGATCTGCGCCACGACCTTGGCGAAATCGCCAGCCTTTGGTTTCTCACCGCCCGCCAGCGTGATGCCGAATTCGCCGAGGAACTCGCGCAAGCGGCCAAGCTTTTCTTCGGTCGGGCCTTCGTGAATGCGGTACAGCGATGCCTGTCCGCTTTCCTGCAGGTAGTTTGACGCGCAGACGTTCGCGGCCAGCATGCACTCCTCGATGAGACGGTGTGCGTCGTTACGATGCTCGGGCACGATGCGTTCTATCTTGCCGTTGTCGTCGAAGACCATCTTCGTTTCGACCGTTTCGAAGTCTATCGCGCCGCGCTTGGCACGTGCCTTCAGCAGCACGCGGAACAACTCATCGAGATGGCCCAGATGTGGTAGCAGATCAACCAGCTCGTTGCGCAGCGCCGTGTCCTTCTCGTACAGCGCAGCAGCAACCTTGTTGTAGGTCAGGCGCGCATGCGAGTACATGACAGCAGGGTAGAAGCGATACTTCTTGATGACACCGAGCGGCCCGATGTCCATGTCGCAGACCATGCACAGGCGCTCTACCTGCGGGTTGAGCGAGCACAGACCGTTGGAGAGCTTCTCCGGCAGCATCGGGATCACGCGACGCGGGAAGTAGACCGAGGTGCCACGGCGCAAGGCATCTGCGTCCAGCGCAGAGCCCGGCGTCACGTAATGGCTCACGTCGGCAATCGCCACGATCAGGCGATAACCCTTGCCCTGCTTCTCGCAATACACGGCGTCGTCGAAGTCGCGCGCCGTTTCGCCGTCGATGGTCACCAGCGGCAGATGGCGGATGTCTTCGCGACCGGGCGTCCAGTCCTTCTTGCGCACCGCGTCCGGCAGCTTCTTTGCCTCGGCCTGACCTTCCGCCGAGAACTCGAAAGGTAGATCGTGCTTGCGCAATGCAATCTCGATTTCCATGCCGGGGTCGGCATAGTTGCCCAGCGTCTGCACGATGCGGCCGATGGCCTGCGAATGGGCAGACGGCTGCTGCGTGATCATCACGGTGACGATCTGGCCGGCAGCCGGCGGCGTGCGCGTCGTATCCGAGGCCAGCAGGATCTGATTGCTGATGCGGCGATTCTCGGGCTGGATGAAGACCACGCCCTGCTCCACCATCACGCGACCGATCACCTGCGTGTTGGCACGCTCGAGTACTTCGATGACTTTGGCTTCGCGACGACCGCGCTGATCGACGCCCATGGCGCGCACGAGGATCTTGTCGCCGTGCATGACCTCGCGCATCGCGCGCGGGCCAAGGAACATGTCGTCGGAGCCATCGTCCGGCACGAGGAAGCCGAAACCATCGGCGTGGCCCTCGACCCGGCCTTTAACGAGATCGGCCTTGTTGGGAATGATGTAGTCGCCAGCGCGGTTGCGCATCAGCTGACCTTCACGCTCCATGGCGAAGATGCGGCGCGCGAAGTGATCAATCTCTTCCGGCTTGATGTCGAGCTGCGCGATCAGCTCCTCACCAGTCATCGGGCGAGCCGTGTCGGCGAGTATCTGCAACACGTATTCACGTGAGGGCAAGGGATTTTCGTACTTTTCCTTCTCACGTTCGAAGAAGGGATCGGCTTGTCGCACACGCGAGACACGGGGTGCGCGAACTTTTTTACTGATTGTTTTGGGTTTAATGTTCTTTTTCTCTTGACTCATTTAATTCTTGCTTTAAAATGCACGCCTCTTGCCCAGGTGGCGAAATTGGTAGACGCGCTAGTTTCAGGTACTAGTGCCGCAAGGTGTGGAGGTTCGAGTCCTCTCCTGGGCACCAAATTCGGTAATCAAGCCGGTTCTTCGGAACCGGCTTTTTTATTGCCCGCTGCATTCATGCAGCCCGGCTTACCGATACATTTTCAATCCTTGTACTACACACTGCAGGCAAATGCGCCGCCTGCAGTTTGAAAACAAAAGGCCGACATGCTGCGTCGGCCCTTTGTCTCGACTACTTACACCGCGAAGGGGTGCCTTTTCAGGATCGTCTCGTCACGCTCCGGTCCGGTCGATACGATATCGATCGGCACTTCGCACAACACTTCCAGACGGTTCAGATAGGCCTGCGCTGCAGCGGGCAGATCTTCCCAGCGCTTCACGCCATAAGTCGTCTCCGACCAACCCGGCATGCTCTCGTAAATCGGCACGCAAGCGGCCACGTCATCCGCACCGACCGGCAAGAGATCGACGACCTTGTCGCCCAACTTGTAGCCCGTGCAGATCTTCAGCTCTTCCAGACCATCGAGCACGTCGAGCTTGGTGATGCACAAACCCGTCAAACCGTTGATGCGTGCCGAGCGACGCAGCGCTGCTGCGTCGAACCAGCCGCAACGACGCTTGCGCCCTGTCACCGTACCGAATTCGCGACCCACGGTCGACATCTGATAGCCAGGGCAGGCTGGCGTTTCGATATCCAGCTCGCTCGGGAATGGGCCTCCACCGACGCGCGTGCAATATGCCTTCGTAATGCCCAGCACGTAGTGCAGCATGCCCGGACCAACGCCCGAACCGGCTGCCGCCTGGCCCGACACGCAATTACTCGACGTCACGAATGGATAGGTACCGTGGTCTATATCCAGCAGCGTACCTTGCGCGCCTTCGAACAGCAGGTTCTGTCCAGCCTTGTGCGCATCGTAGATCTCGGCCGACACGTCCACCACCAGCGGACGGATCTGCTCGGCATCCTTCATGGCCTGATCATAAACAGGCTGAAACGCCACCGGCTCGGCTCCGAGGTACTGGGTCAGCACGAAGTTGTGGTAATCCAGCACTTCGCGCAGTTTCTCGGCGAAACGCTCCGGGTAGAACAAGTCATACACGCGCAGCGCACGACGTGCGACCTTGTCGGCATAGGCTGGGCCAATGCCCTTGCCTGTCGTGCCGATCTTGTCTTCCGCGCTCTTCTTCGCCTCGCGTGCCTTGTCCAGCGCCGAGTGGTACGGCAGGATCAGCGGACAGCCCGGGCTCACCTTCAGGCGCGAACGCACGTCGATGCCGTCTTTTTCCAGCACCGCGATTTCGGACAGCAGGTGATGGATATCCAGCACCACGCCATTGCCGATATAGCACTGCACGCCTTCGCGCACGATGCCGGATGGCACGAGGTTGAGCTTGTACTCCTTCTCGCCAATGACCAGCGTGTGGCCCGCATTGTGGCCGCCCTGAAAGCGCACCACACCCTGAGCGTGATTGGTCAGCCAATCGACGATCTTGCCTTTGCCTTCGTCACCCCATTGGGTGCCGACGACGACTACATTCTTGGCCATACCTTCTATTCCTCCAAAGGAACGACGCGCCATGCACCGTCCCGCAAAACCAGTTGCCGGTCGCAACCGGCCTCACGCCAGGCACCTTGGTGACCCGGCAATTCAAGCATTACGATTTCACCCGCTGCGCGCTGCACTTCGATCGCCGCAGCCAGCGACTCATCGCCTTCCGCAGGGGCGAGTACCGCACCACTGGACTGCTCGACTTCACCATCGAGGGCGACGAGATCACGCAGATCCATGCTGAACCCCGTGGCGGGCCGCGCGCGTCCGAAAGCCTTGCCCACTTCGTTATAGCGTCCGCCCAGCGCAACCGCTGCCGGAGAAGTACCGCTATACGCCGCGAACACGACACCCGTGTGATAGTGATAGCCGCGCAGATCTGCCAGATCAAATGACAAAGGCAAATTCCCGAGATGCTTGACCAGATGCAGCAACTCACTGATCGCTGAGCGCACACCCGGCACATCAGGCAACTCTGACATCGCCCGCACGAGCACGTCCGGCCCGCCGTACAAACCAGGCAAAGGCAGCAGCGAGTCGGCAACGATCTGCGGACGCCCGGCGACGAACTCGCGCAGCGCCGGCACATCCTTGTTCTGCAAAATGCCGTATAGAGCTTCCTCCGCCTCGGCATCCAGCCCTGCATGTGCCGTCAGCGCGCGGAACAGGCCCATATGGCCAAGATCAATCCGCAAAGTCTTCGCACCCGCCAGCGTCAGGCTGCGCGCCAGCAGGCGCACGATTTCGACATCCGCCTCGATCCCTTCATGACCATAGATTTCGGCGCCAATCTGGATCGGCTCACGACTCGATGTCGTCGTACGCGGCATGGTGCGCACCACAGCACCGCAATAGCTCAGACGTGTCACACCCTGACGATTCAGCAAGTGCGCATCGATACGCGTCACCTGGGGCGTCATGTCTGCGCGCAGCCCCAGCGTGCGACCCGAAATACGGTCGACCAGCTTGTAGGTGCTCTCATCCATGTCTTGCCCGGTGCCGGAGACCAGCGCATCCAGAAACTCGACGCTGGGCGGTATGACAAGCTGGTAACCATGCAGGCGGAAATCGTCGAGCAAGCGGCGACGCAGGCGCTCCATGCGCTGCGCCGCTACGGGCAGGACGTCTTCAAAGTATTCGGGCAGGGCCCAGCGTGGCAAAGCCATGATGTGAAATCGTTGGAAAATCAGTAAAACAGGACAAACAGCACAAGGCCGACGACGATGGAGGTCAACCCGATAAAGCGCACCTGCCCGTCAGCCAGACGCGTCAGGCGCTGGAATGTCTCGCGCCAGACTGCCGGCGCAATGAACGGAAAGAGGCCTTCAAGCACCAGCATCAGGGCCAGGGCGGAGAGGAAATACCGAAGCATGCCGATCCTGATTATAAATTGTCTGCGGTGCCAAGACGAGCCCAAATACGCCGCATCCGCATAAGACGAGCGCACAGGCAACAACCGGTGACGGCCATCCAGGCCCGATCACCGGTTGCGTTAGCTGGAATTACTTGCTGTCGCGCCCGCTGCCCTTCAGATATCTGAAGAAGTCGGAGCTCGGATCAACCACCAGCACATCGCTCTTGTTACGGAAGCTCTGGCGGTAAGCGTCGAGACTGCGATAGAAACGATAGAACTCAGGATTCTTGCCGAAAGCCTCAGCGTAGATCGCAGAAGCCTTGGCATCACCCTCGCCCTTGATGCGCTGTGCGTCGCGATACGCTTCGGCAACAATCACCTCACGTTGTCGCTCAGCATCAGCCTTGATCTTTTCGGCTTCAGCGCCACCGGTCGAACGCAATTCATTGGCCACGCGCTTGCGCTCGGCCTCCATGCGGCGATACACCGAGTCACTGACCTCAGCCGGCAGATCAACGCGCTTGACGCGCACGTCGATGATTTCCATGCCGTATTTCTTGGCATCATCCTCAGCCTTGCGACGCATGTCTTCCATGATCTGCGCGCGCTCTCCGGACACGACCTCGTGAACCGTACGTTTGCCAAACTCTTCACGCAGACCGGATGTGACCGTTTGCTCCAGACGATTGGCCGCCTTGGCCTCGTCAGCATTGAAGGACTTGTAGTAGAGCTCCGCATCGGCAATGCGCCATTTGACAAAGAGATCGACCAGCACATTCTTCTTTTCCGAAGTCTGAAAAAGCTCGGGCTCCGGCGTATCCAGGGTCAGCGTACGGCGATCGAAATAGCGCACGTTCTGGATCATCGGCCATTTCAGCTTGATACCAGGCTCGGTCACGACACGCTTGATTTCACCCAGCTGGAAGACCAGCGCAAACTGGCGTTGATCCACCGTAAAGAGCGACATCGAAGCGACGACCACGACAAAGAGCAGGAGACCTGCAATCAGGGGCAAACGCGTGTTCATTATCGATCTCCCCTGTCACGAGCACGCGGATCGCGCGCACGACTGTCGTTTGCATCTGAATGCGCCGGCGCATCCGGACTTGGGACATTCGTCTTTGGTGCAATCTGCGGAGCATCGGGCGCAGCTCCTGCCGCCTGCATCAGCTTGTCGAGTGGGAGATAGAGCAGATTACCGTTGCCCTTCGCGTCGACAAGCACCTTGGAAGTATTGCTGTAAATCTGCTGCATGGTGTCCAGATACATACGCGTACGGGTCACTTCAGGCGCCTTTGAATACTCCGCGTAAACCTGCTTGAAGCGGCTTGCATCGCCTTCTGCCTGGGCAGCAACACGGCCAGAATAACCTGTCGCCTCTTCCAGCAAGCGAGCGGCCGTACCACGTGCTTTCGGAATCACATCGTTGGCGTATGCCTGACCTTCATTCTTGAGCTGCTCGCGGTTCTGGCCAGCTTTGACTGCATCGTTAAACGCATCCTGCACCTGCTCAGGCGGCTGCGCATTCTGCAAGGTCACCTTGCTGATCTGGATGCCGGTGTCGTAACGATCCAGAATCTTCTGCATCAACAGCTGCGCTTTCTTGGCAACGTCTTCACGACCTTCATACAAGACGTAATCCATCTTGCTCTTGCCGACGATCTCGCGCATCGCGGTTTCCGCAGCCTGTTTGACTGAAGCCTCGGGATCACGATTATTGAAAAGATAAGCCCGCGCATCATTGAGCGTGTACTGCGCGGCAAACTGGATATTGATGATGTTTTCATCATCAGTGAGCATCAACGCCTCGCGCAGATCCTTGGCGCGCTCGTTGCCGCGATAACCCACTTCGACCGTACGCACTTGCGTGACATTCACGATCTCGTGCGACTCAAACGGATAAGGCAGACGCCACTGCAGACCTTCGCTCGTGATTTCCTTGAACTTGCCGAAGCGCAACACGACGCCCTTCTCGCTGGCATCGACTGTGTAAAAACCGGTGAGCATCCAGAGCACGAAGACAATGCCAACCAGCAGTGCAACGCCGCCACCAATAGCACCTGCGCTTGGCGCACCGCCACCGTCGGAGCCACCGCCATTGCCGCTGCCACCTGTCTTGCGACCAAACGCACCAGACAGTTTGCGATTGAGATCGCGCCAGATTTCTTCAAGATCGGGAGGGCCGGACTCGCCGCCGCCGCGCTTGTCATCGCCCTGCTTGTCACCGCCCCAACGGGGGTCGTTCAAAGACATGAAGATTGCTGTAATCACTTGGACTCGCTCAGGGTTTCACTGAAATGATCGGATGGTTCTTGCACATCGCCGTGGCTGGAATCCACGGCAGATTGAGCCACAGCCCCAGATTGGCTATCAGATACGAGTACCGGAACATGGAAAATCATTTCGGCCAAGGCCGCACGCAAGGCAAGCAGTCCATCACCCGTGCGGGCACTCAATAATACGCGTTGAATATTACCACACGCGTCCCGCTCGACTCCCGGCACACCAGCCGTTGCATCGATCTTGTTCCACACGAGGATTCGCGGCACCGCACCCGCGCCAATTTCTTCAAGCACGCGATCTACGACCTGAATTTGCGCTTCGCGTTCCGGAGAAGATGCGTCCACCACATGAAGTAACAAATCCGCGTTCGCGGTTTCTTCCAGCGTGGCGTGAAAAGCAGCGACAACGGAGTGCGGCAGATCTCGAATGAAGCCTACGGTGTCGGACACGATCAGGCTGCGTTCGGCATCCTTGAGATAGACGCGGCGCAGGGTGGTGTCGAGGGTCGCAAACAACTGATCGGCCGCATACGCGCCCGCCTTGGTGATGGCGTTGAACAGCGTTGATTTGCCCGCATTGGTGTAACCCACCAAGGCAACGACCGGCATTTCCTGACGCTCGCGCGCCCGGCCGCGCACACGCCGCTGCTTTTCGAGATCCCGGAGGCGTTGCTTGAGCAGGGCAACGCGATTGCCGAGCAAGCGCCGGTCGGTTTCCAACTGTGTTTCACCGGGACCACGCAGACCAATGCCGCCCTTCTGGCGCTCAAGGTGAGTCCAGCCGCGCACCAGGCGCGTAGCCAGGTGCTGCAACTGCGCCAACTCGACCTGCAACTTGCCCTCGTGACTTTTCGCGCGCAGCGCGAAAATATCGAGGATCAGGGAATTGCGATCAACCACGCGGCGCTGCAAAACGCGCTCGAGATTGCGTTGCTGGCCAGGGGCCAGTTCGTGATTGAAGATGACGACGTCGGCGCTTGATTCGCGCGCCGCCTCGGCAATCTCTTCCGCCTTACCTTTGCCGACGAACAAGGCTGCGTCAGGCGACTGTCGCTTGCACTGGATCAACGCAACCGTTTCCGCTCCAGCCGATCCTGCCAGCAGACTCAGCTCGGCAATGCGGTCCGCCATACTGGCCTTACCGAAATCGACCTGCACCAACACGGCACGATTCCCAGTCGCCGGGCGATCAAACATGGCGCCCGCCTTTCAGTTCAGACATGCTGCTCCAGTTCAACGCGGCAACGGGTGCTCGACTGGCAAGGTCAACACGCCGGCAAGTGCGCCACCCGACTTTCGTCCGTGCAACGCACCGGCGTGAAATGGCAACACCGCGCGACGCAACCGTCATTTACTCCTTGGCATCCGGCGCATCATGCGGAATGGATACCGGGCGGGCGGGCACGACGGTGGAGATCGCGTGCTTGTAAACCATCTGGGTAACGGTGTTCTTCAGCAGGACGACATACTGGTCAAAGGACTCGATGTGTCCCTGCAGCTTGATGCCGTTAACCAGGTAAATGGAAACCGGCACGTGTTCCTTGCGCAAAATATTAAGGAACGGATCTTGGAGCAATTGGCCTTTGTTACTCATATTGGCCCTCGTCTTTTTATTTGTGAAAGGAGATTGTGGCAACGCCACACTTTATGGTGCACCGCCAGCATAACGCACTTTGCATCGTGATGGAGTTCCTTGCAAATCCTTACAGGACTGTAAGCAAATCCATCACTCTTGCAGCGGAAAACTACCCCGAAGTGCCGACCTCACCCACGATCGGCCAGCTTATTCGCCTTTTGCGAATGGATTGTTCGTCGAGCGGAACTCGACGCGCATTGGCGTGCCCTGCAATTGGAACGCCTCCATGAAGGAATGTTCCAGGAAGCGCTTGTAAGAGTCCGGCACGTGCTCGAGGGCATTGCCGTGAACAATGACGATGGGCGGATTCTGACCGCCCTGGTGGGCGTAACGCATCTTCGGCCGGAACACACCATGGCGCGGCGGCTGTTGTTTGGCCAATGCCGCCAGCAGGACACGGGTAAGTTTCGGCGTCGGCAGCTTGGACATGGCGGCAGCATACGCACCATCAACCGACTTGAGCAGCCCGCCAATTCCCTGCACATGCAGCGCAGAGATGTAGTGGAAGCGCGCAAAGCTCAGGAATTGCAGCTTGCGCTGGATGTCCACCTTGACGCGCTCGCGACGGTACTCATCCACATCATCCCACTTGTTGATGGCCACCACGAGTGCGCGGCCCGTTTCCAGAGCGAAGCCGCCGATGTGCGCATCCTGATCGGAAATGTCCTGGCTTGCATCAAGCACGAGGACGACTACATTGGCCTGCTCCACGGCCTGCAAGGTCTTGATCACCGAGAACTTCTCGATGGCCTCGAAGACTTTGCCGCGACGGCGCAAACCCGCAGTATCAATCAGTGTGTATTCGCGGCCGTTCCGCTCGAAAGGCACGGCAATCGCGTCACGCGTAGTGCCCGGCATGTCGAACGCAATAACGCGATCTTCCCCCAACAAGGCATTTATCAGGGTGGACTTGCCGACATTGGGGCGCCCGACGATGGCGACCTTGGGGCCGCGCGTGTCGTCTTCGTCTTCCTTGGCGTCCGGGAAAGTATCGAGCACCAGGTTCAGGAGCGCGGTGACACCATCGCCGTGAGCCGAAGAGATCACGTAGGGCTCGCCACACGCCAACTCATGGAACTCAGCGGCAAGCATGGCGCGATTGGCACCCTCGCCCTTATTGACCGCCAGGAAGATCGGACGACCAGAACGACGCAACCGGTCAGCAATCTGTTTGTCGTGCGGCGTCAGGCCGACGCGGCCATCGACGATGAACAACAGCGCATCCGCCTCTGCAATCGCGGACTCCGCTTGACGCGCCATTTCGGCGACGATGCCTTCGCGAGCAGTCGGTTCGAAACCGCCGGTATCAACGACCAGATAAGGTTTGTTGCCCCCCCGACCGATGCCATAGTGGCGATCGCGTGTGAGGCCCGGCATGTCGGCAACCAGCGCATCACGCGTTCGCGTGAGGCGGTTGAAGAGAGTGGATTTGCCGACGTTGGGACGCCCAACAAGAACGAGGGTAGGTTTCACTTGCTTGCTTCGGTAATGCTTAACTGATGAACGGTGCCGTCACGCGCCTGCAGGACAATGCCTTTGCCGAGCAAGGACATCGGCGCCTCGATACCGGAACTATCGACGTCGAGACGACCCTTGAAGCCGCCTTCCTTGCGGTCAAGCAGATGCACCCAACCGAGGCTATCAGCCACGGCAAGGTAGTCACCCACCACCAGCGGACGACCAACACCTCGCCAGGCCAGCTTGTCCTGCTTCCAGACGGTAGCCCCGCTCTTGAGATCGAGCGCGTGGATTGCACCGGTCGTGTCGGTCACATAAAGATTGTTGGAGTCCGCATCGGCCCCCACGCCGGAAGCGATATCACGCGACCAGCGCACCGCGCCCCTGGCCGCATCGACGCATGCCACGCGCGCCTGATAGGCCGATACGCAGATTGCGTCGCTGCGCACGAGCGGCTCGCCAACCAGGTCGGTCATGCGCTCGAGCTCATTCGAACCGCGCGACACCGCCACGGTCGCTTCCCAGCGCGGGAAGCCCCCGCCTTGCGATAGCAAGACCAGCTTGCCACCGGAAAAGCCGGCCAGCACGGAATCCCCGATGCGACCGAAGCCAGCATGCGCGCGCAAGGTCAGCGCAGATTGCGTACGTTGGTAAATCCAGCGCTGCGTGCCATCCGCCGCATTGAAGGCCAACACCTGGTTGTCGCCTACGCGGGCCACAACGATGTCGTCGGCGATCAAAGGCAGCCCTGCGACTTCGCCATTCAACTGAACACGCCACAACTGCTTGCCCTGCTCCGGATCGAAGGCCAGCAACTCACCCGCTGCACTCGACACAACGACCAGCTTGCCATTTGCCGCTACGCCACCCGACAAGGCTTTCGCTGCACGTACGCTCCACAACTCACGACCAGCTTCGTAACGCGCCAGCTCGCCATTGGCGGAAGCAGCGAAAACAGAAATGCCGACAACGGCCGGACGCAACACGGCAGGCGAAAGCTTACCGGTCCGCTTGTGCCAGTCCGAATGCAGCTTCGCCGTACCCGACAAAGGCGGCAGAGGCGATGGCTTGGGGCCGGGCGAGTCGGACCACAGGAAGCAGCCACTGAGCGACACACTCAGCGCCGTCATCAGCGCAATGGATCGCAAGCGACGCACGCTGGCCAAACTTACGGAAATGCGGGGCATATCAATTGGCTCCCAGCGCATCCAGCTTGGTCTGCACGATAGTCTTCAAGGTGTTGTTGTCCGCAGCGCCGGAGAATTTTTCCAGAGCCTGTTTGTAAGCCTGCTTTGCAGCATCAAGCTTGTTCTGCTCGACCAGCACGTCGCCGCGCATCTCGGCGAAGCGCGCGGCCAGCTCTTGCGTCACGCCGCTCTCCAGTTGCTTGAGGGCTTCGTCGTAAGCCTTTTCATCGAGCAACAATGTCGCCAGACGCAAGCGCGCCAGATCTTTCACGGTAGCTTCCTTGGTGTGTTCAATCACCCAGGTGAGCTTGACGCGCGCGCTCTTTTCGTCCTTCTTGTCTATGTCTGCCTTGGCCGCCAACAGCGCTCCCAGCGAGGCCTGAAGATGGCTCGGGTATTCCGTCGTGAGCTGGTTCGCCGTCTGCTGCAGCTTGGCGGTATCGCCCGCCTGTGCGGCCAGGAAGACCTCCGAATACAGGGCGGTAGCCTTGTCATTCTGCGAGCGCTGATAGCCGGACCAGGCGACCCAGGCCAACAGTGCGCCAGCCGCCACAATGGCAACCCAAGTGATGGCATTGCCGTACTTGTCCCACCACGCCTTCATTGCGGAGAGTTGTTCTTGTTCTTCGAGGTCGTAAACGGCCATGTCTTTTCTTTCCAAATGGTTGTCAGTGCGCCTGTCAGGCAGGCTTGTTAGTTGTCTTCGATACCGTAAAGCTGATTCGCCAGGGTCGGCGCCAGATCAGCCAGGGGCACCTTGCGCTGCTCCACGCGCTGCCCGTCCTGCTCGCGCAACGGCTTGAGCATCACGGCCTCGGCGGCCACCTCGTCATCGCCGATAACGATCGCGAAAGCCGCACCGCTCGCATCGGCTTTCTTCATCTGCGATTTGAAATTGCCGCCGCCGCAGTGGTAGATCGCCGCAACACCTGCAGAGCGAACCTCCTCCGCTACGCGGAAAGCCAGGCGGCTGGCAGCTTCGCCCTGATGCACGATGTACACGTCCGGCCGCGACAGCGGCCCCTCTTCCATACCTTCGGCCCACAGCAGCATGACGCGTTCGATACCCATGCCGAAGCCACAGGCCGGCGCAGGTTTGCCGCCCAGGCTTTCGATCAGGGTGTCGTAACGGCCGCCCGCACAGATAGTGGCCTGGGAGCCGAGTCGCGTGGTCGTCCATTCGAACACGGTACGGTTGTAATAGTCCAGCCCTCGCACCAGGCGTGTGTTGAGCTTGTGCGGCACGCAAGCTTCACGCAGCAACGCAGTCACGCCCTCGTAGTGCTTGAGCGATTCCTCGCCGAGGAAATCCATCAGTTTCGGCGCGCCATCGACCATGCCTTGCAGCGCCGGATTCTTGGTATCAAGCACACGTAGCGGATTAGTCAGCAAACGGCGCTTGCCATCTTCGTCGAGCGAAGCCTCGTGCTTCTGCAAATAGGCAATCAACTCGGCCCGATGTGTCGCACGCTCGGCAGCATCGCCCAGCGAGTTGATTTCCAGCGACACGTCCTCGAGACCGAGGTCGTCCCACAGCCGCGCACACATGACAATGTGCTCCGCATCTACATCCGGCCCGGCAAAACCCAGCGCCTCGACACCGAATTGATGGAACTGACGGTAACGGCCTTTCTGCGGGCGCTCATGACGGAACATCGGTCCGCTGTAGTACAGGCGCTGCGCCTGACCGAACAACATATTGTGTTCAGTCACCGCGCGCACGCATGGCGCGGTCCCCTCGGGACGCAAAGTCAGTTGCTCGCCGTTGAGGCGATCCTCGAAGGAGTACATCTCCTTCTCGACGATATCCGTGTGCTCACCGACACCACGCACGAACAAAGCCGTCGGCTCGACAATGGGGGTGCGGATCGGACGATAGCCATAGCTCTTCAGCCAGTCACGCACGATCTCTTCGAATGCTTCCCAACGCTCCGCTTCATCCGGGAGCAGGTCGTTCATGCCACGAACGCCTTGAATCTTCTGTGTTGCCATTTTCTTCTTGTAATGCCCGCGCCTTAAGCCGCGAGACCTTTCTTCGGATATTTTGTAGCGACGTAGTTGTCGAGAATGTCGCGGAATTCTGCAGCGATATTGTCGCCACGCAGGGTCATGGCTTTCTGACCATCGATGAACACTGGTGCCGCTGGCGTCTCGCCGGTTCCCGGCAAGGAAATGCCGATATTGGCGTGCTTGCTTTCCCCCGGCCCGTTGACGATGCAGCCCATGACGGCAAGCGTGAGATTCTCGACGCCGTCGTACTGGTCACGCCACACCGGCATCTGGTCGCGCACGTATTCCTGCACGGATTGCGCGAGCTCCTGGAAGAACACGCTGGTGGTGCGACCACAACCCGGGCAAGCCGTCACCATCGGCGTGAAGGCGCGCAGACCCATGGTCTGCAGGATTTCCTGCGCCACAATCACTTCGTCGGTGCGCTTGCCGTTTGGTTCCGGCGTCAGCGAAATACGGATCGTGTCACCAATACCTTCCTGCAACAGGACGGACAGTGCAGCCGTCGAAGCTACGATGCCCTTGCTGCCCATGCCGGCCTCGGTGAGTCCAAGATGCAGGGGATACTCGCATCGGCGTGCCAGTTCGCGATACGTCGCAATCAGGTCCTGTACGCTCGACACCTTGCACGACAGGATGATGCGGTCACCTGCAAGGCCGACGTCTTCTGCAGCTTTCGCCGACTCCAGCGCCGACACAACCAGCGCTTCGCGCATGACGGCACCCGCGTCCCAAGGCTCGGCGCGCCCGGCGTTCTCATCCATCATGCGCGCCAGAACAGCCTGATCAAGGCTGCCCCAATTCACACCAATGCGAACCGGTTTGTCATAGCGGCAGGCCATCTCGACGATCGCAGCAAATTGCGTATCGCGCTTGGCTCCTTTGCCGACATTGCCAGGATTGATGCGGTACTTCGCGAGCACTTCTGCGCAGGCCGGGTTGTCCTGCAGCAAGGTATGGCCGTTGTAATGAAAGTCACCAATCAGAGGTACGTCGACGTTCATCTTGAGCAACTGCTCATGAATCTTCGGCACGGCCTTGGCAGATTCGTCGTTATTGACGGTGATACGCACCAGCTCCGAACCCGCC
Source organism: Uliginosibacterium silvisoli (assembly GCF_036017035.1). NCBI lineage: Bacteria > Pseudomonadati > Pseudomonadota > Betaproteobacteria > Rhodocyclales > Zoogloeaceae > Uliginosibacterium > Uliginosibacterium silvisoli. The sequence goes on along the minus strand of NZ_JAYXHS010000002.1, from coordinate 321,418 downwards.
CGCGCGAGCTGGGCAATCTGGATGGCCGTCGCGATGTGGTCAGCCGTATCGGTATTGGTCATGGACTGCACCACGATGGGCGCTGCCGAGCCAACTGCTACCTTGCCAATACGCACCAGACGCGTCGCGTGACGTGACTGGGCGGAAGCACTAGTACTCATCACTTGCTACTCACAATCCACATTCGGGGCTCATCGATCAAGGCAGGCTCAGGCGTGCCACATTGGAGCTGGTGCGCGAGCCCAGATCCAGCGCCTTGCCATCGACACTCAGGCGCACTTGCGGCGCATTGCCGATCACGACCTGCAGCGGCGCTTCGCCTTGCACGTCCTGCTCCGAACCTGCCGGATTAAGACGCGAAAAAATCACTTTGCCGTTGGCGTCGCGCACTTCAACCCAGGCGTCTGCGGCAAAAGCAAAATGCAGACGGTGTGATCCCTTGGGCACTGCACCAGACAGTGCAGCTGATTGCGCCAATGGCGCAGACGCAGCCTTGGGCACAACGGGCACGGCGGGGATGGCAACCACCGATGCTGCCGCCGCGCTACTTGCTGCGCTTGCCGCCGAACTGGATGCAACGGCACGCGGGGCCGAAGCAGCCGCAGGCGGCAGAGCCGGCGATGCCACCGGCGCCGAAGCGGGCACAACAGCTACTGGCACCGACGCCGCGACGGGCGCGCTCGGTGCAGCCACGGCGGCGGAAGCCTCCACCGCCGGTGCGCTGGGCTCGGACTGGGCAGGTGCGGCAACCGGTGCCGACGCCAGTGGTACCGACTGTTCAGCCAAAGCACCTGACTGGCTCATGATGTCGGCCAGATATTGCTCGTCGCGCGGCTCGAACCAACGGTAATACCAGCCGGCCACGGCAAGCATCAACAAAGCCGCCGCAATACCCAGTGCGGGTAAAGCGGAAAAACGCCAGCGCACAGGCCCGGGCATTTGACCCAGCGGCAAGGTATTGATCGGCGGAGGCACTTCCCTGACAACATCGAGAACCTGACTGAAATGCGCTGGATCAAGATGCAGGAAACGCGCGTAATTACGCACGAATCCCCGCGCAAACGCGGGGCCGGGCAGATGCGCGAGATCACCCGCTTCCATCGCTTCAACCTGACGCGGCGTCAGCTTCAAGTGCTGCGCCACTTCGGCAACCGTCAAACCACGCGCTTCGCGCGTCTCGCGCAGCAGTTGCCACGCATTCACATGCGCGGAAGGAGTCTCTTCAATCGGGGGTTCAAATTGCTGACCGTCGCTCACTCGAACTTTCCTTGCTGATAGGCCTGATTTTCATTGGAAGCTGGGTAGTTCCGCGCCAGCTGATTGCCGTAACGCTGCACCGCATCCCTGTTGCCGAGCTTGTTTTCAATACGCAGCGCAAGCCAGATGGTTTCAGCCGTCTGTGTCCCCGGCTGGCGATTCAGGACATTGATGTACTCGCGCGCCCGATAGAAATTGCCATTACGGTATGAGATGGCAGCGATGTGATACTTGGCTTGAAGGTTGTCCGGGTCAGCCTGATCAGCGCGCAGGAAGGCCACCTCGGCCGCAACATCATCCCTGAGCTGCAAATTGCACAGTCCGAGGTTGGTCCATGCTCTCCCGGGCGTGCGATAGTACGGATTGCGCGCAGCCTGCTCCAGACGCGCCGCGCCCTCTTTCTGACGGCCCCGATTGCACAGGAACCAGCCATAGGCGGTGTTCACTTCGGGATCGCCGGGCGCCAGGCGCAGCGACTCTTCAAACGCGTCCTGGGCCTGTGCGTATTGCTCGAGCAAGGCATACACCTGCCCCATCAGCAAATAGCCCGGCGCATAGGTCTTGTCATAGGCCACGGCCACACGCGCCTCATCGAGCGCAGCGCCCAGATTGCCTTCCATGTAGGCCGCGCCCAATTCGATATGCACACGGGCCTTGTTGCGCGCCTCTGTCGTCGCCGGCATGTCGGACGACGAGCGATCGGTCGCGCCAGACCCGGAATAGCCTGGCGTCGGGCTGGGCAGCGAGGCGCATCCGGCCAGCAAACACGTCACAACAATTGCTGCATGCACACACAGGGGTTGCATGAAATTCATCGACTCACCTCGTTGATGGGCACAACGCGTCGTTGCGTCCGTTTGGTCTTGTCCTTCACCTGCCCGGCCAGTTGACCACAAGCAGCATCCACGTCATCACCGCGCGTCTTGCGCGTTGTGGTGACAATGCCTGCGTCCTGGAGAATCTGGCTGAAGCGCTTGATCCGGGCAGCCGATGAACGTCCGAAGCCCGAATTCGGGAAAGGATTGAACGGAATGAGGTTGTACTTGCAGGACACCTGACGTGCGATGTCGATAAGCTGCCGGGCGTGCTCATCGTGATCGTTCACACCATCAAGCATCACGTATTCGAAGGTGATGAAATCGCGCGGTGCCTTGACGAGATAACGCTCGCAAGCGGCCAGCAGCTCTTTCAAGGGGTACTTCTTGTTGATCGGCACCAGCTCATCGCGCAGCGCATCGTTGGGCGCATGCAGCGACACGGCCAGCGCCACCGGACACGCATCGCGCAAGCGATCCATGGCGGGCACGATGCCCGAGGTGGATACCGTCACCCGGCGACGCGACAAGCCGTAAGCGTTGTCGTCGAGCATCAGGTTGAGGGCGGACACAACATTGTCGAAATTGGCGAGCGGCTCGCCCATGCCCATCATCACGACGTTGCTGATGATGCGATCGCCATTCGGCTCTGCGCCGAGCAGACGATTTGCCAACCACAACTGGCCGATGATTTCGGCCGCACTCAGGTTGCGGTTGAAGCCCTGCTTGCCGGTCGAACAAAAAGCGCAATCCAGTGCGCAGCCGGCCTGCGAAGAAACGCAGAGCGTGCCGCGCGTGGTTTCGGGGATGAACACCGTCTCCACAGCGTTGGCGTTGCCTACATCCAGCAGCCACTTGCGCGTGCCATCGGTCGACAGCGTGTCGCGCGCGACCGTGGGAGGGACTACACATGCCGACGCCTGGAGCTTGGTACGCAAGCTCTTCGCTACGTCGGTCATGGCATCGAAATCTGACTCCCCGAAACGATGCATCCAGCGCAGCACCTGGCGGGCGCGAAAAGGCTTCTCGCCTCGTTCAGCGAACCATTCAGTCAGTGCAGCAGCGTCAAAATCGAGGAGGTTTTGCATGATTCGCAGTGCGGCCATGGAGGCCGCACAGATGACTCTATTAACGCGAGTAAACGTTCATACCGGGGAAGAAGAACGCGATTTCCACAGCAGCGGCTTCAACAGCGTCAGAACCGTGGACAGCGTTTGCGTCGATGGATTCAGCGAAGTCAGCGCGGATCGTGCCTGGCGCAGCCTTCTTCGGGTCGGTCGCGCCCATCAGGTCGCGGTTCTTGAGCACGGCGCCTTCGCCTTCCAGAGCCTGGACCATCACCGGACCGGAAGTCATGAATGCCACCAGATCCTTGAAGAAGCCGCGTTCCTTGTGAGCCGAGTAGAACTCGCCGGCTTCGGTTGCGGACAGGTGCACCATCTTGGCGGCGACAACCTTCAGGCCTGCCTCTTCGAAGCGCTGGTAGATCTTGCCGATTACGTTCTTGGCAACAGCGTCCGGCTTGATGATGGACAGGGTGCGTTCAATAGCCATGAAAAACTCCAGTTTAAGGATGGGGGTCGAAGATAACTTTTAATTTTATCAGGACTTTGCTGCATTCCACAGCCCTTACGCGTGCGGCGAGGCTTTTGATGTCGCAGCGCACCAGCCAGCGACCAGCCGGGGTAAGCTTCGAAATCACGCAAACACCCGCCAGAGCACCCGCTCGGTCACGCCAATCTTCGCCCCATCGTGAAAACAAGCCCCCAGACAGACTTCCTGACCGGCTTCGTCGGCCTCATGGCCTATTGGCTCGCCGGTGAGCTCATCGTCAGCCTTTTGCACGTCAGCCTGCCCGGTGCAGTCGCTGGCATGCTCCTGTTACTGGTCGTCAGCATCATCCAGAAGCGCGTCGCCCCCGCCGTCGCGCAAGCCAGTCAGGGACTGCTCTCCAACCTGGCCTTGCTGTACGTCCCCGCTGGCGTTGGCATCATGACCCACGCGCATGTGCTGACCGAACACGGTCTGGGCATGCTCGCTACCGTTGTGCTGTCGACTGCCGTGACACTAGGCGTAACGGCACTGACGCTCAAATATCTGCTGTCGCGTCAGAAGGGCGAAGCATGAACGCGCTACTAGGCAATCCTGCCCTCTGGCTCACGCTCACGATCGCCACTTACCTCTTTGCGGCCTGGATTCACCAGCGCAGCGGCCACAACACGCTGACCAATCCGCTCCTGCTATCGGTGGCGATCATCGTGCCGCTGCTGCTGCTCACCGACACCAGTTACGACAGGTATATGGAGAGTGCGCGCTTCATCCACCTGCTGCTCGCCCCTGCAACCATTGCACTGGCCGTACCGCTGTTCGCCAATATTTCCCATATGCGGGCCATGCTCAAACCCTTGCTGATCGCCTTGCTGGTTGGCGGCACGGCCGGAATCGTCTCGGTGTTGTTGTTCGGCAAGCTGTTCGGCCTGCCGCACGATGTACTGGTGAGCTTTTCGCCCAAATCCGTCACGACGCCAATCGCCATGGCCCTTGCCGAAAAGCTGGGCGGCAACGCCTCGCTCGCCGCCGCAGCCGTACTGGCCACCGGAATCCTTGGGGCAGTAGGCGCGGAACACCTGTTCCGCTGGCTGAACGTACGCGACGATGCCGTCCAGGGCTTTGCAATGGGAATCGCCAGTCACGGCATCGGCACCACGCGCGCGCTCCACATTTCGCACAAGGCAGGCGCCTTTTCGGGACTCGGTATGAGTCTGAATGGCATTTTCACCTCCCTCTGTCTGCCAGCCCTGCTCGCGGCCTGGCCACTGTGATGTCGATTTTGGCAAATATGGAGATGTGACCGGAAACCATTGTGTTTTCGTATTTATTCAATACAAAACAGTCACTTGGATGGTGCCCCGCAGCTTGACATGTGGTCGCCCGGAGGCCACTTTGCGGACGGGCTTTCCGCTCGACCGGGAGGCTCCTACACCAAAACCAAGGAGACACACATGATGCACAAGCTCACGGCGGGCCTTATCGCCTGCATGCTGATGGGCGGCGCTTACGCCGCAACGGACTATCCCTCCGGTTATACGAAGTGCGCGCAGAACACCGGCGCCACCTGCAGCATGACCGGCACCCGGAACGTTGCACTCGGCAAGTCCGGCTCTTTCGTCTACGCGGTCAAGACGGGTAGCTTCGCATGCACGAGCTCAGCCTTCCCGAGCAACAGCTTCACGACATCGGCCTGGTGCTCGTACGGCACGACGACCACAGCCAGCTCCTCGTCATCCAGCACGGCAGCGAGCTCCGTCTCATCGTCGAAGTCTTCGTCCAGCTCCTCCAAGGCGTCTTCTTCCGTCGCTTCCTCCGTCGCCTCGTCGGTCAGCTCCTCCGTCTCGAGCACCACGCAAGGCAATGCAGCAGGTGTCATTGGTTTTGCCAGCCTGAACAAGGCCGGCCGTAACGGCACCAACGGGGGCGCAGGCGGCTCGACGGTTACCGTCACGACCTTTGCGCAACTTGTCGCTGCCGTGGGCGATAACACGCCGCGCATCGTGCTCGTATCCGGCACGATTTCCGGCTCCAGCCCGAAAATGGTCCGCGTGGGTTCCAACAAGACCATCCAGGGCGTCGGCTCGACCGCCACCATCAGTGGCTTCGGTCTGAACGTCAGCAACTTCCTGCCGCCGAATGAAGGCGACTCCTGCGATCTGGCCGACAAGGGCACCTTCACGCCCGCCGAGAACGTCATCATCCGCAACCTGAGCTTCAAGAACTCGTCGGACGACAGCATCAACGTCCAGTGCTACTCGCACCACGTGTGGGTCGACCACAACACGTTCTACACGTCGTATGACGGTTCGGTCGACGTCAAGCGCGGCGCCGACTGGGTAACGGTTTCCTGGAATCGCTACATCGGCACCGACAAGAGCATGCTGCTGGGTCACAGCGATGACAATGGCGCGCAAGATCGTGGTTATCTGCACGCCACTTACCATCACAACTGGTTCGACCACAGCAACACGCGTCACCCACGCGTGCGCTTCGGTCAGGCTCACGTGTTCAACAACTACGGCAATGGCATCACCGACTACTTCGTCGGTGCTGGCGTCGAGTGCGACATCACAGCCGAAGGCAACTACACGGACGCCATCAAGCGCCTGATCACCTACTGGGACGGTGTGAAGGTCACCTGGAACAGCACCAACGTCCAGGAAACGCCTCCGCATGCAGACGACGGCCTGGTGCAGAATGGTCAGGGCTTCAACCCGAAGAGCTACTACAGCTACACGCTGGATCCTGCAGCCAGCATCCCCACCATCGTCAAGAACGGTGCGGGCGTAGGCAAGATCTGAGTTTCATCGCATCAAGGAAAAGCCCGGCATTTGCCGGGCTTTTTTACTTAGGGGCGCAAGATCTTTTCGTCACGCGCTGACCCGCCACTCGATGCGCCAACCCTCTTCATCGGGCCGACAGCGCGCGCTCGTGTCAGCCCCCAAACCCCCAATCCATATCAATCTGTCATCGCACCACAGACACGGGAGCACATCGCGCTGCCAGGGCGGCACGTCTGCCTCTTGCGCCAGTTGCTTGATGCTGCGCGAGGGCCGCGAGGCATCGGGCCGGATCTGCTCGCCACCAACGCGCGGTTTGATCCACACCAGAGCATTTGCACTGATGCGCAGCGCGCCCTCCCCTACGCCGGGCGTAAAGCACAGCTCACCGCCCGCCCACGGCAAGTGCAGCTCGCCGCGCCACGCAATGGCCTGCGGAAGCGCCACCTCATGCTCCAGCCAGAAGCCCTCGCGCCAGGCACACAGGGCAGTTGAGCCCAGGACCGGCCGCGCACCGTCCTTCGCCGTCAGCAGTTGACGCAAGGCCTCCTGTAACCAGCTCGCATCCGGCGCACGCTCGCCCGCAAGCGCAAGCAGATGACGCAGGAGATTGCGCGCACGCGCCTCATCGAGATCGGCCAGGCGTTGGCGAGCGCCTGCCGTCCCCGGCGCAATGCGTAAAGCATCCTCATGTGCCAATGCCTCCAGCAAATCAGCCGCCTCGGCAAACAGCACTGCCGCGCGCGCCAGATTTGCCTCCAGCCCCTGCTGCTTCTCCGACCACAACGGCAACACTTCGCGGCGCAGGAAATTGCGCGTGAAGTGCGTGTCGCGATTGCTCTCGTCCTCGATCCACTCGAGTCGATGCGCGCTTGCATGGGTTTCCAGCCCGCTACGCGGCACATCCAGCAATGGGCGTACGATCCGGCGCGCCGGATCGCATTCACGCATTCCCGCCATGCCTTGCACGCCCGTGCCACGCATCAGGCGATGCAACAAGGTCTCAGCCTGATCGCCACGATGATGAGCCAGCACGATCCAGTCGCAATCCGTCGCCGCGAACACGGCATGCCGCGCCCGCCGCGCAGCCGCTTCCAAGCCGTCCGCACTTTGGCGCTCGACGCTGACACGGTGAATGCTGATCGGGATATTCAGTGATTGCGCAAAGCGCTCGCAATGCATCGCCCAGGCATCCGCGTTCGGACTGAGGCCGTGGTGCACATGTACCGCTGAGAGTTGAAAACGGAGACTTGGCGCGAGCTGCGCCAGCAGGTGAAGCAGGACAGAGGAATCCAGCCCACCACTCAGCGCCACGCATAGGCGCAGGCCGGACAGATCAGGGCCTAAAACTGACTCAAGACGTTTCGAGAGAGCGACATCCAACGACACAAAACCCTTTCGCCAGCGCTTTTCTGCCCTGCCCTTCACCCATGTGAATGAAGGCGTCAGCAAGCGTAGCGAGCGGGATCGAGGTTGAGACGAGGAGCGGAGCTGTACTGGAGTACAGCAAGCACCGGAATCTCACGATCGACCCGCGCAGTAGCTTGATGCCGCCTTCAGGTGGTGAGTTCTTTGAACTTGCCGTAACTCATCATGCGCTCGAAGCGCTTTTCCAGCAGCACGTCCGTGGAATGTTCGGTCAGCTGCTTGAGCGTTTCCTGCAATGCACGCTTGAGGGACTGCGCCGTTGCACGTGGATCGCGATGTGCTCCGCCAATCGGCTCGTTGATGATCTTGTCGATCAAGCCCTGAGCCTTCAGACGCGCTGCGGTGATACCCATGGTCTCGGCGGCTTCAGAGGCCTTGTCGGCGCTCTTCCACAGGATCGAAGCACAACCTTCCGGCGAGATCACCGAATAGGTCGAGAACTGCATCATCAATTGTTGATCAGCCACGGCAATAGCCAATGCACCGCCCGAACCGCCCTCGCCGATGATGGTGGAGATGATGGGCACGCGCAGCTCGGCCATGACATACAGATTGTGGCCGATGGCTTCGGACTGGCCACGCTCTTCCGCGTCAATGCCGGGATAAGCACCTGGCGTATCGACGAAGGTGAAGATCGGCATGTTGAATTTTTCGGCCAGCTTCATCATGCGCAGAGCCTTGCGGTAGCCCTCGGGGCGCGGCATGCCGAAATTGCGCAGGATCTTTTCCTTGGTGTCACGGCCCTTCTGGTGGCCGATGACCATGCAGCTCTGGCCGTTGAAGCGCGCAATGCCGCCCACGATGGCCTTGTCGTCTGCAAACGAGCGATCGCCGTGCAGCTCCTGGAAATCGGTAAACATGTGTTCGACGTAATCGAACGTGTAGGGGCGCTGCGGATGGCGCGCCACCTGGGCGATCTGCCAGGGCGTCAGCTTGGTGTAGATATCCTTGGTCAGCGCCTGACGCTTGACCTCGAGACGCGAGATTTCTTCGGAGATATCAACCGCAGACTCGTCCTGGACAAAGCGCAGCTCTTCGATCTTGGTTTCCAGATCGGCAATCGGTTGTTCGAAATCGAGGAAGGTTGTTTTCACTGGCCTGATGGGCCCCAAGTACCCGGGGCTTCGCAACAAAACGCGGATTGTAACCGATTGACCTTGCAGGCCAAAACCGGCGTCTTGTGGCAGCACGCCGGCTTCAGCCAGCGCTTGGGCCAGTGCAGGCTGTCAGCCCGCGTAGAGATACATGCGGATTTCGTGATCCGCGCCGTACTCCAGTGTAGTCAGGGGACTGAGTTTGACTGGCACAGTGCCGCACAACAGGTAGATTGCCTGGCCGGCGCGCGGCCCCGGTACGGGGACCAGAATGCGTACGGGTTGGCCGCGCTTGAGCGTATCGAGCACGATGACATCCACCTTGGCCGAACCGTCATCGACAGAAGCCGCCGCCGGCGTACCGCCCAACAGTTCGACACCGATACGACCGATCGGGCCGATGGCGCTCGAACTGCGCCACAGACGCCGCACGGCACCGACGCGCCAGCCGGAGCCTTCCGGCAAATGCATGCCCACCAGCGTGCCGACCGCCAACTCATTGCCTTCATCCAGCATCGTTTCCGCGCCAACGCCATGCAGGCTGGCGTCCTGCATCTGCCAAGTACGCGGCTCGGCGGCGTTCGGATCACCGGCCAGGCGACGCGCGAACTGCAGCAGGCCTTCAACCACCAGCATGCGGCCCGGCAAGGCGTGGCGACGATGGCGACGGACCGGAGGCTCGTTGGACCAACTGCGGATCATGTGCGACAACACACTGGCTACCTTGCCATGCGTATCGCTGGCCACCGATTCTCCGGCCGCCACCAGCGGTGCCGGCACCTCGCCGGCAACAACCAGCTCAAGCATGTCCTGCAAGGGCTGCGCGGCTACAACGCCACTGAAAAAACGCAAGGCGCCTGAATTGCCGGGCGTGCGCACCAAGCGTGCGGGCGGCTGCGCGCCGCTGACGTCGATCCAGTGCAGGCTGGCGGCATCGGGCGCTTCGGTCAGCTCCAGATAGGGCAGTACATATTGAATAAGGCGTGAAGCCAGTTCCAACCGATAGGCATCGAGCTGATCGACACCCAGGCTATGCAGCGCAAAAGCGCGCAGATACTCACGTTCGACGTTGGTCTCGGTCGCCCGGTCGGCCCGCAGGCGCATGTTGCGACGTGTAACGCCCTGCCCGGCGGCAAGCCGGTAGGCCAGATTAAGGCGCGCCCATACGGCCTCGGTGATCGGCCCATGACGGAAGGCATCCCATTTGGCGCACTGTGATCCGGCGCGGATGGCGCGCGTGCTCAACTCCGCCAGCATGGCGGCGTCCTTGTCGCCCTTGCCCGCGGCGGCCATGGTCACGAGACTCTCGCCATAGGCATCGAACACCAGCGACCAGTGCCCATGTGCGCACTTCCACAGGCTGTTGCGCGCGGGGGATCCAACGGCCACAGCCGACAGGTACAGCTCGATGCAGGCACGCGCCTGGCGATGCACGGCCTGGTCCAGCGCGAACAAGGCGCGCAGGCGCACGGTATCAGCAAGATCGGTATTGCCGAGCAGGGACTCTATCCACTGCGCAGCTTCGGACAGCGCTTGTGCCGGCTCGAGGCGGCCGAGTTCGTCAATGGCCCGCTTGAGCGCGCGCTCGTCGGGCAGCGTGTAGGGCCGGGTCATCGACAGCAAGCTAATCCCCTGAATTCTTTGAATTCGACAGAAAACATTCTAACCGGCGGCCCCGCCTTGCGAAGCACGGACTAAAGTCCGACCGAGACAAAGTGCCGTTTGGTGATCCGCGATAGAATTGCGCCTGGCTGCGCCAACCCGCGGCAAACTCCTACCCATCTTCGACGCTTCGCAACGATTCCCCATGCGCCAGTATCACGACCTCATGCGCCACGTGCTTGAACACGGGCATCGCAAGACCGACCGCACCGGCACCGGCACCCTGTCGGTCTTCGGCTGGCAAATGCGCTTCAACCTGTCGGACGGCTTCCCCGCCCTGACGACCAAGAAGCTGCATCTGCGCTCCATCATCCATGAGCTGCTGTGGTTTCTGCAAGGCGATACGAATATCCGTTACCTGAAGGAAAACGGCGTTTCCATCTGGGATGAGTGGGCAGACGAGAACGGCGACCTCGGCCCGGTATACGGCAAGCAATGGCGTCGCTGGGAAACGCCCGATGGCACAGTCATCGACCAGATTACCCAGCTTGTCGAGGGTCTGAAGAAGAACCCGGACTCGCGCCGTCACCTCGTGTCAGCCTGGAATCCGTCCGAAGTCAGCCAGATGGCCCTGCCACCCTGCCACGCCCTGTTCCAGTTCTACGTGGCCGACGGCAAGCTGTCATGCCAGCTGTACCAGCGCAGCGCGGACATCTTCCTCGGCGTGCCTTTCAATATCGCCAGCTATGCCTTGCTGACGCTGATGATCGCGCAGGTCTGCGACCTGCAGCCGGGCGACTTCGTGCATACCCTCGGCGACGCCCACCTGTACCTCAACCATCTCGATCAGGCGCGCCTGCAGCTGAGCCGAGAAGAACGTGCCCTACCCACGATGAAACTCAACCCCGCGGTGCGTGACATTTTCGCTTTCCGCTTCGAAGACTTCACGCTGGAAGGGTACGACCCGCATCCAGCCATTTCCGCACCGATCGCCGTATGAGCCGCCCGAAGATAGCCCTCGTGGCTGCCGTTGCCGAGAACGGCGTCATCGGCCGCAACAACGCCCTGCTGTGGCGCCTGCGCGACGACATGCGTCACTTCAAGTCGCTGACGCTCGACCACGCCGTGATCATGGGTCGCAAGACCTGGGAGTCATTGGGTCGCCCGCTGCCGCAGCGACGCAATATCGTCATCACGCGCAACAGCAATTACGGTGCGCCCGGCGCCGAAGTCGTGCACTCGCTGGAAGAGGCGCTGGCGCGCTGTGCGGGCGACAGCACTGCGTTCATCATTGGCGGCGCGCAGATCTATGCCGAAGCACTGCCGATTGCCGATGTGTTGTACATCACCGACGTGCGCTGTGCGCCGGAAGGCGACGCATCCTTCCCGCCGATTGACCATGGCGTGTGGCAGCAAGCGCAGCGAAAAGCACACAAGGCCAACGAGTTCAACGAACACGATTTCGACTTCGTCACGCTGACGCGCCGCTAGGCCTGTCACGCATCTCCAGCATCGTCATCAAGCATCTCCTCGCGAGCGGCCGGGCAAAACGACCGGCCGTCGCGGGATGTCCTGTCTCCACGCCGACCAATGGGTACTCCTCGCGCAAGTTGTAGCAGCGCGTCATAAGCTTTCCGCAGCTCGCCGCAGGCCGATCAACTGCCGCAGCCCATCCGGAAAACAACAACAGGAGCATCACATGAAGAGTCGAATGCGTGGAAAGCTGCGGGCGCTCAGCCTGCTCACAACCTGCCTCGTTACCAGCCTTGTCGCCAGCCAGGCGGCGCACGCAGAGCTGTGGGAGCGCGGGCGCCTGATCCTCAGCAAGACCATCACCGTCGTACCCAAGGCTGCCATCAATGCCGCACTTGCCGCGCAGGGTCCGCAAATGGCTGCGCTGGTCGGCCCGGCACAATGCGATGTGCGCATCGACGCAATCGTGTTCCAGGCCCGTGGCCCACGCAACGAACCCATCACCTCTTCAGGCGCCGTGCTCACACCGGTGGGTGACGCAAGCTGCACCGTGAATACCAGTGCGCCTGTCATCGCTTTCGATCACGGCACCGAGTTCCGCCGCAGCTTCTCGATGGCCAACCCCACAGGGGATCAGACCTCCGCCATCATCGGCTGGTATGCCGCCAAGGGGTATGTCGTCGTCGCGCCGGACTACCACGGCTATGGCGGCTCGACCCTGCCCTATCACGCCTACCTGCATGCTGCCTCCGAGGCTGACGCCACCGTCGACGCCTTGCGCGCCTCGCGCAAGGTACTGGGTAGATACGGCCTGAAGATCGGCAAGCTCTTCGTGACCGGCTATTCGCACGGCGGCCATGCATCGATGGCGACCACGCGAGCGCTCGAGACCCGCTACCGTGGCGAGTTTCCGCTCGTGGCGGCAGCTCCGATGTCCGGCCCTTACGCACTGGAAGAGACTTTCGTTTTCGGCGCCAGCAATGCCACCCTGGCCGGCACGGCAGTGGGCGCATTCGCGATGATCGGGCTCAACCGCGCCACTCACGCGATCTACGGCAGAGCGGCGGACATCTTCCAACCCGCCTATGCGCCGACCATCGAGTCGTATTTCCCCGGTCCGCTCGAAGCCTCGGAGCTGTATGCGAAGGGCGTTCTGCCTCTGGCATTGAGCGATCTGTTCAAGGCCCCCTTCCTCGAGACAGTCCGCTCGAATCCGGATAGCGCAGTCCGGCGCGTGTTGCGTGAAAACTCGTTGATCGACGGCTGGACGCCACAGGTGCCGATGGCCTTATGCGGCGGCGCGCGCGATCCACTGGTGCCGTTCTTCAACACGCTCCGCGCCCAGCAAGCCTTCAATGCTCGCGGTGCTCGCGTTGCAGTCATCGAAGCCGACCAGGCTTTCGGCTTGCCGCCGTTTGCCAGCGAAGACGACTACAAGAACTACCACGCGAGAACCATCTTCCCGCTGTGCGCCATCGCCACACGCAAGCAGTTGTTCGACGTCCTCAAGTAAGCGTTACGGGAGCCCGGCACCTGCCGGGCTCTTTCCAGGAAGCAGCCCGACTTCGCTCCGCAGCCTTGCGGGTTGATGGCTCCAGACGGCAACGGGCAATCCGTGAAGCCTCTCGTCATGGATAGGCGGCTTTTTCCGTCTCTTATCCACGGGAACCTTTCGACGCTCCCGTCATTAAATATCCCTGTCACCTGCTCTGCGCACTATTGCGCATGCGGCGGGGAAAACAGCTTGCATGCAGGGAGAAAATGATGGGCGCGGCACGGGATTCTCTGGTCAATTCGGAAGTGGGAGCACGAACCAGCTCCCGGCAACGTGTCCTGGTAACGGGATGCAACGGACAGATAGGCCAGGTGCTGGTCCCCGCACTGCGGGCGCGCTATGGCGCAGACAATGTCCTCGACAGCGATTTGCGCGGCAACGTAAGCGCCACGCTCGACGTCACTGACGTTGCAGCGCTCATGGCAATGATCCAGAAGTTCCAGCCAACGCAGATCTATCACCTCGCGGCCGTACTGTCGGCCACCGGCGAGAAAGATCCAGTTCGCGCCTGGCAGGTCAACCTGAACGGCTACTTCAACATCCTCGAAGCGGCCGTCGCCTGCGGCGTGAAGCAGGTGTTCTTCCCCAGCACCATCGCCGTGTATGGCCCTGACGCACCGCGCGAAGCCACGCCCGACAGCGCACCGACGCGGCCAACGACCATCTACGGCATCGCCAAGGCCGCCGGCGAGAACCTCGCAGCCTGGTATCGCAAGAAACATGATCTGGATGTGCGCGTGCTGCGCTACCCGGGCATCATCGGTTGGGAAAGTGCCCCAGGCGGAGGCACCACTGACTATGCCGTCGAGATATTCCATGCTGCCGTGCGTGGCGAAGCATTCAAGTGCCCGCTGGGCCCTGATCGTGCATTGCCAATGTTGGCCATGCAGGACGCCATTCGCGGCACGATCGAATTCATGGAGGCGGCGCCGGAAACCATCCTGCAAGCCAGCGGCTACAACCTTGGCGGCTTTTCCGCTGCGCCAGCAGACTTCGCGGGTGAGATCCTGCGCGCCAATCCTGACTTCAGGATCGAATACGCGCCGGATCATCGCGACGCCATTGCAGCCTCCTGGCCAGAGGGCCTGGATGACACGAGCGCGCGTCGCGACTGGGGCTGGCAGCCACAGTACGATCTCGCCACATTGTCGGCCGCCATGCTGGGGCACATCTCCGCCTCAGTGGCTGCCTCTGCTGCGGATGCCGCCTTCCCGGGTCTGAGCAAGGCAGCCAACGCCGCCTGAGCTCATCCGCTACAAACCAGAAGGGCCGCATTCCTGCGGCCCTTTTTTGTTTGTATGTACTGCGCCGATCCGGCAGCTACTTGCTGGCCCGACGTGCCAACACGATGCCTGCCAGCACCAGCCCGCAACCCAGCAAGCGGATCGGCGTAAGGGTTTCGTTGAAAATGATCACAGCGAGGCCCGCTGCGGTCACGGGCTGCACCAGGAGCACAACCGAAGCCAGATTGGCACGTACGTGCCCGACCGCCCAGGTAATGAGCCCCTGCCCGAGCACCTGGCACACCAGCGCAATGCCGATGACGGCACCCCAACCTTGCCATGACTGCGGAATGACCTTCTCGCCCATCAGCCAGATGACGGGCGCCAGCACCAGTGGCGTGACAATGGCAGTGCCGGCCAGGATATGCGCCGTGTGATAGAACTTTCGGCAGTGCTTTACCGCCAGCTGGTAGCCCGCATAGAACACTGCCGCCGCCAGCGCGATCATGTCGCCCAGCAAGTCGCGATGGGATACGTCGAAACTGGCGCGCACGAGTAAGGCGGCGCCCACGATGGCGGCGATGAGCGCCATCACGAAGCCTCCACCGAATGCCTCCGCCAACAATAGCCATGCACCGATAGTGACGAAGATCGGCGCGAGATTGAGGATGAAGGTGGAATTGGCCACCGAGGTGTACTGGATGGCGATGTGCCACAGCGCCAGATCAATCGCCAGCAGCACGCCTGAGAGGATCAACCAGCGCAGCCCATTGGCGTTGCGCTTTTCGCGCGGCGGATTGCCGACCCGCGACCACCACACCAGCGCAAAAGGAATCGACAAGCCCAGGCGCCAGGCGACGACGGACACCGGGCCGACGTCGGCCAGGCGTACGAAAATCGGCGCGAAAGCGATGCTCATGGCCCCGGCAATCAAGAGGATCAACGCGAGTGCGAGCTGGCGGGGCGTGGACTGACTGGAAGACGGAGGCATGATGCCGGCATTGTAACAGTGCCGGCAGGCGCAATAAGGCTTGCAGGCAAAAGAGACGGTCGCCGAACAAATACGATCGAACCGACACTGCCGGAGAGCTTGAAGCCGGCGGAAATGCCACTACGCTGAAAGCATCCGTACCACAAAGCCCCTGGCGACGGAAGAGTGAACCCCCGTATTCCCATGCCGGATGTTTGGCGCTCGAATAGGGGCCGTTTGCCGTCATGGGCCGACACCTCGCCCACACGCGAGGCTTACAAAGGGACGTCCCTCCAAAGGAGCAAGAAATGCCAATCACCTCACTATCGCGTGGCCTCATGGCTGCCCTGACGTGCGTTGCACTGAGCGCGCAGGCGCAGGTAGACAGCGTCAAGATCATGGCGCCAGCCAATCCGGGGGGCGGCTTCGACACGGTGGCTCGTGTGCTCGCCGACGCGCTACGCGCCTCGGGCCAGGCCAAGTCAGTCTCGGTCGAGAACAAGGCCGGCGCAGGTGGCGCCATCGGCCTGGCGCAGTTCATCAACACGGAAAAGGGCAATCCGACCTCGCTGATCGTAGCGGGTGCGGTCACCGCGGCCTCGATCGAAGCCAACAAGTCGCCCGTCAATCTGTCGATGGTCACGCCGATCGCGCGCCTCATGGGTGAGTACAACGTGCTCGTTGTTCCCCCCTCCTCGCCCATCAAGAACATGAAGGACCTGGCCGCTGCGCTCAAGGCCAACCCCGGTGCCGTGGCCATCGGTGGCGGTTCAGCCGGCAGCGTTGACCACGTGATGGTGGCGCTGATCGGCGAGACCGTCGGCGTGCATTCGGACAAGGTCAACTACGTGGCATTCGCCGGTGGCGGTGAAGGCAAGGCAGCCATTCTTGGCGGGCAACTCGCAGCCTATGTCAGCGGCTACGGCGAGCTGGTCGACCTGATCAAGGCAGGCAAACTGCGCGCGATCGGCCTGTCGGCAGACACGCGCCAGAAGGACATCGACGTGCCCACCATGAAGGAACAGGGCGTCGATGTGGTGATGTACAACTGGCGTGGCGTGTTCGCACCGGCAGGCATCACCGAGCCACAGAAAAAGCAGTTGGTCGGCATGGTCGAGGCAGCCATGAAGGATGCGTCCTGGAAGTCCAAGTCGGAAAAGCTGGAATGGCTGGAGTTGTATCAGCCAGCCGACGCCTTCAAGGCCTTCGTGGACAGCGAATCCAAACGCCTCAAGGACGTGATCGGCAAGCTCAAGCTGAATTGAGCCTGCCGGGGCCATGCCCCGGCAGAAATGCGATCCGGATGACCTCTCACGCTCGTCGGCATGAGAGGTCATCACCCAGCTTGGAACAATATTTCGGGGAGACATTGCCATGACCCATTGGCCAGGCCGACATCAGGCCTACCTCGCCATAGGCGTGATCATTCTCGGCCTCATCATGGCCTTCCAGATCACCAATATGTCGGCTGGTGCGGGCTATGCCCGCGTCGGTCCGCAATTCTTCCCGTCGCTGATCGCGGCGGGCCTGATCATTTCCGGCGGCGCCTTGCTGCTCAAATCGACACGCTCGCTCGGCCACGCCGACCCCGCCGACAAGCAGGGGGATGAAGATGTACCAGCCGTGCCCGAAGCGGAGTGGCGCGGCTTCGTACTCGTCTCAGGCACCTTGATCGCGCACATGGCGCTGATCGGACTGATCGGTTTCACCCTTGCGGCGTGGTTGCTGTGCTACGGCGTATGTCGCGCGCTCGACACCCCGCATCGCGTACGCGACCTGTTCCTGTCGCTGGGTCTGGCACTCGCGCTTTTCCACTTGTTCCGTCTTCTGGGTGTTGCCCTGCCCGCCATGATTCCGGGAGTGTTCTGAGATGGAAGCCTTGAACTCCCTTTTCAGCGTCGGCTTCGCAACCGCCCTCACCATGAGCAATCTACTATGGGCATTGATAGGCTGCACGCTCGGTACGGCTATCGGTGTCTTGCCAGGCATCGGCCCGGCAGCCACAGTGGCGCTGCTTTTGCCCATCACCTCGCGCATCGACCCGACCGGTGCCCTGATCATGCTGGCCGGCGTCTACTACGGTGCCATGTTCGGCGGCTCGACGACCTCCATCCTGCTCAACACGCCAGGCGAAGCTGGCAGCATCGTCAGCGCGCTCGAGGGTAACAAGATGGCACGCGCTGGTCGCGGCGGCCCGGCCCTGTCGACGGCGGCCATCGGCTCCTTCCTCGCGGGCACTATTGCCACTGTATTGCTCACCCTGCTGGCCCCCATCGTGGCCGATCTGGCACTCAAGCTCGGCCCTGCCGAGAACTTCGCCATCATGGTGTTGGCCTTCGTGGCCGTGTCTGCCGTGGTGGGCGATATTCCACAGAAGGGATTCGTCAGCCTCTTCGTCGGCCTTGCCATTGGCATGATCGGCATCGAAGAGCAGTCCGGCCAGGCGCGCTTTACGCTGGGCGTGCTCGAACTCACCGACGGCATCGACATCGTGGTGATCGCGATGGGCCTGTTCGCCGTCGGCGAAACGCTCTACACCGCGACCTACGAGAACAGGCTGCAGGCCCGTGTGGAAGGGATAGGAAAATCCATCTGGATGACGAAGAGCGACTGGCGGCGCTCATGGAAGCCCTGGCTGCGTGGCACGCTGATCGGCTTCCCCTTCGGCACGATCCCGGCCGGCGGCACCGAGATGCCCACCTTCCTCTCCTACTCCGCCGAGAAGAAACTCGCCGAGCATCCGGAAGAGTTCGGCAAGGGCGCCATCGAAGGCGTCGCCGGGCCGGAAGCTGCCAATAACGCGGCCGTCACCGGCACGCTGGTGCCGCTGCTGACGCTGGGCATCCCGACTTCTGCCACCGCGGCGATCATGCTGTCGGCATTCCAGCAATACAACATCACGCCAGGCCCCTTGCTGTTCGACACCAATCCTGACCTGGTGTGGGGCCTGATTGCCAGCTTGTACATCGGCAATGTCATGCTGCTGATCCTCAACCTGCCGCTGGTAGGTATCTGGATCCAGTTGCTGCGCATTCCGCGGCCGCTTCTGTATGGCGGTATCGTCGTGCTCGCCACCATGGGCGCGTATGCGCTGCGCCAGTCCTGGTTCGACCTGATGCTGCTCTACATCGTCGGCCTGATGGGCTTTGCGATGAAGCGCTTCGACATTCCCATCGTGCCGCTAATCGTCGGGCTGATCCTCGGGCCGATGGCCGAGAAGCACTTCCGCCGCGCCATGACCATCAGCCAGGGCGACGCCACCGTCTTCCTGACACGGCCGGTTTCCCTCGCCATCCTGTCTTTGGCTGTCCTTTTGCTGGTCGGCCCGCCGCTGCTGCGCAGTTGGCGCAAGATGCGGCGACCGGCTTAGAGGCGGAAAGAGAACGGGGCAGCGCTCCGCACAACAGCCCGGGCACTATTCGGCATATCCGGGAAGGCCGCGGTTGCCGCCGCCCGGGCAGCCTGTCAGCATACGTCGCTCATCAAAGCGACAGGCTGCGGTGCAACACGCACCGCAGCCTTTCCAGAATCGCTGCAGGAAGCCCACACGTGTCATACATCGCTACGTCAATCCGCTCGCTGCGCCGGCACGCCAGACTCGCCTGCCTTCTCACTGGCCTTGTTTTCCTGCTCAGCGCGTGTGGCGGTGGGGGTGGTGGCGGTAGCAATACGCCTTCAAGTCCAGCCGCAACGCCCGCGCCGGCCACGGCGACTTACACACTCAGCGGCACGATCACCCTGCCCGACACAGCCGCCGTCGACGGCGACACGAATGACGAGGGCCAGAACGGCCGTAGCAGCAACAACAGTCTGGGTACCTCCCAGAGCATTTCCACGCCGGTGCAACTGGTCGGCACGGTGAATGTCGCCAATTCCGGCCCGGTCGGCGCCACCTATGCCGCGGGCGATGTGAATGACTATTTCAAGACGCCGCTGACGCAGGGCCAGGTCATCGAGATGTCGTTTGTCGGCGGCAGCGCCACGAACGATGTCGACCTTTACCTCATCGACGACGGTAGTGGCTCTCTGGTCGGCAGCTCGACTTCATCGGCAACATCGAAGTGCATCCAGGTCGGCCGCACCGGCACGTACTACATCCGCGTGCAGGCCTCTGCCGGCTCCGCGCTGTACACACTGCGCATCGGCGCCCCCGGCGAAGCAACCTGCGCAATCACGTCGACCAGCACCGAAGCGATCATTGCGGACGAGCTCGTGGCCAAGCTGTCCGCGCGGGGTTCGGTTGCCGCACAAACCGAGGTCATGCAGACGACGGGCTTGCAAACGATCGAAGGCGGCGGCCGCGAGCGCGCCCATCTGCTGCGCCTGTCATCGGACGACAGCCAGCGCGCCAAAGGTCTCGCCCGTCTCGAGCGCTGGGGCAAACCCGGCGCAAAAGCTCGCGACACATCGCAGAGTGCAACGCAGGCGTTCCCCGGCCGCTTCCGCCGCGCCCAACGCGCGATGGAAACGCTCGAATATGCCAAACGCCTGATGGCGACCGGCCTCTACGATTATGTCGAGCCCAATTTCCAGGTGCAGTTGCTATCGACGACCTCAGCGCCCTACACACCGACAGAGCCGCTGTACATCGCACAGCGCTGGAGCTACCAGCAGATCAACCAGCCTTCGGCCATGGACCGCATCCTGAGCCTGTCGCTACCGGGATCGACGCAACGCCCCATCGTTGCCGTGATCGACTCCGGCATCATCGACGACCACCCCGACCTGCAGACGCAGATCTATAACGGCCGCAGCCTCGTCAGCGTCAACATGACGGGCGACGGCGACAGTTCCAGCCCGAACGATCCGAGCACCAGCTCCGACACGCCCGACTGGCACGGCACCCACGTCGCCGGCACGATTGCAGCGCTCGACAATAACGGCAAGTTCGGCGCGGGCGTTGCACCGCAGGCGCTGCTGATGCCCTTGCGTGTCTTCGCGCCCGGCAGGAACGCCTCCTCCTTCGACATCGTGCAGGCCATCCGCTATGCAGCAGGACTGTCGAATCGTTCGGGCACCGTGCCGCCGCGCAAGGCGGATGTCATCAACATGAGCATCGGTGCGGCAGGCGCTTGCGCGGCACAGTTCTCCACGGAGATCGCCAACGCCCGCGCGCAGAACGTCGTCATCGTTGCCGCAGCAGGCAATCATGAACGCGGCAGCGCGGCCGACGTCAGCAGCCCGGCCAATTGCGCGGGGGTGATCGCCGTCGGCGCACTCGACGCGCGTCAGCAACAGACCTACTACTCGAACAGCGGTGTCACGCTGCGCGTGATGGCACCCGGTGGCGACGCATACCAGTCGACCACCGGCACTGGCTACGTCGATGCGATCTACAGCACCATCGGCAGCTTCAACGCCTCCATCACGCGGGTTCCAAGCTTCGGCCCCTTGAGTGGCACCTCTATGGCGTCACCACATGTGGCGGGCGTCATCGCACTGATGCGCTACGTCGACGCCAACCTCACCCCAGCTGACATCGACACGCTGATCGCCAACGGGCAGATCACGGACGATCTCGGCGCAACCGGCCGTGATGACGCAACCGGCTACGGCCTCATCAACGCACGCAAGGCGGTGGACCAGGCCGCCGCCCTCGTCAGTGGTGGCGGCTCGCCATCGGGCATCGTGGTGGCTTCGCCCGCCTCGATCAGCTTCGGCAGTCTTGCCAGCAGCGCCACGCTGGAGCTGAAACTCACCGCGGCCAGCAGCGAAGTCGTCACCAGCATCACCAGCAGTTCGCCCGCGGTCAGCGTTGCGGCCAGCAGCGTCAATGCCACGACCAAGCTGGGCACCTATACGGTCACCGCCGACCGCACCACCTTGCCGCTCGGCAGCAGCTATCCGTACCTGACGGTGACGACCAACCAGCGCAGCTTCAAGGTGCAGCTGACCATCATCAAGGTCGCACCGGGCACCAGCCCGACCACCAACTACGGGCGCATGATCGTGGCCATTTCCAACGCCAACACCGGCGTGCGTCTGGGCATCACAAACGTCTATGCGGCGAACGGGAAGTATGCATGGAGCATCAGCGGCATCCCGGCCAGCGACATCCGCGTCATCGCCGGCACGAACCTCAACTACAACGGCTACTTCTGCGACCTCGGCGAAGTCTGCGCGATCTACCCCGACGCGGCCTTCAGCATCAAGGTAAATGCCGACACCAGCGGGCTGGATTTTGCGGTGGCGCCGACCGGCATCACCGCCTCCTTCTCGCTCCCCGACCCGGATGCCGTCGCCACGGCGCCGAAAACGGGCGGGCTGCCTGATACACCATGATGCGCAACGCTGGCCGCCTAGCAGTTGTACTCGGACTGGCGTTGCTGGCGACCGTCGCCAACGCCAATGCCTTTGCGCCTGCGCCGACCTGGCCGATCCTGAAGACAGTCAGTCAGGTGCGCTGCTCCTGGCTGACGCGAGAACCGGCTGCGCGGATCTTCGCCAACGAAAGTGAATGGCAAGGCGCACTCGCCGGGCAGTCGAACCCGTTTGCGGCCCCGCCAGACTGGAAGCGCCAGCGCGTGATCGCCCTGACGCTGGGTGCCCGCCCGACGCCCGGCTACAGCATCGAGCTGGACAGCGACGCGTTCGCACTTAAGAAGGACACCCTTTCGCTGGACTTCCACGAGCGCGTCCCTGCACCCGGCGAGATGCTGCAGCAAGTGATGACCCAGCCCTGCGTTTTCATCCTCGTCGAGCAGGGCAACTGGCGCGAGGTCGTCTTGCGAAACACGCAGAGCGGCGCCGAGCTTCGCGCGACGCCGGCAACGCCGTTTGTCAAGACAAATCACCGCACCAGCCGCAGATTTTGACCACGCCGATCAGCCCTTTCAGGGCGTAGAGGGCAGGTAGAATGGCGGGATGGATTCCGCCGCACCCAAGCCCTCCCTGCCCGACCCCGCAACACCCTCGCAGCCCGCGTTCGTACACCTTCGCCTGCACACCGAATTCTCGATTGAAGACGGTATTACGCGCGTCGACGACGCTATCGCCGCGGCGGCAAAGGACGGCATGCCGGCCCTCGGCATTTCCGACCTCGCCAACCTTTTCGGCATGGTCAAGCACTACAAGGGCTGCCGTAGCGCGGGCATCAAACCGGTCATCGGCGTCGATATCTGGCTCACCAACGAGGCCGAGCGCGACAAGCCCTATCGCGCCCTGTTGCTGGTCCAGCATCGTGAAGGCTATCGCCAGCTGTGCGAGCTGCTGACGCGCGGTTTTCTGGAGAACAAGCATCGTGGCCGCGCCGAGTTGCGCAAGGAGTGGCTCACGCCCGAATCCGCCGCGGGCCTGATCTGTCTGTCGGGCGCCATGCAGGGCGATATCGCCGCAGCGTTTGCATCCGGCAATCTCAAGGCTGCCGAAGCACTGGCACACGACTGGGCCGAGCGCTTCCCCGATCGCTTCTACATCGAGCTGCAACGCGCCGGCCACAACGGCAACGAGCGCTACATCAACGATGCGATCCAGCTCGCCGGTCAGCTCGGTTTGCCAGTGGTGGCCACGCACCCGATCCAGTTCATCAATCGCGAAGACTTCAAGGCGCACGAAGCCCGCGTGTGCATCGCGCAAGGTCACGTGCTGGCCGATACGCGCCGTCCGAAGAATTTCACTGAAGAGCAGTATTTCAAGACGCAGGCGGAGATGGTCGAGCTGTTTGCCGATATTCCCGAAGCACTCGAGAACGCAGTCGAGATCGCCAGACGTTGTTCGCTGACGGTCGTGCTGGGCAAGAACTACCTGCCGCAATTCCCGACGCCGGAAGGCATGACGCTGGACGACTTCCTCGTCTTCGAAGCGAAGCGTGGCCTGGAAGATCGCCTCGTCGAACTCTACGCGACACCGGAAGAGCGCGACCGCGAACGACCGCGTTACGAGGAACGCCTGAAGTTCGAGACGGACACCATTATCCAGATGGGATTTCCGGGCTACTTCCTCATCGTTGCGGACTTCATACAGTGGGGCAAGAACAATGGCGTGCCGATCGGTCCGGGTCGTGGCTCGGGAGCCGGTTCGCTGGTCGCCTATTCGCTGAAGATCACCGACCTCGACCCGACCGCATACGCCCTGCTCTTCGAGCGTTTCCTGAATCCCGAACGCGTCTCGATGCCCGACTTCGACATCGACTTCTGCCAAGAAAAGCGCTACATGGTCATCGACTACGTGCGCAACCGTTACGGCCACGACGCTGTGTCGCAGATCGCCACCTTCGGCACGATGGCGTCGAAGGCCGTGGTGCGCGACGTCGGCCGCGTGCTCGACTTGCCTTACGGCATGTGCGATCGCCTGTCGAAACTGATCCCGGTCGTGCAGAACAAGCCGCTCGGTCTCGAAGATGCACGCGGACAGGAACCGGGCATCAACGAGATGATGAACGACGAGGGCGACGGCGAATCCGTCACCGAGTTGTGGGAGCTGGCGCTGCCGCTCGAAGGCATGACGCGCGGCGTCGGCATGCACGCCGGGGGAGTGTTGATCGCGCCGGGCAAGATCACCGACTTCTGCCCGCTGTACCTCGCCGACGGCTCCGAAGCTTCGACCGTTTCGCAGTTCGACAAGGACGACGTCGAGGCCATCGGCTTGGTGAAGTTCGACTTTCTGGGCCTGCGGAATCTGACGATTATCGAGCTGGCCCTCGAGTACGTGAAACGCCTCACCGGCAAGCGCCCCGACCTGATGTCGCTGGGCTTCGGCGACCCGGCCGCGTACCAGATCCTGAAAGACGCCAACACCACCGCGATCTTCCAGGTTGAATCGGACGGCATGAAAAAGCTTCTCAAGAAGCTCGGTCCCGACCGTTTCGAAGACATCATCGCTGTGCTGGCACTCTACCGGCCGGGCCCACTGGGTTCCGGGATGGTGGACGACTTCATCCTGCGCAAGCAGGGCAAGCAGGCCATCGACTATTTCCACCCCGACCTGACCGCATGTCTCGAGCCAACCTATGGCGTGATCGTGTATCAGGAACAGGTGATGCAGATCTCGCAGATCATCGGCGGCTACACGCTCGGTGGCGCAGACATGCTGCGCCGGGCGATGGGCAAGAAGAAGGCCGACGAAATGGCCAAGCACCGCGCGACCATCGCCGAAGGTGCGGCCAAGCAGGGTTACGACCCTGCACTCGCCGAGCAACTATTCGATCTCATGACCAAATTTGCGGAGTACGGCTTCAACAAGTCGCACACCGCCGCGTATGCCGTTGTCACGTATCACACCGCCTGGCTGAAGGCGCATCACTGCTCGGCCTTCATGGCTGCAACCCTGTCGTCCGATATGGACAACACGGACACGGTGAAGATCTTCTTCGAGGACACGATCGCCAACAAGATCGTGGTCCTGCCGCCGGACGTGAATCACTCCAACTACCGCTTCGAGCCGACCGACCCGAAAACCATCCGTTACGGTCTGGGTGGCGTGAAGGGCGTGGGCGAGCCGGCCGTGAAATCCATCGTCGCAGCGCGCGAGGCCGGCGGGCCGTTCAAGGACATCTTCGATTTCTGCCTGCGTGTCGACCGCCGCGCAGTGAATCGCCGTGCAGTGGAAGCCTTGATCCGCTCCGGCGGCATGGACAGCATTGCGCCGCTCACGCCGGACAAGAAACCGCATCGCGCCAAGCTGCTCGCTACGGTTCCAGTCGCCATGGAAGCCGCCGACCAGGCTGCCGCCAGCGCCGGTCAGGGTGGCTTGTTCGATGCGCCCGGCGAAGTCAGCGCCATCGCACCGGAATACATCGAGGCGCGCCCCTGGGCCGAACGCCAGCAACTGACGGAAGAAAAGACCGCCATCGGCTTCTTCCTCTCCGGCCATCCTTTCAACACCTTTCGCGACGAAGTGCGCCGTTTCGTGCGCACGCCGCTGGCGCGCGTCGAAGCCAAGCGCGAGCCGCAGATGCTGGTCGGCGTCGTCTCCGGCATGCGTATCAAGATCGGTAATCGCGGCAAGATGTGCTTTGTCACGCTGGACGATGGCAGCGCACAGATCGACGTGACGGTCTATTCCGAAACGCTGGAGGCCAACAAGGGCAAGATCCAGCCGGACGAAATCCTCATCGTCGAGGCCAAGGTCAGCAATGATGATTTCAGTGGCGGTTTCCGCGTCATCGGCGACAAGCTCATGACCCTGTCCGAGGCGCGCGGCCGGTATGCGCGCGGACTGGCGGTCCGGATCAACGGAGAAGTGGCAGCCAGCGGCGGCCCGCGCGCAGCGGCCGACCGCCTGCAGAACCTTTTATCAGCTTATAGGGTAGGTCCCAGCGACGGCGCCTCGCCAGTTCGACTAAAATACCGGAACGGGCAGGCGGAAGCGGAATTACCGTTCGGTGATGGCTGGTGTGTGCGGATCGATGACAAGCTCATCGAATCGTTGCGCGACTGGTTGTCTCCGGAGAGTGTCGAAGTCATATACAGCTAGCCGGACTCTCAGAAACCGGGGTGCGAGACAATGTTGAACTCATCGCATGCGTTCAGTTTGATTGCCGTGGGGCTTCTGCTCACGAGTCTGGCCGTCCCCGCCGCGGCCGAAACAGCGGGTCTGCGCCTGTCACCGCGTAGCAGCGTAGACGGCCTTGATGGCCCCCCCCCCGCCAGCCTGCGTTTCAACGCCTCCACGTACGACAACAATTTTCTGGACAGCACGGCGCCTGCCGCACCACTGCTGCTGAGCCTGCCGCAGAGCACGTCCAATGTCCGCAGCAACGCCTTGTGGGCCGATTGGTTTCCATTCAGCAGTGGCCTGCGCACCTCGGCCGGCCTGCTCTGGGGTGACAACCACCGCAGCGGCAATGTCTTCGACACCGACAGCTCCACGCGCTCTCAAGCATTCCTCGGCTTTGGCTGGACCAGCACGGCCAGCAGCTCCAGCCGAGGCAGCAGCTGGCGTCTCGATGCCGATGTCGGCCTGTCACTTGCCTCTCCACGTGACTGCCTCACACCGGGCGGTCAGTGCACCACCTCCGGCCTGGGTCTGAAGCCGAGCTCCGGCAGCGACGGTATGCGCTGGAATCCTTACATCAGCATCGGTGCGAGCTTCCAGTACTGAGGCCGATCAGGCCAGCCAGGCAATGAGGCGGTTACGCTTGATTCTGGTCGCGCTCTTCGCAGGGGTAGCGCTTTCCGGGCCGGCGCTTGCAGATCCCGGCCCCAAGAGCCAGACGAAGCAGGCCCGTGCGGCCAAGCCCTCAAGCACAGCGGCCAAGAAACGCCCGGTACCCGCGCGCATCCAGCCCAGCATACTTCGCTACACCGATCTGGCCAGCCTGCCGCGCCAAGCGCGCCGCGAATTCCATGGAGCGCCAGATCCGACGCCCGACAACGCTGACGAGCCGGAAGTGCGTTGCGCCAATCCGGACGTCGGCGGCAGCGGCGTGCCACCTTGCCTTGGGCTGTTCCGCAACTCAGAACCCCGCAAGCCCGTTTCCTTCAGTTTCGAGCTGGCGCTAAAGAGCCTTGCCGCACCGAAGGACATCTTCGTCGGTCAATGCCCGATGGGCAGCAATAGTCTCAGCTGCAATAACGCTGTCGCCGAAGCCAGAGCCGAGCAGGAGCGTCTGGCCAACACGCTCGACAGACAAAGGCGCTCGCCCGTTGGCACATTCGGTATTGCTGTGGACTTCTGAGGCCCTCCCTGCGGGGCTGTCCTGCCTGCAATGCTAGAATCGGCGCCAAAATCAATGAAATCCCGGCCAATCACTGGCCCTGAAACCGCCTCCCACTGCTGATAGCAGCGCTGATACGGCGGTCGAAACAGGTCGAACCGAATGTCATCTCCAAACGCTGCCAAACGCGTGCTGGTCATCAACTACTCGCAGAGCGGGCAACTGTCACGCATCGTCGAGCGCATCATCGCTCCGTTGAAAGACGCGCCCGGCATCAGCGTGCACGTGGAAACCCTGCACCCCAGCAAGCCATTTGCCTTTCCCTGGTCCATGCGCGGCTTTCTGGATGCATTTCCCGAATCGGCCCTGCAACTACCGGGCACACTCAAGCCGCTGAGCCTGAGCGGTGAAGAGGATTTCGACCTGGTGATCCTGCCCTACCAGGTGTGGTTTCTCGCGCCCAGCCAGCCTGTCGTGGCGTTCATGCGCCACCCGGTCGCTCACAAGCTGTTGCGCGGCAAGCCGGTCGTCACCGTGATCGCCTGCCGCAACATGTGGATGCTGGCGCAGGAAAAGATGAAATTGCTGATCGCCACGGCCGGCGGGCGCCTGATTGACAATGTCGCGTTGACTGACAACGCCTCGACGCTGGCCACACTAGTGACCACCCCTCTGTGGGTGCTGACTGGCAATCGGCAGGTTCTCAAGTCACTGCCGCCAGCCGGCGTCAGCGAACACGACATCCTGCACACAACGCGTTTTGGCAAAGCCTTGCGCGACGCCCTGCATGAAGGCAGCGAGAAACAGAGTGCGCCTCTGCTGAGCGGCCTGTGCGCGGCGAAAGTGAACCCCAACCTGTTCGTCAGCGAAAAGGCCGCGACACGCAGCTTCTTCATCTGGGGCCACATCCTGCATGCGGCTGGCCCGGCCGGCTCGGCCAGACGTGTGCCGCTGTTGGCAATCTACTCGCTTTTTCTCGTGGCCATGGTGTTCACAGTTGTACCATTGAGCCTTGTGCTTCAAGCCATTCTGCGCCCCCTACTGGCGTCGCGCCTGGCGCGTATGAAGCAGTCGTTCGAACAGCCTTCGGGCTCTGATTCAACCCGCATGTCCCGCTATGACCTCTGACGTTTTCATTACCCGTACCGCTTCTTTCCTGCCTCACGAACCCGTTTCGAACGACGAAATCGAGAATGTGCTCGGCATGATCGACGGCAAGCCCTCGCGGGCGCGCCGTCTGATCCTGCGCAGCAATGGCATCCAGAGCCGCCACTACGCACTGGACCGCACGACGCGCGCGCCATCGATGAGCAATGCGCAGATGACGGCCAATGCCATTCGTGGCCTGGGCGATGTCCGCCAGATCGACTGCCTGGCGACAGGCACCTCCATGCCGGATCAGTTCATGCCCAACCATGCAGTGATGGTGCATGGCGAACTCGGCTGGCCACAACTGGAAGCGGTGGCGTTCTCCGGCATCTGCGTGTCCGGTGCCGCAGCACTGAAATATGCCTGGCTGAGCGTCAAGGCCGGCAACGCACGCCGCGCCATTGCCACGGGCTCGGAGCTTTGCTCGCCAGCCTTGCGCGGCGAGTTCTTCCAGGCCGAGAACGACTACCAGATCCGCGCACTGGAAACCGCGCCACAGATCGCCTTCGAAAAGGACTTCCTGCGCTGGATGCTTTCCGATGGCGCGGGCACCGCCCTGCTCGAGTCGCAGCCCAGTGGCCCGCTGTCACTACGCGTCGAATGGATCGACCTGTCTTCGGCAGCCAACCAGCACCCCGCCTGCATGTACCTCGGTGCCGAGAAGAATGACGATGGCAGTCTGCGCGGCTGGTTCAACTACTCATCAACCGAATGGGCCGAGAAATCCATTTTCGCCGTCAAGCAGGACGTGAAGCTGCTCAATGAGAACGTCATTCGCGCCACGCTCAAGGACCCGCTTGCCGCCATCAAGGCCAAACGTGGCTTGCGTGCTGACGACATCGACTGGTTCCTCCCGCATATCTCCTCGATGTACTTCGCGGAACCCGTTGCCGACGGGCTCAAGGCCATCGGCCTGCCCATCCCGCGCGAACGCTGGTTCTCCAATCTGACGAGCTGCGGCAATACCGGCTCGGCCTCGCCCTACATCATGCTGGATGAGCTGTTCCGCTCCGGCCGCATCGAGCGCGGGCAGAGAATCCTGATGTACATCCCCGAAAGCGGACGCTTCTCGAGCGCCTTCGTCATGCTCCAGGCCGTCTGAGCCACGCGCCGATGGAGACCAAGGACGTCCCGCAGGACAACAACCCGATACTTGGCGGCTACCGCAAGGGCATGTACGCGCGCGATGCCTCCGGCCGTATGGTGCTGGTGCCGTCCAACGGCTGGGAAGTCGAGGAGATCGTCACCTCCGACGCGGTCGAGCAACTGAACGAACAGGCTGCCGCAGCGCGTGTGCGTGTCGAGGCCGGCCTCGCGGCGCCACTGGAATACTGGATGTATGCGCGACGCATGGACCTGACCTTGCTCGCGCAAAGCACCGGCCTGTGGCGCTGGCGGGTGAGCCGGCACCTGCAGCCCGCGCACTTTGCGAAACTCTCGGCCGCCTTGCTGCAGCGCTATGCCGATGCGCTCGGCATCAGCCGCGATGCGCTTACGAAATTGCCATGAACGCCCCCGCCCCACTCATTGCCCAGACCGCCGCGCAATTCGAACACCAGCACGCCGCACATTGCGAAAGCGGTGTCATGGCCAACCTGCTGCGCCACCACGGCGTGCATGTATCCGAACCGCTGGTGTTCGGCCTGTCGTCCGCACTGTCATTCGCCTATCTGCCCTTCATCAAACTTGGTGGATTGCCGCTGGTGGCCTATCGCATGCCACCGAAGGCCATCATCAAGGGCTTGCAGAAGCCTTTCGGTATCAGCTTCCGCTTCGAGACTTTCCGCTCGCCCGAAGCGGGCCAGCAACGACTCGATGCGCTGCTGCGGGAACAACGCGTGGTCGGCTTGCAAACATCCGTGTACTGGCTGCCATACTTTCCCGAGGACATGCGTTTCCACTTCAACGCACATAACCTGCTGGTGTATGGCAAGGATGGCGACGAGTACCTGATCAGCGATCCGGTCGGTGAAGATCCAGTGCGCTGCGCGACGGCTGACATGAATCGCGCACGCTTCGCCAAGGGCGTACTCGCCCCCAAGGGGCTGCTCTACTACCCGCAAAGCATCGCACGCACCGACGTAGCCTCGGAGGATGTGCTCAAAGCCATCCGCAAGACAGCCAGGATCATGCGGGCGCCGATCCCCTTGTTCGGGGCGCCGGGCATGCGTACGCTGGCGCGCGCCATCGAACGCCTCAAGCCGGAAGGCAAAGACACGGGACACTTCATCGGCCATGTCGTCCGCATGCAGGAAGAAATCGGCACCGGCGGTGGCGGCTTTCGTTTTCTCTACTCGGCTTTCCTGCAAGAAGCTGCCGAGATTACCCAGCGTCCGGCGCTGGCAGGCTTCGCCGAACAGATGCTGGCGATTGGTGACGACTGGCGCGCCTTCGCACTGGCATCGGCCCGCATGCTGCGAGGTCGCGACCCGATGCAGCCACGTGCCATCGGAGCCCTGTTACGCAAGCAGGCGGACGCCGAATCACTGTTCTTCCGCGACTTGAGCAAGGCTGCGAGCTGATGCTGCAGATCACCGATCTGGGCTATCAGTATCCACACAGCAACAAGCCCGCCCTGGATGGCATCTCGCTCAGCGCCCGCCGCGGCGAAGTGCTCGGCCTGCTCGGCCCCAACGGCGCGGGCAAGACGACGCTGATTTCCCACCTGGCCGGGCTACGGGCCATCCAGCGCGGCAGTATCCTCGTCGATGGCGTACCGCTTGCCGAGATGCGCGCTGAGGCGCCGACGCGCATCGCCGTCGCGCCCCAGGAATATGCCTTCTACCCGACGCTCAGCGTGCGCGAGAACCTGCAGTGTTTCGGTGCCGCCTCGCGCCTCGGTAGCAAATTGCGCGACGAGCGCATCGCGCAGAGCCTTGCTTTCGCGCAACTCGAACGCTTCGCCGACACGCGCGCCGAGCGTCTGTCGGGCGGACTCAAGCGTCGCCTCAATCTCGCCATCGCCCTGCTGCCCTCGCCAGCGCTGGTGCTTTTCGACGAGCCCACCGTGGGCGTTGACCCGCAATCGCGCGCCTTCATCCTCGAGGCTGTGAAAACACTGGCCCGCGAAGGCACGGCCGTCATCTACACGACGCACTACATGGAAGAGATCGAGGCCATCGCCGACCATGCCTTGATCATGGATCACGGCAAGGTCTTGCGCGACGGCACGCTGACCGAGCTGCTGGCGGAAGGCGCTACACGCTTGCGCCTGATCGTCGGCAACATGGAGGCGACCGCGGCTTGCTCGCTGCTGGCCAGCCTCGGCACGCCGCGCATGGAGGGCGAGTACATCGTCGTGGCGCTGAACCCCGGCGTGTCTCCTGCTGCAGCCATCAGTGCAGTCGAAAATGCAGGCGCATGCATCGAGCAGCTCGACTACGGCCACTACAACCTCGAACATCTGTTCATGGCGCTGACCCAGCGCTCGCTGCGAGACGACTGATGCCGACGCGCGTACAACTGCTCCTGCTCGGCGCCCTCATCCGCAAGGAACTGACGATCCTCGTGCGCGATGCGCATGCGCTTGCCTCGCTGTTCCTGATGCCTATCATTTTCATCGTCATCATGTCGCTGGCGTTGAAGGACATCTACAACCCGCCCCTGTTCGGCCGCGCTTATGCGGTGGACGTACAGGACAAGGGACCACTGGCAGCCGAGCTGATGAAACGCTGGGTCGAGATGCATGGCGAGCCGCGAGCGCTCCCCGCCGATCCGACCGAGGCCTTGCGGCATGGCGACCTGCGCTATGTCATACGCATCGAAGAAGGCTTCTCACAAGTTGTCTCGGCGCCGGGCACACCTTCCGGCGTACAGGTCCACCTGATCGCAGATCCGGCGTTGGAGATCAGCCTGTTCCGCGCCACTGAAGCCGAGCTGTCCGCACTGGTCGGCGAGATTCGCGCGGAAGCGCTGCAGGATCGCTTTACCGGCATGTCCACCAAGGGCGGCCAGGCGATCCGGCTGCTCGTGAAAACGGAGCGCCTGACACTGAGCCTGCACCCCACGGCGGTACAACAGAACGTACCCGCCTGGCTGATCTTCGGCATGTTCTTCATTGTCAACGCCATTGCCAATCTGCTCGTACAGGAGAATGACAACGGCACGCTCTCGCGCTTGCTGACGCTAGGCGTATCGCCAGGCATCCAGCTCTTGTCCAAGGGCCTGCCGTATCTGCTGGTGAACGGTCTGCAGGCGGCGCTGATGCTGGCCGTGGGCGTGTGGTTGATGCCCTTGCTGGGCGGCGATGGCCTGTCTCTCTCGCATATCCACTGGGGCTCGCTGCTATTGCTGCTCGGCTCGCTGAGCATTGCCGCCGTCGGCATGGCACTGGCTCTCGCCAGCCTGATCCGCACGCATGCTCAGGCCAGCACGCTCGGCCCCATCATCAATGTGTTGATGGCCGCGCTTGGCGGTGTCATGGTGCCACGCTCCATCATGCCTTCGGCCATGCAGACCCTGGCCGGGTACTCGCCGATGAACTGGGGGCTGGAAGGCCTCATGGCGGTATTGCTGCGTCACTCGAGCCCGAGCGAGATCATGCAGCCGGTGCTGAGCCTCGCCGGCTTCGGCGCTGTCATGCTGGTCGCCGCCGTCATCCTTTTCAAACGCCGCACCCGCCAGTAAAGCCCCATGCAAACCAACCTCTCCGTTTTTGTCGCTGAACTGCTCGCCCTGGTTCTCGACGCCAGCGAGAAGCCCGTGCCCAACGGCGGCATCACGGCAACCGAAGTACTCTTCGGTAATGCCTCGCGCCTGCAACTCGACTCGCTCGATGCGCTGCAGATTTCAATGGCCATCCAGAAGGCCTACGGCATCCGCCTCGCCGACAGCAAGGACACGCGGCGCGCCATGATGTCACTGGAGTCTCTGGCCAAATACCTGCTTGAGCGCGGCGCGACCCCCAAGACTGCAAGCTGACACGCATGACAGACCTGTGCTGCCAAGGCAGGACCGGCCACGCATGATTGCGTGCTATCGGCGCACAATCTGCGCGAGCCACTGCGCGTCAAACCCGACGTACAGAGACGGCATCTCGATACACCACCCACGCGCCTGCAAGCACAGCCTGCGCTGACGACCGCCGCCCTTGCATGCTTCATCGCGACCATGACAACAGCCCCATGAATTCCCCGGCCCAGCCTCCACTCCCCCACGTTCATATCGCCGGACGCGGCCTCGCTTGCGCCCTCGGCAGCGATCTGGCGGAGAGCGTTGCGGGATTGGCCAGCGGTGGCTATCCGGCCCGGCTGACTGAAACAGCGCAAGGCGCGATTCCCTGTTTCACGATGGAGCCGCCTGCGCCCGACACATCCGCAGGCTGGAATGCGCGCGCCCGCGAAATCCTCTGCCGGGTCGTACGCGAAGCCGGCGGCGACACGATCCGCCACGCACCGCTGTTCATTGCGAGCTCGTCCCTGAACATGGGCGCCATCGAGCGCGGCCAGCCATTCCGCATGGACATGCAGTCCGCAGCCGAAGAGATCGCGAGGTGGCTTGAGTGGCAAGGCCCGGTGCACTGGATCTCGACGGCCTGCACCTCCTCGCTCAATGCACTGATCACGGCCGGCCGCATGATGCGCAGCGGTTACTGTGACGATGCCCTCGTGCTGGGTGTCGAACTCGCCAACAACTTCACCCTGCAGGGTTTTGCCGCCATGCAGTTGCTGTCGGCCAGCGCAGCCCAACCTCTCGGTGCAACACGCGACGGGCTGGTGCTCGGCGAAGCCGTGGCTGCCATACGCCTGAGCACTGCGCGGCAGCGTTGGGCCTTGCTGGGTGGCGCCAGCGTCGTCAGTGACAAGGATGCAACCGGTGCTTCGCAGGAGGCGGTGGTCTCCTGTTGGCAACAGGCATTGCACGCCAGCGGCCTGGGCACCGACGGCTCGGTCGATGTACTCAAACTGCAGGCAGCAGGCAGCCCCGGTAACGACGCGATCGAGCTGGCCGCCGTCGATGCCACGTTTGTGTGCCCACCTGCTCTCACCAGCCTCAAGGCATACATTGGTCACACGCTTGGCGCCTCAGGCGCTGCCGAGATCGCATTGCTCACCGCAAGCCTCGAAGCCGGCGTGTGGCCGGCAGTTCGGCACGCGCAGGACGCTGCTCTGGCACATGGCCTCAGCAAGGCGGCCCCGGCAAGCGTCGCGCGGCTGCTCGCCAGCATCGTCGGCTTTGGGGGCAGTCACGCCAGCGTGGTCCTGCAGGACAGTCATACCGAGCCTGAGCTGCCGCCTGCTCATGCAAGCTCGCCTGCCAATGCCTGGGAAATCTGCGGGCGCAGTGCTTCGGCCTTGGCCGAGGACTGGCAACAGCAACTCATCAAGCGCCTTGGCCAACGGCCACGGCGGATTGGCGCCTGGGCGGAGGCCGGCCTGCATGGCGCCCTCGAATGCATGCATGCGGCAGGCGAAGTCACGCTGCCGGCCGGGGATCTTCTGCGCATCACCAGCCTGTATGGACCGATGGCGGCCACCCAGCAGACGCTGCAAACAATCCGCGAAGACGGCATGGCAATGCCATTCGGCTTTCTGCAAAGCCAGCCCGGCCAATTGCCGGCCATTGTTGCCCAGGCTTTGCAATGGCAAGGTGATGCGCGCATCGCCAATCAGCGCTCCCCGCTCTCCGTGCTGGAAACCGCGTGTTGCGAGGCAGGGCCGCAAGGCATGCTGATCGGCTGGCTGGAGGAAGCACGCGATGCCGCCAGCGCCCCCGGCGGTCAGAGCGGCGCGCTACCCGCATACAGTTTCTGGCTGCGTCTGCGCCCCGCAACGCCAGATGCGCACCTGACATTTGCCCCGGTCACAGCAGACGACCTGCAAAGCTGCCGTTACCTGCGCCTCGGCACACAGGGCCTCGAATGCGCATTTGCATGAGGATTTGCGCGGGCGATATGCATTTTTTTATTGCCAGGACGTTAGTATCGCGACGGTGTAGCCTGTCGCCCCCCGACCGGCACTGAGTTTGCAAGCTGCACCGCCGGAGCTCCGGAAGTCGGCTCCGCGCTGCCTGCCGTAGGGCTTGAAGACCGAGCCGACGAGCGCAGGGATAAAATCATCAATTTTCGTGTCTCACGGCCGTCTACTGAAGAGATGACCAGTTCAAGGAACTCAGAATGATCGTTTGCACCGCCTGTACCGCAGAAAATCTGGATGGCGAGACCATTTGTCATGCCTGTGGCGGCAACCTGCCGACACCCGTCATGGTTGATTGCGTCGTCTGCGCCGCGCCGGTCAAGCAAGGCGCCAAGTTCTGCAAACGCTGCGGTTCGGCCCAACCGGAGGACAAGGCCGCCCCTGATGCAAGCGCGGCGCCAGTCAAGCCAGCTGGCCGCCGGGCCCAGGCAGAGGAAGATGACAACGAGAAAACCGTCATCCTGACGCCCCAGGCACGCGAAGCCATGATGGCGCAGGTCAAGGCTTCTGCGCAGCGCACGCAAGCCCCGGCCCCGACGCCTGCCGCAAGCCCTGTTGCCGTCGAAGCCGATGTGGCAAGCCTGTTTGCACCGGCACCCACGCCAGCCCCTGCGCCCGCGCCGCGCACCGAAGCAACGCCTGCACCTGCAGCCAAGCCCCGCGAGCCGGGTGCTGCACCCACGATGTACGAGCTGGCCGCCGCGCAACAACAGAAAAAGGCAGAAGCCAAACCCGCCGCTGCACCGAAGCGCAACTACGTGGCGATCGGTCTGGGCGCAGGCGCCTTTGCCGTCGCAGCGCTGGTGAGCGCGCTCTTGCTGATGAGTGGCCACTCCAACGAAGAACCAGCACCGCTCGCCAGCGACGCCTCCTTGCCGCAACCCGAGGCATCTACACCTCCGCCCGTTGCCACCACCCCGGCGGCGCCAGCGCCAGAAGTGTCAGCCCCGGTAGCCGCCGCGCCCGAACAATCGGCAGCCGTTGTGCTGCAGCCGCCACCACCAGTCGTGACTGCAGCGCCACCAGCACGCCCTGCTGCTGTCGCAGCTGAACCAGCGACGGTGCCGCCTCCCGCTGCGGCAGCTGCAAGCTCGAGCGCTCCACCGGCAAATACGGCAGCCGCCAAGCCTGCTGATGCAGCGCCCAAGAAACCCAAGGCGACCACCAGCAAGCCAGACGCGTCGGCCGCCAAGCGCAAGCAGGCCGAAGAGGCTCTGCAGCGCCTGTTGAATCAATAGTCACATCACTTAGTCGAACACCGATGATCAGGAGTCCCCTCAAAATGCAAATGAAGACAACCAGCGCGCTTTGCGCCTTGGCCATTTCCATCCTTGCCGGTTGCGCCACCAGCGGCGACGAAGCGCCCAAGACGGCCCCCCCTCCTGTCGCACCAGCGCCTGCACCGGCCGTGGCCAAGGCCCCTGCCCCGATTGATTCGACGATCGCCTGGCGTCAAGGCAAGGAACAAGACCTGGCCGAAGCCCGGTCGCTTGCCTCGAAAGCTCAATCCATGAAGATCCCTGTCGTGGTGAAAACGGGACGGGCGCAAAAGCGCGACGAGGCCTACAACAAGACGGAACAGCTGGACGCAGTGAAGAACGTCACCCTGAGACCGCTGGCGCTCGACAAGATCGGCAAGAACGACAAGATCTGGGCGGAAGTCATTCGCCAGATCGGCAAACATGCCGCGCAAGCCAACGTGCACGAACCACAGCAGATCCTCGTCAGCGTGACCAAGGGCACGAAGGCCCGCGTGACCCAGTGGATCAACGAGGGCGTCACTTCCGCCAACAATGGCCAGAGCCCGGAAATCCAGGTGTTCGAAACCACCCAGACCAAGGACGCAGCGGTCTTCTATCAGCCGCAAGACCAGAAGCAGTTCTTGAATTGATGCCGGGCCGACCTGGCCAGCAGATATGACAAAGGGGCCAACGGCCCCTTTTTTCATGCGGCAAGGTCAAGGAACTAGGCTGACAGCGCAACCACCTGCAGCTCACCCAGGCGCACGCCGGTCCCCTGCCCCAGCACACGCGTGAACACTTCGTGTGTCACAGGCGGACAGAAGAAATACCCCTGCGCCGTGCGGCAGCCTTCGCGAATCAGGAAGTCCACCTGCGCCCGCGACTCGGCGCCTTCGGCCACCACGTCGAGCTTGAGGCTCTTGCCCATCTGGATGATGGCGCGAACGATGGCAGCGTCATCCGGATCCTCGACGATGTCACGCACGAAGCTCTGGTCGATCTTCAGGCGATCGACCGCGAAGCGCTTGAGGTAGGACAGTGAAGAATAGCCCGTACCGAAATCGTCGATCGATAGACGCACGCCCAGCGCCTTGAGACGCTGCATGGTGTCGAGCACGTCTTCAGCATGCTGCATGATGAGCGACTCGGTGATCTCGAGCTCAAGATGCTCTGGCGCCAGGCCGGTCTCGGCAAGAATCTCGCGCGTCGTTGCCACGATGTCATCGCGACGGAACTGCAGCGCTGAAATATTCACTGCGACAGCCACATTCGGGAAACCACCCTCCTGCCAGGCCTTGGCATGCAGGCATGCCTGACGCATGACCCAGCGACCGATCGGCAGGATGAGACCAGACTCTTCCGCGATAGGGATGAAGCGCCCCGGTGGCACGAAGCCCAGCGCTTCCGACTGCCAGCGGATCAGCGCTTCGGCGCCAACGATGGCACCCGTGGCGAGATCGATCTGCGGCTGGTAGTTGAGCAGCAACTCGCCGCGATCCAGCGCCTGGCGCAAGTGGTTTTCCAGCTGCAGGCGCTCCAGCGCATTGGCATTCATCTGCTCGGTGAAGAAGCGGTACGTATTCCGTCCGCTCTCCTTGGCGTGGTACATGGCCGTGTCGGCGTTCTTCATCAGCGCGTCGGCATTGCGGCCATCGTTCGGATACACCGCGATGCCGATCGAGAACGAGGTGCCCAGCGTGTGGCCGTCGACATCGAAAGGCTCGGAAAGACGACGCAGGATTTTCTCGGCAATGCGCGCAGGCACGTCGGCATCCGTCAGGTCAGCGAGCACGATCAGGAATTCGTCACCGCCCTGGCGGCAGATCGTGTCGGTGTCGCGCACACAGTGCCCAAGGCGCTCGGCAACAGCCTGCAGCAGACGATCGCCCGCGAGGTGGCCCAGCGAGTCGTTGATGGTCTTGAAGCGATCCAGATCGAGGAACAGCAGCGACACCATAAGGTCGCTGCGCTCGGCGCGACCGAGGGCCTGTTCGAGTCGATCCTGGAACAGCGTGCGGTTCGGCAGCGTCGTGAGCGGGTCGTGATGCGCGAGGAAGGCGATGCGGGCCTCGCTGGCCTTGCGCTCGGTGATGTCGGAGAACACCGCGACGAAGTTGGTGACGGTGCCGCTGCGATCGCGCACGGCACTGATCGACAGCCAGCCCGGAAACTCCGTGCCATTGCTGCGCCGCTGCCAGGCTTCGCCTTGCCAGGAGCCCTGCTCCTCCGTGAGGTTCCACATGGCGGCGAGTTGCGCGTCATTGACGCGACCCGAGGACAACAGGCCGGGCGTCTGGCCGATGGACTCGCCCGCGTCGTACCCCGTCAGATCGGTGAAAGCACGATTCACCGACAGGATGTGGCGATGCGCATCGGTAATCATGATGGCCTCGACACTGTTGTCGAACACCGTTGCGGCAAGGCGCAATTCTTCTTCGGCGCGACGCTGCGCCGAGATGTCGGACATGGTGAACACCACCGGATGCAGACCCGTGCGTTCGTCGCGCGGCAAGGGTTCGGCACGCGCCACGAACCAGATGCGCGAACTGTCGCGGCGCTCGACACCGACCACAGCCGAAGTCGAACGCCCCGAGCGCATGGCGCGCGCCCCGGGCAATTCGTCGATCGGACAGGGTGAGCCGTCCTCGTAGAAGTAACGCAGGCCCATCGGATCGTAAAGCGGCGGGAACGCCTCGCCCGGCGCCAGGCCGTAGGTGCGGCGCGCTGCGGCATTGGCGATGATGACCTGGCCCGATGCGTCGCGCATCACCACGCCTTCGCGCATCGCCGCGAGGATCAGGCGCATGCGGCCTTCGCTCTCACGCAGATCAGCCTCGGCATGCTTGCGCGCCGTGACGTCTTCGATGACCTCCATGAACTGGGTCGAACCCAGGCGACGTGTCTTGACGATGGACAGGGTCAGATTGACCCACACCGTCTCGCCAGTTGCGCGCAGCAGGCGCTTCTCCATCGAGAATTTCTTGTCGCTACCGAGCACCAGCTGGTCGAGCAGGCGCTCGTTCGACTCCACGTCGTCCGGATGCGTCAGCTCGCGGAAATCCTTGCGCAGCAATTCTGCTTCCGTGTAGCCGGCGATCTCGCAATAACGCAGATTGACGCGCAGCAACTGGCCGGTGATCGAACACAGGCCCATGCCCACCGCCGCCTGCTCGAAGGCGCTGCGCAGACGCGCCTCACTGTCCTCCAGCGCTGCTTCCGATGCGCGGTGCGCGGTAATGTCGATGAAGATGCCGCGCATGCCGATCACATGGCCGCGTGCTCCCGTCACGAGCGTACGCAGATCGCGTACGAAAATTTCGGACCCATCGGCATGGAGCATGCGGTATTCGCATTCGTGCGAAGCCGCTGCACGGAACTGGGCCCGCAGGAAGGCCATTGCGACATCTGCATCCTCGGGGTGCAGACGTGAGCGCCAGAAGCCGGAACGCCTCCAGCTATCGAGATCGAACCCCAGGAGGCGCTCACCCGGTGCTGACACGTAGGTGAAGCAATCCGAGCCGACGTCATATTCCCAAGCCACCACATTGGTGCCTTCGACGATCAGGCGGTAACGCAATTCGGAAATTTCCAGCGCGCGACTGCGCGCGTGCAACTTGCCAACCTGGTTGCGATAGAGCAGTGCCGCTGCCAGCAGCAGCACAAAAGCCCCGAGCACGACCAGGCCGATAAGCCCGGGCGCCACGCTGTCAGTCACCACGCTCTGCGCCGCACAGTCGAACGCCGTCAGACTCCCCGTCAACGCGCAGGACAGGGTCGACACGAAGCGGACCACGCGGTGGCCCGCAGAACTGATGGAGAAGAGAGGCGCAAACGCTGTGCGCGCAGGCATTGACGTCATGGACCCTGGCTTACCTCCCGTTCACAGCGTGCCGATTGGAAAACCGGCAAACAGAGATGCTTGAGAATCATTGAAACGACACGCCGGCAAAACGCTCCGGCACGACATTCCATTACGGCATTCGATACGACGTCTACAGAAACGGTGCGGCGGCACTACGTCACGAAGACAACTACATACGACCCGTCGATGCGGAATGGGCATGCATTCGCATCAGCGTCGTACAACCCCTGCGGCCTGCTTCAGCCTGTATGTGTTTTGCGCAGCAACAAAATACTCCGGCGATCATGCTGCGCGAGTGGCCGCGCCTGCCGGATGGCCGCATGCGCAGCATACC
This sequence comes from Uliginosibacterium silvisoli, assembly GCF_036017035.1. Lineage (NCBI taxonomy): Bacteria > Pseudomonadati > Pseudomonadota > Betaproteobacteria > Rhodocyclales > Zoogloeaceae > Uliginosibacterium > Uliginosibacterium silvisoli. Next base: position 280,574 of record NZ_JAYXHS010000002.1, on the reverse strand, counting down.
TCATCCCTAAAGCATTGATTTGGCGTTGCATTGCAACATCGCGACAGAACGCACACCCAGCCATCCAGTCGCCAGACTGACTGTAACAATCAACGGCGCGACATGGAAAACTTGAACAGGGTCCACAAAACGAAACGCCCGCACAGGCTCTACAAGAGCATATGCGGGCGTTGCGGGCGGGTGGTCCCGGCCGGCGCGCTTGCCGGCTCCAGCGATTACAGCGCGCTGGCGTTTTCTGCCAGATAGGCTGCCACGCCTTCCGTCGACGCGGTCATGCCCTTCTTGCCCTTCTTCCAGCCGGCTGGACAGACTTCGCCATGCTCTTCCGTGAATTGCAGCGCATCGACAACACGCAGCATCTCGTCGATGTCGCGGCCCAGCGGCAGGTTGTTGACGACCTGATGCTGAACGACACCCTCCTTGTCGATCAGGAAAGAGCCGCGGAAAGCCACGCCAGCCTCGTCGAACTCGACGTCGTAGGCCTTGCAGATTTCGTGCTTGATGTCAGCCACCAGCGGATAGCCGACCTGGCCGATACCACCCTTGTCGACCGGCGTGTTCTTCCAGGCCAGGTGGGTGAATTCGGAGTCGATCGACACGCCGATGACTTCAACGTTGCGGCTCTTGAACTCGGCCAGACGGTGATCGAAAGCGATCAGTTCCGACGGACAGACGAAAGTGAAGTCCAGCGGGTAGAAGAACAGCACGGTGTACTTGCCCTTGGTGTGCTCGGACAAGGTGATGTTCTTGAATTCGTTGTTGCCCAGAACGGCAGTCGCGGTGAAATCAGGGGCTTTTTTACCAACCAGCACAGCCATGATGGTTCCTCTCTCTTGTCAGTCAGGGATATTGCGGGAAAATCGTTCGGGAAAAATTTCCGGACAAGTGCAGGACGCATCCGGCTGGATGACTCCGCCTCAGGGCTGCGGGGTCAAACGGGAGCGCATTGTAGATAACAATTGCCTAGACGGTGGGCAGTTGCGCGAACGCGTCATGCCGCTCGCTAGAGTCTTCGACCTCGATGCCATCGACCCGCGCCCCGGCAGGGCCCTTCCCGGCCCAATGAATCATCGCTGCCACGGCCGCGTTGGGCCCGCAGACAAGCGCTTCCACCGAACCGTCACGACGATTCCGTACCCAGCCGCCAAGGCCCAGGCGGCGCGCCTCTTCGACCGTGCTCCAGCGAAAGCCCACACCTTGCACGAGGCCCCTGACGATCAGCCGCCGCGCCACTATGTCATCAATGCTCATGGCCGCATCTCCGTCAGGGACTTCCGATTTACTTCACGCGCATGCCGGGCTGCGCGCCGCTGTCTGGCGACATGATGAACAGGCCGGGCACTTCGCCGGACTCATCCGAAGCGGCGAGCACCATGCCCTCGCTCATGCCGAACTTCATCTTGCGCGGCGCGAGGTTGGCGACCATCACCGTCAGCCGCCCGACCAGCAGCGCCGGATCGTAGGCGCTCTTGATGCCGGCGAAGACCTGACGCGGCTTCTCTTCGCCGATGTCGAGCTGCAGCTTGATGAGCTTGGCGGCGCCTTCGACGTGCTCGGCTGCAACGATCTTCGCAATGCGCAGATCGATCTTGCCGAAGTCATCGATGCTGATGAACTCGCCAGCCTCTGCTGCAGTGTCGGCAGGCTTGGGTGCAGCAGCCTTGGGCTCGGCCTTGGCGGCTGGCTTGGCCGGTTCAGCCGCTGCGGCCTCCGGCAAGTCGAACAACTTGTCCATGATCTTCGGGTCGACACGCGTCATCAGATGCTCGTAGGTGTTGATCGCCACCAGCGGCGATTCGTCATTCCAGTCCTCGAAGCTGCAATTGAGGAACTTGCCAACCTTGGCTGCCGTCGCCGGCATGATGGGCGCGAGCATCGCGGTGAGTATGCGGAAAGCATTCAGCGCAACGCTGCAGACTTCGTGCAGCTCGGCTTCCTTGCCTTCCTGCTTGGCCAGCTCCCACGGTGCGTGCGCGTTGACATATTCGTTCGTGCGATCAGCCAGCGCCATGATTTCGCGAATGGCCTTGGAGAACTCGCGCTCGTCCAGGTAAGTCTTCACGCCAGCCTTGGCGTCGCGCAGGGCGGCCAGCAGCGCCGCGCCTTCTGCGGCAGGCGATTGCGAAAGCTTGCCTTCGAAGCGCTTGGTGATGAAACCGGCGCAGCGGCTGGCGATGTTTACGTACTTGCCGATAAGGTCCGAGTTAATGCGCGCAACAAAGTCTTCCGGATTGAAGTCCAGGTCTTCGACGTTGGCATTCAGCTTGGCGGCGATGTAGTAGCGCAGCCATTCCGGGTTCATGCCGATGTCGAGATAGCGCAGCGGGCTGATGCCGGTGCCACGCGACTTGCTCATCTTCTCGCCCGACACGGTGATGAAGCCGTGCACGTAGACGTTGTCCGGCACCTTGTAGGGCTTGCCGGCGAAATGCATCATCGCTGGCCAGAACAGGCAATGGAAATTGACGATGTCCTTGCCGATGAAGTGCACCTGACGCGTTGCCGGGTCAGCAAGGAAGGCCTCGAAGTCGCCGCCAGTCTTGCCAAAGTAATTCGCGAGACTGGCGAGATAGCCCACCGGCGCATCCAGCCACACATAGAAGTACTTGCCCGGTGCATCCGGAATCGGGATGCCGAAGTACGGCTCGTCGCGCGAAATATCCCAATCGGATAGGCCGCTATCGCTCGCCAGCCACTCGTTGGCCTTGTTGGCAATCTGCGGCTGCAGGCGCCCGCCCTGTGTCCAGCCCTTGAGGAATTCCACGCAACGCGGATCGGACAGCTTGAAGAAGAAGTGTTCGGAGTCGCGCAGCTCGGGCGTCGCGCCGGTCAGCACCGAAACGGGATTCTTCAGGTCAGTCGGCGAGTAAACCGCGCCACACACTTCGCAGTTATCACCGTTCTGGCCGGGCGAACCGCACTTCGGGCATTCGCCCTGGATGTAGCGGTCCGGCAGGAACATGCTCTTCACCGGATCGAAGAACTGCTTGATCACCTTGCGGTCGATGAAGCCCGCTTCGCGCAGCTTGCGATAGATGTCCTGCGACAGGCGCGTGTTCTCGTCCGAATCGGTCGAGTGCCAGTTGTCGAAACTGATGTGGAAGCCGTTCAGGTATTGCGGACGCTCGGCAGCGATACGGCCGACCAGCTGCTGCGGCGTGATGCCTTCGCTCTCGGCCTTGAGCATGATCGGCGTGCCGTGCGCGTCGTCGGCACAGACGAAATGCACTTCGTGACCGACCATGCGCTGCAGACGCACCCAGATATCGGCCTGGATGTACTCCATGATGTGGCCGATGTGAAAGGAGCCATTGGCGTAAGGCAGTGCGGTCGTGACGAAGAGCTTCTGAAGCGACATGAGAGATCCGGAAAACGCTGTTTAGCCCGCGATTCTACCAAACGGCGCAAGCGAAACCGCTGCACTCAAGGATTGAGCCAGGCGTGAGGGCTGCTCCGGCTGCCCGAATATCCATCTGGTGCCTTCGAGGATATGAATGCACCATCGATTCAATTCATCCCGACCGCACAAGCACATGGCGCAATCCGCCGACCCCGCTGCGTCCGCGAGCTTGTCCGACAAGCATTTGCGGGCAGAACAGATCGAGCTGCTGTTCACGCACGGCCCGTCGCTTCTGCTGGGCAATACGCTCGGTGTCATCAGCGTGACCTTGATGCTGTGGCAGGCCTTCGAACTGCATGTGTTGCTGATGTGGCTAGGCGCCATTGCCGTACTCACCTTGGCGCGCATCGCCATGGTCACGGCCCACAACGGCCGCTGGCGCAATCGTTTGTCTACCGACGCCTGGGGTGTGCTGTTCATCGCAGGCGCCGCGCTGTCAGGTATCGGCTGGGGCTGCCTAGCCTACATCACATCCAATACCGACCCGCTGACGCTGGCGGCTATCGGCATGATCCTGGCGGGTCTCACCGGTGCTGCCGCGCCGGCGCTGGGCACGCTCTATCTGGCTTACGTGTTGTACGCCCTGGCGGCGCTCATCCCCTACGCCGTCCTCTGTTTCACCCAGTCTCATCCCCTCGCCTTCGGCATGGGCTTCATCGCCGTCAGTTACTTCCTGTGCACGCTGATTTTCGGCTGGGTGAACAATCGCTTCACCAAGGGCAGCATCCGTCTGCGCTTCGAGAATCACGAGCTGCTGCGCCAGCTGCAGGTACAAACCCAGGCGGCAGAGCGCGCCCGTTACTCTGCCGAAACCGCCAATTCCGGCAAGACGCGCTTTCTTGCCGCCGCCAGCCACGATATGCGCCAGCCGCTACAATCGATCAGCCTGCTGGCCGATGCGCTACAGGCCGAGCCGCTGACGCCCGCGGCAGAGCGCCTGCTGGCCAGCATGCGCGAGGCCACGACCAGCATGGGCGAGCTGATGGACGAGTTGATGGACTATTCGCGCATCGACAGCGGCACGCTGCAGGCCGAGTTCCGCTCCTTCAATCTCGCACCGCTGCTGATCCGCATCGAAGCCGAATTCGCGCCACTGGCCGCGCAGCGCGGTCTGCGCCTGCATATCCGCCATCGGCCGGTACGCGTGCTGTCCGACCCTCGCATGGTCGAGCGCATCCTGCGCAACCTCGTCTCGAACGCGGTGAAGTACACGGCCAGCGGCGGCATCCTCGTGGCGTGCAGGCCGCGCGGCAAGCATCTGCGGCTGGAGGTGTGGGATTCCGGCATCGGCATCCCGATGGACAAGCAGGATGAAGTCTTCCGCGAGTTCTACCAGCTCGACAACCCCGAGCGGGATCGCCGCAAAGGGCTCGGGCTGGGCTTGGCTATTGTCGACGGCTTGGTCCGGCTGCTCGGCCAACGCCTGGAATTGCGCTCCATCGAGGGCAAGGGTTCGGTCTTCTCGGTCGCGCTGCCGCTCGACACAACGCAGCAGGCCAAAACGGAAATCCTGCGGCCGGAGCTACCCGTGCTGCCGCAAAACATCAGCCGCGTGCTGGTGATCGACAACGAACCCATCATCCAGCAAGCCATGTCGGCCCTGCTGGCGGCCTGGGGCTGCAAACCCATCGCAGCGGAGTCGCTGGAAGACGCGCTGGCGCAGCTCGATTCGGCGCCCGACGCCATCCTCGCAGACTACCGCCTGCTCGAAGGCCGTACCGGCATCGAAGCCATCGAAGGCGTGCGCAAGCACTTCAACGTCGACATTCCTGCCGCCGTGATCACCGGCGACACAGACCCGCATCGCCTCGCCGAGGCACGCTCCAGCGGTTTCCCGCTGCTGCAGAAACCGACCCCCAGCGGGCATCTGCGCGAAGTCCTGTCGACCCTGCTGCAGACCACGCCGGCTCACCCCTGAGCTGTTGGCTTGTCCTGCAGGGGCGCCAAGCCAAGCCGCGCGCGGCCGGCATTGCAGCGCGGGTTCACCGTGCCATCCGCTTCATGCGTGTCGAACTCGCGGCACGGCGTCGGCCTGTTCAAATAGATACCGCAGGCCACGCATTCGCCGGGCTTGCCTTTCAACGCCACGCAGCCCAGCGCCTGAGGATGCGTGCCACGCATGGCGCGCAATACCGGCGTGACCTGCACGGTCAGGTCAGCAGGCACGTAGCCACCGGGCGCGTCATCGGCCTCACCCCAGTAGAACGACACGCGATAATCCGTGCAGCACGCGCCGCAGTTCAGGCAGGAATTGTCGTTACGGCCGTCCTCGACGGGCTCGACGTGACCGGCTTCGGTCATGCCGAGACGCTCGGGCCCCTGGACGGGCAGGCTCTGGCTTCGTAAAAGCCCGTGCTAAACTTGACCAAATCAATCAACTATTAACCCCCTACGGACAAGGCTCCTGATCTGCTTTGCGGCAGACGCGTGCCTCGCCTCCCGAACCCGCTATCGCGGCCATCTGCCGCACGAAGGACCATGATTTTATCCGATCAGCAATTGCTCACTCTTCTCGGCGAACAGATCGATCCGAACACCGGCAAGAGCTACGGCGAAGCCCGTGCGATCCGCTCGGTTCGCATCAATGATGGTTCTGTGGAAGTGACCGTCGAACTCGGCTACCCCGCCAACAGCCAGCATCTACCCATCGCCCAGCAACTCGAAAAGGCCGCGCTGGCACAAGACGGCATCCGCACCGCCACGGTCATTGTCAGCTCGAAGGTCGTCGCCCATGCCGTGCAAGGCAATGTGAAGCTGTTGCCGAATGTGAAGAACATCATCGCAGTTGCCTCGGGCAAGGGCGGCGTCGGCAAGAGCACGACCGCCGCCAATCTGGCGCTGGCACTGGCGCAGGAAGGCGCACGTGTCGGCTTGCTCGACGCCGACATCTACGGCCCGAGCCAGCCACAGATGCTGGGCCTGGCTGGCCAGCAACCGGAATCCGATGACGGCAAGACCATGAAGCCGCTGCTCGCCCACGGCATCCAGGCCAACTCGATCGGTTTCCTCATCGACACCGAACAGCCCATGGTGTGGCGCGGCCCGATGGCAACCCAGGCGCTGCGCCAGCTGCTTACAGAAACACGCTGGGACGACCTGGATTACCTCGTCATCGACATGCCCCCCGGCACTGGCGACATCCAGCTGACCCTGGCGCAGACAGTACCCGTCACTGGCTCCGTCATCGTCACCACACCGCAGGACATCGCCCTGCTCGACGCCCGCAAGGGCCTCAAGATGTTCGAAAAAGTCGGCATCCCCATCCTCGGCATCGTCGAGAACATGAGCATCCACGTCTGCTCGAACTGCGGTCACGCCGAACACATCTTCGGCGCCGGTGGCGGCGAGAAGATGTGCGCCGACTATGGCGTGCCTTTCCTCGGCAGCCTGCCGCTCGACATCCAGATCCGCGAACAGGCCGACTCCGGCGCTCCGACCGTCGTCTCGGCGCCCGACAGCCCGGTCGCCGATGCCTATCGCGGCATCGCTCGCAAGGTGGCAATTGCCATCGCCGAGAAGCAACGCGACCTGCGCCACAAGTTCCCGACCATCGTCGTGCAGAACACGTAACGCACGCGTTTGATGCCGATACCGCGCGGAGCCGTCACAAACCGGTAAAATCCGCGTTTTCCAAAGTCAGAACGCGTGAGAAGAGGAGCGAGCGCGCGGTTGGCCAGGCGGTTCGCGCAGAGCAGTGCTGAGGCACGGCGAGCGAACCAATAACGCCAGCCGCGTGCGCAGCCCTCTTTTCACGCGTTCTGTAGTGAGAGGCGACAAGAACGTGAGCATCAAGGCAGACAAATGGATTCGCCGCATGGCGGAACAGCACGGCATGATCGAGCCCTTCGAGCCCCAGCTCGTGCGCGAGGCCAATGGCGCCAAGATCGTGTCCTACGGCACCTCGAGCTATGGCTACGATATCCGCTGCGCTGACGAATTCCGGGTGTTTACGAACATCAACTCGACCATCGTCGATCCGAAGAACTTCGATCCCCAGTCCTTCGTTGAAGTGTCCGGCAAGGGTTACTGCGTGATCCCGCCGAACTCCTTCGCGCTGGCCCGCACGGTCGAGTACTTCCGCATCCCGCGCTCGGTGCTCACCGTCTGCCTCGGCAAGAGCACCTACGCGCGCTGCGGCATCATCGTGAACGTCACGCCATTCGAGCCGGAGTGGGAAGGCTACGTCACTCTGGAGTTCTCCAACACGACCCCGCTGCCCGCCAAGATCTACGCGGGCGAAGGCTGCGCGCAAGTGCTGTTCTTCGAATCGGACGAAGTCTGCGAGACTTCGTACAAGGATCGCGGCGGCAAGTACCAGGGTCAGGTCGGCGTCACGCTGCCGAAGATCTGAACGCCAGTGCGACCTCTGATCGTCCTGCTCTCTGCTTGCCTGCTATTGACGCAGGGCCTGGCGGAAGCTGCGGTATATAAGGTGATCGGCAAGGATGGCAAGGTCATCTATACCGACGAGCCGCCGGCTGACGGTACGAACGCAAGAGAGCTGCGTGTCCAGAGCTACTCCGGCCCGGCGCAACAGGGGAAACTCAGCGCACAAGAGGATTGGCAAGCCATTCTCAAGCGGCCGGCAGCCAGCAATTCAGCGCCTCCGCCTGTCGTCATGTACTCCACTGACTGGTGTGGCTACTGCAAGCAGGCGCGCCAGTACATGCGGGCCAAGAACATTGCTTTCAGTGACCGGGATGTCGAAAAGGACAAGTCGGCACAGGCGCAATACGCAAAACTGGGGGGTCGCGGCGTGCCGTACTTCGTGATCGGGCGGCTGACGCTCGCGGGCTTCAGCCAGGACTCTTTCGACGCTACTCTCCGCGACGCGCAGAAGTAGCCATTCCTTCATGTACGCGGAGTATCATCCGCGCCTTGTTTCGCTCGCCCCTCAAGGAGCCCGCCCCCATGCGTTTTCATTTCCCCATCATCATCATCGACGAAGACTTCCGCTCGGAGAACGCCAGCGGCTTCGGCATCCGTGCACTGGTCAAGGCCATCGAGGGCGAAGGCATGGAGGCGCTGGGCGTCACCAGTTATGGCGACCTGAGTTCGTTCGCGCAGCAACAGAGCCGCGGCTCAGCCTTCATTCTGTCTGTGGACGATGAGGAGCTGACCTCGGACGAGGCGGAAGAAACCATCGCCGAGTTGCGTGCCTTCGTGCAGGAAATCCGCTTTCGCAATGCCGAGATTCCGATCTTCCTGTACGGCGAGACGCGCACTTCGCGCCACATCCCGAATGACGTGCTGCGTGAGCTGCACGGCTTCATCCACATGTTCGAAGACACGCCGGAATTCATCGCGCGCTATGTCGTGCGCGAAGCCAAGGCCTATCTCGATTCACTGGCACCGCCCTTCTTCCGCGCACTGGTGCACTACGCGTCCGACGGTTCGTATTCCTGGCACTGCCCCGGCCACTCCGGCGGCGTCGCCTTCCTGAAGAGCCCGGTCGGCCACATGTTCCACCAGTTCTTCGGCGAGAACATGCTGCGCGCCGACGTCTGCAACGCGGTGGAAGAGCTCGGCCAGCTTCTCGACCATACCGGTCCGATCGCTGCGTCGGAACGTAACGCCGCGCGCATCACCCACTCCGACCACCTGTTCTTCGTCACCAACGGCACCTCGACATCGAACAAGATCGTGTGGAACTCAACGGTGGCGCCAGGCGACATCGTGGTCGTCGACCGTAACTGCCACAAGTCCATCCTGCATTCCATCATCATGACAGGCGCGATTCCGGTGTTCCTGATGCCCACGCGCAACAACTACGGCATCATCGGTCCGATCCCGAAGAGCGAGTTCAAGTGGGAAAACATCCAGAAGAAAATCGCGAAGAACCCCTTCATCGAAGACAAGAACGCCATGCCGCGCGTGCTCACCATCACGCAGAGCACGTATGACGGCGTCCTGTACAACGTCGAGGAAATCAAGGAAGAGCTCGACGGCAAGATCGACACGCTGCACTTCGACGAAGCCTGGCTGCCGCACGCCGCTTTCCACGACTTCTACGGCGACTATCACGCCATCGGCAAGGACCGTGCGCGTTGCAAGGAGTCGATGGTGTTCTCCACGCAATCGACGCACAAGCTGCTCGCCGGCTTGTCACAGGCCTCGCAGATCCTCGTGCAGGATTCGCAGACCCGCAAGCTCGACAAAGACCTCTTCAACGAGGCCTATCTGATGCACACCTCGACCTCGCCGCAATACGCCATCATCGCCTCGTGCGACGTGGCCGCCGCGATGATGGAAGAGCCCGGCGGCACGGCGCTCGTCGAAGAGTCGATCCAGGAAGCCATGGAGTTCCGCCGCGCCATGCGCAAGGTGGACGAAGAATGGGGCGCGGACTGGTGGTTCAAGGTGTGGGGCCCGGACGACGAGCTCGCCGAAGAAGGCATGGGCGAGCGCGAAGACTGGATGCTCAAGGCCAACGAGCGCTGGCACGGCTTCGGCAACCTTGCCGAAGGCTTCAACATGCTCGACCCGATCAAGGCCACCATCATCACGCCGGGACTCGACGTGGATGGCGCCTTTGGGGACAGCGGCATTCCCGCCGGCATCCTGACCAAGTACCTGGCCGAGCACGGCATCATTGTCGAGAAGTGCGGCCTGTACTCCTTCTTCATCATGTTCACCATCGGCATCACCAAGGGCCGCTGGAACACACTGGTGACCGAGCTGCAGCAGTTCAAGGACGACTACGACAAGAACGAGCCGCTGTGGCGCGTCATGCCGGAATTCGTCGCCAAGCACCCACGCTACGAGCGCATCGGCCTCGCCGACCTGTGCCAGCAGATTCACGACGTGTACAAGCTCCACAACGTGGCACGCCTGACGACAGACATGTACCTGTCCGAAATGGAACCTGCCATGCGCCCGACCGATGCCTGGTCGATGATGGCGCATCGCAAGATCGAACGCGTGTCCATCGACGAGCTCGAAGGCCGCATCACCGCCATGCTGGTCACGCCTTACCCACCCGGCATTCCACTTCTGATCCCGGGCGAGCGCTTCAACAAGACCATCGTCGACTACCTGAAGTTTGCACGCACCTTCAACGAGCGCTTCCCGGGTTTCGAAACCGACGTGCATGGTCTCGTCAAGGAAAAGGAAGACGGCGGGGTAGCACGTTACTGCGTGGATTGCGTGGCGCAACCACAACCCTAAGACTGCAGGCGTCAAAACAACGAGGGCCGTGAGAAACAGCTATATCGCTGTTCTCACGGCCCTCGTTTCTTGATGAGGCGCCCGGTGCAGGCGCACAAAACCTCAATCCGTCGATGCGCCCGATCGTGCCTGGAATGCCGCGACGCCCGCATAGATCTCCTGCTTGGCAGCCTCCGGCCCCTCCCAACCCAGCAGCTTGACCCACTTGCCTTTCTCCAGATCCTTGTAGTGCTGGAAAAAGTGTTCGATCTGTTTGATCAGCAGCGGAGACAAGTCGGTATAGGACTGCACGTGCGAGTACAAGGGCGACACCTTGGTGATCGGCACTGCAAGCACCTTGGCGTCCTCGCCAGCCTCGTCCTCCATGTGCAACACGCCGACGGGCCGGCAGCGGATCACCACGCCAGGAATCAGCGCAAACGGCGCCTCGACCAGCACGTCCACCGGATCGCCATCGCCCGCGATGGTGCCAGGCACATAGCCGTAGTTACATGGGTAGTACATCGTCGTACCCATGAAGCGGTCGACGAAGACCGCGCCCGTGTCCTTGTCGACTTCGTACTTGATGGGGTCGGCTCGCAACGGGATTTCGACGATGACGTGAATATCGTTCGGCACATCAACGCCGGGGGAAACGCGATTAAAACTCATGAACAGCTCTCTTGATTAATAACTGCCGGCCATTATAGCGATCAAGGCCTTACAGCACCCTTTCGGAAAATACGCAGTGCCTGGGCAAAAAAACCAAGGTTCCGGCGGACCATACCGCGCTCCCCTGCAATCCCGGCCAGCCAAGGAGTCATGCGTTTCCTAGAATGAAAGCAGAACAGAACGCAGGAAAGCCCAAGTTACGCAGGAGGTCGCCATGTACAAGCACATTCTGGTTCCCGTCGACGGCTCTGAACTGTCATCCCATGCCGCCACGAGTGCCGTCGCCTTCGCGCGCTCGATCAGCGCACGCATCACGTTTCTCCACGTCCAGCCCGACTACCCGCGCCCCATCGTCGGCGAAGGCACCTTGATCGCGCCGGAGAACCGCGAGGACTTCCTGCGGGGCACGCAGGAAGTCGCCGACGCGATCCTGCACAAAGTCAGCGCACTGGCCGAAGGCGCCGGCGTGGCAGCCAGCACGCGTACCGAGGTCAATGACATTCCCTGGGAAGTCATCACCCGCACCGCGGTCGCGGAACAGTGCGACCTGATATTCATGGCTTCACATGGCCGACGCGGCCTGGCGGGCCTGTTGATCGGCTCGGAAACGCACAAGGTGCTCACCCATACAACGACACCTGTGCTGGTCTATCGCGAAAAATAGCGCGCGTCAGGCTTCAGACGGCGAACAGGTGCTTCACGCGCAGGGTTTCCTGACGCTCGACGAGACCGAACAAACGGTCGATATTGGGGTGTTTGCCTGGATTCGCACGTGCGTCTTCGGTGTGCTCGGCATATAACTCCAGACCCTTGCTGGCCGCCTCGGGCGTGATCGCGCCGAAGGTCTGTGCAAGGTGGTTGTACACCACCAGCGAACCGCCTTGCCCCGGCTTGTTTTCAATCGTCGCCACGACCGCATCACTGCTGTCCACAAGTTGAATACCTGCCAGATGGGAAACGCCGGGCAGTTGTTTGAGCGTGTCGGAGAAAGCCATGATTGCGCACCAGAAGTCGGAAAATTCGGAGCGGCGAAGTGTAGCGCAAAGCATGGCGCGCCCAATCATCCACACGCCTCGCGATTTCCTGCAAGATGTGGAACCGGAGCACCTCGCCAATACCTAAGCATGCAACCGGCCAGCAGTGCCCGGGCTCGACGCAAATAACCAGACAAGCCAATCCCCACCATCAGGAGCGCAATAGATGAGTACGAACAACGCCGGATCGACGAAGAAAGTCAAAGTCTGGGATTTGCCGCTGCGACTATTTCATTGGCTATTGTTGATCGCAGTGTCGGCCGCATTCATCACCATCTGGGCCAAGTCGGATCGCAACCTGCATATGCTTGCGGGATACAGCGTGTTGGCACTGCTGCTGTTCCGCCTCGTGTGGGGCTTCATCGGCGGCGACCATGCACGCTTCTTCAACTTCGTGAAAGGCCCGGGCGCAGTTCTGAGTTATCTGGGCTCCCTGGGCTCAGGCAAGCACGACCCGAGCCGCACCGGCCACAACGCGCTGGGTGCCCTGTCAGTTCTGGCGCTGCTGCTGTCGCTGTTGTTTCAGGCAGTTTCCGGCCTGTTCAATTATGACGATGAACTGAACGACGGCCCGCTGCGCAAGCTCATCAGCGAAAGCCTGTCGGACAAGCTGCATGTCGCACACTCGATCAATCAGTGGATCATCATCGGTCTGATCGTGCTGCACATCCTCGCGATCCTCTTCTACCGCTTCATCAAGAAAGACGATCTGGTCTCGCCGATGATTACCGGCAGCAAGACCTTGCCAGCAGACGCCAGCACGCCGGACGCCAAGGGCGGCAACGCGCTGCTCGGCGCGATCGTCCTGGCCATCGCAGCAGGTGCCGTCTGGTACATCGTCACCAAGCTCTGAACGGCTCACCGGAATACGCACGAAAAAAGGCTGGCACATGTGCCAGCCTTTTTCATTACGACGCCAGGCAATCAGTGGTAGCTGCTGTCGCGATAGTTGTCGTGGCAGTTCTTGCAAGCACCACCAATATCCGCCAGTGCCGCCTTCAACGAGTTGGCATCGCCAGCAGCAGCGGGCAACTTGCGCGTGATGACCAGCAGCTTTTCTTGTGCGGCCTTGAAGCCAGCATCGTCAGACCAGATCTTCGCGTTGGCACGCGTTGGCGCGCCCTTGTCCGAACCCGCGCCGAAACCAGCCCAGATTTGCGGAACGAGCAGGCTTACAAACTCGGCCGTATTGGTTGCCGTTTCCTTGTTGAAAGGCACGTCGCCCTTGGCGATGGAATTCAGAGCACCCACATTGCGCGCCAGCAACTGAAAGCCGCCTTGACGCAAGTGAATCAGATCTTCGGGCTTGGACTGGGCTTGTGCAAGGGTGCTGACGGCGGCGAGCGCGACAACGGCAAGGTAACGAAGCTTCATGCGGTTCTCCTGATTGATTCTCTGTTGATGGGTCTACTTTTGGATACGGCCGGGGTAACAACCGGATGAACACACGCAGCGTGCAGCTTATTCCGGCACAACAAAACTTCTTTCCAGCTTCAATTGCTCAGGCCTGCGCGACATGCTGCGCCAGCGCCCAGCCCACATGCTCGCGCACCAGCTCTGACGCATCATCCTGCCTCGTCCTCAAGGCCGCAAGAATGCCGGTCGATGAGGGCGCCACTGCCAGGGCATTGCCCAGGCCGACAGCCAGATTACGCAACCAGCATTCGTAGCCGATGCGATGGATCGCGCTGCCTGCCATGCGCGTTTCGAACTCCTCGCGCGTCCAGGCAAACAGTTCGACCAGTGATGCGCTGTCGAGCCCATTGCGCACCGAGAAGTCCTTCTCCTCGGTGACGCGTGCAAAACGATTCCACGGACACACCAGCTGGCAATCATCGCAACCATAAACACGATTGCCAATCATGGGCCGGAATTCGACGGGAATCGCGCCTCTGAGTTCAATCGTGAGGTAGGAAATACAACGCCGCGCGTCCAGTTTGTAGGGCGCCACGATGGCTTGCGTCGGGCAGATGTCGATGCAGCGCGTGCACTGCCCGCAGTGCTCGGAAACAGGTTCGTCCGGCGGCAGGTCCAGATCGGTGTACAGCTCGCCCAGAAAGAACAGCGAGCCCGCCTCGCGCGTCAGCGTCAGCGTGTGCTTGCCACGCCAGCCAAGGCCCGCGCGCGTCGCCAGTTCGACTTCAAGAACGGGCGCCGAATCCACGAATACCCGGTGCCCGAAAGGCCCGATGTCGGCCGCGATGCGATCGGCCAGTTGCTGCAGACGCTTGCGCAGCACCTTGTGATAATCGCGCCCCAATGCATAGCGCGAAATGTAGGCGCGCTCGCCATCGGCCAGCGCTGCCTCGGCAATCCCGCGATCGCTCTCGCTCCAGTAATTCATGCGCAACGAGATCACGCTGAGCGTGCCCGGCACCAATTCCGCGGGGCGTGCGCGCTTCATGCCATGGCGCGCCATATAATCCATCTCGCCATGAAAACCGGCGGCCAGCCAGTCGGCCAGGCCCTGCTCTGCATCGCTGAGATCGATGCCCGCTACCCCCGCATTGGCAAACCCGAGTTCGAGCGCCCACGCCTTGATGCGGCCCTTGAGCGCCACCTTGTCGAGAGAGTCCTGTTCTTGTCCGCTCATTTGTCTGATAGCCATTCCGCCGCCGATGATAATCCGCCCGGCCCCGCGCTGAGCTTGCGTTTAGCAGATGCCGCGGCCACCGAAGCCTTCGGTGCGTCACTGGCGCCCGTCGTGAACAGCGAGGAAGCGCATGGTCTCGTCATCTGGCTGACGGGCGACCTGGGCGCTGGCAAGACCACCACCACGCGCGGCCTGTTACGCGCACTGGGTCACACGGGAAATGTGAAAAGTCCCACCTACACCTTGCTAGAACCTTATTCAGTTTCTAGAATATCGCTGTATCACTTTGATTTTTATCGATTCAACCACCCGGACGAATTTCTGGATGCAGGGCTTGATGAATACTTTTCGGACGGCGGCATCTGCCTCGTCGAATGGGCCGACAAGGCCCTGCCCTACGTCCCGCAACCGGACATCGAATTGCGCCTCGCAGTCGAACAGGAAGGCCGCCGTGCCGAGTTACGTGTTTTCACCGAGCGAGGCCGCGCATGTCTGACGCATTCAAGCCTGACCACAAACCCACCGCCAGACGCGAAGTGAATCCGCTGCTGGAAAGCATGTCGCGTCGCAGCCTGCTGAAAGCGGGCGGCGCGTTGATGACCGTGCTCGTATCCCCCGTTGCGTTGGGTGCCGATACCAAGGTACTTGCCGTGCGTGTCTGGCCTGCGCAGGACTACACGCGCGTCACGCTGGAAGGCGGCGATGCGCTGCGCTACACCGCGCAGGTCGTCAAGAATCCCGAACGCCTCGTCGTCGATCTCGAAGGCGTGGAATTCAATAGCGTGCTGCAAAGCCTGCCCTCCAAGATCATCGACGCCGACCCCTACATCAAGCTCATCCGTGCGGGCCGCAACCGGCCCGGCGTGGTGCGTCTCGTGGTGGAGCTCAAGGGCGAGATCCGGCCGCAGATCTTCACGCTCGCCCCGGTGGGCAATTACGGTCACCGCCTCGTGCTCGACCTCTATCCAACACAACCCGTCGACCCGCTGCTGGCCCTGATCGAAAAGAGCACTCCCGAAAACGCAGCCGCTGGTAACACCAACCCGAACCCGGAGCTCGCCAAGGCCGACCCGGCAAAGATCGATCCAGCTCAGCCCAAACTCGAAATCACCCGGCAAACGATAGAGATCACGCCCGACAAACGCACCGAAACGATCCAGAAGACTCGCGTTACGCGCCTTATCACCATCGCGCTCGACCCCGGTCACGGCGGCGAAGACCCGGGTGCGGTCGGCAGGGCAGGCACCTACGAAAAGCACGTCACGCTCTCCATCGGCAAGCGCCTCAAGGCCCTCATCGACAACGAGCCCAATATGCGCGCCATGCTCACGCGCGATGCAGACTTCTTCGTGCCGCTCGGCCAGCGTGTGCAGAAGGCTCGACGTGTCGAAGCCGATCTGTTCGTCTCCATCCACGCTGACGCCTTCATCAAGCCCGAAGCGCGCGGCAGTTCCGTCTTCATCCTCTCCGAGCGCGGCGCATCCAGCACCGCGGCGAAATGGTTGGCACAGAAAGAAAACGCGGCCGACCTGATCGGCGGCATCAACGTCGGCGTCAGGGACTCGCACCTCGCGCGCACCCTGCTCGACCTGTCGCAGACCGCCACGCTCAACGACAGCACCAAGCTCGCCAAAGCCATGCTCAGCGAAATCGGCGGCATCAACACCCTGCATCGCGGCGCCATCGAAGAAGCCAGCTTCGCCGTGCTCAAAGCGCCGGACATCCCCAGCATCCTCGTCGAGACCGCCTTCATCTCCAATCCCGAAGAAGAGAAGAAACTCGCCGACGAGGACTACCAGGACAAGATGGCTGCCGCCATGCTGCGCGGAATCAAGCGCTACTTCGCCAAGAACCCGCCGCTGGCCAAGTCCAAGCTGGCGATGCTCGAATAGCAGCGCCGCCCGCCAAGGGCATCTGGGTCAGGCGGCGCAAGGCCTATAATCTCGCCTTTGCCGCCTGATTCCGCGCATGCCCACCATCCGCAAGCTTCCCGAAGTCCTCATCAACCAGATCGCTGCCGGCGAGGTGGTTGAACGCCCCGCGTCGGTGCTCAAGGAGTTGCTGGAGAATTCACTTGATGCCGGCAGCAAGGCTATCGAGGTACAGCTCACGCAAGGCGGCATCAAGCAGTTGCGCATCACCGACGATGGTTGCGGCATCGACAAGGAGGACCTGGCGCTGGCGCTGGAACGTCATGCGACAAGCAAGATTGCTTCGCTCGAAGATCTGGAAGCCGTCGGCACGATGGGCTTTCGCGGCGAAGCGCTGGCCGCCATTTCCTCGGTGGCCCGCACCAAGATCACCAGCCGTGCACGCGGCGCCAGCCATGCGTGGAAGGTCAGCGAGCGCGATCACGAGCCGATGCCGGCAGCATTGAATGGCGGCACGGTCGTCGAGGTCGAAGATCTGTACTACAACACGCCGGCACGCCGGAAGTTCATGAAGTCGGACTCGACCGAATACGGCCATTGCGATGACGCTTTCCGCCGCGTGGCGCTGGCACGTCCTGAAGTCGGCTTCCAGCTGTCGCACAACGGCCGCGTCAATCTGCGTCTCGCACCGGGCGATGCGGAACGCCGCGCACGCGAAATTCTCGGCGACGATTTCATGGAGCAGGCACGCGTGGTGGACGTCGCAGCCAGCGGCTTGCGCCTGTTCGGCTTCGCTTCGTTGCCGGCCTATGCACGCAGCAATCGTGACGGGCAGTACTTCTACGTCAATGGTCGCTTCGTACGCGACAAGATCATCCAGCATGCGCTGCGCGAAGCTTATGCAGACATCCTGCACGGCAATCGCCATCCGGCGTATGCACTGTTCCTCGAGCTTGATCCTGCGGGCGTGGATGTGAATGTGCATCCGGCGAAGACGGAAGTGCGTTTCCGCGAAGGGCGCGCGATCCATCAGTTTGTTTTCCACGCATTGACGCGCACGCTGGCTGCGCCTGTGCAGGCGGCCGTCGCCGCGCCCGTGGTGGACGAATACGTGGCCTATGCCAGCCCGACCGAACAGGTACACCTCGGCGTGGAAGAGCCTGCGCTGGCGCGTTATTTCTCGCCGACGCAGTTCGAGCGCCCGCTGAGCCGCTCGCCGGCTTTCGAATCGGTTGCGTCCTCACTGAGCGCATCGTTGAGCAACTTCGCGCCGCGCAACCCGGCTGCGGACATCGCCCCGCGCCCCTTGCCGCAAACCACGCAAGGCGCGCCGCTGGGTTACGCCATCGCACAATTGCACGGCGTCTTCGTGCTGGCGCAAAACGAAACGGGCTTGGTGTTGGTCGACATGCACGCCGCCCACGAACGCATTCTCTACGAGCAGCTCAAGCACGTGCTCGAAGGCACACCCGGCGTGCAACGCCTGCTGATTCCTGCCGTGTTCAACGCCAGCAAGATCGAGATGGCAACCGCCGAAGACCACGCCGACACACTTCAGCGCATGGGCTTCGATGTTGCACCGGCCGGTCCCAACGAACTGTCGGTGCGCAGCGTACCGGTGCTGCTGGCGCGCGCCTCCGTCACCGAGTTGCTGCGTGCCTTGCTCGCAGAACTGCGTGACTTTCCCGCAACCGAAGTGATCGCCGCGCGTCGCAACGAGCTGCTCGGCACCATGGCCTGCCACGGCGCGGTGCGCGCCAACCGGCAGCTCACGCTTCCAGAGATGAATGCGCTCTTGCGCGACATGGAGGCGACCGAGCGCGCCGACCAGTGCAATCACGGCCGCCCGACCTGGGTGCAGTTGTCGATGAATGAACTCGACAAGCTCTTCATGCGAGGCCAGTGAGATGGCCGGCCACGACGATCCCGCCACGCCATGCGACATGCACGCGGGCGACGACATGGTGATCGTCGAGCAGCGCCTCAAGCCTGCGGAAGCTGCCATCTTGCGGGCGACGCTCGTAGCCGGTGGCGTGCCCGCAGTGGTCGATGACGTCAATACCGCGCACTATTTCGGCTATCTCGCCTATGCACTCGATGGCGTACGCATACGCGTGCCGGCCCGTCATGCTGCGCAGGCGCGCGAAATCCTCGCGGCCATCGCTGCAGATCGCTACAAGCTCGAAGAGTGGGAATACAACCCCGACGATCCGGCTTTCGACGAACCGCAGAGCGAACCCGATATCGGCCATGAACGCCTGCTGGCCTTCACTCAGGACGCAAGCTATGCACGACGCTGGCATCAGGCAACGCCACGCACCGGGTTCATGTGGTCTGCCCTGTTCTTCGGCTCGGTCTGGTTTCTCTATCGCAAGCTGTACCGCACCGGCACGCTACTGTTTTTCATCGAAAGCATGCTGCTGTGTGGCATCGCCAGCAGCGGCGCATCGCAGCTGAGCTTCGCCGCATTCATCGCCCTGCGCATCCTGGTGGCCTGCACGGCCGAGGGCCTGTATTACGCGCGGGCCCGCACCATCACCCACGAAGTGACACAGATGCTGGATGACGAAGCACGCGTACGCGACATGCTGAAACGACGCGGCGGCGTCAGCTTCCCGCTGGGACTGGGCGCGCTGTTCCTGCAGCGCCTGCTCACCTACGCTCTCTAGACCCTCTCGATACCACTCCCCAATACACATGCAACTCGACAGAATTCTCCAGTCCCAAGGCTTCGGCTCGCGCAAGGAGTGCCGCAAGGCCATCCGTGAAGGCGAAGTCAAAATCGGCGGCGTGGTCGTCAACGACCCCTTCCAGGAATACGACACGACCGACTTCACTTTCGAACTCAACGACTGGGAATGGGAGTACGCCGAGAAGGTATACATCGCGATGAACAAGCCGCCGCGTTATGAGTGCTCGCACAAGCCCAAGCACAACGAGACGATCTACAACCTGCTGCCCGACCCCGTCGTGCTGCGCGGCGCCCAGAGCGTTGGCAGACTCGACGTCGACACCACCGGCCTGCTGCTGTTCTCTGACGACGGCCAGTTCATCCACTCCATCTCGTCCGCCAAGCGTCAGGTGACGAAGAGCTATCGCGCCACCACCAACCAGCCGGTAGATGACGAGCAGATCCGCAAACTGCTGGAGGGCGTGCAACTGGTTGATGAAAACGAGCCTTCGCGTGCCTTGCAGGCGAAGCGCGTGAGCGACAAGCAGATCGAACTCGTCGTCGACCAGGGCCAGTACCACCTGGTCAAACGCATGATCGCGGCAGCCGGCAACCACGTCGACGCATTGCATCGCTTCGCCGTCGGTAACCTGTCGATGGAGGATGGCTCCTTGCCGGAGCTGGAGCTGGGTGACTGGTGCTATCTGCGGCCGAAGCATCTGGCATTACTTGGCTACAACACCTGATGCCATTGCCGGATCATTCGTGCCGCGAAGGCGGGCCGGAAGCAGTGCTGAGGCCCGGCAAGGCGAAGTCGACAAAGTCACGAATGGTCTGGCGCTGGAATGAAGCCAGCGGACGAGCTACGAATGTTTACCTGCCGGACCACCTGCCCGGCACCTACAATGCATCGACCCTGCGCACGATCTTGCACGCTTCCCTTGCCGTGTCATGCACACGGAATCCCGAACTGAATCGATCCCGAACACCTCATGTCCGATACTGAAAAACCCAAGAAACTCAGCTTGCCCACCAAGGCCGCACCGGAAAAGCGAGTACCTGGTACGCCACGGCGCGCACCCGTCCGTGCAAGTGGTGTCGTCAAACCGCGTATCTCGACCGCCGAGGCCAAGGCTCAGGAAGCGAAGCGCAAGCCACCGCGCCGCGAAGAGAGCGAGCCTGAGGCAGCTGCGCCGCGCGCACGCCCGGCTCCCGCCTCGCAATTCGCGAAGCGCGACGAGACACCACGCAGCCGGTCGCAACGCGGCGAAGAGGATGCCCCCAGGGTACGTCGCTCGACGCGCGAGGCCAGCCCGACCTTCAACCCCGATCTGCGCCCTGCCAAACCGCGCGATTACAACGACACCGGGCCGGCCCGTCCGCACGAGCGCCGTACCCGCGGCGCTGATGGCGTCGACACAGAACGCACGGAGCGCCCTCGCCGCCCCGCAGCGAAGCGGCAAAGCGCACCGCAGATCAAGGATGCCGATGGCTCGGTGCGCCTCTCCAAGCGCATGGCCGAACTCGGGCTGTGCTCGCGCCGCGAAGCTGATGACTACATCGAGCGCGGCTGGGTGAAGGTAGATGGCGTAGTCATCGATGAGCTGGGCAGCAAGATCCTGCCCGACCAGAAGATCGAGCTGACACCGATTGCGGAGACCACCCAGACGCAGCGCGTCACCATCCTGCTGCACAAGCCGGTGGGTTACGTGTCGGGTCAGGCAGAAGATGGCTACGAGCCCGCCAGCGTGCTCATCACGCCGGAGAACCACTGGGAAGAAGACCCGATCAAGCGTCGCGTCGAAGCACGCCACCTGCGCAAGCTAGCGCCTGCCGGACGCCTCGACATCGACTCCACCGGCCTGCTGGTACTGACGCAGGATGGCCGCATTGCCAAGCAACTGATCGGCGAAAAGAGCGATGTTGAAAAAGAGTATCTGGTGCGCGTGGAAGGGCCGCTGTCCTTCGACGATCTCAAGCTGCTCAATCATGGCCTGATGCTGGACGGCGTCGCCCTGCAGCCCGCCAAGGTGAGCTGGCAGAACGAAGACCAGCTGCGCTTCGCGCTGCGCGAAGGCCGCAAGCGCCAGATCCGCCGCATGTGCGAGCTGGTCGGCCTGCGTGTCGTCGGCCTCAAGCGCGTGCGTATCGGCCAGGTGAAGCTCGCCAAGCTACCACCCGGCAAGTGGCGCTATCTGGGCGATCACGAGAAGTTCTAACAGGACAGAAAGGCGCTGGCGCTCTCGGCCAGCGCCTTTGCCAAACAAAAGAGACGCAGAAAAGAAAAATGGCTCAGATCTTTCGATCTGAGCCATTTTCTTGCATCTGGCGCGCCCGGAAGGATTCGAACCTCCTACCCCTTGGTTCGTAGCCAAGTACTCTATCCAGATGAGCTACGGGCGCTAAAGGAGCGGCATTGTATAAGCACTGCAACAATTCCGCAACTACTCTCACGATTATTTTGTGAGTTTCTTTGGCGGAGAAGAAGGGATTCGAACCCTTGATACAGTTTTTGACCGTATGCTCCCTTAGCAGGGGAGTGCCTTCGACCTCTCGGCCACTTCTCCAAAAGAGCGCGCATGTTAGCCGCAGCGCGCCCTCCCGTCAATTCGATTCCGTGTCAGAAGTGATGTTTCCTCTCACTTCCGACAAAGAACTCACGCGCCGACCTGATCCAGCTCGAACGCCTTGTGCAAAACACGCACGGCCAGCTCCAGATACTTCTCGTCGATCGCCACAGAAATCTTGATTTCCGAGGTCGAGATCATCTGGATATTGATGCCCTCTTCGGCCAGCGTACGGAACATCTTGCTGGCGATGCCCACGTGCGAGCGCATACCAACACCCACCACCGACACCTTGGCCATCGAGCGATCGCCACGCACTTCGCGCGCGCCAGCATGTGCCTTCACGTCCTCGAGGATCTTCGTCGTACGCTCGTAGTCGTTGCGATTGACGGTGAACGAGAAGTCGGTCAGGCCATCATGACTGACGTTCTGGATGATCATGTCGACGTCGATATTGGCGTCAGCGATCGGGCCGAGGATCTGGTACGCGATACCGGGACGGTCAGGCACGCCCAGAACGGTGAGTTTGGCTTCATCGCGGTTGAAGGCGATACCGGAAATGATCGGTTGTTCCATCTTGATGTCTTCCTCGAATGTAATCAGGGTCCCTTCGCCACCTTCCTCGAAGCTGGAGAGCACCCGCAATCTGACTTTGTACTTGCCCGCAAACTCGACCGAACGAATCTGCAGAATCTTTGAACCGAGGCTGGCCATTTCCAGCATCTCTTCGAATGTGATGCGATCGAGCTTGCGTGCCTCGGGCACGATGCGCGGGTCGGTCGTATAGACGCCATCGACGTCGGTGTAGATCTGGCACTCGTCCGCGCGCAACGCAGCCGCCAGGGCAACGCCGGTGGTGTCCGAACCGCCGCGGCCCAGCGTCGTGATGTTGCCAAGATCATCCACACCCTGGAAGCCAGCCACCACGATGACGTGTCCGTCATCGAGATCTTTACGCATGCGATCTTCATCGATCTTGAGAATGCGCGCCTTGGTGAACGAACTATCCGTCAGGATGCGGACCTGCGCACCGGTATAGCTGCGTGCCTTCACGCCACGCTCGATCAGCGCCATGCACAACAAACCGATAGTGACTTGTTCGCCGGTCGAAACGACCACGTCAAGTTCGCGCGCATCCGGGTTCGGCTGGATTTCCTTGGCCAGACCAATCAGGCGATTCGTCTCGCCGCTCATGGCAGAAACCACCACCACGATCTGGTCACCCGCAGCCTGCGCTGCGGCGACGCGGCGCGCGACATTCTTTATCCGCTCGGGATTACCCACCGAGGTGCCACCATATTTTTGAACGATCAGTGCCATCTTGCAGTGACTAGCTTGAAGTTGGAGAGCCCGTTATTTTAGCTGATTCCGCCAACTCGCCTACCCTCTTGATGCAATGGCGTTTTCCACCCGCCTCAAGCCGTCAACAATTCGCTAACACTTATTTGCAAAACGGGCCTGAAAAGCAGGCTGGACAAGGTTGTATGTTGTCGAGATATTGATCTATACTTTATACGTCTATAACTAAAGTTATAGATCAGAAGAAGCCCGCCGCTCCGCAGTACCTGCTTGGCCGGAGATTGGTCAGATGGAATGCGCTGCAGAAACAAGAACAGACGGCGAGAGGTAGCTCCGGTCTAGCGAGCAACGAACAAATGCCTTGTGCATGAACGTGCTCATTTACCAGAACTCTCTATGCGGGCCCGGAGGTCCAGGAATGAATGAAATTTTCTGCATCGTATACACAGGTACAGGTACAAAGACATGAAAACAATTGAAAACGTTGATGTTCGCGAAATCCGCCGCAAGTTGGGCCTGAATCAATCGCAGTTCTGGTCCAAGATCGGTGTGACGCAAAGTGGCGGCTCCCGTTATGAAAGCGGTCGCAATGTTCCGCGTCCGGTTCAAGCCCTGCTCCGCTTGGTCCACATCGAGCAGATCGACCTGAACAAGATCCGCAAGGATGATTTCGAAGTTATCGAGTACCTGCGTGCTCATAAGTCCGAAATGTTCAAGAACCTGAAGAAAGAAGCCAAGGCAAAGAAGAAGGAAAAGTAAGTTTCCTTCTGCCTCAGCCGGGGCGACGGACTTTCGTCGCTCCGGTAATAATCCAAGACTCGCTCGAGTCGAGCTGGTGGCCCCACCAGCGTTCGTGTGTATGCCGCGCGCCCTGCGCTGCAAAATATCCTTGAAGTACTCCTGCCGTTACAATGCCGGGCTTCGCTCGCCATTTCTGGCCGCATCTTTTGCTCCCGGTAATTACCCGTGCTTATAACCAGACGACTCGAATTTGACGCGGGCCACCGTATTCCGGATCACCGCAGTCTGTGTCGCCATCTTCATGGTCATCGCTACGTCATTGAAGCCACGGTTTCGGGCGATGTCACGCTACAGGATGGTAATCCACGCAACGGTATGGTGCTGGACTTCTCGGAAGTAAAGAGCGCCATGCGCTCGACCATCGTGGACGTTTGGGATCACGCCTTCCTGGTCTATCGCGGTGACACGCAGATCCGCACATTTCTCGACAGCCTTCCCGACCATCGGACCGTGGTTCTGGATGTCGTACCAACGGCAGAGAATCTGGCCGCAGAAGCCTTTCGCCTCCTCGCGCCACGCATTGCCGAATTGTGCGAAAAAAGCCTTCGACTGGAAGCTTTACGCCTATATGAAACACCCAATTGCTGGGCAGACGTCACGCGCGCCATGCTTCAGGATTAAGCTGGCGGCAAAAGCAAAAGGCTCCTTACGGAGCCTTTTTTGTTCTTGGCGGAGGCGGTGAGATTCGAACTCACGATGGGTTTCCCCACGCCAGTTTTCAAGACTGGTGCATTCAACCGCTCTGCCACACCTCCGCGTGCAAACAGCATCAATGCTGGATTTGCAGGGCGCTGAGTTTATTCGTCATGTCCGCAGGAAGCAAGCACGCCCACTCCAAAATACGTTTGCAGCCCTGCCGAAAGTGGTTAGCATTCCGGCTATGGAACCCTTGGCAATGCCAAGAGTCTTATTTGTGCGCCACCCGGACGGGGCGCCACTCTTAATGGAGATTCAAATGGAAGATCGCATGCTGGACGTCGGCACCATTGGCGTGCCACAAAGTCAGAATCGTGTGCTGCGCAATACGTATGCGCTGCTGGCGCTGAGCATGATCCCGACCGTACTGGGCGCACTGCTGGGCGTGCAGATGCACTTTGCCTTGACTGGCGGCATGGGCTTTATCGTATTCATGGTCGGTGCCATGGGCTTCATGTTCGCTATTGAGAAGTTCAAACACAGCAGCGCAGGCGTCGCCATTCTGCTGGCCTTCACTTTCTTCATGGGCCTCATGCTGTCACGCCTGATCCAGTCTGTCCTGGGCTTTTCCAACGGCGGTTCGTTGATCGCAATCGCAGCGGGTGGCACAGGCATCTCGTTCCTGGGCCTGGCGTCTTTTGCCAGCACGACCAAGCGCGATCTATCGAACATGAGCAAGTTCCTGACGATTGGCTCGCTATTGTTGCTGGCCGCAATTGTTGCCAACATATTCTTGCAGATTCCAGCGCTGTATCTGACGATCGTCGTCGTGTTGCTCGGCATTTCATGCGCCTGGCTGGTGCATGACATCAACCGGATCGTGCAAGGCGGCGAGACCAACTATGTATCGGCAACGCTCGCTGTATATCTCGACGTCTACAACATCTTCCAGAGTTTGCTGGCCTTGCTTGGTATCTTTGGTGGCGACCGGGATTAAAAGCGCCCGCCAGAAAAAAGCCCGCGTTCAACGCGGGCTTTTTTTATGTGCTGACTCCTTGCGTCACAGTCGCTCGAACAAGGCAATCGATTCGACATGCGACGTATGCGGAAACATGTTCGCGACACCTGCACCGCGCATGACATAACCTTTTTCGCGCACCAACACCGCGGCATCGCGTGCCAGTGTGGCCGGGTTGCATGACACATACACGATTCGACGCGGTGCGTCGTCGCCCAATGCCTTGACTAGCGCGATTGCGCCTTCACGTGGCGGATCGATCAGCATCTTGTCCAGCGCGCCGAGTGCACGCAGGCTCTCAGGCGTCACTTCGAACAGGTTGGCAACCGAAAAATCCGCCAGATCAGACAAACCGTTTTCCCGCGCATTTTCTGCTGCCCGCTCCACCAGCGCTGCGCTGCCCTCCACCCCCACCACGCGCGCGCCACTGCGGGCTATCGGCAAGGTGAAATTACCAAGGCCACAGAACAAATCTGCAATGCGCTCACCGGGCTGCGGCTGCAGCAACTGCATTGCGCGTCGAACAAGCAAGCGGTTGATATGAACGTTCACCTGGGTGAAATCTGTTGGCTTGAATTTCAGCGCGAGATTGAATTCGGGCAAGGTGAAATAAAGATGGTCGGGCTCTCCTGCTCGCAGCGGGCGTGCGGTCTCCGGCGCACCCGGTTGTTGCCACATGTGAAGTGCATGTTGCTCACCGAATGCCAGCAACAGGGCTTTGTCTTTTGCCGTAAAGGGCAGCAGATTACGTAGTACAAGCACGGTGCGATCATCGCCCACGGCTAGCTCTACCTGTGGAATACGATCAGGGGAAGAGAGGCTTGCGATCAGGCGACGCAAAGGAATCAACACATCCGAAACATGCGGCGGCAAGACCTCGCAACTGGTCATGTCGACAATGTAGCTACTCTTCTTCTCGTGAAAACCGATGAGCACGCCACCTTTACTCGGCACCATGCGTATGCCGATACGGCCACGATAACGATAACCCCAGGCAGGGCCATAGATGGGGGGATAAATGCTGCCAACCGGCACCTTGCCAATGTGCTTCAGTGCGTCTTCCATGACGCGCTGCTTGGCCGCGACCTGCGCCCCCAGCTCTGCGTGCTGCAGGCTGCAACCGCCACAGAGATCAAAGAACTTGCAGCGTGGTTCGGCGCGTTGCGCACTATGCTTGATGACACGCGTCGTCGTGGCCTGCTCGAAACGCTCGCGTTTGCGGTAGCTGGAATACTCCACTGTCTCGCCCGGCAAGGCGCCTTCAATGAAGATGGCCTTGCCTTCGACATGAGCAATGCCGCGACCTTCGTGGTCCAGTGATTCGATGGTCGCAACCGACATCAGATGGGGCTTTCCGCAAAAAAGGCCTGCAATTCTAGCGTGCCGTCAGGGCCGATTGCGCAGCTGTGTAGAATGGCACCATGACCGAAGCACTACTTGGCGGCATGAAGCCGCAACAATTTCTTGATGAATACTGGCAGAAGAAGCCGCTGTTGATCCGTAACGCGATCCCCGGCTTTCAGGGACTTCTGACGCCCGCCCAAGCCAAAGAGCTCACAGCAGACGAGGACGTCGAATCACGTTTGGTGCATGCAGGGAATGATGGGTGGGACATGATCAACGGGCCACTGCGCAAACGTGACTTTCCCAGATCCGGTCCCTGGACGGTGCTGATACAGGGGCTCAACCTGCTGCTCGAAGAAGGGGATGCGCTGCTACGCCAGTTTTCGTTCATCCCGTTTACACGCCTGGACGACCTGATGGTTTCGTACGCCACGGATGGCGGCGGTGTCGGCCCGCATTTCGACTCGTACGACGTATTCCTGCTTCAAGGACTTGGCCAGCGCCGCTGGCAGATCAGCGCACAGAAGGATCTGACCTTGCTCGACGATGTGCCGCTGAAAATCCTGAAAAACTTCAGCCCCACGCAGGAATGGATTCTCAACCCTGGCGACATGCTGTACCTGCCACCGAAATATGCGCACAACGGCACGGCCATTGGCGAATGCATGACTTACTCCATCGGTTTCAGGGCCCCGTCTGCGCGCGAACTGAGTTCAGCCTTTCTGGGCTTCCTCGAAGAGAAACTTTCGCTCGAAGGTCTTTACACGGATCCCGACCTGCGCGCCACGCCAACGCCCGCGCGGATTCCCGACGAAATGGCAGTGCGTGTGGCGGAAATGCTGTCGCGGATCCGCTGGGCGCAACGCGACGTCACGGAATTTCTCGGGCAATACCTTTCCGAGCCGAAAGCCCACGTTTTCTTCGACCCGCCGCATGAGGAACTCAGCCCGGCAGCATTCAAACGCGCCGCCCTGACGAACGGTTTGCGCCTCGATTTGCGCACGCAGATGCTCTACGCCGGGGGCAAGTTCTTTTTGAATGGAGAGGTCGTGATCATTCCCGCTGCCGACGCCAAAGCGTTCCGCAGACTGGCAAATGAACGCACTTTGAGCGAGCTCAAATCGCTCTCCCAAACCGGCTGGGATCTGCTATCCGATTGGTATGCCGACGGCTTTCTACACCTGCAGCAGAAGATGTAAAGACGGCTTTCGTTGCGTCGCACAACCTTTCCAAACGCTGAAATTGAATGTTAGAATGCGCAATCGGCTATTAGGGCCGATTTAAATTTTGGCTCAATATACTCACCGCACATTTTTGCAAGGGAATTCAACAATGAAACAATCTCTCCTCGTTGCAGCCCTGATTGCTCTGGCAACTACCGCTTGCAGCAAGACTGAAGAAGCTCCGGCCGCGGCCGTCGAAGCATCGGCTCCGGTCGCTGCTCCTGCGGAACAATCCCCTGCTGAAGTTGCTCCAGCAGCTGACGCATCGGCTCCAGCTGATGCATCGGCTCCTGCAGATCAGTCGGCCGCCAAGTAATACTGGCTGCTACAAGAAAAACCGGCTTCGGCCGGTTTTTTCGTTTACGGCGCCAGACATCGGGCGCATCGTCATGAACGGCCGTAGCGCCATGTTCGTATCGTAAAATCGTCGCTCTCTGTGGTCAGAATGCTCGCAATGGATGCTCCGGGAATCCTGAAGTCGCGCCGCAATCCGCACGATAGCCTTGCCAGCCTCGTTGCCCGCGAATTGATCCAGCGCATCGATCGCGGCGAACTCCGCCCTGGCGATCGCCTACCAAGCGAGCGTGAATTGATGCAGACTTATGGCGTCAGTCGCACCGTCGTGCGTGAAGCCACCTCCAGCCTGCGCTCGGCCGGACGAATCGCCACCCAGCAAGGGCGCGGCGCTTTCGTGATGGCCTCGGTTGGCCCTGTTGCCCGCCCGTTCTCTGTATTACCCGCGCAGAGTGCGGCCTCGAAGGATAGCCAGCTCGCCGTGCTCGAAGTGCGTATCGGGCTGGAAACCGAAGCCGCGGCGCAAGCCGCGCGGCGGCGTACGCCCGAGGCGCTGGAAGCAATCAAGCAGGCCTGGCAATCGCTGTCGATCGCGCTGGATGGCGGTAGCAGCGGCGTGCGCCGCAAGGACAGGGAATTCCACCTGGCGATCGCCCGCGCCACCAACAATGTCTATTTTGCCGATCTGTTGTCATCGCTGACCGCTCTGCCGGGCGACAAACCCGCCCGCGTCTACGTGGACCTCGCGGCACGCAAGTTGCACCTGCAGCAGGTGCGCATCGAGCACGAACAGATCGTGCGCGCCATTGAACGGCGCGATCCCGATGCTGCGCGTGCAGCGATGCGCATCCATCTCGCCAACAGCCAGGAGCGCACGGCAGGCGTCTTCGACGCCGCGGCATGCAGGCCCGACGGCGACGAGTGAACAGCTTTGGAGGCATGATGAGCCCGCAACCCCACCCAGCTCGTGAGCGCGCAGGAGATTTGTTCAAGACGCAGGCCTTCGTGGGCGGTCAATGGCTCGACAGCCCGCAACGCTTCGCGGTCACCGATCCCGCCACGGGCGAGCAGCTGGCCGAGGTCAGCAATCTAGATGCGAACGCAGCCCTCGGAGCCATTGAAGCTGCGAATGCAGCATTGGCTAGCTGGCGTGACCGGCCTGCGCGCGAGCGCAGCCAGATCATGCGCCGCTGGTTCGAACTGATCGTCGAACACGCCGACGCCATCGCTGCGCTGCTGACCGCCGAACAGGGAAAACCTCTGGCCGAAGCCAAGGCCGAAGTGCTCTATGGAGCGTCCTTCATCGAATGGTTTGCTGAAGAGGCACGCCGCATCCAGGGGGACGTGACGCCGACGCCGGGCAATGACCGTCGCATACTGGTCATCAAACAGGCGACCGGGGTTTGCGCGGCAATCACCCCGTGGAACTTCCCGGTCGCGATGGTCACGCGCAAAGTGGCGCCTGCGCTGGCAGCCGGTTGCACCATCGTCCTGAAACCTGCCGAACAGACTCCTTTGTGCGCGCTGGCGCTGGCCGAGTTATCGCAACGCGCCGGCATTCCGGCCGGCGTTTTCAACGTGCTGAGCTGCGACGCGCAGAACGCCATCGACATCGGCAAGGCGCTGTGCGCGAGCCCTGTCGTGCGCCACCTGTCTTTTACCGGTTCGACAGAAGTCGGTCGCATCCTGATGGCGCAGTGCGCGCCAACCGTCAAGAAACTGGCTTTGGAGCTTGGCGGGCATGCCCCCTTTATCGTGTTCGACGATGCCGACCTCGACGCGGCGGTCGAGGGTGCGATGCTTTCGAAGTACCGCAACGCGGGCCAGACCTGTGTGTGCACCAATCGCTTCATCGTGCAGTCCGGCATTCATGACGCCTTCGTCGAGCGGCTCGTTGCGCGCACGCGCGAACTCAAGCTCGGCAACGGTTTCGAGGCCGGCGTGCAGCAGGGTCCGTTGATCGACGACGCGGGCGTCGCCAAGGTCATGCGGCATATCGACGATGCGCGCGCCAAAGGCGCCCAGGTGCTCACTGGCGGCACACCGCCACAGGGGCGTTTCGTCACGCCCACCGTACTGCGCGATGTCACGCAAGACATGCTGATCGCGCGCGAAGAAACTTTCGGGCCCGTCTCTGCGGTGATGAAATTCGCGACCGACGAGGAAGCGATTGCGCTGGCGAACGCCAGCGAATTCGGTCTGGCAGCCTATTTCTACAGCCGCGACATCGGCCGCGTATGGCGTGTCGCCGAAGCCCTCGAATACGGCATGGTCGGCATCAATACCGGCGCCATATCGTATGAGACGGTTCCGTTCGGCGGCATCAAGCAATCCGGTTTCGGCCGCGAAGGCTCACACTACGGCATCGAGGAATACGTCGAGATGAAGTATCTCTGCATGGCAGGGCTGTAACGCGGAGCTCCACCGGAGGTTCCGTCTGCCGCCGGGAGGCGGCTAGACGCAAAGTAGGTGCAAGCTCCGCCCTACTCCGCCTCGAGCTTGGCGACGCTCAATGCCAGCAGCTTGATGCCTACGCCCGAACCGAAATTGACCTGCACGCGCGCATCGGCACCGCTGCCTTCGGCCGATACGATGACACCCGAACCGAAGCGGCCGTGGCGAACGGCCTGACCGACGTAAAAACCACCCAGATCACGGCCGTTCTGCCGTGGCGTGTTGAGTCGCGATGTCGCATGGTTATCGCCATCGTAGTTGCGCGTCGGCGTATGCACGGCCCCAAAGCCTTGCTGCACGCGTGGCGTGAGCCACTTCAGCAACTCCTCCGGAATTTCCGTGAAGAAGCGCGACTTCATTGCATAGCGCGTCTGACCATGCAGCATGCGGCTCTGTGCCAGTGACAGATAGAGCCGCTGGCGCGCACGTGTGACAGCGACATACATCAGGCGCCGCTCTTCCTCCAGGCCCTCCAGCGAGGTAATGGAATTCTCGTGCGGGAACAGGCCGTCCTCCAGCCCGCTCAGGAAGACCATATCAAACTCCAGCCCCTTTGCGGCATGCACTGTCATGAGCTGGATAGCGTCCTGGCCGGCATCAGCCTGATGATCACCAGCCTCAAGCGAGGCATGCGACAGGAAGCGCGAGAGCGGATCACCCGCTAGCACCTCTTCGCCCTCTGCAGGAGGCGCTCCGTCCTCATGTACGAAGTAGGCAGCCGCATTGATGAGTTCATCGAGGTTGGCGAGGCGCTCTTCGCCCTCGCGTTCCGCCTTGTAATGCGTGCGCAAGCCGGACACATCGAGAACATGATCGACCACCTCCGGCAAGGGCAGGCCTGTCGTCGCATGACGCATCTCCTCGATGAGCCGCACGAAGGCACCAACGGCCTGCGCTGGCTTGCCGGACAAATGCGACACCGTGGCGTAGAGGCTGGTGTTGTAGACGCGCGACGCATCCTGCAATTGCTCCAGCGAACGCGCGCCGATGCCACGGGTCGGGAAGTTCACGACGCGCGCGAAGGCGGTGTCGTCATCCGGGTTGGCGATCAGACGCAGGTAAGCCAGTGCGTGCTTGATCTCCTGGCGCTCGAAGAAACGCAGGCCGCCATAGACGCGATAGGAAATGCCAAGCGAGAACAGCTGGTGCTCGAGCACGCGTGACTGGGCATTGCTGCGGTAGAGCAAGGCAATATCACTGCGGGACGCACCGTCACGCACCAGTTGCTGGATTTCCTCAACGATCCAGCGCGCCTCATCGAGGTCGGCCACAGCCTCGTAAACACGGATCGGCTCGCCGCTGCCCTGGTCGGTCCACAGGTTCTTGCCGAGGCGTTTGCTGTTATTGGCAATTATGGCGTTTGCAGCATCGAGGATATTGCCGTGCGAGCGGTAGTTCTGCTCCAGGCGAATGACGCGGGGTACCTTGAACTCTCGCTCGAAGTCACGCATATTGCCGACCTCGGCGCCACGAAAACCATAAATACTCTGATCGTCGTCACCCACGGCAAATACAGCTGCAGGCGACGCAGTGGCATGACCGGCCAACAGTTTCAACCACAGGTATTGCAGTCGATTGGTATCCTGAAATTCATCGACCAGCACATGGCGGAAACGGCTCTGATAATGACGACGGATCGGTTCGTTGCGCTCGAGCAATTCATAGGAACGCAATAGCAACTCAGGGAAATCGACTACGCCTTCACGCTGACATTGCGCATCGTATTCGGCGTACAGTTCGACGCGTTTGCGCGTGTAGTCATCCCATGCCTCGACGGCATGCGCGCGATAACCCGCCTCCTTGTTGCCGTTGATGAAATGCTGCAGTTCGCGCGGCGGGTATTTTTCATCGTCGACATTGAGCGCCTTGAGCAAGCGCTTGATGGCGGCAAGCTGGTCCGATGTATCCAGAATCTGGAAGGTCTGCGGCAGCGCAGCTTCACGATGATGCGCTCGCAGGAAACGGTTGCACAACCCGTGAAAAGTGCCGATCCACATGCCACGGGTATTGATCGGCAGCATGGCGGAGAGACGCGTAAGCATCTCCTTGGCAGCTTTGTTCGTAAAGGTAACGGCGAGGACGCCGGACTGCGTGACCTGCCCGGTCTGCAGCAGCCAGGCAAGGCGCGTGGTCAGCACCCGCGTCTTGCCGGAGCCGGCGCCCGCGAGAATCAATGCGGGTTCGGCAGGCAGGGTGACGGCGGCGAGTTGTTCGGGGTTGAGCTTGTCAAGCAGGCTGGCCATGAGAAGAATGCTTTGAGAGAAGCCTGTATTGTACGGGCCTCGGCCGGATCAAGCCCTGTCCTGAATGATTCGGGCATCACTAAAGACAATTGCGGAACGCGTTTTGGCACAGGTACGGAACACTGGAACAGCAATGAGCAGGCGTGAGATCAGCAGGAGACTCGTGGACATTGGCTTGTCTGTTGCGCTGGCGACGATGGCCGCGCTCGGCTCGCTGTACTGGCATCTTCCTGAAGTTGTGGCCCTCGCGCTGACCGGCTTCAGCGCCCTGCTACTCGCCCTCTGGAATCTCACGAAACCGACGCCTCCCGAAGGCGGCACTGCGCAAACGCACGCCTTTTTGCAGCGCATCATCAACATCATTCCCGAACCGGTTTACATCAAGGACGCGAACAGTCGCTACCTGTTGGTCAACCAGGCTTTTGCGCGCCAGCTGAACAAGCAGCCGGAAGAGATGATTGGCCAGCTGCCAGAACATGTCTTCGACGACCCCACCTACGGCAAGATGGTCTTCGACGAGGACCGCAAGGTGCTCGCAGGCCTTCAGCTCTTCAAGGAAGAACACGGCCCCAACCCCGTCACCGGCGAGGAGCGTTTCCAGGTGGTGGCGAAGGAGGCGTGCATGGATGCGCGCGGCCACAAAGTCATCATCGGCACCAACTTCAACGTGACACGCTGGCGTGTCGCCGAGCGCGAGTTGCAGGAGGTGCTGGAGCGTGAGCGTGAACAACGCAAACGCACCCAGGATTTCGTGCAGCGACTCATCGACGTGATGCCCGAGCCTATCTACATCAAGGATGCGCAAGCGCACTTCCTGATGGTCAATCAGGCATTCGCGCGCGAGCGCCAGCGCCCAGCGCACGAGCTCATTGGCATGACCTCATTCGATCTCGCACCGAATGCCGACTCGATTCACATGGTGGCCGAAGAAGACGCCGAGATCCTGCGCAACGGCACGAACATTTTCAAGGAACACCACGCACGCACGCCGGTGACGGGCGAAGAACGTATCCGCCAGGTCCACAAGCGCCTGAGCTTCGATGCCGACGGCAACCCCATCATTGTCGGCGCGCACTTCGACATCACCAGCCTGCGTATCGCCGAGCGCACGCTACAGGCCGCGCTGGACCGCGAGGTGGAATTGCGCCAGCGCGTGCAGACCTATATGCAGCGCCTGATCGACGTCATCCCGCAGCCGGTGTACGTGAAGGACGCCGAAAGCCGTTACCTGATGGTCAACGAGGCTTTCATCCAGGAGCGTGGCCGCCCGCGCGAAGCCATCATTGGTGATTCGTCGATCCACCCGAGCAATCCGAATCCACGGGATCCGAAGATCCTCGAAGAGATTTTCCATGTCGTTTCCGCGGAAGACGCTGCGGTCCTCCAGGGCGCCGTCATCCTGAAGGAGGAAAGCCGCCCTCACGCAGAAACCGGCGAAGCGCGCTATCGGCTCATTTCCAAACGCGCCTGCGTCGACGCCGAAGGCAACAAGGTCATCGTCGGCGCCAACTTCAACATTACGCAGTGGCGTCAGGCCGAGGAAGAAGCTGCGCGCGCCAACCAGGCAAAGTCGGTATTCCTCGCCAGCATGAGCCACGAGATCCGCACGCCCTTGTCGGGCGTCATCGGCACCTTGCGCCTCGCCCTGCACGACCGCTCGCTGACGCGCGAAACGCACGACTATCTCGACATGAGTCTGTCGAACGCCGAATCGCTGCTGGGCATCATCAACGACATTCTCGATTTCTCGAAGATCGAGGCCGGCCAGCTGAAGATCGAGCACATCGACTTCGATCTCCGCGCCAAGACCCGTGACAGCATCCAGGCCTTCCGCTCACATGCCGCCAGCCGCAGCCTGCGCTTCGATCTCGACATCGCCCCGACGCTGCCGCAGTACCTGCAGGGCGACCCGACGCGTATCCGCCAGGTACTCATGAATCTGGTTGGCAACGCCGTGAAGTTCACCGATCAAGGCTCCATTGCCGTCACCGTGAATGACCTTGGCATGGTCGGCGAGCAGCATCATGTCGGCTTCAGCGTCCGGGATACGGGCATCGGCATCCCGGCCGAAGCCTTGCCACGGCTTTTCCAGAAATTCCATCAGGCTGACGTCTCGACCACGCGCCGCTACGGTGGCACCGGCCTGGGCCTGGCAATCTGCCGCGAGCTGGTCGAGGCCATGGGCGGCAAGATCGAGGTAAGCAGTGAGGACGGTGCGGGCACGACCTTCCGTTTCGACCTGTTCCTGTCGCCGGGTGTTGCGCCCAGCGTCGACCTGGAAGCGCCCCTGCGCCCGCATGCACGACGGCTTAGCGTGCTGTGCGCCGAAGACGTGCCCGTAAACCAGCTCATCGTGCGTACCCAGCTGACGCACATGGGGCATGAAGTAGATATCGTCGGGACCGGCCTGGCCGCCGTGCAGGCATTGGCCAACAGGGACTATGACGTCGTCCTCATGGATGGACGCATGCCGGAGATGGACGGTGCCGATGCGACACGTGCCATCCGCGCCGGCGGCCTGCCGGGGATGACCGTACGCAATCCCGACATCCACATCATCGCGCTCACCGCAAACGCCAGCGACGAGGATAGGCAGCAGTACCTCGACGCGGGAATGGACGATTTCGTGACCAAGCCGGTGTCCGAACGTCAGCTGCACCAGATTCTCGAGACTATCATTCAGACGCTTGAGGCCAACCATGTCCCGGCCACCAGCACCCAGCCCTGGCAGGATACGGCCCACCGTAGCTGGTACGAGACGGCGAGCAGCACCTCAGGGCACACAAGCGGGGTCGAACTGGCCGGGCAGGCAGACGACTTGATGGAGCGAGTCATGAACGTGTTCGTTTCTGCCATTCCGGAGCGCATCAGCCTGATGGACGCTGCCTGGCAGAGCCGCGACATGGAGGCACTGGCCAGTTTGTTTCAAAGCATCAGCGGCAGCGCGGAAAAAGTCGGCATGGACGAGATGCACGACTTCGCAGCCCACCTGAAGGATGCCGCCGTTCGCGCCGATACGCCGGCGCTGGAGCGCGAGTACCCGCGCCTGCGCGGCGCGCTGACGAGCATCCAGGAGTGCTTTGAATAGGCACTCCCGGCAGGCACGAAGCCTTGCGCGGACTCAGGGCCTGGCAGGAAAGTCGAGATCCACCCAGTCGTCGACAAGAGACTTTTCGTAGCGCAGCGTGTCGCCGGGGCTACCAGTGCTGACCATGAAGTTCATGTCACGCAGCTTGCGTTCGCCACTGCGCAGCACCTGCCCATTTTCATCGACGACGCGGAAGACAACGTGCATGCGCGGTGGGGTCGTGTCACGCACCACCCGCGGGCCACTGCCTGCCGGCCCGCTCCAGGACTCAACATTCCCTGCAAACTTGAGATCACGCACCTCGATCTCCGCACGCTCGTTGCCTGCCAGGCCCGGCGAAATCGTCTTCTGCATGTACAGGCCCAGCTGAACCAACCAGGCGCCTTGCTGTTTGCTCACATAGCTCCGGTCGCGATTCTCGGAGAGGCCCGCAGGCGGGCCGAAGCGCACGGCGACCTTGGGAGCCTGGGTGGCCGCCATCGCCAGCACGGGCAGCATCAGGCACGCCCCCAACGCAGCGCCCAGTGACACTCGCCATCCGGCCCTGCCCACCAATTGCTGCCTTGCCTCGCGTCTCATATCAACTCTCCATGTCCGCGCCACGCGGCGCTGAAGATCCCATCATAGGACCTGCCGACGGGCGTCGCATACGTCCCATGCGGGCTTTGCCGCGAGCGTGCTGCTAAAATGGCGGATTCGCCAACCGAACCAGGCCCTACTCGGCCCACGCCCATCCCCATGCAGGAAAATCTCAGCTCTCATTACGACCACACGGCCACTGAAAAGACCTCCCAACAGCACTGGGAGCGCACCGAGGCCTTCAAGGCCGTCGAAGATGCGACGAAGCCGAAGTACTACTGCCTGTCCATGTTTCCTTACCCGTCGGGCAAGCTGCACATGGGCCACGTGCGCAACTACACCATCGGTGACGTGCTGACGCGTTTCCACAAGATGCGCGGTTTCAACGTGATGCAACCCATGGGCTGGGATGCCTTCGGCCTGCCCGCCGAGAACGCTGCCATCGCCAACAAAGTGCCGCCCGCAAAGTGGACCTTCGACAACATCGACTACATGAAGGGTCAGCTCAAGTCGCTGGGCTTCGCCATCGACTGGAGCCGCGAGCTCGCCACCTGCACGCCTGAGTACTACAAGTGGAACCAGTGGCTGTTCCTGCGCATGCTCGAGAAGGGCATCGCCTACCCGAAGACGCAGGTCGTGAATTGGGACCCGGTCGACATGACCGTGCTCGCCAACGAACAGGTCATCGATGGTCGCGGCTGGCGCACCGGCGCCGTCGTCGAGAAGCGTGAGATTCCCGGTTACTACCTCGCCATCACGCAATATGCCGAAGAGCTGCTCGGCGACCTCGATACGCTGGAGAACTGGCCAGAGCGCGTGCGCCTGATGCAGGCCAACTGGATCGGCAAGAGCACCGGCGTGCGCTTCGCTTTCCCGCACGACATCAAGGATGAGAGCGGCGCACTGATCGGTGACGGCAAATTGTGGGTGTTCACCACGCGCGCCGACACCATCATGGGCGTGACCTTCTGTGCCGTTGCGGCCGAGCACCCGCTCGCCACGCATGCTGCACAGAACAATCCCGAACTCGCCGCCTTCATCGCCAAGTGCAAGAGCGGGTCGGTCATGGAAGCCGACATGGCGACCATGGAGAAGGAAGGCCTGCGCACCGGCCTCTTCGTTACCCATCCGCTCACCGGCGAACAGGTCGAAGTGTGGGTCGGCAACTATGTGCTGATGTCATACGGTGACGGCGCCGTGATGGCCGTGCCGGCGCATGACGAGCGCGATTTCGGCTTTGCCAAGAAATACGATTTGCCGATCAAGCAGGTCATCGCAGTTGGCGACAAGAGCTTCTCTACTGATGCGTGGCAGGAGTGGTACGGCAGCAAGGAAGGCCAGACGATCAACTCCGGCAAGTACGACGGCCTGGGTTACGCCGCCGCTGTCGATGCAATTGCCGACGACCTTGTGGCGAAGAACATCGGCGAGAAAAAGACTCAGTGGCGCCTGCGCGACTGGGGCATCTCACGTCAGCGTTACTGGGGCTGCCCAATCCCTATCATCCACTGTGCCGATTGTGGCTCGGTGCCGGTGCCCGACGACCAATTGCCCGTCGTGCTGCCGACCGATTGCGTGCCGGACGGCTCGGGCAATCCGCTCAACAAGCTGTCGTCCTTCCTCGATTGCGCCTGCCCGAAATGCGGCAAGCCCGCCCGTCGCGAAACGGACACGATGGACACTTTCGTGGACTCGTCCTGGTACTACGCGCGCTTCGCCACGCCGGGCAATGACAAAGCTATGGCCGACGAGCGTGCGGACTACTGGATGCCGGTCGACCAGTACATCGGCGGCATCGAGCACGCGATTCTCCACCTGCTCTACTCGCGCTTCTGGACCAAGGTGATGGGTGATCTGGGACTCGTGAAATATCGCGAGCCCTTCAAGCGCCTGCTCACGCAAGGCATGGTGCTCAACCACCTGTTCTCGCGCCGTTCGGACAAGACAGGTATCGAATGGTTTGCGCCGGAAGAGATCGACTTGATCAAGGACGAAGCTGGCCGCGTCACCGGCGCCACTGCCAAGCGCGACGGCAATCCTGTCGACTACGGCGGCTACGGCACCATGTCGAAGAGCAAGCGCAACGGTGTCGATCCGAACGCGATGATCGAGCAGTACGGTGCTGACACCTCGCGCTTCTTCATGATGTTCACTGCGCCGCCAGAGCAGACGCTGGAGTGGAGCGATGCGGGCATCGAAGGTTCGTACCGCTTCCTCAAGCGCGTGTGGGCCTTCGGCAATGTGTTCGCCAACGAAGTGCGTAGCAAGCTGCCTGCGCAACGCGAACTCGCGACGGCCAAGCTGCCGGATAACCTCGCGACCTTGCGCCGTGAAATCCACCTGAACCTGAAGCAGGCCAACTACGACCTCGGCAAGCAGCAGTTCAACACGGTCGCATCTTCGTGCATGAAAATGCTCAACGCACTGGAGAAGGCGCCGCGCGATTCTTCACTGGCCGCCGAAGTGATCGAGGAATGCTTTGGCATCCTGCTGCGTGTGCTGTCGCCGATCACGCCGCACATCACGCACGTGCTGTGGGCCGACCTCGGATACGGAGATGACATCCTGCAAGCCACCTGGCCAGAGCCGCTCGAAGCTGCACTGGTACAGGACGAGATCGAACTCGTGCTGCAGGTGCTGGGCAAGACGCGCGGCTCGATCAAGGTGCCCGCAGGTGCCGACAACAAGGCCATCGAGGCGATTGCCCTCGCTTCGGAGGTTGCCGTGAAGTTCATGGAAGGCAAACCAGCGAAGAAGGTCATCGTGGTACCGGGCCGTCTGGTGAACATCGTCTGCTGATCTGATCCTCGCTGCATCGACAAAGAGGCGCCTGTGGCGCCTCTTTTTTTGTCATGCTCTGCCCTGTTCCGCGCTGACGAGATGCACAGGAGATTCGACATGAAAACCGCAAGGCGTGTGCTACGGACCTTGGCGCTGACCTTCGTATCGATCGGATGCCTATCGCTGGCCTTGAGCTTCGTGCGGACGGCGACTGGCGAAGAAGCGTCACGCCCCATGAGCTGGGCCGACGCACCACGTCACTCCTCCGGCATTGCCCCCGACCCTGCCACGCTGGCAGACACAGCCATCGTGCAGGTCTATGCCGCACAGACCTGGGGCTGGCGCGGGCGTTTCGCCGTGCATACCTGGATCATTTACAAGCGACGCAGCGAGACGGCCTGGACGCGCTATGACGTGGTCGGCTGGCGCGGCAGTGACGTCGTGCAGCGTGACTACGCGATTGCCGACGGCCTGTGGTTCGGCGCGCAGCCACAGCTGCTGGTCGAGCATCGCGGCCCGGGCGTGGAGGCAATGATCGGCGAGATTGAAGCGGCCATCGCGAGCTATCCGTATGCCGACACCTACGATGCCTATCCCGGCCCCAACAGCAATAC
This sequence comes from Uliginosibacterium silvisoli, assembly GCF_036017035.1. Taxonomy (NCBI): domain Bacteria; kingdom Pseudomonadati; phylum Pseudomonadota; class Betaproteobacteria; order Rhodocyclales; family Zoogloeaceae; genus Uliginosibacterium; species Uliginosibacterium silvisoli. The sequence goes on along the minus strand of NZ_JAYXHS010000002.1, from coordinate 240,246 downwards.
CTTCGTCGCACATATCGGCCGCGAAGTGCCGACGCTGCGTCTCGACATGCCCGCCAATGCCATCGGCAAGGACTATCGCCCGCTCACCCGGCCGTTGGGTCTGAGCCCTTCCGGCCGCGGAATACAGTTGTCATTGTTGGGCCTGCTCGGGTTCAACCTTGGCCTCGAGGAAGGGATCGAGCTCAATGTGCTCGGCCTGGACTTCGGCATCGACTTCAACCGCCCCGCGCTGCGCCTGCCCTTCATCGGCCGCCTGGGCATGGACGATACGACGCGCGAATTGCACGACTGAGCCTGCGTCGCACGCAGTAAGAAAGGCCGGAATCACCCGGCCTTTTCTGCATCCGATGCGGTCTGACTTCTTGCGGGTCAACCGATCTTGTAGCGCGACAGGGAGTTGTGCAGGCTGCTGGAAATCTGATCGAGTCTGGTCGCTTGTTCGGCGATGTTGCGCGTGTTCGACTCGGCTTCATCGGCCATCCTCGCGATACTTTCAACATGACTGGAGATCTGCTGCGAAGCAGCTGTCTGCTCACTCAGCGCATCCGAGATGTGACTGACGATCTGGCCGACCTGCCCGGTCTTCTCGGTAATCACGCCGATGCGCTGCCCCGCACCGCTCGCTTGCGCCACGCCTTCGTGCGCCTGACTGACGGCCATCTGGATGGACTCCAGCACGGAGTTCTTGGCGTTGTGCATGTCACCCATCATCGCGGCAATCTCGTTGGTTGCGCTGGTCGTGCGCTCGGCCAGCTTGCGCACTTCATCGGCCACGACCGCGAAGCCCCGGCCCGTCTCGCCAGCACGCGCCGCTTCGATCGCCGCATTCAGGGCGAGCAAATTCGTCTGGTCCGCGATGTCCTTGATGATGGTGACCACCTGGGCGGCTTTCTCGGCCTTGCTGCCGAGCTCTTCGACACTCGCTACGGCGCGGTCGACGACGTCGGCAAAACTGGTCATCTGTTCAACAGCGCCCTGCACGACTTGCGCGCCGGCATGCGCTGCGTTGCTCGACTGCTCTGCCAGATCGTGCGCCGACGTCGCGCTCTCGGAGATGTCGCGAATGGTGTTGCCGAGCTCCTGCATGGTCGAGGCCATATTGCTCGTCGCATCGTTCTGTCGCGATGCACCCTGTGAGATGACACGTGAGGATTGACTCAGGCTGGCAGCCAGCGCGCGCAGTGCCGTCGCCTGTTGCTGGGTGTCGCTGATCAAGCTGCGCAGCCAGGCTTGCAGCCCCGCGATGGACGTCAGTTCGCTGCTCTGTTGCAGGCGCTTTTCGTCGAAGCGGAAATCGAGCTTGCCTTCATGCACGTGCGAAGCGAAACGCGAAATATCGATACCGCTCTCGACGCGCAGCAGCAGCTGCCGCGCGATGTAGCAGAGGATGGCCGTCTCGATCACGACATAGGCCGCGTGCAGGAAGACAAAGGAAACGCCCTCGGCCTTGGGGAAAACAAACACGCCGACGCCTTGCGCCTGCATGAAGGAGAAACCGAGATGGTGGACCGCGATGACAGCGGCAGCCATGATCAGCGGGCGCCAGTCGCAATACAGCAGCAGGAAGGCCAGCAAGGCGAAGATGCCGAAGTGCGTCTCCAGCATGCCGGAGCTCTGGTGAATGAGCAGTGCCGAGAAGATCATGAAGCCGGCGGCCACCGCCAGGCTGGTCACGAGTTGCCCTGGCACCGTTCGCCACAGGAACACTGGCACGGCAAGGGCTGGTATGCCGATCAGCAAGGCGGGCAACCAGGTGCTGGTAAAAGCCGCCACCACCAGACAAACGCCGAGGTGGGCTGCCAGCACGACGACAAGTACCGCATCGGCACGTGCCCGGAACAATCTCAATGCATCATTCATACGACATTCCTCGTCTAATCGTGATCCGAGAAAAGTAAGCGGCTCAAACCCCACGCTGGCCGGGCGTCTTCAACCACCGCACAAGAGCCCGCGCAATGCGGACTGATATTCAAAAGCACCCAGCACGGCGAGACTGCCCGCCAGCCAGACGCCTAGCACCAACCAGTGTCGCCAGCTCACGGCATGCGTCGCGCCGGCCTCGACCGGGGCGGTGTGCGGAGACATGACGGGAGGACGCTGGGCAAGCTGCTTCATCTTCCGGTTAACGCGGAATGTGGCTGGTTCTTGAGTGGCAATTGATGTCGGCGCAGGGGCGATCAGGCGCTCACCGCATAGCGGAATGATCGGCCCGCGAAGGCCCTTGCCATTGCACTCACATCAAATGATAATGATTCTTATTTAATTGATTGAGGCCGCCATGCGCCATTACTTCTGTCACTTGTCGCCCGTCGAGAAATGGCGCTGGATGGGCATGCGCGTGCGGCTGTCCCTGTTTCCCTGCGAGCCGCGCCTGCTGGACCAATATCTGACGACAGGACGCTGGCTGCATGCCAATACGGACTACCCGCTGTGGCAGATGGCGCACACGACGGCCAATCTGCTGCTCACCACGGCGGCCGACCCGTCCCTGCCGCTGTACTGGCGCAGCCTCTGTCTCGATCACATCTACCAGCCGCTGGACCAGATGGTGCGCATCGTGAAAGGCGAAAGCCAGCAGCGTCAGCTAGCCGAGCTACGCTTCAAACTGGTCCGTCTCGACATCACGCCGGCAGACGACACCGCATCCGGTGCGGCAGACTGAAAGCCCGACTGAAACGCCAGTTCCTTCTCGTAACGCCTTGAAGAAAGCCCCCGCACCATGAGCACACGTTCCGAACGCGACACCTTTGGCCCGATCGACGTACCCGCCGAGCGCCTGTGGGGCGCGCAGACACAGCGCTCGCTGCAGAACTTCGATATCTCCGGCGAGCAGCAGCCACGTGAAATCATCCGCGCGCTGGCGCAGGTCAAGCGTGCTTCGGCCAAGGTCAATCATGCCCTCGGCCTGCAGGACGCACAGAAGACGGAGGCCATCATCGCCGCCGCCGATGAAGTCATTGCCGGCAAGCATCCGCAGGAATTCCCGCTGGTGGTGTGGCAGACCGGCTCGGGCACGCAGACCAATATGAACGTCAACGAAGTGCTGGCCAATCGCGCCAGCGAATTGCTGGGCGGCGAACGCGGCGAGGGGCGCAAGGTGCACCCGAACGACGACGTCAATCGCAGCCAGTCGAGCAATGACGTGTTCCCCACCGCCATGCACGTCGCTGCCGTCGAAGCCCTCACGCACAAGCTGCTGCCTGCCATCGCGAAGCTGCGCGCCACGCTGGAAAACAAGTCGCGCGACTTCGATGACATCGTGAAGATCGGTCGTACCCACCTGCAGGACGCCACGCCGCTTACGCTGGGTCAGGAGATCTCCGGCTGGGTCGCGCAGCTCGCACAGGGTGAGCGCCACGTACGCGCAGCTCTGCCGCATCTCTGCGAACTGGCGCTGGGCGGCACCGCTGTCGGCACCGGCCTCAATGCGCCGAAAGGTTATGCCGAACAGGTGGCAGCCGAACTGGCGCGGCTCACTGGCCTGCCCTTCGTCACTGCACCGAACAAGTTCGAGGTGATGGCTGCCTGCGATGCACTGGTGCACGCCCATGGCGCGCTGAAGACGCTGGCCGCCAGCATGATGAAGATCGCCAACGACGTGCGCTGGCTGGCCAGTGGCCCGCGCAGCGGCATTGGCGAGATCAGCATTCCCGAGAACGAGCCGGGCTCGTCCATCATGCCGGGCAAGGTCAATCCGACGCAGAGCGAGGCAGTCACCATGCTTGCCGCGCAGGTGTTCGGCAATGACGTCGCCATCAACATCGGCGGCGCCTCGGGCAATTTCGAACTCAACGTCTTCCGCCCGATGGTGGCGCACAACTTCCTGCAGAGCGTGCGCCTGCTCGCGGACGGCATGGTCAGCTTCAACGACCACTGCGCCGTGGGCATCGAACCGAACCGCGCGCGCATCGACGAGCTGGTGGCACGCTCGCTAATGCTGGTGACAGCACTGAACACGCACATCGGCTACGACAAGGCGGCCTACATCGCGAAGAAGGCCCACAAGGAAGGCACGAGCTTGCGCGAAGCAGCTGTCGCGTCAGGTCATGTGAGCGGCGAAGACTTCGACCGCTGGGTCGTACCCGGCGACATGGTGGGTCGCTGAGCAGATCGGCAAAGCGGAGGGTACGCGGGCCGTCAGCCTGCGCACCCGCCTCGCTCATTTCCGCTTCTGTTTCGGGAAATCGCGATCGACCCAGTCGTCCAGCAGGCGCTTCTCGTAGCGCAGCGGATCGGAATCACCGAAGTCGCCGTAGCTCAGGTAGTTCATGTCGCGCAGCTTGCGCGTCTCCGTCCGCACGACCCCACCGCTGGCATCGAGCAGCCTGAAGCTCAGGTCGATGCGCGGCGGGTCCGTTTCGCGAATGACACGAATATCGCCCGCCCCGCCCGGCGTGCCCCGCGCGTTGCGCGCAGACGAGCCTGCACGTTTAAGGTCGAGCACATCAATCTGCAGAGTCTGGCCAGCGGGCAGGCGTGGCGCCACCGCTTGCTGCGCGTATTTCCCCAACTCGGTGAGCATCGCATCGCGACGTCCTGCAGGCTCGCGGTCGAAACGGCTTGTCGCAAACTTGTCGATCTGCACGAAGCGTAGCTTGACGGGCAACTCAGGCGTCGCCTCCAGCGTCAGATCGCTTGCCATGGCCGGGCCGACGAAGCCCCCCAGCAAGGCTGCCAGCAAGAAGCATCGCCGCCAGCCAAAACCAGCAAGGCCCTGCCCGAAACCCATCCCGCCCGCCTTCATCTCCGCACCTCCGTTGCCATGTCAATGATCAGCATGCCCGATAAGACCGGGCTTGTTCGTGTCGGTTTCCTGCGACAGGGCCGGAAGCCGTAGAATGGCGATCCGCCTGATTAATGGATTCACGCTGATGACGTCCGCCCTGCGCACCCCTTTCTGCAAGCCCACCAGCGCCCCGTCCGCCCTTCTTTCCTTCGTCCTGATTGCTTTCATCGCCCTCGTACTGAGTGCCTGCGGCTTCCAGCTGCGCGGCCCCAAGCCGATGGCTTTCAAGACGATCTATCTTGAAATGAGTCCGTATTCGGAACTGGCTGCTGACCTGAAGCGCCAGATCAGGACTTCCGGCACGACCGTGGCCGTGGACAAGCGCGAAGATGCAGAAGTGCGCTTCGTGGTGCTGGAGGACAGCCAGGAGAAAGCCATCCTGTCGCTCGGCCCGACCGGTACGGTGCGCGAATACCAGCTGCGCAAGCGCTTCGCGTTCCGCCTGCATGACAAGGCCGGCAGGGAAGTCCTGCCGCTGCAACAGATCAACATCACCCGCGACATCACCTACAGCGACAGCATCGTTCTCGCCAAGGATCAGGAAGAAGCCCTGCTCTATCGCGACATGCAGAGCGACCTCGTGCAGCAGATCAGCCGCCGCCTTGCCGCAGTCCGCATGACTCCGGTTGCGCCCGATGCCGAACCAGCAGTTTCCGGCGTACCGATCGGCCCGGGTGCCCGCCCGTAATGAATCTGCGCCCCGAGCAACTGGCGAGTCACCTTGAGCGTGAGCTGGCGCCGCTCTACGTCGTGCATGGCGATGAGCCACTGCTGACAATCGAAGCAGGCGACGCGATCCGCGCCGCTGCGCGCGCCAAGGGCGTCACCGAACGCGAAGTGCTGGTCGTGACGCAAGGCTTCAAGTGGGACCAGTTCAATCTCGCGGGCGGCAATATGTCGCTATTCGGTGATCTCAAGCTGGTCGACCTGCGCATCCCCACCGGCAAGCCCGGCCGCGATGGCGGCGACGTGCTCACGCGCTTCTCGAAGGAAGTCGATCCGCATGGCGGTGTGATCACCCTGGTCACCCTGCCGCACATGGACTGGGCTGCGCGCAAGCTCGGCTGGTTCGTAGCGTTGAGCGAAGCCGGTGTCACGGTCGAGTGCAATGCACCGCAACTCAACGAACTGCCGCAATGGATCGCCAGCCGCCTCGCCCGCCAGCAGCAGACTGCACCGCGCGAAGCGCTCGTCTTCATTGCCGAGCATGTAGAAGGCAACCTGCTCGCTGCCCACCAGGAGCTGCAGAAACTGGCCTTGCTCTACGGAGAGTGCGCACTGACGCTGGAACAGGTCGAAGATGCCGTGCTGCACGTTGCCCGCTATGACACCGAGAAACTGCGCACAGCCTTGCTGGAGGGCGATGCGGCGCGCTGCGCACGCTTGCTGGAAGGCCTGCAGGGAGAAGGTGCCGCGACGCCACTGGTGTTGTGGGCGATGGCCAATGAAATCCGCACCCTGGCCAATGTGCGTGCCGCCATGGACAGCGGCCAGCCTGTCGATATGGCCCTGAAAAACGAACGCGTCTTCGGCCCCCGCCAGATGCTATGCAAGCGCGCCGTGCAAAGGCTTCGTGGCGGCGCCCTGCGTGCCGCGCTGATGCATGCCGCGCGCATAGACCGCATGGTCAAGGGCTTGACGACCGGCGACGTGTGGGATGAATTCCTGCAGCTTTCCCTGCGCGTCCGCGCTGGGAACCCGTAGAAAATGGGCTGCGCCCGCAGCTGGCGTTGTTGGCTCGCTCGCCGTGCCTGAGCGCTGCTCTGCGCGAGCCGCCTAGCCAGCTGCGCGCTCGCTCCATTTTTACAGGCTCCCTACCCACTGAAAATCTGCAAAAAAAGAGCGTTGATTCAGCCGCGCGCCCTGCGCATCGGCGCGGCAATCGTCGACAGCATGTTCGACAGACGCGTGCCCGGCCCGATGCTGCTCACGCCCACGTCCTGCTGCAGGAATACACCCGCATCGTCGCCTGCATTCAGGTGGCTGACCACGCAATCGCGGCCGCGCTGCTTGGCGGCATAGAGCCACTGGTCGGCGCGCTGCACCAGCACATCAACGTTGCCCTCACCGCTGTGACTACCGATGCCGAAACTGGCGGTCACCAGACCAGCCGAGGAAAAGGCCTTGCGGCGAATCGCACGGCGCATACGGTCGGCGATCTGCATGGCGCCCTCCGTGTCGGTCTCCGGGCAGATCAGCAAGAACTCTTCGCCGCCCCAACGCCCCAGATGATCGGTCGCGCGCATCTTGCGCTGAATGCGCCGCGCGATACCCGCAAGCACCAGATCACCGGCAGGGTGTCCCAGGGAGTCATTGATGCGCTTGAAGTGATCGACGTCGAACATGACCAGCGACAGCGGGCGCGCGTAACGCAGGGCACGATCGAACTCGCGCTCAAGGAGTCGCTCGGTCTTGCGACGGTTGTGCAGTCCGGTCAGGCCGTCGGTGTCCGCATCGGCCATCATGTCGTCAAGTTCGCGCCAGCGCCGCCAGGCAAACACCAGCACCAGCGGAGAGGACAAGCCCATCAGGACGACTAACGGCAAGACGTGCCACGCCGGATGCCTGGCATCCAGCGCCGCCAGCCAACCGGTTAGATCGAGACTGGCTACACCCATGCACAGCACGCCTACGGCACCCGCGAGGATGCCGAGATCGAGGATGGACTGGCGATGATCCTGTAGCCAGCGAAGCTGTTTTCCGGGGCGTGGCCTGGTCACGATGGGCTGAAGAAAATGGCGCGCTGACAGAGCGCGATACGCACATCATCGGCCCTGTCGTTCGGGCGCTACAGCCCGAGGCAGCACAATACGATGCTCGGGTGTGAAATTCTCAACGCTGCACGCGCGATCTCCGCTCTGTGTGACGGAAATCAGCCACTCCACAGGTATCGATCTGCCCTGCGAAACACTGCGACACAATTGCGCAACAACGGAGACACCCCGGCAAGAAATATGATGTATGTTTGAGCGCACGCTGAATACGCCGCGATCCGGGTGTCAGACACCCGCATGGCAGGACGCAACGATGCGCCACGCCAACGTCATGGTCTCACCGATGTGATGCCGCAGGAGCTTCCGCAGCATGATGGTTCGAGTTTTCGTCTTGGTGGTATTGCTGTTCTGCAAGCCGGCATTGGCCATGGAGACGCTACGCGTTCTCGCCTGGCCAGGCTACGCCAGCCCCGAAACCATCCGCAGCTTCGAAGCCGCGCACAACGCCATCGTCGAGCTCAGCGTGGTCAGCACCGACGACGAGCTCTGGAACAAAGGGCGCCACAATAACGGCGGTGATTTCGATGTCATCGCACTGAACAGCGTCGAACTGCGCCGCTTCATCGACAAGGGGCTGGTCACGCCCCTCCAGCTGCGCAACATCCCGAACGTGCGCAGGCAACTGCCGCGCTTCCGCAACCTGGCCTCCATTCCCGGCCTCGCCCGCGAGGGGCACATTTATGGCGTGCCGTTCACCTATTCGGCGATGGGCTTGATCTACAACCGCAAGCTCGTCACCGAAACCCCCACGTCGATGAATGCCATGTGGGATCCGCGCTATCGCGGCAAGGTGCTGGCCTACAACAGCAGCAGTCACAGTTTCAGCTTCACCGCACTTGCATTGGGCTTGCCTGATCCCTTCAACCTGAACACCTCCCAGTTCCGCCAGGTGCTCGACAAACTCATCAGCCTGCGCAGCAACGTACTCAAGTTCTACAGCCAGCCAGAAGAAGTCGTGGATATCTTCCGCGACAATGAAATCGCACTGATCTACGGCAACTACGGCGAGCAGCAACTCAAGCTGCTACGCGCCGCCGGCGCGGATATCGGCTACGTGATGCCCAGCGAAGGTGCGCTGGCCTGGCTCGACTGCTGGGCCATCATGAGCCAGGCGAGCAATCGCGGCCTTGCCGAGGCGTGGATCAACCACATGCTGACGCCGGGCGTGTCCGGTCAGCTCACGGAAGAGCAAGGTTTCGCTAACACCTTGCGCGAGACGCCTAACAAGACAATGCGAGACTCCGACAAGATGTTCTGGCTGGCACCGGTCGAGGACGTGCAGAAGCGCGCCTCGTACTGGGAACGTCTGATGTCAGGCGCAGCCCCTCGCCCCCGTTACTGAGGCTGCGGAGACGCGCCGCCTGCCTGTGCGCACACATGGGCAGCGGCCGACCGCCGGCTTGCAGGACAACGAGGCGACTGTCTACCATGGCCCCCCATGAATCCCTCGCCAGCCCACCGCGCGCTCTACGCGTCGTTCGACCGTGTGCCATCGCCGAAAGGTGCGGCCACGCACATCGAGCGCTTCGCAGGCACCTTGTTCGACACCTTTGGCGGCGGCCTGCTATATGTGCTGGGTGACGCCTCCTTGCCGGCGCATGGACGCGAAGGCTCCGTAGAAGTCCTGCGCCATATTTCGCAGCACGACAACCTCGTTGACCGAACGCAGCACTTCGGCCAGCAGCTTGCCGCAACGCTCGCCAGCCTCGACGCCTCGCTGGAAATCTGTCACTTCCGTGACCCGTGGAGCGGCGTCCCCATTCTCGATCGGCCGCACCGCTACCGTACGGTCTACGAGGTGAACGGCCTGCCGTCGATCGAACTGCCGAGCACCTATCCCCTGCTCTCGCCACGAACACTGGACAAGATCCGCCGCGCCGAGCGCTTCTGCTGGGAAAATGCCGACAGCATCGTGACGCCCTCCGAGACGATTGCCGACAATCTCGTCCGCATGGGTGCAGCGCACCAGCGCATCACGGTCATCCGCAATGGTGCAGAACCAGTCCGCCTGCAAGCCGCACGGCCGGCAAGTGCGCCCGAACGCTATCTCATCTATTTCGGTGCCCTGCAGGCATGGCAAGGGCTGGATGTCTTGCTACAGGCATTCGCACGACTCGCGGATCTCGATCTGCAACTGGTGATCTGTTCGTCATCACACCCCCGTCTCGAAAAACCTTTCCGCAAACTCGCCACGCGCCTCGGGCTGGATGAGCGCATCGTATGGCAGCACGGACTCGGCCGCGCCGAGCTCAAGGGCTGGGTCGCCCACGCCGCGATCAGCGTCGCGCCGCTGACCGAATGCGCACGCAATCTCGAGCAGGGCTGCTGCCCCTTGAAGATTCTCGAATCGATGGCACAAGGCACTCCCGTCGTCGCCAGCGATATCCCTGCCGTACGTGAAATCCTGACTGCGGACATCGGCAGGCTGGTGCACCCGGGACGCCCCGCCGAACTGGCGCGTGCCCTGCGCGTGCTGCTCGAATATCCGGACGCGGCCAGGGCCATGGGTATGCGTGGCCAACAACAGCTCGAGCAGACGCTGACCTGGTCGGCGAGCACCTCCTCCCTGCGCCAGCTCTACGGCTCCTTGCTCTCGCCTTCTCCATCGAGCCGCCCTCCCATCACTTCTCCTCACGAGCTTGCCGGAGCTTATTCATGAGCCTGCTGACCGCCTGGAATAGCTGGCGACGCCTCGACGCACGGCAACGTGCGCTGATAAAGGAAAAGGAAATCGATGCCAGCATGTCGCTTGAGGAATGGATTCCCTTCCTTGGCGGCATTGCCCGCTTCGACCGCGCCGGAGACGGACTGCGCAAAGCACTGGGCTGGCTGACCCTCATCAGCGTGCCTCTCGGCCTGATTCCCGCCATCGTGACGGACAGCCCTGCCCCCTTGCTGGTGTGGCTACTCTCGCTGGGCCTGGGGATCAGCTGGTGGCGGCTGCGCAAGATCGACATTCCGTCGTCTCTCGACCGCTTCCTGCTGCCCTGGCTGACCTTGCTGAAAGAAGATATCCAACCCAAGTCGGAAGTGGTGCTACGCCTCGACCTGCGCGGCGCGGAGATGGACAACAAGAGTCTCATGGCCAGCGACATGCCACGAGGACTTCCGAAAAGTCCGCGCAATTGCCAGGACACGTACTTCCGCGACGACTGGCTGAGCGGTACCGCCTCGCTCGCCGATGGCGCCGTACTGCGCTGGCAGATCTCGGACCTGGTGCGTCAACGCATCAAGACGCGGAGCAATTCACGCGGCAAGACCAAGCGCAAGACCAAGTACAAGATCCAGCGCAGCTTCGATGTGCAACTGAGCGTACGCGCCAGGGACTACCAGGTCGCACAGCTCCGGCCCGACACGGCCTGCCGCGAATCCGTCAAACATGGAGAGAAGCGTGCAGCGATCCGTGTGCGTACACGCTCCATCGGCCACGAGCTGACGACACCGCCGCGGCTCGATGAACTCGTTGGCACGGTCTCCCGCGCCTATCGCCATCTTTCAATCGCCCCCAAGGAGCGTTGATGCAATCCTCGAATGCCTGCACCGTACAACGCGGCATCTTCTCGCTTCGCACATGCGGCAACGCCTCGAGCGAGCACTGCACCCAATGCATGCGCCCGATCTGCATGGAACATTCGCACTACGGCACGGAGCAGATCCTGTGTCCCGAGTGCTTTGCCGCTTCACCCGGCAATCGTGCTGACACCGATGAGGATGGCGACGCTGGCGACTGGGAGTCGCCGGGCTGGTCCGGGCGCTGGAGCAGCGAGTACAACAGCTCCCACGCGTACGTTCCGCTCGCTGCAGCGAGCCAACTGGACAAACCTGGCCAGTTCGACGACATCGATCGCCATGCCTTCGCAACACGCAGCGCAGGTGAGCTGGACGACGGTGACAGCGGCGGATCCTCCGGGTTTTCTGACAGTTGAACCGCGCACACCCGCTCCCGCCGCATGTGCCACACCTTGTATGGCTCACGGAGAACTACCCGCCGGCCAACGGCGGCATGGCCGTGTCATGCGATCGCATCGTGCGTGGCTTGCGCGCTGCGGGTGTGGTGGTCGACGTACTGCACTTCACGCGACAGTCCTCGGGCAAACCGCGGCTCGAGATCCAGCGCAACGGCCGTCACCTTGCGTTTCCCGTAGGGGATGACGTCTCCCACTCGCTGAACCTGCTGTTCGAACATCTGCGCATCGATCCACAACGCGAAGCGTTCACGCACGTCGTCGCCTTCGGCGGCCACCTCCCCTTGCTGGCTGCGCCCAGCTTCGCGGCCTGGCTGGGCTTGCCGCTTATCACGCTGTTCCGGGGCAATGATTTCGACGCAGCCATTTTCTCGCCGCAGCGCCGCGACATCGTGCGCGAAGCCATCGAGCGCGCAGCGCGTGTCGGTGTCGTGAGTCATGACAAGGCGCAACGCATCCGTGCACTGCATCCTGCGGCGGAGATCACGTGGACGCCCAACAGCATCGACCTTGCCGACTGGTCGCCCCTGCCTTCGGATCGCGCCCAGGCCGCGCGATGGCGTGACACGCATGTAGCCGGCACACGACGCGTGCTGGGCCTGTTCGGGCAGATCAAGTCGAAGAAAGGCGGCTTGCAGCTGGTCGACGCGCTGCTCGCCTCCGGCACGCATGCGCATCTGCATCTCCTGCTGGTCGGTGATCTCGAAGACGACATTCACGCGCGCCTGGCCGACGAGGCCTCACCCATCGCACATACCGCACTGCCATTCTCCGATCGCTACAGCCTGCTGCCGCACTACTGCGCTTGCGATGCCATTGCCATTCCGAGCTTCTACGACGGCATGCCCAACGTATTGCTGGAAGCCATGGGCCTGGGCGTTCCGCTACTGGCGTCCACGGCAGGCGGCATGGGCGACATCCTCGTCGATGGCGAGCACGGTTTCCTGTTCCATCCCGGTGATCAACACGGCTGCCGCCATGCACTGGCGCGCCTCGCCCAGGCCTCCAGCGCCGACCTGCGGCGCATGGGCGAAGCCTGCCTGGAAACCGCCAGGCTGTTCCATCCGGCACGCGAAACGAACGCCTACCTCGACGTCTTGCGCGAAACCATGCCTGCCGCCGCTCCCCACGCAGCACCTTTGTCGAAAGATGCCATATGAATTCACCGATGCGCCTGCGCCGCCTGTCCACGCTGCTTGCCCTATGTGCAGCACTGCTCACCTTGTGCGCCTGCCAGAAAACGGAGGAGCCTCCCGCTGCCGTGAGCACGAGCACAACGCAGGGCACAGCGCCCGCAGATGATGCGAAGACGCTGCGTTTCGTGGACGCGGCTGGCACCACCCAGCTCACTCTAAACCCGAGCCAGATGGAGGCCCGTTTCGGCACAGGCGATCAGGCGAGAACGCTACGCGCGGAATCCGCAGATGGCGACAAGCGCAAGTACGTGCGCACAGGCGAAGGTGTGGTGATGGAAGTCAAAGCAGGTGATGACGGCTTCAAGCTGCGCAGCCGGGACTCGCATCTGCTGTGGAAGCTCAAGCTCAAGGACAAGGGCATCAAGATCAGCGACAACGAGGAGAACGCTCGTCCCGTCGCGCTGAAGATCAAGGGCAATGACATCGAGATCAGCGACAACGACAAGCCCCTTGGCACGGTGAGCTTCGATGGCGACAAATCGCGCGCGAAGATCACGGATGCCACAGGCAAGACCGTGGGTACGGTGCAGGCCCACAAGATCTCGGCCGCTTTCGCGCTGCCGCTCGCGACACGCATTCCGGAATCCGAGCGCGCTGTGCTGGCGCTCGAACTACTCGCCCGTGGGCTCTGAGACCACTCTCTACTACGCCTTCGGCGGCGGCCTCGGTCATTTGACGCGCGCCCGGGCGGTGCGCCATACGCTGGATCTGCGCGGTGACTTCGTCGTGTTGAGCGCAGCTGCCTCACCTCATGCGGCCCCTGCCGAGCACTGGCTCGCCCCGGCGGGCATCGAGAACGACATCCCGGCATTTCGCGCCTGGATCATCGAGTCCATCCAGCGCTTCCAGCCACAACGCCTTTTCGTCGACGCGTTCCCCGCAGGCATTCTCGGCGAACTCTGTGACTTCCCCTGGCCGGCCGGTCTGGATCTGGTACATGTCGCGCGCATTCTGCGCTGGGACAACTATGCCGGGCTCATACGCGGCGCTCTGCCCCGCTATGTCCACTGCTGGCAGCTTGAAGAGCTCTCGGCGGAGCACCACCGCACCCTCGACGCGATCTCGGCGCGGATCGCCCCGTTGACGCTCGAAGACCCGGCCGAGGCATCGCACGGAGATGACCTGCATGCCATCACGCGGCGATGGGTCGCGCTCGGCAAGCCTGTCTGGCTCATCGTGCACGCCGGGCCAGATACGGAAACGGCCGAGCTGCTGGCCTATGCGCGCGAGTGCGCCGCTACCGAACAGGTCGCCCCGCATTTCGCCGTGGTCTCCCCAGGCATACCCCTGCCAGGCGAACCCGATATCGAGCGCATCGATCTGCAACCCGCTCGCACCTTGTTTCCTTTCACAGCCCGCATCGTCACGGCCTGTGGATTCAACTCAATGCGACAGGCTGCGGCCTGGCGCGAACGGCACTTGTGCATGCCGTTTGCGCGCCGCTTCGACGACCAGTTCCTGCGGCGCAAACGGTTTCTCGAGAATCAGTGAGGAGACGTTGATGGAACTGCGGAGGGCAACCAGCGCCACGCCGCGAAACCCAGCAGCACGCAGGTTGCGCCGATACCCGCAAAGATGGGCACCAAGCCGAAGGCATCTCCGGCATGCCCGATCAGGATCGTGCCCAACGGTGCGAGTGCAATCGTCAGGAAGCGCATGCTCGTCACCATGCGGCCGAGCAAGGCATCGGGCGTCACCGCCTGGCGCAGGCTCAGGTAGTTGACGACATACATCGCCGCGCCGCAGTCCATCACCATCAGCGCTAACCCGGCAGCCCAGTTGGCATGTGCCATATGCGCGCTCGGCAAGGCATACAGAGCGTAGCCACATCCGCCCAGAATCACGCCGCACACCAACGTGCCGCGAATGCCCAGGCGCCGCTCCATGCGATGCGCCAGCGCCGCGCCGACGAGACCACCGATCGCCCCAAGCGCGTTGATCAGCGCTATGTCACTCGCATCCAGCTGCAGATTGCGCGCGGCATGCAGCACGTAGAGCGCCTTGAAGCTGTCGTTGAGCGGAATCCACACGGCGACGACCCACACCAGCCCGCGCAACATCGGCGTGCGCCAGATGAGCCGCAGCCCTTCCCACACTTCGGCCAGCACACTCGCCCTCTGTGCATCGGTGTTGACCGCCTCGTCCGAACGAATCCGCCAGATGAGCCACGCCGAGACCAGAAAGCTCGCCGCGTCGGCCGTGATCGCCAGCGGCGCGCCGACGAGCGCCACCAGTGCGGCGGCCAGCGCTGGCCCAATGACCATCGAAGCGGAGGCTGCGGCCGACAGCTTGCTGTTGGCCAGCACAAGTCGCTCGCGCCCGACCAGATTCGTGATGAACACCTGCAGCGCCGAACCGCCGATGGCCTCATTGGTCGACACCATGGCGCCCACCAGCCACAGCAGCGGCAAGCTGAGGAGGCCCGCAGCAAATCCAATAGGCACGAGCGCCAGCCCCAGCGCGGCGAACAGATCGAAGCCGATCGCCAGGCGCCGCTTGCGCGAGCGGTCGATCCACACCCCGGCCGGTAAGCCCAGCACGAAGGGCAGCAACTGGCAGGCTGCTAGCACGCCCATATCGCTCGCCGAGGCGTGCAGCAACTGCACCGCAGTCAGCGGCAAAGCCATCTGCGTGACCGCCGTACCGAGCACCGACAGCGTATTGGCCTGAAACACGCGCATGAAATCGCGGTCGCGCCACAGGCTGCCGATGGGTGCAAAACGGTTCAGGAGCGACGGGAGGAACGGCATGCAGGGAAACGGACCGGAAATGCGACTGCGCGGGTCGGCGATGCTACCGCAACACGCAAGACTTTGAACCAAAGCACAGGCAATGCTCTAATTGGGAATTGAATCAGCGCTAACCAGCCTCAGATTGAGCATCATGGACATCAAGCAATACATGGAACAGGTCGGCAAACAGGCGCGCGCCGCATCGCGCCTCATCGCAGCCGCCTCCACCGACGCCAAGAACACGGCTCTCAACGCCATGGCCGCCAAGATCCGCGAACGCCAGGCAGAATTGCTCGCCGCCAACGAGCGCGATCTCGCGCAGGCGCGCGCCGACGGCCTCGAGCCAGCGATGGTTGATCGCCTCACGCTGACCGCCAAGGGCGTCGAGAGCATGGCTCAAGGGCTGGAGCAGATTGCTTCGCTGCCCGACCCGGTCGGCGAGATCACCAACGTCAAGCGTCGCCCCTCCGGCATCCAGGTTGGCCACATGCGCGTGCCGCTGGGCGTGATCGGCATCATCTACGAAGCGCGCCCGAACGTGACGGCCGATGCCGCAGGCCTGTGCCTGAAGAGCGGCAACGCCGCCATCCTGCGCGGGGGCAAGGAAGCGCTGAACTGCAACCAGGCGATTGCCGCCTGCGTGCGTGCCGGCCTTGCCGCAGCGGGTCTCCCGGAGACAGCTGTGCAGGTCATCGAGACGACCGACCGCGCCGCGGTCGGCGAACTGATCACCATGCCGCAATACGTGGATGTCATCGTGCCGCGCGGCGGCAAGGGCCTCATCGAGCGCATCAGCAAGGATGCACGCGTGCCCGTCATCAAGCATCTCGATGGCAACTGCCACGTGTATATCGACGACGACGCCGATGAAGCCAAGATCCTGCCCATCGTCGAGAACTCGAAGACGCAGCGCTACGGCACCTGCAACACGGCAGAAGGCCTGCTCATCGCACGCAGCGTCGCGAAGAAATTCCTGCCTGCCATCGGCAAGCTGCTCGCTGGCAAGGGCGTCGAGATGCGCGGCTGCGCGGAATCGCTTGCGATTCTTCGTGAGGCCGGCATCGATAACGCAAAACTGGTTGCCGCTACCGAGCAAGACTGGTTCGAGGAATACCTCGCGCCCATCATCGCGGTGAAGGTCGTCGACGGACTCGATGCGGCCATCGATCACATCAACACCTACAGCTCGCAGCACACCGACAGCATCGTCAGCGAGAACTACACCAAGTCCATGCGCTTCCTGCGCGAAGTCGATTCAGCCTCGGTCATGGTGAATGCCTCGACGCGTTTCGCAGATGGTTTCGAATACGGCCTCGGCGCCGAAATCGGCATCTCGACGGACAAGATCCACGCGCGCGGCCCGGTCGGCCTCGAAGGCCTTACCTCGCAGAAGTGGATCGTGTTCGGCAACGGCGAAGTGCGTAAATAGAACGATGGATAACCAGACCCTGGGCGTTATCTGCGTCATCGCCGGCATCGCCCTGCCGTTGCTGGCCTGGACGTTCTTCCGCAAAGAGGAATACAAGTTCTTCACCTTCGCGCCCTTCAACGAGGCCCACAACTACATGCGGCCGCCAGGTGGCGCGATCTGGTGGGCGGGTATTGCCGTGCTCTGCGTCGGCATCTTCAACTGCTGGGCTGCGCCTTGATCTCATGAGAAGCCGGGACGCTGGGGTCTGCGGCAACTTGGCATCGTCTGCTTCTTGCTGAACAATCAGCCAAGCGCCCGCGTCAGGGCGCACCACAGGAGACAGGCATGAACGCAGGCTCGAAGCGCATCCCCTTCAAGATCGTATTGGCGTTGCTGTGCGCGTTGAGCGCGTCACTCCCCGCGCATGCGCTGGATATCGCCGGCGCACATTTCGACGACAAGACCAGCGTCGCCACCAGTGAACTCACGCTCAACGGCGCAGGCGTGCGCACCAAGCTGTTCTTCAAGATCTACGCCATTGGCCTGTACCTGCCGCAGAAAACAGATGGCGCCGATGCCGTGCTCGCCAGCAAGGGGCCGCGTCGCATACAGATCGTCACGCTGCGCGACCTGACGGCCGAGCAGCTGACCGACGCCTTCATCGAAGCCCTCAACGCCAATCACTCCGAGCAGGAAATGAGCAAGCTCGCCGCACGCGTCGAGCGTTTCCGCGCGACCATGCTGTCCATCGGCAAGGCTGCCGACAAAACCGTGATTCGCCTTGATTACCTTCCGGCCAGTGGCACACGTCTGACTGTCGGCAACGAACAGAAAGGCAGTGACATCGCCGGCGAAGATTTCTTCCAGGCCCTGTTGCGCATCTGGCTGGGCAATGCACCGGCCCAAGCGGACATCAAGGAAAAACTGGCTGGCAAGAATTGAGCACGACCCAATATTGCAGATTAACTTCGACGGCGCAGCATTGAATTGACCCCCGAACTCCTCGACTTCTCTCCCGCAGATTTCGCTGCCATTCTTCCCTTGCCATGCTGCCGCCTCGGTATTCGAACTGACGCGGGCGGCAACCTGGATTCGATTTATTTTCTGCCACCCACGACGCCCTTACGCGAGTTTTCGGGAAACGACGGTCCGGTCAGAGCACTTGAACAAGACCTGACCCGCTGGCTGGAAAACCCCGCCTTGAAATTCGATTTCCCGAATATGAATCGGGGCACGCCTTTCCAGCGCCGCGTCTGGAAGGCCATTGCCGAAATCCCGG
Source organism: Uliginosibacterium silvisoli (assembly GCF_036017035.1). Taxonomy (NCBI): domain Bacteria; kingdom Pseudomonadati; phylum Pseudomonadota; class Betaproteobacteria; order Rhodocyclales; family Zoogloeaceae; genus Uliginosibacterium; species Uliginosibacterium silvisoli. The sequence continues at coordinate 222,103 of NZ_JAYXHS010000002.1, read as the reverse complement.
CCGGCGAGATTCGAACCTATGGCGAACTGAGTGCATCAGTCGGCGGCACTGCTCGCGCCGTCGGCCAGGCTTGCGGCGCCAATCCGTTTCCGGTGGTCGTGCCCTGCCACCGCGTCGTAGCCAAGACAGGCATCGGCGGCTTTGCCAATGCCCGTGACGGCTGGTTGCTGGACACCAAGCGCTGGCTGCTCAAGCACGAAGGCGTGCTGTGACCGGAGACGCTGGGACAGGAGAAACTCCCGTCACAATTGCTGCAGCCGATTCAAACGCCATCGATGAATTCGCAGACAGCCTGTGGCTGCAGGACGGATTATCCAGAAACACGCTGGACGCCTATCGCTCTGACCTGTCCCTGTTTGCTCTGTGGCTGACTCAGCGTCAGCAGACCTTGCTGGAAGTCAGCAGCGCCCATATTTCGGACTATCTGGGTGAATTGAGCACGACCCACCGTGCGACGACGCAGCGTCGCGTGCTGGCGGCACTGCGTCGCTTTTATCGCCAGCAGCTCGCCGAGAATCGCATCAGCCGCGACCCGACCGTACAGACCGATTCTCCGCTGGCACCGCAACGCTTCCCGAAAACACTCAGTGAATCGCAGGTTGAAGCCCTGCTCGCCGCGCCGGATATCGATACGCCGCAAGGGCTTCGCGATCGCGCCATGTTTGAAACGATTTACGCCACCGGCTTGCGCGTTTCCGAACTGGTTGAATTGAAGATATTTGAAATGGATTTACAGTCGGGCCTGGTGCGCATCGTCGGCAAGGGCAGCAAGGAACGTCTCGTGCCGCTCGGCGAATGGGCCATCGAGTGGATAAATCGCTATCTGCGCGAAGCCCGCCCGGTCTTGATGAAAACGCCCTGCGAAGCCGTGTTCCTGAGCCGCTTCGGCAGCGGCATGACACGCCAGATGTTCTGGCAGATCGTCAAACGCCACGCCATCCAGGCTGGTATCGACGCGGCCAGCATTTCACCGCATACGCTGCGCCACGCTTTCGCCACCCACCTGCTCAATCACGGAGCCGATTTGCGCGTCGTGCAATTGCTGCTCGGCCATTCGGATATATCGACGACGCAGATATACACCCACGTCGCCAGCGAAAGACTGAAGAAACTCCATGCAGTCCATCATCCACGCGGCTGATTGACACCGCGTAAATGGATAATGCTTTGCATTTTCCGCACACTTGTTTGAAAATGCCTTCACAAATATAAAAGCAGATTAACCGCTGCAATCAAGGCTCTCGTAACAGACTTTGAAATACACGGAAATCCGGTAAATTCAAACAAGGAAAAACAACATGGTACTGAGCAAGCTTTCGCTGTCCGAACTCAATCGTCAAAAGGCGCGCATTGAAGCCGAAATCGCACGCCGCTCGCAGAACTCCAAGCGCGACCTGCTCAAAAAGGTACAGAAACTCGCCAGCGACGCAGGCGTCCCGCTGAGTGAATTGCTAGGCACCAAGCTGCCGAAAGCAACGAAGGCTGCCAAGGTCGCCACACCGAAGCCACGTGGCAGCAAGGGCAAGGTGGCACCGAAATACCGTAATCCGGCCGATGCCTCACAAACCTGGACCGGCCGCGGTCGCCAGCCGCTGTGGGTTTCCGGCCATGTTGCTTCAGGCAAGGCCATTACCGATCTGCTGATAAAGTAAATCGGCGTTAAATAAAAAAGCCGCGCAGACAAACTGCGCGGCTTTTTTATTGCAGCAAGGTTCCCGCGCTCAGGTCGCCCCTGCGGCAGACGGCCAGAATGGCGGCATGAAACCATCGCGGCCACGTTCGATATAAACCCCCACGCGACGCACGCCGCGCAGCACGCCAAGCTTGGCGATGGAAATGCGCACCCAGGGCGCGCCGAATTCGTCGAACAGCACCTTGACGAGAAACTCGCCAAGCGTTTCGAGCAGGTTGAAATGCTGGGTGAGGAGCAAATCGCGAATGCGAGTCGTTACCTTTTCGTAATCAATTGTGTCGGCGATGTGGTCGCGCTCGGCCGCGGCTTCCGGCACGCCGAATGTCAGGTTTATTTCAACCGTTTGCGTTGCCGCTTTCTCGTGCGGATAAATTCCCACTCGCGCTTCAAGCTGAAGACCTTCGACGAAGATAAAATCCATGCTTTGCCACCCCGTGTTTTGCTACCCTGCGCAGCCAGCGCCCGCCGGGCCTCTCACAAGAACGCCACTCCAATGACGACCGCGTCCCCCATTCTAGCCTTGCTCGCCGCCTTCCTTATTGGCTCCATCCCCTTCGCCGTCATCGTGTCGAAGCTCATGGGCCTCGACGATCCGCGCAGTTATGGTTCAGGCAATCCCGGGGCGACCAATGTCCTGCGCAGCGGCAACAAGGCTGCCGCCGTGCTGACGCTGCTGGGCGATGCCGCCAAAGGCCTGATCGCCCTCTTGCTGGCAAAAGCCCTTGCTCCCGATCTTGGTTTGTCCATGCAGGTTCTGGCCGGCGTGGCCATTGCCGTGTTTCTCGGCCATGTATTTTCGATATTCCTGCGTTTCAAAGGCGGCAAGGGCGTCGCCACCGCGGCAGGCGTATTGCTGGGGATCGATTGGCGGCTCGGCGCAGCCGTGCTCGGGGTCTGGCTCGTCGTCGCAATCGTTTCGCGCTATTCCTCGCTTGCAGCGCTCAGTGCTGCAGTGGCCGCGCCAGCGCTGACGCTATGGCTGACTCACAGCGACACCTGGACCGGCGCCGTGGTGATCATGTCGGCCATCCTGATCTGGCGCCACAAGGACAATATCCGCAAGCTGCTGGCCGGCCAGGAAGGCCGGATTGGCAAGAAGAAAAAGCCAGAAGATCAGGCGAAAGCCTGATCCAGTGGCCAGCGCGGACGGATCGCAAACGCACCGTCCGTGGTCTGCTCGGCAACACCCGCTTCGAGCCGCATCGCGGTTGCCAACGCAATCATTGCGCCGTTATCGGAGCAGAACTCCAGTTCGGGGAAATACACGCGGCCACCGCGCCGAGTTACGGCGGCCACCAGTTGCTCACGCAGCCGCTTGTTGGCGCCCACCCCACCCGCGACGACGAGACGCTTCAGGCCGGTCTGCTTGAGCGCCGACAAGGCCTTGGCGCACAACACATCCGTTACAGCTTCCTGGAATTCTGCTGCGAGGTCGGCTGATTGCTCCGTCGTGTAGTCCGGCTGTTGGGTTGCTGTCAGCACGGCCGTCTTCAAACCGCTGAAGCTGAACTGCAGATCGCCGGATCTGAGCATCGGTCGCGGCAGCTTGAATTTGCCCGCCTCACCCTGGGCAGCCAGCTTTGCCATCGCCGGACCGCCTGGATAACCCAGGCCAAGCAGTTTGCCGGTCTTGTCGAAGGCCTCGCCCGCCGCGTCATCCACGCTCTCGCCCAACAGCTTGTACTTGCCAACACCCGTAACGCTCATGAGCTGAGTGTGTCCGCCAGACACCAGCAAAGCCACAAAGGGAAACCTCGGCGGCTCGCTGGCCAGCAAAGGCGACAAGAGATGGCCTTCGAGGTGATGCACGGGAATGGCGGGAACACCCAAGGCCAGCGCCAGGGCTTCGGCCACACTCGCCCCTACGAGCAAAGCACCTGCCAGCCCGGGGCCGGTCGTATAACCTATTGCTTTCAAATCCTGCAGCCCGGCATTTGCTGCGGCAACGGTCTCGCGAATCAGCGGCACGATGCGCCGTACGTGGTCGCGCGAAGCCAGCTCCGGCACGACGCCGCCGTAAGCGGCATGCATGTCGATCTGTGAGAAGACGCGGTGAGAGACGAGGCGATGCGCGGTGAGGTCATAGAGACCGATGCCGGTTTCATCGCAGGAGGTTTCTATACCCAAAACAAGATGTTGCGTGCTCATAGGCAAGAGTTTACAACACTCCGTTGATCAATCTTTGCTCGTGGACTTGGTAAACGCAGAAGGACGTAGTAAGATCGCCGACTCTTCGGAAAGGCACCATGCCTCCGGACCCCAATACCGAAATGCAGTAAAGCAACCCAGCAAGGAACCTGACGAATGCCTGGTGTACGTCTCAAAGAAAACGAACCGTTCGAAGTAGCCATCCGCCGCTTCAAGCGCACGATTGAAAAGTCCGGCGTGCTGACCGACCTGCGCGCACGTGAGTTCTACGAAAAGCCAACTTCCGAGCGCAAGCGCAAGAAGGCTGCTGCCGTGAAGCGCCTGCACAAGCGCCTGCGCAGCCAGACCCTGCCGCCGAAGCTGTTCTGATTGGCCGCGCCTCAAGGCGCGACAAGCAAGGCTTAAGCATGACCCGGCGCCCTTTGGGCGGCCGGGTTTTGTTATTTAAAGCTCCTGACTCACGTTCTGACCTTCTGGAAATTCGCCATGTCCCTAAAGGAACGTATTACCGAAGACATGAAGACAGCCATGCGCGCCAAGGAAGCCGTGCGCCTGTCTGCCATCCGCCTGTTGCTCGCGGCAATCAAACAAAAAGAGGTCGACGAGCGTGTAGTGCTTGATGACGCAATGACCCTTGCCATCATCGACAAGCTGCTCAAGCAACGCCGCGACTCGGTAACGCAGTACGAAGCCGCCAAGCGCGAAGACCTGGCCGCAGTCGAGCGCCAGGAGATCGAAGTACTGTCGGCCTATATGCCTGCCGGCCTGTCAGAAGCCGAAATCGACGCGGCTGTACAAGCCGCCATCGCCGAAACCGGCGCTGCCGGCCCGGCAGATATGGGCAAGATGATGGCAGCACTGAAGCCGCGGCTGGCTGGCCGCGCCGACATGGCACAAGTGTCGGCCAAGATCAAAGCCGCGCTCGCAAAGTAAGCCTGAAGGCAGCGCGGGAATGATCCCGGAGTCATTCGTCCAGGAAGTGCTGGCGCGGGTCGACATCGTCGATCTCATCGAGCGTCACGTGCCGCTGAAAAAAGGCGGCGCGAACTACTCTGCCTGCTGCCCGTTCCATAACGAAAAATCGCCGAGCTTCACGGTCAGCCCGACCAAGCAGTTCTATCACTGCTTCGGTTGTGGCGCGCACGGCACCGCGATCGGCTTCCTCATGGAATATGCGGGGGCATCCTTTCCGGACGCCATTCGTGAGCTTGCACAACAGGTCGGACTGACCGTTCCCGAAGACGAGCGCCCGGACCCGCAAAAGCAGGCGCAAAGCCAGTCCCTGCTGGAAATCACGGCGCGCGCCGCGAAGTTCTATCGCGAACAGCTCAAGCAGTCGCCGAAAGCCATCGATTACCTGAAAAGCCGCGGCCTGACGGGCGAAATCGCCGCACGCTACGGCATCGGCTATGCGCCCGAAGGCTGGCAGGGTCTGCGCAGCGTGTTCGGCGAGCAGTATGAACAACAGGCGCTCGTCGAAGGTGGCCTGGTCATTACCAACGACACCAGCCGTCGCTACGATCGCTTCCGTGATCGCGTGATGTTTCCGATCCACGATCAGCGCGGCAACATCATCGGCTTCGGCGGTCGTGTTCTCGGCCAGGGCGAGCCGAAATACCTGAATTCGCCCGAAACCCCGCTGTTCGAAAAAGGCCGCGAGCTTTACGGGCTGCATCAGGCGCGGCAGTCGATCCGCGAGAGCAATACAGTCGTCGTGACCGAGGGCTACATGGACGTCGTCGCCCTCGCCCAGTTCGGCTTCGGCTCGGCCGTGGCCACGCTCGGTACGGCCACCACCGCCACACACATACAGAAGCTTTTCCGCCAGGCCGAGCGAGTGGTGTTTTGTTTCGACGGCGACAAGGCTGGCCGCAAGGCTGCGCGACGTGCGCTTGAAGCCAGCATCGAGCATCTTGCTGACGACCGTGCCGTACGCTTCCTGTTCCTGCCTGCGGAACACGATCCTGACAGCTACATCCGCGAGGAAGGCCTCGTTGCATTCCAGCGCGCACTGAACGAAGCCACGCCACTAACCGACTTCCTGCTGCGCGAACTGCGCGGCGACCTCGACCTGTCACGCGGCGAAGGCCGGGCCCGCCTGGTGCATGAGGCCAAAGACTGGGTACCACGCATGTCCGCGCCCATCTTGCGAGCCCAGACCGTGCGCTCATTGGCTGACATGGCGGAGATGGAAGTCGCAGAAGTCGAACGGGCCCTCGGCATGGAGCCCGGCAACAAGAAAAACAAGCTGCCCCCCCGCCGCCTGGAGCGTCAGCGCGTGGTTACCTCGACACGCCAACTGCTACGCCTCCTGTGCTCCCGCCCCCATCTATGCGAGCAAGTGCCTGAAGATGCCGACCTGCTGATGACGGACGACACCGAGCGCGAAGTGTTGCAATTGTTTTGCGAACGCGCGCAATCCGGCGGGGTCTTTTCCCTGACTGCCCTGTTCGACAGCCAGACCGATGCCGGGCGTCGCAACCTCATCGCCGACCTGCTGACCACGTCCGACGAAGAACACGTGGGCGATGACGAGGCTAGCGTCGTGCTGGCCGACACCTTGCGCACCCTGCGTCGCAATGCGGTGGAACGCGAGATCGAAAACCTGACCCAGCGCGCCGTGGCAGGCAACCTGGGCCCCGACGAAAAACGCCACCTTACTGAGCTCCTGCTACAGAAACAGGCGCTCAAGTCTGGACAGAAACCCCCTGTCTAACATATACTTATCTGTTTCCCTGCTCACCCTCAATCGTTCTGAGAGCCCGTTACTCAGACTTGACCTGAGCGCACGCCCAGAGGACCCGCATGGCCAAGGAAAAAGCCTCCGCCACAGTAGCCCCCAAAGCTATTCCCAAAGCAAAAACGTCGAAAGCGAAAGAGAAGAAAGAACTGCGCATTGCCGCGGACCTCGTCGCGAATGGCGATGATGCAGAAGTCCGCCGTACCCGCCTGAAGACACTCATTGCGCTGGGCAAGGACCGCGGGTACCTGACGTACGCTGAAGTCAATGACCATCTCCCCGACGAGATGGTGGATGCCGAGCAGATCGAATCGATCATCTCGACCTTCAATGACATGGGCATCAAGGTCTTCGACGAAGCACCTGCTGCTGAAGATCTGCTGCTCACCGATGGCGTAGCCACTGCAGTCGTTGACGAAGAAGTCGAAGCCGAAGCCGAGCAGGCCCTCTCCACCGTCGACTCCGAGTTCGGTCGTACGACCGACCCGGTGCGCATGTACATGCGCGAAATGGGCACGGTCGAGCTGCTGACGCGCGAAGGCGAAATCGAAATCGCCAAGCGTATCGAAGACGGTCTCAAGCACATGGTCATGGCGATTTCCGCCTGCCCGACGACGATCGCCGAAATCCTCGCCATGGCCGACAAGGTCGCGCGTGAAGAGATGCGCATCGACGAGCTCATCGACGGCCTGATCGACCCGAACGCGGTTGAAGAAGCTGCGCCGGAGCCAGAGGAAGTCGACGAAGAAGCCGAAGAAGAGGAAGAAGAGGAAGACGACGACGGTGGCGCTGGCGCCCTGTCAGCATCGCTCCTGCAACTCAAGACCGACGCACTCGAGCGCTTCGAAGTCATCAAGGGCCTCTACGCCAAGATGATCACGGCCCTCACCAAGAAGGGCACGCAGGACAAGACCTACCAGAAGACCCACGATCAGATCTGTGGCGAACTACTGAACATCCGCTTCACCGCGCGTGTCACGGAAAGCCTGTGCGACTCCGTGCGTCACATGGTGGAAAACGTCCGCAAGCACGAGCGCAAGATTCTCGAACTCTGCGTCGACCGCTCCGGCATGTCGCGTCAGCATTTCATCAAGTCGTTCCCTGGCAACGAAACCAATATGGATTGGTTGAAGGGTGAAATCGCCAGCAATACGGCGAACATCACAACCATCATGCGCATGCAGCCTGCCATTCTCGAAGAGCAACAGAAGCTCATCGACCTGCAGGATCGCATCCAGATCTCGCTGAAGGAACTCAAGGACATCAACAAGCAGATGTCCACGGGTGAAGCGAAGATGCGCCGCGCCAAGCGTGAAATGACCGAGGCCAACCTGCGTCTCGTGATCTCGATCGCCAAGAAATACACGAACCGCGGTCTGCAGTTCCTCGACCTGATCCAGGAAGGCAATATCGGCCTAATGAAAGCGGTGGACAAGTTCGAGTACCGTCGCGGCTACAAATTCTCCACGTACGCAACGTGGTGGATCCGTCAGGCCATCACGCGTTCGATCGCCGACCAGGCACGCACCATCCGTATCCCGGTTCACATGATCGAAACGATCAACAAGATGAACCGCATCTCGCGTCAGATCCTGCAGGAAACCGGCGCAGAACCGGATCCAGCAACGCTGGCCGTCAAGATGGAAATGCCGGAAGACAAGATCCGCAAGATCCTGAAGATCAGCAAAGAGCCGATCTCCATGGAAACGCCGATCGGCGACGACGACGACTCGCATTTGGGCGACTTCATCGAAGACACCGCAACGCTGTCGCCTGGCGACGCCGCGCTGTACTCCTCGTTGAAAGACACCACCAAGGAAATCCTCGACTCGCTCACACCGCGCGAAGCCAAGGTCCTGCGCATGCGCTTCGGCATCGAAATGAACACCGACCACACGCTGGAAGAAGTCGGCAAGCAATTCGACGTCACGCGCGAACGTATCCGCCAGATCGAAGCCAAGGCGCTGCGCAAGCTGCGTCACCCAAGCCGTTCGGAAAAGCTGCGCAGCTTCCTCGACGGCGAGGGCTAATCGGGTCCAAGTAGCCTGAAGTTTCAAGATGCCTTGAGCACCGTGAGCACTATCCACGATGACAAAGGCATCAAGGGCCTCTAGCTCATGCCTGGTTAGAGCAGCGGACTCATAATCCGTTGGTGCCGAGTTCGACTCTCGGGGGGCCCACCAATAAAGAAAGGACCTGACCGCAAGGCCAGGTCCTTTTTCTTTGGCGCGTCGCCGGGCACTACAACATCAAACGCTGATACGCCCCTGGCGGATCTGCTCGACCAGTCTGCCGGGTGCCAACTCTGCGCTCAGCGGATGTGGCAGATAGCTGACGAAAGAGTTGATGGCGAGGCGCAGACGTTCCTCGGTATCAGGTGCGACGTGGAAGCTGCCGTCCACTTGCCAGGCGACGTCTCGGTCCGTTGCGAAAACGCCGCCGACCTGGAATTTGATCTTGAGCGAGTTGAGTACGGGCAGCAGTGCATGATCGAGCGACAGGGTGAAAGCTGCGCTGCCACCGGTAGCGAGATTGAGCGCCACTTTGCCGGCCAGGCCGTGCTCGGGCAACAGATCGATCAGCGTCTTCAGGCCACCGCTGTAGGCGGCCTTGTAAACCGGGCTGGCGATCAGCAGGCCATCGGCGTGCTTGACCGCGTTATTGAAGGCCTGCACGGCGGGGCTGTCGAAGCGCCCATAGATCAGATCTTCCGCGACGAAATCGGTGAGCGAGAACTGCTGGACAGTGACGCCCGACTCAACAAGCAACTCGATACCACGCTTGAGCAAGCCGCTGGATCGCGACTTCGCGCTGGGACTACCTGCCAACGCAACAACAATAGCCATTCCCTGTTACCTCTACTTTTGATGGCCCAGAAGGTACAAGAACCTCCGGCCATTCCTAACTAACTAGATATCCATTAGCCAGCAGGAATTTTCATAAGCGTTCATAAGCACCGCGATCGAGCGCATCCGCTCGCGGTGCAAGCGTCGACGCATGTGTGCGATCAGCCGGTGCAGATGATTGCGGACGAGCGCGCGTCACCGCACGCTCGTCGCCCTGCCCTACTCAGCTCGTCAGATCACGCGGAAGCCGTGCGTGCCGTCGCGCCCGAGCTGCTCCACAAGGCCGTACTCCCAGTCGAGGTAGGCCTGCATCGCTTCGGCTGCGTTGTCGGTGCCTTCATAGGGGCGGCGATAGCGGTCGATGCGCGGTGATGCGAGACGCGCCTCTCCGCTTTCCGTCGGCAGACCAGCCGCGAACCACGCGGCATTGCCACCTTCGAGTACATGCACATCCTGATGCCCGCCCGAAGCCTTCAGATCGCGCGCAGCGAAGCATGCGAGCTCCGGGTCGGTGGACGTCAGCACCACACGCGGTGCCTTGCGTACGCGCTGGATGCCTTCCGCCAGTTGCGAGCGCAGCACGAACCATGCGCCGGGTACATGACGCTTGACGTACTGCGCGCTCGGCCCGAGATCAACGACCACGGCCTCACCCTTGTCGAGCCATGTCGCCAGCTTGCCAGCGCCGACTGTCGCGACACTGGTCACGTCAGCTTCGTCCGGCAGGCTGCGTGGAGAAGCACCTGTCACGTTGAATAGTGCCGCGTTGACCTCGTCGAGCACGTGCACGTCCCAGTTCATCTGTGCGAGCCACGACGCCGTCATGTTGGCACGCACGCCGTCGGTGTCGACGAGCACGATGCGCGCACCACGTACCGGTGCGACCATCTCGGTCTCCTGCACAAGCTGGCCGCCGGGCGTCGACAGGAATCCCGGCAGATGACCTGCTGCGTACTCTTCCGGCGTGCGTACATCGAACAGGTACAGGCTGCGTTCGGTCTCCGCGCGCCAGCGTTCGAGCTTGCCGAGGCTTGCGCGCAGCACGCCTGCGCGATCAGCGAGCGAACGTGCCTTGTGTGCAGCGACCTGATGATTATCGGCGGAGACTTCACCGAAGCGACGTTGCTGTCCGTGCTCGAGCTTCTGTCCGGCAAGCGTCCAGCCGATTGTGCCGTTGCGTAGTGCTGATACGGGATTCGGAATCTCGTTGTTCACCAGCGACTGCGTACCGATGATGCTGCGCGTGCGGCCCGCACAATTGACGATGACGCGCGTCGCAGGGTTCGGCGCGATATCGCGAATGCGTAGCGCCAGCTCCGCGCCCGGCACGCTGATGCCGCTCGGGATGCTCATGGTGTTGTATTCGTCGAAGCGGCGCGCATCGACCACGACCACATCGGCCTTGCTGTCGATCAGCGCCTGCACTTCTTCAGCGGAAAGCGATGGCGTATGCCGAACGGATTCCACGAGCTCGCCGAAGGACTTGCTCGGCACGTTCACGTCGCGAAATATCTCGCCGCCTGCTGCGCGCCAACCGGCGAGGCCGCCATCGAGCAGACTCACATCGGTGTAGCCAAGCTGCACCAGACGCTCAGCAGCGCGCGGCGCGAGGCCTTCGCCGTCATCAAGCACGACGATAGGCACATTGCGCCGCGGCAGACGCGCATAGGCGTCGAGGTCAAGGAGCGACAGCGGCAGGTTTGCCGCGAACAAGGGATGCGCCTGTGCGTGTGGATCTTCCTCGCGCACGTCGAGCAATGCGATCTCGCGACGCGCGATCAGCGCCTCGCGGACTTCCTGTGTGGAGCGTGTGCCAATCGACATTATTTCGGCGCCCACAGCAATGCGTTCTTCGTGACCACCGGCGACGGCAGCACGCCGAGGCTCAGGAAGGTATCAGCGATCTTCTGCTGCTCTTCGAAGACATCGTTCTTCACGAGACGCACATCCAGGCTGCGACGGCCGATGGCGCGCTCCACGGTGGGCGAATCGGTACCAATCAATGGAGCAATCAGGTCGGCCGCGGCTTTCGGATTCTGCTTGGCCCATTTGCCGGTCTGCGCGATGTCATTGAAGAAGGCCTGCAGCACATCCGGACGCTTGTTGGCATAACTCGTCGCGGCCAGATAGAAGCGCTGATAAGGCGTGATGCCTTTGCCATCTGCGATGACACGCACTTCAGAAGACTTCTGCAGTTCGGCGAAGAACGGGTCCCACAAGGCCCATGCATCGACCGAACCGCGCTCGAATGCAGCGCGCGCATCTGGTGGTTGCAGGTAGGCGAGATCGACATCCTTGAGCGACAGCCCTACTCCGGCCAGCGCTTTGGTGATCAGCAGATGCACGCCCGCACCCTTGGTGACGGCAATGCGCTTGCCCTTGAGATCGGTCAACTTCGTGATCGGCGAGTTCTTCGCCACGACGATGGCCTGCGCTTCAGGCGAAGGTGTCTCCAGCGCGAGGTAGGTCAGCTGGGCGCCCGCGGCCTGGGCGAATACCGGCACCGTGTCTGCCACGTCGGCAGAGACGTCGATGCTGCCGACATTCACGGCCTCGAGCAGGGGCGTACCCGATGTGAATTCCGCCCACTGGATCTTCACGCCCAGCGGCGCGAGCGCTTTCTCCAGCGTGCCGCGCGTCTTGGCGATCAGCGTCAGCGTGGAGGACTTCTGGTAGCCGATGCGTACGGTTTCGTCAGCAGCCTGAGCACTGGGGGCCAGCAGCGCAGCCAGCGTCAGCACGCTGGCGACCAGCCGGCCAAGGGAATTTTTCCTGTTCATGAACTTCTCTTCTGTGAATTGCGCACCGCGCACGATGAACGGATTGTGATTCGGCCACGAACCAAGCCAAACGAAGAAGTCGTGCTTTTCATATCAGGCTTTCAGCTGAAGAAAGCAGCGCGCATGAACGCGCCGGCGGGAAGTCTTGTTATGCACAAATTGCATGACTTCTTATCACGATAATGTTGTTTGGTAATTTTCATCCAGGTTCTATTCTGCCTCTCACGCAAGAACACGTGTCCTGACGCACGCCGGTGCTTGCATTCCCAACATCGTGTGGAGGCAAATCATGTCCGAGGTAGTTGAACGCGCAGTATCACAAGCCAGTACGTCATCGCTGATCGTCAATCAGATCGAACCACGCATCGGCGCCGAGATCAGCGGCATCGATCTGCGCCAGCCACTGACGCAAGCGGTTCGCGACGAGCTGTACCAATTGCTGCTCAAGCATCGCGTGCTGTTCTTCCGTGACCAGTTCATCACCTACGAACAGCAGGAAGCCTTTGCGCTCAACTTCGGCCCACTGCTTGAGCACGTCACCTCCAAGAAAATCAACACGGAAGCCAAGGTTGCGCACCAGATCTCGGCTCAGGCCGCGCGCGAGGAGTACGACATCCGCTTCGGTCGCTGGCACACGGATACCAGCTGGCAACTGACGCCCGGCCTGGGTGCCGTGCTGCGCGCCGTACGCATTCCAGAAGTGGGGGGCGACACGCTGTGGGCCAATGGCGCAGCGGTGTATGAAGGCCTGTCGGACGAGCTGAAGGAGAAGATCGACAACCTGTACGTCGTGCATGACTACCAGAAGCGTCTGGCGAAGGTCGATCACAAGTACCCGCTGGTGTCGCACCCGCTGGTGCTGACCCACCCGGACACGGGCGAGACCATCCTGTTCCCGAACTTCTCGCTCAACCCGTCCATCGTGGGCTGGTCGAAGGAAGAAAGCGACAAGCTGCTCGCCGAGCTGCTGCTCGAATACAACCGCCCTGAATACCAGGTGCGTTTCAAGTGGCGTCCGGGTTCGGTCGCGTTCTGGGACAACCGTGCAGGCCTGCACTATGCGGTCCAGAACTACGGCGACTTCCCGCGCCTGATGGAGCGCGTGCTGATCGGCAGCGATCACATTCCGCAGCGCGTGCGCGCGCCGAAGAACGACTGATCGGGAGTTGCCGGGTGTCGTTCTCATCTTCGTATCTCGAAGCAGATGTACTGGTCATCGGCGGCGGCCTTGCGGGGGCATGGGCAGCCGTCGGTGCGGCGCGTGAAGGTGCGCGTGTGATCCTCGCGGACAAGGGTTATTTCGGCACCAGCGGCGTGACCGCTGCGGCCGGCCCGAGTCACTGGTGGGTGCCACCCGCGCAGCGCGAGGAAGCCATCGACAAGCGCGCGGAAGCAGGCGAAGGCCTGGCCGACCCGCGCTGGATGGCTCGCATCATCGACAAGACCTGGAACACGCTGCCGACACTCGGCGATTACTACAGCTTTCCGCAGAATGACAAAGGCGTGACCATCTATCGCTCCTTGCGCGGGCCGGAGTACCTGCGTGCCATGCGCAAGCTGGCCGAAGATCTCGGCGTGCAGATTCTCGACCAGAGCCCGGCACTTGAGTTGCTGCTGCATGCCGACGACTCGGTCGCCGGCGCGCGTGGCGTGCATCGCCAGCGTAACGAGAGCTGGGCGGTGCGCGCCGGTGCCGTCGTGCTGGCTACCGGTGGCTGCGCTTTCCTCTCGCCCCTGCTCGGCGCCAACAACAACACCGGCGACGGCTACCTGATGGCTGCCGAGGCCGGGGCGGAGCTGTCCGGCATGGAGCTCTCGGCCTACTACACAGTGTCGCCCGCGTACTCGTCGATGACGCGCTCGATGTCCTACGCCTTCGCGCGTTACTTCGATGCGAGTGGCCGCGAGCTGTCGGTGCCGATGGGCCCACCAGCGACAGCGGTATTGGCGCGCGCCATGCTGGCCGGGCCTGTCTTCTGCTCGCTCGACCGCATGCCCGAGCACGTGCGTCAGCAGCTGCCGCAGATCTCGCCGAATTTCCTGCTGCCCTTCGTGCGCAAAGGCATCGACCCTTTCACGCAGCGCTTCGAAGTCAAGCTGCGTGGCGAAGGCACGGTGCGCGGCGTGGGTGGCCTGCGCATTGCCGATGAAGATTGCCAGACGACGGTGTCGGGCCTCTATGCCGCAGGCGATGCCGCTACGCGCGAACTGATCGCGGGGGCAATCTCCGGCGGCGGCAACCAGAACTCGGCATGGGGCCTGTCATCCGGCCTATGGTCAGGTCGTGCCGCAGCGCGCCGCGCACGCGGGCTCGGCATTCGCGCAGATCGCAGTGTCGAGGCCATCGGCGGTGCCGGCTTGCGTCCGGCGCATGCCGAAGATCGCATCGACACGGATGAAGTCATTCGTCGCGTGCAAGGCGAGATGCTGCCGTATGACAAGAATATTTTCCGCAGCGCGCCTGTCTTGCTGAACTCGCTACAGGTACTCGACCAGCTATGGCAAGCAGTGCGCGATGGCGGCCGGAATGCAGCCACGAATGCGGTACGCCAGCGCGAAATCGCGGCGCTCGTCGCGACCGGCCGCTGGTGCTACAGCGCCGCACTGGCGCGGCAGGAAACGCGCGGCATGCATCGGCGTACGGATGCCCCGCAGCGGGACGAACGCTTCGCGCATCGCATCCTGACCGGCGGACTCGACAAGGTCTGGACGCGCGCAGATGCCCAGACGCCTCAACAGTCTCACGAAGAGATCGCAGCATGATCGCCCTGATTTTCTCCGACCGTTGCACGCAGTGCTCGCGCTGCGTCGACGTCTGCCCCACCAATGTCTTCGACGCCTTGCCCGACCAGCCGCCCGTGATCGCTCGCCAGAGCGATTGCGAGACCTGCTTCATGTGCGAGCTCTACTGCAAGGCTGACGCGATCTATGTCGAGCCAGAGATCGAACGTGCTGTCGCGGTCGATGCACAACAGGTGCTCGACGCCGGCCTGCTCGGCCAGTTCCGCCGCGACTCCGGTTGGGACGAATGGAGTGCTGATCCGCAATACAGCAACCAGCACTGGCGCATGGAAGAAGTGTTCACGCTGGCGCGCGCCCTGCCGCGCCCTGTTGCCGAGGAGATCAAGCCATGAGCCAGATCGCAGAAGCCCCTGTTGGCGCAAGCGTGCACGATGCAACGCCAGACGCGGCGCCACGCATTGAGCGCTTGCGTGATTTCGTGGTGTCTTTCGCGGAGATGCTGGATGCCCACTCCAGCGAAGCAGATGTACTGAAACACGGCGGAGCCCTGCTCTCGAAGCTCGTCGCCGTCGACGACTGGCTGCCGGAGGATTTCGCGCAGCCGGACCCCGAGCGCTACCGCCAGTACCTGCTGCACACGGATTCGCGCGAGCGCTTCTCTGTCGTGAGTTTCGTGTGGGGCCCGGGCCAGAGCACGCCAATCCACAACCACACGGTGTGGGGTCTTATCGGCGTGCTGCGTGGCGCTGAAGACGGGCAGCGTTTCCGTTTTGATCAAGGCAATCTCATTGAAGACGGCCACCTTGAGCGGCTCGAACGCGGCGCGGTGGAAACCGTGTCACCCACCGTGGGCGACATCCATCGCGTGAGCAATGCCTTCAGCGATCGCACCTCGATCAGCATCCACGTCTACGGCGCCAACATCGGCGGCGTGTCGCGCTCCGTGTTCGCACCCGACGGCACGCCGAAGACCTTCATTTCCGGTTACTCCAATTCTCGACTCCCGAACCTCTGGGATCGCTCGATCGCCGGCCGCTGACATGACGACACAAGGCCCTCATATCCGCTGCTCCGAATTCAACACCTGCTCCGTGCGCCTGTTTCGCGAGAGGCAGTGCATCAGGGACTGTCGGTTGCCGGCATCACGAAACACGGGCGTTCCAGGCTCGCGGCGTCATGGCACACGTCCTGCTATGACGTCCGGATTCAGGCAGTGCGATGCATCGGCAAGCACCGCAGCAAGTACCTCAATCACGCAAGCGATATCAAAGGGAGTGGGTTTCAAATGAAGAAGATTTTTTTCACGGCTTTGCGATATCCGGTGCGCGCGAGCATCGTGGCGCTGGGCCTGATGGCCGCGCTGACGAGTACCGCAGCTCTTGCAGCAACGGCAGCAGCATCCTCAGGCGCTCCTGCACCCAAGACGGGTGGCGAACTGGTGTTCGGCCTGGATGGCGCGCAAGTCAGCGAGTTCATCCTCGACCCGGCCAACTCCAGTTTCGCGCCACACAACCGCGTCTTCCGCTCGATCTTCGACAGCCTCGTGGTGTTGAAGCAGGACCAGACCGTCGGGCCATGGCTCGCGGAGTCCTGGGAGGTTTCGCCAGATCGCAAGACTTACACCTTCAAGCTGCGCAAGGACGTGAAGTTCCACGACGGCACGCCTTTCAACGCTGCTGCGGTGAAGTTCAACCTCGATCGCATCAAGGAGCCGAAGAACGCACTTGCGGCCCTGATCGATCTGGGCCCTTACGAATCGTCTGAAGCGGTCAACGCCACCACGCTGCGCATCAAGCTCAGCGAACCCTTCGAGCCGCTGCTGCGCAATCTGTCGAAGACAACATCCGGCATCAGCTCGCCCGCCGCAATTGCCAAGTATGGCGACACCTACGCGCTGAACCCGGTCGGCACCGGTCCGTTCAAACTGGTCAGCCTGCAGCAAGGCACGGAAATCAAACTCGCGCGCAATCCTGACTACAAGTGGGCACCGGTTACTGCGACCCACCAGGGCCCGGCCTATCTCGACAAGCTCACCTTCCGCAACGTGCCGGAAGAATCCACCCGCGTTGCCGTGCTGCAGAGCAATCAGGTGCAGGCCATCGATGGCATTCCGCCGCAGAACTTCGTGCTCTTCAAGAACGATCCGAACTACCGCGTGTACCTCAAGGAACTGCTCAACAACAATTACGGGCTCGCCCTGAATGTTGCCAAGGCGCCCTGGAATGACGAAGACATTCGTCGCGCCTTCCGCGCCTCCCTGGATATCGACACCATCGTCAAGGTGATCTACCTCGGCAGCGCCCCGCGCGCATGGGCGCAACTGTCCCCCTCTCTCTTCGGCTCGGCAGACAAGGAGCTCTACAGATCGTGGAAACCCGATCTCGCCCAAGCACAGCAGATCCTCGACAAGAAGGGCTGGGTCGTTGGCAAGGACGGCATCCGCGTCAAGGACGGCAAGCGTCTGACGGTGAGCTTCATCGACACGCAGGGAAATCGCGAAAAGCGTCTCGATGTAATCCAGCTTGTGCGTCGTCACGTTGCCAAGGCTGGCTTTGAGCTGACCATCGACAGCCAGCCTGCCGGGGCCTATCGCACCAAGATCGCCAACCTCGAATACGACCTGAGTGCCGGCAGCCAGTTCGCGCCGGACCCCGATGTGCTGCGCCGCCTGTTTAGCCCGGAAGGTCGCGCCAAGACATCCGGATACAAGATCGACGACCCTGAAATCACGCAGTGGCTCAAGGACGGCCTGAAGGAAAACGACGCCACGAAGCGCGCCGATATCTACAAGAAGGTCCAGCGGAAACTGGTCGACAAGGTCTACACGATTCCCGTCTATGTCCTGCTGTATGCCATTGGCACGACGAAGGATGTCAACGGCTTGACCATCGACGCACAGGGCTTCCCTGAATTCCAGGGCGTCTGGTTGTCGAGCCGGGTCGACTGAGGAGAGCCAGCATGTTGTCGTATCTCATACGCCGATTGTTCTCAGCCCTGTTCGTCATCTGGGGTGCGACAACGCTGGTCTTCCTGATTCTCTACTGGCTGCCGGGCGATCCTGCGGTGCTGGTCGCCGGTGACAACGCCACGGCCGAAAGCATCCTGCGTGTCCAGAAACAGCTTGGCACCGATAGGCCGCTGGCAGAGCAGTACTTCAGCTACATCTCCGGCGTGCTGCATGGCGATCTCGGCCGCTCCTACACCAGCAAGCAACCCGTGTTCGAGCGGCTGTGGGCGCAATTCCCCGCGACGCTGTCACTCACCCTGCTGGGTTGCTCGGTGGCCATCATTTCCGGCGTGCTGCTCGGCGTGATCTCGGCAGTCAATCGCGGCCGCTGGATCGATCAGGCCATCCAGTCGATGACGTTGTTCTTCACCTCGATGCCTTCCTTCTGGCTCGGCATCATCCTCATCCTGATCTTCTCGGTCACGCTGCAATGGTTGCCTGCTATCGGCAACGGCACATTCGCGCAACTCATCCTGCCTGCGGCCTGCCTCGGCTTCGTTGCCTCGGGCAGCCTGACGCGCATGGTGCGCAACAGCATGCTGGACGTACTCAACGAGCAGTTCGTCACCACGCTGCGCGCCAAGGGCCTGCTGGAACCCAACGTGCTCTATCGCCATGTGCTGCGCAATGCGCTCATTCCCGCCATCACCTTGCTCGGCATTCTCGTCGGCGAGCTACTGTCCGGATCGGTCGTCGTCGAGACCCTCTTCGCACGCCAGGGCGTGGGCCGCACGCTGGTCGAGGCCATCGGCGTCAAGGACATTCCCGTGGTGCAAGGGGCGATTCTTTTTGCATCCATCTTCTTCGTCATGATCAACACGCTGGTCGACATTTCCTATACGTGGATCGATCCACGCATCAGGAACTGAAGCCGCATCAGGGAGGAACTGACTCATGGATCGTGCAATCGACATCGCGATTGGCAACGTCGGCGTTCTGGATGCGCAAGGCACGCTTGCAGCACCGCGCAAATGGACACTGCGTCTTCCGCAGCGCCCTGCATGGCTCAGGGGCTGGGCAAGCGACTGGACGTTGCTGATTCCCGCACTCATCGTCGGCGTGCTGGTTGTCTGCGCAGCGGTACCCGACCTGCTCGCGCCTTTCGCCCCGACAGACATGGATATCGAATCCATCCTGCAGGCACCGAGCGCCCAGCACCTGCTCGGCACCGACCAGTTCGGCCGCGACGTGCTGACCCTGCTGATCTACGGTGCACGCCAGTCGCTGCTGATGGGCGCTTTCGCCGTCTTCATCGGCGGCACGCTGGGCGGCCTGATCGGCCTCGCTTCGGGTTACCTTGGTTCATACGTGGATGGTGTGCTGATGCGCGCCATCGACATCAAGCTGGCCGTACCCGGCATCCTGCTGGCAATCGTCGTGTCGACCGCGCTCGGCGCCAGCCTCACCAACACCATCATCGCCGTCGGCCTGATCTCGGTACCGCGATACGCACGCGTCATGCGCTCGCAAGTCATCGCCATCAAGAACCGGCCCTTCGTCGAGGCCGCTCGCTCCATCGGCACCTCGCAGGCTGCAATCCTCTTCAAGCACATCCTGCCGCACTGCTGGTCGCCGATGTTGGTGATGGCCACGCTGGGTGTCGGCAGCTCCATCCTGATCGGCTCCAGCCTCAGCTTCCTCGGCCTCGGCATCATCGACGACCGGCCCGACTGGGGCTTCCTGCTCAGCCAGGGCCGCAGCTACCTGAGCATCGCCTGGTGGATCGCCACCTTCCCCGGCCTCGCCATCACCGCCCTCGTCGTTTCCGTGAATCTGCTGGGCGACGAGTTGCGCCACCGCGTCGATCCACAGAAACGTATTGGCTGACCCCTCGGCCGGAAATTTGACTCACGCCTTGACCAATAGCACCGGACCAGCAATGAACGCAGCACGCGACGCCTTCCTGAAAATCAACGATCTCGCCATCGACGTCCACAACAACGCGGGCGCGCTGCAGATCGTCGACAAGGTCAGCCTGGAAATTGCCGCTGGCGAGACGGTATGCCTCGTCGGCGAATCCGGCAGTGGCAAGTCGATCACCGCACTGTCGGTGATGCGCCTCATCGAGTTCAAGAACGGTGCCATCACCAGGGGCGCGATCCGCTTCGATGGCCGCGACCTCGCCTCGCTCACGCAGCGCGAGATGAGCGAGTTGCGTGGCGACCGCATCGGCATCATCTTCCAGGAGCCGATGACGGCCTTCGACCCGGTGTTCACCATCGGTGAACAGATCGCCGAAGTGATCGTGCGCCACAAGAAGATTCCGCGTGCGCACGCGATGACGGATGTCATCCGCCTGCTCGACCGCGTGCACATCCCGGATGCGGCACTGCGCGTGAAGCAGTACCCGCACGAGCTGTCCGGCGGCATGCGTCAGCGCGCAATGATTGCCATGGCGCTGGCCTGCGACCCGGAGCTGCTCATTGCAGACGAACCGACCACCGCGCTCGACGTCACCATCCAGGCGCAGATCCTCAAGTTGCTGCAGGAGATCCAGCGTGAGACAGGTCTGTCCATCCTGCTCATCACGCACGACCTGGGCATGGCCGCCGAGATCGCCGACCGCGTCGTCGTCATGTATGCCGGCCGCATCGTCGAGCAGGCCAGTGTCGAAGACCTGTTCGGCAAGCCGGCCCATCCCTACACGCAAGGCCTGCTGGCATCGGTGGTTGGCAGCGGTGAAGTTCGCGCAAAACGTCTTTACTCCATCGAAGGCTCGATCCCCATCCTGTCGGCGCCGCCTTCCGGTTGCCGCTTCCATCCGCGCTGCCCGCATGCGTCGGCGCAGTGCGTGTCGGCCGAACCTGCACTGCAGGTCTCTGCAATCGACGGCAAGCTGCGTGAAGTCGCGTGCTGGCATCACACAACGCTGCCAGCGCTGGACGTGCTGTCACGGACAGCATCCACCGCCGACGACCTGACCAGCTCGCCGGCGAGCCGTGCAGCCGGCATGCAAGCGGCCCGCAACAGATTCGGCTCGATCGACTTCTCCGCCATTGCGCGTCGCATTTCCGACCCGAACGGCACGAAGCCTCGGCCACCGCTGATCGATGTGATCTCGCTGCAGAAGCACTTCCCGATCAAGGGCGGATGGCCCGGCGCACGCAAAGCCGTGCGCGCCGTCGATGGCGTGAGCTTCCAGATCAAAGCGGGTGAGACCTTCGGCCTCGTCGGCGAGTCGGGCTGCGGCAAATCGACGCTGGCGCGCGTGCTGCTGCAACTCGAGAAGCCCACGCAGGGCCAGGTCATTTTCGACGGCGACGACATCACGCGCCTGCCCCGCAAGGAGCTGCAGGAAGTACGCCGCAATATGCAGATGGTGTTCCAGGACCCCTACGGCTCGATCAATTCGCGCTGGACGGTCGGCGACATCATCGGCGAGCCGCTGGCCGTACACGAGCACCTGAGCAAGGCCGAGCAGCGCAGCCGCGTCGAGGAGCTCTTGCAACGCGTCGGTCTCGACCCTTCCGGCTATGACCGCTATCCACATCAGTTCTCAGGTGGCCAGCGCCAGCGCATCGGCATCGCGCGCGCCATCTCGCTCAATCCGAAATTCGTACTGGCCGATGAGGCCGTCTCGGCGCTCGACGTGTCGGTGCAGGCCCAGGTCATCAACCTGCTGCAAGACCTCAAGGAACAGCTCGGGCTGACCTACCTGTTCATCGGTCATGGCCTCAACGTCGTCCGCCATGTGTCGGATCGCATCGGCGTGATGTATCTCGGCAAGCTCGTCGAGGTAGGCCCGGCCGACGAGATCTTCACGCAGCCAGCTCACCACTACACACGTGCACTGATATCGGCGATTCCGATTGCCGACCCGACACGGCGGCGCGAGTTCATTCCGATTGTTGGCGAGATTCCATCGCCGACCAATCCACCCTCCGGCTGCCGCTTTCACACGCGCTGCCCTGCGGCCACGCAGCGCTGCCGTGACGAGCAGCCCGAGCTTGCGGCGGTCAATAGCGCGCATGCCGTGGCTTGCCACTTTCCTCTTTGAACCGGCCAACACCTTTGACCTCGTCACCCCACTGAGCACCACCACTGAAAGGGAACACCATGAGCACACCAAAAGAGTCTCTGCGACAACTGCTCGCCAACCTGCATGCCGAACGCGTAGCCAGCTGGGAGCCCGCCGTGCTGCAGGTCAATATCGACCAGCGCCAGACCCTCATCGACAACTACGAGCCATCGAAGCACGTGCAGGTCGGGCAGAAGCTCGACAACTTCAGTCTCGAGGAAGTGGATGGCAAGACGCTGGTGCTCGACGAGCTACTCGCCAAGGGCCCGGTCGCGCTGGTGTTCTTCCGCTTCGCCGGTTGCCCCGCCTGCAACATCGCCCTGCCCTACTACAAGCGCCAGCTCGCACCGGCACTGCAGGAACTTGGCGCCACACTGGTCGGCGTGAGCCCGCAAGTGCCTGAGCGTCTCGTCGAGATCAAGCGCCGCCACGACCTGAACTTCCTCGTCGCCACCGACCGCGACAACGCGCTCGGTCGTCGCTTCGGCATCCTCTACACCTACGACGAAGCCTCGCAGAAGGCCTCGCTCGCCAAGGGTGGCGGCATCGGCGAAACAACGGGTACTGGGACCTGGGAGTTGCCGCAACCGACCGTCGTACTCATCGACCGAGATCGCGTCGTGCGCTTCGTCGAAGTCTCGCCGGACTGGCTGGTGCGCAGCGAGGCCGACGCCATCGTCGAGCAAGTGCGCGCGCTGTCGGCAGTCGCAGCCTGATCTGCATTCGCAAACCTGAACCATCTTTGAGGTATCAACATGAGCATCGAATTCATCGGCTACGTCGGCAGCAATCTCGGCTCCGAAATCATCGAGCGCAGCGGCCCGACCCTTAACCGCGAACACATCGAACGCGCTGCGCGCATCCACGACGAAGCCGGCTTTGACCGCGCACTCGTCGCCTTCAACTCCAATTCGCCGGAGAGCATCCTCATCGCTTCTCATGCGGCATCGGTGACGAAGAACCTCAAGTTCCTCATCGCCCACCGCCCCGGCTTCACGCAACCGACGCTCGCTGCACGCCAGCTCGCTACCCTGGACTCGCTCACCGGTGGCCGCATCGCCGTGCACATCATCACCGGCGGCAGCGACGAAGAGCTCAAGGCGGACGGCAGCTACATCGGCAAGGACGACCGCTACGCGCGCACCGACGAGTATCTGGATGTCGTACGTAAGGAATGGACCAGCCAGACGCCGTTCGACTACGCCGGCAAGTACTACCAGTTCGACAAGGCCTTCTCGGCAGTGAAGTCACCGCAGCTGCCGCACCTGCCGATCTACTTCGGCGGCTCGTCTGATGCAGCGATCCGCACCGCCGGCAAGCACGCCGACGTGTACGCACTGTGGGGCGAGACCTACGAGCAGGTTGCCGAGATCGTTGCCCGCGTACGTGCCGAAGCCGCAAAGCATGGCCGCACGATCAAGTTCTCTCTGTCGCTGCGCCCCATCATCGCCGACACCGAAGAGAAGGCCTGGGCGCGCGCCGAGGACTATCTCGAACGCGCCCGCGCACTCGCTTCGAAGAATGACACCGCACGCAAGGGCGAGCCACAGAACGAAGGCTCGAAGCGCCTGCTCGCAGCCGCAGCGCAAGGCTCGCGTCTCGACAAGCGCCTGTGGACCGGCATCGCCGGCCTGCTCGGCGCCAAGGGCAACTCCACCTCGCTGGTAGGCACTCCAGAGCAAGTCGCAGACTCGCTGCTCGACTATCACAAGATCGGCATCACAACCTTCCTGATCCGTGGCTTCGATCCGCTCGAAGATGCGGTGGCGTATGGTCGCGACCTGATCCCGCTGACACGTGAGCTGATCGGCAAGCAGGCTGGAGAAAAGGCACTCGCGCCGGCTTGATCGGGGTGATGTGCAAGTGAAAAGCCCGGCCACAGGCCGGGCTTTTTCATTTCAACAACGCATTCCCGGCGATCGACCCAACTGCGCATGTGAACAACCAATCCTTCCAGATCCGTCATTCCCGCGAAGGCGGGAATCCAGTGGCGTTGGATTTGGTGTGAGTGTTCCAGCAGAGCGAAGTCGCTGGATTCCCGCCTTCGCGGGAATGACGAAGATTCCTACCAGCTTGCCAGGCAGTCGCACAATCAAGCGGCGGTTTGTCCTCATGAGTCAGGCACAGCACGGCAGGTTTGCATGTCTCGCAGCTCCACCCACCTCCAGCCGTCGCCGTTTCCGGCACACGACGCTTTGCGGCACAATGCGAGCTGCACGCATGATGTTCCGTGCCTGCGATTCGCTTTGCGCATGACCCTACTGGACGCCTGCCGTGAAAATCGACGATATCGAAGCCTTTGAAGCCGTAGTGCGCTGCCAGTCACTGAGCCAGGCGGCAGAAGTCCTGTCGCTCACCCAGCCCGCCATCACGCGCCGCATCCAGAGCTTCGAAGAAGCGCTGGGCATCGTACTGCTGGACCGCAACACCAAGCCGCCCAAGCCAACGGCTGCCGGGCTGCTGGTCTACGAACAATGTCGTGTCGTGCTGAGTGAAGTCGAGGCGCTGCGCGAACTGGCCACGCAAGACACAGCCCCCGCCGGCGGCCTGCGCCTGGGGCTCACGCAAGGGCTGGGCGACATCCTGCTGAGCAACTTGTTGCAGACGCTCAACAAGACCTATCCCGATCTCGACACGAACTTCTCTACGGACTGGGGCAACGTGCTCGTCGAGAAAGTCGAGCAAGGCAAGCTCGATGCGGCGACCGTGCTGATGCCATCCAACCGCCTCGCGCCGCGGCACGCCGTCGCGCATTCGCTCGCGCGCGCCAAGCTGGTCATCGTTGCTGCGAAAGACACCATCACCAAGCGCTCGCCCAAGCTGTCAGATCTGCATAGTGCGGGCTGGATACTCAACCCGGATGGCTGCGGCTTCCGTGCCAGCCTGCAACGCCTGCTGGCCGCCCAAGGGCTACCGCTGCGCGTCGTCTCCGATACCTTCGGGCGCGAACTGCAACTGCAACTCGTCTCGCGCGGCCTCGGCCTCGGCCTCATGCCCGAACCACTGCTGGCCTACAGCACCTACCGCGACAAGCTCGATGTCCTGAGCGTCTCCGACTTCAAGCAGAACATCGACCTGTGGCTGGTGCATCGCGAACGCCTGGGCAGCTTGCAAGCCCCCGTAGATCGCTTCGCGGAACTCGTGACAGAAGCTTTCGGGCGCGACCTCGTACAGGCCTGACCCCACCTGCGAGACCTCCCCTCCGGCAGACGCTCCGCCCGACGCTCCGTCGGCAAGAAAACGGCACCGAAAACCACAAAAACCCTGCACATCTGCGCAAAATTCACTATGCGTGTTTTGCAAGTTGTTTATGAACATAATGTGTTGGCGTGATAATTAATCACTGATTAATCTTGGCTCGAACATCGTTTCCGAGAGAGCCATGAAGCAGCAATCACACAGAAGACTCATCCGCACGGCACTCGTTGCCAGCCTGCTTGGCAGCCTGGGCGTGGCCATCCCCCCAGCAAGCGCTGCAGATGCCCCCACGCCGGGCATCAACCCCGCACCGACAGCGAAAGACTGGGCCGACATCTCGAAGCTGCCCGACTGGAGCGGCGTCTGGCTGCCCGATCGCAAGCATGTGAACGCGCCGTTTGCGGGCAAGGCCGTTCCGCCATGGAACGAGAAGGCCGCGAAGTACATCGCCGAGCAGCAGGCCCTCGAGAAGGCCGGCAAGCCGAACAACATCTACATCGATTGCCTGCCGGAAGGCATGCCCAGTTTCGTGGTCATGACGCTCAATTCGAGCGAGTTCCTGTTCACGCCGGGGCGCGTCACCCTCCTCAATGAGTTCGATGGCAACCGCACGCGCCGCATCTACACCGATGGGCGCCCTCACCCGGAAGATCCAGACCTGACCTTCAACGGGCACTCCATCGGCAAGTGGGAGGGCGACACGCTGGTGGTGGATACCGTCGGCATCCATCCGCAGACCTACATCCCGATCGGGCAGGCCGTTGGCATTCCCAACAATGGCGACGTGCACATCATCGAGCGCATCCACCTGGTCGAAAAGGATCGCTTGAATATCGACCTCGAAGTCCATGCGCCGCATGTGCTCAGGGAGCCGTGGAAGATCACCAAGTCTTTCTTGCGCTCACGCGAGCGACGCGACGACATCGTCGAGGCCTCCTGCCGCCAGGGGGATTTCTACGCCAGGGTCGATCCGAAGACGGGCAATCACGTCTGGGTCGAGATTCCCAAGGAGGCCGGCGGTGCGCCGCTGCCTACCGCCCGCGCGCTGGACCGCTGATCCATCTTCCCGCCACTTTTCCGGAACTGAACACGTATGACCCGCTCATCCAGAACGCTGCTTGCCGTCATCTCCTGCCTGTTGCTTGCCACACACATGCCAGCCAGCGTCGCACATCACTCCTTCGCGATGTATGACCCGTCGAAGCCCTTCACCCTGACCGGCACGGTCAAGGAATTCCAATGGACCAGCCCGCACGTGTTGCTGTGGGTGGTCCGCGATCCGCAAGCCGGCGAAAAGGAAGGCGTGCTGTGGAGCATCGAGCTGTCGACCAGCCCCGGTCCGCTCAGCCGTATCGGCTGGAGCAA
Source organism: Uliginosibacterium silvisoli (assembly GCF_036017035.1). NCBI lineage: Bacteria > Pseudomonadati > Pseudomonadota > Betaproteobacteria > Rhodocyclales > Zoogloeaceae > Uliginosibacterium > Uliginosibacterium silvisoli. The sequence continues at coordinate 195,566 of NZ_JAYXHS010000002.1, read as the reverse complement.
GCGTTCGCTGGTGCCCGGTGATCGCGTGGCGGTGGAGATCAACCCGCTGCGCAATGGCGAGCCTGGCGGGCAGTTCAAGAAGGTCACCAACATCAAGACCGGTGAAGTGCTGACGACAGCCACGCCAGATGCGGGCTCTGCGCCCGTTGCCGCACCCAAATAGTCGGCCGAAAAAGGGGGGGGCAGCCATGAAATCAGAAGACATTGCAGCACTTGCACCGGACACGGCCGAAAACGCCGCCGGCATCTTGCGGGGCGTGCGGCAAGCCTCCCCACGCCGCTCACTCGCCCTGCTGGCGCTTGGTGCAACTCTCGGGCTGGGCATCGCCGCGTTCAGCCTGTTCACTGCCGGCAGCAATGCCAATGGCGGCATCCCGGAAGGCGCGGTGGCGCGCGTCAACCAGGGGCAGATTCTCGAGAGCGATTTCCGCAAGCAGGTAGAGGTGCTGACCGGCGAGCCCTTCGACAAGACGACAGCTGCGCAGCGCCAGGAGGTGCTCGACAGCATGATTGCCGAAGAGCTGCTGGTACAGCGTGGCATCGAAGTCAGTCTGCAGAATTCGGACGCAGGTGTGCGCGAGGCCTTGGTTGCAGGCGTCAATCTGCAGACGGAAGCCGACGTGCTGTCGCGCCAACCGGAAGAGTCTGAACTGCACAATTATTTCCAGCGCCATTCCGCGCGCTATGTGAGCGCGGGAGCCACGCGCCTGCATCACTTGCTGCTCCCCGCCAATGCCGGCGCACAGCCCGATGCGCAGGCCGTTGTACACGCGCTCAAGCAAGGGACGCCGATCGAGCGCGTCGCGGCGAAATTCGGGTTGAAGGAGTTGGGCGACGGCGGCAAGGCAGCGTTGCCGGATGTGGCTCTGAAAGGCGCGCTGGGTGACAGGCTGTTCGCAGAACTGGGCAAGCTCAAGAGTGGCGATATCAGCGCGCCCGCCGTGGCCGACGATGGCGTGCATCTCCTGGTCGTCGTGCAACGCGATGCACCCATGCCGCAGACTTTCGAACAGGCACGGCAGACTGTTGCAGGAGATCTGCGCCGCGATACCTTGAAGGCAGCACAGGATGAATACGTCAGCTTCCTGCGTGGCAAGGCAGACGTGGAGGTGCGCGCACCTGCGGTGAAACTGGCAGACGGCGGCAAGGCTGCGCAGCCATGAGCACCCTGGTACGCATTGCGCTGATACTCGGCCTGGCGCTGCTCGGCGCAACGGCGTCCGCGCACACCCGCAGCGAGAGCTATTCGGTCTGGGAAATCAACGGGCACAGCGTCAGCGCGAGCTTCACCCTACCCGATGTGGAAGCCGCACGCCTCGGCGAGGGCGGCGTGCCGTCCGATGCGCGCGTCGCCAGCTACCTCGCCGAGCACGTGTCGGCTACCGCAGGCGAGCATGCTTGCACGGTGAGCAAGGCACCACGCGCGATTGCAGCAAGCAAGGGCTTCCGCCGCTTCGAGCTGGCCTTCAACTGCGAGAGTAACGAAGGAAACAAAGAAGCGGACATCACCCTGCACTCCTCCGCTTTCTTCGATCTCGTGCCGTCTCACGTGACCTACGCGCGCATCCGCAATGGCGATGCTGGCTTCGTCGAACAGCTGATCAGCAATGATCATCGCGACATCGCCATCGGCGGCGAAGGCAGCGCCAGCACACTGCAGAACGCGAGCTTCTTCCAGTACATCTGGCAAGGGGTCCTGCACATCCTCACCGGGCCGGATCACATCGCCTTCCTGCTCGGGCTGGTGCTGATCTCGCGCAAGCTGCGCGATCTTGCATTCGTCATTACCGGCTTCACGCTGGGCCACAGTGCGACGCTGGCGCTCGCCGTCACCGGCGTGTTCCGCCCACATGCAGAGTTCATCGACGTATTGATCGCACTGACCATCGGCCTGATCGGGGCAGAGAACATCATCGCCGCATCGGGCAAGCCACGCATCGTTGCCATCGCCGCATTCGGCTCGCTCCTGCTGCTGGCCGTGCTCAAGTTCGCCGGCTTCGGCCTGCTGCCCGCACCGCTGCTCATCGGCGCAGCAATCTTCGCAGCGAGCTACCTGCTGCTGTCGAACCAAGTGCAGGACGCGGCATGGATACGCCTCGTCGTCACGCTGGTCTTCGGCCTCATCCACGGCTTCGCCTTCGCCACCGACCTGATCGAGATGAAGCTGCCGAGTGGTCGCCTCGCGGAGTTACTTGTCGGCTTCAACCTTGGCGTGGAGTCCGGCCAGTTGATCATCGTCGCCCTGATGCTCGGCCTCACGACACTGCTGGTGCGTGCCCGCCTGGCGCTGCCACGAGCGCTTGTGACCGACGTGCTGTCATCGGCATTGGTCGGGCTCGGCACCTTCTGGATCATTACCCGCGTGTATGCCTGAGGGCCTGTTCACGATTCAGGAAGCGCGCACAGGCGCCACAAACGCGGCACATGCCTCACAAGCTCGTCATCCCGGCGAAGGCCGGGATCCGGATTGCACGTCCGGTACTGGATCCCGGCCTTCGCCGGGATGACGGACATTTTTTGAGGCCATGCGCAGCTTCTGACCTGTTCGCCTGAAAAGGAGAAAATGAATGCCCCAACCCATCCAATCCCTCCAGCATTTCTCCGACTGGCTGTCGACCACGCCGCTGAGCGTCGGCATCCAGAGCGCGGCCTGGGTCGTGCCTTCGGTGCAGACGCTGCACATCCTGTTGATCGCTGCCCTCATCGCATCAGTCGCCTTGCTCAATGCGCGCTTGCTCGGCTTCGCCGCGCGCAGCCAACCCGTTGCGGATGTCGCACGACGATTCCTGCCCTGGGTGTGGTGGGCTGTGCCGGGGCTCGCGCTCACCGGGCTGATCCTCATCATCGCCGAGCCGGCGCGCGAGCTGACCAACCCCATCTTCTTCGCCAAGCTGTTCCTGCTGTTGCTCGTGCTGCTGCTCACCGGTGTCGTGCAGTACCGGCTGAACCGCAATCCGGCGGGCTGGGAACGCCAGGCTCCAGGCGATGCAGCTGCCATCCCGACAACCTTCAGCGCCAAGCTGGTCGGCGCGAGTTCGCTACTGCTGTGGGTTGGCATCGTCGTTGCCGGCCGCTGGATCGCCTACTTCCTCGATCTCTGATGAGGCACTGACCATGAGCTTCCCTACCGAACTGCTGCAGCAACTCCAGGACACGGCTTTTGCCACTGCCATCGGCGAATCCGTGTGGCTGTTCCCCACCATCGAAACTATCCACGTGCTGGCACTCTCGCTCGTCGTCGGCAGCATCGCCATTGTCGATCTGCGCCTGCTCGGCTGGGCATCCGTGCGACGCGCCGTGAGCAGCATTGCGCGCGAAGTCCTGCCATGGACCTGGCTGGCATTCGCCGTGGCCATCATCAGCGGCGCCCTGCTGTTCTCGTCGAAGGCCGTGCAGTACTACAGCAACATCCCGTTCCGCATAAAGATCGCGCTGCTGATCGCGGCCGGCATCAACATGCTGTGGTTCCACCTGCGCACCTATCGTGACGTCGCAGAGTGGGATACCGCGCCGAAACCGCCCGCAGGTGCGCGCTGGGCTGGCAGTTTCTCGCTGGTGTTCTGGGTCGGCATCGTCGCCGCGGGCCGCTGGATCGGCTTCGTGTTCTGATGACGAAACACGCGTGGCGCGCGCTGGTGGCGATCATTACCGCGTGCGTGTTATCCAGCGCCGCATCGGCCCACGGCTTCGCCTCGCGCGACGCAGGCTTCGTCGCCAGCACGGCCGGCTTCGATCCCCTGCCTTACGCCTACCTCGGCGCGCGCCATATGCTGACCGGGTACGACCACCTGCTATTCATCTTCGCCGTGCTGTTCTTCGTGTTCAGTGCCCGCCAGGTCCTGCTCTACGTCACGCTGTTCTCGCTAGGCCATTCGCTGACGCTACTGCTCGGCGTGTACCTACACTGGCAATTCAACGCACACGTCGTCGACGCCTTCATCGCACTCTCGGTCATCTGGAAGGCGCTCGACAATCTCGGCGGCTTCCGTGCCTTTGGCTGGCAACCGGACAACCGCATCGTCATCCCGGCCTTCGGGCTAATTCACGGCCTCGGCCTCGCCACCAGCCTGCAATCGCTGCAACCGTCTGCGCAGGGCCTGTTGCCGAACCTGCTGGCCTTCAATGTCGGCGTGGAGCTCGGGCAACTGCTCGCCCTCATCGCCTTGCTCGGCGTATTCGCGCTATGGCGTCAACGCACAAGCTTCAGCGGCTCGGCCATCGCCACGAATACGCTCGTGCTGACGGCCGGTGTCGTGCTACTCGGCTACCAGCTCACCGCCGCAACACAGCTCCGGATCTGACATGACATACCCATCTCCCACCCTGCCACGTCATCGTGTACTTACGCTTGCAGTCGTTGCACTCGCAGCCGGCGGGCTCATTTTGGCGGGCGTGGTATTGCCAGCCGAGTTCGATCGCGACCCGCTCGGCTTCGGCCAATGGAGCGGACTGTCGCGCCTGTCCGCCAAGCCCGCCGCATCTGTCGCCAACAACGCCGCACAAGCTGGCCAGGCAAACGAGTACGCAACGCCTTTCCGCAGCGACACGCTGAGCATTCCACTCGCCGCAGGCGGCGACAACGCCCATCGCGACGAACTCGAATACAAGGTGCACCTGAAGAAAGGCGCCGACCTGATCTATAGCTGGCAGGTCGTCGGCCTCGATAACGCCGAGGAGTTCTACTACGACTTTCACGGCCATGTCCCGGCGCCAGCCACGACATCATCGAAGAACCTCGTGGTCGCCACTTATCGCCAGGCCACGGGACTACAGGCCAACGGCTCGCTGCGCGCGCCCTTCGACGGCATCCACGGCTGGTTCCTGCAGAACCAGTCCGACCATCCGATCACGGTCAAGCTACGCATCTCGGGCTTCTACGATCTGATACCTGCCGGCAAGCCCGGCAACGAGGCAGGCCTGCAATCCACACCCGCGCCTTGATGCCAGACATATCATGCGTTTTGTTTATGAAGACAATTCATTAACATGCAATAAACAAATATTGGATAGCACCGGAACGCGTCCCTAGAATTGCTTGCAACGGAGCGGCACGCGGTGTCACAGCACACGCCAGCGCCTCCAGACTGTCAGCTGCACACGCGGCACTGGCATCACGACAATCACCCACCTCTTCGATTGCGAGCACATCATGGCCAAGAAATATCTCAGACTCGGTGCAATTCTCAGCGGCGTCGGCACTACGCAGAACGCATGGCGCCACCCCGACCTGCCCGGCGACGCCAGCGTCAACATCGACTGGTATCGCGAGAATGCGCGCAAGGCTGAGGCCGCGAAGTTCGACCTCGTCTTCATCGTCGACAGCCCCTACATTACGCCCGACACCGCGCCACACTTCCTCAACCGCCTCGAGCCGTTGACCCTGCTGTCGGCCGTCGCCGGTGCCACCTCGAAGATCGGCCTCGTCGCAACGCTTACCACTTCCTACAACGAGCCCTACAACGTCGCGCGCCAGTTCGGCTCGCTCGATCTGATCAGCAATGGCCGTGCAGGCTGGAACGTGGTGACCACCGGTCTCGAAGGCGCGGCCGGCAACTACGGTCGCGAAGAGCACATCGATCACGAAGTGCGTTATGCCCGCGCGCTGGAGCACGTGAAGGTCGTGCAAGGCCTGTGGGATTCGTATGAAGACGACGCCTTCCCGCGCGACAAGGAACGCGGCGTGTTCCTCGACAAGAGCAAGCTGCACGCGCTCAACCACAAGGGCGAGTTCTTCTCCGTCACCGGCCCGCTCAACATCTCGCGCTCGCGTCAGGGCCAGCCCGTCATCTTCCAGGCAGGCGATTCCGACACCGGCCGCGACCTCGCCGCCAAGGTTGCGGAAGGCATCTACACCAATCAGGAAAACTTCGAAGAAGCCAAGGCCTTCTATGACGACATCAAGCAGCGCACCGCTGCTGCCGGCCGCAATCCGGATCACATCCTGATCTTCCCCGGCCTCGTACCCGTCATCGCCGACACCGACGAAGAAGCACAGGCCATCGCCGATGCAGAGTTCGGCAAGCTCGATCTGAAGAAGGCCCTCGTGCAGCTCGGTCGCCCGTTCAACTACCACGACTTCTCGCAATACGATCTCGACGCGCCCTTTCCCGATGTCGGCAACCTCGGCTCGAACGGCTACCGCGGCTCGGCAGATCGCATCAAGCGCATCGCCGCTGCAGAAAAACTCACCCTGCGCGAAACCGCCTGGCGCTTCGCCGCACGCCCTTCTCCTTTCGTGGGCTCACCGCTCACCATCGCCAACGAAATCGAACGCTGGTACAAGGGCGGTGCCGTGGATGGCTTCAACTTCCGCATCTCCTCGCCAACCAACTTCGACGCCTTCGTGAACAAGGTGCTGCCGATCCTGCGCGAACGCGGCGTAGTGCGCAGTGAGTACGATGGGGAAACCTTGCGTGCAAACCTGGGACTGCCGGTTCCGGCGAATCGGTATAGCGAGGCTGAAGAGGCGTCGCGCGAAACCGCACTGGCTTAATCGAGGAATCGCTCAGCGCAGCGAATACCGTTTGCGCTGCGCTGAGCGCCCATTCGCATACTTGTTATGGCTTGAACTTGCCAAGCAACACCCAAGCGATAAACATGAGAGAGAGCACCAGTATCAACGGGGCCACCCAATTTCGGGCTATGCGAAACGGAAGCTCGCCTTTCTTTACCCGATTCCACTCATTCTTCAAAACAGGCTGGGCGTAATCGCTTGCCGTCTCAAGGGCCATCATGGTCCCTTCGACTCCCGCTTTATTGGAGAGCATCGCGTTCTGCTCGTTAATAACGCGACGCAGTAGGCGAAGCAGTTCTTGATGCTCTGCCTCTCCAGGATTTAAGCGTAGCTGAATCTTGCAAAATGATTCCGCAGCTTGATACCGGAGTTCCCCTATCTTGTCATCGCTGATTCGGAGCGCGGTCTTGTCTTTGTAGTCGGGCCCATAGGTGTTCAATATTTCCGCCGCTCTGGCGAACGCTCTTGCGGCCGCTAGAAAGCTGGCGAGTTCTTCTCTAAGTCCGTCAATCCAGGCTTGTCGAAACTCGGATGTCTTCTGCTCCTTCGTAAGCGTAAGGCTGACGAAGGAAATAGCAGCAGTTATCAGTGCGGCGGCAAGCGAAGCTATCGCAGTGAGTGACTGAACCGGAAAATCATTCATTTCGGACCTAACTCGGAAATAAGGGGCAGCTGCGGAAAAAGCTCAGGGGCTTATGGATGTGCCGAATGCTGCCCATTGCGCAATTCATCAAACAACTAATACGGTGCCACGCAATCTCTCGCAAACTCACGCCAACTGCAACACCTCCTGCATCGTCACCCGAATCAACTCCAGCGTCGCCCGCTGCGTTCGCGTCGCTGGCCGCAAGGCGCTGCATGCCGTACATAGCTTGATCATTAGCGGCGTGTCATTGCGCGTGCTGATCGAGCGCAGCGTGTAAGCCGAGGGTCTAGTCGAGCGCGCGACGGCGTGGCGAGAGAGGATGGCGCAGCCGGCGCCGTCAGCAACGAGGTCGAGGATGGCAGAGACGCCGTCTATTTCCAGTTCGATGTTCGGGCGGCTGCCGATGGCGGCCATTTCGGATTCAACAAGCATGCGGATGGCATTCGGCCGGCTCGGGATCACGAGCGGCAGTGCGACAAGCTCCGCGAGCGGGATAGGTGGTGGCGGCGGGTCTTCCTGCAGGCCGGGCGGGCGGATCTGCACGAGCATGAGTTCTTCACTGGTCAGCGGCGTGAGTTCGAGGCCGGGCGATGGCGCGGGCTCGTAGAGCACGGCGATGTCGAGGTGGCCGGTCAGCAGGCTGGTCTGCATAGCGACGGACAGGGCTTCGGAGATGGAGAGGCGCGCTTCGGGCATCTGTTGCCGGAAAGCGCGCGTCAGCGGTACGGCGAGGAGGCGCGAGACGCTGGGTGGCAGGCCGAGCGAAACGTGCCCTGCGAGTGCGCCGCGCATGAGGGCGAGTTCGTCGCGCGCGCGGGCGACCTGGTGCAGGATGCCGCGGCCGTGTTCGAGCAGCAGCTTGCCCGCTTCAGTGGTCGTGGCGCCGCGACCGTTGCGCGTCAGCAGGGTCTGGCGCAATTCCACTTCCAAGAGACGCACCTGGCGGCTCAGGGCTGGCTGGGCGATGTCCAGTGCCTGGGCAGCGCGCGTGAAGCTGCCGAGCTCGGCGACGCGTACGAAGTATTCGAGTTGTTTCAGGTCCATGTGGCGTCCGTGCTGCGTTCGCGGCTTTCTTCGCCTCATCTTAAGGCGGAAGCCCGATACGGGTTTTCCTGCATACCTCGCCCTCAGTTATACCATTTTGTTCTAGCAGCTAGTCAGCTCCCCTGCTTTCGGTACATCTGGCGGACTCGCACAATGCGCCACGCATTTGGCACATGACCGGCCAGTTTGGCGGCGATGTTTCCCTGAGAGGTTCGTATGCAAGACAGCGTAAAAGTGTCCGGCGTCTCATCGATGGCAACACGCTTGCTGCTCGCCGATCTGACGCAAGCGTTCTCGGAACTCAGCGCGATCGAGGTGGGTTTCACCTCGGTCGGCGGTGTCGATGCAGTGAAGCGGATGCAGGCCGGCGAGCACTTCGATGTGGTGGTACTGGCACGCGATGCGATCGACAAGCTCGCAGCATCAAGACATGTGGTGGCCGGCAGCGGCGAAGACTGGGTGCATTCCAGCGTGGCGATCGCGATGCGCGAAGACGCTGCGTACGTGGCGGCGGATAGCGAGTCGGCTTTGCGCCGTGCAGTGCTGGCGCACAAAGTGGGCTATTCGACCGGCCCCAGCGGCTCAGCCCTGCTGCTGCTCTTCGAACGCTGGGGAATTCTGGAAGAGATGCGCGAGCGACTGGTGCAGGCACCGGCCGGCATCTCGGTTGCAAATCTGGTTGCTGATGGCCGTGTTGATATGGGCTTTCAGCAGCTGAGCGAATTGACGAATGTGCCGGGCGTGCGTGTGCTCGGTTTGTTGCCGAAGGGCTGCGAAATCGTTTCGACGTTTTCGACAGCCATCGGAACGGCAGCGGAGCATCTGAGCGAAGTGAGGGAGTTCCTGACTTTCATGCACTCGACGGATGCAGCAGAGATAGTGCATCGGCATGGCATGTCGCCCGTGCGAGAAAACTGAAGGAGCATTGGATGATCATTGATTGCCACGGCCACTACACGACCGCACCGAAGGCGCTGGAGGAATGGCGCAACCGCCAGATCGCCGGCATCAAGGACCCGGCGCTGACGCCGTCCGTTCGCGAGCTGAAGATATCGGACGACGAGCTGCGCGAGTCCATCGAAGTCAACCAGCTGCGCCTGATGCGCGAACGCGGTTCGGACCTGACGATCTTCTCGCCACGCGCGAGCTTCATGGCGCACCACATCGGCGACTTCCAGGTGTCATCCACCTGGGCTGCGGTTTGCAACGAGTTGTGCCATCGCGTAGCGCAACTCTTCCCGGACAACTTCATTGGCGCAGCCATGCTGCCGCAATCGCCGGGCGTTGATCCGAAGACCTGCATCGCCGAGCTTGAGAAGTGCATGAATGACTATGGCTTCGTTGCCATCAATCTGAACCCGGATCCTTCCGGCGGGCACTGGAAAGAACCGCCGCTGACGGATCGCCACTGGTATCCGATCTACGAGAAGATGGTCGAGTACGACATCCCGGCGATGGTGCATGTCAGCACCAGCTGCAACGCCTGCTTCCACACCACCGGCGCGCATTACCTCAACGCCGACACGACGGCGTTCATGCAGTGCCTCACCGGCGATCTGTTCAAGGATTTCCCGACGCTGAAGTTCGTGATCCCACATGGCGGTGGCGCAGTGCCGTATCACTGGGGCCGTTTCCGTGGCCTCGCGCAGGAGCTGAAGAAACCGCTGCTGCAGGATCACCTGCTCAACAACATCTTCTTCGACACCTGCGTCTATCACCAGCCGGGCATCGACCTGCTGACCAAGGTGATCCCGATCGACAACATCCTGTTCGCCAGCGAGATGATCGGCGCCGTGCGCGGCATCGACCCGGAAACCGGCAACTACTACGACGACACGAAGCGCTACGTCGATGCCGCCAGCATCGCACCGGAAGCGCGCTACAAAATCTACGAAGGCAATGCACGGCGCGTGTATCCGCGTCTCGATGCAGCGCTCAAGGCACGCAACAAATAAGACAAGGAGGACGCAATGAGTCCATTGATGAATCAGCTGGGCGTCGTCAAACGCAAGATCGTGCGCACCGATGCAGCGGCCGTCGAGAAGCTGTCGCGCTTCGGCGTGGCGACGATCCACGAGGCTATGGGCCGTACGGGTCTGATGAAGACCTATATGCGTCCGGCGTATCCCGGTGCGCGCATCTGCGGCACGGCGGTGACCATCCTGCTGCAGCCCGGCGACAACTGGATGATGCACGTCGCTGCCGAACAGCTGCAGCCGGGCGATGTCGCCATCGCTGCCTGCACGACGGACAACACCGATGGCTTCTTCGGCGATCTCCTCGCCACGTCATTCAAGGCACGCGGCGCACGCGGCCTGATCATCGATGGCGGTGTGCGCGATGTCGATGAGTTGCAGAAGATGGACTTCCCCGTCTTCTCACGCGCCATCAATGCCAAGGGCACGATCAAGGCGACGCTGGGCTCGGTGAACATTCCCGTGGTCTGCGCGGGTGCACTGGTCACGCCCGGCGACGTGGTGATCGCGGACAGCGATGGCGTCGTCGTCGTGCCTGCAGCCATGGCGCAACAGGTTGCCGATGCGGCGGAAGCACGCGAGAACCTCGAGGGCGAGAAGCGCGCGAAGTTCGCGGCAGGCGTGCTGGGCCTCGACCTCTACAAGATGCGTGAGCCGCTCGAAAAAGCCGGCCTGCGCTACATCGACTGAACCCACAAATGACGACCTTCGAAAAAACACCGGGCTGGCTGGACTGGTACGCCAACCCGAGCAAGCCGCACTTCACGCCACCACCCGGCGCCGTGGACGCGCACTGTCACGTCTTCGGGCCGGGCGCTGAATTTCCGTTCGCGCCGGAGCGCAAATACACGCCCTGCGACGCGTCGAAGGCCCAGCTCTTCGCGCTACGCGATCATCTCGGCTTTGCACGCAACGTGATCGTGCAGGCCACCTGTCACGGCGCAGACAATCGCGCCATGGTCGATGCCTGCATTGCCTCGAACGGCAAGGCACGTGGCGTCGCCACCGTGCGCCGAAGCATCACGGATGAAGAGCTGCAGTCGCTGCATGATTTCGGCGTGCGTGGCGTGCGCTTCAACTTCGTCAAGCGCCTGGTCGACTTCACGCCACGCGACGAGCTGATGGAAATCGCCGGGCGCGTCGCGAAGCTAGGCTGGCATGTCGTCATCTATTTCGAAGCGGTCGACCTGCCCGAACTGTGGGACTTCTTCACTGCGCTGCCGACCACTGTGGTCGTCGATCACATGGGTCGGCCGGATGTCAGCCTGTCGATCGATGGCCCGCAGTTCGCGCTGTTCGAGCGCTTCATGCGCGAACACACGAATGTGTGGAGCAAGGTCAGCTGCCCTGAACGCCTGTCCGTCAGCGGGCCGCGTGCGCTCGATGGCGAGCGCAACGCGTATCACGATGTCATTCCCTTCGCACGCCGCATCGTCGAGCAATTCCCCGACCGAGTGCTATGGGGCACCGACTGGCCGCACCCCAACCTGAAGGACCACATGCCGGACGACGGCCTGCTGGTCGACGTGATTCCGCACATTGCGGTCACGCCTGAGCTACAAAGAAAGCTACTGGTCGACAACCCTATGCGTTTGTACTGGACGGAGGAGGTGAAGTGATGAGTACCACCAAACATCGTCATTCCCGCGAGGTAACGCAAACAAGCGGGAATCCAGTGTCCTTCGCCACCAACCAACGTCGCTGGAATCCCGCGTTCGCGGGAATGACGGCAAACAAGAAGCAGGCCCTCTGATGCCACTCGACAAACCCTACAAGGACGTACCCGGCACGACGATCTTCGACGCAGAAGAGTCTCGCAAGGGTTACTGGCTCAACCAGTTCTGCATGTCGCTGATGCAGGCCGAGAACCGCGAGCGCTTCAAGGCGGACGAGCGCGCCTATCTCGATGAATGGGCGATGAGCGAAGACCAGAAGCAGGCCGTGCTGGCGCGCGATCTCAATCGCTGCATATCGCTCGGCGGCAACATCTACTTCCTCGCCAAGATCGGCGCCACCGACGGCAAGAGCTTCCAGCAGATGGCGGGCAGCATGACCGGCATGACGGAAGAGGCTTATCGCGAAATGATGATCAAGGGTGGTCGCTCCATCGAGGGCAACCGCTACACGCACGAGTGGGAAGCACGGCTCGCTGCAGAAAAGAAAGAGAGCAAGTAATGGCACGCATCACTGCCGGCGTCTTCACCTCGCACGTGCCCGCCATCGGCGCGGCGATGGACCTGGGCAAGACGCAGGAACCCTACTGGCAACCACTGTTCGCCGGCTACGAGTACAGCCGCCAGTGGCAGCGCGACAACAAGCCTGATGTGGTCTTCCTCGTCTACAACGATCACGCCAATGCTTTCAGCCTCGACTTCATCCCGACCTTCGCGCTCGGTACGGCTGCGCACTACCCGGTGGCTGATGAAGGCTGGGGTCCGCGCCCCGTGCCGGCTGCCGAAGGTCATGCCGAGCTCGCCGCGCACATCGCGCAGAGCGTGATCCAGGAAGACTTCGATCTCACCCTCGTCAATCGCATGCCGATCGACCACGGCTTCACGGTGCCGCTGTCGCTGATGTGTGGTGAAACCCCGCCCAGCGGCAAGTGGCCTTTCAAGGTCATTCCGTTCGCGGTCAACGTCGTACAGTACCCCGTGCCGTCCGGCAAGCGCTGCTTCCAGATCGGCCAGGCGATTCGTCGCGCCATCGAGTCTTACGACGAAGACATCAACGTTCACATCTGGGGCACGGGCGGCATGACGCACCAGTTACAAGGCCCGCGTGCCGGGTTGATCAACCGAGAGTGGGACAACCGCTTCCTCGACCGCCTGATCGCCGACCCGGCCGAACTCGCCCAGACGCCGCACATCGAATACGTGCGTGAAGCAGGATCGGAAGGGATTGAACTCGTCATGTGGCTGATCGCACGCGGTGCGATGGCCGATGTGGCGGGCGGCCCTGCTCCCGTCGTCAAGCATCGCTTCTATCACGTGCCTGCGTCGAACACTGCCGTGGGTCACCTGATCCTGGAGGAAGCGAAATGAGCAAGACGATCAAAGTCGCCCTCGCCGGCGCTGGCGCCTTCGGCATCAAGCATCTCGATGGCATTTGCAACATCGACGGCGTGGAAGTCGTATCGCTGGTCAGCCGCGAGCTCGACAAGACGCGTGAGACTGCCGCGAAGTACGGCATTGCTCATGTCAGCACCGAACTCGCCGACAGCCTCGCGCTGTCCGAGGTCGATGCGGTGATCCTGTGTACGCCGACGCAGATGCATGCGGCGCAGGCGCAAGCCTGTCTGCGTGCCGGCAAGCATGTGCAGGTGGAAATCCCGCTCGCCGATTCGCTCGCCGATGCACAGGCCGTCGTGGCGCTACAGAAACAGACTGGCCTCGTCGCGATGTGCGGCCACACGCGTCGCTTCAATCCGAGCCACCAGTTCGTGCACAAGAAGATCGCGGAGGGTGAATTCAACATCCAGCAGATGGATGTGCAGACCTACTTCTTCCGCCGCACCAACATGAATGCGCTGGGCCAGGCGCGCAGCTGGACGGACCATCTGCTGTGGCACCACGCCGCGCATACGGTCGATCTGTTCGCGTATCAGGCGGGCAGCCCTATCGTGCAGGCCAATGCCATCCAGGGGCCAATCCACCCCACGCTGGGCATCGCGATGGACATGTCGATCCAGCTCAAGGCGGCGAATGGTGCGATCTGCACGCTGAGCCTGTCGTTCAACAACGATGGCCCGCTCGGCACCTTCTTCCGCTACATCGGCGACAGCGCGACCTACATCGCGCGCTACGACGATCTCTTCAACGGCAAGGACGAGAAGCTCGACGTGTCGCACGTCGACGTCTCCATGAACGGCATCGAGCTGCAGGACCGAGAGTTCTTCGCGGCGATCCGCGAAGGACGCGAGCCCAACGCCAGCGTGGCACAGGTGCTGCCCTGCTACGAGGTGCTGCACAAGCTCGAACAACAACTACAGGCGGCCGGCTGAGCCGCTTCTTCATAACAACAGGGGAGACAATCTTGAACACACCATTGAGCGATGCCACGCTGGACCGCGTGCTCGATCGCCTGTGCGACGTCAGCGCTGCCATCGGCGGCACTGTGCTCGTCGCCATTGCCTGCGTGACGGTCGTCAGCGTCGTCGGGCGCGCTTTCTTTTCGCATCCCATCCTGGGCGACATCGAACTCGTGCAGCTCGGCTGTGCGGTCGTCGTCGCCTCTTTCCTGCCCTACACGCAGCATCGCCGCGCCAACATCATGGTGGACTTCTTCACGGCGCATGCTTCGATGCGCACACAGCGCCTGATGGACACCTTCGGCACCCTGCTCTACACCATCGTCATGGCGCTGATCCTGTGGCGTGTCGCCGTCGGCGGCATCGACATCAAGGCAGCCGGTGAGCGTTCCATGCTGATGGATATCCCCCTGTGGTTGCCCTACACGCTGATGCTGCCCGGCCTCGCGCTGTGCGTGGCGATCGGTGCGCGGCAGACGCTCGTGCAGATCCGTACAGCCCTGCACACGGAAGCGCACCACGAAGGAGAAGCCGCATGAGCACCATGAGCATCGGCCTTTCCGTCTTCGCCCTCATGCTGGCACTGATGGCGATCCGCGTGCCCATCGCGATATCCATGTTCGTGCCGGGCGCCGTGGGTTACCTCATGCTGTCGGGCTGGCACCCGCTGCTGGCTCACCTCAAGGGCGCCGTGTATGGGCGCGTGGCAGGGTATGACCTGTCGGTGATTCCTCTCTTCATGCTGATGGGCGCCTTCGCTGTCCAGGGCGGGCTGTCGAAAGCCTTGTTCGACTTTGCCAATGCGCTGCTCGGTCGTTTCAAGGGTGGCATGGCAATGGCGGGCATCCTCGCCTGTGCAGCCTTCGGTTCGATCTCCGGCAGCACGGTGGCGACCACTGCCACCATCGCGCAGGTCGCGTATCCGGAGATGCGCCGCATCGGCTACAACGGTCGTCTCGCAACAGCGGTGCTGGCCACCGGCGGCACCATGGGCGTGCTGCTGCCGCCGTCGGTGACGCTGATGGTGTATGCCATCCTGACCGAGCAGAACATCACCAAGATGTTCCTCGCCGCCTACATACCCGCCCTGCTGGCCGCCGTTGGCTACCTGCTGGCGATTGCCATCATGGTGCGCCTGCACCCCGAGCAAGCCCCGGCAGCACGCGCCGCTTCGTCGGGAGAGGTGATGCAGGCAGCGGGCAAGGTGTGGCCGATCCTGGCGATATTCTTCGTGGTGTTCGGCGGTATCTACGGCGGGCTGTTCACCGCCACGGAAGGTTCAGCCATCGGCACCATCCTGACCTTCGCCATCACGCTGATCCGCGGCGACATGAATCGCCCGCGCTTCGTCAATGCGGTGCGCAGCGCCGCACAGACCAGCGGCATGATCTTCATGATCTTCATCGGCGCGGACATGATCAATGCCGCGCTGGCGCTGTCGCAGTTGCCCATGCAGCTGGCGGACCTGGTTGCGCATCTGCAGATCTCGCCTGTCGTCGTGATGGCCGGCGTGATGCTGTTCTACGTCGTGCTCGGCTGCGTGATGGACGAGATGTCGATGATCCTGCTGACGGTGCCGACGCTCTTCCCCGTGATCATGGGCATGGACTTCTTCGGCCTCGGCGGCCCGGACAAGGCGCTGTGGTTCGGCATCCTGATCCTCACCGTGTGCGAGATCGGCATGATCTTCCCGCCCGTGGGCTTGAACGTCTACATCATGAACGGGCTCGCCAAGGACGTGCCGATGGCCGAGACCTACAAGGGCGTCGTGCCGTTCCTCATCACCGATGCCATCCGCCTTTCACTGCTGATCATGTTCCCGGCGCTCACGCTGTGGCTCGTGCATCGGCTCATGTAGTACCACTGCTCACACTACCCGCACCACGAGGAGAGACAACCATGAAAAAAGTATTCCGCATCGCGCTGACCGGTTTCGCTGCCGCCCTGTTGCCCCTGCCCTCCATGGCGCAGGAGGTCGTACTCAAACTGCATCACTTCCTGCCGGCCAGTTCGTACGCGCAGACCATGATGCTGCAACCCTGGTGCGACAAGATCGCGGCCGAATCCAACAACCGCATGAAGTGTCAGATCTTCTCGTCGATGCAGCTGGGTGGCACGCCACCGCAGCTCATCGAACAGGTGCGTGACGGCGTGGCCGACGTCATCTGGACCCTGCCCGGCTACACGCCCGGCCGCTTCCCTTCGCTGGAAGCCTTCGAGCTGCCCTTCATGATGCAGAACCCGGAAGCCACCTCCAAGGCGCTGTGGGACTACACCCAGCTCTTCAGCAAGCAGGAGTTCAAGGACGTACGCCCGATCGCGTTCCACGTGCACGGTGACGGCGTGTTCCACATGACCAGCAAACCGATCAAGACCATGGCCGACCTGCGCGGTCTCAAGCTGCGCGCACCAACGCGCATGACGACGAAGTTCATCGCCATGCTGGGCGCCACGCCGGTGAGCATGCCAGTGCCGCAGGTGGGCGATGCGCTGTCGAAGGGCGTGATCGACGGCGCAGTCGTGCCGTACGAAGTCGTGCCCTCGGTGAAGATCCAGGAGCTCGTGAAGTTCCACTCCGAAACCGATCCGGCCGAACCCGCCTTCTACACCTCCACCTTCATCCTGGCGATGAACCCGGCGAAGTACGAATCGCTGCCTGCCGATCTGAAGAAGGTCATCGACAACAATAGCGGCATCACGCAATCAGGTCTCTCCGGCCGCGCCTTCCTCGCAGCAGACGCCGAGGGCAAGAAGCTCACGCTGAAGAACACGCACAACACCATCCCCGCTTCCGAGCTGGCGTCGTGGAAGGCGCTCGGCAACAAACTCTCCTCCGAATGGGTCGAAGACATGAAGGGCAAGGGTGCTGACGGTCAGAAGATGCTCGACACGGCAAAGTCGCTGATCGCCAAGTACGCCACCGCGAAGTAAGGTGCTCAGGAATGGTGAGGGGCGGCGCGGGCGCTACAGGCACGCTGCCCCCACCATCATCAATCGCACAGGAGAGTCAGATGTCTTCGCCGTCCCAATTCCGCCGCATCGCCGGCCGCTCCGTCTCGGCAATCGGCCTGGGTTGCATGAACCTCAGCCATGCCTACGGCGTGCCACCGCCAGAGGCCGATGCCCAGCGTCTGTTGCTGCGTGCGCTGAATCTCGGCGTCACGCTATTCGACACCGCCGCCTTGTACGGCTTCGGTGCCAACGAGGAGCTGGTGGGGCGCACGCTGGCGACGCATCGCCAGCGCTTCTTCCTCGCCAGCAAGTGCGGCATGCAGGGAGTGAATGGCACGCGCGTCATCGACGGTCGTGCCGCGACCATCAAGGCAACCTGCGAAGACAGTCTGCGCCGTTTGCGCACTGACCATATCGATCTTTACTACCTGCACCGCTGGGACAAGAACGTTCCCATCGAAGAGAGCGTCGGCGCAATGGCCGACCTCGTCCGCGAAGGCAAGATCGGCAGCATCGGCCTCTCGGAAGTGTCATCCGCTACCTTGCGCCGTGCGCATGCCGTCCATCCCGTTGCAGCACTGCAATCGGAGTATTCGCTATGGTCGCGCGAACCGGAGCTCGGCCCGCTGCAGACTTGCCGCGAGCTGGGCGTCGCCTTCGTCGCCTTCAGTCCGCTGGGGCGTGGCTTTCTCGGCGGCACGCTGCAGGAGGTCGCGTCGCTGGATGCCAAAGACATACGCAAGACCATGCCGCGCTTTGCACCAGAAGCCTACGCCAGCAACTTGCGCATGCTGAGCGCAGCGCGCGAGATCGCTCACGAGGCACGCTGCACGATGGCGCAGCTGGCCCTCGCCTGGCTGCTGGCGCGCGGCGACGACATCATTCCCATTCCCGGTACGGTGCAGATCGCTCACCTCGAAGACGATCTGGGCGCCGGACGCGTGACGCTGGATGCCGGGCAGGTCGCACGACTCGAAGCCGCCTTCGCACGCGAACACATCGTCGGCGCACGCTACAACGCGGCCTCGCTGGCGGAGGTCGATAGCGAGGCTTATCCAGCGTAAGCATCGGCACACACGCCAGCCCCGGAGACACCTGCCCCATGCCCTCCTCCCCAGTCCCATCGCGTACCCAGGTCGCCATCATCGGCGCCGGTCCAGCCGGTCTGCTGCTCGGCCAGCTGCTGCATTGCGCGGGCATCGAGACGCTGATCGTCGAGCGCCAGAGCGCGGGACATGTCGCCGCGCGCATCCGTGCAGGCGTCATCGAGCAGACGACGGCCGAGGCGCTGGACCGCGCCGGCGTCGGCGAGCGCATGCATCGCGAAGGCCTGCCGCATGATGGTGTGGAGCTGTGCATAGACGGCCATCGCCATCGCATCGATCTGGCCGATCTCACGGACGGCAAGCGCGTCATCGTGTATGGGCAGACGGAGCTGACCCGCGACCTGATGCAGGCGCGCGCCAGCGCAGACATGCCGACCGTGTATGAGGCGCAGGAAGTCAGCGTGCATGGCTTCGACGGCGCCCGGCCCTTCGTCCGCTTTCGCAGCGAGGGCCAGGTGCACGACGTGGCCTGTGATTACATCGCCGGCTGCGATGGCTTCCATGGCGTCTGCCGACCCAGCATTCCGCCCTCGGCCGTACGTACGTTCGAGCGCGTCTACCCCTTCGGCTGGCTCGGCCTGCTGGTCGATGCGCCACCAGTGGCCGACGAGTTGATCTACGTGCGCAGCCCGCGTGGCTTCGCGCTGTGCAGCATGCGCTCACGCACGCGCAGTCGTTACTACCTGCAGTGCCCGTTGGATCACAAGGTGGAGCAATGGAGCGATGAGGCTTTCTGGAATGAGTTGCGCAAGCGCATCGATCCGCAGGCAGCAGCCAATCTCGTGACCGGCCCCTCCATCGAGAAGAGCATTGCGCCGCTGCGCAGCTTCGTCAGCGAGCCGATGCGCTTTGGCCGCCTGTTCCTCGCCGGCGACGCGGCGCACATCGTACCGCCGACGGGCGCCAAGGGCCTCAACCTCGCAGCCGCCGACGTGCTGCTGCTTGCCGATGCCTTCATCGAGCACTACCACGAGCAGTCCGACGCCGGCATTGATCACTACTCCCTGCACGCACTGGCGCGCGTATGGAAGGCCGAGCGCTTCTCGTGGTGGCTCACCTCGTTGATGCACAAGTTCCCGGAGAACGCCGGCTTCGGCGAGCGCATGCAGGAAGCCGAACTCGCCTACCTGATGAACTCGCGCGCCGCGCAGCAGGTACTTGCGGAGAACTACGTCGGTTTGCCGATGGAGCTGCACTGACTGAGGGCAGTCACAAGGCAGACGTCATTCCCGCGTAGTGGAGTTTGCAGGCATGGCGGCGATTGCCGAGAGCTCGCAAACGGGAATGACGTCGTGAGGATGAAGTCCGCAGCGCTCCGCGAATACGAAGCGACAGGACTATCCGTAGCCTACTTCGCCAGACTGCGGATCCAGGCGATCAGGTTGTCGATCTCGCCCTTGTCCTTGGTCTTGATCATCTTGTGCTCCTCTTCCGTGCCGTCCGCGAACTTCACCTTGGGCGACTGGGTGAGCTGTTTGAGGATCTCGGCATCGGCGTCGGGCTTGCCCTTGAGCTTGGTGGCGATGCTCTGGAAGGAGTCAGCTTCCTTCTTCTTGTCGATCTGGTGACACTTGAAGCAGCCTTCCTTCTTGGCAAGGGCTTCGGCCTTGGCTGCATCCACTGCACTGGCGGCACCCTGTGCGTAGAGCAGGCCGACGAGTGACAGTCCAAGTGGAACGATATGTTGCATGCGATAGGGCTTTTTCATGAAGGGCCTCCGGGGAAAGGTCGGGTTGTAGTCGATGCCGGGCATCAGTGCTCATGCCAGCCCGTAATCATGGTCTTGTACAGGCTGGTAAGCCGCACACCCATGGTTCCAAGATAGATGTGGGTCACGGCGAAGAGCAAGATGATGACGGCGCAGACGAAATGCAGGACGGCCAGCGGCAACAGGCCATCAAAGCCGAACAGCTTGACCGGTGCCGCCTGCGGGTACAGGAAGATGAGCCCGGTGACCACGGTGACGGGCAGCACGATGTACATGATCAGCCAGTAGATCACTGCCTGCAGCGCGTTGAAGTTGACCTCCTTGGTCACCGCATAAGGCTCGGGCTCCCCTTTGAACACGCCCCAGCAGTAGTAACGTGTCTGCATCCAGCAGCGCTGCAGGATGCCGGGCGGCTTGGGCACGTACTGCCACCAGTTGCCGGTGACGGCATTGGCGATCACGAAGAAGGTATAGAGGCAGGCCAGTGCCACGCCAGCCGCGTTGTGGATGCGCATGGCAAGCGAGAACTCGATGAGTGCCGTCGGCCGCGAGAAATGCAGGCTCATGCCGGTGATGCCCAGGGTGATGATCAGGGCGGCATTGGTCCAATGCCACAGGCGTATCCACAGCGGCAACAAGTAGATGCGTTCGCTCATTCTTTCTTCCTCCTGCGCAGCCGCGCGGCGATGAAACGCAGCAGGCCGTGCACCAGCACACCCACCACGGTGAGGCCGGCAAGCACGAAGAAGACGGTGTCGAGCACGGCGTTGCGCGTGGCCCCGACCACATAGGCATGGCCGGCCATGACGCTGTTGAGAAAGCCCATCTTATGCTGCTCTTCCGTCGCGAGGTAGCGGTACAAGCGCACCTTGAGCTGGCTGTCGGCAGAGTGGCAGGTCACGCAGCGACGCTCGGCCTTGTCCTTGTTCACGATCTCGTGCGAGAGCATGTCGTGGCTCAGCGGCGTGTGGCACTCGACGCAGCGCACGGCCTGCCAGTGCATGCGCGCGTTCGGCAACCAGGCATGGATCTCGTCGATCTGCGGTCGAGTTTTCTTCTCGGGTGCAAAGCGGGCGAAGGTCTCGTCGGAATCGTGGCAGCCGAGGCAGACGCGGTTGTCCTGCGCGACGATCTTGCGCGGATCCTGCAGCTTGGAGGCGACGCGCATCAGGTGCGGGTCATGACAGGTCGTGCAGGTGAAGGTGTCGGCCATGTTCTTGGCGTGTACCGACTTCATGAACTCCGCTTCGATCTTGTCGGCCTTGCGCGAATGACAGTCCGAACAGGTGCTGGTGTTGTCCTTCGCGTCAGCGGCGTGCGGGAAGTCGTCGTAACCTTCGTTATGACATTTGGTGCAGGCCAGCTTGCCGTGATCGGAGTTCTTGAAGGCATCGCGGTCGCGCACGGCCTCGCGCAATTTCTTCATGTCGAGACCCGCTTGCGGCGGATGCTCCTGCGCTTCTTTGGCATGGCAGGAGAAGCACTTCTCGTTGGCGACGCGCGCTTTCTCGATGGCTTCAGGGCTGGGGCCGGTCTGTGCCTGCGCAGAGCCGGCCAACAGCATGACGAGTCCGCACAACGCCCACGCCAGACGGCGCCAGACACGCAAAGCGGATTGCGGCGCTGGGCGCGCCGCGGGAGGGTCGGATTCGGCGTAGTGGCGTATCACGCTCGGGCAGCCTCAGAACTTGTAGTTGTAGCGCAGCCCAACAAAGGTGGATGCCTGCTTGGTTTTGGCCGTCACTGTCGTGCCGTCGACGACACCCGTGTAGCCCGCGCCGGTACACCCCGTGCATGCCTGGGTGCCGCTGTAATAGGAGAATGGCGAGCCATCGGCGAGATTCCAGGCCCAGTCATCGGTTTGCCACTGCTCGAAGACCACGCCGAAGGTCAGGTCTGAGGCTTTGTCGATCAGGTACTTGGTATCGAACTTCAGGCGCAGCAGCTTGTTGCGGGTGTCTGATAGCGGCCCCGTGGTCCCGGTCGGATACGCGCTGCCCGTGCCGAGCAAAGTCAAGTCCTGCGAGGAGCTGTTGGTGCTGCTGTACCAGTCGACGCCAAAGCCGCTCTCGATTTTCGAACTGAACTTGACGCGCATGGTGGCGCCGAGCGAATCGCCCTTCTCCTGCAGATTGGCGTCGCGCAGCGCATCAGCCGAGCCGCCGCTGGCCTGGCGGTAGCCGACCGAGCGCGCCTTGCTCAGGTCATAGGCATACCACGCCGACAATACCCAGTCGTCGGTGAACGTGTAGCTCATGTCGACCGCATAGGTCTGCGCACTGCCATCGCGTGGGCCGTACGGCCGGTCACCTTGCGGATAGTCGTCATGCGAGAAGTCGGCACGGAACTGCATGGAGAGCATCTCCAGCGGGTCCCAGTCGAGCTGGGCACGTACCTTGTCGCGGATACGGTCAGCGAGATGGATGGGGTTGATCTGGTTGGAATACGGCGCAGTACCATCGGCCCGCGAGAACGCCCCACCGCTGCGATCGCTATGGAAGTAGGTGAAGCTGCCGTTGAGGTTCTCTGCCATCGCACGACGCAGCTGCGCGCGGTAGGTGATCTCGTTGAGGCTTTCGCGATAAGGCACGTACACGGCGCCGGTGAGTGGCACGGACCTGTCCTGGTCGGAGTAGTCCACCCCGCCCGTGATGTTGAAGCCCAGCGGCAGGCGGTAGGTCGCCTCGAGTTTGCCGCTGGTGGTCGTGTAGGACTGCGGCGTGTTGTAGACCGTCGCGACACCCGTCGTATTGCTGCCGACGTAACCGGCGAGCGGCGTCTTGTCGTTCACGTCGTAGTAGCGCAGGTTGGCCATCAGCGACAGCTTCGAGCTTGGGCGCGAGGTCAGCCCGGTCTGCAGCAGCGTGGTCTCCACCTTGCCACCGAGATGGGAAGGCGCGTTGACGAAGGGCGCATTGGCGCCGCCCAGGTCGTACGACGGAATATGCTGATCTTGCGTGGCCAGCGTGTAGGCAGCCTTGAAGGTTCCTCGCGTGCTCGAGGTAAAGCCGTAGCCGCCATCCACGAACACCTGGTGAGCCTGGTTGTCGAGTGGTTGCGAGATCGGCGTGACCGCATTGAAACTGGCATTGGTGCCGCCGCTGACGCGATTGAGCTGCTCGAACAGCATGGGGTTGTGGTTCTGGTACGCACTCCCCGAGTAGCCGCCAGAGAGCTGCAGCTTCTCGCCTGCATACTGCAGGGTGGCGTCGAGTTGCTGGATATTGCTATCGACGGGCTCGACCGAGAATAGCGCTGCGCTACCCCAGCCGATCTGCCGCGTACCCTTCTTGTCCTCGTTCTTGAATTCGAGCTTTGCCGTCCACCCCGGCGAAAGGGTCGCAAAGCCGCCTACGCGGATGCCCTCACGCTCGGTGCCAAGTTCGACCTCGCTCCTGGGAAACGAACCCAGGTTGGTGCCGGTCGTGACCGTGGTGCTGCCGATGCCCTGCAAACCGGTATTGATGGAGAAGGGATTGTCGCGCGGCAGTTTGCTGTATTCCAGGAAGCCGCCGTAGCGCCCCTGGCGCAGGTAGTCACCGCGCAACTCGCGGTTATCGAGGCCGAGATTGGTCCCGCGCAGCGTGAACCAGGTGCCGGTCTCCTCGTTGCGTCTCGCCACATCCGCGTCGAGCAAGAGGTAGGAGCCCTTGCTGCGCATGCCGTCGTAGATGCCTTGTTGTGGCCGGTCGTTGGACCAGTAGCCCCAGCCAATGGAAACGTTGCTGGCGGGCTTGGTCAGCTCGTCCAGGGCTTCGTCCGCGCGCGCGCCGCCGAAGGCGCCGAGCAAGGCCGTCGTGAGTAGACTGAGACGCAGCGTATGCGCCCGGAGAGAGTGTGTTCTATGCACGGTGCATCCTCCCCATCAGCGTCGGAAGCGGCCGGCGGTTGCACTGTTGACCGTGCTGTTGCCGCCATGAATGTTGGTGTGACAATTCAGGCAGCCACGCGCGACGGTGCCGAGCATGGAAGTCGAATTCGATGGTGCGTTGGGCAAGGCTGCGGCCTGGCCGGGATGGCTGTCGTGCGAGTGGCAGTCCTGGCAGAGGAAAGGCGCCCGCGCCTTGAGCAGGTTGGGGATCGTCGTGCCGTGCGGTTGGTGGCAGATGCCGCAGTCCTCGGTCACCGGCTGATGGTTGTGCACGAAGGGCCCGCGCTTCTCCATATGGCAGGTGAAGCAGGTCTCGTTGGTGGATGCCTTGACCAGCATCTTCGGATTGTCGCCATGCACGTTGTGGCATGAGGAGCAGGTCATCTTGCCTTCCACGACAGGATGGTGCGAAGCCTTGCTGATCTGGTTGCGCTGCTCCTTATGACAGGCGAAGCAAACCTCGGCCTGTGTCTGCTTCTCGCGCACCTTGTCACGCTGGGCGTGCACGCTGTGACAACTGCTGCAGCTCAGGTCCTGCAAGCCATGGGTGCTGGTATGCCAACCGATGCGGTTGCCTTCCTTGTGGCAGGAGAGACAGGCCGCATTGCGTGCTTCGACGGGGGTAGCGCCCTGCTTGCTGAACAACACGTCGGGCTTGGTATTGCCGCGTGTCTTGCGATGCTGATCGCTCTCGCCGTGGCAACTCGTACAGGAGGGGGTACGGCCATCGGCCCGCGTGCCGTGACGCGTCTTGCCGATCGCCATGACTGATGGATGGCGATTGGCCAGGGTGGGCGTGGCATCGTCCGATGCATCGTGGCAAGAGGTGCACACCGCGTCGCCGGTGAGGACGAGATCAGCGGGCTTGGCCGCCTTGTCGTCTGCGGCCAGCGCGCGCCCCGAGAAACAGGCTATGACAATCGCCCCTATCAATAGCGTGATAAAACGCCCCGAACGTTTCATTCTCGCCCCCCAAAGCTTGCCGTTCCACGAAGTGGCCCGGACAACCGGACCCCGCGCGCAGGTATTGCTTCTGACGCCATTGCCAGCATAGGTACAAATCCCCGTTTATGCCAATCCGCATTGCATAGCCGGCGCTATGGCCGCATTGCAGATCGATGCCCCCGGATGTGATCGGCATGCACGGCTGGCCACGATGCCAACCATGCTGCGCAGGCGTTCATGCCCGCTCACATCGCATGCCGGCAGTGTGCGGATGAGCGCGGGCGCGCCACAAGGGGTGAAATTGACCGCGGACAAATTGCCGAGAAAAAAAGAGAACGCGCCAGGCCGGGCCGTATCCACACGCCCCCTCCCAGCCAAGGCGCGCCCTGCGGGAGGGCACGCGAGCCAGAACTGTGCATATACTGTCGCGATGGACCAACCAGTACATTCCCGCCGCCGGGCGCCCGCTGCGGCTGCCACCATCGCCCGCAAAGCGCCGGCAAAGATTGCGGCCAAGCCCGCAGCCAAGGCCAAGGCGCGCACCAACGACCCGGAACGCACGATGGCCGAGATCCTCGCCGTCGCGACCGAGGAGTTCGCCTCCAAGGGCCTCAGCGGCGCGCGCATCGACGCCATTGCCGATGCCACGCGCACCAGCAAGCGCATGATTTATTACTACTTCGGCAGCAAGGAAGGCCTCTACCTTGCCGTGCTCGAAGAGTCCTACCGCAGCGTGCGCACCACCGAAGGCGAGCTGCATCTGGCCGACCTGTCGCCCGACGAGGCGCTGGCAAAACTGGTGGGCTTCACCTTCGATCACCACTGGGGCAGCCAGGACTACATCCGCCTCGTGATGACTGAGAACATCCAGCGCGGCGAGTACCTCGCACAGAGCAAGATCATCCAGAAACTCAATGTGCCGGCCATCAACGCCATCAACGCGCTGTATGAACGCGGTGTGGCCAGCGGCATGTTCCGGCCAGGCCTGGATGCCATCGATATCCATGCGTCGATCTCGGCGCTGTGCTTCTTCAATGTGTCCAACCAGTACACGTTCGACCTCATCTTCAAACGCAACGGCAAGACGCCGAAAGCGCTGCTGGCGCGGCGCGACAACATCATCGACATGATCCTGCGCTACGTGCGCAAGTAAGTCGGCGAGCGCCGCCAGACACCCCGGACTGACCGTCAAAACACCCGCCATGTCCCTCGCCGGACAGGGTACGGGTTATCACGCATACCGCAAAACTAACTAGTTCGTACATTATCGACAATGTGTTGACCTGGGTGCTTGACTTGCACACACCAGCTCGATCCATCAGCTAAAACAAAGCAGGTGTCCGGACGTCACGGAGCCGCTGAAAAGAGGAGACAAGGTTTCATGCTTACCCGATTCATCAATGGCTACTGCCGCCTGCTGGACTGGGTGGTCGCGGCCATGCTGGCGATCATGGTGGTGCTGGTGTTCGGCAACGTCGTGCTGCGCTATGCCTTCAACACCGGCATCAGCCTGTCCGAAGAGTTGTCGCGCTGGCTTTTCGTGTGGACCACATTCCTCGGCGCCGTTGTCGCGCTCAATGAACGCCGTCACCTCGGCACCGACTTCGTCGTCGCTACCCTGCCCCGCCTCGGCAAGAAGCTCTGCCTGGGTATCTCCTACGTGTTGATGCTTTACGCCTGCTGGTTGATGTTCTCCGGCGCACTGGCGCAGGTGCGCATCAACATGGACACCACCAGTGCTGTCATGGAAGCACCCGTCGCCTGGTTCTATGCTTCGGGCATGGTGTTCTCGGTGCTCGCGTCACTGATCATCCTGCGCGATCTGATCCGCTTGCTGAGCAGCAAGGTCAGCGACGCGGAGCTGATCATGATCCAGGAATCCGAAGATCTGCCTTCGTCGCCGCACGCCGGCGAAGCAGCACGCTGAGGGCCGATCATGACAATCGCAATCTTTATCGGCTCCCTGCTTCTCACCATGGCTATTGGTGTGCCCATCGCTTTCGCGCTGCTGCTGTGTGGCATGGCGATGATGTGGCAACTCAATCTGCTCGACCCACAGATCCTCGCGCAGAACGTCATCAACGGCGCTGACAGCTTCCCGCTGCTGGCCGTGCCTTTCTTCATGCTGGCCGGCGAGGTGATGAACGCCGGCGGCCTGTCGCGCCGCATCGTCAATCTCGCGCTGGCGCTGGTCGGCCACGTCAAGGGCGGCCTCGGTTACGTGACCATCGTGGCAGCCTGCATCATGGCAGCACTGTCGGGTTCGGCCGTGGCCGACGCGGCGGCGCTGGGTGCGCTGTTACTGCCGATGATGACCGCCGCAGGTCATGATCGCGCGCGCTCCGCGGGTCTCATTTCCTCGGCCGCCATCATCGCGCCCGTCATTCCACCGAGCATCGCCTTCGTGATCTTCGGCGTGGCCGGCAACGTCTCCATTACCAAGCTGTTTCTCGCAGGCGTGTTCCCCGGCATCTTGCTGGGCCTGTCTCTGTGGGTAACCTGGTGGTGGGTGAGCCGTCGCGAGAACGTCGTGCCGCCCAAGCGCAAGACGCGCAGCGAGGTCATGCAAGCGCTGCGCGAATCCACCTGGGCCCTCGTGCTGCCGCTGATCATCGTCTTCGGGTTGAAGTTCGGCATCTTCACGCCGACCGAAGCTGCCGTGGTCGCCGCCGTGTATGCCATCGCAATTTCCACCCTGGTGTATGGCGAGCTGAAATTGCGCGACCTGCCGCCGCTGTTCATGGCCGCAGCCAAGACCAGCGCCGTGATCATGTTCCTGGTGGCCGGCTCGATGGTCACGGCCTGGTTGATCACGGTGGCGCAGTTGCCCGCGCAGATCGTGTCACTGCTGGAACCGCTGCTCGACAGCCCCAAGCTGCTGCTGATCTCCATCATGATTCTCGTGATGATTGTCGGCACGGCACTGGATCTGTCGCCGACCATCCTGTTGCTGACACCGGTGCTGATGCCAGTGGTGAAGGCAGCCGGTATTGACCCGGTGTACTTCGGCGTGCTGTTCATCATCAACAACGCGATTGGTCTTGTCACGCCACCGGTAGGTACCGTGCTCAACACGGTGGCCGGGGTCGGCGGCATTCGCCTCGATGAAGTCACACGCGGTGTACTGCCTTTCATGATCGCGCAGTTCGTCGTGATGTTCCTGCTCGTACTGTTCCCTGACCTCGTCATGGTGCCCGCGCGCTGGATGATTGGACACTGACGGCACCAATTGCGTCGGCTGCGTTGCGTACGCCGCAGCCGACTTACCGGATTTGCGTACGAACCGTTCTCACCGGCCCATTCATCAACCAACAAACACACGGAGACCCACCATGAAACACCTGCTTCGTAGAACCCTCGCCGTCGCGCTGACCTTTGGCGCTGTCGCCTCCTCCGGCCTCGTGTCCGCACAGGAAATCCGCGAGCACGCCTTCAAGGTCTCGCAAGCCAACCCCAAGGGTCACCCGCTCGTTACCGGCGGCGAGAAGTTCGCCGAACTGGTGGCGGCCAAATCGGGCGGCAAGATGAAGCTCAACCTGTTCCCGGGCGGCGTACTCGGCAGTGATGCGGCCAGCGTCAGTGCCCTGCAAGGCGGCACCATCGAAATCGTGGTGCTCAACTCGGGCATCCTGGCATCGCAGGTGAAGGACTTCGCGATCTATGACTTCCCCTTCCTGTTCGCCAACGCCAAGGAAGCGGATGCTGTTGTCGACGGCCCGTTCGGCCAGAAGCTGCATGCCAAGCTGCAGGAGAAAGGGATCGTCGGCCTCGCCTACTGGGAGCTCGGCTTCCGTCAGATGACCAACAGCAAGCGCGCCATCACCAAGGTGGAGGATATTTCCGGCCTCAAGCTGCGCGTGATCCCGAACACCATCAACATCGACTGGGTCAAGGCACTCGACGCCAACCCCACGCCATTGGCATTTACAGAGTTGTACACCGCCATGGAGCAAAAGGCAGTCGACGGGCAAGAGAATCCACTGAGCGTGATTCTCGCCAACAAGTTCTCCGAAGTGCAGAAGTACCTGACCATTACCAATCACCAGTACAACCCGCAGTCGGTGATCTTCAGCAAGAGGGTGTGGGACTCGCTCAATGCTGCCGAGAAGAAAGTGCTGCAGGACGCAGCCACGGAGGCAGCGAAGTACGAACGCCAGGTCTCGCGTGAAGCCGACGCCGGCACGCTCGATCAGCTCAAGAAAGCCGGCATGCAGGTCAGCGAGCTCTCCGCTGCCGAGACTGCCAAGCTGCGTGAACGCATGAAACCAGTGATCACCAAGAACGGTGAGGCGATTCCTGACACGGTGAAGGACATGCTGGCCGAGCTGGACAAGGTTCGCAAATAGGCATCCGCAACTAGGCAGACATCGCAAGATCGTGCGCATCGTGGCCCTGCAGGCCAGGCCATGATGCGCACGCAAGGCAAGGAACTGGACGAGAGACTGGACAAGGCAGGCAACATGATTCGCGGCTCTACCTCCCTGATCGCGCACATCGGCTTCCCGACGCATACCTTCAAGTCGCCGATGATCTACAACCCCTATTTCGAGCAATCGGGCATCGATGCCATTGTCGTGCCAATGGGCTGCCAGGCGCCTCACTACGCGCCGCTGCTGCGCTCGCTGTTTCAATTGACCAATATCTGCGGCGCGCTGATCACCATGCCGCACAAGATTTCCACGCTGGATCTGGTCGACGTCGCCTCACCGACTGCGCGCATCGCCGGTGCATGCAATGCCGTGCGCCTGCGTGACGATGGCCGCTTGATGGGCGATATGTTCGACGGCGAAGGCTTCGTACGCGGCGTGCGCGGCAAGGGCCTGTCCCTGCCCGGCAAGCGCGCACTGGTCATCGGCTGTGGCGGCGTGGGTTCCGCTATCGCCGCCTCGCTGGCCGCCGCCGAGGTGAGCATGATTGGCCTCTTCGACATGCAGGCCACAGCCGCCGAAGCTCTCTCCGGACGCTTGCACCGCCACTATCCCCTGGTTGCGCTGACGACGGGCTCGAATGATCCCGCAGGCTACGACCTGGTGGTCAACGCCAGTCCGCTGGGCATGCTCGACGACGACCCCTTGCCACTGGATGTGGCGCGCCTCGACCCTGCAACCTTCGTCGGGGAAGTCGTCATGAAGAACGAGCTGACACCCTTCCTGCAAGCCGCCATGGCCCGCGGCTGCCCGGTACAGGTCGGCTCGGACATGTTGTTCGAACAGATCCCGGCCTACCTCGAGTTCTTCGGTCTGCCGACGACGACACCGGACAATCTGCGCGCGGTTGCGCAGCTTACGTACTGACCCGCAGCCCGATCCGGGAAAAATGGAGAACCGCCATGAACGCACTGACTTCCGGCCGTGAAATCGTACCCGAGGCAAGCAATCCCATCGGCATTGCCGGCATCGAGTTCATCGAGTACGCCACGCGCCAGCCACAAGCGCTCGGCCGTGTACTGGAAGCCATGGGGTTCCAGGCCGTGGCGCGTCATCGCTCGCGCGAGATCCTGCTCTATCGTCAGGGAACGATGAACCTGGTGGTCAACGCCCACGCCGACGACGCACGTGTCAGCGCAACCGAGGGCGGTACCCCGGTGATTTCGGCACTTGCGTTCCGTGTGCGCGACGCACAGCAGGCGCATGCCCGCTGTATCGAACTCGGCGCCTGGGAAGTCGCCAGCCATGCACGCGCCATGGAACTACACATCCCGGCGATTCACGGTCCGGGCGGCAGTCGCTTCTATTTCGTTGATCGCTGGCAGGAGTTCTCGATCTACGACGTGGACTTCGTGCCTATCCAGGGCGCCAATCCGGCGCCCCCTGCGATTGCCGGCATGCACTACTTCGGCATGGTGCAGTACGTAGGTGCCGGACGTGGCCTGGACTGGAGCGTGTATTACGAACGCATGTTCGGCTTTGAACCCATTTCCAATGAAGAGCGCTTCGGCATCATGCCCAAGGGGATGTTGATGCGCAGCCCTGCCAGCAGCGCCGGAGACAGCTTCCTGTGGCAGCTGGTCGAGCCGTTCGCCGGCGTCGAGGACGAGGAGCTGGTGAATGAAAGCCTGCAGCGCATCGGCATTGGCGCGCCCGATGTGCCAGGCGCTGTTGCGGCGCTCAGCGCACGCGGTGTCGACTTCGTGGACTCCACCGAGCTGCACCCCGAAGACCGCGGAGCGCTGACGCGCGCTGCACTCGGCTCGGTCGCCTTCGAACTGGTCCATCAAAGTGCATGAGCCAGCACGGCTTACAAAGGAGCACGCGATGACACTCTCCACGCACAAGGCCTTCATCTCCCAAGCGAATCCCTCACACTCGCTACGCGCGCAGGAGGCCATCGCAGGCTTCGGCATGGACACCATCAGCCAGGCAGGCTCGCTGGACGCCAAGCTCGCAAGCATGGCGCAGGCAGGCTTCTCGCAGGTCATGTTGTCGGCACGCGACCTCGTCGGCCATCCGGGCGGTGTGAAGGCGGCTGTTGCGGCCGTACGCGCCAGCGGCCTGCGTGCCACCGGTTTCCAAGTCTTGCGCGATTTTGAAGGACTTGCAGGCCCGCTGCATGGCTACAAGGTGGATATCGCCAAGTCCATGCTGGAGATGTGCGCGGCACTCGACAGTCCGGTGCTGCTCGCGTGCTCTTCCGTGTCGCGACATGCCACGCAGGACTTCGACGCCATTGCTCGCGACTTGCGCAAGCTCGCCACGCTGGCCATGCCGCTCGGCGTGAAAGTGGCGTTCGAAGGACTCTCGTGGGGACGCACGATCAATGAATACACAAGCGCCTGGGATGTCGTGTGCCGTGCCGATACGCCCAACCTCGGCATCGGCATCGACGCTTTCCACATCTTCGCGGCCAAGACGCCACTGGACGCCATCGACGACCTGGATGCCGAACGCATTTTCCTCGTGCAGCTGTCGGACTTCATGTGGCAAGAGACGCAGAGCTTCGAAGACCGCATGACCACTGCACGCACTTTCCGCGTCTTCCCCGGCGAAGGTGCCCACAGTGAAGCGCTGGCCGAACTGGTGATCCGCCTGGAAGCGGTCGGCTATCGCGGCGACTACAGCTTCGAAGTATTCAACGACGACTACCAGCAATTGCCACTGGAAGCCGTCGCCGAACGCGCGCGACGCAGTGCCTTGTGGTTGCGCGACGAAGTACTGCATCGCTCGGCACCATTGCCGGCCTGGGTCGCCAGCGCGCGCTGATCCGGCGGACACTCAAGACAAAAAAGGCTGCACACGTGCAGCCTTTTTCTTTTATGCAACGCAGGCATCAACCGCGTGCATCGCCCCACCGCAGCGGACAACGATCATCGCCCACGTAAGTCGTGTGACCGTTGCGATCCACGCAGTAACGCGGCGACACGATCATCTCGTTGAACAACATGCCGTCACCGATACGCGTGTATTCGAAAATCACGCTGCGCGCCACGGTCGCATTGCGGATGTGGCAACCATGGCCGATCCAGCTCGGTCCGACGATGGTTGCGCCGGGCTCGATTCGTACACTGGAGCCGATATATACCGGCCCTTCGATGCGCACCTTGTCCCAATCAATCTTGGTATTGAGGCCGACCCACACGCCAGGGCGAACCTGCGTGCCAGGCATTTCCATGTCTGCAACCTCGCCGCGCAGGACACGTTGCAACACGGCCCAGTAATCCGTCACCCTGCCGATGTCGATCCAGTTGAAGAAACGCTTCTGTGCGAAGAACGGCAGCTCCTTCTGCGCCAGCAAGGGGAAGAGCTCGCTGCCGATGTCATACACCGTGTTCGACGGAATGAGATCGATCACTTCCGGCTCGAAGATGTAGATGCCTGTCGACGCGAGCGTCGACTTGGCTTCTTCGGGCTTCGGCTTTTCCTGGAAGGACAACACCCTGCCCTCTTTGTCCGGCACCACGATGCCGTAGTTCTTCACCTCCTCGCGCGGCACGTCCAGCGCCACGACGCTGGCAAGCGCGTTCTTGTTCTTGTGCTCCGCCAGAGCCGCACCGATATCGAGATCGATGATTGCGTCGCCGCACAGCACCAGGGTGGTCTCGTCGAAGAAACCACTATTGTCCTGGATGTATTTCATGCCGCCCGCCGAACCCTTGGGCTTCGGCAACATGTCACCGTGCTCGTAAGCGCCTTCGTAGGAGTAGCCGATCTCGACACCCCAGCGATGACCGTCACCGAAGTACTCCTCGATCTTGCGATGCATGAAGGCTACGTTGATCATGATCTTGGTCACGCCATAGCGCGCCAGATGTTCGATGAGATACTCCATCACCGGCTTGCCGAGGATGGGAATCATCGGTTTCGGAATGTCTTTCGTCAGCGGACGAACCCGCGTGCCCTGGCCTGCAGCCAGGATCATTGCCTTTGCCATTTGAGTCCCCAGATTTTGTGCAAGCGCCATTTTGCGAAAAGCCGCGCAACGGGCGATGCAACTAAGTCACAGTCCAACAAGAGATGCGCGAGTATAGCGGCGAGAACATTTCGCGACTGCGACGCTGCCCGCCAGAGCAATACCAAAAGAAAAAGGCCGCAAACTCTGCGGCCTTTTTTACTACAACATACTCGCTCAAGCAGCCTTGCCGCCCGCCGAATCGCCGGTGTAACGATGGCGATTGACGATACGCTTGTCACGTGGATGCGTGCCAGGCACGGCCGAAATGAGCGCCTTGGTGTAAGGATGCTCCGGCGCGCCGCAGATCTTGTCTGCGGGTCCTGTTTCGACGATCTGACCCTTGTACATCACCGCAACGCGGTCGCAGAAATAGCGGATAACGCCGATATCGTGCGAGATCAGGATGAAGCTCAGATTGAGCTTGTCCTGCAGATCCAGCAGCAGGTCGAGAATCTGCGAACGCAGGGTCACGTCAAGCGCGGACGTTGCTTCGTCAGCAATGATCAGACGCGGGTTCAGGGCCAAGGCACGCGCAATACCGATACGCTGACGCTGACCACCCGAGAAGGCGTGCGGATAACGTTCCATTGCAGCAGGCGGCATACCGACCGTCGCCAGCAGATCCGCTACGCGATTGCGCAGCTCGTCGCCCTTGGCGATGCCGTTAACCAACAGCGGCTCGCCCACGATCTGACCGATCGTCATACGCGGATTCAGCGACGCAAACGGATCCTGGAAGACCATACGGACTTCCTTGTGAACGCTGCGCAATTCCTTCTTGCCGGACTTGGCCAGGTCCACGATCTGTCCGTCGCCCATGCGGTACAGCACTTCGCCGTCGGTCAGGCTGAGCACGCGGATCAGGCAGTTGCCCAGCGTGGTCTTGCCCGAGCCCGACTCTCCAACGATACCGAGATTCTCACCTTCGTACAGATCGATCGAGACGTTATCAAGAGCCTTGAACGGCGCGGCAGCCTTGCTACCACCCAGGAAAGTCTTGCGGCCTGGATAGATCTTCGAAACACCACGCACTTCCAGCAGCTTGCGTTCCGACACCTTGGTATTACGGGTGCGGCGAGCCGACGTTTCCAGCTTGCGCACGGAATCGATCAGGCGGCCGGTGTACTCGTTTTGCGACGAGTAGAAGATCTGCTCGGCCGGTCCGAACTCCAGCATCTTGCCGTTCAGCATCACGCCGATTTCGTCGGCAATCTCTGCCACCACGCCCATGTCGTGGGTGATGAACAGCACGGCCATGCCATAGGACTGTTGCAGTTCCTTGATCAGCGCGAGGATTTCGGCCTGCGTCGTCACGTCCAGCGCAGTCGTTGGCTCGTCGGCGATCAGGATCTTCGGGTTGCAGGCCAGGGCCATTGCAATCATGGCGCGCTGACGCATACCGCCCGAGTACTCGAACGTGTACTTGTCGATGGCGACGCCCGGGTTGGGGATCTCCACGCGACGCAGCAGCTCGATGGCACGCGCGCGCGCCTCGACCTTGTCCACGTTCTGGTGCAGCAGGATCGATTCGCAGATCTGGTTACCGATCGTGTGGATCGGCGACAGGGAGGTCATTGGCTCCTGGAAGATCATGGCAATGTCATGACCACGGATGCCGCGGATTTCCTTGCCGCGCGGGTGCAGCTGAGCGAGATCAACCACTGACCCGCCGGCTTCGCCGGTCGCGTTGTAGATCATCTGCCCGCCCATGATGCGGCCAGGAGGATCGACGATCTGCAGGATCGAGCGCGCAGCAACCGTCTTGCCCGAGCCGGATTCACCCACGATACAAAGCGTCTTGCCGCGTTGCATCTGGAAGCTCACATCATCAACCGCGCGCACGGCCTTGTCGCCCGTACCGAAGTAGGTCTTGAGGTTGCGGACATCAAGAATGATGTCGCTGGATGGGGTATTCACGTTATCAACCATGTTCTTCAACCGTCAGTGTGAGTACGGGTCAGCAGCATCGCGCAGACCATCACCCATGAAATTCAAAGCCAGCACCGCAATCACCACCGCCAGACCCGGAACGAACAGCCAGGGAGCAGCTGCGATGGAACGGATGTTCTGGGCTTCCTTGAGCAGCACGCCCCAGCTGATCGCAGGCGGTTGCAGACCCAGACCCAGGAACGACAGCGAGGTTTCAGCCAACACCATCATCGGGATTGCCAGTGTCACAGCCGCGATGATGTGCGATGCCAGCGATGGCAGCATGTGGCGGAAAATGACGCGCGATTCGCTACAGCCATCCAGTTGTGCCGCCACGACGAACACTTCGCCGCGCATGGCCAGCAGGCGTCCGCGAACCACACGTGCCAGCGACGTCCAGCCGATCAGCGAAATGATCACCGTCACAGCCATGTACTGGTAATGCGCAGGCCAGTCCTTCGGCAGTGCGGCGGCCATAGCCAGCCAGATCGGAATGGTCGGCAGGGAGATGATGAACTCCGTCACACGTTGAATCACCCAGTCGATCTTGCCACCGTAGTAACCCGAAATGCCACCCAGAATCAGACCCAGGATCACGGACAGGACAACGCCGATCAAGCCAAGCGACAAGGTAAAACGTCCGCCGTAGATGACGCGGCTGAACATGTCCCGACCATTGCGATCAGAGCCGAACAGATAGAACACTTCACCATGCTTGGTTGGACCAAAGAAGTGAATGTCGGTCTTGAAGAGCCCCAGGAAGTTGTACTCGAAACCATGCACGAAGAACGACACGTCGATCTTCCTGTCGGCATCACGCACATAGGTCTTCTTCAGGGTGTCAGGATCAACCTGTTCCTTCAGCACCGTGACATGGGGATTGAAACTCGTATTCCCCTTGCTATCGGTATAGAACAGATGGATGCCTTGAGGCGGATGGTAGGCCTTGGCCTTGTATTCGCCTTCCGCGCGCAATGCATCTTCCGGATTGAAAGGTGCAAGGAACTCGGAAAAAACGGCCATGACGTATAGACCCAGCACGATATACATGCTGATCAGTGCAAGCCTGTGCTTCTTGAAGCGCAGCCACATCAGTGTCCATTGCGAAGCGTATTCGATACCGCCCCGCAGGTTGGCCATGTTGACCTGGACGGCCGGCGCCGTCGATGCTGTTGATTCGCTCATTGTTCCAACCTGATACGTGGGTCAAGGATAACCAGAAGAATGTCGGAGATCAGCGTACCGACCACCGTCATCATGCTGAGCAGCAGCAGGAATGCTCCTGCGAGATAGATGTCCTGCGACAGCAGCGACTGATAAAGCAGCGGGCCGGCCGTAGGCAGGTTCAACACGATGGAGGTGATCACCGCCCCGGACACAAGGTGCGGCAGGATCATGCCGATCGTACTGACGAAAGGATTGAGTGCGACGCGTACTGGATACTTCATCAGCAGCTTGACTTCAGACAGACCCTTGGCACGTGCCGTCACAACATATGGCATGTACAGCTGGTCGATCAGGTTGGCGCGCATGATACGGATCAGACTTGCAGTCGAAGCAAGACCGAGGATGATCATCGGGATCCACAGGTGATGCAGCAGGTCGTTGAATCGAGCCCAGGACCATTCGGCGTTAGCGTACTCTGCCGAGAACAGGCCCGTGACGTCCAGACTCCAGTACTTGACCGACAGGTACATGAGCACCAGTGCAATCAGGAAGTGGGGGACAGCAAGACCGATGAAACCAACAAAGGTGAAGAAGTAATCACCGATGGAGTAGCGGCGCACGGCGGAATAGATACCGATTGGCAACGCGATACCCCAAGTCAGGAACAAGGTCCCGACCGACAGGATGAGGGTGAGGTTCATTCGCTCACCGATGAGCGAGGAGACCGGGCTGTTCCATTCGAAGGAGTAGCCAAAATCGCCCTGCATGATGCCTACGATCCAGTGGAAATACTGAACCATGATGTTTTGATCCAGGCCGTAGCGATGACGCATATCGACCATGGAGGCCAGATCAACCACTTCGCCGGACGCTGACTTGGCCGCAGCCCAGCTATCAACGAAGTCGCCTGGCGGCAACTGGATGAGGATGAACACCGTCAACGACACCATGAACATGAACGGTATCGCCGACAACAGACGTCGGAATATGTAGGAAAGCACGGTGAATCTCGCTTGAAAACCGCTACGGGGGAAGGAACCCGGGGATCACTCCCCGGGTTGGATGCTACAGACTACAGCTATGCAGACTGATTACTTGCCAGTGGCGAAGAACCACTGTTGCAGCAGAGCCGGGCCTGGCGTTGGGTAGGTCCAGCCAGACGGCATCTTTTCATACAGGTTCGTGAGCTTGGCGTTGCGGACGCCAGTTTCGACTGCCGGACGAACCGTACCAATGACTTCGAATTCGTTGGCGGCCTCTTCAAGGATTTCCTTGAACAGACGGTCACCTTCATCCTTGGTCTTGGCAACCAGCCACTGATCGTACAGAGCCAGACGCTTCTTCATGCTCGGCGAAGGCTCTTCACCTTGCTTGCCGTTCGTGAGGTAGTACTTGGTCCATTCCAGGCTCATGCGCGACTCGGTCGGGTGGAACGCGAGGTATGCACGTGGATTGAACGGAGCATCCATACCGCCAGGGAACACGTCGGTACTCAGATCGAAGTTGTTTTGCGCAGCACGATCGTAGTACAGGGTACGTTCGGAAGCCTGGATCACCAGCTCAACGCCAACCTTTGCCCATTGCTTGCGGATCAGGTCCAGCGTATCAACCATGGTCGATTGAGCGATCTGGGCAATTGCACCGATCGACACGCGACCACCATCTGGATACAGACGGAAACCATCAGCATCCTTCTTGGTCAGGCCAACCTTGTCCAGCAGCTCGTTGGCAAGCTTCGGATCGTAGTTGAGGTATTGCTTGCCCAGCTTTTCGTTGTACCACTTCGACTGCTGCAGCGGACCACTTTGCCAAGGCGTTGCTTGACCCAGGAAGATGATGTCGTTGATTTCCTTACGGTCGGTCGCTTGCGACAGAGCCTGGCGGAAGTCATGGTTACGGATCAGCTTGCGCAGCTTCTCGTTCTTCGTGGAGTGATTGAGCCACAGACCCACTGCATTGGCGTTCACGTTCTCCGAGTTGAAGATCTTGTAACCGCCCTTGGCCTGGTTTTCAGCCAGGACTGGACGGTTCTGGATGCCCGACACGTGACGCAGCATGAAGTCCAGCTGGCCGTTGATAGCTGCCAGAACGATGGTTTCAACTTCCGAAATCACTTGCAGTTGCACTCGATCGATGTACGGGAGTTGCTTGCCAGCCGTGTCGACTTGCCAGAAGTACGGGTTGCGTTCCAGAACAACCTTGGTTGCGCTACCGCCGTAACCTTCCTTGATGACCCATGGGTCAAGCGTAGGACGGTCAGGATTCACCCAACGGTTAGCCTGGTCGGTTGGCTCGCCACACTTGTTACGGAACAGCTGACCCCAATCCTTGGCCTTTTCCTTGGCCATCAGATCGTTGATCTGCGTGTTGTACTTTGGATGGAACTGGCTGCAGTACTTCTTTTGCCACATGGTCGGGAAGTTCGCGACCGGCGTTGCCAGTTGTTCGAGGAAGGTGATGTAAGGGCCGGCGAACTTGAACTTGATGGTGTAATCATCAGTCTTGGTCACGACTGGCGGCTGGTCCTTGATCGCGAACATGGCCGGCAGTGCCGAGGTGTAGCCCTTGTTTGCGACAACGTCGTTCATCGAGAAGATGATGTCATCAGCAGTGAAAGGGGTGCCATCCGACCAGCGTGTGCCCTTGCGCAGCACGAAGGTGTACTCGGAAGCGTCTGCATTGACCGTCCAGCTCTCTGCCAGATTTGCTTCAACATTGTTGAAGTCCATCGTCCAGCGAACCAGATTCTGATTGCCTACGAGGCGGAGAATTGCATTTGCATCGCCGTTACCACGCAGCGCCGTGCGCAGTGTGCCGCCGTAGGTACCCACCTTGACGAGCGGCTTGATGACCTGTGGTTTTGCCGGCAGACGTTGGTCGACCGGGGGAAGCTTCTTTTCTTGTACCAGCTTGTCCAGCATGGGCGACTGCGAGAACGCAGCATAAGCCCACATTGGCATAGCCGAAGCAGCAGCCACAAGGGCGGCGGCAGCCAGCTGTTTGGATGGGTTGAACCTCATCGTTTCCTCCTAAGGTTGTAAGAACGGGCTTTTGCTCGCTGGCGACACCAGGTCCCTGCCGACGCCGCTAATCAATATTTAGCCCGCCGAATGCTACTACACTCAGCGGCGCGATCATACAAGCCACACAGAAGGTCAGACAAGCCAAAAAGGGCCTTGCGCTGCAACACTTTCCGCGCATTTTTTTGCAAAATCGCGTCTTCATATCGACGGGTCGAAAATCGAACTATTCGGGAACTTAGACGACCTTCATTTAAGCTCAACGATCAGTCAAATCTATCGGCCCCGCAACAGGGTTTATACGAGTTTTCCCTAATTCCAAAAAAAAAGCGATGTGCAGTGCACAATTTGGCGACACATTAGAGCAATTTGTCACGTCAAGTGATCCCGCACGCCAGATACGTTGACACCCGTCAAAAAAAGCGACCCGGGCGTCGCCGCACCTCATGGAGCTAACAGCCAGATCTGCTTCAGAATTCCCGCAAGGAGACCGATAGACTTGAAGAATCCGAGGGAAGAGAAGTGCAGCATGCAACCTAGCCACGGCAGTCGAGCTTGCGGTTCGATTACATCCAGCCCGGGAGATGAAGCCTCACGCCCCACGCGCAACTCCAGCATTGCGACAGGGATGGCATGCCGGGTTTCCGAAAGGGAACGTCGCCCCGCAGCACCA
This sequence comes from Uliginosibacterium silvisoli, assembly GCF_036017035.1. Taxonomy (NCBI): domain Bacteria; kingdom Pseudomonadati; phylum Pseudomonadota; class Betaproteobacteria; order Rhodocyclales; family Zoogloeaceae; genus Uliginosibacterium; species Uliginosibacterium silvisoli. The sequence goes on along the minus strand of NZ_JAYXHS010000002.1, from coordinate 155,600 downwards.
TACTCCCGAGCTTCCTGCGTGTTCGCAGGACGTACGCACTCGCAGAGAAACGCCCTTGCCCCATTGCTCCGCGCCGCGCACCACATTCCGATTGGCGCATTGGCCGCGAACGCCCTGTCAGCACCCCACCCCTCGTAACCGCCATGCGCTCCACACTCCGCCTGCGCTCTCTTTTCCCCCGGAAGCTGCACTTTCAGCTGGCAGTCGTCTTCAGCCTGCTGTTCGCAAGCTTCATCGTTCTGTACACCCTGTACACCGCCAACGAACAGTACGCACTCATCGAGCACACCATGACCGAACAGGCCAGCTCGCTGACAACCGGCCTGGCAGCCTCTTCGGAGCAAGCACTGACGACTGGCGAGGTGTGGCAGCTCAATACCATCATGAAGCAGGCCAGTCGCTACCCTGGTCTCGAACAGATTGATCTGACCGATCCGGCAGGCATCCTGTTGTCGAGCGCCTTCGCCGAGGGCGACACACATGAAAGCGGCAAGCCGGTCTTCAAGTTGCAGGTACCGACCCCGCGCGGCACTTACATCATCCCGGGCATGGCACCTGTCCACGGTCACAAGACGCTGGAGATCTGGGTGCCGGTCGGCGCCGAGTTCGAGCTGGGCTGGATGCACGCCCGCTTCTCCCTCGCGGCTGCTGAAGCGGCGCGCCAGCGTTTCTATTTCGACAGCTTGTGGTCCGGCATTCTGGTCAGCGTACTGGCAACGATCTGCTTTGCGCTGTTCCTGCGTCGTCCGATGCAGAAACTGCAAAGCGCGACCACCTTCGCATCGCGCCTGGACAATGACCAAGGCAGCGTCATGTCCGTAGATTCGGGCGTCGCCGACATCGATGCGTTGGTCGAAGCACTCAACTGGGCTTCACTGCGCTTGCAAGACCAGCAACGGGAGCTCACGCGCAGCGCAGCGCACTTCCGCAGCGTTGTCGAAGGCTTGTCTGAACTGGTCTTCGAGACGGACCCGGACCTGCGCTGGACTTATCTGAATCCTGCCTGGACCGATATCACGCAATACACGCTCGAGGAAGGACTCGGCCGTTCGGTACTCGACTTCACGCTGGACGATGAGAAGCCACGCATTGCCAGCACCTTCAAACCCTTGTTCAAGGGCGAGATCGAATCGCTGCGCGATCAGTTCCGTTATCTCGCCAAGGATGGCAGCGTGCGTACGCTGGAGGTGTTTGCACGCGCACGCCGCGACGAAGCCGGCGCCTTTCTGGGCTACACAGGCTCCGTCAACGACATCACGGCTCGCACGCTGGCCGAGCAAGCGATCAAGGAACAACTGCATTTCGTCGAACGCCTGATCGACAGCATTCCGAACGCAATCTACGTGAAGGATTGCCAGGGCCGTTACGTGACCTTCAATACAGCCTTCGTGAAGATGTTCGTCATCGAGCGTGACGCCTGGGTCGGCAAGACCGTCTTCGAGCTGCTCGATGATCCGAACGAAGCAAAGTGGCACCAACAGCATGACAATGCCATGTTCAACGGCCCTGTAGGCACGCAAAGCTTCGAGCGACATTTGCGCGCGCGCGACGGCCACGAGCTGGACGCGCTGTATCACAAATCCCTTTTCGTCGACGCCAACGGAAAGGCTGCAGGCATCGTCGGCACCATTACCGACATCTCGGATCGCAAGGCCGTCGAACAAGCCGTGCTTGAAGCGCGCGACGCCGCGGAAATTGCCAATCAGGCCAAGAGCGATTTCCTCGCCAATATGAGCCACGAAATCCGCACACCAATGAATGCTGTCATCGGCATGACCCAGCTGGTGCTGGACACGGATCTGGATGAACAACAGCGCGAGTTCATGACGCTGGTCAAACAATCGGCCGATTCGCTGCTCAACATCATTGACGACGTACTGGACTTCTCGAAAGTCGAAGCCGGTCGCATGAGCTTCGAGCGCATTCCGTTCAGCCTGCGCGAATGCGTGGACAGCGCCATCTCCACCTTGGGACCGCGCGCCGAAAACAAGAATCTCAACCTCAGCAGCGAGATCGACGAGCGCATACCCGACGTCGTTTGCGGTGATCCGCATCGCCTGCGACAGGTACTGCTGAACCTGCTCTCCAACGCCATCAAGTTCACCGCAGCGGGATCTGTCGACGTCGATGTCACACTCGACGCCATCAGCGGCAAGCGGGCCGACATCTGCTTCTCGGTCAAGGACAGTGGCATAGGCATACCTGCCGACAAGCTTGAACTCATCTTCGAGAGCTTCTCACAGGCCGACACCTCGACAACGCGCCGCTACGGCGGCACCGGTCTGGGGTTGGCCATCTGCAGACGACTTGTTGCCGGAATGGGCGGGCAGATCTGGGTGGACAGCGAGCCCGGACGCGGCAGCACTTTCTTCTTCTCCGTCGTGCTCGATCTGGCCAGCGAGGAAGAGGAAGCCGCCAGCCTGGCGCTTCTACGCACGCCGCAAGCCATGCGGCCCTTGCATCTACTGCTCGCCGAAGACAATCCAGTCAACCAGACGCTCGCCGTGCGCATGCTGAACAGCATGGGCCACTCCGTCGAACTGGTCGAAAATGGTCAGGAGTGCATCGACAAGCTACGCGCTCATGGTGCGAACCTGCCCGCATTCGACGCAGTATTGATGGATCTGCAGATGCCGATCATGGGTGGTCTGGAGGCCTGCAGCCTCATTCGCGCGCATGAAAAACAGCATGAGGAAGCCCACATGCCAATCATTGCGATGACCGCACACGCCTTGCGCGGCGACCGCGAACGCTGCTTCGAAGCGGGCATGGACGGTTACGTCACCAAGCCAGTACTGGCTGGCGCACTACATGCGGAATTGCTACGCGTACTATCCCCTGCCGATGCGGCAGCCCTGACTGGTGACACGGGAGCTTATGCCATGAACGGAACCGAAGCGGGCTCAAACTTTGATCGCAACTGGATGCTGACACAGATAGGTGGCGACGAAGAGTTGATGCACGAGGTGATCGGCATCTTCCTGTCAGGCTACGACGAGATGCAGGCCGATCTGCAGAGAGCCGCTGCCGGGAGCGACGGCAAGAGCGTGCGCGAAGCCGCCCACTCCATCAAGGGTGCTGTCGGTAACTTCGGTGCGACGCACGCAGTCGCTGCCGCCCTTGCCCTGGAGAACGCTGGCGAAGATGGCAACACGACCGTTTTCCTCGAACTCGGCGAACGCCTGCGAGGCTTGCTGCAGAGTCTGAAAACCGGGCTGGAAAACGAGCTGGCACAACACAGCAGCTGATCGGGCAACCGGAAAAATCCGGAAACCGCGATGGTGTTCAGGCGTTGCTCGCAACCTCGCGCTGCATTTCCTCAACGCCGAGGTGGCGCACGTCACGACCGCACACAAGGAAGACAACGTGTTGTGAGCAATTCTTGGCGTGATCGCCGACACGCTCCAGCGCTTTCGCGGCAAACAGGATGTCGATGCTGCGCGAGATGGTGCGCGGATCTTCCATCATGAAGGTGATGAGCTGACGCATCACCGCCTTGAATTCGGCATCAACTTCCTTGTCTTGTTTGACCACCTCTGCCGCGGCGTTGAGATCCAGACGCGCCATGGAGTCCAGTGATTTGCGCAGCAGCTCGATCGCGAGATTGCCCATGTGCTGGAGCTGGACACGCGGCGTCGATGAGATGGCGTCCGGCGTATGGATGGACTTCGCAACCTTGGCGATCTTCTTTGCCTCATCGCCAATACGCTCCAGATCCGTCACTACCTTCGAAACAGCGAGGATGGAGCGCAGATCCGTAGCGGCCGGTTGGCGCTTGGCAATGATCTGCGCACAGGCCTCATCCAGCTCGACTTCCAGCTCATTGACGCGCTTGTCGTTCTCGATCACACGCTCGATCGTCACAAGATCGCCGCCGACCAGGCCTTCGAGCGCCTTGACGACCTGCAGCTCAACATAGCCGCCCATCTGCAGCACGCGCGTACGGATACTTTCGAGTTCAACGTCATACTGGCGAACGGTGTGATCTGTCATGGCTACTCTTTCTGTGCTTGCGAATCTGCGCGGCCATGCATGGCACGCGCCAAACGCTCAGTGTGTACGTCGAACATGACCGAAATATTTCAGTCGCGTGACAAGCTGCAATCCAGCGCCTTCAACGAGTCAGCGTACGCACGCCCTGCGCCGTAGCCAGCAGCAGTACGTCTGCCGGGCGCTGCGCAAAGATGCCGTTGGTGACGACACCCACGATGCTGTTAACTTGCGCCTCGAACGCTTCCGGATCGCTGATCTGCAATCCGGCGACATCGATGATGCAGTTGCCGTTATCGGTGATCACGCCAGCACGCAGCTTCGGCGTGCCGCCAAGCGCCGTCAGCGCGCGCGTCACCTGGGCCGTGGCCATCGGAATCACCTCGACCGGCAGCGGGAACTTGCCCAGCGTCTTCACAAGCTTGCTCTCGTCGCAGATACACACGAACTGCCGCGCCACGGCAGCAACGATCTTCTCGCGTGTCAGCGCCGCGCCACCGCCCTTGATCATGCACAGGCGATTGTCGATTTCGTCGGCGCCATCGACATAGACGGACAGCTCCGTCAGGTCATTCAGGTCGAACAGCTCGATGCCATGCGCGCGCAGACGCGCAGCGCTCGCCTCCGAGCTGGCCACCGCGCCGCGAATGCGGTCGCGCATCTGCGCCAGACCGTCTATGAAGAAATTGGCGGTCGAGCCCGTGCCAACACCAATCACCTGCCCCTCCGGCACGTAGGCCAGTGCCGCATTGGCAACGGAGCGTTTCAGATCATCCTGATTCATGAGCCATCCACATTAAAACCATGCAATGCTGGCATTGTAGTGGAACCCACCACGCCGGGCCGCACCCGCGCCGGCCACTTGCTTCATCAGGGAGAGGAAAATGAGTCTATTCGGTCAGTTGGCAGAACAAGCCCTCGGCGCACTGGCAGGCAGCAGCGCGCAGAACGGCCAGAACCCCTTGATCCAGATTGCGGGCAGTCTGCTGCAACAACAAGGCGGAATTACCGGGTTGCTTGAGAAATTCAACTCCGCCGGCCTCGGCGAACAGATGTCCTCCTGGATCAGCACCGGCGACAACCTGCCGGTCGATGGCGCACAGATCAGCGACGCGCTCGGCCACGGCACCATCGCCGACATCGCCGGCAAACTCGGCCTGCCCGCCGACCAGATCTCCGGCGGCCTCGCCCAGATGCTGCCGCAGCTCATCGACAAGATGACACCTGACGGCTCCACCGGCGGCTCAAACGACTTGCTCGAACAAGGCCTCGGCGCACTGGGCGCCCTGTTCAATCAGCCGAGAGCCTAGAAGCCCCAACAAAACAAAAGGCGCGGACAAGTCCGCGCCTTTTGCTTTTGAATCCCCTACAACCAGACCCAAAAACGAGTCCCGGGTGGAGCGAGCGGGATGCCGGGCAAGGCGGCTCGCGCAGAGCAGTGCTCAAGCAAGGCGAGCGAGCCAACGCAGCCCGGCACCCGCGCAGCCCCCTCGCCGCGCGTTCGGATTATCTTTCGAGGGCCAGGGCTACTCCCATGCCACCGCCGATGCACAGGGACGCAAAGCCCTTCTTCTTGTCCGAACGCTGCATCTCATGAATCAGGCTCACCAGAATGCGGCAACCCGATGCACCGATCGGGTGACCCAATGCAATCGCGCCACCATTCAGGTTGATCTTGCTCGTATCCCATTCCATCTCTTTATTGACGGCGATGGCCTGGGCTGCAAAAGCCTCGTTGATTTCCATCACGTCCGGCGTGTCGATCGTCCAGCCAGCCTTCTGCAAGGCACGACGTGAGGCCGGTGCCGGGCCGATGCCCATGATGGACGGATCGACACCAGCGGTCGCGTAGGAAGCGATCACGGCGAGGATAGGCAGGCCCAGCGCACGCGCCTTCGACTCGCTCATCACCATCACTGCGGCGGCGCCATCGTTGATGCCCGACGCGTTCCCAGCCGTCACGGTGCCGGCCTTGTCGAAGGCTGGCTTCAGGCCGGCAAGCGATTCAGCGGTCGTGCCGTACTTGATGTATTCGTCGGCGTCGAAAGTGATGTCGCCCTTTTTGTTCGGGATGATGACCGGGACGATTTCGTCCTTGAACTTGCCGGCCTTCTGCGCGGCTTCCGCCTTCTGTTGCGACAGGGCCGCGAACGCATCCTGCTCTTCGCGCGAGATGCTGTACTTCTTGGCCAGGTTCTCGGCCGTCACGCCCATGTGGTACTGGTTGTACACATCCCACAGGCCGTCATTGACCATCGTGTCGATCAGCTTGGCGTCGCCCATGCGGAAGCCGTCGCGCGAGCCATTGAGCACGTGCGGGCTGGCCGACATGTTCTCCTGGCCGCCAGCGATCACGATTTCCGCGTCGCCACTCTTGATGGCCTGTGCCGCCAGCATCACGGCGCGCAGACCCGAGCCACAGACCATATTGATGGTCATGCCCGGCACCGCATCTGGCAGGCCGGCACGGATCACGGCCTGGCGTGCGGGATTCTGACCCACGCCCGCTGTCAGCACCTGGCCGAGCAGCACGTCGCTGATCTGATCGCCCGCCACCCCGGTCTTGGCCAGCAGGCCCTTGATGACAGTGGCACCAAGCTCGGCAGCAGAGACCTTGGCGAGCGCGCCGCCAAACTTGCCCACCGCAGTACGCGCGGCTGCAACGATGACGATTTTTTCCATGACTGACTCCTTGTGAATTCGAGAAGGGGGTGGCTGCTATCTATCCGCGGCTAACACGAAACGACATCAAATGTGTTGCGTAGCAGCATGCATGAGTGATCTTAACCTTTCCCGGAGCGGCTGGGGATAGGTGCGTGCCATGCCTTGCTCTTCAATTGAGGACTGCTGCGCGCTTCTCAAGGCGCGAATCTTCATCTGCTCGCCTTCTGCACGTCACGCCCCTGCAATAAAGCCTGCCGACAATGCCGCCCATGCCTCGCGTACGGACAGTATTCCTTTCGGATATCCATCTCGGCACCCGCGCCTGTCAGGCCGACCGACTCCTGGATTTTCTCCGCGAACATCCAGCCGACAATCTTTTCCTGCTCGGCGACATCGTCGACTTCTGGGCCATGAAGCGCTCCATTCACTGGAGCCGCGCACAGAACACCGTCGTGCAGAAACTGCTGCGCCGTGCGCGTCATGGCGAACGCATCATGTTCATTCCCGGTAATCACGACGAGGCGCTACGCAACTACTGCGGCACCAGTTTCGGCGACATTCGCGTGGAGCGTGAATGGGTGCACGAGATGGCCGATGGCAAGCGCTTCCTTCTCGTGCATGGCGACGAATACGATCAGGTCACGCGTCACCACAGATGGGTTGCTGTGCTGGGAGACGTCTCCTACAACCTTCTCGTGCGCATCAACATCTGGCTATCGTGGATGCGTCGCCAGCTTGGCGTGTCTGGCTACTGGTCACTTGCCGGTTATGCCAAGCGCAAGATCAAGACTGCGCTGCAGTTCATCTTCGATTTCGAGGAAAGCGTCATGCACGACGCACGTGCGCGCGGGCTGGATGGTGTCATCTGCGGTCACATCCACTGGGCAGCCATCCGCGACATGAACGGGCTCACCTACGTCAATTGCGGCGACTGGGTCGATAGCTGCACAGGCATCGTCGAACACCTGGATGGGCGTCTCGAACTGGTGAACTGGACGGCTAGCGCCGCCTCCCTCGAATACAACGACAGCGATGAAGCTGAAGCGCCTATCGGCGATGGCAAAGCGCTCGCAGGAGAGATGTGAAATGCGTGTGCTGATGATCTCCGATGTCTACTTCCCGCGCATCAACGGCGTATCGACCGCCATCCAGACTTACCGGCAGCAGCTCGACGCCCAGGGCATCGACAGCATCCTGATCGCGCCACGCTACGACGGCGATACCGCCGGCAAGGCGGAAGGCGGCCCGGAAGATCCACGCGTCAAGCGCTTGCGCTCATGGAGTGTGCCGCTGGACCGCGAGGACCGCTTCGTGCCACCGGGCGATTTCAAGCGCGCCGCCATGGAAGCCGCCAGGACCTGCGACCTGATCCATATCCAGACGCCCTTCTCTGCACACATGGCTGGCGTTGCCGTGGCACGCGCAACCGGCCGCCCGGTCGTGTCGAGCTATCACACCCTGTTCGAGGAATACCTGCATCACTACGCACCGGGCATTCCTGCTGGTTGGTTGCGCGGCCTGGCACGCATGATCTCGCGCAAACAATGCAATGCGCTGGACGCCATCATCGTCCCCTCCTCGCCGATGGCTGAGCGCTTGCATGCTTATGGCATCGCGCGACCGATGCACGTACTTCCGACGGGTATTCCGTTGAGTCGTTTCGGCAGTGGCGACCGCGCCCGCTTTCGCGCGCATTACCAGATCGACGAAGACCGGCCGGTCGCCCTCTTCGTCGGCCGTGCGGCACACGAGAAGAACATCGACTTTCTCATCGACGCCCTGCGCCACGCCCTGCGTGACTGCCCGCGCCTGCTGCTGTTGATTGCCGGCGAAGGTCCGGCGCTTGAACACTTGCGTGATCGTGTACACGCCGAACAACTGGTCGACTCGGTGCGCTTCGTCGGCTACCTCGATCGCGCCACCGAGCTGCCCGATTGCTACGCCGCGGCCGACGTATTCGTCTTCGCCTCGCGCACCGAAACACAAGGGCTGGTGCTGCTCGAAGCCATGGCCGCCGGCTTGCCCGTTGTCGCACTCGCCGAGATGGGCACCTGCGACATTCTCACGCCGGCCTCGGGAGCAGTCGTTCCGGCCGACGACGTACAAGCTTTTGCCGCCGCGCTCAGTCGTGTCGCGAGTAGTCCGGAGCTGCGCGCGCGCATGCGCGAGCAGGGCCTCGCCTGGGCGGCCGAATGGTCCGATGTTGCACTTACCGCGAAACTGACAGCGCTGTATCGTTCGCTTCTTTCACACAGCACTGCCACGGAGAATTCATGGAAAGCCCCTTCAAAGGCAAGACCGGTCTGACACGACTATGGAATGCCTTGCATTACTCGCTTGCCGGACTGAAAGACGCTTACAGACTCGAAGACGCATTCAGACAGGAAGTGCTGCTCGCGGTCATTCTCATCCCGGCCGCGATCTTCATACCTGTTTCGGGTATCGCGCACGCGCTGATGATAGGCAGTGTACTGCTGGTGCTGATCGTGGAGCTGCTGAACTCGGCCATCGAGGCAACGGTGGATCGCGTCGGGCTGGAGAAACACCTGCTGTCGAAACGAGCGAAAGATATCGGCAGTGCGGCCGTGCTGGTCGCCCTGCTCAACGTCGTGGCGGTATGGAGCTGCGTGCTCGTAGAGCGATTCGCATAGGAGAGTTGATGTGACATCCGACCTGCCGCAAACCCCTCTTTTAGGCACACTGCGCGTTGCACTTGTCACCGAAACCTGGCCACCAGAAATGAATGGTGTCGCCATGACAGTGTCACGCCTCGTGGAGGGCCTGCGGCAGCGTGGTCATCATGTCGACGTGGTCCGGCCGCGCCAGAAGAGCGATGCCACGCAATCCACATCCGATGTGCTGGTGCGCGGCCTGCCCCTGCCCGGCTACAGCGGCCTGCAGTTCGGTCTCACGGCCAATCGTCAGCTGCGCAAGCTGTGGCAAGGCACCCGCCCGGACGTCGTGCACATCGTGACGGAGGGCCCGCTCGGCTGGTCGGCGTTGTGGCAAGCGAACGCCCTGAAGCTGCCTGTCACGTCGAGCTATCACACGCACTTCGACGGCTACAGCAAGCACTACAACGCCGGCTTCATCAAGCCCATCGTCAGCGGCTTCCTGCAGCGCTTTCATCGCCGCACACTGAGCACCATGGCGCCGACGCGCGTCATCGTCGACAGCCTGACCCAAGCCAGGGTCCCCGGTGCGCGCGTGCTGGGCCGCGGTGTCGACACCGTACTGTTCGACCCCGCCAGGCGGAGCAGCGAACTGCGCGCCGCATGGGGTGCGTCGGATGACAGTCTCGTCGTCACCAATGTCGGTCGTCTGGCAGCGGAGAAGAATCTCAAACTGGCAGCACGCGCTTTCGAAGCCATCCGCGCGGCTCATCCTTCTGCGCGCATGGTCTGGGTCGGCGACGGTCCCTCGCGTGCCGCACTGGAGCGCAGCTTTCCGGAGCACGTATTCAGCGGTGCCAAGCGTGGCGAAGAGCTGGCCGCGCATTACGCCAGCGCCGACATCTTCCTGTTCCCGAGCCTGACCGAGACTTATGGCAATGTGGTGCCGGAAGCCATGGCCAGCGGCCTGGGCGTCGTGGCCTACAGGGACGCTGCGGCGGCCGAGCTGATCCGCGATCGCGAACAGGGGCTGACCGTAAACGCGGGAGACGAAGACGCATTCATGGCCGCAGCCTGCCGCATGGCCGATGACAGCAAGCTGCTGGCGCAATGCCGCCACGCTGCGCGCTCGCGCGTCGAACCCATTACCTGGGCTGCCGTCGTTGCGGAATTCGAGAGCATCCTGCGTGCGGCGGCTAACGACGAGTTGTCTGCATCCATTCCGCCGGGCATCCAACCGGCGCTGACCTGAACGCGTCGTCGCAAAAAAAAGGGCTGCCCGCGGGCAGCCTTTTTCGTTTCACGCCGAGTTGCACACCGAAACGGATTACTTTTTCTTCATCGGCGGCAGGTCGGTGCAATGACCTTCGTACACTTCGGCCGCCATGCCGATGGACTCACCCAGAGTTGGGTGCGGATGGATCGTCTTGCCGATGTCGGTCGCGTCGCAACCCATCTCGATCGCCAGTGCCACTTCACCGATCATGTCACCGGCATTCGGGCCGACGATGGCACCGCCGATGATGCGATGCGTCTCTTCATCGAAAATCAGCTTGGTGAAACCGTACTCTGCGCCATTGGCAATCGCGCGGCCGGAAGCGGCCCACGGGAACTTGCCGACACCGAATTTGATGCCCTTGGCTTTCGCTTCAGCTTCGGTGACCCCAGCCCAAGCCACTTCCGGTTCGGTGTAGGCCACCGATGGAATCAACTTGGCATCGAAGAACGACTTCTCGCCGAACGCCGCCTCGGCAGCGACATGACCTTCATGCACGCCCTTGTGCGCCAGCATCGGCTGACCGACGATGTCGCCGATCGCGAAGATGTTCGGCACATTCGTGCGTTGCTGCTTGTCGACGTTGATGAAGCCGCGATCCGTCACGGCAACGCCGGCCTTGTCGGCGGCAATTTTCTTGCCGTTCGGGCTACGACCAACCGCCACGAGCACGAGGTCGTACTTCTGCTCTTCGGTAACACCACCCTCGGCTTCGAACTTGACGAGGATGCCGTCCTCACGCGCCGTCGCGCCAACCGTCTTGGTCTTGAGCATGATCTTGTCGAAGCGGTGCGCGTTCTGCTTCTCCCAGACCTTGACCAGATCCTTGTCGGCACCGGCCATGAGGCCATCCATCATTTCAACAACATCGATGCGTGCGCCGAGCGAGGAGTAAACCGTGGCCATTTCCAGACCGATGATGCCGCCACCGACGACCAGCATGCGCTTCGGAATCTGGCGCAGCTCGAGCGCACCCGTCGAATCGACAATGCGCGGATCTTCAGGGAAGAACGGCAACTTGATCGCTTGCGAGCCCGCCGCAATGATGGCCTTCTGGAACTTCACGACCTTCTTCTCGCCGGTGCGTGCCTGGCCAGTATCGCCGGTGGTCATCTCGACCTCGACGTGGTTGACATCGAGGAAGTTGCCGTAGCCGCGCACGACTTCGACCTTGCGCATCTTGGCCATGCCGTTGAGGCCAGTCGTGAGCTTGCCGACGACCTTTTCCTTGTGCTTGCGCAGCTGGTCGAGATCGACCTTCGGTGCTGCAAACGCCACGCCGACGTCGGAGAAGTGGGATGCCTCGTCCATCACGGCAGCCACATGCAGCAGCGCCTTCGACGGAATGCAACCAACATTCAGACACACGCCACCCAGCGTTGCGTAACGCTCGACCATCACGGTCTTCATGCCGAGGTCGGCCGCGCGGAACGCTGCGGAGTAGCCGCCAGGGCCGGCGCCGAGGACCAGCATGTCGCACTCGATGTCGACCTTGCCGCTATAGCTGCCCGCAACGGGTGCAGGCGCGGGTGCTGCAGCCGGTGCCGGAGCGGCTGTCGGGGCTGGAGCAGCGGCTGCAGGTGCGGGAGCAGGAGCAGCGGCCGCGCCGCTGGCTTCCAGCAACAACACCAGCGCGCCTTCGCTGAGCTTGTCGCCCACTTTGACTTTCACTTCTTTGACCACGCCAGCAGCCGGACTCGGCACGTCCATGGTGGCCTTGTCGGTCTCCAGGGTCAGCAGCGCGTCATCTGCCTTGATGGTGTCGCCTGCCTTGACGAAGACATCGATGACCGGCACATCCTTGAAATCGCCGATATCGGGGACTTTCACTTCAACGAGTTGGCTCATGGTTTTTCCTTGTTTTCACTCATTCGCGCCGTTGCCGGGCAACCGCGCGTCGATATTACGAACTCTCTTGCAGCACCACCGAATAGGCGTTGATCGGACCTGCCGACGAGGTATCGAACTCCATGCCGGCCCGCACGCCCACCTTCGCCACGTCCTCTGCCGACAGCTGCGAGTTGTACGCTGCGAACATTGCACCGAGTGCGAAGTTACGGCCCGAACCCGCCGACCAGAAGCGGTCGTAGGCAAACACCTCCCGGTACGAGTACACCCCGTAGATGCCACTGGCATTGGCGATCAGGCAGGTGATCTGCGATGACTCGTAGGGATCATCATCGTCTTCCTTCGGATTGAGGAAGGCGTGCTCCTTGAGGATCGGATGCAGACGGCGGAAGGTTTCATACACCTCCGCACGGCTGCGCAGATGCACGTCGCCGATCTCATGGAACGCACTCGCCAGCACGAGGTGATGCGCCGAGCTGCCACACACACCGATCCACGAATCCGCGAGACGCAGGATCTTGTCGTGATCGCGCTTGTACTCGGCAGGCAGTCGCGTATCACCGAAGGTCGTCAGACCATCGGCGGCAATCGCGACTGAACCGTTCTTGCGGACGACTGTGAGTGTGGTCATAAGTTCGAGTGAGGAGGGATGAGTCAGGAGAGAGGAGGAAAAACGGCCCGCTTTGGGGTGTACTCCTCACGCCTCCCTCATCCCCCTCTCCGCCTTACAGCAATACGCGACGGAAGTCGGTCAGCACGCTACCGAAGTACGCGTTGAAGCGTGCCGCAGCGGCGCCGTCGATGACGCGGTGATCCCACGACAACGACAGCGGCAGCATCAGGCGCGGCACGAATTGCTTGCCGTCCCACACTGGCTTGGTCGCCGACTTGCAGACGCCCATGATGGCCACTTCAGGCGCATTGATGATCGGGGTGAAGTACGTGCCGCCGATACCACCGAGCGAGCTGATGGAGAAGCAGCCACCCTGCATCTGGTCTGGCTTCAGCTTGCCATCGCGCGCGAGCTTGGCGAGGTCGCCCATTTCCTTGGCAATCTCGATCACGCCCTTCTTGTCGGCGTCACGAATCACCGGCACGACCAAACCGTTCGGCGTGTCTGCCGCGAAACCGATGTGGTAGTACTGCTTGAGGATGATGTTCTCGCCATCCAGCGAAGCGTTGAAGCCAGGGAACTGCTTCAGCGTCGCGACTGCGGCCTTGATCATGAAGGCCAGCATGGTGAGCTTGGCGCCGGTCTTTTCCAGCTCCTTGTTCATCTGCACGCGGAAGGCTTCGAGGTCGGTGATATCGCATTCGTCATGGTTGGTGACGTGCGGGATCACAACCCAGTTGCGATGCAGGTTGGCACCGCTGATCTTGGCGATGCGCGACAGTGGCTTCGACTCGACCGGACCGAACTTGGTGAAGTCGACCTTCGGCCATGGCAGCACGGTGAGGCCACCGAGATTGCCACCGGCAGGCGTGCCGGCTGGAGTCTGTTGCAGGCCGCCGGAAGCGACTTGCGCCATGACGCCCTTGACGAAGTTCTGCACGTCTTCCTGCAGGATGCGGCCCTTCGGACCGGAACCCGGCACGAGCGCGACATCGACACCCAGCTCGCGCGCGAAACGACGCACGGACGGGCTGGCGTGTGCCTTGCCGGCAGGCGCCGTTGCCACCGGAGCAGGAGCACTGACAGCGGATGGCGCAGGGGCCGCAACCGGAGCTGCCGCTGCAGGGGCTACGGCCGGTGCTGGAGCAGGAGCCGGTGCTGCAGCTTGCGCGGCAGGCGCGGCGCCAGCTGCTTCGACGACGACGACAACTGCGCCTTCGCCGACGCGATCGCCTACCTTGACCTTGATTTCCTTGACCACACCACCCGTCGACGCGGGCACTTCCATGGTGGCCTTGTCGGATTCCAGTGCAACGAGCGGCGCGTCGGCGGCGATGGTGTCGCCGACCTTCACGAACACCTCGATGACAGGGACATCCTTGAAGTCGCCGATGTCCGGCACCTTCAGTTCAACCAGACCGACAGGGCCGGCTGCAGGCGCTGGCGCTGCCACGGGAGCAGGCGCCGGAGCCGGTGCGGCTGCGGGCGCAGGGGCTGGCGCCGCTGCAGCTGGAGCCGGTGCAGGCGCCGCGGCGGCAGCCCCGGCGGCTTCCAGCAACAGGACCAGCGCACCTTCGCTGAGCTTGTCGCCCACTTTCACTTTCACTTCCTTGACCACGCCGGCAGCCGGGCTCGGCACATCCATGGTCGCCTTGTCCGTTTCCAGTGTCAGCAGCGCATCGTCTGCCTTGATGGTGTCGCCTGCCTTGACGAAGACGTCGATGACCGGCACGTCCTTGAAATCGCCGATGTCCGGCACTTTCACTTCGATGAGTTGGCTCATTTGTTATTCCTAGTGAGGAGTCAGGAGTCAGGAGCGAGGAGTTGAAGTTTCCGGTCGGCTACGCCGAGCGTACTCCTCACTCCTCTCTCATCACTCATCACACAGTCATTGGATTCGGCTTGTTTGGATCGAGCTCGTACTTGACGAGCGCGGCAGCCACTTTCTCGCGATCGACCTTGCCTTCTTCTGCAAGGGCCGACAATGCCGCGACGACGACCCAGCGACGATCGACTTCGAAGTGGTTACGCAGCGCTTCACGCGTATCCGAGCGACCGAAACCATCGGTACCGAGCACGACGTACTTGTTCGGCACGAACGGACGAATCTGTTCGGCATACAGGCGGATGTAGTCGGTTGCAACGATGACCGGACCTTGCGAGCCCTTGAACTTGGCTTCGACGTGCGACACGCGCTTCTCTTCGAGCGGGTGCAGCATGTTCCAGCGTTGCGTGGCCTGACCGTCACGTGCCAGCTCGTTGAAGCTCGGTGCGCCCCAGATGTCAGCCTCGACGCCCCAGTCCTTCTTCAGCAGATCGGCTGCCGCGATGACTTCGCGGAAGATCGTGCCGGAGCCGACGAGTTGCACGCGCGGGCCCTTCGACTTGGCGCCATCCTTGAGCTTGTAGAGACCCTTGATGATGTCGGCTTCTGCGCCGGCAGGCATCTCTGGGTGCTCGTAGTTCTCGTTCATGACGGTGATGTAGTAATACACATCTTCCTGTTCCGCATACATGCGGCGCAGGCCGTCCTGGAAGATCACGGCCGCTTCGAAGGAGAAGGTCGGATCGTACGAGACGCAGTTCGGAATCGTGTGCGCCAGAACGTGCGAGTGACCGTCTTCGTGCTGCAGGCCTTCGCCGTTCAGCGTCGTACGGCCAGCCGTGCCGCCGATCAGGAAGCCGCGGGCGCGCGAGTCGCCAGCCGCCCAGCACAGGTCCATCGTGCGTTGCAGGCCGAACATCGAGTAGAAGATGTAGAACGGGATCATCGGCACGCCGTGCACCGAGTAGCTCGTTGCAGCAGCGATCCAGTCAGCCATGGCGCCGGCTTCGTTGATACCGTCCTGCATGATCTGGCCGTCGACCGTTTCCTTGTAGAACATGAGCTGGTCATGGTCTTGCGGGACGTATTGCTGGCCTTGCTGGTTCCAGATGCCGTACTGGCGGAACATGCCTTCCATACCGAAGGTGCGCGACTCATCGACAACGATAGGCACGACGTGCTTGCCGACGTTCTTGTCCTTCAACAGGATGTTGAACATGCGCACGATGGCCATGGTGGTCGAGAATTCGCGGCCTTCGCCGGAAGCCTTCAGCAACGCATCGAATGCGCTCAGTGCCGGCACTTGCAGGTCGTCGCTCTTGGTACGGCGCGACGGCAGGTAGCCGCCGAGATCCATGCGACGCTTGCGCATGTATTCGAGTTCCGGCGAGCCTTCTTCGAACTTGATGAAAGGCATCTCGGCGAGCTTGTCGTCGGCAACCGGAATCGAGAAGCGGTCACGCATGGACTTGAGCGCGTCCTGCGACATCTTCTTCGCCTGGTGGCTGATGTTCTGCGCTTCGCCCGACTCGCCCATGCCGAAGCCCTTGATGGTCTTCGCCAGGATCAGTGTCGGTTGGCCGGTGTGTTCCGTCGCAGCCTTGTATGCCGAATAGATCTTGAACATGTCATGGCCGCCGCGGTTGAGGCGCCAGATGTCCTCGTCCGTGTAGTCGGCAACAAGCGCCTGCAGTTCAGGCGTGTTGAAGAAGTTGGCTCGAACGTAAGCACCGTCCTTGGCCTTGAAGGTCTGGTAGTCACCGTCGACCAGTTCAAGCATGCGACGCTTGATGAGGCCTTGCGGGTCGCGTGCGAACAGCGCGTCCCAATGCGTGCCCCAGATCAGCTTGATGACGTTCCAACCGGCACCGCGGAACTCGGATTCGAGCTCCTGGATAATCTTGCCGTTGCCGCGCACCGGACCGTCGAGGCGCTGCAGATTACAGTTGATGACGAACACGAGATTGTCGAGCTTCTCGCGACCGCCCACGCCGATCGCGCCGCGCGATTCGACTTCGTCCATTTCGCCGTCGCCCATGAAGGCCCAGACCTTGCGGTTGTCGGTCTTGGCGAGGCCACGCGCCTGCAGGTACTTCATGAAGCGTGCTTGATAGATGGCTTGCAGTGGCGCCAGACCCATCGACACGGTCGGGAACTGCCAGAAGTCCGGCATCAACCATGGGTGTGGGTAAGACGACAAGCCCTTGCCGCCCGCTTCCTGACGGAAGTTCTCGAGCTGCTCTTCGGTCAGGCGACCGAGCATGAAGGCGCGTGCATACACGCCGGGAATCGAGTGGCCCTGGAAGAAAATCAGATCGCCGCCATGACCTTCATGTGCAGCATTCCAGAACCAGTTGAAGCCTACGTCATAGAGGGTCGCTGACGAAGCGTAGGAAGCAATGTGACCGCCGACGTTGGTGTGCTTGTTGGCACGCACCACCATGGCCATGGCGTTCCAGCGCAGGTACGCCTGGATACGCTCTTCGATGGCAGGGTCGCCCGGGTACTTGGGCTGCTGGTCGGACGGGATGGTATTGAGATAGGCCGTAGTGGCGCTATATGGCAGATCAATGCCGTCTTCGCGCGCAGCTTCAATGAGTCGCTCGATCAGGTAGTGCGCCCGGTCGGGGCCTTCCTGAGCGATTACTGCATTCAGTGCTTCCAGCCATTCCTGTGTCTCGCGCGCGTCCGGGTCGGACTGCAGGAGCACGTGGGGCATTTCTGCCATCTTGCTTCTCCTCTTATGGGCGTTGATCAAACCGCTCCGATGGGGGTATCACGAGCGGTTTGCTGTTGTCGTCGGCCGCGGGTCGCGCGAACCGGACAGGGGCACTACCAGATGGTGCGTGCCGCATCGATCAGATCGATCCGACACCCACTGAACTGCGAATTCTTCTCGTCCGGACACACGCATTCGGCTGCGGAGGGTTTTGCGCCACTCGTCAGCCGAATTTGATGACATCCGTCAAAGCCAATGCTCACCGGCACAAACCGGCGATTTCACAATATAAAACACGCCCTCACGCTGTGCAACAAAAAAGCGCCTATGAACGGATCAAGTATTCTGATCTTTTCTTTTACAAAACAATATGTTGCAGCGCAACAAGCCTCCGCGGAGCGTATTCCGGATTATCCTCGTTCATGGCAAATCGCGCTTGAACGGGCACCGCAAACGCGCCCGCAAAATCCCGCGAAACCGCGCCCTTGTTGTATCGTGAGGGTTTGACCCAATGCCGCCCGCGCAGATGCAGCACAGACAATCAACTACCGTCGAAAGTCTGTCCCCCATGGATCCGCACGCATCAGCGTCATCACGTGAAGCCCGCGCGCCATCCTTCGCGTTGGTAATCATCGGTATCGCCACCCTCATCGGCCTCATCTGGATCGCCAACCGCTCCATTGGCAACCCGACCGAGACCAGCGTCGACGCACTCTCCACCCTTCTCATCGTGGCCCTGCTCGCCGTCGCCTGCTGGAGCTTGTGGACGGCGCGCGAGCAGCACCAGCGCATCGAGATCATTGCCGGCGAACGCGACCAGATTTTCGCCCTGTCGCTCGACCTCTTGTGCGTGCTCGGCATGGACGGCAGCGTCAAGCGCGCCAATCCCGCCTTCCTGAACGTACTCGGGCAACGCCCCGACCACCTGCCAGAGAAGACGATCACAGACCTGATCCACCCGGACGACACGCCCATCGTTCTGGCCGCACTCGCCAGCCTGGCCGAAGGCAAGACCAGCAACTTCGAAGTGCGCTGCCGCTGCGGCGACGGCAGCTTCAAATGGCTGTCGTGGAGTGCCAACCCCGTGCAGGACGACCGCCTGGTTTTTGCCGTAGCCCATGATGTGTCGGACCGCCGCGCCACTGAGGACGCGCTGCGCGCCGAGACAGCCTTCCGCAAAGCCATGGAAGAATCCGTATCGACCGGCCTGCGCGCCATCGACCTGCGCGGCCGCACGATTTACGTCAATCATGCGTTTTGCGAGATCACCGGCCGCACGCCCGAAGAGCTGGTCGGCTCCGAACCGCCCTTCTCCTACTGGCCGGAGAATGAACACGCCGCCAACTGGCACAACCTCGCGCTGTGCCTGTCCGGCAAAGCGCCGAAGGAAGGCTTCGACGTGCGCATCCAGCGCCCGGACGGCAGCACGCTGGACGTGCGCCTGCATGAATCCCCGCTCGTCGACGCCAACGGCGTGCAGACAGGCTGGATGTCCGCATTGACCGACATCACCGAATCACGACGCGTCCGTGGCGACCTCGAAGCCGCTTACGAACGCTTCACGGCCGTGTTGGATGGTCTCGATGCAGCGGTTTACGTGGTCGACGCAGCCGACGACGAAGTGCTGTACGCCAACCGCGCCTTCCTGCGCCGCGACGGCAGCAGCGCCCTCGTCGGCCACGACGGCCTCGCCATCCCGCGCCCCGAACTGGGCGACTATCTTGTCGATCCACGCAACCTCGACCCGGCGCAGTTACCACGCGAACTGTTCGACGGCGAGTTGCAGCACCCCATCACCGGCCACTGGTTCCACCTGCGCGAGCGCGCCACGCTGTGGGTCGATGGCCGTGTCGTCCGCCTCGCAGTCGCCACCGACATCTCCGAGCTGAAGCACGTCGAAGAGCTCAATCGCGAACAGGAAGCACGCCTGGCACGCACCTCACGCCTGATCACCATGGGTGAAATGGCCTCGACCCTGGCCCACGAACTGAACCAACCCCTGTCAGCCATTGCCAATTACGCCAAGGGTTGTGTAAACCGCCTGCAAAGCGGCAGCTACAAACACGAAGACATTCTCAACGCCATGGAGAAGGCCAATGCGCAGGCCGCACGCGCCGGCCACATCGTGCGTCGGGTGCGCGACTTCGTGCGCAAGAGCGAACCGAAGCGCAACGACGTTGCCCTGACGGATATTGCCGAAGATGCGCTGGGCATTGCTGAAATCGAAGCACAACGCCTGGGGGTCAAGATCGAATCGCATATTGCGCCCGGCCTGCCCAGCGTCTATGCGGACCGCATCATGATCGAGCAGGTCCTGCTCAACCTCGTCAAGAATGCGGCAGAGGCGGAAATCGGCCAACCTCCGGAGCGCCGTATCGTCGTCGTCGCCGCACGCCTGCTCGACGACCAGATCGAAGTCTCCGTCACCGACCTCGGTCACGGCATCGGCGAAGCAGACCGCGAACGCCTGTTCTCCGCCTTCTTCAGCACCAAGGCCGAGGGCATGGGCATGGGCCTCAACATCTGCCGCTCCATCATCGAATTTCACAATGGCCGCTTGTGGGTCGACCCAAACCCCGCCGGTGGGAGTATCTTCAAATTCACCTTGCCTCTGGAGAACAGCCTTGAGCCTCAATCCGTCACCGTCTCCTGAAAGCCAGTCCGCCGACCAACTCGTGCACATCATCGATGATGACGATGCGCTGCGCGACTCGCTCGTCTGGCTACTCGAATCCACCGGCCTCAAGGTCGCCTCCTATCCCTCGGCAGAAGCCTTCCTCGAAGTGTGGACGCCCACGCTGCGTGGCTGCCTGATTCTCGACATCCGCATGCCAGGCATGAGCGGGCTCGAACTGCACGAGAAACTCAACAGCCAGCACTCCACCCTGCCGGTGATCTTCATCACAGGCCACGGCGACGTCCCGATGGCCGTCACGGCGCTCAAGAAAGGCGCTTTCGACTTCATCGAAAAGCCCTTCCATGACCAAGACATGCTCAACCTCATCGAGCAATGCCTGGCGCGCGACCGCAGCCAGCACCAGCACCGCCGCCAGGGCGCGGACGCACTACGTCATATCGAGCAGCTCACACCACGTGAGCGCGAGGTACTGGAACTGATCGTCGCCGGCCGCCTCAACAAGCAGATCGCCGACGAACTGGGCATCTCCATCAAGACCGTCGAAGTGCACCGCGCCCGCGTCATGGAAAAGATGGAAGCCGACTCCCTTGCAGAGTTGGTGCAAAGCGTCTTGCACGCCAAGGGCGAAGTCGCGAGCAACTGAAGACGCCCGAAAGTCCGGGGTAAATCGCCCGTTAGTCACGCTTGTCGATCTTTCGGCAGAGTGACAAGATCGCGCCTGCATCAAAGCCGCATGTGGCCTCACTCCACCGGTGGCTGCTGAATCGCAGCGATGCGGCTATCACACATGCCGCCTTCGAGACTTTTCTGCACATTCCAGAATGTTTCACGTCAGACACTCTATGAGCACAACCTGTGACTAGACGCATGCTCCTTGGCGAAGCAATAGCGGTGGCAGCCTTCTATTGCAGGCGTTCACTGCACTCTCATCTTGTTTGGCTGAGCATTCTTTTGTTCGCAGCACCCCATATTTGCTCAGCAACACAAGCTGCCGTACCGGCTCAACCAACGGCAGAACAACTTGCTGCCGAAGTAAGCATCCAACGGCAATTCGCCACAAATACCTATCTGGCTGATCTGCGGCGCGCGGAGAGAGTGACTTATTCCGTTGCAAATGCAGGGGCACCTTACTGTACCGAACGACGAAAATACAGTTTGGGCATTCCGCCTTTTGTGATCGAAAGCCTCCCCAAAGACTTGAGAGCCGGCTTTGTTGAAGGTGAATCAAACCTCATAAGCGAGCCGAGATTTCTGAATGTTGCCTTGAATAGCCCTGCGATGAAGGCGGGGGTTCGTCCAGGAGACACCCTGCTTCAGATGATCGATCAGGCGACAGGTAAGCAAGTGTCGCCAACTTGGACACTGAATCGCCCATCATCAACACTCGTACAAAACGAACCCGTTGCGCTCGAGCTCCAGAGAGGCAACCAATCAGTTTCACTGAACGTACTTCCTCAGCAGATTTGCGATGTACAACTTCAACTGTTGCGTACAAGCAATCTCGTGATCCGTGTTGAGGCTGGAAAGGTAAGCTTGAGCCAAGGCCTACTCCGGTTCGTAGCCAACGACGACGAGCTCGCATATCTGATTGCCAACGAACTCATGCATGATCAGCGTCATGCGGCGCGAGCTCTCAAAATGACAACGGCCAACAGCAAACACCACCCACCGGCCACATCCACGGAGGAGCGAGAAGCCGACTATCTTGGAGGCTATGTAGTCGCAGCCGCTGAGTTCGATATTGCCCGAGCCATGCTTGTTTGGAGGCGCGTAGCAAGTGCTCCGCCCGATCAGGGAAAAGATAGCCTAGTCGCGCGCCACCCGCTCCCACCATCTCGTGGAGCCAGCTTGCAGGCAGTGAGCGCGGAAATCCGCCAAAAAGTACAAATCGGCGCACGATTGCTTCCGGACCGGCATCTCGCATTCTCAGGGGGAGATTTCCGCACAAATACGTCGAGCATGGAAAGCGACAAAGAGAGTAGCCGCGTCAGCGCAGAGGATCCTCGATTGCGAGTACTGACCAACATCCCTTTCATCGACAACGAAGGGATTGCCGGGTACCAACGCTTTCTTGACTCCCCTCTCCGCCCAAGGGCATTCGCTATCGGCCCTAGCAAGACGTCGTGGCACGGAGCTTGGTCATTCCGATTTGGCACAAATGCGGCGGCTGACGCTCTTTCCCACTGCGCGACATTTGCGCGCGGCCCCTGCTATTTGTACGCGGTCAATGACAAAGTCGTGTGGAATCCAGAAACAGCGTTTGAGCAACCGCAAACCAATAGTAATCGCACTAAAGGCTCTCAGACCGCACAACCCAAAGGCTCGGGGTTTGCGGGCATAGGTGATTTGACAGCCATCCCTTTGTCTGCCGCGGAATTACCCAAATACAAGGCCTTTCTGGAGAAGCCTTCGCCGCGTGCATTCGTGATCACACAAGGAGGGTTGGGCTTTTATTGGATCGGCCCCGCTGCGATGCACGATGCCTTGGCTCATTGCGCCCGACTCGATACACCTTGCTGGCTATATGCAGTTAACGATGAGGTCGTCTGGAACAAGGACATAGCCAAACGAATTTCTCGAGTCAATCAGCTGCCGGCGCAGAACGCAGAGTCTGATTTTCTCGAAAACTGAGTCGCTCATACTGCCAAGAAATTTGAAGAGATAACCCGGTAAAAAGATACGCATCTCTGGATGACGCAGCAAATCATTGTATGTAAAGTGAATACGCAGTATGGTCGCTAGTGGGTAGTGTCCGTTGTTGTTTCTTATGGGGGAAAGCGATGAAAAAGAATGTTGAGATGGGTGGGTCCGAAGAAGCAGCAGGTGATCAGTCGACAAATTGGTCCCTTGCGCTGCACATCCGCGGTGTTCGTCGCAGTCAGCTGATGAAAGGAAAGTCTGGCGCGCTTGCTGACGGCGGTGGCGGGGATGGTGGAGGGGATGGTGGAGGCGGCGATGGCGGCGGCGGTGATGGTGGAGGTGACGGCGGTGGAGACGGGGGCGGCGGTGATGGTGGTGATGGCGGCGGCGACAGCTGATCGCTCCACAGACGCGAAAAAGGCACGTTACGTGCCTTTTTTCTTTTCCGCATTGCCCTATTCGCAAGGGCAAACTGCTCTCAACGGTCCGGAAAATGAAACGCTTCAGCCGGATTTCGTGCAGAACCTGACCCCGGTCACGGCTCCTCACCGGTTGTAGGTGCGCCATTTGTGCTGGCAGCTACAATATGGCGGCAAAACGTCTGCGCGGTGAGCACCAAGTTCGCTCAGGAAGCCTGTACGCACCCAAAAACACAAAACAGGCCGCAAGCGCAGCAAGACAAGAGACTGGACTCCAAGCAATGACCATGCATGGCTGCCTGCCGGAACGCCCTCTACGCCGCGCGCGCTGCGCGCTGTTCGGGCTATTCATCTCGGCCCTGACCTGCATGGCCCAAGCGGCGGAAACGTCGCCGGCATCAGCCTCCGCGATTGACACAGAAGCGCGCATCCTTCGCATCTATGAGACGCGTCTGTACCTCGCAGACCGGACTCGTCTTGAGCGTGTGGCTTACACGATTCTTCAGGCTGCGAGCCCTTATTGTCTGCAGAGCCGGGGCTACAGCCTCGGCGTCCCCCCCATCAGCGTCACGGATGTGCCCGAAGACCTCCGCCGCGGTTTTCTCGAAGCACTGGATAACGACGCCTCCGGCAATCCGCAGTTCCTGCAGGTGCCATCCAGTCCGTATCGATCAGCAGGCGTGCGGGACGGCGATCGCCTGATCTCCTTGAAAGACACGGCCACCGACAAGACGCTGCAGCCGTCCTGGGTTTTTACGCGGCCTCTCAACACCTTGGCCCAGAACATGCCGTTCGAGATGAGGCTAGGAACAGGAGAGCAGGTGCGCAGCCTGGAACTCAGGCCACAGCTGATCTGCAATGAAATTCCGCGCCTGGTATTTGACGACGCACTCATTGCCGCCATCACGCACAATTCATTGTCCGTGAGCACTGGCTTGCTTCGCTTCATCACGAGTGACGACGAGCTGGCCTTGCTGCTGGCGAATGAAATTGCCCATAGCATTTTCCTGCATGCTGCCTGGCCAGCGCCTCGCCCCCCTGCTGGAGGCAAAGTGGCAGCGAAGTACGATGCGGGAGAAGAGCGCTCCGCAGACTATCTCGGTACTTATATTGCCGCGCAGGCCGGATATGACGTCGAGCGTGCCACGGATATCTGGCGTCGCGTGGCCAGTAATCGGCCCAGCCGGAGCGATGGCGGACTGGCCCAGCGTCACCCCTTCACGGCGGAACGCGCCGTCTGGCAACGTGCGACGCTTGTTGAGATCCGGCTCAAGCGCTTGAACGGCCAGCCGCTCTTGCCCGACCGCAAATCGCTGCCCGCCAGCCTCAGCGCGGAACTCGTGGCGGTAGCGCCCGACGGGCCTGTCACGCCGAACCTGAACAGCACTGCCAATGGCACAGACCCTCGGCTATATCGCGTGGGGGACGTCCCTTTCATCAACAATGAAGGCCGCGCAGGCTACCAACGATTCCTGACCACGCCGCTGCGCCCACGTGCATTTGCGATCGGCGCTGGAGCCACGGCATGGTCTTACCGTGCCGGCACCAATGCCGCGTCAGACGCCTTGAAAACCTGTTCAACGCCCACGGTGCCGTGCTTCCTGTACGCCGTCGACGACACCGTGGTGTGGAATCCCGAAACGGCCGACCGTACGCCACAGCCATCGGTTGCCGATAGCGTTGATGCACGTCTGCACCGGATCAAGGACGTGCCCTTGATCAATGACGAGGGGCGCGTGGGTTACGAACGCTTTCTCAATATCACGATGCGGCCCCGCGCGTTTGCCATCAGCCCCAACGGCAGTGGTACGGCGGCATGGGCATCCAGGTCCGGCCCCAACGCTTCGGCCAATGCCCTTGCCTATTGCCTGGTGCTGTCGCGCGGACGCCCCTGCTACCTGTACGCGGTCGATGACCGTGTCGTCTGGACTTTGCAGGGGGCGCCGGAAGCTGCCTTGGCCCCACCCGCATCAGACGGTGCAGATGGCAAGGAAACCCGCAGAAAACCGATTGCCAGCGGCTTTGCCGATGTAAAGGACCTCGCGGCGGTGCCGCTGCCGCAGGAACAGCAGGCAACCTATCGCGCGTTCCTCGAAAAACCTTCGCCGCGAGCTTTCGTGATTTCGAAGGAAGGCTCTGGTCGTTACTGGCTGGGCACTGCAGCCATGGAAGACGCCCTGAGCTATTGCGAACGCCTGGGCGAAGCTTGCTGGCTCTACGCGGTCGACAACGACGTGGTGTGGCACAAGGATGTCGGCAAGCGCATCTCCAATCGAGCCCAGCTACCGAAGCAGTCCGACGAAAGCGAGTTCCTGCGGTAATCGCAACGCCAGTCACTTGAACGAGATGTCGTAGTGCAGGTCCAGTGAGTTATCGGTCCCGCCGCCGGCAATCAGCGAGAGATAGCGCGTCAGCTTGTAGGTGATCTTGACGATGCTCTCGGTCCCTTCGAGGTTCTGCTCCAGCGCGAGATAAGCCTTCGCCGACAGGTGCTTGCCGAAACTGACCACCTGCTCATTGACCGAGCCAGTCGTGGAGCCGCTTGAACCCGTGGAGTTGCTGGCCACGCGGCTCTGCACCGGACGGCTGGACGTGCCACCCTGCCCCAGGGAGATATCGTCAAAGCCGAAGGTGTTCGCGACACGCGAGGTGATGGGGGGGCCGTCGCCACTGAAGGCTGCGCTGGCTGCCGCGATCAGCAAACCAGCATCTCCTCCTTGCACGTCACTGGATCGGCCCAGCAGTATCCAGGACAGCTTCTCGCTCTCCGGCACCTCCGGATCGGACACGAGGCGTGCACGTGGCTGTCTTACCAATCCCGTCACCTCGACTCCCGCCTCGACTGCCAGCCCCTTGCGTACGGCCACGACGTTGAGCGCAGGGTTGTCCAGCGGACCCGCGAAATTGATCAGCCCGCGGTCTATCGTCAGCGTCTGTCCGTAGGCCTCGAAGACTCCGTCGCGCGCGCGCAGCGCCCCCGTGGCACGCGGCTGCTGCCCTTGGGCGAGTTGCACACGCAACTGTCCGTCGAGCCATGTGTCGATTCCCCAGGCCTTGACGATGAAATTCCTGCCAAAGTCGAAATCAACATCGACATTGAGGCGCATGCGTTGTGGTGGCTTGGGCTGCTGGCCCCTTACCTGCACGTCATTGCCGAGCGTGGGCGCTCCTGATTTCGGCACCCCGATGAAGCCAGCATCTGCACGCAACTTCGCTTTCAGGTCCATCGAGTTCCAGCCGCTGTCGATGGTGGCCGTGCCTGACACCAGCATCCACTGGTTGGCACCCTGCAGGGCCGGGACATGGTCTGCCGTCAGTTCGAACTTGCCTTGCCCGGTCTTGAGGTCGATGCCGCCACTACCGCTGAGGCGCCCCGACTCGTCTTTTCCGGCGTCGGCGCCCGGCAGATGCAGTACGCGCAGGCGCGGGTCAGGTGCTTGCATGCTGCGCTCGGCCCGGAAATCGAGTTTGCTGAGGGTGGCACGCGCCGCATCGAAATTCAGCTCCAGGTTGCCATCGCGCAAACGCAACCCTTGGTCGGCCAGCCCCAGGGTCAGCTTGCTGCCAACGATATGCCCGCTACTCTGCGGCCTGGCTGCAGTACCCAGAATGTTGAAATCGCCGACGATACTGCCGCCTGTGCGCAGGTTCTGATCGATTGCCGGGCCGAGCCAGTCCAGTGCCGGAATATCCACGTGCCCGACCCCCGTTAGCACCGCGTCGGGGTCGAGGCTGATCTGGCTGCCCTGACGCCGCGCCAGCGCTGTGCCGGCAAAATTGATGGCGCCGATGCGTTTGCCATTGGCCAGTGCCGACAGCGCCAGTCGGTCCTCCTGCGCGGCAAGATTGAGCTCCAGCGTTTCCAGTCCAAGCGCCACCGGAGCATCGCCATGCAGAATGAAATCCCCACCTTCGCGGAACACGCGGATCAGCCCATTGGCTCGCTCGGCCAGCGTTACATCCCACTCGGCCCCAAGCTGCAGGCTCTTGCCGCGCATGACGGTGTGCTGGAACTCATCAACCGCAAACCCGATCTGCAACCCCGTCATGCGCCCCCGTGCGACGCTTCTCAATGGCGTCCACTCGGTGGTGGTGAGCTGCACGTTCCCGTTGTCGGCCTCAAGCTGCGCCTCGCCCAAAGCCACGCGCTGCGGTGCGATGCTGATCTCCGCCGGGCTCTTCAATCGCAATGCCAGTGGCCCCTGTGCCAATAGTTGCGTCAGGCGCCCTTGCCAGGCATTCGTGGCCACGGCACCTGTAGTCGCGGGGGTTGCGCGCAAGCCGCCTTCCGCCGTCACGCTCAGACTCTGATTCTTGATCAGAGCAGCATTCATGCGCACGGTGTGTTCATCGCGACGGCCGCTGATCGCCACATTGGCATTGCGCAGCAGCGGCTCCGTCTTGTCGCCCCCGGTGCGCACGCCCTTGAGATCGATGTTGCCATCCAGCGCCCCCCTGGCGCCCGACTCAAGCTGCAGTTTTGCCTGTACCGATTCAACACTGGCGGTGTCCGCCAGACCGAGGCCGCGAGCCTGGGCAGTGAGCGCAATGAATGGCTCCTGCAGCGAACCGCCCACCGAGCCCTGGGCCGTGAGCGTGCCCCGCAAGCCCGACTGCAGGCGGCCAAGCTGCGCAGCGTCGACCAGGATCTGCAAACGATCGTCGGCATGCCCCACTGCGCCGGACAGCTTGAGCTGGTTGCCCAGCAGATCCAGCGCAACATCAGCGTCATGCACCCTGCCAGGCTCGGCCACCAGATTCGCACGACCTTGCAACGGATAAGCAGCCAGCGTGCTGCTGGCGATGGCCAATGCCATGTGCGCACGCCAAGTCGGCTTCAGCGCGCCATCCAGCGAGAACTCGGCGTTGAGATTGCCTTGCGGCGCTGACGGCACAAAAGCACGCGGGTCGAATGCCAGCATGCGTCCCTTGGCGCTGAAAGCCTGCGTATCCTGCGCACCGGGCTGCACCTGCCACTGATAGCGGCCACTTGCCTCGACGCTGGCCTTGCCGGCCGTCAGCGCAGCCTGCTGCAATTCGAGTACGCCGTCGCGCTGCCCGCCCTGTGCCGTGAGACGAAAATCGCCAGAGGCAAGGTCAATGCGAAAGGCCTGCACCTGCGAAGCGTTCTTGCCCACCCCCGGTGCGCTCTTGCCGCTGAGTTTGCCGGCAATCTGCATTGGCCGCAGCCGGCTGTGCAGACGCGCCGGATCGAGCCCCTGGACGCTCAGCTCGGTTTCGATGCGGCCGATAGCATCGGTCGCAAGTGTCTGCCATTTCAGCTTGCCGGCGATGCGCCCACGCCCGGGCAGCAAGATCTGCAGCCCCTCCAGCTGCAGGGCCCCTTCGGCCCACGACAGGTTCGAGGACAGTCGCTCGACGGGCACGCCACCCGCGTCAATCGTTGCCGGCTTGCGATTGAGCACTTCAACGGGACCACTGACCTGCCATTGCAGGGGATCTGGAGCACTCGCCCCCTGCCCGCTTGCAACAGGCAGGCGCGGAGTGAGATTCGCCAGCACGTCCAGCAAGGCGTGCGGAGCCTCGGGGTGAAACAGCGCCGGGTCTACGCCTTTCAGCGCGATGTGCGCCAGCTCGACAGGCAAGGCGGCAAAAGGCCGTACGCGCACATCGGCGGTACCCGACATGCCCTGCCCCTTTGCCTGCAGTGTCAGCGCGAGCTTGTTGAGCGAGCCGGTAGCCCGCGCCTCTACGTTCACTGCGCGCTCAGCCAGCTTGCCAACAAATGCTGCCTGGGCATTCAGTTCGTAAGGCGTCTTGAGCTGGATATCACCTTTCGCCGTCACGTTCCCGGCAGGCAGCTTGAGCGCAAGGCGATGGATACGGTGCGCGTGCGCGTCACTGTCGACGCTGCCAGTGAGGTCGTGCAACAACAGGTCCGGCGGAGGCAGGGTAGCCCCCTTGGCGGCGCGCTTGCCAATCGCCAACACGCTCACATCGAACGCCGCGACATGTAGCGGGAATGGCAAGCTCAGGCTGGTTGGCATGCGCAAAGGATCGCCCGATGGCGTTTGCCGTATCTCGAGACGACCGACATGCAGATTCTCGATGCTCAGCAAGCCCCTGCGCAACGCTCTCGGGCGCCAGTCGAACGCCACGCGCTCGGCGTCGATATCCATCGCCGCAAGATGCAGCCGCAACCGCTCCGCCTTGAACTGACCGGCGACATATCCTTGCCAGCCCTCGATCTGCAGCATGCCGCCCGACCACCGCGACAGCGCGGCAATCAGGGCCTGGCTGCCAGACTCACTTCCCAAGGACCAGTAGAGTCCGCCGAGCAAGGTGCAGACAAGCACCAGCGGCACGATGGATGCCCACAGCAGGCGACGCATGAAACGTCGCCACAGGGGCTTCTTTGCCGGCAGTGGATCAGGGCCGGTCATCGCCTGCGGCTAGCGCGAGAACAGGGCAGCCAGTTGTGCGCCGGGGTCGGGCGCGCGCATGAAGGCCTCGCCGACGAGGAAGGCATGCACATCGTGCTCGCGCATGCGCTGCACATCGGCGACACCCAGAATGCCGCTCTCGGTGACGACAATGCGCCCTTCGGGGATACGCGCAAGTTGCGACAGCGTGATGTCCAGCGACACCTCGAAGGTACGCAGGTTGCGATTGTTGATGCCCAGCAGCGGCGTGTGCATCTGCAGGGCAATGTCCAGTTCGTCGGCGCTGTGCACTTCGACCAGCACGGCCATTCCAAGGTCATGTGCCAGCTGCTCCAGCTCGAGCAGATGCGACAAGGCAGCGCGAGTCGTGGCGCTGTTGACCGTGCCATCCGGTGGCAGGAAAGCCGCGACGATCAGCAGGATGCAATCCGCACCCATCGCGCGCGCCTCGAACACCTGGTACGGGTCGATGATGAAGTCCTTGCGCAGCACCGGCAGGTTGCATGCTTCACGCGCTTCTTGCAGGTACTCGGTCGCGCCCTGGAAGTACTGCTTGTCGGTCAGCACCGACAGACAGGCTGCGCCGCCACGCTCGTAGGAGATCGCAATCTCTGCGGGCTGGAAGTTCTCGCGCAACACACCCTTCGATGGGCTCGCCTTCTTCACTTCAGCAATCACAGCTGCTTGCCCGGCAGCGATCTTTGCGCGGATGGCGCCGACGAAGTCGCGCGTGGGCACGCCATCGCGTGCCTCTTCGACAATGTCTTCACGCGACAAGGCGCGCTCGGCGACTTCGATTTCCTCGCGCTTGGTCGCAAGGATTTTTTGCAGGATGTCCGACATTACAACTCCAGTTTCTCGGTACTTCTCAAACTACTTGCAAAGCAGGTTCTATTTGAACTGCGCGATCAGGCAGCGGCTTGGGTACGCGCCACGAACGCATCCAGCTTCGCGCGTGCCGCACCATTCGCAATGTTCTCGAGGGCCAGCGCAACACCCTCCTCAAGCGTATCCGTCACGCCACCGACATACAGGCTCGCACCGGCGTTGAAAGCCACGATGTCGCGTGCGGCCGTGTTGGTACCGTCGAGCGCCGCCAGCAACATGCCGCGCGACTCCTCCACGCTGCGCACCTTCAGGGCCGACGCACCATGCATCGGCAAGCCGACGTCCTCCGGGCTGATGCGGTATTCGCGCACTTCGCCATTGCGCAATTCACCCACCAGAGTCGGCGCAGAAATCGACAGTTCGTCGAGGCCATCCATGCCGTGCACGATCATCACGTTACGCGAGCCCAGGCGCTCCAGCACGCGCACCTGGATGCCGACGAGATCCGCATGGAACACGCCCATCAGCTGGTTCGCCGCGCCAGCCGGATTGGTCAGCGGGCCGAGGATATTGAACATGGTGCGCACGCCAAGTTCCTTGCGCACGGGCGCGGCATGCTTCATCGAGCTGTGATGGTTCGGCGCGAACATGAAGCCGATGCCAACCTCGTCGACGCACTGCCCGACCTGTTCCGGTGTCAGCGAGATCTTTGCGCCGAGTGCTTCGAGCACATCGGCCGAACCCGACAGCGACGACGATGCGCGGCCACCATGCTTGGCGACCTTCGCGCCTGCCGCCGCTGCGACGAACATCGAAGCCGTCGAGATATTGAAAGTGTGCGAACCATCACCGCCGGTGCCACAGGTATCCACCACGGACAGCGGATCACTCACCGGCACCTTGATCGACAACTCGCGCATCACCGTCGCAGCCGCGGCGATCTCGCCAATCGTTTCCTTCTTCACGCGCAAGCCGGTGAGGATGGCGCCGATCAGCACGGGCGACACCTCGCCCGACATGATCTGGCGCATCAAGGAAACCATTTCGTCATGAAAGATCTCGCGGTGTTCGATGGTGCGTTGAAGCGCTTCTTGCGGCGTCATGTGCTCGTCCTCAGAATCAATTTTTCGAAAATCACGGCAGTGTCGGTGGCGACCCGGCGGGCGCGGCCTCTTTACGCGAACTGTCATTGAAGCGCACGCTGCCATATGTAAGCAGCATGGCCCACATCAGGATGACCAGCATCACGGTCGCGGGCGGCGCATCCGGCAGGCGATATTCCTCCGGCAGGCTCATGAACAGCAACACCGTGATGAGTCCGCGTGGCGCGAAAAATACCAGGGCACGGGAACGCTCGCCCGCCACCCAGCGCAACAGTGGCAAGCGCGGCAGTATGCAGCACACCATGATGACCGCGGCGATACCCCAGGCCATCGGGTTGGCCAGGTTCGCGAGCTTCGTGCTGAAACCGAGTAGCACGAAGAAGAAGCTGCGCACAACAAAGGTGAATTCGGCCGTGAGGTGCTTGAAGCCTTCCAGATCGGTCGCGAAGGATGCAGCTGCCTTCATGCGTCCACGCGTCAGTCGCTCGATGAGAAAACCGTTGTTGAGAAGCAGCCCCACTAGCAGCACCATGACCAGCGGCGCCAGATGCATCATCTTGCCGACCCCGTACAGCAGCACGATGCCGAAGATCAGCGGCAATACGCGCACGTGGTGATCGATACGCGGCATCAGCCAGAACACGGCCAGGGCCATGAGCAGACCGACAACGACCGACAACGTGACCTCCCCGATCTGCGAGACGAGCAACTCGCCCACGTTGCCGTTGTAGCTCAGCAAGGCGTAGAAGATGATCACGCCGAGAATGTCCGACAAGGAGCTTTCATAAACGACAAAGACGCGCTGGTTCGGTGCCAATGCCGAGGCAGCAGGAATGGCAACGGCCGAGCTGATGATCGCGAGTGGTGCCGCGAGCAGCATGGACTGGAAGGTCGGCAGCTTGAACACGGCCATCAGGAATACGGCAATGAGCCCGCCCGTACACAGGATGCCGAGCAAGGCAACAAGCGCCGTGCGGCCCACGAGACCGATGTGTTCTCGCGTCAGGGAAATATCCAGCGCGCCTTCAAGCACGATC
The DNA here is from genome assembly GCF_036017035.1 of Uliginosibacterium silvisoli. Taxonomy (NCBI): domain Bacteria; kingdom Pseudomonadati; phylum Pseudomonadota; class Betaproteobacteria; order Rhodocyclales; family Zoogloeaceae; genus Uliginosibacterium; species Uliginosibacterium silvisoli. Next base: position 122,984 of record NZ_JAYXHS010000002.1, on the reverse strand, counting down.
AGGATCAGGCCGACCGTGCCCAGCACCGGCAACAGCTCATGCGGAAGATCGAGTTTCACGCCGGTGAAATCGTCCAGCGCGCTCAGCGCAAGGCCACTGAATATCAGCAGCACCACTGCCGGCACACGCAGGCGACGCCCCACGAAATCCAGCAGATAGGCCATCAGCACGATGGCCCCCAGCGCAACCAGGATCAGGGACGGGTCCATTCAATGTTCCGATTCAGTCAAAACGAAGCATGTCACGCCAGAAACTCTGCGGCATCCACTCTACCGCCACTCTCTTGCTCGCCGCCAACAATCCGCACGATGGCGGCAGCGATGTCCCGCGCTGGCCGCAGGTGGCCGAGCAGCTTGCGCAGCACGAAGCGATCGACCTCCGGAAAGTCCTCGACCGGCGTCTTGCGTATCGTCGCCTGCATCTCCGTGTCCATTACACCGGGATCTATGTTCAGCGCCACGAAGGGCGCTTCTTCCTGCGCCTGCTCCAGCGCCACCGCGCGCACGAAGTTCTCCAGCGCGGCCTTGCCCGCGCAGTACAGCGACCAGCCCGCATAGCCCTTACGCGCAGCGCCCGACGACACGTTCACCAGGGTCTTGCGACAGGCATGCGACTGGAACTGGCGCATTGCTTCGCGCAGATACAGCAGCGCCGAGGTGATATTGGTGTTGATGTTGTCGAGTACTTGCGTGGTCCGCTTGTTGGCCACGGCACCAATGGGGTCGAGCACGCCGGCATTGTGGATGACAACGATCTCGTCCCAGGTCTCTGCCGCCAGCGGTCTCATCGCATCTTCGAACGCGCGCGCAGCGTGCTCCGGATCAGCGAAGTCGGTCGCGACCGAGTACGGCTCGGGCGCCGAGCGTGAGAACTCGACGACCTTGTAGCCAAGCGCTGCGTACGCCGCACACAGCGCCTGGCCGAGGCCTCGCGATCCGCCGCTGATGAGCGCCAGCTTCACATCAATACTTCGCGTCGAGGAAGTTCTTCAGCATGTGATGTCCGCCCTCGGTCAGGATCGACTCGGGGTGGAACTGCACGCCTTCGATGGCCAGCGTCTTGTGGCGCACGCCCATGATTTCGCCGTCGGCCGTCCATGCCGTCACTTCGAGGCAGTCCGGGCAGGATTCGCGCTCGATCGCGAGGGAGTGATAACGCGTCGCCGTGAAGGGCTGCGGCAGGCCGTGGAACACGCCAACGTTGGCGTGCTCGATCGGCGAGGTCTTGCCGTGCATGAGCTGCTTGGCTCTGATGATTTTTCCACCAAATGCTGCGCCGATGCTCTGATGCCCGAGGCATACCCCGAGGATAGGCAGCTTGCCGGCAAAGTGCTTGATTGTCGGCACGGAGATGCCGGCTTCGTTCGGCGAGCACGGGCCAGGCGAAATCACGATCTTTTCCGGCGCGAGTTTCTCGATCTCGTCCAGCGTGATCTGGTCGTTGCGCACGACCTGCATGTCGGCACCGAGTTCGCCGAAGTACTGCACGAGGTTGTAGGTGAAGCTGTCGTAGTTATCGATCATCAAGATCATGATTTAGCCCTCGAACCCTTCTTCCACCAGTTCGGCGGCACGCAACATCGCACGGGCTTTCGCTTCCGTTTCCTTCCACTCGAGTTCCGGCACCGAGTCGGCCACCACGCCGGCCGAGGCCTGCACGTAAAGCGTCTGGTCCTTGATGATGCCGGTGCGGATGGCGATGGCCACGTCCATGTCGCCGCCGTAGCTCAGGTAGCCACAGGCGCCGCCGTAGATGCCGCGCTTGACGGGCTCGAGCTCGTCGATGATTTCCATGGCGCGTACTTTCGGCGCACCGGTCAGGGTGCCGGCCGGGAAGGTCGCGCGCAGCACGTCGAGACTGCTCATGCCGTCCTTCAGCAAGCCTTCGACATTGCTGACGATGTGCATGACGTGCGAATAACGCTCGACAACGAATGCGTCGGTGACTTTCACGCTGCCAGTCTTGGCGATACGACCGATGTCGTTGCGCGCGAGGTCGATCAGCATCAAATGCTCGGCGCGCTCTTTCGGATCACCAAGCAGTTCCACTTCCGCGGCCTTGTCGGCCTCCGGCGTAGCACCGCGCGGGCGCGTGCCGGCGAGCGGGCGGATGGTGATCTTCTGACCTTCCGGCGTCGTCTCCTGACGCACCAGGATTTCCGGCGAGGCACCGACGATGTGGAAGTCGCCGAGGTTGTAGAAGTACATGTACGGCGAAGGGTTGAGCGTGCGCAGCGCGCGGTACAGGCTCAGCGGAGATTCGGTGAAACGCTTGGACAGGCGCTGGCCGATCTGCACCTGCATCATGTCGCCGCCCGCGATGTACTCCTTGGACTTGAGCACTGCGGCGATGTAGTCGTCCTTGTCGAAAGTGCGCACCACCGGGTGCGTTTCGCTGCGATGCACCTCTGGCGCAGTGACACTCTTCTTCAGCGCTTCACGCAGGCCCTGCAGGCGACGCTGCGCCTTGTCGTAAGCCTCGGGCTGTGTCGGATCGGCATAGACGATGAAGCTCAGGCGGCCCTTGAGGTTGTCGATGACGACCAGCTCTTCGGTCTGCAGCAGCAGGATGTCCGGCGTGTCGAGGCCGCCAGGCATCTGCGTGTCGGCCAGCTTCGGTTCGATATAGCGCACGGCGTCGTAGCCGAAGTAGCCGGCGAGGCCGCCACAGAAGCGTGGCAGGTTCGGATTGAGCGCGACCTTGAAGCGCTTCTGGTATTCGGCGATGAAATCGAGCGGATTGCCTTCGGCCGTTTCGACCACACGACCGTCAGTGACGATCTCTGTCTTGAAACCCGATGCACGCAGCAGGGTTTTCGAGGGCAGCCCGATGATGGAGTAACGCCCGAAGCGTTCGCCACCCTGCACGGATTCGAGCAGGTAGGTATTGGATTCGTTGGCAAGCTTGAGATAGATCGACAGCGGCGTGTCGAGATCGGCAAAGGTGTCCAGCGTCAGGGGGATACGGTTGTAGCCCTGTGCGGCAAGCGACGCAAATTCGGCCTTGGAGATGGCTTCGGTCATGATGACTCCGGGTACTGCAGTTTTCGAGATCAGATCGCACCTTCGTGACGACCTGGCGGTGTGCTTTTACTGCACACGCCACGAACTCCCGTTGCGCAGCCAGTCTTGCTTGGCGGCACAGTGCGGGCGATTCCCTTTCTCGAGGATGCAGCTCTGGGTCTTCATGTCGGCACTCTGGATCGGCTGAAAGCCAGTAAATCCGGCAAATCAGCGAACGACGATAGTAACCCGTCGCAATCGATGCTGTCCACGGCGATGCCCTCGCTGTAGCCACCACGCACCAGCCAGACGGGAATGCCGGCGCGGCGGGCCGCCAGCGCATCGTTGTCCGAGTCGCCGATCATCACTGCTTGCGCAGGCGCCACGCCCAGCTCACGGCAAGAGTGCAGCAAAGGCTCCGGCTCGGGCTTCTTCTGCGGCAAGGTATCGCCGCTGACAATGCAGGCGAAGAAGCCGGAGAGGCCCAGCTTCTGCAGGAGTGGAACAGTGAAAACGGCCGCTTTGTTGGTCACGCACGCCATCGGCACGCCTTGCGCGCGCAGCCCTTCCAGCACTTCGCGCACATGCGGATAGACCGTCGCCTGCTGGCCATTGACCGCTGCATAGTGGGTGATGAAGCGCTCCAGCGCCGCGGCGATCTCCGCTTCAGTGTGTTCGCGCCGGCCAATATTCAGCGCGCGCTCGACCAGCACACCAATGCCCTTGCCGACGAAGCGCCCGATTTCCTCATCGCTGCGCGGAGGTTCGCCAAGCTCAGCGAGCATGCGGCGTGCAGCCTCGGCGATGTCAGGGTTGGCGTCGACGAGGGTACCGTCGAGGTCAAAGAGGATCGCGCGATGATTCTCAAGCTTACGCATCATTCGGTTTCTATCGTCCCAAACGCCATGCGAGCAAGCCCAGAGCCACTCCGGCAATGCACAGAACCACCGTCATCACGTAATACTTCTCGACGCAGTCGCGACATACGTCACTGGAGCCACCAACTGACTGAGTAAGAGTAGAGAGCGGCAGCACAGTGGCCAGCAGGAAAAACGGCATCGCAATCAACCAACGGAGATGGCGCGGCAGATTGGCACGCAGCGGAGCATCTCTCCGACATCCGCAATCGCCGCACCTAAAATCAGCCACGTCGGCGCTCAGAGGCTCGCCAGTTGTGCCCGCATCGCGCGGATCACGCTGTCATAGCGATTCGGGTCTTCGGCCTTGGCAGCGCCGAAAACCGCGGAGCCCGCGACGAAAGTATCCGCGCCTGCGGCGGCAATTTCCGCGATGTTGTCGACCTTCACGCCACCATCGATCTCCAGCAGGATGCGGCGACCGCTCTCCTTCTCGTAGGCGTCCAGCCTGGCGCGTGCCTGACGCAGCTTCGGCATCGTCGAAGGAATGAAGCTCTGGCCGCCAAAGCCGGGGTTGACCGACATCAGCATGATGATGTCGATGCGGTCCATGACGTGATCCAGCCAGTCCAGCGGCGTCGCGGGGTTGAACACCAGACCGGCCTGGCAGCCGTTGTCACGGATCAACTGCAGCGTGCGATCCACGTGTCTCGAGGCTTCCGGGTGGAAGGTAATGACGTTGGCACCGGCCTTGGCAAACATCGGCACCAGCGTGTCGACGGGCTCGACCATGAGGTGCACATCGATCGTGGCCGCCGTGACCGGGCGAATTGCCTGGCAGACAAGGGGGCCGACGGTGAGATTCGGCACGTAATGGTTGTCCATCACGTCGAAATGCAGCCAGTCGGCGCCCGAAGCAATGACATTGGTGACCTCTTCACCGAGACGGGCGAAGTCGGCGGAAAGCAGGCTGGGGGCGATGCGGTATTGGGGGGCGGACATGAGACCTGGCCTTGGTTGATTCTGAAGGCGCAATTATCCGCGTAGTCGGCTCCGGGCTTGTCACTTTTTGCAAATGACCGGCGTATGTGACCGAACTGTGACATGTTGCCGGGCCCCGAACTGCGGCTTGCGTTTCAATAGACGCCGTATCCCCGGCACACATGACAATGGACAACAACAAGTACCTCATTCACGTCGAAACCTCGGCGGAATTCATTGCGGACCAATCCTCGCCGGACGAAGGCCGCTTCGTATTCGCCTACCAGATCCGTATCGAGAACAAGGGCAAGGTGCCCGCCAAGCTGATCAGCCGCCACTGGCTGATTACCGATGCGGAAGGTCGCGTGCAGGAAGTACGCGGCGTCGGCGTGATCGGCGAACAGCCGACAATCGCCCCCGGTGAATCCTTCGAGTACACCAGCGGGTGCTCGATCGCCACGCCAGTCGGCACCATGCGTGGGGAATACCAGATGACGGCGGAGGACGGCACGGACTTCGATGCCGACATTCCCGAGTTCCTGCTCCCCGGACCACGCGTACTGCACTGAGAATGATCGGCCCGCGTCGCGGGGCCGTGACCGCCCTTGCTATTCGGTTGCGCTCACGCGCGCCAGCTTGTTGCTGACGAACTGGGCCAGCTCGGGCCCGAGAGGGGTGGCTCGGGCCTGCAAGTAAGCCGCACGCGCTTCGCCAGGCTTGCCGTCACCCTCCAGCGACAGACCCAACCCCACCCACCACGCGCTAGCCGTCGGGGCAAGCTTCACGGCCGCGCGGTATTCGGCAACGGATTGCGGATACCGGCCCAATCGCTGCAGCGCTACACCGCACAGCCCGCGATACTCCGCATCCTGTGCCAGCACTTCACTCGCTGGCGCCAGCGCCTCGTAGGCAGCGCCCCACTCGCCGCGTGCGGCGAGCAAACGCGCATAAGGCAGAAGCAGGCTGGCCTGCGTCGGCGCCAGACTCACACCATCCCTGAGTAACGCGCGCGCTTCATCGGAACGCTGTTGCCTCTGCAGCAAGGCGAACAGCGCCTGACGCGCGGCAAGCATTCCTTTGTCATTCGCCAGCACAGACCGCAAGCTGGCCTCCGCCTCCACCACGGCACCGCGCTGCAATAGCTCGGCCGCGTGCTGGACTTCCATCTGATTGCGCTCGGCCGGCGTCTGCGTGCTTTGCTCGACGCGGATCGAGCCACTCTCCACCACTTGCGGCAGGGCCGGCGACACACGCGCTGCAGGCCGCAGTTCCGTGCGTGCAGGCGAGCGTTGCGGCTCGGGCGTTGCTAGCGGCATCGAAGACGAAACCTGCGCAGACGCCGCCGAAGGCACCTCCACGACAGCACGACGCACGGGCTTGCTCGCCTTGGACGGAGTCGTGGCATCACCCACATCGGCCATGCTGGTCGCCAGCACGAGCATGGCCTCCCTCGCGCCGGTAGCGGGCTCTTCCGCACGCGCCGCGTGCTCCGGCGTAGTCGCTGCCGGAACGGCCTGCTGCGACACGGGCGCTTCGCTCACCTCCGCAGCCGCGACCGCAGTGACTACAGCAAGCGGCGCCTGAACTGCGCCTGGCGGCCGCAGGTCGGCGCGCGCGCTGGCTTCGGCACGCGGCCAGAAATACAAAGCCACCACCGCCACGACCGCGGCAGCCAGCACGGGCGCTACCAGCAGCAGGCGATGGCGTGCAGGCTCTTGCTGATGTGCGGGCACGGCGATTTCATCAAGCAGGCCGGGATCACGTGCGGCGCCAGCACGACGCTCATCGAGATTGCGCAGCATGGTGTTGATGACACTCATCAACGCCCCCAACCCAGGCTGGATGTCCACACGCCCGGCTGCTTGAGCCACAGCGGCATGTAGCCCGGTTGGCGTGCAGCAGTCGTATCGGCGGCCGCGGCGCGCACGTGACGTGGCGACACCAGGGTGCCGCCCTCACCAAAGACAATCATCAGGGACTTGTGACAGAGGATATTCACGAGGCGCGGCACACCGCGCGACGCCTGATGCAGACGGTCGATGGCGGCCGCACTGAACAGATCGCTGCCGACATGACCGGCCACGGCAAGCCGATGCGCGACATAGCGATCGAGTTCGCGCAGGTTCATGCCCGACATCTCGTATTCGAAGGTAATGCGTTGCTGCAGCTGCCGCAGCGAATGCTCGCCAAGCTGTCGATCCAGCTCGGGCTGACCGAACATCACGAGTTGCAGAAGTTTGGAGCGGCTGGTCTCGAGATTCGACAACAGGCGCACGGCCTCGAGCGTATCGCGCGGCATGGCTTGCGCCTCGTCCAGACACAGCACCACCGAGCAGCCGCGCGCCGCCACCTGCACGAGCGTCTTGTTGATATTGCCCAGCAGCGTGTGTTCGTCGAGACCGCTGGTTTCAAACATGCCCAGCTCTTCGGCAAAGGCTTGCAGCAGCGAACGCGGCGCCATGGCCGGATTCGGAATATAGGCGGTAACGATGCCCCGGCGCTGCAGAATGTCGAGAAAGCGACGGCACAGGATGGTCTTGCCGGTACCCACTTCGCCCGTGATCTTCACGAAGCCCTCGCCGCTTTGCACCGAGACCAGCAAGGTGTTGAGCGCTTCCTGATGCGCACGGCTGGCAAATGCGAAGGCCACCCCCGGCGTGATCGCAAAGGGCATTTCGCGCAGGCGGAAGTGTTCGAGATACATGGCGCCTCCTGATCAGCTGCGGCTACCAGCGCGGGCCGAGCGGCTCCTGGCGGATGCCGGACAAACGCTCGGTCGTATCACGCATGTCCTGGCTCCAGTCCTTGTCACCGCGAATGATGGTGGCCTTGAGCAGCACCACCAGCTCGCGCTTCTGGATCGCACGATTCCCCTGCGAGAAGAACTCGCCCACGATCGGCACGTCACCCACGCCAGGCACCTTGGCGCTGTCATTCGTTTGCGACTGCTCCATCAGCCCGCCGATGGCCACGATATTGCCTTCGCGCACACGCACGATGCTGTCCGTCTCGTTGGTACGGCTGGAGGCCAGAGGCAGATTGAAGACGCCGGCCGTGCCGAGATTGATCTGCTTCTTCTTCTCGGTGACGTTACTGATCGAAGGCCGAATGTGGATGATGACGTTGTCGTCCATGTCGATCTGCGGCATGACATCGAGCGAGATGCCGGAGAAGAAGGGTTGCAGCGTGATCGATGGCGACACGGTGTTGCCACTGCCCGAGCTGGTCGTCGTCGTGGAGATATTGGTCACGAAGAAATCATCGGTACCGACCTTCAGCACGGCTTTCTGGTTGTTCAGTGTCGCAATGCGCGGGCTGGACATCACGTGGATGCTGCCCTGCGTTTCCAGGTAGGACAGGATGGCCGCGAAGTTGCTCGTCGCAAAGTTGAGCCCCAGTGCACCAGCGAGGGGCGAATTCGGGATAACGCTGCCAATGGTGTTGACGATGGGTGCCGTGACGAGATCGACCAGCGAGGTATCAGGCAGGATGCCCGCGCCACCGCCTATCGTGCCCGGGGGCGAATTCGGTCCGGCAATGATACGGCTGGGGTCAGTGCCGACACTGAAGGGGGCCCGACCCCGACTCAGCACGGCCCAGTTGATGCCGTTCTGGTAAGCATCGTTGAGTACCACTTCAACGATCTTTGCCTCCAGCATCACCTCGCGCTCGATGCTCAGCTGCGACATGCGCAGGTAGCTCTCGACCGCACGCAACTCCGCCGGCATGGCCTTGATGACCACCACGCCCGACTGCGGCGAGGTGACCACCTGACGGCCTTCACCGTCCCCCACGAGGAGCTTCAGCGCCGTCGTCAACTCCTGCCAGAAATCCGCCTTGGTATGGGTTTGCACCGCGGCCCCCACCACACCCGAAGTACTCGAATTGGATCCAGTGGTCGTTGATGCACTGCTGCTCGAACCCGACCCGCCGGAAGTAATGGAGCCGGAGATCACGCGCGTATCGCTGATACCGATACGGTTGCCGGCGAGGTAGTTGATCTGGAACAGGCGCGTCTGCAAGGTCAGCGGCTGGATGGTGACGCGGTCGCCGGTGATCTTGTAGTCATAGCCGTAGACCTCGCGGATCGAGTCCAGCGCCTCGGCCAGGGTGACGTCTTTCAGATTGATCGTCAGCTTGCCGACCACGTCCGGGTGCACCACGATGCTATAGCGGGAGTCCGCAGCGAGCGCGGCGAACACCTGGCTTGCAGGCGCATTGTTCACGGAAAGATTGAAGCGCTTCTCGCGCGGTTTGGCAGGAGCCTCCTGCGCCGGCGGCATGATCAGCGCGTCATTGACGGCAGGTGGTATCGCACTGCGCTGAGCCAGCGCACGGCGCATCTCCTGCTCGATGAGTTGCTGCGTGGAGTTCTGTTTCGGCACGGCGGTCTGGCAGGCCGTCAGCAGCATCGCCAGCGTCACGACGCAGGCAACGCCGCGCATCCATGACAGAATCATCGACGGGGGTCCGGATCGGCCTTCAGTTGTAATTGCCACTTTCATTTCCTGATGCTCCGGTCTCCCGTGTCAGCTTTTGACGCAGCAGGCGTCAGGCTGACCTCCGGGTAAAGCGGCAGACGCCGCTCCTGACCCTTGGGGGAACGCACGATGACGGCGTCGGACACGATGCGCACTACGACGCCCTCTTCTGTCTTGCTGCCCACGCGCAGTAAACGCCCATCTAGCAGGGCCATCATGCCCTCTTTGGCAGTAACGACCATGTTGACCCCAACTTGAGAGGCCCCTCCTCCCTCCACCGTGACGGGCCGTGCCACAGGCAGGGCCGGACGGGTCGGGTCATGGAATTCGGCAGCCTGGCCAGGCGCCGGCAAGGCCAGGCATGCGGAGACCAGACAGCCGGCGATGCGAGGAGAAATCACAAGCCTATCCATGACCGCTCCAGGCTCAGGGTATGCAGAACGACTTTCAGGCTGTTGCGCGGGTAGCTCTCGCTACGCAGCGAGACGCTGCCCACCTGTACCTTCCATGGCAGGCCCTCCACCTTGCGCAGGTACTCGGCCAGCGCGCGGTAATCGCCCTGCACGGTCAGCTCCAGACTCTGGCGGTACAGGCTCTGCGCACTCGCAACGCGGGGCGCCGACGCAGCGGCCGAACTGTCGGCCAGCAGATCCTCAGGCGGCAGGGAACGCGCCGAGACGAGTTGCAGGCCGTCCTGCGCGGCGATCAGATCGGTCAGCACCGTACGCATCTTGTCCGGCCCTACCAGAGGCATGCTCGCTCCCGCGAGGCGGTCGCGCGTCGCCGCATTGATCCTGCGCATTTCTGCGATGCTGCGGCCCGCTTGCTGATCTGGTGTCTCGGCGGTGAGCTGGCTCAGGGCCAGTTCCTGCTCACGCAGGGCGTTCAAGGTCTTGTCGCTTTGCTGCATGGACTTGTTGGCCAGCTGGTACTGCATCCATGCGCGGTCGAGCACGAAGACATAGAAAGCACCGAGCACGATGACCAGAGCGCCGACGAACAGGATCACGCGCTCGCGTGGCTGCAAGGCATCGAAGCGATCCGCGAGCAGTAGCCAGGTCTTCTTCATGGCTTCTTCTCCGCGGGCTCGGCCGTCAGGCTGAAAGCCAGCACACTCACACCTGCACTTTGCCCTGCCGCGGGCGCGCTCTGAGCGACGACCTCCACCGGCTTGATCTCGATGCCGCCGAAACGCTGACCGGCAAACACCGTCAGTGTCTGCAATTCGCCAAGCCAGCGTGGCAGGTTGGCCGCCTGCAATGTCATGCCTTCAAACGCCATGCGCTCGCCGACGATATCGATGCCGGTCAGCCACAATCCGGTCGCCGGGCGTTGCGCCAGGGCGAAGAGGATGTCAGCGCGGCTCCGCACGGTGCGCAGGCCTCCCAGTTGAGCGATCTGCGTACCCAGCTCTTCGAGGCGTCGCTTCTCGGCCTCGACACTGGCCTGCTCCTCGGCCACTGCCGGGCTCAGCACGCGGGTGCCCGACTTCTGCTCGAGCGCTGCAATCTGCGTCTGCTTGGCGGCAAGGCGTTGCGCCGAGAGCGCTGCCGCCTCCTCGAAGCTACGCACTTGCGAGGTGATGAAGAATGAGAAAAATACCAGTACGCCGACCAGCACCGCCAATGCAAGCATCATGCTGCGGAACTGGAAGAACGGCTTCGGCGGCAATAGTGCCGGGTTGACGAGATTGAGCTGCTGGCTCACGCAGCCTCCCCCACCGGCCGCAAAGCCAGCCCCAGCGCCGGGAACAGCGCGGCCTGATAGGCGGGCGAAGCCGGCAGACTGCACTCGCTGCAATCGAACAAGGTCCCCAGATCGATCAGGCGTGCCGGCAGATAGAGATGCTCGATCAGCAGCGCCAGCAACTCGTCGGCATGCGCGAAAGGCGCCAGCCACAAGGTCGACACGGAGAGGAAGGAGAACTGGTGCTCCAGCACATCGATGGAGCGCTGCAGGTCGAGCACCAGCTTGTCGAGCTGGTCACGACGCTCATCGTTTTTCTCCGACAGGCCACCCGGCAGGTCAAAGTGCCGCGTGAAATACAGCGTGCCTTCGCGACTCGCGGTGAGCAGGCAACCGGCCGCATTGAGCGACAAGACGGCCGTGGCACGCGCAGGCTCTTCGAGCCTGTCGGCGATATTGCGCTGGGCCATCTCGGGAATGTCGATGACCTCGACGTCGGACGCAAAGATGCGGAAGCCCAGCATGCGCTGGCGAACGATGTCATTGCTGGCGGCTGCCACATAGGCCATGGCACGCCGCCCGCCGGCCGAGGCCTCGGGTGGCGGTGCCACGTCGAGCGTCACGTCTTCGAGCGGCAGGCGCAGCATGTCCTTGACCTGCCAGCGCACCGCCGTCTTCATCTCTTCGGCAGGAACTGCCGGCGCGTCGATTTGCAGCAACTGGTAGTCGGAGCGCTCGAGCAGCACGCGCACCGACTTGCGTTTCATCTGGATCTGGCGCGCCATGTTCTCGAGGCGGGTCTGTGCCGACGCCTCGCCAGGCTGCACCTGTGCCAGCTTGAGGCGCGGCCGGCCGCCCTCGCCGCCCGCGGCGATCTGCACAGCCGCAGCAAAGCCCGGCGGGGCCGCCAGGCTTATGGACGTCATCGCGCTCTTGCTGCGTCTGAAAGAAAACATGGAGCCGGGTTTCGTGAGTATTCGGGAGCCAACAGCTTCTATAGCGGCCGATCCACTGCCGGTCTTCAGTAAACCTCGCGCAGATAGATCACTTTGTCGTTGGTGCGCGTCCCGAAGCGGATGCGCGCACGCGGGTTGTCGTCGTGCAGGTAGAAATCCGGCGAGGCCGTACAGCTCGCCGTGGACTGGTCGATGCCATCTACGTTGTACTTCAGGTAGTCCGGCACCAAAAGCGCGAGATCGAGATAACCACCCCCGCTATTCGTCGGTTTGGAAAGTGCCAGACCCGACGTGCCGCCCAGCACGCCACTCGACAGCGTGACCGTATTGCCTGCTGTCGTGCCGTTCACGGTCGCCGCAACCCCCGTCAAACCGCCGTAGAGCCCGACGCCCCCGTTGCAGTACAAGCTCGCTGCCGACGTCGGAGTGGGTACCGAAGTCGTGGCGGGCACGGTGATCTGTGTGCAACTGTCCGCCGTGTGCTTCACGAAGTACGTGCCGTTCCAGTACTGCACGTAAGCCGATACCGGCAGGCCTTGCAAGGATGAGCCGTACGCATTGTCGATACGCATGCGGCCGAAGTAGAGCGTGGTTGCCTTGGCCACGCCGGTGCTCATGTCACCAATGCTCACCGCGTCATTGCCACCGCTGCCATCCCAGTCATAGGCCGGCGTGAGCATGCCGACGCCATCGGTATCGCGTGCGGCCAGCGTAAAGATCGCAGCGTAAGGTCCGTCGGGCGTGAAGGTGTTGTAGGGCCGCAGCGGAGTAAGCGTGAAAGAAAGGCTGGCAGTCCCGTTGACCAGCTTGGCCGGGTTGTTGCCCGAGCTGGTGCAGCCCGTACAAGCCACGGTCATGCGACTGGCACTCGCTGTCGCCGAAGGATTGAGCAGGCTCGCCCCGGCCTGCGCGCCGACAGCCAGCCCGGTCCAGTTCGTCGGCGTGGCCGTCAGGGGCGGCAAGGTGAAGCGCGCGAAATTGCCGGTGTAATTACTGGTGGTCGTACCGCCGACGGCGACGGCTTTCAGCGTGAACGCGGAAGTAACAGGTTCGCCGAGATAGCTGAATGCGCTATTCACGGAGTTGGGCCCCGAACAGGTGAAATCGGAGCGTGCTTTATACGTGGGTATCGTGATGTCAAAACCAGCAGGGACGAAACGACCGCTGTTGCCGCTGGTGCCCGCCGGCACGGTAGCGCCAAAATACGCATTGGCCGGTGGCGTAGCCGTGATCGTGAAGATGCCCACGTCCAGCAGGGTCTGGTTCGCCTGGGTCATTGTTCCGCCGGCGGGGATGTCGATGCTCGCAGGCACCATGGCGGCATTCGCGCCACCACTCGGCGCCACCACTGTGGAGGTGAGCGCCAGGCCACTCTGGGCGTAGTTCGGCGTAGTCGGTAGCGAGCAGACGGCGCCCGATCCGTAAGCCTTGCCCGTCACAGTCAGATTGAAGGCAGCCCCCGCGCTCCTGAACTTCGTGCACGAGGTATCTGCCGCCGTGCAGTTCCAGTTCGTATCCGCGCTATCCACGCACAATGCATACGGCACGGTAACGAAGTCCGTGCTGCCGGTCATGACCAGGTTCGTGTCGCCATTGCTTGCACTGCCGTCGTAGCGCGCATTGAGAGTGAGCTGGCCGGCATCCGCATAGTTGAGCGTCAGCCCGCTGGCTGTTCCGGTCGAGTCGAACGACAGATTCAGGCTCGTACCGGTGGCGCTGGTACTGCCCGCCGTAGAAGTGGCGCTCCGTACCACCGTACTGTTGCCATTGACGGTCAGCGTCTTGGTTCCGGTCGACGGCTGGGCATAGTTCCACCAGAACTTCACGGCACGCGTGACATTGGCGAAAGCCGGCACGCAGGCCGAGGCCGCGGTGGTCCCGGCCTTCACCGCTCTGACCGAGAAGGTGTTGTCCGGGGCCGGCGTTGCGCTTGAAGTCCAGCCGGCCTTCTGTGTCGGAATCGTCAATAGCAGACCGGAGTCATCAAACGTGTACTGACAACTCGCCGCGGTCGCCCCATTGAGCAGGCAGGTTGTGCTGCCACTCGCCGCTGGCGAACTGGTCGCGCTCAACGTGGTCGTGCCCACCGTCGTCTTGGCAAGGGTCGTTGTTCCGGTTCCGGTAAAAGTCAGGGACGTACTGCCAAGCGTGCCACTCGTTGCCGAAAGGGTCACGGTGGTGGATGTTCCTGACTGCGTGCTGCAACTGGCATTGGTGCAAGCCTTGACGGTCACCGTGCTCGGCGTGCAGGTGAGCGGCGTGCCATTGATCTCGATCTGGATGTGATCGATCGTGACCGGAGGCGCAGAACTCGCCGTGATGATGAAGGTGCTGCCGATGTTATTGGCATTGCCACCGATGGTCGCGCTCTGCTGGCTACCGTTATCGGCTGACGGCATCACATAGTAAGTGGCGTGAATGCCGACCCCCGTCGAGCCCGAGCCTGCGCGGTCATAGACACCGAGCGTCGCGCTGTTCTGTGCGGCGGGTGTAATCGTCGGCGAGCCATCGTTCACGCCGAAAAAGGCCATGCGCAAACTGCCTGCCGGATAGGTCGGCGGTTGCGACTGCACGTTCGGTGCGGTCACCTGGTTACCACCGCCGGCCTGATAGGCGCCCGCGCAAACCGTCGTATTCGCTGCGCCGCAATCGGCCGCCGTCGCGCCGGTGAGGCCGTAGATCACGCTATCGGATCGATCCGAGCTACCCGCACCGGTGATCGCCCACGTGTAGCTGCTGGCAGCCGCTGCAGTGAGATTCCTGAAGTAGATGCGTTGCTGGATGCTGCCACTCTGGTTGACGCTCGCCTTGCTGATTTCGGTCCAGCCTGAAGGCGGCGTGATCGTCGCAGCGCTCTTGGCGACGACCTGCGCGATCAGCACATTGCCCGAGCCCATCCCCGAAGGAGGAGAAGGCGTCATGGAAGCATTCCCCTGCACGCTTTCGGCATTGCCCGCAGTGACCGTGATCGCTGCGACCGCCTGCCCGAAGTACAGGAGCCCGATCAACAAGAAGAGGGATTGCGCACAGAGCCTGAGCAGGCCGGTCATTTTTCGGTCACCACCACAAGTTGCCGCTCCACATAGTCATTGCTCTGCATTTCGCTGGTGCTCGACGACGGGCAGGTGGCCCCGGTCGTGGTGCACGCTGTCGAGGTGATCTGGTAGATCGTGTGCGGCGTTCCACCCTCATTGAAATTTGAAACGGCGCACGCCCATGTGATCTTGAACCCGGTCAGGCCGGCTACGCCGCTGAGCGTGGCGCCGGGGCAATTTCCATTCACCTGCACGGCATACAGGCCTGCCTCGATGCCAAGGCGGGCAGCCTGGCTGGCGCGCGCGCCCTGCATGTCCTGCGCGCTCCCGGTCAAGCTCGCCGTGGTCACCTGCACGAGGAAGGCCGCGAGCGTGGCCATGATCACCAGCAGGAAAATCGCTGCCGGCAGCACGAAGCCACGCGCGGAGCCCAGGCGACGATCAGGGCGCATTGCTGACCTGCATGGCATGCGTGAGCACCACGCTCTCGCCATTGAGCGTGAGCGTCAGGGTGATGTAGAGCAGGCCGTTCTGGTCGATCGCGGCTTGCGTGTAGTCGACACTGCAAGCGCCGACATTGCTGGCCAGCACGGCACTGCTGGCGCCCGATGGCGTGCTCGTCGGTTGCGCCGCCTGTTTGGCGTAACCCGTGATGCGCGTCAGGCTGCCACCTGCCGTGCAGGCATAGGAGACCGGCGTACCGATGATCTGGAAGCGGTTGGCGGGCGACGCAAAGGGAAACATCTTGCTCGCGAAGCTCACGCTGTTCGCGCCGATGGCCGTCAGGGTGCTCGTATTGCTACCGGCATAAGCATCCGCCCCGCTCGTGCCCAGGTTATAGATCGCCAGCTCGGTGCTGGTCGGAATCGGGCTCAGTACTGGCGCGGGCCCGGCGAAGCCCAGGCTCGTGCCAAACGACCCCGTATCGAGCGGCGTGCCGCAATCCGCCTCGACGCAGTAGCGCCCGGCGGTGAGCACGGGCAGGAATTCGATGTACCAGGTGCTGCCGTTCTGCGCGACGCGCACACTATTCGGCAGCGCCCGCTGGATGTCGCGCCGCATGCGGCGCAGCGCCGTGTCGGCCGCATCAGCCAGCGCAGCACGACGCGTCGCATCCATGATGCCTTCCATGGGCCGGCGGATGAACAGGGCGACACCGCTGCCGAGAATACCGACGAGGGTGATCACGACGATCATCTCGATCAATGTGAAGCCGCGCGAAGAATGCTCAGAAGCTCTGCGGCGCATAGCGGTACCTGTAGCCCGTCACCACCACGCTCGGCTGCCCTGCCAGCCCGACAGTGACGTCAATGCGCAGCGCGGCCGTATTGTCGGCCAGCCCCAGCGCCGCTCCCGCCGGCGTGACACCGACCAAAGCGGAGTAGCTACCCAGCCCGCTGATAGTCGAGCTTCCATTAGTGGGCGAACGAATGCCTGTCATCGAGAAGCCGTTGTAGTCGATGACATTGTCAAAAGGTGCTGCCTGGTTGTAGCGATCCTCGCCCGTCTGCGGCCCGGTCTGCTGCGAGGCCGCCGGCGCCGAGCAAGTCGCGTAGCTGGTCGCGGTGGGCGCACTGGCGTCATCCGGATCGCACCAGGTAAAAGGCTTCTTCGTGATCTCTTCGAGCAGCGACTCTGCCACCGCCACCTGCTGCTTGAGCAGCATCGGATTGGCACTGTTGCGGATGCTGTAATTGAGCCCGGCCAGGATGCCGGCAAGGCCGACGGTAATGATGACGATGAAGACGATGAGTTCGATCAGCGTCAGGCCTGCTTGCGCGCGCCGCATGGGCACAGTCGTCTCGGGCCGGAGAAAGCCTGTATCCGATAGCGGACGCGCACGCTGGATCCCGGCCTTCGCCGGGATGACGGACATTTCAGGGACGTGCGACGAGCACCTAGCGCACATAGCCCGTCTCCGCCTCGATGACAATGCTCTGCGTCGTGGCGCCACTGGAGGTGACATTGAGCGTCTGCGCTGCGCCGAAGCTCGGGCGCCCCAAGGGATCGTAGGTGAAATTAAGCGCCGTGATGCCAACGCCACTCGGCACGGGCTGCAAATACGCACTGCCCGTTGCTGGATTGAGAACAGCCGTGTTGCAAGCGGCTGCGCCGTAGGCATCGGCGAACGTCAAGGTGAGTGCGCCAGCAGTTTGGGAAACACACACCGGTCGACGCTTGGCAATCGCCGTTTTCTGCGCAAAGCGCAGCGCCTGCATGGTCTGCTGGCGAAAGCCAAGTACATCGAAGTCGCCACGCGACGCGAATCTCGGCATTGCCACAGCGGCAATGATGCCCAGCAAGATCATCACCGTGATGAGTTCGATCATGGTGAAACCCTGTACTGCGTTTGCGCGGCCAGGGTTCGCGCACATCAGGGGACGACGTACCCGCAGGATTGGCATCGAAAAAAGCACGGGCGCGATTGCCCGTGCTCTCCAGAACCTTGATCAGCAGCCCGTCGTAACCGGGGTGGTGACTGCAGCAGGTGCTGACGCGGCCGTCGCCGCCGTGTAGGTGAACGAGCAATTTGCAGGCGTAGGGGCGTTCGCCACTGAGATAACGCCGCTTGAGTTTGCATACTCGGTCGAACTGAGCGTGATGCCCGCCGCCGTCACGATGCTGGTGGTGGTGGGGTAGCCATAGGCCATGGCAATCGAGGTACCTTCGGCAGTCACAGTACTGGTCGACGATGCTTGAGCCCCAGCGGCCAGCGAAGCCGCGTGCGTCAATGCCATCGCTGAATTCACGGCACCCAAGGCACCTTGCAGTTTGGCTGTACGCGCCTGCGTACTCAGATCCACGAACTTGGGGAGAGCCACCGCAGCCAGAATGCCGAGAATGACCATCACCACCACAAGTTCGATCAAGGTAAAACCAGCCTGCTTTTTCATTGCATTTCTCCGTTCGATCTATCAGAACCACACATACGGGGTAACGGTCTGCAACGCGGGTTCTTTAGCCTCATCAGACCTTTTCACAATCTTCCAGCCCAGAACGGTGTCCTTTGTCACGTTCTCGATACGTAGATGTCCATGGTGCTTCGGTACGTAGAACAAGGTGTCTTCGCGAGTGCGATAGAACCAGGTTCCGGGCGCAACGGGCTCAGGCAGGCCGCTCTCGGCCATGTAGCCAGCCGGCGGCGCGGCGAGGAAACGCACCGGATTGCCGCCTGCGGGCAGCGCCACCTGCATCGCGAGAATGCGACGAGCGGCCTCCAATCGCATGCCGCTCTTGATGTTCATGAGAGTTGCGTCCACCGCACTCCGCTCAGCCTGCTCCAGTACGTCCGAGACATAGCGTGAGATCTGACCGATGACCAGACCTCCGATCAGCAGCGCGAGGAAGCCCTCGAACAGAGGAATGCCATTGCGCGCTTTTCTCGAAGCCGTGGCACCGCTTGGCGGCGGAGCTGCCGCATCAGGCAAGCTGCGGCGCCACATTCAAAACGCCCTCACGCGGTACCGCCTTAAGTGATGGGCGCTCACTCAGTGGTGCCCCATCATGGCACTGGAGAGATTCCAGATCGGCATGAATATCCCCAACGCGAGCACCAACACCATCGCGCCGAGACAGACGATGAGCAGCGGCTCGATGCGCGCACTGAGGTTGTCGATCTCGTACTCCACCTCGCGGTCATACATGTCGGCGATTTCCTGCAGGAGGCCGTCGAGATCACCCGACTCTTCGCCCACCGCAATCATCTGCAGCACGACAGGCGTGAAGATGCGGGCGGCTGCCGCGGTACGCAGGATGCTCTCGCCGCGCTCTACCCCGCTCTTCATCTGATCGAGCTTCTGCGCGATAAAGGCATTGTCGATGACTTGCGCTACCACCGTGAACGAAGGCAGTACCGGCAGGCCGCTGCGGAATGCAAGCGCGAAACTGCCAGTGAGGCGTGCCAGCATGGCCTTGTTGATGGTGTCCCCGACAATGGGCAAGCGCAGCTTGGCGCGATCCCACGCGTAACGACCTCCGGATGTGTTTGCGTAAGCTCGTACCGCATAGGTCGCGAACACGACAACACCGAGCACGATGTACCAGTAATGCATGGAGAAGTTCGATACGCCGAGCAGGATACGGGTCATCAAGGGCAGCTCTGCGTGGAAGGAGTCGAACACCTTGGCGAACGCAGGAATGACCAACATGTTGATGACGACCAGGGCCGCGGCCATCGCGATCACCACGAACGTCGGGTAGCGCAAGGCGGCCTTGATCTTGGCGCGCATGGATTTCTCGAAACGCAGGTGCTCGAAGAGCTGCAGGAAGATTCGGTCCAGCCCACCGGTCTGCTCGCCGATGCGCACCATGCTGATGTAAAAGCTATCGAAAGCATCCGTCTCCTGCATCGCTACACTGAGCTCGCGCCCCGCATCGAGGCTATCGCGCAGCTTGCGCAGCAGTTCGGCAAAGGCTGGGCTCACGGCAGAATCGCGCAAGCCGCCTAGCGCCTGCAGGATGGGCACACCCGCCTTCATCAGCGTGTACATCTGGCGACTGAAGAACATGATGTCGTCGACGCTGACCTTCTTGCCGCGTGAGAGTGAAATGGACAGATTGAGCTGGCTACGAGCCCGTTCGAGGGCAATGTCCACCGGGATCAGGCCGCGGCTGATCAGCACGTCTGCGGCAGCCTTGGCGTCGGGCGCTTCCAGCGCGCCTTCAGCAAGCGCACCGCCCGCGTCCCGTGCCTTGTAGCTGAATGAGGCCATCGTTACTCGTCGATCTGCGTCGCCACGCGCATGGCTTCCGCAACAGTTGTTTGACCAGCCTTCATGCGCGCCAACGCGTGTGAACGCATAGTCTTGCCTTGCAGCTGCTGGCGCGCCAGTTTGCTGAAGTCACCTGCATCGCTCCGGCTCAGCGCCTCGGCGAGCGGCGGGCTCATTTCCAGCATTTCGTAAACCGGTGCGCGCCCTGCGTAGCCGGAGCCATTGCAGTGCGAGCAACCACGTCCATGTTGCAACTGAATGCCGTCGACCGCATCACCGAGCAGTTGCCGCAGCCAGACATGCTCGGTGACTTCAGGCTGATAGTCGCCCTTGCAGGAGACGCAGATCGTGCGTACCAGGCGCTGGGCGATGACGCCCAGCAAGGTCGTCGATAGCAGGTAGCCGGGCACGCCCATGTCGAGCAGACGTGCGGGTGTGCTGGCCGCATCGTTCGTATGCAATGTAGATAGCAGCAAGTGACCCGTCATGGCGGCACGCACGCCGATCTGCGCGGTTTCTTCGTCGATCATTTCGCCGACGAGTACCACGTCGGGGTCGTGCCGCAAGGTCGAGCGCAGCACGCGCGCAAAGGTCAGCTCGATCTTGCTGTTCACCTGCACCTGGCTGATGCCGGGCAAACGGTATTCCACCGGGTCTTCGATAGTGATGATCTTGGTGGCAGGTGAGTTCAGCTCGGCCAGCGTGGCATAGAGCGTGGTGGTCTTGCCGCTACCGGTCGGGCCGGTGACGAGGATCATGCCGTGCGAATGCTTGCTCATGCGCCTGTAGCCATCGAGCATGTGCGCCGGCATGCCGATGCGCGAGAGTTCGAGCAGACCGGAGTTCTGCGCCAGCAGACGCATCACCACCGATTCGCCGTACTGCGTCGGCATCGTCGACAAACGGATGTCGACGCTCTGCTGCTTGACCTTGACGTTGAAGCGCCCGTCTTGCGGCAGGCGCTTCTCCGAAATATCGAGACCACTCATGAGCTTGAGGCGCAACACCAGCGCCGGGCCGACGCGGCTGTCCACCTCGGTCTGCAGATGCATCTCACCATCGATGCGGAAACGGATCTGCAGCTTCAGCTCCTGCGGCTCGATGTGGATGTCGGAGGCCTTGATCTGGTAGGCATCCTCGAAAATCGATTGCAGGAGTTTGACGACGGGCGCGTCTTCGGCGGTGGAGTCGACGCCTATGCCGGTGAAATCCACCTGCGTGACCCCGAGGTCTTTCTGCAGCGCCTTGGCGAGGCCGGAGATTTCCTCCGTGCGACGGTAAAAGCGATCGATGCGCGCCAGCAGCTGGGATTCGGCGAGCACGGCGAGCGCGATGTCCTTGTTGAGCGTGCGCGCGATTTCGTCGTAGCCGAACACGTCCGACGGGTCGGCCATGCCCAGCAGGTACTGGCTGCCCATGTCTTCCAGCACCAGCGCGCGGAAGCGCCGCGCCATGGTTTCGGGCAGCACGCCGGCAATGGCGGGGTCGATGTCCTTGTCGCGCAGATCGACGAAGGGCACGCCAATCTGGTTGGCGATGGCCGTGGCAATGCGCTCCTCGGTGACGATACCGCTGTCGATCAGCACGCGGCCGAGTTTGCGACCGCTCTGCTTCTGCTGCGCCAGTGCGTCGTCGAGCTGGGCGGCCGTAATCAGCTCGCCCTGCACCAGCAATTCACCCAACCGATATTTCTGCGGCTTCGCCATGCCCCGACCTCGCCCTGATCTCTGTCATGGGGCGCGGTTTGCCC
Source organism: Uliginosibacterium silvisoli (assembly GCF_036017035.1). Classification (NCBI taxonomy): domain Bacteria; kingdom Pseudomonadati; phylum Pseudomonadota; class Betaproteobacteria; order Rhodocyclales; family Zoogloeaceae; genus Uliginosibacterium; species Uliginosibacterium silvisoli. Next base: position 101,524 of record NZ_JAYXHS010000002.1, on the reverse strand, counting down.
CGTCAGTGAAAACTAACGGCGCGGCAGCCGATGTCCTTTAGGGCCGGAGCGGGCCGATCGATAAGCCGGAATCTGGCGAATCGGGAATGACGGGAGCCCCTCAGGGCTCTGGCACGGGATCCACCTCCGCGTTGTCGCGGTGCTCGCGATGCATGCGGTAGATGGTCCAGCAGTTTGTAACGAAGATGGTGGCTTCCAGCATGGTGCCGCCAATGGAGCCGGAGAGGATGTTGTTGACCAGCCACAGCGTCGTGCCCACCAGCATCAGCAGGCGCATGCGGATGCCCTTGAGCAGGAACAGGGCCGTCGTGCCGCTGCACGAGGCCAGGATCGGCAGCATGGACAACCACGAGGTCGCCAGCCAGGCGCCCATGGCCAGACTCAGCAAGATGAAGAACAGGGCCACCCACGGAGACTTGCTGCGGATCGCCGCCAGTGAGCGCCCCACCGACACGGCGGAACTGGCGCACGCCGTGAAATTGCCGAGCAGCCAGAAGTGGATGACATAGCTGATGCACTCGATGGACATGAAGACCTTGAAGCGCACGTCACTTTTCTGCAGGAAACAGCCGACTCCGAAAATGAAGGCGAGATAGCCGAAGAGCTGGGGGATGGAAAAAACGTGTGCGAAGTCGATCATGGCGATCATGCGGAATTCTTGGCGTTGGCCCGGGCGACGTAGAGACGCCGGATGGTGTAGAGATTGCTGAGGGCGATACAGACCTCGAGGGCCGTGCCGCCTATGGAGCCTGACAGGATGTTGTTGGCCAGCCAGAGACAGGTTGCCACGAACATCGTCCAGCGCATGGTGATGCCGGTCAGCTGGAAGACACCGAGCGTGCCGATGCACGAGCCGACGATGGGCAGCACACCCACCCAGCTCGTCACCAGCCAACAGCCAAGTGCAATCGTCAGCGTGACGAAGAATGCAGCCACCCAACGCGAGCTGACCCAGATCGATGTCAGCGTGCGTGCGCCTGCCATGCTGGAACTCGCCATCGCCGGGAAGTTACCGAGCAGCCAGAAATGCAAGACGTAGCTGATCGACTCGCAGACCAGTAGCACCTTGAAACGCAGGTCGCTCTTCTGCAGGAAGCAGGCGACGCCGAAAACGAAGGCGCAGTAGCCGAAAAGCTGGGGGATGCTGAAGAAATCGTGAGGCATTGAACGCGGGTACAACAGGGGACATTCCGTGCGCAGAGCGTTCCTGCCGCGAAGACCAGGCGATGACAGTGCTAAAGCACGGCAAGCCGAAGTCGACAAAGGCAGGGACGCTCTGCGCGCGGAATCAGGAGCGGTAATCAGCGTTGATCTTTACGTAGTCGTAGGAGAAGTCGCAAGTCCACACCGTAGCCTCGGCGCCGCCACGCGCCAGATCGATGCGGATGGTGATCTCGGCGTTCTTCATGATGCGCGCGCCGGCTTCTTCAACGTAACTCACGGCACGACCACCCTGCTCGGCAACCAGCACCTCTTCGCCATCTGCCGCAAGCCAGACACGCAGCTTGTTGACGTCGAGATCATTGACACCGGCATAACCGATGGCAGCGAGGATGCGGCCGAGGTTGGGATCGGAGGCGAAGAACGCCGTCTTCACCAGCGGCGAATGCGCCACGGCGTAGGCAATCTGGCGGCACTCGTCGCGGTCCTTGCCGCCTTCGACGGCAATGCTCATGAGCTTGGTAGCGCCCTCGCCGTCACGCACGATGGCTTGCGCCAGCCACTGCGCCAGAGCAATGACTTCGCCGCGCACGATCTGGAATTCGCGCGAAGCCTCATCGTCGATCTCGGCGCCGACCTGACCGGTGGCGATGAGGATGAAGGAGTCGTTGGTCGAGGTGTCGCCATCGACCGTGATGCTATTGAAGGACAGGTCGGCCGCTTCGCGCACCAGCTTGTCGAGCAGCGGCTGCGCGATCTTCGCATCAGTAGCGAGATAGCCCAGCATGGTCGCCATGTTCGGACGGATCATGCCGGCGCCCTTGCTCATGCCGGTGAAAGTCACCGTATGCCTGCCGATGCTCACCTGGCGCGAGGCGCACTTGGGCAGCGTGTCCGTGGTCATGATGCCGTGGCAGGCCTCGTACCAGCCGTCGGCCTTGAGCGCCGCTTTCGCTGCGGGCAAGCCGGCAACCAGCTTGTCGACCGGCAGGTGTTCGAGGATCACGCCGGTGGAAAACGGCAGCACGGCCTCTGCCGCAATGCCCAGCTCCTTCGCGACAGCGCGGCAGCTCGCCTTCGCATTGGCCACGCCCTGCTCGCCGGTACCGGCATTGGCGACGCCGGTATTGATGACCAAGGCGCGCGGCGAAGTTGTCGCAAGATGCGATTTGCATACCTGTACCGGTGCGGCACAGAAACGGTTCTGCGTGAACACGCCTGCAGCACGACTGCCTTCAGCCAGCTCGATCAGGGTCAGGTCGCGACGATTGAGCTTGCGGATGGCCGCCTCGGCGGTACCAAGGCGCACGCCCTCGACGGCAAGCAGTTGATCGGCAATGGGCGGCTGGAGATTGACGGGCATGGCAGTCCTTGGAATGCGGGAAGGAATGGAAGGCAGCCCGGAATTCTAAGGGATTTGTGCTGTGCAACGTGAGTGGCGCGTATCTGCGTCCTGCCAGAACGCGCCCGCACATGCAAAACCGGCCCTTGCGCGGGCTACTGGCGCACGCCGAATCGCCCCATCAGCGCGACAACCTGCTCATGCCCGTTCTGCTCCGCCATTTGCAAGGCAGTCTGTTTGCGCCCATCACGCAAGCGTGGATCGGCCTTCAGCTCCAGCAGCGCACGCACCGCTTCCTCGTTACCTGCCTGCGCTGCCGCCATCAAGGGCGTCACACCATTGCTTCCTGCACGGTTCAACGGTGCGCCATCCGCCACCATGTACTTGACGATGTCGGCATTGGACGATTTGGCCGCATGGACCAGCCAGTCCGGATTGCCCTTGAAACTTGCCGCCAAACCCGGCGATTGCCCCAGCCAGTACTTCAGCAAGGTCAATTGCTTGCGGGAGACCAGTGTGGTGGCAACGTCGGCAGCGGTAAACGCCGGCGCCTCCACAGAGGCCTCCTTGGTCGCCAGGAATTCCGCAAACGCCCATTTTTCCTGAAGAATCGCCAGCAGGATGGCCGTCGTGCCGTCCTTGCTGACCGTATCAATCCACACGCCCCCCTTTAACAGCAGGCGCGCAGACTCCAGGTCTCCCACGGCGGCAGCGTAGTGCAATGCAGAGAAACCACGCTTGTCGACCGCCTGCGTGTCGATCATTGCCGCAAGCAAGACCTTGACTGCCTCAGGGCGACTGCCACGCGCCGCCACCATCAAGGCGTTACGGCCATCGCGTTCCTTCGCATCGATGTCGATCGCCATCCGCACAATGCGCTGCACCAGTGCCAGCTGCCCGCTCTCTGCAGCGAACATCAGCACGGTAGCGTCGCGCGCGTCGGTCTCCGATGCGCGCAAGCCCTGGCCAAGCAACCACTCGAATACCTCCTTGTGCTCATTGAGGGTGGCGAAGAAAAGTGGCGATTGCCCGTAGCCGTTGTGGCCGCGCACATCATGCCCGGCCGCAACCACGTCCTTGACCAGGGGCAGGTCGCCGGTCGCAACGGCGTAGTCCAGGACGTTCAGTCCTTCAGTGTCACGACGCATGCGGTCCTGCTCGAGCGGCAGCAGCGTCCTCACGGCATCAGGCTTGCGTCGCAGCAAGGCGAGCATGAGTGCTGAGTGCCCTTTCTCGTCCTTCCATACGTTCAGGCGCCCGTCCTTTGCGAGTGCCGCGAGCACGCCGCGATCATTCTGCTCAACGGCTCGCTGAATCGTGCGGTCCAGTGCTTCGTTGTCCATGTCCGGCACTTGAACCACCGGCAGTGGCGTTTCCCTCACCAGGTTCTTGCTGGAAATGAGCGCCCGTGCCCCTGGCTGCTCGTCGGCCAGCTGCGCCGCCTCAAGGACTTTCAGTGCAGTTTCGATGGCGCGGGCATTGGCATCGCTTCCTGCCATGGCTGGCTCGAGGCGCCAGACAAGCGCGCGGCTGATGAGCGCCTCCAGCTTGCCAGGGACGATCCGGTAAGAACTGCAATACGTCGTCGTCACCGGAGTGCCATTGACCATCGTCGTAGTCGAGTAAAAACTCGTGCAAATACTTTTGTCATTTTTCTCGACAATCGCGCGCTCTTCGAGAATCGTCACGACATCGCCGCCTTTCTGGGCGGCTTCTTGTTGAAGGTCCGTATCGGCCGGAGCCTTGTCTGCATGATTCGTGCAACTGCCATCGACGTAGCAGGTGCGCACATTACGACGCAGATCGATATAGCCGATCAACAAGTAGCCACCAGCCAGCACCTCCGCCGTCGAGCGTTGCTGGATTTCCGCCGGCTTGCTTCGCGGCGCGAACTCACGTTCGTGGAACGCTGAATACTTGAGTAACTTCGACGGCACACAACCCGCCATGACACACATCGCAATGCCAGCCAGCATGCGGCACAAGCGCAGACCGGCTGCAGATCCCTTCTTCATGATCCCCTGTTCCCTCGCTACAATCGGCTTCTGTCTGCATGCCGCGCTTACCGTCGGCAGGTCTTTATTTTCCGATGATCTTTCCGATCGCCCCGATGCCTCATCCCTCCGAAATCATGCGCAGCTCGCCTCCGCTCCTACGCTGTCATTTCTCGAAGATCCGGGCAACCGCCATGATGACACTGGCAAGCCTGTGCTGGGCGTGCACTTTGCCACCGGTTCCGCCACAAACGGCAGAGATCGTTTCACCGGTAGACATCAGCAGCAATAGCGCGGCAGTGAGTGCCGCCCATGCGGCCATGCTGAGAAAATTTCCCGCGTATGACGACGCGGCATTGCAGGCCTACGTGCAGAGCGTTGGCGATCGCTTGCTGGCACAGGCGCCGCGCACCAGCCTCCCGATCAGCTTCAACGTTCTGGACACGCCGGGCATCTTTGCCTACAGCTTCGGCTCTGGCGAAATCGTGATCAGTCGTGGCCTGATCATCCATCTGAACACGGAGGCGCAACTGGCTGCGGTACTGGGCCATGAAATCGGCCACATCGTTTCGCGCCACCAGATACTGGGCTTGCGCGAATACGAGAACACGCGGGCACTGGCAGAACGCCTGTCGAAACGGTTCAGCACGAACCAGGCGCAAGACGCGCTCAACACACTCGGCTTCGCCAAGGTACGTGGCTACAACCGCGAGCAGGAGCTGGAGGCTGACGCGTGGAGCGAGCGCCTGCTCTCGCGCAGTGCTTACCCTGCGAGTGCAATGGCACAGACGCTGCGTTTCTTTGTGCAGGAGGCGCAATTCTCCGAGGACATCAGCATCGGCACATGGGATCTGCCAGAGAGCGGTGACGAGATAAATTTCGGCATTTTCTCGACCCACCCCAGTCTGCCCGCTCGCCTCGAACAAGCGGGCAAAAGGCTGGGCACCGGTGCGGCTCAGGAGGCCTTGCCTGACACGCGCTACATCAATGCGCTCGACGGTGTACTGGCGGGCTTGCCGGTGCGCGCAGGCACCTTGCGTGGCAATGCGTATATGAACCCCGTATGGGATGTAGGGCTGCTCATCGAAGCGGGCTGGTCGATGTTCAACCAGGGCGAAGACATCTATGCAAGCCCTCGCAGCGGTGATGCGCTGCTACGTATCCGCATATCAGACCAGAAGTCAGGCTCTGCAAGCAGCGTATTGCAAGCCATGGCAGGCAGCTCGGTACTGCGCAACGAGCAGAAGATCAGTAGCGCCCTCGCGAACGGCATGACAGGCACAGTCCAGACCCGCGACGGTAGCCGCCTGCGCATCGGCGTTGTAGACCTCGGCGCGAAACGCCTCAGCTTCGTCGGTCAGGCTTATGCAGATGACGGCTTTGCGGCCGTCGACCCCGGCTTCGTGGCAATGATCAGGAGCGCCCACATCTTGTCCGCAGCGGAACGCCGTATGGCTGCGCCCATCCGTATGCATGTGTTGCAGCCGGAGCTACCAGGTCCGCTCACGGCAGAAGCCATGACGCTTGACCCGCTTATCGTGGCCGACCATCCACGCGAGCGCTGGCGCCTGCTCAACCAGCTCTATCCGGACAAGGCGCCTGTCGCAGGAAGCGCGCTCAAGACGATGCGCTGACACGATCCGCGTTACACGCGGCGCGGCACACACGCACGGATTGACATCAACGTTTGGGAGCGACGCCGCGTGTCGCGACATGTTCGAACGACAGGCTGGCCTGTTGCACGAAATGCTGGAAGCCCTGCCAGGTGTCTTCGTCGGGCTGATGCGCGCCGTAGTCTGCGAAGAACACACCGATGGCGCGCCCGTGCGTCGTAATCGGCGCGATGAACCCCTCGCCGATGCCGATGGCCTTCTCGAAGCGGGCAATGCTGATGCCCCGCGGCGGCGGCTCACGCAACCAGAACGCTTCGCTGCGCATGAAGATTTCGTTGATGAGCTCGCCCTTGGTGCCGTCCAGCCTGAACAGGAAGCGCTTTACCAGGGCTTCCGCATCGTGCCCCAGCCCGGCCTTGCCCTGCAGGGTCGTGCGGTCGGTCGTGAGTAGCGCGAACACCGCGCGGTGCATGCCCAGGCCCCGGTAGATACCTTCCAGCACCAGATTGAGCACCTCGTTGAGGCTCGGCTTGCCGGTCAGCATCATGGCCAGATCGCGCAGGATACGTAGTTGCAATAGCGGGTCTGCTTCGGGGTCGACCGCTGCGCTGGCGATGGCGGCCTCCGCCGTGCCGGCACCGGGCACCGGGATCAAGCGCGCCGCGTCGGTTGCGCCGAACTGGGCCGCAACGCGCGCCGCCTCGGCGGCGTTGCAGGCGACCAACTCCTTCACTTCGTCGAGCGGCTTCTGCAGCATCTCGGCGTACGCCGTGAGTGCCTTTGTTGCCGCAGCGGAACCCCAGCCCTGCTCTGCGGCGGCGGCCAGTCGATGGCCCATGGCGATGGCTTTCTCGGCAGGGCCCGGATGAGCCACTGGCTCGGCTGCGGAGACAACCATGCTACCCAGGCGCCACTCACGCGCAAGGGAGGTAGTCAGCGAGCGCAAGCGGAAGCTCAACAGATCCATCTGCAGATCTTCCGGCCGCTCGTCCGGCTGCTCATTGAGCGCCTGATCGAGCTCGTTGGCCGTCTCGCCACCAAAACACCAGAACGCCATTTCACCCACGCGCCCCAACAGGGCCGCGATGAAAACCTCCTCGACCTGCGCCACCGCGCAAGCGTCGGCGGCGGCACGCGCCTGCACCGCTGCGTGAAAACAGCGCGCCATTTCGGCCGCGACGCGCCCGCGCAAGCCACCGGCAAGAAATGCATCGATCAGGCAGATGGTCAGCACGACCTGACCGAGCACGTTGAAGCCGAGCACGGTCACAGCGCGACTGATCGTACTGACGGGCTGACGCGCCGGATTGAAGATGACGCTATTGGAGAGTTTCAGGACTTTGGTGGTCAGCGCCGCGTCCTGCAGGATCACCTGCGACAGCATGGTGATCGAGGCATTCTCGTTGGACGTGATTTCCAGCACCGAGTCGACCGTGTTGCCGAAAGCCGGCATGTCCTGGTCGCGGATGTGATCCACCCAGCCCTGCAGTCCCAGTCGTCCCATGCCCGTCGCGCTCCGTTGTAATCGCCCTGCCCGCGCCTCGCCTCCGGATTCCGCGGTTCATGGATTGTTAACGGTTGGTGACAACGGGCCTTGAGGCGATTGCCGCTGCGGACTACCCGTAAAAGAGCTGACGAAGGTCTCGCCCCAATAATGACCTTAAAGCTGAAGAAGCCGGAACAAATGGAGCGAGCGCGTAGCTGGCCAGGCGGCTCGCGCAGAGCAGTGCTCAGGCACGGCGAGCGAGCCAACAACGCCAGCTGCGTGCGCAGCCCTTTTGTTGCGGCTTCTAGATCACGATACGGCTACCGAGCTCTACCACCCGGTTGGCGGGCAACTTGAAGAAGTTGGCGGCGCTGGAGGCATTGCGGAACATGAACTCGAATACCCGCTCGCGCCATAGCGCCATGCCTTCGCCCGGCGTGGGCAGGAGGATTTCGCGGCTGAGGAAATACGAGGCCGAGTTCGGATCAATCTCCAACCCCTGCTCTTCACACCACTCGAGCGCAGCCGGCACGTCCGGCTCCTCCATGAAACCGAAGAACACTTTGACACGGTAGAAATGGTGCCCCACGCGCTCGACCAGCACGCGCTGCCCTTCGGCCACGCGCGGCAAGGGCTGGAACATCACGCTGACGAGAATCGACTTCTCGTGCAGCACGAAATTGTGCTTGAGGTTATGCAGCAACGCATTCGGCACGCTGTCATAGCGCGGCGAAAGAAAGACCGCCGTATGCGGCACGCGCGGCATGCTGGTCTCGGTAGCCAGCATGCTGACAAAGGGCAGCAGTTCGATCTGGTCGGCCTTGAGGCGCTCGGACAATTGGTTGCGCCCCTGACGCCATGTCATCAACAAGAACATGACGACGACACCAAAAGCCAGCGGGAACCAGCCGCCTTCGGGAATCTTCGCCAGATTGGCCCCCAGAAACGCCAGCTCGATGACAAGCATCGGCAGGAAGATCACAACGGCCAGGCTGGTCGGCCACTTCCAGTCGCGCCGCGCCACGGAGAAGGCCAGCACGGACGTGACAATCATGGTCAGCGTGACGGCAATCCCGTATGCCGCGGCCAGATTGTTCGAGGTCTTGAAGCTGACGACAACGATGAGCACGAGGCCCAACAGCGACCAGTTGATGAAGGGCACGTAGATCTGCCCCATCTGTGCGCCGGACGTATGGCGGATGGTCAGGCGCGGGCAGAAACCAAGCTGGACCAGCTCGCGCGTCATGGAAAAAGCGCCGGTAATGAGGGCTTGCGAAGCGATCACCGTTGCAGCCGTCGCGAGGATCACCATCGGGATCAAGCCCCACGAGGGAATAGCCAGGAAGAAGGGATTGCTCGCCGCACCCGGGTCACGCAACAACAAAGCACCCTGACCGAAATAATTGAGCAGCAGGCTGGGAAACACGACAGCCAGCCAGCCGATGCGGATCGGTTTTTTGCCGAAGTGCCCCATGTCGGCATACAAGGCTTCGCCGCCGGTAACCGTCAGGATGACAGCCCCCAGCGCAAAGTAACCTTGCATCGGGTTTTCCACGAAGAACTTCACCGCGTAGTGCGGAGACAAGGCGGCCAGCACCTGCGGATGCAGCACGATGTTGTAGATCCCGACCAGCGAAAGCGCCAGGAACCACGCCGTCACGATAGGGCCAAAATAGCGCCCGACATGCTCGGTGCCGCGATGCTGGATCACGAACAGGCCGACAAGGATAACCAGGGTCAGCGGCAACACGGCGGGCTTGAACGCCGGCGTGACGATCTCCAGCCCCTCCACCGCCGAGAGCACCGAGATGGCGGGTGTGATGACGCCGTCACCATAGAACAGCGCGGCCCCGATCAAACCCATCAGGATGGCCAGCCGCATCTTGCGGGGCCGGTCGCGAGCCTGATCTACCACGCGCGCCATCAGCGCAACCACACCACCCTCACCATGGTTGTCGGCACGCAGCACGATGACCACGTACTTGAAGGTCACGATCATCAGCAGGGTCCACACGATCAAGGACAGGATGCCCAGGATGTTGACGTCCGTAGCCGGAATCGGATGGTGGGTGCTGGAGAAAGCCTCTTTCAGGGCATACAGGGGGCTGGTGCCGATATCTCCAAACACGACGCCCAGTGCGGCAAAGGTCAGCGCCGACAAAGACTGCTTGGAGTGTGATGCATCGCTCATTCAGAGCTCCAGATCAAGGCAGGTCGAGGAAGATTAGACCGGCAAAGCGCGGCGCGCAGCAGATATTTTTGCATCGCAACAATATTTTGATGCCCGGCCGCAGCGCGCAAAAAGGGCCGGAAAACCCGGCCCCTCTATATTTGCGCTGAGAAATCAATCTCTTATCAAGCCAATTGGCCGTGACAGTGCTTGTATTTCTTGCCCGATCCGCATGGGCAAGCATCGTTGCGTCCAACACGACTGTACTCGCCCGCTGGCAGCGCCTGCTTTTCGGCTGTCGCCGCACTGGCCAGCGCTTCATCGTAGTCAGCGTGGTGGTACTGGACGTTATCCACCTCCGGATGCACCTCCACGGCCTGCTCGATCTGCTCTTCCGAGCGGATCTGCACGGTCACCAACAGGCGCGTCACGTCACCCCGCACGGCATTGAGCAAGCCCTCGAACAACTCGAAAGCCTCGCGCTTGTATTCCTGCTTCGGATTCTTCTGCGCGTAGCCGCGCAAATGAATGCCCTGGCGCAGATGATCAAGCGATGCCAGATGCTCACGCCAGTGAGAGTCCAGATTGTTGAGCATGACGTTACGCTCGAAACCTCGCCAGGCATCCAGGTTCACTTCAGCAATCTTGTCGGCATAGGCCTTGTCGGAAGCTTCGATGACGCGCGCCAGGATGTCTTCATCCGACAACTGGTTTTCTGCCTTGGCCCAGTCGGTCAGCGGCAGGCTCAGCTTGTACTCGGACTCCAGGCTCTTCTGCAGACCATCCATGTCCCATTGCTCTTCGACCGACTCAGCCGGCACGAAAGAGCGGAACGTATCGGTCAACACACCATGGCGCATCGCTGTGATGGTGTCGGCGATATCGGTGGTTTCGAGCAGCTCATTACGTTGGTGGTAGATCACCTTGCGCTGGTCGTTTGCGACATCGTCATATTCGAGCAGCTGCTTGCGCATGTCGAAGTTGCGTTGCTCGACCTTGCGCTGCGCAGATTCGAGCGAACGCGTCACCATGCTGTGCTCGATGGCCTCGCCTTCGGGCATTTTCAGACGCTGCATGATCATGTTGAGACGATCACCACCGAAGATCTTCATCAGCTGATCTTCGAGCGACAGGTAGAAACGGCTCTCGCCCGGGTCACCCTGACGGCCTGAACGGCCGCGCAGCTGGTTGTCGATACGACGCGATTCGTGACGCTCGGTACCGATGATCTTCAGGCCGCCAGCATCCAGGACCTGTTGATGCACCGTTTTCCAGGCGGCGCGCTTCTCTGCTATCTGCGCATCCTTGTCCGCGTCGGACAGGGTTTCATCTTCACGGATGTTGGCTGCTTCGCGCTCGAAATTACCGCCCAGCACGATGTCGGTACCACGACCGGCCATATTGGTCGCGATCGTGATCACGCCCGGACGACCCGCCTGCACCACGATCTCGGCCTCACGTGCGTGCTGCTTGGCGTTGAGCACCTGGTGCGGCAGACCTTCCTTGGTCAGCAGCTCCGACAGCAGCTCGGAGTTCTCGATCGAGGTCGTACCCACCAACACCGGCTGACCATGCTCGTGGCAGGTCTTGATGTCGGCGATGATGGCCGCATGTTTCTCGTCGGCAGTGCGGTACACCAGATCGTTCTGGTCTTTACGCACCATCGGGCGATGGGTCGGAATCACCACCGTTTCCAGACCATAGATCTGGTGGAATTCGTAGGCTTCCGTATCGGCCGTACCGGTCATGCCGGCCAGCTTCGTGTACATGCGGAAGTAGTTCTGGAAAGTGATCGATGCGAGGGTCTGATTCTCGGCACGGATCGATGCGCCTTCCTTGGCTTCGACAGCCTGGTGCAAGCCATCGCCCCAGCGACGTCCGGACATCAGACGACCGGTGAATTCGTCGACGATGATGACCTCGCCGTCCTGCACCACGTAGTGCTGATCCTTGTGATACAGCGTGTGGGCGCGCAGGGCCGCATAGAGGTGATGGATCAACAGGATGTTGGACGGGTCGTACAGGCTGCTGCCTTCGGTCAGCAAACCGATGCGCGCGAGCACTTCCTCGGCCTTGTCGTAGCCCTGCTCCGTGAGCAAGACCTGGTGGCCCTTCAGATCCAGCGTGTAGTCGCCAGGCACCGTGACGTTGTCATCCTCGCCCTGCTGCTGGGTGAGCATCGGCGGCACGGCGTTCATTTTCACGTAGAGATCCGTGTGATCCTCGGCCTGCCCCGAGATGATCAGCGGCGTACGCGCTTCGTCGATCAGGATCGAATCCACCTCGTCGACGATGGCGTAATTCAAACCACGCTGCACACGCTCTTCCTTCGTGTACACCATGTTGTCGCGCAGGTAATCAAACCCGAATTCGTTATTGGTGCCGTAGGTAATGTCGGCCGCGTAGGCTTTCTGCTTGTCCTCGTGGCTCATCTGCGACAGGTTCACGCCAACCGTCAGGCCGAGGAATTTGTAGATGCGCCCCATCCAGTCCGCATCGCGCGAAGCCAGGTAGTCATTCACCGTCACCAGATGCACGCCCTTGCCGGACAGCGCATTCAGGTAGACCGGCAGCGTCGCTGTCAGCGTCTTGCCTTCACCGGTACGCATTTCGGCGATCTTGCCACCATGCAGCACCATGCCGCCCACCATCTGCATGTCGAAGTGACGCATGCCATGCACGCGCTTGCCAGCTTCGCGCACGACAGCGAACGCTTCCGGCAGCAGGTCGTCGAGCGTCTCGCCCTTGGCCAGACGATCACGGAACTCCTGTGTCTTGCCCTGCAGAGCCGCGTCGGACAAAGCCTCGATCTGCGGCTCCATTGCGCTGATGCTGCCTACCTTCTGGATGTACTGTCGCACCAGACGATCATTGCGACTACCGAAGAATTTTCTGAGCAGGCCTTGGATCATGTTGTTATGGAGAAATCTTGAGAACAGTGAGTGGGCGCGAAACAGGTCTGACAGCATGGGCCTGACGCAAGGTTCGCGATTCTAGCATGTTGAACAAGTCCGACATTTGACGGCTGCCCGGCAATCCGGATGCTGCCGACTGCCGGGCTCCTGTAGCATGTGGGCAGATTTCACAAATGCAAGGGACAGCCCTTTTCCCCCATGTGTGCTGCACCTCTCAAGCGCTTTCTGGGCGCCTCCGATGCGCTTTCCCGCCTGCAGGATCACGCCGCCCGGCTGGTCCGTATGCAACGCCAGCTCGAAGCCACCCTGCCCGCCAACATGCGCGGCGGCGTCAGCGTCGCCAACTTCGACCTTGGCACGCTCACCCTGCACGCTGCCACACCGGCGTTGGCGGCACGACTCAAGATGAGCCAGGAAACACTGCGCAACGATTTTCTGGCGCTCAACGAACCCGTACAAGACATCAAAGTGAAGGTGCGCCCCATCCACAGCAGCGAGCGGCACGCGCTCTATGCGACGCAAGAAAGACGGATCGGAGAATCGGGCAAGAACGCCCTGAAGGAACTGGAAGAAAAGCTTGGGGCGGAAAGCCCGCTGGGCTTGGCGCTGAAGCGCATGCGCGAGCAATCGCGCTAGGGAGAACCTACACCATCGGCGCGACGAGGCGCTCGAACAGGAGCAAGGCGGCGAACACCACCCCCACCGCGACCCCGACGCGCAACAAGGTCTTGGCCCACTGCATGTAATGGCGTTGTCCGGTCAGCAGGCTGGCGCCCACACACAACGCAATGGCAATAATCAGGAGCAGCCCGACGGCACGCAGAATGAACATGCGTGGTCAGGACGCCAGTTGCAAAGCAAACTGGCCGCGCAGATTTTCGGGAATGGCTTCTTCGTCTTCAAAGCTGACGATATCCCAGGCGCTCTTGTCTTCCAGCAATGCGCGCAGCAGCTGGTTGTTCAGGGCATGACCCGATTTGTACGCACTATAGGCTGCCAACAAGGGCTTGCCGACCACGTACAGATCGCCGATCGCGTCCAGCACCTTGTGCTTCACGAATTCGTCGCTGTAGCGCAAGCCATCACTATTCAGGACGCGATACTCATCCACGACAATGGCATTTTCCAGGCTGCCGCCCATGGCCAGCCCGGCATTGAGCATGGTTTCCAGATCCTGCATCTGACCAAAGGTGCGCGCACGGGCTACGTCGCGCGCATACAGGTCGTGCGCAAAATCAACATTTACCTCGGTCGGCGTACTGTCGATGGCCGGATGATTGAAGTGTATGGAGAAGGACAGCTTGAAGCCGTCGTAAGGCGAAAGCTTGACCCACTTGTCACCCTCGCGCACTTCAACCGGTTTTTTGACGCGCAAGAAGCGCTTGGGCGCGTTCTGCACTTCGACGCCTGCCGACTGCAGCAGAAACACGAACGGCGCAGCACTGCCATCGAGAATTGGAATCTCCGGCGCATCAACATCGACGTGGCAATTGTCGATCCCCAGTCCGGCAAGCGCCGACATGAGATGCTCGATCGTCCCCACCTTGGCCTCGCCACGCTGCAGGCCGGAGCACAGGCGCGTATCGACCACGGCATAAGGATCGGTCAAGAGATCGACAGGCGGATCCAGATCGACCCGGCGAAATGCAATCCCCGTGTCGGGCGCAGCTGGCCGCAACGTCATCTCGACCCGCGTGCCGCTATGCAAGCCGACGCCGGTGGCCTTGACGATGGTTTTCAAAGTTCGCTGACGAATCATGGAGTTGCCCAGGGTCTTCGGAAGACGCACGGAATCATTGTGTGCTGCACCAAGTATACACGCCACGCTCCGGCTGATTATCCCGTTCAACGTAACAGTATGTTGCCAGGATGACCTGAAAACACTCACCGATCTTGATCCTGAAAACCTGCCATTACGATGACTCCTGAAAAGCAAAAGGCCGCAAAGAACCCTGTTCCCGGCGGCCTCTTGATTGCGCGAATCATTTCGCGGCTATGGCTTGATTGGCTGTTGGCTTAGTCAGCCTGTTTGCGGAGGAAAGCCGGGATGTCGTAAGTACCGAAGCCGTTGGCGCTCATCGCCTCGACGGTACGACGCTCGGGGCGACGAATCACGGCAGGCAGATCCAGATCACCGTAGTTCACTTCAGTACCCATATTGTCGGTACCCGTGCGATTGATGACCTGCATGACCGGCTGCTGACGGACAGCCGCACGACGCGATCCCAAACCAGTCGCCAGTACGGTGACGCGGATGCGGTCTTCCATGCTTTCTTCGAACACAGTGCCGTAGAACACGCTGGCGTCTTCCATCGCAAAGGCACGCACGGTCTGGACAGCCTCGCGCACCTCGGCCATCTTCAACGAGCGGCTGGCAGTGATATTGATCAGCACGCCGCGTGCGCCTTCGAGTTCGACACCTTCCAGCAGCGGGCTGTTCGCAGCCTGCTCAGCGGCAATACGGGCGCGGTCCATGCCCGCAGCTTCAGCAGAGCCCATCATCGCGCGGCCCATCTCGGCCATCAACGTGCGTACATCCTGGAAGTCGACGTTAACGAGGCCCGGCACATTGATGATTTCGGCGATGCCGCCCACAGCCTTGCGCAGCACTTCGTCAGCATTGCGGAAGCAATCCACGAAGCTGGCTTCCTCGCCATACACTTCCATCAGCTTGTCGTTGAGCACAACGATCAGCGAATCGACGTGGCGCGACAGCTCTTCAACGCCGCTGTCCGCGACGCGGATGCGGTTTTCGAAATCGAAAGGCTTGGTGACGACAGCAACAGTCAGGATACCGAGCTCGCGAGCCACCTCAGCGATGACTGGCGCTGCGCCAGTACCGGTGCCGCCGCCCATGCCGGCGGTGATGAACACCATGTGCGCGCCGTCGAGGGCTTCGACGATGCGTTCACGATTCTCGAGAGCGGCTGCGCGGCCGGCCTCAGGCTTTGCGCCTGCGCCAAGGCCCGTACCGCCAAGCTGGATCTTGGTCGCTGCCAGAGAACGTTTGAGTGCCTGTGCATCGGTGTTGGCGCAAACGAACTCAACGCCCTGGACACCTTCGCGGATCATGTGATCGACGGCATTGCCACCTGCACCACCGACACCAACGACCTTGATGACGGTACCGCTGGTTTCCTTCTCAACGATCTCGATCATGCGTGCACTCCTTTTGTTGATGCGCCTGACAGTTCATCGGAGCCCGGCGGCTGTCTACCGGAACGCCTAGATATGGTATGTGGCGCGAAGTTTACTACTAAATAGCCCTACAAGACACAAGCTTTTATTGATGTTTCCTTGTGTCACTCCAAACACCCTCAGCACACTCACTGCGCTTTGTTTGCAAGTGCATGACATTTCAAAGATTTTTCTCGAACCACGATTTCATGCGCTGGAAAACCTGCTTGAAATTCTGACCGTCACGCGCCTGCATGCCACGTCGACGTTGCGCTGCGCCTTCCAGCACGAGCCCCATCACATTGGCGTATTGCGGTTGGCAGATGACGTCGGCAAGACTGCCCTGGTACTGCGGAGCGCCGATGCGCACGGGCAGATGGAAGACCTCTTCACCCAGTTCGCTGATGCCGGCCAGCGTTGCCGAGCCGCCTGTCAGCACCAGGCCCGACGACAGCAGCTCTTCGTAGCCACTGCGCCGCAGTTCGCCCTGGACGAGCTCGAACAGCTCGGTCACGCGCGGCTCGATCACGTCAGCCAGCGACGAGCGCGACAGCCTGCGTGGCGGCCGATCACCGACGCTGGGCACTTCAATCGTGTCGGCCGGATCGACCAGCCCTTGCAGCGCGATACCCTGGCTCAGCTTGATCTCCTCGGCTTCGGCAGTCGGCGTGCGCAAGGCCATGGCGATATCGTTGGTGACCTGATCGCCGGCAATTGGAATCACTGCCGTGTGGCGGATAGCGCCCTGCGTAAAAATCGCCAGGTCGGTAGTGCCGCCGCCGATGTCGACCAGACAGACGCCCAGCTCCTTCTCGTCTTCGGACAAGGTCGCGAAACTCGATGCCAGCGGCTGCAGCACGAGGTCGGAAACCTCCAGCCCGCAGCGGCGCACGCACTTGATCAGATTCTGCGCTGCAGAGACAGCGCCGGTGATGATGTGCACCTTCACCTCGAGCTTCACGCCGCTCATGCCGATCGGCTCGCGCACGCCGTCCTGGCCGTCGATGATGAATTCCTGCGTCAGGATGTGCAGGATCTGCTGGTCGGCCGGAATCGGCATGGCACGCGCTACGTCGATGACGCGCTCGACGTCCAGTGGCGAGACTTCCTTGTCCTTGATCGCCACCATCCCGTTGGAGTTGAAGCTGCGGATGTGGCTGCCAGCAATGCCGGTGTAGACGTGCTGGATCTTGCAGTCGGCCATCAGCTCGACTTCCTGCACGGCGCGCGAAATGGCATCAACCGTCGCTTCGATGTTCACCACCACGCCTTTTTTCAGGCCGCTGGAAGGCTGTGTAGCGACACCGACAACTTCGATACGGCCATCGGGACGCAGCTCGGCCACCATGGCGGTGATCTTGGAGGTGCCGATATCGAGTCCGACGATGAGGTTCTTGCTATCCCTGCTCATTGTTTACCTTTGCTCATTGGCGTCACTTCGGCCGTCTTTCCGGCTTTGTTGGGTTTGTCTTGTGAGGCTTTTTCATTTGTCATGCGTACAGCAAAGCCTGCGGGGTAACGCAGATCTGCGACCGCCCAGCGGCGCTGCAGTTTTTCCTGGGCCGCAGGATAAGCCGCCACGAACTTCCGCAGGCGGTCGTCGACCGGTGCCTTGGTCTGGTCCCTGCCCATCTCCAGCACCAGCCCATCATCGAGATGCAGTTGCCAGGCGCTGCGTGGTGACAGGTTCATGCTGACGATATGGCGTCCTATCGGTTGCAGCATTTCATCCCAACGATGCTGCGCTTCCAGCATGTCGCCGGCGCGTTCGCTCGGCCCTGTATAGACCGGCATGACCGCGTTGCTGGCAGCATCAAATACTTCGCCATGCGTATTGACGAGGCGCATGTCGCCCGTGTCGAGCATCTTCCAGTAAGCCACCGCCGCCTGCTCCTCGAGGCTCACCTCGACGGTCGCCGGCCAGCGGCGACGCACCTGGGCACGACGCACCCAGGGAAGCTTTTCGAAAGACTCGCGCGCCTTCTCGAGATCGACAGTAAAGAAGTTGCCGCGCATCGACGACACGGCCGCGTACTCCAGTTGCGCCCCCGTAACCTGCCCCAGCGGCGTGGTCACGACGACCTGGCGCAACTCGAACAACGACAGGTTTACCACGCTCTTGACGACGGCATAACCGATCGCCACTGAAGCCACCAGCAACAGTACGTCGGACACGAGGTTCATCCATTCCGGGCTGTGCCAGAACCCGCCCACGCCTTGTTGCGCAGCGTTTTTCCCAGCCGCACGCCCGGCAGGTTTTTCACCGGCCGGCGCGCCCTGGAAGGCGGGAACGCCCTTAGCCAAAAGACGCCCTCGCGAGGATGTCCACACACAGGTCCTCGAAACTCATGCCCGTCGCACGTGCCGCCATCGGCACCAACGAATGGCTGGTCATGCCCGGCGCCGTATTCATCTCGAGGAAGGCGTAGCTGCCATCAGCACGCAGGATCACGTCAGCCCGACCCCAACCCTTGCAACCCAGCACCTGGAATGCGCGCAAGGCCGATTGCTGGATGGCCTCGGCCACGTCCGGGCGGATCCCGGCCGGACAGTGGTAACGCACCTCGTCAGTGAAGTACTTGTTGTTGTAGTCGTAGCCCTCTTCCGGCGCCTCGATCCGCACCAGCGGCAATGCCTGTTCGCCCAGCACAGCGGCGGTGAGCTCCTGACCGGCAACAAACTCTTCAGCAATGACGATGGGATCCAGCTGATGCGCCAACGCAAATGCGGCAGCCATGTCGGCAGGCGTACGCACCTTGGTCACGCCGATCGAGGAACCCTCGCGCGCTGGCTTGACGATCAGCGGCAAGCCCAGCTCGGCGATCACGCCAGCAAGGTCCGTCTGCGGCGTCAGGATGCGGTACTTCGGCGTCGGCACACCGGCCGCCAGCCACACCAGCTTGGTGCGCCACTTGTCCATCGAAAGTGCCGAGGCCATGACACCACTGCCCGTGTAAGGCACACCGAGCGTTTCGAGCGCGCCCTGCACCGTACCGTCTTCGCCAAAGCGGCCATGCAGGGCGATGAAGGCGCGGTCAAACCCTTCCTTGCGGATTTCCCAGATCGGCAGCACCGCGGGGTCGAAGGCATGCGCGTCCACGCCCTTGCTTTGCAGGGCCGCGAGCACGGCCTTGCCCGAAATCAGCGAAATCTCCCGCTCTGCGGATTTTCCGCCCATCAATACTGCGACCTTGCCCAATTTCCTGTTTGCTTCGCTCACGTTACAACTCTCTTCTCGATCATTCGGTTTGTGCGGTGATCTTGCCGGGCACGGCACCTATGGAGCCGGCACCCATGGTCAGCACCACGTCGCCATCGCGCGCGTTCTCGAAAACGCGCGCGGGCATGTCTGCAATGTCTTCGACGAACAAGGGCTCGATCTTGCCGGCCACACGCAAAGCGCGGGCCAGGCTGCGCCCGTCAGCCGCAACCAGCGGCGCTTCGCCGGCCGCGTAAACCTCGGCGAGCAGCAACGCGTCTGCCGTGCCAAGCACGCTGACGAAATCTTCGAAGCAGTCACGCGTGCGCGTGTAGCGATGCGGCTGGAAGGCCAGCACCAGGCGGCGCCCCGGAAATGCGCCGCGCGCAGCTGCCAGCGTGGCCGCCATCTCGACCGGATGATGGCCATAGTCATCGACCAGCGTGAAACTGCCGCCACTTGGGAGCGGCACTTCACCATAGCGCTGGAAGCGACGCCCCACGCCATGGAATTCAGCAAGGCCCTTCTGGATCGCAGCATCGCTGACGCCCAGTTCCGTCGCGACAGCTATTGCCGCCAATGCGTTGAGCACGTTGTGCATGCCTGGCGAATTGAGCACCACCGGCATGCGTGTCACGACACCATTGCGGCGCACGCAATCGAAGTGCATCTGGGCACCCACTGCACGGATGTTCTCCGCGCGTACATGTGCCGACTCGTCAGTGCCGTAACGCACGATCTGCTTCGAGACGAAGGGAATGATTTCGCGCACGTGCGGATCGTCCACACACAGCACGGCAACCCCGTAAAAAGGCAGGCGTTGCAGGAATTCGACGAAGGCCTGACGGAGGCGCGAGAAGTCGTGGCCGTAGGTCTCCATGTGATCCGCATCGATATTCGTGATGACGGAGATGACCGGCGTCAGCAACAGGAAAGAGGCATCGGATTCGTCCGCCTCGGCGACGATGAAATCGCCGCTACCCAGTTTTGCGTTGGCGCCGGCCGAATTGAGGCGCCCACCGATCACATAGGTCGGATCCAGTCCGCCCTCGGCCAGGATGCTGGTCACCAAGCTGGTGGTGGTCGTCTTGCCGTGCGTACCGGCGATGGCCACGCCCTGCTTGAGACGCATGAGCTCGGCTAGCATCTGCGCACGCGGCACAACGGGAATCTGACGCGCACGCGCGGCCAGCACTTCCGGATTGTCGCTGCGTACCGCGGTGGAGGTCACGATGGCATCGGCCTGCTGCAAATTGTCGGCTGCGTGGCCGATCATCACCTTCACGCCCTGGGCTTGCAGGCGACGTGTCGTTGCGCTCTCGGCCAGATCGGAACCGCTGACCGAGAATCCGAGATTGCACAGCACTTCGGCGATGCCGCTCATACCCGAGCCGCCGACACCGACGAAGTGAATGTTCTTGACCTTGTGTTTCATACCTTTGCTGACTTCACTGAATGCGACAGGCCCGGCACCTGACGGTGCGGGAAGCCTTGAATACTTGAGGAGAAATCCCGGCCATGGCGAACAGCAAGGCTGGTCGCGCGCGTGGGCAACCGCGGAGTGTTGCAGAAATGCGCGCGCCGCACACCTCTTGACTTGCATGCCACAAGGCTCTCCGCCATCAACAGCGCGCCTGCCAGGCGAATGGTGACAGTGGCATGCGGGTCGGCGGGGAGCGATGGCTGCATCATGGCTTCGGGGCGGCGCTTTTACGCGCGGCGACGAGTCGTTCGCAGACATCGGCCACCGCCGAAGCCACTTTGCGACGCGCGCATTTGCGGGCGGCCAGGGCCATGAACAACAGGCGCTCACGATCCAGCGCACCGAGCTTGTCCGCCAGCAAGGCGGGCGTCAGGCTGGGCTGGGGCACGAGGTCAGCCGCACCGCGCTCGGACAGGAAGCGCGCGTTACCGGTCTGGTGGTCATCTACCGCATGGGGGAACGGCACGAGGATGCTTGCGGCACCCGCCGCGGCCAGTTCGGCAACCGTCAATGCGCCTGAGCGGCAAATCACCAGATCGGCCTCGGCGTAGCGCTGCGCCATGTTTTCGATGAAGGGCAATAGCTCACCCTCCACACCGGCCGCCTCATAGGCTGCGCGCAAGGCATCCAGTTGCTTGGCGCCTGACTGATGCACGACGATTGGGCGCTGTTCGGGCGCCAACAAGGCCAGCGCCTTGGGCACCGCTTCGTTGAGCGCCTGCGCGCCGAGCGAGCCCCCGACCACAAGCACGCGCAGAGGGCCTGTGCGCCCCGGGAAACGCTCCTCGGGCGGCGCGATGGCTTCGATATCGGCACGCACCGGATTGCCGACCCACTCCGCGGACTTCATGACCTCCGGAAAGCCACTGAGTACGCGCGTCGCTACGCCGGCGAGCACCTTGTTCGACAAGCCCGCGACTGAGTTCTGCTCATGCACAACCAGGGGCCGTGCCAGCAGGGACGCCATCATGCCGCCGGGGAATGTGACGTAGCCTCCCATGCCAAGCACGACGTCCGGACGCGTCTTGCGAATCGCACGCAGTGCCTGCCAGAAGCCGCGCAGCAGGTTCACCGGCAGCAGCAGCTTGCGCATCAACCCCTTGCCGCGCAGCGCGCTGAAATTCAGCCAGGCCATCTCGTAGCCTTGTTGTGGCACGAGGCGCGCCTCCATGCCATCCGGATTGCCGAGCCAGACGATCTTCCAACCGCGCTCACGCATCGCCTCTGCCACGGCAATACCGGGGTAGATGTGCCCGCCCGTGCCGCCTGCCATGACCATGAGCGTTGGCATCACCCGCCCACTCCTCTCATGACGTGGCGGTTCTCCCAGTCGATGCGCAGCAGAACCGCCAGGGCGATGCAGTTGGCGACAATGCCCGATCCACCAAAGCTCATCAGCGGCAGGGTCAGCCCCTTGGTAGGCAACAGCCCCATGTTCACGCCCATATTGATGAAGCCCTGGAAGCCCAGCCACAATCCGATGCCTTGCGCGACGAGGCCGCCGTAGTAGCGCTCCAGCAACAGGGCACGGCGGCCGATGGCGAATGCACGCTGAACGAGAATGCCGAACAGCACGACCACGGTAAGCACGCCAGCAAAGCCGAGCTCTTCGGCGATCACCGCCAGCAGGAAGTCGGTGTGCGCTTCGGGCAGGTAGAAAAGTTTCTCGACGCTGGCACCGAGCCCGACGCCAAACCACTCCCCTCGCCCGAAGGCAATCAGCGCGTGCGAAAGCTGGTAGCCGCTGCCATAGGCATCGCGCCACGGATCGACGAAGTTGAACAAGCGCTCGCGGCGATACGGCGACAACCAGATCAGCAGGACGAAGCCGACCAGCGCCATGATGAACAGCAGCGCGAAGATGCGTGCGTTCAGCCCACCCAGGAACAGGATGCCGAAGGCAATCGTGCAAATCACCACGAAGGCGCCGAAGTCCGGCTCGCGCAACAACAGGAAGCCGGTGAAAACAATGACGCCCAGCATCGGCAGGAAGGCCTGCTTGAAGCTGCCCATCACGGGCAATTTGCGCACCGTGTAGTCCGCCGCGTAGAGCACGGCGAACAGCTTCATGAGTTCCGAGGGTTGCAGATTGATCGGCCCCAAAGGCAACCAACGCCGCGATCCATTCACCTCACGCCCGACATGCGGAATCAGGACCGCAATCAACAACACCACTCCGGCAAGAAACAGGTAGGGCGCAGCACGCTGCCAAGCGCTCAGGGGCACCTGCACGGCCATGATGCCGGCGACCACCCCTACCGTCAGGAACACGGCGTGGCGCAACAGGAAGAAGGTCGCATTGTGCCCGGAGACGCGGCTGCCTTCGGCATAGGCGATCGACGAGGAGTAGACCATCACCAGACCGAAGATCAGGAGTGCGATGGCGGACCAGATGAAGAGCGGATCGAGTTCGCGCTGCTGCTGAACGGCACCACCGAGTCGGCCATGCCGCCCTGGCATGGAAAAATCCGCGCGCCCGGGAGCGGCTGGCCACATCGAGCCGATGAGGGAAGGCATTTTCATGCTGGGCGTACTCCGGGCAGGGAATTGACCGCCGCGCAAAACACCTGCGCGCGGTGAGCATAGTTGCGGTACATGTCGAGGCTGGCGCAGGCCGGTGACAACATCACCGCATCGCCCGCTTCAGCAAGGGAATTGGCTTTGAGCACGGCAGCATCCATGTCGGCGGCATGCCACATCGCGACGCCACTGCTGGCGGTTTCTGTTTCGATGCGGCGGGCATCGCGACCGATCAATACGACACCGCGCGCGTGCTCGCGAAAAGCTGCTGCCAGTGGATGAAAGTCCTGACCCTTGCCATCGCCACCGGCGATCAGCACCACCTTGCGGCCCAGGCCTTGCAGCGCTGCCAGTGTGGCGCCGACGTTGGTGCCCTTCGAATCGTCGTAGAAGTCGACGCCGTCGTCACGGCGCGCGACGAGTTCGACGCGGTGCGCGAGCCCGCGGAATTTCTTCAGGCCATCAAGCAGCGGCGCGCGTTGCAGGCCGACAGCTTCGCACAGCGCCAGCGCGGCGAGCGCGTTGGCAGCGTTGTGCAGCCCGGCGAGTTGCATCTCGCTCAGACGCAGCAGAGGCGTATCACCGTTGCAGAGCCAGGTCTCGCCATCGAGCTTGCGCAGACCGTACTGGTCTGGCGCATGTGGCTCACCGAGGCTGAAGTGCAGGATCTTGCGTGCAGCACGCGCCATGGCGAGCACACGCTCGTCGTCATCATTCAGCACCTGCACGCCGTCCCCGGCAAAGATCGCGGCCTTTGCATTGGCATAGGCATCCATGTCGCCATGGCGATCGAGGTGGTCGTCCGTCAGGTTGAGAACGGTGGCCGCATCGGCATGGAGGGTGCGCGTGGTTTCGAGCTGGAAGCTCGACAACTCGAGCACCCAGATATCCGGACGATTGCCCGAGTCAACGCGCTGCATGAGTTCGGTCAGCGCGGCAGGCGAGATATTTCCGGCCACAGCGGTTTCGCGACCAGCTGCGCGACACAACGCGCCAACCAGTGACGTCGTCGTGGTCTTGCCGTTGGTGCCGGTGATGGCGATGACCTTGGCGCCGTCACGCCAACCGAGTTCGCGCAGTGCTTCGGCAAACAACTCGATCTCGCCCGTAACGGGCAAGCCCTGGGCATGTGCAGCCTGGATCAAGGGGTCGCGCTGATCAAGGCCGGGGCTCAGGGCGACGAGCGCTACGCCCTCCAGCAAACTATCCGCAAAGGGGCCACAAACAAGTTCGGCTTGCGGCAAGCGCTGGCGCAAATCGTCAGCGCCAGGTGGCATGGAGCGGGAGTCGGCAACGCGCACGCTCGCACCACAGCGCGTCAGCCATTGCGCCATGGCCAACCCTGTTTCACCGAGACCCAGCACGAGGCACAGCTTGTTTGCGTACATCCGTCGTCTTTGTTTGCCTGACGGTTCGTTTCAACCGCCTGATGAAGTGAGTTCCTTTAAACGCTTGCGCCCCTGACTTGCGTCAGGGGCGGTGCGTTGCGTTTTTCACTTCTCTTTTACACCGGTGAAAACCTTGCGTTGCTAGCGCAACTTCAAGGTCGAAAGTCCGAACAACACCAGCATGATGGTGATGATCCAGAAGCGCACCACCACCTTGGTTTCTTTCCAGCCGCCGAGTTCATAGTGGTGGTGCAGCGGCGCCATGCGGAAGATGCGCTTGCCACCACTCCATTTGAAATAGCCAACCTGCAACATCACGGAGATGGTCTCTGCAACGAACACGCCGCCCATGATGAAGAGCACGATCTCCTGGCGGACGATGACCGCGACCGTACCCAGTGCTGCGCCGATCGCCAGGGCACCGACGTCACCCATGAACACCTCGGCGGGATAGGCGTTGAACCAGAGGAAGCCAAGACCCGCACCGGCCATCGCACCACAGAAGACGGCAAGCTCGCCCGCACCCGGCACATAAGGCAAGCCGAGATAGCCGGAGAAGACCTTGTTGCCCGCGACATAGGCAAAGATCGCCAGCGCCGCCGAAACCATGACCGCCGGCATGATGGCGAGGCCATCGAGACCGTCGGTGAGGTTGACTGCGTGACTGGTGCCGTTGATGACGAAATAGGTCAGCGCGACGAAACCGAACAGACCCAACGGATACGCAATCGTCTTGAAGAAAGGCACGATCAATTCCGTCTGCCCCGGACTTCCGTTCAGGGCGAGATAGACTGCGGCGCCGCCAGCGATCAGCGAGGTCCACAGATACTTCCAGCGGCTGGCGAGGCCCTTGGGATCACGATAGACAACCTTGCGCCAGTCATCGACCCAGCCAACGGCACCGAAGCCCAGCGTGACAAGCAGCACTACCCACATGTAGCGATTCTTCAGATCGCCCCACAGCAACATGGTGATGGCAATTGCGATCAGGATCAGCGCGCCGCCCATGGTCGGCGTACCCGCCTTGACGAGGTGCGTCTGCGGGCCATCGTTACGCACGGCCTGGCCGATTTTTTTGGCCGTTAGCCAGCGAATGACGGGTGGCCCGAAGATGAACGAGATGAGCAGCGCAGTCAGCGCCGCCAGCATCGCGCGCAGCGTGATGTAGTTGAAGACGTTGAAAGCGCGGATATCCTGACTGAGCCAGCGCGCGAGTTCGAGCAGCATTGTTTTCTATCGATGAAGTTATTGACGCAGATCGCGCATGAGCGCCGACACTGCAGAGGAGAAACCGTAGGCGCGCACGTCCAGCAGTACGGCACTGACAACGTCTGTACGGGCGATGCGGCGCGTTTTACTCAGGCCCAGGTTGCGCATCAGGAAACTCATTTTTCGTTCTCCGTTATGGCTTGCACCACACGCTCCATCTTCATGAAGCGCGAACCCTTGACGAGGACGACCATGTCTGGCGCGAGCATGGCCCGCAGCGCAGACACGAGGTCTTCTACATTTTCGAAATGTTCGCCACCGCTGCCAAAATTGCGGACAGCCACCGCGCTGTGTTCGCCCAGTGCCAGCAGGCGGTCGATGCCTTGGCTCTTGGCATAGCCGCCGACTTCGTCATGGCATTGCGCACTGATGTCGCCGATCTCGCCCATGTCGCCCAGTACCAGCACCTTGCCGCCTGGCGTCGCAGCCAGCACGTCGATGCCGGCACGCACGGAGTCCGGGTTGGCGTTGTAGGTGTCGTCGAGTACCACGGCGCCCTCGGCGGTGCGCCGCACCTGCAGGCGTCCCTTGGTACCGTTGTAATCCGTGAGTCCCTGCACCACGACATCCAGGGCAATGCCTGCCGCCAGTGTCGCCGCAGCCGCTGCGGCGGCATTGCGCACGTTATGCTGACCGGGTACCGACAGCTGAAACTCGCGCTTCTCGCCAAAAGCGCTTAGCGTCACGCGGCTACCAAAGGCCAGCATGTTGTGCGCGGCAGAAACGTCAGCGTCGGCACGCAGGCCAAAGGTGATCACGCGGCGCCCGGCATTCAGGTCACGCCAGTAGTCGACATGCGTATCGTCGGCATTGACGATGGCCACGCCAGCGGCATCCAGCGCGCCATAGATCTGCCCCTTTTCCCTGGCTACGGCGAACACTTCGCCCATGCCCTCGAGGTGAGCGCGCTGTGCGTTGTTGACCAGGGCGACGGTAGGCCTGGCAAGCCCCGCAAGGTAGGCAATTTCGCCGGGGTGATTCATGCCCATCTCGAATACCGCAGCCTTGTGCGTATCGCGCAGGCGTAACAGCATCTGCGGCAGGCCGATGTCATTGTTCAGGTTACCCTGCGTGGCAAGTACCGCCGTCGCCGGGTCCAGGCCCTGCGCGCGCGCCCAGGCCGACAGAATGGCCGCGCACATTTCCTTGACCGTGGTCTTGCCGTTGCTGCCGGTCACGCCGATCACGGGGATGTCGAATTTCTTGCGCCAATGCTGGCCGAGCGTACCGAGCGCGAGGCGGGTGTCGTCGACACGGATCAGCGGGAAACCCGCCGGCGCTACGACGGTCTCGCGCTTGTCGACCAGGGCCGCCACGGCACCTGCCGCAGCCGCCTCCATCACGAAGGCGTTGCCGTCGAAACGCTCGCCACGCAAGGCGATGTAGAGCGCCCCGCCCAGGTCGGCTCGCGTATCCGTGCCTATCGACATGAACTCGCCATCGTTACCTGCAAGCGTTCCGCTGCAGGCCTGTGCCACCTCACTGAAACGCATCATGCGCCGTGTCCTCCGCCGCCATGTCCGGCGGTTCTGTTCTGGGTCCAGACCTTGAGCGCAGCGCGTGCCTGCTCGGCATCACTGAAATGCTCACGCCTGCCCGCAATCTCCTGGTAAGTCTCGTGTCCTTTTCCTGCGATCAGGACGATGTCATCATCCTGCGCCAATGTGAGCGCGGCCCGGATGGCGGCAGCACGATCAGTCACGCGCTGCGCTTTGGGCGCGCCACGGGCGATGTCGTCGAGGATGCTGTCGGGACTTTCGCCGCGAGGGTTGTCGCTGGTGATGATCACCTGATGCGCCAGGCGCTCGGCTACTTCGCCCATCATCGGGCGCTTGCCCGGGTCGCGATCACCGCCGCAGCCGAATACGCAGATCACATGCCCGCCACGCGAATTGGCAGTCGGGCGCAAGGCGAGAATCGCCTGCTCCAGGGCATCCGGTGTATGAGCGTAGTCAACGACGACCATGGGCTCGCCGATGCCACCGAGGGTCTGCATGCGGCCTTCAGGCGGCGTCAGCCGGCGAGCGGCATCGACGGCCTGTTCGAAACTGAAGCCGGACTCGACCAGCACAGCGATCACCGCCAGCAGGTTTGACACATTGAACTGCCCGACGAGGCCGACATTGAGCTCTGCACGTTGCGCGCCGCACACCACGACAAAGCGCATGCCGCTGGGCGTATTGCGCAACTGCTCGGCGACCAGCACATGCTTGGCCGCCGAGGCGTCGATGTTGTCGGGAATCAAGGTATAGCCGACCACTTCCACCGCGGTAGCCTCTAGACGTCTTGCTTGGGCCACGCCCATGATGTCGTCGAAGTTCAGTACGGCAGCCCGCAGCCCGGTCTGATCGAAAAGCTGGGCCTTGGCCGCCGCATAGGCATCCATGGTGCGGTGGTAGTCGAGGTGGTCACGCGTCAGATTGGTGAACACCGCGATATCGAGACGGCAGCCATTGATGCGGCCTTGATCGAGGCCAATGGAGGACACCTCCATCGCCACCGCCTCAGCCCCTTCGCCCTTCAGGCGCGCGAGTTGTTCATGCAGGACGATGGAGTCCGGCGTCGTGTTGGCGCTCGGATCAAGACGTCCGGGAAAGCCGATGCCCAAGGTACCGATGACCGCGCAACGCTTGCCCAGGTCGGTGAACGCACGCGCCAGCCATTGCGACACGGAGGTCTTGCCATTGGTGCCGGTGATCCCTACCGTCCACAGCGACTCGGAAGGATGACCGAAGACCTCGTCAGCGATGTCACCTGCGAGCCAGCGCAACTGGTCGACTGGCACATTGGGCACGGCAAACTGCTCGCTCCACTCGAAGCCTTCGCGCTCCCATACGACAGCAGCAGCACCCTTGGCAATCGCATCACCGATGAACATGCGCCCATCGCTCGCGTGGCCCGGATAGGCAAGAAAGATGTCACCCGGCTGCACACGGCGGGAGTCGGCACAAACACGATTCGGCGCGATGCCTTCGGCACGCAGCAAAGCCAGCAAGGCGGCGGCGAGCGGGGTTGTCACCCT
The DNA here is from genome assembly GCF_036017035.1 of Uliginosibacterium silvisoli. Taxonomy (NCBI): domain Bacteria; kingdom Pseudomonadati; phylum Pseudomonadota; class Betaproteobacteria; order Rhodocyclales; family Zoogloeaceae; genus Uliginosibacterium; species Uliginosibacterium silvisoli. Next base: position 72,785 of record NZ_JAYXHS010000002.1, on the reverse strand, counting down.
TGGATCCTCACTCTCATTGCCCTCACATGTTCTCCGCAGCAGGAAGCGGCGCGACGGTCTGACGCGCCACCTGTGTCGGCAGGATGGGCGCGTCAGGACGGACACCCATGGTGCGCAGCGCGCCGCTCATGACCTGAGCAAACACCGGACCTGCAATGTCACCACCGTAGTAGCTCGCGCCACTCGGCTCATCGATCATGACGGCAACAACAAAGCGCGGATCAGACGCCGGCGCCAGGCCGATGAAGGAGGCAACGTACTTGTTCACGTAACGCCCGCCTTCAAGCTTGTGCGCGGTGCCGGTCTTGCCCGCCACCCGATAGCCCGGGATACGTGCCTGCGGTGCCGTGCCACCGTCCGCCACCACCAGCTCCAGCATGCTGCGCACCTGCTTCGTCACTTCAGGACTGAAGATCTGCCGGCCACGCATGGGGGGCGAGTCGAGGCGCGTGAGCGACAGTGGAATCATTTCTCCCTCGCGTGCCAGCGCCAGATAGGCATGTGCCATCTGCATCAGTGTGACGGACACGCCGTGGCCAAAGGCCATGGTGGCTTGTTCGATCGGCCGCCAGGTCTTGTAGGGACGCAAACGTCCGCCAACTTCGCCAGGGAAGCCTGTGCGTGGCGACTGTCCGAACCCGAGACTGTCGTAGAGATTCCACATCTGCTCGGGCGGAAAGCTCAGCGCCATCCTGGCCGCACCCACGTTCGACGACTTCTGGATGACTTCCGACACAGTCATCGCGCCGTGCGCATGTGAGTCGTGAATGGTCGCGCCATCCAGCGTCATCTGACCGCCAGAGGTTTCTATCATCGTCGTCGGGCGATAGCGATTCGACTCCAGTGCCATGCCGGCGATGAATGGCTTCATCGTCGAGCCAGGCTCATAGACGTCGGTGAACACGCGGTTGCGCAGCTGCTCGCCGGTCAGCTTGACGCGGTTGTTCGGATTGAAAGTCGGGTTATTCACGAGCGCCAGGATCTCGCCCGTCTTGGCATCCAGCACGACCACAGCGCCTGCTTTGGCGCGCGTTTTTTCGACAGCCTGCTTCAACGCACTGAAAGCGAGGTACTGAACCTTCGAATCCAGCGCCAGCACGATGTCATTGCCATTCTGAGGACGGCGGATCGACTCGACGTCCTCGACGATGGAGCCGTACAGATCCTTGATCACGCGGCGCGACCCGGCCTTGCCGACGAGGTCTGCCTCCATGCCAAGCTCAATTCCTTCCTGCCCCTTGTCATCAATGCTGGTGAAGCCCACGACATGGGAGGTGACGTCGCCCACCGGGTAGTAGCGACGATACTCGTCTGCATTGTGGACACCCGGCAGCTTCAATGCCGCCACCTGGGCCGCTACATCTGGTGGCACTTCACGCTTGAGGAAGACAAAGTCCTTGCTGCTGGACAGCTTGCGATTGATGTCTTCAAGCGGAATGCTCAGGATTTTCGAGAGCTGCGCCACCTGCCCGGCGCTCAGCGTCGCCATGTCCGGAATCGCCGTCACCGACTTCACCGGCGTGCTCATGGCAAGCGGCTCGCCGTGACGATCGAGAATGCGACCACGTGTCGCGGTGAGCGTCAGGGTGCGCGCATAGCGCGACTCGCCCTTGGCCTGCAGAAAATCGCGATTCACGCCCTGCAGCCAGACAGCACGCCCGACAAGACCGCAAAGAGAGAGCAGCAGCAGCGCCAGAACGAAACGCGCACGCCACAATGGCAAGCGTTCCGAGAGCAGAGGGTTGTGATTGAAGGTGTATGACTTTTTCATCGCGCACCTCCTGACGAATAGTCCACCGACACCAGCGCGTCGTGCGCGGGCGTCAGCATGCCCAGGCGCTCACGGGCGATCTTCTCGACGCGGGCGGGCGCCGCCCATGTACTGTTCTCGAGTTGCAACTGGGTCCACTCGGCTTCGAGCGCGCGCGTGTGCACCTGCTCCCGCTCCTGCAAGGTGACCAGCTTTCGCGACTGGTATTGCAGATGAACGACACTCAGCGCGCTGAGCACTGCGAGCACGACGAGAATGGCGGCAATGCGGATCACGCTTGCGCCTCCGACACGAATGCAGCGGCAGTCCGTGCCGCCACACGCATGGTGGCGCTGCGCGAACGTGGATTGGCACTCACCTCGGCATCAGAGGGGCGCATCGCGCCGCCTACCAGATCGAGCGCGGGGCGCGGACGATCTGCCTCACGGATCGGCAGACCGCGCGGCAATGCAGGCGGGCGCGAGTGATCGCGCATGAAGCGCTTCACGATGCGATCTTCCAGAGAATGGAAGGCGATCACCACCAGACGTCCCCCCTCATCGAGCCGCGCAACAGCCTGCGGCAGTGTCAGCGAAAGCTCCTCGAGCTCCCGGTTGATGAAAATCCGTAGAGCCTGGAACGTGCGTGTCGCCGGGTGCTGCCCCGGCTCGCGCGTACGGACGGCTTTCTCCACGACCGCGGCAAGTTGTCCTGTGGTAGCAATAACGCCCCCTGACCGAGCAGCATCAATCGCCTTTGCAACCGCATAAGCAAACCGTTCTTCACCGTAATCCCTCACCACGTTTGTGATTTCGGCGACGGTTGCCCGTGCCAGCCATTGCGAGACCGCCTCGCCCCTTGTCGTGTCCATGCGCATATCCAGCGGCGCATCGAAACGAAAACTCATTCCCCGCTCGGGATCGTCCAGCTGCGGTGACGACACCCCGATGTCCATCAAGACTCCATCCACTTTCACTACGCCCAGCGCATCCAGCTCTTCGGCCAGCGCCGAAAACGGCTCGTGCACCAGGGTGAATCTCTTGTCCGCAATCGCCTTGCTTGCTGCCACGGCAGCCGGGTCGCGATCGAATGCGATCAAGCGCCCTGCCGGCCCCAGCGCAGCCAGGATCGCCCGGCTGTGACCACCTCGCCCGAAGGTCGCATCCACATACGTACCCTCCGGCTTGATCGCCAGCGCTTCAACCGCTTCCTGCAACAACACTGTGACGTGCTTCAGCGTTTCAACTCCGGTCACAGCGTCAAGGTCTCCAACCCTGGCGGCAGTTCAGACGAGTTGAACAGAGCCAGCATTGCTTCCTGCTGTTGCTTCCAGCCCGCATCCGACCAGAGCTCGAAATGCGTCCCCTGCCCGACCAGCCAGACCTGCTTCTCAAGCTTTGCCCACTCACGCAGCTCGGGCGCGATCAGCACGCGACCGGCGGAGTCCATCTCTTCATCGCGCGCATTCCCCACCAGCAACCGCTTGATGGCTGCGGCGCGCGGGTCAAGGCTCGGCGCGGCCAGCACTTGCGCGCGGATCGGCTGCCACGCGGGCTCGGGATAAATCACCAGGCATTGATGCGGGTGGGCCGTCACGACAAGTCGCCCGCTGCAGGCCACCGTCAGCGCGTCGCGATGCCGTGCAGGTACGCCGAGGCGTCCTTTCGCATCAAGACTCAGCGCTGCAGCGCCCTGGAACATGCACTCCCTTTCGCGACCGGGACAGAGCACTTCTCCCCACGGAGACTCAACTCTTATCCACTTCTACCCATTTTCTACCACTTCTTACCACTTTAGATGGAAAGAAAAAGGTGGTCAAGCGAAGAACCGGACGGAATGCCCTTTAAAACAGGGGTTTGGAGAAAGCGACGGAGCGTCGTTCTGGCAAAGAGAACCACAAGGGCGGCCGGAAGCGGCCAGAACGAGGCAGAACGCCTCGCCAGCGAAGGATTTACTTCTGGAACTTGGGGGATTTGCTACGCGCGGAGATTGGGAAGTCCGCCGATAAGCCGGGTTCTGTCGCGCAGCCTTACGGCTGCGGGGCAGTCATTCCTCTGGTCCATGCATTACTACATGGCTCTAGCAGCCTACCCGGGAGCTCTGCGAGCCGCATCAACGCTCCCCTATTTGGCCTTGCCCCGGATGGGGTTTACCGTGCCAGTCCTGTCGCCAGTCCTGCGGTGAGCTCTTACCTCGCCGTTTCACCCTTACCTGATCTCCTCGCGGAGCCATCGGCGGTCTATTCTCTGTTGCACTTTCCGTCGCCTTGGGCCAACCGACTTGCGTCGCTCGGCTTATAGCGCCCGGCCGTTAGCCGGCATCCTGCTCTACGGGGCCCGGACTTTCCTCGACACGCAAGCATGCCGCGACTGCCTGGCGAACTTCCCGGGCGCGATTATAGGGGACTTGGGCGCAGCGACCTAATCGGCATCGGTCGCAAAGGAACTTACTGGGCAGCCTCAGGCACCGGCTCGAAGACCAGCGCGTCGCCTTTCTTCTTGAAACTGCCAATCAGGTCGCCGGGATCAACAGGAGGCGTCTTGAACTTCTGCACCTGACAGGACTGGGTGCCCACCGCCCACCAGTTCTTGCCCTGATTGGCGACATACAGGCGCGTGTCGTTCACGTAAAGCTTCATCTCCGTGAATTCCCGCTTATCCGGATCGATCTGGACCCGCCGCTGACAATCCGGCGCACGCGCAGGCACGAGCGACTGCTCGACCTTGCCCCAGGGCACGTTCTGTTCGCGTAGCAGGCTGATCGAATGCTCCTTGTCGCCATCGATCTGATATGAGACGCCACTGTTCTCACAACCAGCAAGCGCCAACAACAACGGCAACAGCACGAACAGGCGGGAAGACCTCATCTTCAGTTTCCGGATGCGATGCGCCAGGACAGCGTTTCGCCTGCGCGCAGCGGCACGACCGGATCTCCCGGCAGGTAGTCAATGGATGCCGGCAGAGTCCAGCTTTCTCGCTTCACCGTGATGCGCTCGGCGTTGCGCGGCAAGCCATACCAGTCCGGACCGTTGTGGCTGGCGAATGCTTCCAGCTTGTCCAGCGCGCCGGCCTGCTCGAAGGCCTCCGCGTACAGCTCGATCGCCGCATTGGCCGTATAGCAGCCCGCGCAACCGCAAGCCGCTTCTTTGGTGCTTTTCGCGTGCGGGGCTGAATCGGTGCCGAGGAAGAAACGCGGATTGCCGGAGATGGCGGCAGCCACCAACGCGGCGCGATGCGTTTCGCGCTTGAGCACTGGAAGGCAGTAGTTATGCGGGCGAACGCCCCCCACAAACAGGGCGTTGCGATTCATCAGCAAGTGATGGGCAGTAATGGTCGCTGCCACGTTGTCACCTGCCCCGCTTACGAATTGCGCTGCCTCGGCAGTCGTGATGTGTTCGAAGACCGTGCGTAGGCCAGGGAACGCTTTTTGGAGCGGTAAGAATACGCGATCAATAAAGACACGCTCGCGATCAAAGATATCCACATCAGCATGCGTCACCTCGCCATGAACCAGTAAGGGCAATCCGACCTTCTGCATACGCTCAAGCGTGGCAGAAACCTTGTCGATCGATGTCACGCCAGCGTCAGAGTTCGTTGTCGCACCAGCCGGATACAGCTTGACCGCATGCACAAACCCACTCGCCTTCGCCCGATCTATCTCATCAGGTGGGGTGTTATCTGTCAGATACAACGTCATCAGCGGTTCAAACTTTAAGCCCGCCGGCACAGCTGCGAGAATCCGGTCGCGGTAGGCGGCGGCCTGCGTAACGGTGGTGACGGGAGGTCGCAGATTAGGCATGACGATAGCGCGGCCAAACTGACGCGCCGCATCCGGCACGGTCGTCGCGAGGGACGCGTCATCGCGCAGATGGATGTGCCAATCGTCGGGGCGAGTAATTGTGATTTGCTGCATGGCAACCGGAACCGGATCGAAGTAAACAAGGAAACAGTTTACCGCTCAAATCGTCGCCGCAGTGAATGCAACAGGATTCACGGAGTTGCCTCGCCAGATGTTGCAAACTGTGAATCCACTCGCTTATTCTCAGTGCCGCATGGCAAATGCATCAGTAGACACGAAAGCCATCCAACAGCATCTACGGGGCCCCTGCAGTGAGTACCAAGAAATCGCTTTACGACATCCTGGAAGTCAGCCCGGTCGCCAGCCAGGAAACCATTCGAGCCGCATTCGACCGTTTGACCGCGAAATTTGACGACGGCACGCTGCGCCCCGCTCCCGGGCTGGACGTACAGGCTCAGTACAACCTGATCAAGGAAGCATATTCCACGCTGGGCAACCCGTCCCGCAGAGAGGCCTATGACCTCAGGCTGCAAGGCCCTGTCCTCGCACCTGCAGCTCCCAACATTGACGCTGAGCAAATTAACAAGCCCCTTTTGTCTGGCCGCACCAAAGCGATTGTCATGTTGGTCCTGCTCGGCTTGGGCTACTACACCTATGCCTCCATCCGCAATGCCGCACAGGAGCGCAATGCGGCACTGGAAGCGCAGCGCCTGCTCATACAAGAAGCCAAAGAGCGCCAGAAGCAAATCGAAGCCAAGGCGGACGCGGACAGCGCGAATGCGCGCGCCATCTACGAGGATCAAAAACGCGAGCGCGAGGAGCGCGCCGAACGTGAACGCGCGGAACGCGAACGCGATCGGGCCATTTCGGAAGCCGACAATACCTCACGACGCCTGCAAGCCGCAGAGGACAACCGGCGCCGCGACGAAGAACGCAAGAGCCGCGAACTACAGAGCCAGGCGCGCGACCAACAGCGGCAAGATGACTATCGGCGCCAGGAAGAAGCGCGGCGCGCCGAACAGGAAAGACAGCGGGTCATCGAAGCAGCCCGACGCAGCACACCAGACCGCCCCAAAGGCGTCTCGATTCCGCCCGCCAATCCTTTCTGAAGGACTACGAGTCAGGCCTTCAAAGACAGCCCGTAGTCGTACAAGGCATTCTTCGACGCGCCAGTTATTTCCGCCGTGAGTTTGGCTGCCAGCTTGAGCGGCACTTCTGGCAGCAGGATTTTGAGCACCCGCTGCGCTTCGGGCGGAATACCCTCAGTCGCAGGGCGCGCACCGACAAGGATGACGAACTCACCCCGCTCGTGATTCGGGTCGGCCGCGATCCAGGCCGGCGCATCTGCGAGCGGCATGCGGACGATCTGTTCAAACATTTTCGTCAGCTCGCGACACACCACGACCTCACGCGTCGTCTCCAGCACGGCCGCGAGATCTTCAATGCACTCGCGCACGCGGTGCGGCGCTTCGTAGAACACCAGCGCAGCATCCAGGCCGCGCAAATCTTCCAGTGCTGAACGGCGTGCGGAGGACTTCGACGGCAAGAAGCCGACGAACTGGAAACGCGCCGTATTCAGGCCGGATGCAGACAAGGCAGCAATCGCCGCGCATGGCCCCGGCACCGGGATCACGGGAAAACCTGCCTCCTGCACGCGCGCCACGAGGCGCGCACCTGGGTCGGAAACGGCAGGCGTGCCTGCGTCGCTGACGAAGGCGACGTGCTGGCCTTGCGTCAGGCGCTCGATAATGCGCGTTGCACCCTCCTGCTCGTTGTGCTCGTGCAACGCATAGGTGTGCGGCGTGAGTCCGTGACTATCGAACAGGCGCTGACTGTGACGCTTGTCCTCGCACGCGACGAGATCCACCGCACGCAGCACGGCCAATGCCCTTAGGGTCATGTCCTGGCGGTTACCGAGCGGCGTGGCCACCACATACAATGCGGGCGAACGATGCAGCGCTCCGCCCGAGTCGGGCGCGTCGCTCGGGTCAAGCGGGTTTTCTTCAGATTGGGGAAGCATGGGGGCGCTGGCGAACCGATTTCAGGAAGTCTGGCATTGTCTGCTGCGCGCCTGCGGCGGGCAAGCTGCGTCGGCCAATAACGCGTCCGGAGCAAAAGCGGAAGCACTCGCGGCCCGCTACCTTGAGAAACAGGGCGCACGCATCCTTGCGCGCAATGTGCGCTACAAGGGCGGCGAAATCGATCTGATTGCCGAGCATGCCGGCGCAATACTCTTCGTCGAAGTGCGTTTGCGCCAGCATGCGCATTTCGGTGGTGCGGCTGGCAGCATCACACCGACCAAGCAGAAGCGCATCATCCTGGCGAGTCGCATGTGGTTATCCGGCGCAGGTCGCGCGTATGCCAATCGCAATTGCCGATTCGATGCCATGCTGCTCGACGGTCTCAATTCCAAGAATATCGAATGGCTGCAAGCCGCGTTTGCCTGCTGACACCTCTCCTGCTGATTGCTGCCCTGCTGTTTGTCTCGGCCCACGCCGCCACACGCGTTCGTGTGCAGACGGTGACTCTGGCAGGCGTTGGCTATCATCAGGGCGGCGATGTGTGGCCGCTGTTGCACGAGGGTGACGCGCTGACGCTGGTGCGCGAGGCAGACAACAAGCACGATCCATTGGCCGTACGCGTCGACTGGCAAGGGCATGTGCTCGGTTATGTGCCGCGCGACCAGAGCGGGCCGATTGCAGCGGCGCTGGACCGTGGCACAAGCCTGTCTGCGCGCATCTCGAAGCTGCGCGAGCACCCGAATCCACGTGAGCGGATTTTGATCGAAGTGTTCGCGGAGTTCAGGTAGGGCGGAACGCCGCAGGAGGTTCCGCCCTACGCCCGCACCAGGCCACTCCATGTCCTGCCTGAACTGCCACCCTCAATCAACGCACGTGCGACACGCTCCGGATCGAGCCGGAAGGTTTCGGCAGCTGCTGTGGCAATGAGACTTTCCAGCGAAGCCGTCGGACGCAGATCACGATTCTCGAACAGCGATGCTTGCGCAAGGCCAGGCCAATCGGCAAGCACTCTTCCCCCTTTGACCGCACCACCGAACAGCATCGCCGCGCTGCCGGTGCCATGATCCGTGCCACCCGTCCCATTGACAGCGACAGTGCGGCCGAACTCTGTTGCGACGAGCACGGTAGTGTTCTGCCACTGTTCGCCCAGACCATCGCGCAGACCCGCCAGCATGCCGTCGAAGCCTCTCAGCAGACGATCAAGCCGCCCCGCCTGCTGGTTGTGCGTATCCCAACCTACCGTTTCCAGCATCGCGATGCGCGGGCCATCGGGGCGTACGAGGAAGGAGGCGGCGAGCTTGCCGAGGCTGGCCGGGTCTTGCCCCGCTCTGGCCTCGCCCGCCATGCCGCGCACCTGCATCGCCGCCGACCACAGGCCATGCAATTGCGCGTCGTCGCGATAGAGCATGCTGACACGCGCCAGCAACTCGTCGCCCGGCTCGGGCAGCTTCGATGTGGCATAGGAGCTCACTTCGACTGCGCCACGCAGGGCTATCGGCACAGTCGGTGCAAATGACATCGGCAAAGGCTTGCCTGCGGGCATCAAACCCGCCAGGCGATTGAGCCAGCCATCCTTGACCTGATATGGCCCGCTGCCGCCTGTTTCAATGACGTTCTGGCCATCGAAGTGCGAGCGGTCACGGTAGCGCGATGAGACAGCATGTACGAACAGCGCCTCGCCCGATCTATACATTTTCGCTGCTTCGACCAGCGATGGATGCAGACCGAAAGTGTCGTCGAGCCGCGTAACAATGCTGGCCTCAACTGCGAGCGCTTGACGCTGGCGGACGTAGTCGGGATCACCGACCGGCGGCACCAGATGCAAACCATCTGCAGCACCGCGCTGGATGATGAAAACGAAACGCCGATCGCTGGCGACTGTGGCGAAAGCCATGCGCGGGGCGAGTAGCACTGCAGCGCCCGCAGCGGAGAAGGTCAGGAAGTCGCGACGGACTTTGCTGTGACGATGCATGGTTCTATCTCCGCATGAACTCTGGCGACACCAGCAGCAAGGCCAGTGCGTTGTTACGGCTGTCCGCGCCTTCGATGACACTGCGCGTCACCGGGCTCGCTACGCTGCCCAAGAGATCAGACATCAGCCTGCGTGGCTCAAGGCCTTCGCTGGCTTGGCCAGCGAGACGGTTGGCCTCTTCGACACGACGCACGATGGCCTCCGGCGCTGCCCATGCCGCTGTCGTATCCGGCCAGCCGGCTGGTGAGCCAGGTTTCCACACAGGCTGTGCGAGTTGCTCGAACAGCTGTGGCATCTGCATGCGCGCGACGCTCTGGGGATTGGCGTCCATGCCGAAGCCGCGCATCGCCGAAAGCATCCATTCCCACGGCGTCTTGAACTTGACGCCAGCTTCCTGCCACGGCTCGGGCGAGTTGATGAGTGCGCGATACACCGTCGGCAGATCCCCCTCGCTCTCGGTAAAAGCGCGCGCCAAACGATCGACCAGGGCAGACGGTGGCGTATCGCCGGCGAAATGACGCGCCAGCTTGCTGGCAATGAAATTCGCGGTTGCAGGCGCACGGGCCAGATCGTGCAGCACGGCATGCGCCTGCGCCTCACCCTGCTGCTCGTAACGGCGACCGAGAATGGTGCGCGCGCCCGGTTGATGCATGTTGTCGCGAAACGCGAAGCCGCCGGTGTACCAGCCGCGTGCAGCATGCTCGCCTTCCAGACTCCAGCCCGTCAGCGCGCGGGCAAACTCCGTGACATCCTCTTGCGTATAGCCACTGCGCACGCCCAATGTATGTAGCTCAAGTATTTCTCGCGCGAGATTCTCGTTGAGCCCCCGCTCACGTGTCGCATTGCGTGCCCGGGCTGCGGCGGCAAAACGACTGTCGGGCCCCACCGAAGCAATCTGGTCGAGGTAGAACAGCATGGCCGGGTGATGCTCGACGGCCATCAACATGTCCTCGAAGCGCCCCATCACATGCGGGCGGATCGCCTCATGCTCGAGACTGCCCACCAGCGGAACGGACGAAACATTGTCCGCTGACACGCAGAAATGGTTCGCCCAGAAATGCACCAGGCGCTCCTGAAAAGGTGCATCGGTCTGCAGCGCAGAAATGACTCTCGCATTCACGGAATCGCGATAGCGCGTGTAGCCCTGGCGCCGCTGCGCGGCTTGAAGATCCTGTTTGGCAGAAGCATTGGCGGCGCCCGCCGCGGCCTCTCGCGTCCGCGAGAACTCTGTCAGAAGCTGGCTACTCGTCGGTAGTGCAGCAATCGCCGCCGGAACCGGCCTCGGACTGCATTGTGCAAGCAGCCAGCCACGCGCATCGCCCGGCAGCGCTTCGTCCGCGGCACGCCCCAACCCGAAGCGGCTCAGCGCAATGCGCGCCTGCGCTTCGAGCGTGTTGTTCATCGTCCCCATATTTTTCTGCTCCCCCTGTCTTCGCGGTGTCATCTGATGATGGTCGAAGCGCACGCGAAATGTGTAAGGTCATCGGACGGAGTTGTAAGGACTTGTAAGGATCGAAAAAGGGAATTGCAGACTTCAGCTCTTTGCGCTCCCCAGATGTCACGTCACTCCCGCCTTTCAACAAGCTCAGGACAGGCCGACTGCTGTCGAGCGGGAATCCGGTGACTCAGGAACGGGCTTGAACGACGCTTGGGCATGGCCAGGACTTCAGCGCCACGCCAAAGGATCTGCTGTGTAATTCTCCAAGAAAAAAGCCCCGCGGGTGCGGGGCTTTTTGGGGGAGCAGTCAGGGCCTATTTCAATTGGCAGATGTCCAGCACCTTCATGTCGGTGTAATCGAGATTCTCACCCGCCATTGCCCAGATGAAAGCGTAGTTGCTCGTGCCCGAGCCCATGTGGATCGACCACGGTGGCGACATGACGGCCTCATCCTTGGCGATCACGAGGTGGCGCATGTCTTCGGGGTCGCCCATGAAGTGCATGACGCGCTGATCGTCCTTCAGGTCGAAGTAGAAATACACCTCCGAGCGACGATCATGCAGATGCGGTGGGCAGGTATTCCAGACCGAACCGGTCTTCAGGATCGTCAGGCCAAGCAACAACTGGCAGGACTGTGCTGTAGTCGGCACGACGTACTGGTAGATGGTGCGCTCGTTCGAGGTCTCCGGCGCACCACGCTCCAGTGGCACGGCCTTGTCGATCGAGATGTGCTTGGTCTCGTAACGCGCATGGGCGGCGCAGGACACGAGGTAGAACTTGGCCGGGTTAGCCGCATCGGCCGACTCGAATTCGACGACAGCGCTGCCCATGGCGATGTAGATACCGTCTTTCGGTGCCATCTCGTAGCGCGTGCCATCGACGGTAATAGCCCCTGCTCCACCGCCCACATTGATGGCACCCAGCTCGCGGCGCTCGAGGAAGGGCTTGCCGGCCGCCGAGGCCGGTTCAGTCTGCACGGGTAACGCCAGTTTCTTCGACACCGGCGCCGCGCCCCCGACAACCATGCGCTCGACGTGCGAGTAGTCCAGGTTGATCGTGTCAGCGCTGAACAACTCGGTGAACAGGTAGCGATCACGCAATTGCTTGTTGGATGCACCAATCATTGAATCCGGTGCGGTAGCGTAATAGGTTCTGCGGTAAATGCTCATGAGGCCATTCTCCGGTGAGTGGATTGCGGGGCGGCCCGTCCGAACCAGACCGAAACTCATTGTACTGCCGGCCCCGGCAGCCGGGCGCTTTGCTCCCCCTCGCCGCCAAGCCGCATGAAAGCTTGCTGTGCATCAATCCGGCAGTGCACAAAGCCTCCAGACATGCGCGCAAACGTGTCGCCACGGCGAGGATCGGCTAAACTTGCGGCCTTTCCTGATGGTCGGGCAACATCGACCACCAAAAAACAGCCGCCGGCCCCCCTGCGCGGATTTTCAGTTGATTCCACATTCACGGGAGAGTGAACGCATGAGCAATCCTTTCGATCTGTCGGGCAAAGTCGCCCTCATCACCGGTGCAGCACAAGGCATCGGCGGCGCCATCGCCATCAAGATGGCTGAAGCAGGCGCTTCCGTCATCGCAGCCGATTTCGCACCGATGGCCGACGAAACCAAGGCAGGCCTCGACGCAGCTGTTGCCAAGACCGGCGCCAAGTACTGGTACCTGAAGGCCAACCTGACCGAAGCTGGCGCGCCCCAACGTGTGATCGACGAATCCGTTGCTCTGGCTGGCAAGGTCGACGTCCTCGGCAACGTGGCAGGCACGATCCGTCGCGCGCCTTTCCTCGAGCACAAGGAAGAAGACTTCGACTTCGTCATGAAGATCAACCTGTACGCGCCGATGTACCTGTCGCAAGCCTTCTGCCGCCATGTCGTCGGCCGCAACGGCACGGGCAAGATCATCAACATCTGCTCGATGCTGTCGTATCAAGGCGGCATCCTGGTGCCGGGCTACACTGCTTCCAAGCACGGTATCGCCGGTATCACCAAGCTCATCGCCAACGAACTGGGTGCCAAGGGCATCAATTGCAACGGCATCGCTCCAGGCTACATCTCGACGGCCAACACGGCGCCGATCCGCGCTGACGAAGCCCGCAACAAGGCCATCCTGGACCGCATCCCTGCAGGTCGCTGGGGTCAGCCGGAAGATCTGGGCGGCACGGCCGTGTTCCTGGCTTCCGCAGCTTCGGACTACCTCAACGGCACCATCATCAACGTCGATGGCGGCTGGCAAGCACGCTAAGCAACCCCGCGTTGCTGCAATAAAAAAGCCCCGCACTGCGGGGCTTTTTCTTTTCCGGTTGCGTGTCAGGCCATCCCGAACCGGCGCTTCAACCAGGCATCGAGCGACAGCCCTCCCGGCCCGAAAGCGGCCAGCACGAGAATCAAGGCTCCCCAGAAGAAATGCGACTGGATGGCTGCCGGGCACTCAAACTGCCAGAGTTGTGGGTAGGACAACACAGCCATCGCATTCACCACGAACAAGCCGAGCGCCGCGAAGCGCCCGGCAAGGCCAAGCACCAGCAAGGGCGACAGCAATAGCTCCCCCCCCGCCCCCATCAACGCGGCCAGCGCGGGCGGCAATAACGGCACCTTGTACTCGTCGGTAAACAGGGCGATGGTCGTCCCCCAGTCATCGACCTTGGTCAGGCCTGAGCGCATGAAGATCCAGCCGATATAGAGGCGCAGCGCCAGCAAGAGCACGGGCTGCAATAGTTCGACCCACGCGACGGGTATCGCGGCACGCAGCATGAGCTTGTGCAACACCAGCGGCCCGCGTTCCTGCATCACTCTCTCCTGCATCACGTACTCCCTCTCAATTCAATCCTGATCGAAGTGCAGTGCGGTCACGAACTGACGCGCAAAACCCGCCTGCAGTACGGCCTGCACATCAAAAGCGGCGTCACATGCGAAACCCGCTGCCAGCATGTCTTCGAGCGGAGCGCCATCCAGCGCGGCTTGCCAGAACGCGCACTCGCCTACGCCGAGAATCGCCACGTCTGCCCGCAAGCCTTGTCGATGCACAGCCATGCATTCGGCATTCTCGGGTTCGACGTCGATCTCGCCGGGAAAGTCCGGTTGATGTTGTTGCCAGATACGAGCACAGGCCCACGCCGAAGACAGCGTGACCAGCGCCGGCTGCACACCGAAGCGCAGGCGAGCCAGCTGTTCGGGCGTCAGCCCGGCAAGCTGGCCGGCGTCTATGGCCAGGTGATCCTCCGCCCGCAGCGCGCGGCGTACGCACCATTCCACACGCGCCACGTCGGGCAGGTAAGGCAACTCGGCCACATGCGGAAAGCCCGCGAGAAACTCGTCAAAACTGCCGCCGTACTCATTCAGATCCCCGCTATGCGATGGCGCAAACGCCCAGTACGCGCGACAAAGGGCTTCGAAAAACTCGTCACCGACGATGCGCGCTATCACCGGGTAACTCAGGGCCAGCGCCTTGCCGGCATTGGCCACGGCATTGCCGCGATAGACGGCGAGCAATTCCGCATTGCGCGCCGCATCTCCCGTCAGCAGGACCAGTGCGTCCTGCTGTGCGCTGCTGCGCACAGCAGCGGCCAAACTGCGCTGGGCCTCCAGCAAGCTACGCGCTTCAGGCATGCGCAAGCTCCGTCTTCGCAAGCATCTGCTGCGCTAGCGCAGCCTCATCCAGCAAGACGTCCAGCGCCGGAATATCCGTATCCCACTCGATCAAAGTCGGCGCCGGCCCAAGCATCGCAATGGCCGCGCGGTACAGCGCCCACACCGCGTCACACACGCGACTGCCATGCGTGTCGATCAGGCACAACTCGCCCTGGCTATGTCCGGCAAGATGGATCTCGCCGACGGCATCTGCCGGCACGTCCGCCAGCAGAGACTTCAATTCAGCATGCGCGTCGAAGCCAAAATTCTGCGCATTGACGTACAGGTTGTTCAGATCGAGCAACAGGCCACAGCCCGTGCGCCGCGACAACTCCGCCAGGAACTCACACTCGCTCATCGCCGAATCGCGGAACTGCACATATGCCGACAGGTTTTCAATGAGAATGCGGCGCCCCAGGCGATCCTGCACGCGCGCCACACGCTCCGTCACCAAGCCCAGCGCTTCGCGACTGTAGGGAAACGGCAGCAGGTCATTGAAATGCATGCCATCCACAGCCCCCCAGCACAAATGCTCGGACACCAGTGCAGGCTCGATGCGCTCGACCAGCGCCGCGAGCTTGTCGAGATGCCTCTGCGCCAGCCCATCGGCAGACGCCAGCGACAAGCCCACGCCATGCAGGCTCACGGCGTAATGCTCACGTGCACGTGCCAACACACGTAACGCAGCGCCGCCGGCATGAAAGAAATTTTCGGAATGCACCTCGAGAAAGCTCAATCGCGGCAAGCGCTCCAGCACTTCTGCGTAGTGCGGCGCGCGCAGGCCGATGCCGGCACCGGCGACACTGCGAACGCGCTCGACATCAGCAAGGAAGCGATCTGCAGGATTCACGCAAACTCCCGGATACGACAAGAAAATGGAAAACGGGGGCCCTGTAGCGCCCCCGACAGCAGACTCAGGCCGGGACCTTTCCGCCCATCTTGGTACACGTGCCCTTGGCGACGTACTTCCAGTCGGTCGGATCGTTGTCCTTCTTGGCCTGGCCAGCACAGGAATGCGAGCCATTCGTCGAAGCGCAGTCATTGGCACCTGCCTTGGCAATGCCGAGGCACTTTTCCTTCGGCTCGTCGGCGGCTGAAGCGGTCTGGGCGACGCTACCCAGGGCGACAACGGAGAGCAGCGCGGCACGGATGAGAGTTTGCTTGTCCATTTGAAATACTCCTGTGAGGTTGAGGTGTTGCAATGGGTGACACGGGAAACACACTAAGCAGGTCCTGCGTTGGCTGGTGTCAGGAAAACAGGCCTGTCACTGCATAAGACCGGGGCATTTGCTGGAACCTTACATGCAGGTGCGCGATCCGGATGTCCACGTTGTAGATCGCAAAGTTGTCGATCGCCCGGGATGCCTCCACAATAATGGCTGTCTGAAACCAGAACATCGACTTGAACATCGCGCCGCCAACGGGGTCTACAACTCTCTGGCTCACGCGCAGCAACGGGATCGCATCATCATGACGTACAAAGTATTCATCGACGGCCGCCACGGCACGACAGGTTTGAAGATCGACGAGCGCCTCGCCGGCCGTGAGGAGATCGAGATCCTCACCATCCCCGAAGCGCAGCGCAAGGACGCGCGCGTCAAAGCCGAATACATCAACGCGGCCGACGTGGTGTTCCTGTGCCTGCCCGACGCGGCCTCGAAGGAATCCGTCGCCCTGCTCGCACCGGGCAATACCCGCACGCGCTTCATCGATGCCAGCACTGCTCACCGCACGAATCCCGAGTGGGTTTACGGCTTGCCGGAGCTCAACGCCGGTCAGCGCGAGCGCATCCGCAACGCGCAGAAGATCGCCAACCCCGGCTGTCATGCCACGGGCTTCATCCTGCTCATGCATCCGCTCGTGGCGGCTGGCATCGTGTCGCCGGAGTTCGCCGCGACGACCTACTCGGTGACCGGCTACAGCGGCGGCGGCAAGGAGATGATCGCCAGCTACGAGGACGCCGGCGAGCTCCCACAAAGCATGAAGAGCCCGCGCTTCTACGCGCTCGGCCTGACACACAAGCATCTGCCGGAAATGCGCACCCTGTCCGGCCTCAAGCACCTTCCGTTGTTCACGCCAATCGTCGGCGACTTTGCGCAGGGGCTGGTCGTTGCCGTGCCACTGCCCGCAAGCAGCCTCGCCCAGCGCAAGACACCGGCCGAGCTGCAGGCCTTCTTCGCCGACTACTACAAGGGCGAAACCTTCATCAAGGTCATGCCTGCGGACACCAGCGGCGTACTCGACGGCGGACAACTGCCTGCAACGGCCTGCAACGAGACCAACCGTGCCGAGATATTCGTCTTCGGCAATGACGAGCAGATATTGCTTGCCTCGCGCTTCGACAACCTCGGCAAGGGCGCATCCGGAGCAGCCATCCAGTGCATGAACATCATGCTCGGCCTGGATGAAGCCCGCGGACTGGCGGCCTGAGCAGGCAGCCGGTGCAGCGCCGGCCCGATGAAGCTCGCGTGCTAACATCGGCCCTCTTTGACCGGGAGTAAGCGCGTGGATTTGCTGAACCGCATTGCGGGCCAATTCGAGGAAAGCGCGCGCACCAAGCTGTCGGCCGCTGAAATACTGGCCGGGCCGATTGCTGACGCGGCCAACCTGATGGTGGAAAGCCTGCTCGGCGGGGGCAAGATTCTGGCGTGCGGAAACGGCAGTTCAGCGGCCGATGCGCAGCACTTCGTCGCAAAGATGATGGGGCGCTTCGAACGCGAGCGCCCCCAACTTGCCGCATTTGCACTTTCGGCCGACAGCCCCGTCATTACCGCCCTTGCGAACGTCTACTCGTTCAGCCATGTGTATGCCAAACAAATACACACACTGGCGCAACCAGGCGACTTGCTGCTGGCCATCTCGAGCAGCGGGCGCTCCGACAACATCGTCAATGCGATTGAAGCCGCCCAGGAACGGGACATGCGTATCGTCGCGATGACGGGCCGTAACGGCGGTCACGTGGCGGAACTTCTGCGCGAGGGCGACATTCATATCTGCGTACCGCATGAACGCACAGCACGTATCCAGGAAGTACACATCCTCGCCATCCACTGTCTGTGCGATGGCATCGATTGCCTGTTGATGGGAGAAGACAACTGATGAATCAGACACTCAAGGCACTTGTAGTTGCCTGCGCGAGCGCAGCCTGCCTGCAAGGCTGCGTACCACTGGTCGTAGCGGGAGCTGCCACTGGCGTATCGGCCTCGATCGATCGCCGCAGCTACGGCACGCAAGTCGAAGACAGCGAGATCGAGGTTCGCATCATGAGCCAGATCAACAAGCAGCTCGACGAGAAAGCCGCCATCTCCACGACCTCATTGAACAAGTGGGTCTTGCTGACCGGCCAGACCTCGGATGAAGCCAGCCGCCTGCAGGCCGAGAAGATCGCGACCACGACACCCAATGTGCGCAAAGTCTTCAATGAAGTGACTGTTGGCTGGCCGTCGACGGTCGGCAACCACGCCAGCGACAGCCTGACTACTTCACAGGTCAAGTCGCGCCTGTTCAACCCTAACGTCCCGGGCATCTCGGGTCACAACGTCAAGGTCGTCACCGAGTTCGGCGTGGTCTACATGATGGGACTTGTGACGGAAGCTGAGGCGAAGATTGCGGTGGATATTGCACGCACGACGAGCGGCGTGAAACGCGTCGTCAATCTGTTCGAAGTGCTGAGCAATGAAGAAATGCAGCGCCTCGACGCCAAGGCCGCCAACCCGGCGACCACGCCAGCCAGCCCGCCCGCGAAGTAATCAGCCGAGGATCAAGCCGCGCCGGTCAGGCGCGGCAGTCTGATCGTGAAGACATTGCCGCGACCGGCAACCACACGCAGCGACAAGCTGCCGCCCAGGCGTTGTACGCTGCGCTCGGCAAGTGCGAGCCCGAGTGCGCGATCCGGCAGGCGATGGCCATAGGCGGAAAATGGCTTGAAGACGTTGTCCTGAAATTCCGCAGCGATGCCACCGCTGGTGTCTCGCACTTCCACCAGAACCGCATCACCACGACGGCGACAACCCACGAGCACACCTCCACGCTCGGTGATCTGAACGGCATGCATGACCAGCCGGTCAACCGCGCGCGCCAATACGACTTCGTCAGCCCACACGCGCAACGAGGTCGCGACATGGCGCAGATGCAACGCCTTGTCATGTGCCTCTTCGAGGCGCATTGCCACCGTGCTTGAAAGAATCGCGCCGAGGGCAACCGATTTGGGATCGAGTGGCAGCCGACCGGACTCCAGCTTGGCAATTGCCATGACCTCTTCAAACTGCAGAGATAGCGTTTCGGCTGCAGCCTCGAGCCCGCCTACGAGTTGCTTCGAGGTCTCCGGCAAGTCGTGAGTGGCGAGCGTAGCGGCGTAAAGCGAGATGGCTTGCAAAGGCTGGCGCAGATCATGGCCGACAGTCGACAAGAAAGCAGTCGCATCATCCTGCGCGGGCAGCGCGACCGCCGCTATGACCGTTGCAACAGGGCCCTGCTCCCCCTTGTTCGCCACCGGGCGCAACCGGAACAGGCCGTACGCTAGGCAGGCCAGCAGGATGGCAAACCAGATCAGGCTCAGCGTCGTCAGCGCAGGCACGCTGACCAGCAGCCCCACAGCGGAAAGCCCGGCAGCGAGCAGCGAGATGCTTCCAGCACGCAAGCGCGCCAGCCCGCCCGAACGCTCAGTCATCCTGCGCAGGCATTGAGAGGTTCAGCGACTGTCCGACGAGGATGGCTTGCGAACGCGTATTGACGCCCAGCACCTGGTACACCGAAGTCAGATGCATTTTCACGGTGCGCTCGGAGAGGTCGAGTTTGATGGCAATTTCCTTGTTGGAAAGCCCTTCCATCAGACAGCAGAGCACACGCTCCTGCTTCGGGCTGAGCTTGGGGCGCACGCGCGACTCGCCTGCCACGCGGGGACCCGAATCGTCGAAGAAGCGGCGACCTGCCAGCAGGATGCGCACGCCTTCGATCAGCGCCGATGGCGCCATCGACTTGCCGAGGAAACCATCTACATCGGCTTCACGCGCCAACTGACGGTAGATCGGCGCATCCTGACCCGAGAAGACGGCGACCGGCACGCCTGGCGCTTCCTTGCGCAAGACGGTCAGCAAGCGCAGGCCATCGCTGTCGGGCAGCTTCAGGTCGAGCAGGATGAGATGGAAATGTTTGCCGCTGCGCAGGGCACCAACAGCCTCCTGCGCGGACGCCGCGCAGATGATCTCACCCCCGGAAAGCAGGGGCTCGAGCATGGCCGACAAGGCGTGCTGGAGAAGGGCATGATCATCGATCAACAGGATGTTGCGGACGAACGGATTCATATTATGGATATTCTCGACATTCTGACCTCGCGCGCGCTTCGCCGTAGCGGGCGATACCCCGCCAGAGCATCCACGTAGCAGGCTCCGGCACACCCGGGCCGACGTTGGCCCGCAAAGTGCGGAGATTACTCCAAAGAACGACAAAAAGGATGCTTCTGACGTCTATCGGCAGCGCTTCGCGCACTGCAAGTCCTTGCTGACAAAGGCATGGGCGCGCAACGGGCATCCACAAGTCACATGGCAGCAACAGCCGCACAGGAAAGCGCGGCGCGTGATGGCAATCATGCAATGCGTCCGGTCGGCGCATCGAGGTCGTGACCGGGACCGTTTGTCCGCAGCCACGCTCCCGACACAAGGCTAGCCGGCGTGCATCAACTCGAAGTGATGCACATCGGTCGAACCGGCGCGAAAGCCTGCTTCACAATAGGCCAGATAGAACTGCCACATGCGCACGAAACGCTCGTCAAAGCCCTGCGCCATGACGGCGTCACGTACGCGATTGAAGCGCGCCATCCAGTCAGACAAGGTACGGGCATAGTCGAGCCCGAACGCGTCTTCCCCCACCAGGCGGAGTCCCGCCTGTCGCGCCTGCTCGCCGAGCACCGCAGGCGAGAGCAGCATGCCACCCGGGAAAATGTAGCGCTGGATGAAGTCCACATCGCGGCGATAATGCGCGAACAAGCCATGCGCAATCGTGATGCCCTGGATGACGATGCGCCCTCCTGGCGCTACGCATTCGCGCAACTTCCTGAAATAAGTAGGCCAATACTTCTCTCCGACGGCTTCGACCATCTCGATGGAAGCGACATGATCGAACTGCCCGCTCACGTCGCGGTAGTCGCGCAACTCAAAGGTGGCGCGATCGGCGAAACCGCCCTGCTCCGCCCGCTTGCGCGCCCAGGCGAGCTGCGATGGCGACAAGGTCAGACCATGCACATGGCATCCGAATTCGGTCGCCGCGACTTCCGCAAAGCCCCCCCACCCGCAGCCGACTTCGAGAATGCGCTGACCAGGCCGTGGCTGCAGACGCTGCAGGATGCGACGATACTTCTCGCGTTGCGCATCTTCGAGCGGCATGTCCGGTGCGGTGAAGCGCGCGCTGGAATAGGTCATGGTCTCATCGAGCCACAAGCTGTAGAAATCGTTGCCGAGATCGTAGTGGGCCTCGATGTTCTTGCGACTGCCCTTGCGTGTATTGGCCCGCAGGGAATGCCACACGCGATAGAGCGCGAGACGCAGGATGTTGCCGTGAATCGCCTGTTGCAAGACCTCACGATTGCTGGCCATCAAGGTCAGCAGCGGTGCGAGATGATCGGTCTCCCACAGGCCCTCCATCCAGCACTCCGCGAAACCGATCGAACCTTTGCCGATGATGCGCTCGAACACCTGCCAGTCGCGCACGACCAGCGTAGCAACCCGCTCGCCTTCGCCAAGCTGCACGCGACTACCATTCGGCAACTCGAGCATGACCGCGCCGCCGGCGATCTTCTCCAGCATGTCGATCACCAGACGCGCCGCGCGCGGCGTTGCAACGCTCCTTTGCAGGGCCCTGTCGTCCAACACCACACCACGCGAATCATTCGTCATGTTCTGCATATCAGGAACCCTTGCCTGCTGGCGCAACCTGCAGCTTCGCACCCAGAAACGGCACTTTCAGTAGACACAGGCGCAAGGCCTGCCAGTGAATGCGCGCCACGACACCAAGAGTCAGCATGGGGCTACGCACCCAGACCGCAAGCAAGGCGCGTGTATCGAGCGGCCGCGGCCGCAGCGTAAGCCGCGTGGAGAGCATCGGCATGCCGCCATCCAGATAGTCGAGCGCCACGCCGAGACAGCCGGCCCTTTGCGAAAAGCGGAAGCGGTACTCGCCACGCACGGGAAAAAATGGTGAGACGTGAAACACCTTGCGGGCGCACAGTACGTCGTCATCGCAGATTGCGCGACCGTCCGCATGGGCAATCAGATAGTTGTGATGGCCACCGAAGGTATTGCTGACTTCCGCCAGCACCGCCCGCAACTCGCCCGCGCGATCGAGGCAGTACCAGAAGCTCACCGGATTGAAGACGTGGCCGAACAGGCGCGGCAGGGTCTGGATCACGACCTCACCATCGGCGACCTCGGCCAGACCATGGCGCCCGAGCAGGTCGCGTATCCACGGCAGCAAGGGCGAGCCATCGCGCGCGCCGTGGTCGCGCTCCTGGAAAGAGAAGATATTGAACCGATTGATGCCGAGTATCGGCAAGCGCAGTTCATCCAATCTCGACAGCGGCAGGCACAGCATGAACAGGCCATAGACGAAACGATTGCGCGCTGGAGCATGCCGTTCATGCATGACAGTGCCGCGACCGACAGATGCCAGCGGACTCATGCGAGCGCACCTTCGCGGTCAGCATGCCGATCCGCTTGCCCCGACCCGGCAAGGAATATCGCACGCGCTCGCCACGGGGCCACAACGCCCAACATGGCGGCAACCTCCGCCGCCGATTTGAGGCCGTCCTCATGGAAGCCATAGCCCGTCCAGGCGCCACAGAACCAGGTGCGGTTGCGCCCTTGCAGCATCGGCAGATGCGCCTGTGCATCGATGGCTGCCTGGTCAAAAACGGGGTGCTCGTAGTCGAAGCTCTGGATCAACTTGCTTGCGGCGGGCTCCACGAACGGATTGAGTGACAACACCAAGGGCGTCGTGAAGGGCGTCGGCTGCAAGCGATTGAGGAGATAGGAAACGCTCACCGGGCGTTTGTCCGCCGAGCCCTCGCCCGCCATGTAGTTCCACGCCGCCCAGACACGTTCGCGGCGCGGCAGAAGTGCGGTGTCCGTATGCAATACGGCGCGGTTACGCTGGTAGTTGATCGCGCCGAGCACTGCGCGCTCAAGCGGCGCGGCCTGCCCACCCAGAATGCGCAGAGCCTGGTCGCTGTGGCAGGCAAACACGATGGCATCAAAGCGCTCGACGCCGTGCCGGCTGAGCACGCTGACACCGGCAGCGTCGCGCTCGACAGCCTGCACCGGCGATGACAGGCGCACGTCGGGCAAGCAGGCGGCAAGGCGCTGTACGTAGCTACGCGAGCCACGCTCCACCGTCATCCACTGCGGTCGATCGAACACCTGCAGCAGGCCATGGTTATGGCAGAAACGCAGGAAGGTTGCCACCGGGTAGGCGAGCATTTGCTGTGTCGGGCACGACCAGATCGCCGCCGCCATCGGAATGAGATACCAGTGCCGGAAGGCTTCGCCGTAGCCGTGCAGGTCGAGGTACTCGCCGAGTGACACGTCGGGCGCGGCGTGCTCGCGCGCCAGCCGCGTCGTTTCACGGTTGAAGCGGAGGATGTCGGAGAGCATGCCCCAGAAAGCACGCCGGCCCAGATTCCTGCGTTGGGCGAACAAGGAGAACAGGTCGGTGCCGGCCCATTCCACATTCGGCGACCTGACGCTTACGGCGAAAGACATCTCGCTATTGGCCACCGGTACGTCGAGCGCGCGGAACAGGCCGCAGAGATTCGGGTAAGTGCGGCGGTTGAAGACGAGAAAACCGGTATCGACCGGATGCGTCACGCCATCCAGCGTGACATCCACCGTATTGGCATGACCGCCAAGCGTCGCGCCTGCCTCGAACAGCGTCACCTGATGCTGGCGCGCCAGCAGCCAGGCCGAGCCGAGACCCGCAATACCCGCGCCAACGACGGCTATGCGCAGCGCTTGCCCGCCATTACCTGTCTGCGCCACGGCCGGAAAATCCCCCATATTCATCTTCTTGTCCTCACGCCCGGTCGGTCCATATTCGTGATGCTCCTGATGCATACGCTGGAACGCGGCGCCTGGATTCAGGGCCGGGCACAAATCGCCCCGGCAACAAGCCCGGGCCGGCGCCGCGGGACCACCCTCACTTTCATTCCAGCCCCCGAGAGGTACAATAGAGGACTACACGAACCATCAGCCGACGGCACTGTCACACAGTTGCAGCGGCATGTGAGTACGCTCGGGAACGGCCCGCGCCGACTGCCAGTCGCCGCCCCGACCACCGCATTGACCACCACCCAATTTAAATAGAGACCCCAATCAACATGCTTTATCCGGAACTGTTCGCTTCGCTTGAGTCCGCCCGCTGGAACATGTCAACGGACGTCCCATGGGCCGAATTCGACCCAACCCTGCTGACGGAAGAACAGGCGCTCACGATCAAGATGAACGCCATCACCGAGTGGTCGGCCCTGCCGGCTACCGAGATGTTCCTGCGCGACAACAAGCACGACTCGGACTTCTCCGCCTTCATGTCGATCTGGTTTTATGAAGAGCAGAAGCACTCCCTGGTCCTGCAGGAATACCTGCGCCGCTTCCGTCCGGACCTCGTCCCTACAGAAGCGGAACTGCACGCAGTGCGTTTTGAATTCGAACCTGCGCCTCCGCTGGAAACGCTGATGCTGCACTTCTGTGGCGAAGTGCGTTTGACCCAATGGTATCGCCGCGCATCCGACTGGCATACCGAACCGGTCATCAAGAAAATCTACGACCACCTGTCGCGCGACGAAGCACGCCACGGCGGTGCTTATCTCAAGTTCATGAAACGTGCCCTGGAACAGGATGGTGATGCAGCACGCGCAGCCTTCTCGAAGATCGGCGTACTGATGGCCTCGAGCTCGCGTTCGGGCAAGCCACTGCACCCGACCAACCTGCATGTGAACAAGGAACTGTTCCCGAACGACACCGTGCAATCGCGCCTGCCCGATCCGGAATGGCTCGAGCGCTGGCTCGATACCCAGATCGTGTTCGGCAAGGACCAGGAAGCGCGCGTCATCGCCGGCATCCTGCGCAACCTGTCGATGCTCTTCGATCAGGAATTCGAGACCATCACGGACCTGAACCGCTTCCGCAAGCAATACGCTTCCGCAACAGCGTCCTGAGCGCAAGATGTCAGCGCCTCACTACGCCAGGCCAGCGTTCGAAAGCAAGATCGTCGCGCCTGAAGACCTCGCCGAATACTTCGCAAAGCAATCGGTGCCGCGCCCGCTGGTGTTCACCAACGGCTGCTTCGACATCATCCATCGCGGCCACGTAACCTATCTCGGTCAGGCGCGTGCCCTCGGTGCCGCCATGATCGTGGCGCTCAATACCGATGCATCGGTGAAGCGCCAGGGCAAGGGTGACGATCGCCCGATCAACACCCTCGCCAACCGCGCCGCGGTCATGGCGGCGCTCGGCTGCGTCGATGTCGTCACCTGGTTCGACGAAGACACGCCGATCGAACGCATCCTGCAATGCAAGCCCGACATCCTCGTCAAGGGCGGCGACTGGTCGATCGAGAAAATCGTCGGCCACAAGGAAGTGCTCGGCTGGGGCGGCAGCGTGCACTCCATCCCCTTCGAGCACCAGACCTCGACGACGGCGCTGCTGGACAAGATCCGCAAGCTGTAACGCCCCGGCGACTGCACATGCCTTTACCGAGCGTTCGCCTGGCCGAGCCAGGCGACGCCGGCAGAATCGCCGAACTCTACGCTCAACTGGTCAATGACCCGGCGGTTGTCGTCCTGCCGGAGAGGATTACCGAGCTTGCGCGTGATCGAAACACCCGGCTCCTGGTGTGCGAGCAGCTGGGCAATGTCTGCGGAACCGCCTTGCTGTCATTCTGTGCCGATGCAATGTTTGGTCGTCAGCCCTTCGCCGTCGTCGAAAATGTCGTCGTTGGCACGCATCTCCGCGGCCAGGGCATCGGCAGCGCACTCATGCGTCACATCGAGTTGCTGTGCCTTGAAGCAGACTGCTCGAAAATCATGCTGCTGAGCTCGGCTCATCGGGAGGATGCACATCGCTTCTTCGAACGCGCTGGCTTTGCGAGCACGTCCAAGCGAGGCTTCGTCAAGTACCGGCGGGCGTTTTCTTCAGGAAACCCGTTGTAGGTCGGAAAAGCGCAGCGCCTTCCGACAAACCCACGCGACAAGACTGAGCCGGATCGATAGCCCGGTGCCGGAAAGCGCTGAGCTTTTCCGACCTGCGATCCAGCACTGCTTTCCGTACACATCAAAAACCAAGGCATGTGCCCGCGTAGAATCTGCCTACCGGCATACCTTACAGGAGCATCCGCATGCGCATCGCCAACTCGGTTACCGACCTCATCGGCAACACCCCGCTCGTCAAGCTGAACCGCCTCGCCGCTGGCATCGATGGCACGGTGCTGGCCAAGCTGGAGTTCTTCAATCCCGCGCATAGCGTCAAGGATCGCATTGCGATGGCGATGATCGATGCGGCCGAGAAGGCCGGCAAGATCAAGCCCGATACAATCATTCTCGAGCCCACGTCAGGCAATACCGGCATCGGCCTCGCCATGGTGTGCGCGGCGCGTGGTTACAAATGCACTTTCGTCATGCCGGAAACGATGAGCAAGGAACGCCGCCTGCTGCTCAAGGCCTACGGTGCGGAGCTGATCCTGACGCCTGGCCCGGAAGGCATGCCGGGCTGCATCAAGCGCGTGAACGAGCTCGCGGCCAGCGATTCGCGTTACTTCATTCCACAGCAGTTCGACAACCCGGCCAATCCCGAGATCCACCGTAATACGACGGCCGAGGAAATCTGGCGAGACACGGACGGTGGTGTGGATATCTTCGTGTCGGGCATCGGCACCGGCGGCACGATTACCGGCGTCGGCGAAGTGCTCAAGGCGCGCAAGCCCGGCGTGCAGATCATCGCCGTCGAGCCCGATGCCAGCCCGGTCCTGTCCGGCGGTCAGCGCGGCCCGCACCCTATCCAGGGCATTGGCGCCGGCTTCGTGCCGGGTATCCTCAACACCGAGGTGTATGACGAAATCATTCGCGTCACGAACGCCAACGCCTTCGAGTTTGCGCGTCGCGCACCTGTCGAGGAAGGCCTGCTGGTCGGCATCTCTTCCGGCGCAGCCATCTGGGCAGGGCTGGAAGTAGCGAAGCGCCCGGAGAACAAGGGCAAGACGACCGTGGTGGTGATCCCCTCGTTCGGCGAGCGCTATCTGTCGACGGCCTTGTTCGAACACTTGTCAGTGTGAGCGACAGGCTGCAGCAAATAAAAAAGGCGCCTACGGGCGCCTTTTTGCTGACTTCGAGTGGAGCTTACTTGCTACGGCGGCGAGCCATGAAGCCCAGACCGATGATGCCGACGCCATACATCAGGATCGTCGACGGCTCCGGAACTGCCGCAGCGCTCTCGATGCGCACGCCGACGGCGGCGCCCGTCGGATTCCATGCATTGTTGCCAGAACCGGAGTAATACGCGTAGTGCTCAAGTGGGACTAGTGCGCCTCCAGGCATGCTGACATCGGCCACATCACCCGCCGTCACAAAATTCGGCGCAAACGATACCCAGTACGTGCCAGCCCCCAACGCCCAACCCAGACCGGAAACACCATTCCAGTTTGTATCTCCTGCTACCGTCGCAAAACTGGTGCTGAAAATGGAACTGCCGGGGATGTCGCCGCCATCACCGTAAACAGTGATCGCCACACTACCTTCCTTTGTGCCGAAATAGCCTTGAATGCTGTCGATCACGGAGCTCTGAGCCAGCGAGAATTCACCTGCGAAGTAGAAGGTGTTACTGAAGGAATAACCCAGGGGCTCCGGCGGCGTGCCGGTATCCACGAGAACTGCCGACTGGGCCAGGGCCGAAGCGCAACCGATGGCAAGGGCTGCTGCAAACTGTTTCCACTTGAACTGCATCTTGAATCTCCTGTACTGCATTTATGTTGAGTCGGGGTTATCAGCCCCGATCGGACAAACAGCTACGCCGCCTCACCACATGGCATGACGGTGCAGTTTCAAATCAGGCTTGCTTGCGACGACGCGCCACGACAGCCAGCCCGGCAAGGCCCAAAGCGTACATAGCGATGCCGGCCGGCTCCGGCACGGCCGCGACAGTCGCGCCGATGCGTACGCCATACGCTTGATTGAACTCGTTGGCTTGCCAGACACCGACACTGTAGTCGTGATACAGCGCGTAAGCGGCCATGGGCGATGGCGCGCCATCCCGCACTTCAGGCGCAACAGCCAGCGTCGCAGAGTAGTCGGGAGCAAACACCACCCAGTAATTGGTGTTGGCAGCAACGGCCCAGTCGAGGCCCGACACGCCATTCCAGCTCAACCCGCCTGCCGTCGTCGCCAGCGTCGTCGAGTACAGCGCGGAGCCTGGCAAACCGCCGGCATCGCTGAACACGCTGATCGCAACATTGCCCGAGGCCGTACTGAAGTAGGCCTGGATGCTATCGATGACGGCTGCGCCAGCAAACGAGAACTCGCCGGCGAAATAGTCGTTCTTGTTGAAGGAGTAGGTATAGCCGGTCGGCGTACCTGTATCGATGACATTCGCCGCATGGGCGCCACCAGAGGCCAGGGCGAACGCCATGGCAGTCGCAACTAACGTGCGCTTGATCATTACTGCTATCTCCCGATCCACTTGTTATATGCGCCCGAGGTTCGGATACCGCCGCCTGGGGTCGTGTGCTTAAAGCAGTTACCGCGCCATATCTCGTAAGACCCTATCCAATAAGGAAATTCGACAAAATCAACAAAATACGGTTTTTTGTATTGTAAAGATTTCCGACGGTTTGTCAGCCAGTTTTTGCGGTCCGGCGCTGAACACGACTCAGGCTGCGGCGGCGTGCTCTCCTGCGTGATGCGCGCCGCCCATGTAATGCCCCAGGGTGCGCACATCGGCGGTCTCGGCATTGGTCTCGTAGACAAGTTTGCCCTCGCTGATGACGGCAATACGGTCGGCCAGCTCCAGCAGTTCGTCGAGGTCTTCGCTGATCAGCAGCACTGCCGCCCCTGCGGCACGCGCCCCCATGATGCGGGCGTGTGTTTCGGCAACAGCCGCGAAATCGAGGCCAAAGACGGGGTTGGCAACGATCAGCACGTCAACGGGCGCAGACAGCTCGCGCGCCAGCACGGCGCGCTGCACATTGCCGCCGGAGAGCGAGGAGATCGGCGCATCGATGCCCTGCGTCTTGACGCGAAAGGTCTCGACGAAACGCGTGGCCTGTGCACGCAGCGCGCGCCGGTTGAGAATGCCGAAGCGCGACAGCGGCGCCTGGTCGAAATTGCGTAATGCCATATTGTCGGCAACCGACACGGGCCCTACACAGGCGTTCTTGAGGGGCTCTTCCGGCAGGCTGAAGACGCGTTGCGAGGCGCGCTCGACGCGCGAGCCGCCGAATTCGACGCCCCGGATGCGGATGCTTCCGGCATGCAATAGCCGCTGGCCATTGAGCACTTCGGCCAGCTCGCGCTGACCATTGCCGGAAACACCGGCAATGCCGAGGATCTCCCCCGGCCGCACCGACAGGCTCAGCGCATGCACAGCGGGCAAACCGTTATCGCCGAGCGCGGTGATTTTCTGCAGATCGAGGCGTGGCGCAGCCTCGGGCGTGGGGCTGCGCTCCTGGCGATGCTTGCTGGTGTTGACCTTGTTGCCCACCATCATCTCGGCCATGGCGTCGACCGTCAGGTCGGCCACCTGGCCGCCGCCAACAAGCTTGCCGCGCCGCAAGACACTCACCGCGTCGGCATAAGCCATCACTTCGCGGAACTTGTGGGTAATCATCACCGCGGTGAATGCCTTCTCCCGCGTCAGGCGGTGCACGAAGCCGAGCACCTCATCCGCCTCATCGGGCGTGAGCACGGAGGTTGGCTCATCGAGAATGAGGAAGCGGCGCTTGAGGTAAAGCTGCTTGATGATCTCGACCTTCTGCTTCTCGCCCGCTGCAAGCGAAGCGGCCGGCTTGTCGAGCGGCAACTTGAAGGGCACCGTTTCCATGAAGGCGGCAAGCGCCTTCTTTTCGGCTTTCCAGTCGAGTTTCCAGGGCAAGGCGCCACGTGCCGCGACCAGGTTCTCGGCCACCGTCATCGATGGCACCAGCGTGAAGTGCTGGTAGACCATGCCGATGCCCAGCGCGGAAGCCGTCGTGGGCGTCGGAATATCGGTCTCGCGTCCATCAATCATCACGCTGCCCGCAGTCTGCTGATAAAACCCCACAAGGCACTTCACCAGCGTGCTCTTGCCCGCGCCATTCTCGCCGAGCAAGGCGTGAAAGCTGCCAGCAGGAATCGAAATCGACACATCGTCGAGCGCGGCCAGGCTGCCGAAGTGCTTGGACATGTGCAGCACATCGAGCGCCATGGCGCCCTTGGCCGGAGGGATGGCTTCTATGGGGATCATGGCAACTCTCTCTTGACACGAAGGGATGCGAAAGATCCGGCGAAACCGGATGGACGTACCAGGGAGCGCGGAGGAAGCGCGCGCGACGCGCGGCGCCAGGTGTTTGCCGCTCCCTCCCCGATGGGCCATCCACGAGGACATGCACAGGGGCCTTTTTTGCGTGTCACCACAACCCACAAACCCTGTGCATCTACCCGCAGCGATTGCTCACCTGCAAAGAAGGAACGGCAAACACGGTGCGTGTCCAGAGGTGCGCTCATGGCAGCCCCTCGATCACTTTGTCACTCTTGGCCGTCGCACCGAACACGCCGCCCTGCATATGCACCATGCGTATTGCAGCCGCATGGTTTGCAGGATCCGTTGCGGCGCAACAATCCTCAACCAACAAGCATTCGAAACCCTGGTCGTTGGCTTCACGCATCGTGGTGTGCACGCAGACATCAGTCGTGATGCCGGTGATCAGCAGGTTGCGGATGCCACGTGTCCGCAATATGAACTGCAGATCGGTCGCGTAGAAAGAGCCCTTGCCAGGCTTGTCAATGATGACCTCGCCCGGCAGCGGCGCCAGTTCGGGGATGATATCCCAGCCGGCTTCCCCGCGAACGAGAATACGTCCACAAGGGCCATCGTCACCAATCCCGACGCCGTCCGTGCCTATCTGGCGTGAGCGCCAGCGCTTGTTGGCCGGCAGGTCGGACAGGTCGGGCCGATGCCCTTCACGCGTGTGGATGATGTGATAGCCCTTGTCGCGCATCGTCGCCATCAGGCGCTTGATCGGCTCGATCGGCGCACGCGTCAGCGAGATGTCATAGCCCATGCGATCCACATATCCGCCGATGCCACAGAAATCGACCTGCATGTCGATGACGATGAGCGCGGTGTTGTCGGGGCGAAGATCGCCATCGAAGGGCCAGGCGTAGGGCGTTGCTGCAACGAATTTTTCTGCAATGGTCATTCATCAGCTCCGTGTCAAAGACAGTTCGCCCGGTGCGCCCTGCAGGCTACGCGTCGGCGAGCAACTCACGATCAGGATCAGCAGCGTCAGCACATACGGCGCTGCATTGAACAGGTGGTAGCCACTCGACACGCCAGCGGCCTGCAATGCCGGCCCAAGCGCGCCGGCACCGCCGAACAGCAATGCCGCACCGACGCAGCGCAGCGGCTGCCAGCGCGCGAAGATCACCAGCGCGACAGCGATGATGCCCTGCCCGCTCGACAAGGCCTCGTTCCAGCTACCTGGGTAATACAACGACAGGAACGCACCGCCGAGACCCGCCAGCACGCCGCCGCACATGGTCGCAATGATGCGCGCGGGAATGATGCGATAGCCCAGCGCCAGGGCCGCATCAGCGCTGTCGCCGACGATGCGCAGCTTGAGCCCCCAGCTCGTGTTCTTGAATGCCCAGTGCAGGAAGAAAGCCAATGCAATACCGAACGGGAACAGCGGGTTCACGTTCAGCGCATTGGCGAGTTGCGGATTGTCGATCCAGGCCCCGAGCGGAATCGACGGCAGGTTCGGCGCCTTGGGCTGGATGTAGGGCTTGCCGAGGAAGAACGCCAGACCGGTGCCGAACAGCATCAAGGCCGTGCCGATGGCAATGTCATTGACCCGCTTGAGGCTGCACAGCAAGCCGTGCAGCAGCCCGAACATGGCCCCCACGCCGGCGGCGGCCCACAGGCCGATCCACGGCGAACCCGTCTTCAGGGAGGCCGCGTAGGCCGCCATCGCCCCCATCACGAGACTGCCTTCCAGACCGAGATTGATGCGCCCGGATTTCTCCGTGATGCACTCGCCGAGGCTCACCAGCATGAAAGGCGTCGACACACGGATCGCGCCAGCAAACACGGCAAGTGGCACGCCCAGCCAGCCGAGGGACTCTACTTCTACGCTCATACAGCCTCCAGCAAAGTGGATTTCGCTTCGACCGTCACGGGCGCGCGCGCCACGGGTGTCGTATTCGGCTCTATGCCCCAGATGCGCTGTGCGATGCGCCGCCACGGGCTGCCCATCACGGCCTCACTGGCGAGAATGGCGATGAAGGCCATGCCCTGCAGGACGATAACCGTTGCATCCGGCATATCGAGGCGGCGCTGCAACATGCCACCTGCTGCGCCGATGCCACCGATCAGGATGGCCACGGGAATGATGGCCAGCGGATTCTGCCGAGCCATGAACGCGATCAGGATGCCCGCATTGCCGTAGCCGGAGATCAAGGAAGCATTGGCCGCGCCATGCACGGCCGCCACTTCGATGGCGCCGGACAAGCCGGCCGCCGCACCGCCGGCAGCGCAGGAGCCGATGATCCAGCGCCCCACGCGTAGCCCGGCCAGCTGCGCTGCGCGCGGATTGCCGCCGACGATCTTCAGCGAGAAACCCAAGGTCGTGAAGTGCAATACGGCCCAGACGATGAAGGCCATGACGACACCGATCAACAAACCCATGTGCACATCGAAGCCCGGTGTCAGGCCCAGCATGCTGGCCTCGGGAATCGGCGGCGTAGACGGCTTGTTGAGGCTGTTGGGATCTTTCAGCGGCCCCTCGACGAAGTGGTTCAGCAATGCGATGCCGATGTAGGCCATCAACAAGCTGCTGATCGTCTCGTTGATGCCGCGCGCATGGCGCATCCAGCCACACAGGCCGATCCACACCGCACCGATCAAGGCGCCGCCGAGCAGCATGCTGACCTGAGCGAGCAGCGGCGAGTGCGTTGCCCCGTACACGCCGATGACCCCGGCCGCCAGGCCGCCCAGCACCATCGCCCCTTCGCCCCCAATGATGACCAGCCCGGCCCGCGCCGGAATCGCCACCGCCAGCCCAGTGAGGATCAGCGGCGCTGCGCGTTGCAGCGAGTTGTTCCAGGAGAAGCTGCTGCCAAACGCGCCTTTGTACAGCAGCACGAAAACATCAAGCGGCGGATAACCGGCCAGCGCAACGAATAGCGCGAAAAACAGCACAGCCAGGGCGACTGCGCCAAACGGGACGAGGATGCGTTCCAGACTGTTCATTCGTATCTTTCAACTGACTTCGTCAAAGGGGCTGAACAGGAATTTCGTTTGAATCCGGTGAAGACTTTTCCAAGAAGGCGCGCACTTCTTGCTGTTCCCTCCCCCTCGGGGGAGGGTGGCCGGAGGCCGGGAGAGGGGAAATCGCAGGTCTGGGCCCAGCCGTACCATTTCCCCTCTCCCGCCCCTGACGGGGCACCCTCTGCCCGAGGGAGAGGGAACTGCAACGCTCTCGCCAGAAACAATGACATCACCCAATCAAATACTTCCAATCACCCCGGCCACCAGGTAATTCATCCCTTCCAGCACCGGATCCTGCTGACCTTGCGTGACGCCAGCCGCGACCACGGTCGCGCCCTTGTTGTCCTTGATCGGCCCCTTGAAGATCGGGAACTCGCCCTTGACCATCTTGGCCTTCACCGCATCCACGGCGGTCTTGACCTTGGCCGGCACGGCGGCACCATAGGGCGACATCTTCACGAAACCTTCCTTCAGCCCGCCACGCAGGAAATTGGACGGTTGCTTGCCGGCCTTCACGGCACCCACGAGAGCCGTGTAAGGCGCAACCCAGTCCCACTCCGCGCCGGTCAGGTAACCCTTCGGCGCCAGCGAAGCCTGGCTGGCGTGATAACCGGTACAGAACACGCCGCGCTTCTCGGCGGTTTCCATGATCACTTTCGGTCCATCCACATGGCATGTCAGCACGTCGACGCCCTGGTCGACGAGGCTGTTGGCGGCTTCCGCTTCCTTGACCGGCAGCGACCAGTCGCCGGTGAAGATCACGCGCGTCGTGAAGGCCGGGTCGACCGACTGCGCCCCCATGGTGAAGGAGTTGATATTGCGCAGCACCTGCGGGATCGGCTTGGCGGCGATGAAGCCGGCCTTCTTGGTCTTGGATACGCTGGCGGCGACCATGCCGCTGAGGTATTCGCATTCGTCGATGTAGCCGAAGAAGCTGCCCACGTTCTTCGGGTGCTTGCCTTCGGTCCACATGCCGCCGCAATGCGCGAAGAAAACCTTGGGGTATTTGGCCGCGACCTTGAGCACGTGCGGGTCGAAGTAGCCGTAAGAGGTGGCGAAGATGAGGCTGGCGCCGTCCTGCTCGATCATGGCTTCCATGGTCTTCTGCACGGCCACCGTCTCCGGCACTTTCTCTTCTTCAATGACCTTGATGTTCGGCATCTTCTTGATCGCCGCAACCGCCTGCGCGTGCGCCTGGTTATAGCCAAAGTCGTCACGCGGGCCAACGTAGATGAAGCCCACCACCAGCGGCTTGCCCTGCGCCAGAGCCGACTTCGAAACCGCCGCGAGCGCGCCCGAGGCGGCGGCGATTTTCAGGAAATTGCGACGATCAAATTGCTGTCCGGCCATGTGTATTCCCCCTGTGAGATTTGCGCGAAAGTGCACTGACCATGCTTGTGCACGATCTTGCATACAAGCACTAAGCAAACGATATGCCATTGCCAGGAGGGCGCCACCCCGAGACTCAAGCAACTGTTTCACATGGGTTTTTTCATGATTTTCAATGACCGCTGCCAGGCAGGTCGCACCAAAGGCAGGCGCGCCGTGACCGGAAGAATGCAAACAACTGTGAGGTCACATACAGGTTTTCCCTTATCCGCCGATATGGTCCGAACGAGGCCTGTCGACGCAGGCCATCTCTCAAACGCAACGCCCCCAAACTGAACAAGAAAAGGTATGACGATGAAAGCATTTCTGAGATTGGCCCTGCTGGCCCTGTGCCTGCCCTTCGCTGCCCATGCTGCCGAACCCACTGAGAAAGACGCCGTGGCGATGGCCCAGAAGGCGCTGGCCTATGCCAAGGCCAACGGCACCGACAAGCTGGTCGCCGAAGTGAATGCAAAGAACCCCGAGTTCGTGCAGGGCGAACTGTATGTCGTCATCGTCAATGCCACCGATGGCACCCACCTGGCACACCCCATCAACCAGAAGCTGGTTGGCTTGAATACGGTTGAAATGCAGGACGTGGACGGCCGCGAGTTCGGCAAGGACATGCTCGACCTCGCGCGCAGCTCGGGCAAAGGCTGGGTTGGCTACATGTTCAAGAATCCGGTCACCAACAAGGTGGCACGCAAGAAAAGCTACATCGAGAAGTCCGGCAACATCTACGCGGTTGCCGGCATCTACACGCGCTGATCTCCAGCGCACGTAGCGCGGGCGGCCCACCACAGCAGCCCGCTTTGCTGTCCTCGTACCGACCGGCCACACAGCCGGTCGCCAAAGCCAACGAAACAAGAGCTCACCATGAACATGCATTCTCTCGGCCGACTGCTCGGCAACCTCAAGCTGGGCCCGAAGTTGTTGCTGGCGCCCGCTGTCGTCCTGATCATGCTGGGCCTCGTTTGCGTACTGTCCATCTTCGGTCTGTCGCGCCAGACCGAGGCCCTGCAGCACGTAGCCAATGTGCGCCAGGCACGCATGATCGAGGCTGGCGAGATCCTGCGTGACGCGCAGGACGCGCAACGCTCGACCTTCCAGGTACTGTCGATGGCCAGTGCCTCCTATCCGGAGAAAGCGCGCAATGATGTCGCCGCCAAAGCGCTCGAAGGCATGGACAAGGTGGCCGGGCGTCTGCGCGCACTGCTGAAGTCCAGCGACGAAGCCGCCGATGCGGAAATCCTGCAGCGCCTCGTGCCTGCCGTGGAGGCTTATCGCAAACGCATGTTCAGTTCGCTCGACATGATCGAGGAAGACAACACCGTCGCCACCACCACGATGCTGCGCGGCGAAGCTGCGTGGCAGGCCATGCTCAAGGACCTGCAGGCCTACAACGCCGAGCAAACCAATAACTCGGTCGCCGCAATCAACAATGCCGTCAGCTCTTCACGCTCAATGCAGTGGAGCATGGGCATCGCCCTGCTCTTCTCGCTGGTCGTGTCGCTGGCCGTCGCGATGCTGGTGGGCCGCGTCATCCGC
The DNA here is from genome assembly GCF_036017035.1 of Uliginosibacterium silvisoli. Taxonomy (NCBI): domain Bacteria; kingdom Pseudomonadati; phylum Pseudomonadota; class Betaproteobacteria; order Rhodocyclales; family Zoogloeaceae; genus Uliginosibacterium; species Uliginosibacterium silvisoli. Next base: position 36,758 of record NZ_JAYXHS010000002.1, on the reverse strand, counting down.
CAGTCCGTGTTCAGCATCCGCGATGCCGCCCTGCGCATGCAGGCCGGCGATCTGCGACTGCATGCTGATGACATCAGCTCGAACGACGAGATCGGCGACACCGCACGCGCTTTCCGGCGCTTCGCGCAAGCCATCAGCGAGGCCATGTCCAAGGTCAACAGCTCGGCCCGCTCGCTGCGCGAGAACGCGGGGCAGCTTGATTCGACGGCACGCGCCATCGAAGCCTCCTCTTCCTCACAGGTCGATTCTTCCAGCAATGTCGCCGCCGCAGTCGAAGAGCTCACCGTATCGATCTCTGAAGTAGCGGACAACGCCGAAGGCGTGCGCCGCAAATCGCAACACGCCGCCGACCTGGCCTCGCAAGGTATGCACAGCGTCGAAGCAATGATGGCGCGCATGAGCGATGTGGATGTGAAATCGCGCCAGACCGGTGACGCGATCGGCGAATTCATCAACGATGCCACGCGCATTACCCAGGCGTCGGCACAAGTACGTGAAATCGCAGACCAAACGAACTTGCTGGCGCTCAACGCAGCCATCGAAGCGGCGCGCGCAGGCGAACAGGGGCGTGGCTTCGCCGTGGTCGCCGACGAAGTGCGCAAACTCGCTGAGCGCTCACGCCAGACCGCAATGGCCATTCACGACATCACCTCTGCGCTGTCGGATCGCGCCAAGCAGGTCAGCGCATCGCTGGATGAAAGCTCGGAGTCAATGCAGACCAGCGCCGTCGCGCTCAAGGACCTGCAGAAGGTACTTGAAGAAGCACAGCAATCGGTGCGCGACTCCGCCATCGAGGTCGAGAGCATCGCGCTCTCCGTCAACGAGCAACGCACCGCGAGTACCGACGTCGCGCGCAGCATGGAACAGGTCAGCGGCATCGCCCAGGAGAATCTGCACGCCGTCTCCGGCGCGGCACAAGCCGCCAGCAATCTCAATGCACTGGCAGCAGACCTGATCGACACGGCCAGCCACTTCCGCAGCTGACCTCGGGCGCATGCGCCATCGAGCAGACGGCGAACGTCAGGAACGCTGACGAGACGAACGACCTGCTTCAAGAGAAACGGCCCGGTGTTGCAAGGCAGACTGCCTTGCAACACCGGGCCGTTGATCTCTCGGTATCGAGCTGGCGTTCGAGCGCCGTTTACTTGCCCGTCGGCGTCGGCGAGCAGCCCACGAAGTTCGCGCTGGTCAGCAGACTGCTCGAGTACACAAAAGTACCGGCGGAGCTGGTGACATTGCTGAACAGGGTGTTCGTTGCCGCGCCCTTCAGGTTGTAGATGGTGAAGCCCTTGCCACCGGTGATATTCACATTGGTGAACTTCAGGTTGTAGTGCTCGGCACCCGACGCGCTGTTCTTCGCCGTACCACCGCTGCCGCTGGTCTCGATGGCGTACGCGCCGCTGGCCACCGACCCTGTCAGGTTGGCGATGTCTATGTCATGGAAGATGCCTGGCGTCGGTGCGTCGGCAAAAGTGGAGTCCGCGTACGAAGACATCACCACCACCGCCCGGTCCGTAATGGCGTTGACCTTGTTGTCGCGCGCCTTCACGCCGAAGTCGCCCGCACCCAAGGTCGCAATACCGCCCCCCCGGTTGGTGCCGGTCTTGAAGCGCAATGCGATCTCGGTGCCGTTGAAGGTGTTCTCGGTGATGGAGATGTTCTTGAAGCCGGCCGCCGTGAAGCTACCCAGCACCACGCCACCATGACCATGCAGGGTGTAGTTGTTGAACACGCGCACGCCATTGACCGGCGTTGCCGCAATCGTGCCTGGCAGGCTGGTGCCCGCATTCAGGTTGATGCAGTCATCACCATTGTCGAAGGTCGAGCCGAAGATGTAGGCGTTCGTCGGCAACAGCCCGACCGGCCCGCTGGTCGTCAGCGCGTCGGCATAGGCCGTCGACAGGTCGATACCGTCACCGTTGTGGATACCCTTGCTGCTGGCACTCGGCCAGGAGTTGGCGTTGATGTTGGCGATGGTGATGTTGCTCGAGCGTGCGATGAACAGCATGTGGTCTGGCGGCAGGCTGAACTTGACGTTGGCCACGTACAGGCCATTGATGCCGGTCAGGCTCAGCAGGTCGGCACGCGCCGGGTCACCTGTTGCATTGTCGCCACCCTGCGCTGCGCGCTGGTTGTGCGCCAGCGTGCTGAGGTAGTAGCCGCTATTGGCACTGTCAGCAGAGCTGCCACTGCTGCCCTGCACGCTGCCAGAGCCGGTGATGCGGATGTTCTTCATGCCCACGCAGAGATTATTGGCAGCGTAGCCGGTACGTGCCGTCCAGTCGCTGTAGCCACCACAGGTATTGATGAGCGCCTTGTAGTTGTCGGGGTACTTCACGCTGCCAAAACCGGTGGTGCCATAGATCGGGAAGCGGTTATTGCCGAACTCATAGTCGGCTGCAGCATCACTACCCAGCAGCACGCCATCGATCTGATACGTGCAGTCGCTCTTCAGATACAGCGCGCCGGACTTGAACGTGCCGCTCGGGATCAGCACCTTGCCGCCAACCGGGCAGGCATTGATGGCCTTCTGGATGGCAATGGTGTTGACCGTCGAGCCGTCCCCTACCGCACTATAGGGCGAAGCCGTGACGTTGATGACGGTCGGCGTGGCGGTCGTCGTCTGGCTCACGGTGTTGCTGTTCGCCGACTCGGCGCCACTGGCGTCGATCGAACGGACGACAATGCTGTAGGCCGTGTTGGCTGTGAGGCCAGTGATGTCGTAGTACAGCTGCTGGTTGGTAATGCCGACAGGCCAGGAGATATTGCTGGTCGTGCCCTTGAGAACGCCATTGGCATAGATGCGATAGCCGGTCACCGTGCTGTAGCTCGTCGGCTTTTCCCACACGACAGTGATGTGCGTATCTTCGAAGGCCAGTGGCGGTACGACGACATTCTGGGGTGGCAACAGGGCGCTGCTGCTGGAGGCGACAGAGGAAGCAACCGAGGACGACGCCACCGAGGAGGCTACGCTGCTCGAGGCAACGGAGGACGCGACCGAGGATGAGGCGACAGAAGATGCCACTGACGAAGCAACGCTCGATGAGGAGCTGGCCGTTGCAGGGTCATACGAACACCAGGTCGAATTGCTCGGTGCGCTAGGGAACGTCGAAAGCTGGCAGACGAAGCTGCCGGTGAGCGTGGCGTAACCGAAGACACCGGATTTTCCCATCGCTGCCTGGTGCGTGCCACTCATGGTGCAGGTGGCGGCTGGCTGGGCGCACTTCGTATAACCGGATGGTGCGTCGGCCGCGCCGTATGCGCTGCCCACGGCGACAACTGTCGCCGCGGCAACAATGATTCTCCTGAACATCACTCTGTCTCCTTGATTATCTAGCTGCCGTTTTTTAGTGGCAGTCTGGGCGGCTACTATAAGGCGGCAAGCGATGCCGATCTACCACTTTTTCTAATACTTTAGTGGTACAAAAATACCAAACAGAATTGGCGCAAATTTGATCGCAGCGCAGCATGAAAACGCGTGACGGGTACGCCGCAATGCACAACCGCAATCCGGCGCGCCATGCCACGACGACAAAAACAAGACAGCGCCATGGCCGGCGCGGTATAAACAGCAAATCCCCGCAGCTGCAATGAATGTGGATAAGCGCATGATGTCCTCATACCCCTGGTTTCGCCGTCACCTTTTCTGTCTCGGCCTGCTGACAGCGCTGTGCATTGCAACAGCCACCGCTGCCGACATGCCCAAGGCCGCGCCAGAAATGTGGCACTACAGCATCAAGCCTGGCGACACCCTGATTGGCGTGGCCAACGCCTTCCTCAAGAACCCGAATGACTGGCCGAAACTGCAGACCATCAACCTCATCCCGGACCCGAAACGTCTGGTCCCGGGCAGCACGCTGCGCCTGCCTGTTGCCCTGCTCCGGCGCGAAGCGGCGGTTGCTGAAGTAGTTTTCGTACAGGGCCAGGCAACACGCATGGCGCAGGACGGCAGCAAGCAGCCCCTCGCCGAAGGGGCGAAACTGCAGATCGGCGACATCATTGAAACGCCTGCCGATGCAAGCGTGTCACTGCGCTTCGTCGACGGCTCGCGCCTCTTGCTCACGCCCAACAGCAAACTCGTTCTCAACGACATGCAGTTACTCGGCAAGGCAGGTATCGCCCAGACCATTCTCGAACTGCAGCGCGGCTCGCTCGATACCGGCGTGGCGAAACAGGACAAGCCGGGCGCGCGTTACGAGATCAAATCGCGCTCGCTGAATCTTGCCGTGCGCGGTACCGAATTCCGCGTCGCCGTGGACGAGGCGAATCAGGCCACGCGCAGCGAAGTGATCGAAGGCGTGGTGCAAGCCAGCGGCGAGCAAGGCAAGGCGGTCGCCGTGCAGGCCGGCTTCGGCACCCAGGCCACGGCGGGTCAGGCTGCAGCAGCGCCACGAGCACTCTTGCCGGCACCGGTGCTGAGCCAGCTGCCCGCACGTTTCGAGCGCATTCCACTGCGGATCGGCCTGCCGCCCACTGCGGGCGCCACGCGCTACCGTGCCCAGGTATTCGCCGACAACACTTTCCGCCAGCTGCTGCTCGACGGCACCTTCACCGACGGCAGCGCGAAATGGGCCGACCTGCCCGATGGCCGTTACATGCTGCGCGTGCGGGCGATCGACAGCGCCGGCCTCGAAGGCCTGAATGCCGATCGCGAATTCGTGCTCAAGGCGCGCCCCGAGCCCCCCTTCCTCAATGCCCCTCTGGATGGCACGAAGTCATACGGCACCGAGACGACGCTGCGCTGGAGTGCTTCCACCAAGGCGCAGCGCTACCACGTGCAGGTATCGGCACAAGCCGATTTCAACACGCTGCTGAGCGAGGCCGGCGACCTGACGAAAACCGAACATGTCGTTGCACTGGCGCCGGGCCAGTACTACTGGCGCGTGGCGTCCATCGCCCCCGGGGCCGACCACGGCCCGTTCAGCGACGTACAGGCATTCACCCAGCGTCCGATTCCGGAGAGCCCGCAGATGGGCGCGCCCGAAATCAGCGAGCAGGGCATGCTGTTCCGCTGGTCCGCTGGCGCCAGCGGTAGCCAGTACCAGGTGCAGCTCGCACGCGACGCGGACTTCAATGATCTGGTGCTCGACAAACAGCTCACCAGCAATGAGGTCCGCATTGAGCCGCTGCCCGCCGGCACGTACTATCTGCGCAGCAAGACCATCGATGCCGATGGCTTTGCCGGCCCGTTCGGCACGGCGCAGAAACTGGAAGTCCCCGGCACACAATGGAAATGGCTGCTGTTCCTGATCCCGCTCATACCACTCGCGCTCTAGCAACGTGCCCGCCACGCTCAACAGACTGATCTCTCTTGTCTGGATTCCCCTGCTGTCACTGCTGCTGGCGGCAGGACTGAGCCTCACACCGTTGTTCGAACGCCTCGACGCCTTGTCTCTCGACACCCAGGCGCGACTGGTCGCACAGCCCCATTACTTCAAGGATGCAATCGTCATCGACATCGACGATGCATCGCTGCGCGAGCTGCAGGCTTACTTTGGTGCCTGGCCTTACCGACGTGACACCTACGCCAAACTCATCGACTTCCTCGGCGAACAGGGCGCGCATGTCATCGTGATGGACCTCGTGTTCGCCGACGCTCGCGAAGGCGATGCACAACTGCGTGCAGCACTCGGCCGCGGCCGCAACGTCGTGCTGGCGGCAACCGCCTACAGCGAGCCCGACAGCAATGCGCATTCGCAGGCCGCGATGGCAGGCCTGACCTGGCCCGTGCCGGCAGGCCTGCCCTCGCGAGAATGGCCCGGCTTGCAACTACCCTTGCCTGCCTTCACGCAGCCCGCGCCGGACTATGCGCGCATCGGCATCGCCTCGGTGCTGGCCGACAGCGACGGTGTGCTGCGCCACCTTCCCCTGTTCCACCGCCTCGGCAATCAGACCCTGCCAAGCCTGCCGTTGGCCGCGCACTTCATGGACAGCGCGCCCCCACCTATCGCGATCAATCCTGATGGCACGACCCGGATCGGCGCGCTCAATTTGCCGACAGACCGCCACGGCGCGATCCGCCTGAACTTCCCCCGCAACCGCAACTCGGTGCTCACCATCTCCTTTGCCGATGTCGCCAGGGCCTTGCTCGGCGTACCGGGACAACAACTGAGCAACGATCTGTTCCGCGGCAAGACGGTCTTCGTCGGCAGCACCGCACTGTTCGCCGATCGCGTGCTGACACCGGTCGGCGAGATGATGGGCGTGCACGTGCTGGCCATCGCGCACCAGTCGCTGGCCGAGAATCTCATCATCACGCCCAACGACTGGCGCTGGACCGGCGCGCTCATGCTGATCGCGCTGGCCCCATCGCTGCTGTTGTTGCGCCGGCAAAGCTTCTCCGTGCGTGTGCTGGCACGCGACAGCCTCGCGGCAGTCCTGCTGATCTACGCGGCCCACCTCGCCCTGCTCTACTGGCACATGCAGGAGACTTCGCTGCTGTTGCCGCTGCTGCTGCTGGGCATCGCCAACCTGCTGGCTGCAGCGCAAGTCGTACGGCTGCGCCACGACGCGCAGGAGGCGGAGATCCACGACCTCGTCAACGACGATCCGCAGACCCGCCTGCCCAACCGGCAGGCGGCCCTCAAGCTGCTGGCGGAAGCCATCGAGCAGGCCCAGGCGCGCGGCAACACGCTCGCGGTGCTGATCATCAGCCTCAACAATTTCAGGATCATCCGCAGCGCCCTCGGCCACGGCGCGGGCGACCAGATGGTCATCGAAGCCGCGCAACGCCTGCGCACCTACGCCAGCAACAAGGACATCATTGCGCGGCTAGGCGAAGACGAGTTCCTCGTCGCGCATCGCCTCACGGCCGGCGACGCGACTGACGACGGCCATGACTATGCCAACCTCATCCTCGGCAGTTTCACGCGACCTTACGACCTGTTCAAACTGGAGCTGCATGCCAGTGCCAATGTCGGCATCAGCCTCTTTCCCGCCAATGGCCAGGATGTCACCACCCTGCTCAAGCAGGCCGACAGCGCCTTGCGCAGCGCCAAGGTACAGGGGCGCAACACCTGTCGCTCGTTCACCGAGGACATGGGGCTGGGCGATGTTGCGCAGCTGCTGCTCGAGAACCAGCTGCGCCAAGCGCTGACCCGCGATGAGTTGCTGCTGCATTACCAGCCGCAGATCGACATGGCCTCGCAGCGCATCGTGGCAGTCGAGGCACTGGTGCGCTGGAAGCATCCCGTGCATGGGCTGCTCGCCCCGGATCGCTTCATCCCAGCAGCCGAGCACTCGGAACTGTTTGCACCGCTCGGGGAGTGGGTCCTGCGTGCAGCCTGCCGGCAGATGCGCGCATGGCAGCACGCCGGGCTCACACATATCGAACGCGTCGCGGTGAATCTGTCGGCACAGCAATTCGATCAACCCGACCTGCCTGCACTGGTGGCCAGCGTGCTGCAGGAAACACAGCTGGGTGCGCAGCATCTGGAGCTGGAAATCACCGAGTCGATGGCAATGCGCAATCCGGAGCGCAGCATTACCGTGCTGCGCGATCTTCTGGCCATGGGTATCACACTGGCGCTCGATGACTTCGGCACCGGCTATTCCTCATTGAGCTATCTGAAGCTGCTGCCCGTCACGCGCATCAAGATCGACCGCTCCTTCGTCAGCAACGTCGAGAACGATCCACATGACGCCGAAATATGTGCGGCAACCATCGACCTTGCTCACAAGCTCGGTCTCACGGTCACCGCCGAGGGTATCGAGACGCCAGGGCAGTTCGCTTACCTGCGCGGTCTCGCCTGCAACGAGGCACAAGGCTATCTGATCTGCCGCCCGCTGCCCGCCGACCAGGTGGAGCAGTTCGAGCCGGCGGGGATGGCGGTGGCTGGGTAGGTGCAGCGGCAGGGCGGAACTCCGCAGGAGGTTACGCCGGGTCAGGGCCGATGCTTACCCTGCGTAAAGCCGCCTTTCGGCGGCTGACGGAGACTCCGGAGGAGTTCTGCCCTACTTCACTTTTTCGCCTGCATGCGCGCCTGCCACGCCGGGTAATCGACGCTCAGCAACTTCTCCGGCCATAGCCCGTACCAGCCATAGCCGGTGCGGCGCTCGTGCGTGATCTCGCTGTACTGCTTCACACGCACGCTGTCGCGATTGGCGAGCACCACGCTGTTGTCCTTGATGTCGTAGAAGCGGGCCCACATGCGCGGTGCGTTCGCATCCTGCACGAGGCGGCGATCGGTACTGGCCGTGTGGTATTCGTACTTGATCGGCGGATCGATCTTGAAGGTCTCGATCTTCCAGCCGGTGATGGCCGAGCGATTGAACCAGTCAATGGCGCCCTCGATGGCGGCAATCTGCTCGGGCGACGGATCCGGTATGCCCATCAGGTAACGCACCATCTCCACCGACTCCTGCGACACCATCGACGCCAGTTCGAAAGTCCGGCCCATCGCCGGCTCCAATGTCACCGGGTCGTACTGGCCGGCCCAGCCCGCCAGCTTGCCGTTCTGGCGCACCTGCAGGCGCAACACGCACGCGTCGCCCTTCTCAAGCGCAGCGGCACTTGCGCGCCGCGTGCTCGGCGATGTCCAGCCGAATGGCTCACTGCCATCGCTGATCTTGCGCAAGGTGCGCAGCACGCCGGAAGTCACCTCGTCCGCCATCGTGACGAAGGGATGGTAGCGCTCCGTTCCCGGCACGGTGTGTGGCCAGCCACCGCAACTCTTGTGCTGCATCTTCAATGTGTAATCGATGCCGCGCTGGGCGGCGTCGCGGTAGCGCGTATCACCCGTCTGCAGATAAACCGCCGACAGGTACTCCACCTGCGAGTACACATTGCGATTGTCGAAGCTGCCCGTCTCGTTGCCCTTCTCCGCCGTGATCGCCTGGATCTCTTCGGCATTCAGGATGCGCGACGGATCGCGATTCTCTACCCAGCCCCCGTTGTCGCGCTGGTAGAGCAGCACGTTGTCAGCGATCTGCACGATCTGATCGTCGGAATACTTCGCGTACTTGTCACCGTAGCGATTGCGCCAGTGCTGGATGCTGTCGGACATGCCCGTCAATGGAATTGCCGCATACGGGCCCGCCTTGCGCGCAGGCTGCGGGGGTTGCTTGTCGAACAGGGCACAGCCATTCAGGGCTGTGGCAAACACCAGCGCACACAGCGGGCGTACCAGGGCAGTCAGTCTCATGCATCCTCCGCGATCGGTTCGATCTGTTCATCATTCCAGCGAGGCCGGATTCTAGCGCGGACTGGCCCAGCCGCTTGCGCGCACTGCACCATGTTTATCGCACCAAAGAAAACGCCACCGTGAATGCCCATGGCATCGACGATGGCGTTCTGCACAAATTGACTGAAGCGATCTTGATCGCTCTGGAACCCGTAACAAAAGGGAGCGAGCCCGCTGTTACCCAGATGCCGCCAAGCGCGCGCAGCCCGTTTTGTTATGACTTACAGACGGAAGCGCGTCACCGAGGCGCGGAGCTGGCCTGCGAGGCTTTCCAGCGACTGCACATTGCTGTTGGCTGCACGCACGGACTCGGCAGACTCTTCCACCATCTGCGCAATGCGCTCGACATTCTGTGCAACGCTGGCGCTGGCCTGGCTTTGCTCGGAGGTCGCGCTGGCGACGTCACGCACCTTGTCCAGCGTGGCAGCGGCGCCCGCATTGATCTCACGCAGCGCGGCAGCGGCCTGACCAGCCATGTCCACGCCCAGCGCAACCTGCGGCGTCACCTGGTGCATGCTGTCGACCGCCGCGCCGGTATCTGTCTGGATGGCACTGATCATTTCGGTGATCTGCCCTGTCGCCTGACCGGTACGCTCGGCCAGCTTGCGCACCTCATCCGCCACCACGGCGAAGCCACGGCCCTGCTCGCCTGCCCGCGCGGCCTCGATGGCTGCATTGAGTGCCAGCAGGTTGGTCTGGTCGGCGATTTCCTTGATGACGCTGACAATGCCGTTGATCTCACGCGAGCGCTGCAACAGGCCCTCGATCAGGTTCGATGCATCGACGATCTGGCTCGATACGTTCTGGATCGTTTCGGATGCCTGGTTCACCAGCTTCTCACCATCTGCCGCGAGGCTGCTGGAGCGCGAAGAGTTCTGCTCGGTTTCGCGGGCGCTCGACGAAATATGATCGATGCTGACCGACAGCTCTTCGATCGCTGCGGCGGTCGACGAGGTCGCATCGGAGCTCTGGCGCGAAGCCTGGTTGATCTGGTCCATCTGGCGCGTCAGGCCGGACGCAGCCTGACCCAACTGGCCCGCGCCCTGCTGGATGCCTTCGATGATCTGGCGCAGGCTGGTCTGCATCTGGCCCACGGCGGCCAGCAGGCTGCGCTCGCCGGCCGCACCGTCGACACGCCGACTCAGATCGCCACCGGCAATCGCCAGCGCTACCTCTGCCGCATATTCAGGCTCGCCGCCGAGGCTGCGATAGATATTGCGCGACATGCTCACGGCCAGGCCAACCACTGCTCCCAGCACGATCGCGCCGATGGCCATGAACTTCCAGGCCAGGGACCAGTAGGCCGCGTTGATGTCGTCCACGAAAATACCGAAGCCGATGATCCAGTCCCAACCGTCGATACGCATGACGCCGTTGATCTTCGGCGCCATCTGTTCCGTACCCGGCCTTTTCACGACGTCATCGAAAAATGCGAAATCGGTGGTGACGAGATTGTCGAGATAGTTCTGCCAGTTGGTCTTGCCGCTCGGCAGCGTGGCGCCGAAATCGACCTTGCCCACCACGTCGGGATTCGGATGCACGAGCCCGAGCGCTGCTCGGGTACGGGCCCACAAGTAGAACTTCTTGCCGTCCCTCAGACTGGCCAGGGCCTCGACAGCCTTGGTCTGTGCTTCTTCGTGACTCAGCTTGCCGCTCTTCTCAAGCTCCTGGAAATACGCCACCTGCTTGGCCGCCAGGTTGAGCACGATATGTATTTCTTCGCGCTTGCCATCCAGCATGGTCGAACGCAGGGCGCTCAGGGAGAAGATCGCGATCAACACGAGTCCAAGCACTGCCGAGCCGACGATGAGGCCCAGTCGATGGGAGAGTTTCATTCTTATACTCCGGGAGATGAGACGTCTTAATGCGTCGGTCTGCCATGCGATCACGGCGACCAGAACGGAATGTCTCTTCTACGGCAGCAGCTTGCATATCTGAATGGCGAGGGATAGAACGTTCGATTGAAATCGTTGATCAAACCATAGACAGCATTGAATGCGTGCCGCACGCCTGCCCGCGCCGGCCCGCATCCTGTCCTCACTTTGAACGCACAGACTGAGAGGAGCACGAGCATGAGATGTCGTAGCAACGGTCGCCGCAGTTTTCTCGCACAGCTTCCGGCCCTGGCGGCACTGGCCTCCACCCTGCCCGCCTCTGCCGCACGCGCCGCCGAACCCGCCGCAGCCGGCACGCTGATCCGCAAAGCCATCCCCTCTTCTGGCGAACTGATTCCTGTGGTTGGTCTCGGCACCGCCCGTAGCTATGAAGACGCCAGCGGCGAAGCCGAGCTGGCGCCGTTGCGTGCCACCCTGAAAACATTCGGCGAGACCGGCGGCACGGTCATCGACACGGCCCCCTCCTACGGCAGGGCCGAGTCCCTGGTTGGCAGCCTCGTCGAAGGGCTCGGCATCCGCGCCAGTCTGTTTCTCTCCACCAAGATCGGCACGACCGGGCGCGACGCGGGCCTGGCGCAGCTGGAGAACTCCTTCAGGCAGCTGCGCACGAACCGGATTGACCTGGTATCGGTGCACAACCTTCAGGACACGACGAACCAGCTGGCCTTGCTGCGGGAGTTCAAGCAGGCCGGCCGTATCCGCTACGTCGGCATGACGACGTCGTTCGACCGGCAGTACGAAGCTTTCGAGAGCTTCATGAAGCGCGAAACACTGGACTTCGTGCAGGTCGACTACGCGCTGGATAACCGCGATGCCGCGCAACGCCTGATCCCGCTCGCAAAGGAACGCGGCATGGCAGTCATGATCAATCTGCCCTTCGGCCGCAGCCGCCTGTTCAATGCCGTGAAGGGCAAGGCGCTGCCCGACTGGTCGGCGGAATTCGACTGCAAGAGCTGGGCGCAATTCTTCCTCAAGTATCTCGTCTCGCACGAGGCTGTCACCTGCGTAGTGCCGGGCATGGCGAAACCGGAATACGTGGTCGACAACCTCGCAGCCGCAACTGGGCGTCTACCGGATGCGGCCATGCGTCGCCGCATGGAGGCGTATATCGATGGGATCTGAGAACACAGCTGACGTATCCAGCCATCACGCCGGGACGCTGCTGCAGAAAATCGTCAACGTGCGCCCGCAGGAGCTCGTCGTGCTCGGCTGGGCATGGTTGTATGTGCTGGCGCTGATGGCGGCGTACTACGTGATCCGGCCGATCCGCGACACGATGGGCATCGAAGGCGGTGTCGAGAATCTGCAGTGGTTGTTCACCGGCACTCTGCTCGTCATGCTGGCAATCAATCCGCCCTACGCAGCACTCGTGCGCAAGCTGGCGCGCGTACGCTTCATTACCGTCACGTACCTGTTCTTCGTCGCCAACCTCGTGCTGTTCATCATCCTGCTGCAGGGCGCATCGGATGAGCAACGCGTGTGGATCGGCCGCGCGTTCTTCATCTGGGTATCGGTGTTCAACCTGTTCGTGGTGTCAGTGTTCTGGGCGCTGATGGTGGACGTGTTCAACGCGGAGCAGGCCAAACGCCTGTTCGGCCTCATCTCGGCCGGTGCCACCGTGGGGGCGATTGGCGGATCGGCGCTGGCGTCCGGGCTGGCGCGCAATGTCGAGGCGCACTGGCTGCTGAGTGGCTCGGCGCTCTTGCTGCTGGTCGCCGTGTTCAGCGTACGGCGCCTGTCACAGCTCGCGCCGCAATTGCGCAGCGTCACCAGCGATGCCGGACAGGCCGAACACGAGGCGCGTACCCCTATAGGCGGCCCCATCATCAGCGGGCTCACCCATACGCTGCGCTCGCCGTATCTCCTCGGCATAAGCCTCTACATCCTGCTGTACTCGATCACGTCCACCTTCCTGTACTTCCAGCAGGCAGCCATCGTGCGCGACTACTTTCCGGACCGCGCGACGCGCACCGTGTTCTTTGCCAATGTGGATCTGGCAGTAAATCTGTTGACCCTGCTCATGCAGCTGTTCCTGACCGGGCGCTTCCTGCGGCGCTTCGGTGTCGCCATCGCCGCAGCCTTGCTGCCCGCACTGAGCGTGATCGGTTTCGGTGTGCTGGCCCTGCTGCCGACCGTCGCCGTCCTCGTCGGCGTACAGGTGCTGCGCCGCGTGGCGAACTTCGCACTTGCCAAGCCGACGCGTGAAGTGCTGTTCACCGTCGTCTCGCGCGAAGACAAGTACAAGGCCAAGAGCGTCATCGACACCATCGTCTATCGCGCGGGCGATCAGGCCGGTAGCTGGTCGTACGCCGCACTCGGCGCGCTTGGCCTCGGCACGGCCGGGGTGGCGCTGGCCGCCGTGCCACTGTCGATACTCTGGGTCGTCAATGCAGTCTGGCTGGGCCGGCGCCAGAAGAAAATGGCACAGGAAGCACCCGCGCCCCACTGAGCTCATGTTTCGGCCCGCATGTCGCAAAGGCCAGTTTGCGCCCATGCGGGATTCATGCATCATGCCCGGCATCCGGATGGTCATTCCCTGACCTATCCTTGGTTGCCAGCCGAAACCGTAACAACGAGAACGCCATGTCACGCAATCCAGGCCTTCGCGCCATTCGTTTCACGCTCCTGCTTGCCTTGTTTCTGGCTCGTCCGCTCGCAGCGGCCGACGCACCGGCAGCCTCCTTCGACCTCGCTGACTATCAGCAGCGCGTTGCGGGCGTGCTGGATGTGCGCGCCAAGGCCTATCGCTTCGCGCAGGACAACGGCATTCTTAATAACGACATGCCGAAACTGACGCGCGAGCAGTCCAACAAGCTGCGCGACCTGGCCAAGCAATACCTGCAGGCACGCAGCGTCTTGCTGCCGGAAGCGGAGCGCGTCAGCGGCCTGTTCCACAATGGTGTTGAAGTGGTGCTCACTTCCAGCTTCAAGACAGGCACGCGCGTACCGCAAGCGCCCGTGGGCATGAGCGAAGACATACGCCCGCCGCAGCGCTGGCTCAACCCGCTGGACGAAGCAGGCAAGCGCCAGATGCTGGACATCCAGCGCGGCCTTGCTGCTGCGATGGTGCTGATGGACAGCTTCCGTATCGCCGTCGAGCCTTACGAGAAAAATGCCAGCGTGCGCTTCGCGCTGAGCTACGACGTCAACAGCCAGATCTCGCTGCGCAACCTGTCGAGCAACTATCACTCGCTCGACCTGCGCACGCGCCTCTACAGCGCCACCCGCTTCGTCGACGACTACATGGCATGGCGTCGCACGGAGCAACTGCCTACCAGCGCCGAGGAAGAGTATCTGTACGCGCTGACGCAGAGCACGCTGTGGTACGCCGATCTGCGTGAGTCTGGCGGCGGCAGCCTGAGCGACACGCTGGGCAATCTCAATGCCGACCTGAAGATGCAACGGCAATATATCCAGAACGTGCTCAGCTACGGCCTGAGCATGGGCTTCGGCAATATCGTCGGACTGGTGCAGACACGGCGCGGCAAGCTCGCGCGCATGCCCGAGGCCGACATGAACAAGCTGGCCAGCGAACTCAAGCCGCTCGACATCCTGCTCGAGAAGACGCCCTTCCGCCTGACCGACAAGATGATTCCCGGCCATTACGGCCACGTTGCCGTGTGGCTTGGCAGTGAAGAAGAGCTGCAAGCCATCGGCGTGTGGAACCAGATCTCGCCGGTGTACCAGCAGCAGATCCGCAAGGGTGGGCGCATCGTCGAAGCACTGCGCGGTGGCGTCACCATCAGCACCCTGCAGCACTTTCTCAACATCGACGACCTGCTCGTCCTGCGCGACCAGCGCCCCGTCGACGAGATCTATCGCCGTGCCGCCGTGCTCACCGCACTGGATCAGGTCGGCAAGGAGTACGACTTCAACTTCGACGTGTACTCGCACAAGCGCATCGTCTGCTCCGAGCTCGCCTATGTCGTCTTCCCCGATGTGCAGTGGCCACTCGCCCGCACGCTGGGCCGCTACACCATCAGCCCCGACAACGTCGCGCAGATGGCCGTCAATGCCAAACCGGTATTCGACCCCGCCATCATTTACCGCGATGGCAAGCGCGTCGACACCGGCCTGCGCGACACCCTAGCCAAACTGATCGGCAGCCCGCCGCAGCAGATGGCTTCGAATGCCACAGTGGGCAGGTAGGCGCCTTGATTGCGAATGACATCGGCCCCGTCTTTACGCGGTAAGTCTCTACTTCAAGGGATCCAGGGCATGAGCATGCTTCGATATATCGAATTGAAGTCCGGGTTTGGTGACCGTGGCCCCGCATGGATTGCCCGAGTGCAACTGTCGCGATCGAAGACGACGGTGTACTTCAATGGGCGCGCACTCAAGAAGGCCAAGGGCGGCGGTATTTCGGGCAACTACTTCGACCTGGAATCAGGGGAGGAGTACTGGGTCTCCGGAATCAAGAAGAACGGTGAAGACCGTCACAGCACGGGCTCGGGGCCTGTCTTGGTCGAAGCAACAGCTGTCGAAGAGCACTTGTCCTTGCGCGGCCTTGTCGCCCTTGACCCCAAGCAACACGGAATTACTGAGTCGATTGTTCAGACCGATATTGCGAAGTTCAAGAACCTTGAAAATCTGAGTAACTGGTCTGCTCACTTCGAAGAAGAAGAAGAAGAAGAAGAAGAAGAGCAAGAAGACACCAGGCCCGTGAAGCAAGCGTAGGTCGGAAAAGCGAAGCGCCTTCCGACATTCAAACGTACAAACACGCCCCCCACTGACCGGGAGGCGCGATGTCGGAAGGCGCTTCGCTTTTCCGACCTACCAATTCGCCGGGGCCTGCTTTTCATCTTCGCTGTGAGACAGCCCGCAAGAAGGCATCTCGCCTCAACCGCTTTCCAGCAAATCACGCAAAAGAAAAAAACCGGCCCTGCAATGCTCGCGCATTGCAGGGCCGGGTCGCTGACCGCCGGAGCGGTCCCTACTTCATGCGATGCTTACTTCGCCGTCGGTGCTGGCGAGCAGCTGGCAAAGTTGCTCGAGGACAACAGGCTACCGTCGTAGTAGAAGGTACCTGCCGAGCTCTTCAGGCTGGTGAACATCGTGTTTGCCGCAGCGCCCTTCACGCCATAGATCGAGTAGCCCTTGCCGCCAGTGATATTGACGTTGGTCATCTTGATGTTGGTGTGCTCGGAGCCGCTGTTGCCGTCTGTTTCCATCGCGTAGGCACTGCTGCCCACCGAACCGGTCAGGTTCGTGATGGAGATGTCGTGGAAGTAACCTGGCGACGGCGCATCGGCGAACGAGGAGTCAGGATAGTCCGCGAAGATGACGATTGCGTCGTCGATGATCGCATTCACCTTGTTGTCGAGCGCCTTCACACCGAAGTCATTGCCCGTCAGCGTCGCGATGCCACCGCCACGGTTCGTACCGGTCTTGAAGCGCAAGCCGATCTCGGTGCCGTTGAAGGTGTTCTCCGTGATGGCGATGTTCTTGAAGCCGGCTGCCGTGAAGCTGCCGAGCACCACGCCACCGTGACCGTGCAAGGTGTAGTTGTTGAAGATCTTCACGCCATTGACGGGTGTAGCAGCCAACACGCCTGGTGCGCTGGTGCCGGCATTCAGGTTGATGCAGTCGTCACCGTTGTCGAAGGTCGAGCCGAAGATGTAGGCATTCGTCGGCAACAGACCCACTGGACCACTGGTGGTGAGCTGGTCGGCATAGGCTGTCGACAAATCGATACCGTCACCGTTGTGGATGCCCTTGCTGCTGGCGCTCGGCCAGGAGTTGGCGTTGATGTTTGCAAAGGTCACATTGCTGGAACGTGCCACGAACAGCATGTGCATGGCCGGCAGGGTGAACTTCAGGTTGGCAATGTAGAGACCATTGATGCCCTGCAGGTTTGCCAGGTCGGCGCGAGCCGAGTCACCGGTTGCGTTGTCACCACCTTGTGCAGCGCGCTGGTTGTGCGCCAGCGTGCTGAGGTAGTAGCCGCTATTGGCACTGTCAGCCGAACTGCCGCTGCTGCCCGCCACGCTGCCCGAACCGGTGATGCGGATGTTCTTGAAGCCGTTGCAGAGGTTGTCAGCCACGTAACCGGTACGTGCGGTCCAGTCGGTGTAGTAACCGCAGGTGTTCAGCAGCGCCTTGTAGTTGGTCGGGTACTTGACCGAGCCAAACCCTGTCGTGCCATACAGCGGGAAACGGTTATTGCCCCACTCGTAGTCGGCCGCTGCATCGCTACCCAGCAGCACTCCATCGATCTGGTAGGTGCAGTCGCTCTTCAGGTACAGCGCGCCGGACTTGAACGTACCGCTCGGGATCAGCACCTTGCCGCCAACCGGGCAGGCATTGATGGCCTTCTGGATGGCTGCGGTGTTAACCGTCGTACCACCCGCCACGGCGTTGTAAGGCGATGCCGTGATGTTGATGACGGTCGGCGTAGCCGTCGTCGTCTGGCTCACTGTGTTGCTGCTGGCCGACTCGGCACCGCTGGCGTCGATCGAACGGACGACAATGCTGTAAGCCGTGTTGGCCGTGAGGCCGGTGATGTCGTAGTACAGCTGTTGATTCGTGATGCCGACAGGCCACGAGATATTGCTGGTCGTGCCCTTGAGAACGCCATTGGCATAGATGCGATAGCCGGTCACCGTGCTGTAGCTCGTCGGTTTTTCCCACACGACAGTGATGTGCGTGTCTTCGAAGGCCAGTGGCGGTACGACGACATTCTGGGGAGGCAAGAGGGCGCTGCTGCTGGAGGCGACACTGCTCGACGCGACAGAGGAGGCAACCGAAGACGACGCCACCGAGGAGGCCACGCTGCTCGATGCAACCGAGCTGCTGGACTTGCTCGACGAGCTGCTTGAAGCAACACTCGACGCAACGCTGGAAGCAGCGCTCGAGGAAGCACTGGAGGTTGCCGGGTCATACGAGCACCAGGTCGAATTGCTCGGTGCATCCGGGAAGGTGGACAGCTGACAGACGAAGCTGCCGGTGAGCGTGGCATAGCCGAACACGCCGGCCTTACCCATTGCAGCCTGGTGCGTGCCGCTCATGGTGCAGGTTGCTGCAGTCTGTGCGCACTTGGTATAGCCGGAAGGTGCGTCGGTTGCTGCGAAGGCGCCGGTGGCGGTCAAGGTTGCCGCTGCGCCGATCATCAATTTGCGAAACATTATTTAGTCCCCTAGGTTACGAGTCCTGCTCCCACAGCGTCCTGGTGCTGCTTGACGCCCGATAACCTCTCCAATGCACGTTGCCTCGAAGGCAATCTGTTCAATCACTATAAGTCGTAAAAAACGCCAAATTCAATAAATTCACATCAAACAACAATTCCGTCACAAAAGCCGGTCGGCGACGCGAAAAAACTACGGGTTTACCCATGCCGATTCCCTTGCGGGCCCCGCCATCTGGCGACATCAAGCCGCGGCTGGCGCGCCAAATACCCGCTCGGCCGTGAGACTTGAAAACACAATGAGAGGCCGGGGTTCAAGAAATCGCGGAGGACACGTGGCGCGGAGGCAGGCATGGCGCGCAAGTACAATCCCGCCATGTCTGCCCCGCCCAGCGCTACCCGTTACATCAGTGGTTATTCGCCCCAACTGATTGCCCAGACCGAGGCCTCCATCGCCAGCGGCCAACTCGGGCCCGCCCTGCTCAAGCGCTACCCCGAAGCGCACGAGGTACGCAACGAGCGCGCATTGCATGCCTACGTCACTGATCTGAAGAATCGCTACCAGCGCAATGCGCCACCGCTGTCACACATCAGCTATGACAACCGGCTGCACGTGATCCGCAATGCGCTCGGCACGCACACCACCGTTTCGCGTGTGCAGGGCACCAAGCTCAAATCCAAACGCGAGATCCGCATCGCCAGCGTGTTCCGCACCATACCAAAGGAATTCCTGCGCATGATCGTGGTGCACGAACTGGCCCATCTCCGCGAGCGCGAACACGACAAGGCCTTCTACCAGTTGTGCTGCCACATGGAGCCTGACTACCATCAGCTCGAATTCGAGCTGCGTGCGTATCTGTGCTGGCTGGAAACGACGGGTGAGGCATTATGGGAATAGCCCCCAACAGCCCTGACAAGACCTGACGAACCCTCTCGCCACATGCATGTTCGTGGCAAGCCCCATCAACAGGAGAGCGCACGTGCGCAAATCAACTCCCCCTCAGCGCAACCGGCTGTTCATGAAGTCGAGCCGCACGCCCGAGCAACTACTGCTGGCCCGCTGCATCCTGCTGCTGGCATTGGTCGGCGCCATCCTCGTCATCTTCTGGGTCGACCGCGAGGGCCTGCGCGATCAGATCGACGGCCACGTCAGCTTCGGCGATGTCGCCTACTTCACGGCGGTCACGGTCACGACCGTGGGCTACGGAGACATCGTCCCCGTGTCTCCGCGCGCACGCATGATAGACACCTTGCTGGTCACGCCGCTGCGGCTCGTCATCTGGCTGGTATTTCTCGGAACTGCTTATGAACTGGTACTGCAACGCTGGTGGGAGAATCGACGCATGAAACAACTCCACGCAAGACTCGACAAGCATCTCATTGTCTGCGGCTACGGACACGGTGGCCAGGCAGCCGCGCACGAAGCCATCGAGCGTGGCATGCCTGCCAACCAGATCATCGTGCTCGACCGAGACCCCGCGCGCCTCGCCCTCGCGGCAGACGCTGGCTGCATCGGTCTCGCCGGCGACTCCACGCGGGAGCAGGACCTGAATGACGCCGGTGTGGCGCGCGCCAAGGCCGTCATGATCTGCCTCGGCCGTGACGATGCCGCCGTCCTGACCGTACTCACCGTGCGCCAGCTCAGCCCGCAGGTACGCATCGTCTGCTCGGTCAACGAAGAAGAGAACATCAAGCTCATCGAACAGGCCGGTGCCAACGCCACCGTCGCCCCGTCGATGATTGGCGGCTACCTCATGACCAACTTCGTCGACTCCTCGCACGCCGCCGACTACGTCAACGACCTCATGCGCATCGGCGGCCGTGTCCGCCTGATCGAGCGCGCACCGGAACCCGGCGAGATCGGCAAGCCGATGCGCGACATCAGCCCCGCCATGGCCGTGCGCCTGCATCGCGGCACGGAAGTCATCGGCTTCTGGGAAGGCGAGCGCGGCATCATCCGTGCGGGCGACACCCTGCTCGTCATCGCGCCGAATCTGTAACACCACCGCAATGCCAAGCGCACCGACATCCGAACAAGAGAGAAACGCGCAATGCGCTGGCTGCTGATCAGTATCTGCCTGGGGCTCTTCACCACCTCTGCCTTCGCTTGGGGCCACAAAGGTCACGCTGCAGTCGCAGCACTGGCACAAGCCAACCTAACACCCGCCGCCCTCGCTCAGGTACGCGAACTCCTCGCCGACGATCTGGATCGCTACGAGAAACCCTCGCACCGCAAGACGCTCGCCTCGATCGCCTCATGGGCGGACGAGATACGCGACATCGCACCACCGGACATGTACCGCGGCTGGCACATCCGCGCCAACCAGGTGTGCAGCGACAAGCTCGGCGCCTGCAAGGACGGCAACTGCGTGGACCAACTTATCATCAGATACACAGCAATCCTCAAGGATCGCAGCCAGCCACTACGTGCGCGCAACGAAGCGCTGAAATGGGTCATGCACCTCGTCGGCGATCTGCATCAACCGCTGCATTCCGGCATCAACATCGACAAGGGCAACATCCCGGCCGGCATCGTCGGCGTCGCCACCAGACCCGGCACGACCTTTCACTCGTTGTGGGATACGGACATTGCTGAACTCGCGCTGAGGAGCGGGCCGCTGCAGGGGCGCCTCAGCGACAACACGCCGTTGCCCGCCGATGCACCGACCGAGTGGATGAAAGAATCACGCGACGTCGCCCGCAAATCAGCTTACGAAGCCCTGCCCGGCTTCACATGCAATGCGCATCTACCGAAACCGCTGATGGTGGATGACGTCTACATGCAGCAGGCTGCAGTCGTGGCGCGCAGGCAGATGGAGAATGCGGGTTTGCGGCTGGCGAATGTGCTGAATGACGCGCTAGCAGAAAAACATTGAGATACCTGGCGGCCCTGTGACCCGCGTTCGCCCAGCAATAAGCGGCCAACGAGGTGAGGCCTTGGTTCGTAGGTCGGAAAAGCAAAGCGCCTTCCGACATCCGGACTCGCAAACGACCATGAGGCGCGTTTGGATGCTCGATGTCGGAAGGCGCTTTGCTTTTCCGACCTACATACTGCAGGTGCTTTACGCCAGTTTTGGCGACATCACGATCATCGCAACACAGAACGGGGACAAGCCTTTGACACCTTGCTGACAGAGCCTTCGCGCGAAAGCTCTGGCTCGGCGCGTCATTCCTGCGTGCAGGCCAATCAGCGACAGCTAGAACAGATCTACTTGCGATACTCGGTCGCCCACCCGTAAGCCGTCAGCTAAGTGAAGGCCAGCACCATCGCCAGCGCCGGTACCACCGCCACGTATTGCGCGCAGGTAAGTGGATCCTTCTGCAGCAAGAGCTGGGTTAGCACGGGCGTTAGCCGCCGAAGATGACGTAGGCGATGTTGTAGGAAAAGGACAGGCCGGAGCCGGATGTTCATCCACAAACGCGGACGCCTATTCGAAACATCCGGCCGTCGTCCAGTAGCTCCATCGAGAGGGATCGCCCAGGAAAGGTTGTGGCGAAGCACGCCGTTGAAATGCATGAGTCCCCTCACGACATCTCTTGAAGCGGCCAGACCTCCACGACGCCTTGAGCCACCGCACATGGTGCCTTCGAGACCAGTGCAATAGCCTCCTGCAGGTCTTTTGCATCCACCACTGCAAATCCTGCAATTGGCAAGCTGCTATGCAAGAAGGCGCCGGCCGTTGTTTGAACGCCAGCGTCGTTGTGGTTTCTCACCTGTACCGGTGCACCCGCAATCCCGATCAAAGCACCACCAGCACGCATTCTTGCGTCATGAGCGTGTGCCGCTTCGCGCACAGCTTGATCGGTACTCTCGTAGCCGCGCTCGTCTCCATACCCAATCGTGATGAACTTTGCCATGTCAGTTCTCCTGGCCAAGGAACACACAATCATTGGTAGCAAGTGGCTCTCCCGGCCGCTGTCAGCACGCGACCAGACGTGCCCTCTCGGTTTCCATCGAGAAGACGCTTTCCGGCCTTCGACCACCAAGCGCCGCTCGTGTCAAACCTTACTTGCGATACGCGTTCGCCCAGCCGTAAGCCGCCAACGAAGTGAAGGCCAGCACCATCGCAAGCACCGACACCACTGCCACGTAGTGCGCGCCGGCGAGTACATCCTTCTGCAGCCACAGCTGGGTCAGCACGGGCGTGAGGCCGCCGAAGATCGCGTAGGCGATGTTGTAGGAGAAGGACAGGCCTGAGTAGCGGATGGCGGGCGGGAAGGCACGCACGCCGACGATGGCCATGGTGGCGATGGAGCCGACGAAGAAACCCATCAGGCCGTAGTTGAACACCAGCGCGCCGTAGCTCACACCGCCGGGTAGCGCAGTGAAGAAGTGGTAGGCGCTCAGCGTGAGGCCGCCCCAGCAGAGCAGCAGCGTGATGCGCATGCCGATGCGGTCGGCCAGAGCGCCGAAAACGCCACAGCCGATCACCAGCATCAGCGTACCCACGCAGTTGGCTTCCAGCGCATCGGCAGGAGCGATGTGATACATCTTCTGCAGCAGGGTCGGCGTCATGAGGATCAGCACGACCACTGCCGTCGACAACGACCATGTGTAGGCCGCCGTCAGGATGCAGGCCGCACGGTGTTCGCGCAGCACGGTCTTGACGGGCAGTTCGTGAGCGAGCGCACGCTTCGCTGCGAGTTCGCGGAACACCGGCGTCTCCGACAGGAATCGACGCAGATACACCGAAATGAAACCGAACAGGCCTCCCAGGATGAAGGGAATGCGCCACGCGTAGCTGGCGATCTCGTCCGTCGAGTAGCTGCGGTTGATGGCAATGGCGACCAGCGAACCGAGCAGGATGCCGCCACAGATGCCCGAGGTCAGAACGCCGACGCTGAAACCGGAGTTGCGTGGCGGTACGTGCTCGGACACGAAGACCCATGCGCCCGGCATCTCTCCGCCGATTGCTGCGCCCTGCAGCACGCGCATCGCGAGCAGCAACAGTGGCGCAGCGACACCGATCACCTCGTAGGTGGGCAGCAGGCCGATGATCAGGGTGGGCGCCGCCATGAGGAAGATGGACAGCGTGAACATGCGCTTGCGGCCGAGCTTGTCGCCATAGTGCGCGATGATGATGCCGCCCACAGGACGCGCCAGGTAGCCCGCCGCGAAGATGCCCAGCGTCTGCAACTGAATCATCCAGTCGGGCAGCGTCGACGGGAAGAACAGGTGGCCCAGCGTCGCCGAGAAGAACACGAAGATGACGAAGTCGTAGAACTCCAGCGTGCCGCCAAGTGCGGAGAGGGAAAGCGTCTTGTAGTCCTCGCGTCCGAGGGCGCGGGACGGGGCTGTGGTCGAGTCCTGGGTGTTCATGGTGTGGTTCAGCGCGCCAGCCCGAAGGCATGAATGAGATGCGGCCCGGCTTGCACGTGGCGCGGAATCGGCAAGCCAGTCCGGAACGGCCATTCGCGTCTCCTGGACGGCGCGACCGAACCTGCGATGGTATGCCCTCGCTACGTGCAGGGCAATTTCGGAGCCGCTTACGTAACACGTCGCCACAAATGAAAACCCCGCCAGGCCCTCCGATCTGACGGGGTTTTGTTGCAGCTCAAGAGCAGGCCATCCGGCCGCTCAGGCCCTGCGCATCGCCATAACGCGCTACTACCCGAACGAAATCCTCGGCAGCCACAAAGCAATTTCCGGGAAGTGGATCAGGATCGCCGTCATCACGATCATGGTCAGGAAGAACGGGATCGTGCCTTGGAACACTTCCTTGATCGTGCCTTCGCCACGCACGCCCTGGATCACGTAGAGCGTCATACCGACTGGTGGGCTGATCAACGAGATCTCGCACATCAGCACCATGAACACGCCGAAGAACACGGGGTCGATGCCGGCCGCGACCGTGAGCGGGAATACCAGCGGGACCGTGCCAACCAGCATCGGCAGCGTCTCGAAGAAGATGCCGAGCAGCAGGTAGAAGACCGCCAGCACCCACAGCAACTGCACGGCTGACACGTGCAATGACTGCACGACACCTGCAAGCGATTGCGTGACGCCAAGCAGGCCGAGCACGAAGTTGAGGTAGAAGGCCATGGTGAGGATCAGCAGGCTCATGGCCGTGAGGCGCAGCGTGGCGCGGAAGGCCTCATGCATCATGCGCACCGACAACTGACCGTACAGCCAGGCGATCGGCAGCGCGACGACCACGCCCAGTGCGGCACTCTCGGTGACCGTCGCCCAGCCGGTATAGATGCAGCCCATCACCACGCCGAAGATCACCAGTGGCGCCAGCAGATGGCGCAGGCGGCCGAGCTTCTCACGCAGCGGCGCAGGCGCCTCCTTGGTACCCATCAGCTTCGGGCGGTACAACGCCATGCCGATGATGGTGCCCATGAACAGCAAGGTCATCAGAGCACCTGGAACGATGCCCGCAGCATACAGTCGCCCGGCTGAGGTATTCGTCATCGCGCCGTAGATCAGGAAAGCGATGCCCGGCGGAATGAGATTGCCGAGACTTGCGCCAGCCGCAATCGAGCCCAGCACCATGCGCTGGTCGTACTTGCGCGTCTTGAAGGTCGGCAGCGCGACGGTGGAGATCGTCGCAGCGGTCGCCACCGACGAACCCGAAACTGCGGAGAACAATGCGGAGGCGCCGATGTTGGTGTGCAGCAGGCCGCCGGGGAGGAAGTTGAGCCAGTCGGCGAGCGACTTGTACATCTTGTCCGTCGTGCCGCTGCGCACCAGTATCTCGCCGAGCAGGATGTACAGCGGAATGGAGAGCAGCACGTAGTCCTCGTTCGCCGCCCACAGCTCGTTGCCGACAGCATTTACCGCGGGCATGCCGAGATAGAGCGCGGAGCCGATGATGGCGGTAACGAACATCGTCGTCGCCACGTGCAGCCCCAGGAACATCAGCCCCATCATGATGAGGAAGCCGATGCCGATTTCGATTGGGCCGATCATGATTGCGCTCCTGCTTCCTTCAACGCGTTCTGCTGGCGCACCTGCTCGAGCACCTCACCCGCCTCGCTCTCGATTTCCTCTTCCAGCGTCTGCGGTCCGTAAGCCTTGTTGAGCGCTTCGTGCTTGCCCTTCACCAGCAGCAGGAGCGAATGGCCGGCGAGATAAACGCAAGCAACCGCGAACACGATCCAGCCGAAGAACCATATGCTTTGCGGAATCCACATCGGCGTCTGCAACGGCGTCGTGGCGCGGCTCTGGAATTCGATGGACTCCGACAGCACCACCCAGGCACGCGAGATGCAGAACAAGGCCATCGCGGCCAATGTCACCATGGCAAGGCAGTTGAACACCGCACGCGCCTTGAAGGGCAGCTTACCGACCATGAAATCGATACGCGTATGACCGCGTGTGATCAAGGTATAGGAGTAACCAATCGCGGCCGAGACGGCCAGCGTATAGCCGCCCACTTCGTCGATACCCTGCAGGCTGAAACTGAACACCTTGCGCGTCACCATCTCGACGCAGGTGAGAAGTGACAGCGCGACGAGCCACCAGCCGACAATGATGACGAGCGTGTCGACGAGTCGGGTCAGCGCTCGGGAGAACAGGTTTTCGGGCATGGTGTGTCCTTGTATTGCTTGTCCGTCAAACAGGGCTTAGGGCGTGTCACAAGGGGAGCGAGCGCGCCGCTGGCAAGGCGGCCCGCGCAGAGCAGTGCTAAGGCACGGCGAGCGGGCCAACGCAGCCAGCGGTGCGCGCAGCCCCCTTGTTACGCGTCCTATTTGATGGAGTAGCCTCGGGCTTTTCCTACTGTCGAGTTCCAGACCTCGCTGCACTTCGGATCAACCTTGTTGCAGGTGTCTTTCCACAGCGGCAACACCACCGTGCTCACCGCCGTCTTGACCTTCTGCGCATCGGCCGGCGCCACTGCGACGAGATTCATCTTGAACTTCACGCCTTCCTTGCAAGGCTCGGCGCCGATATTGCAGTTCATGGCATCGGCATTTGCGGTCTCGGCGAGCTTCCACATCTGGTCTTCCATGTTCTTGAAGGCCGCCATGGTTTTCTTCTGCACTTCCGGCGTGAGCTTGTTCCAGTAGTCGAGGTTCATGAAGTGTCCCTGCACGGAGCCGGACACCGACAGCGGCAGGAAGTAGTTCGTCACTTCAGGCCACTTGCCTGCGTTGCCCGATGTCGGCGAGGTCACGCCACAGTCGGCCACACCACGCTGCAGGGCTGGATACACCTCTGAGAACTGCAGTGTCACCGGCGTCGCGCCGAGGCTCTGGATCAGTGCGGCCATCGACGGTGTGAAGCTGCGCACTTTCATGCCCTTCACATCGTCGATGGTCTTGATCGGTTTGTTGCAGTAGAAGACCTGCGGGCCGAACGGCCACAGCGTCATGACCTTTGCATTGAAGCGCTTCTGCAGGCGCTCGTCGAACACCTGACGATAGGCATCGACTGCAGCGCGCAGGTCGGCGAGATTGGTCGACACGCCGATCAGGTCGACGCCTTCGAAGAACGGGTCATCACGAGAAGCCATGCCGATCTGCACGCTCATCACATCGAAGGTGCCAGAGCGAAGCATGCGCAGCGCGTCAGCGGCCTGTACACCTACCGTGTCCATCGGGTTGTAATTGATCGCCATCGGGATGCCGAGGATCTTCGGCAGATTGCCGAAGAACGGCTTCTCGATGTTGTCCACGTGCTTGGTGTTGGACGAGAAGTTGCCGGCGATGCGCATGCCGGTCGGGTTGTCGGCCAGCGCGACGGAGCTGCTACAGACCAGCGTTGCGGCGAGTGCCAGGGAAGAGAATTTCTTGGCGGTGGATTTCATGAGTGACTCCTTGAGAACGTTCGTGAGGAATTCGGTTGCGCGAGGCCTGGGGGCTATTCGCGATTTCTGGAAAAGATCGTCATCCCGGCGAAGGCCGGGATCCAGTACCGGACGCTGGATCTGGATCCCGGCCTTCGCCGGGATGACGTGAAGTGGGGTGTGTTGCAGCGCCATCGCCAACCCAGCGCGAGAAACCAACGTCTTGTTGCGATGCGCGCAGATACATCGCGCGATAGGCCACGGCCAGTTCCGCAGCGGACACGCTGGCGTGTGCAAGGCCAGCGGCGTAGTCCTTCATCAACTCGCGCGCTTCGCGGCGCAGTGCACGTGCGTCGATCGTCGTCACCCTGCCCTGCTCGTACACGACGCGGCCATTGACGATGGTGTAGCGCACCGATGTGCCGTCTTCAGCGAACACCAGTTGGCGGCGTAGATCGTTGAGCGGCGTGAAGGCATGCGTGTCGAGATCGAGCAGTGCGATATCGGCGAGCGCGCCGACCGTAAGTTCGCCCAGTTCGCCCTCCTGCAGCAGCGCACGTGCGCCACCGCGCGTGGCGGCGTGCAGCATTTCGGGCGCACGCGGCCAGTCGCGATATTCGGGGTCGGCAATCGTCTGCAGCAGCGCCGCTGTCTTCGCGACCTGCCAGAGGTTGGTGGTGTCGTCGGTGTTCATCTCGTCCGTCCCGATGCACACCGGCACGCCTGCATTGCGCAGTCGCCGCCAGGGCATCACACCGCTGCCCAAACGCAAGTTACATACCGGATTGTGGGCAACGCTGCAGCCGGCTTCGACCAGCAACTGGATATCAGCGTCGTCTACCCAGATGGCGTGAATGACCATCATGCGTCGATCCAGAAGACCCAGATCCGCGACGTACTGGATCAGCGATTTGCCGAACTCTTCCTCGCCCAGAACGCGCTGAAGCTTGGTCTCGAGGATGTGTATGTTGAAAGGCAGATTATGTTTATGCGAGAGCGCGGAAAGGCCTTCGAAATAGTCCTGCGTCACGCGCTGCGGGGCCGAACAGGACACTGCAGCGCGTAGACGCCCTGCCTCTGCACCGTGCCAGTGCTCGATGAAATCCGTGTAGAGCGCCAGCAGCTCATCCGTACTCTGACGCGGCGCTGCATCCATCGCCGCGCGCTGCGCTGGTGTGAGCAGCTCTTCGAGAAAAGGATACTTGTCGTACTCGACGATGTTCGGCTGATCGATGGCCACCGTCGCGCGAATGCCGACGTCCGCGTAGGCCTGCATGATGGCATCGACGCTTTCGCGCGTTGCGATCGGCACGTGGTACGCATCGTCGTGCACGGCGGTGATGCCCCGCTCCAGCATCTCCAGTGCGCCGAGTGCGGTGCGTACATAGATCAGGCGCTCGCTGTCGCCACTGTTCGCCAGCGGCGGCACCTCGTGCAGCATGAACAGCTCGAGCGGCAGTCCGTCGAGGCAACCCTTCATGAGATTGCCGGAGGAATGGAAGTGCGCGTTGATCAGGCCGGGCATCGCCAGCATGCCATCCGCATCGATGACACGCGCAGCCTGCTGCAGGTATGGCAGACCCGCGTCTGGCCCGATCGCGACGATGCGCCCGGCTTCAATGTAAATGTCCGCACGCGGCCACTCGCGATCGGCGGCGTCGAGGCACAGCACCTGTGCGTTACGGATCAGCAAGCTGGCACTCACGGTTGCAGCCCGAACAAAGAGCCCCAGCGCGGCGCGGCAGGGCTCGTATCGACACCACAGACATGCAGTGCCGACCACACGCCCAGCGCCGTGCTGTCTAACACGGGGACACCCAGCTCGGCCTCCAGCGGTGCGGCCACCACAGCAGCGGGGAAATTCGTGCAGAGACAGACAATGGCCTCCGGCCGTGCAAGCATCACGCCATGCGCCATCTCGCGAATCCTGTCGAGTGGCACGCAGGCATAGGAGAGGTTGTCGGAAAGGCCGGCATGCGCCTCGGCCACGCAGTCATAGCCTTCACGCGCAAGGCAATCCAGCGCACTCTTCTGCCCGGCATCGGAATAAGGCGTGACGACGGCGATGCGTGTGATGCCGCGCACCGCCAGCGCAATCTTCAGCCCCAGGATGGACGTCGTCGCGGTGATGCCCGTGTGCGCCTGTATCTCGCTGGCCAGCGCCACATCATGCGCGAAGCCGATGCCCGCGCCCTTGCTGCCGTTCCACACCAGCACGTCGGGCCTGGCGTGCGTGAGCAGTTGCGCGGCAGCGAGGATGCCTTCGTAGGCATAGGCGTCGGGTGACGGATCCTTGCTACCGAACACAGGCGTGCGCGAGAAATGCGGCGACACGGTCGGCAGGTCGCGCAGCACCCCTTGGGTAATGCGCTCGACCACCGTGTTACCGGAGGGGGTAATGACGCCTATGAACTGGTGCTGCGCTGCATAGGCGGCGGCTGCGCTGGCCGGAATCACGGAGTCGAGCGACACCTGCATCACTCCTTCCAGCGATACGTGGTGTAGCCCCAGGGCGCCGTCACCAACGTGAGATGGTAGCGTGTGGTCTTCGCAGGCACATTGAAGAAGTGCACCACGCGATCGAAGAAGGCCGGCGTCGGCAGGTAGGCACGCGCCTTGAAGTAATCCGCATGGAAAAACTCGACCATATAGTTTCCAGGCACCAGGGTGTCGCCGGACATCAGCGGCTCGAGTGGCCGGCCGGTATCAGTCGTCACGGTGCTCTTCACGACCTTCCAGCCACTACCGTCCGGCACCGACAGATCAACACGCATGCCGCCACCAGGGCGACCGCTGTAGGTATCCAGCACGTGACAGGTCAGTTGCCCGGGGGCGCCCGGTGTCTGTGCCTCGGCATCCGGTGCGAAACCGGCCATGGCGCCGAAGGCACCCATCGCCATGCTCGCACCGAGGAAGCCGCGGCGGTCCATGCGCACATCGTCCAGCAGGTCGCGGAACATGAAGCGGCGACGCTGTTCGTCCGGCGCGCCCGTTTCATCCGCTGCAGTCGGCAGTTCGACGAGGTCTTGTCCAATGATTTCCTTGCTCATGACGCTCTCCTCACTGGCCGCGATAGGTGGTGTAGCCCCAGGGCGAAAACAGCACCGGGACGTGATAGTTCTGGGTTGCATCGAACACCGTGAAGCGCACGGGCAGCTTGTCGAAGAACGGGCCGCTTTCGAGCTTGATGCCCTTCTTCGCGTAGTACTCGGCGACGTACACCTCGAACTGGTAGCTGCCGGTGGCGATGGTGTCGCCCGACATCAGCGGGTCGGCCGTGCGGCCGACTTCGTTGGTGGTGATGGAGCGGATCAGCTTGTAGCTGCCACCTTCGAGCTTCGAGAAATCGACGCGGATATTGCCCGCGCCTTCGCCGGATACGGTATCCAGCATGTGCATGGAAAGCCTTGCCATTTCAGGTCCTTTTTAACGGGTGATGAGTAACGGGAAACGCATGCGATCAGTAACCCATGGCGCGTGGCAGCCAGGTCACGATGGGCGGGAACAGCATGCAGAGAAGCAATAGCGCGTACTGCGAAACGATGAAGGGCAGCACCGCCCAGGTGATGTCGCCCATCTTCACTTTCGTCACCCCCGAGACGACGAAAAGCACCACACCCACCGGCGGCGTGAGCATGCCGATGACGAGGTTGTAGACGAACAGGAAACCGAACAGCAGCGGATCGATGCCGTATTGCAGGGCCAGCGGGTGCAGCAGCGGCACCAGCATGATGTACGCCGCATTCGACTCCATCGCCGTGCCGACCAGCAGCAGCACGACGGCCACCAGCAGGTTGAACATCAACGGATCGGTGGTGACGCCACGCATCCAGGCCGTGAGATGTTGCGGCAGCATGTCTACCGTCATCAGGAAGGTCACGGTGGAAGCGAAGGCGATCATGGCGCCGACCACGGCCGTCATCAGCGCAGAGCGCACGAAGACTTCGGGCAGGTCCTTGACCTTGAGCTGACGCGTGACGAAGAAGCCGATGAACAGCGCGAACACCACGCCGATACCAGCACCTTCGGTGGCGGTGAAAATGCCGCCGACGATGCCGCCGATACATACGATGGGCATCAGCAACGTAATGAAGGAACGCCGCGTTTGCCGCACGATGTTGCGCACCGTGACGGGCTCGCCAGTCAGCGGGTAGTTGCGCTTCTTCGCGATGTACCAGCACTGGAACATGAAGATCGCGGTGAGCAGGATGCCGGGCACCGTGCCTGCCATGAACAGGCCACCGACCGACACGCTCGGGCCAGCCATGAAGGCGTACACGATCATCGCGCCAGATGGCGGAATGATGGGCCCCAGATTCGCCGAGGCCGATATCACCGCCGTCGAGAAGCGTTCGTCATAGTTCTTTTTCAGCGACGGGTGCATCGTCGATGCCAGCGCACTGGCATCTGATACAGCGCTGCCAGACACGGCCGACAACACCGCACCGGCCAGCATCGCGACTTGTGCCAGACCACCGCGCACGCGACCGATGAAGGCGTTGGCGAAGTCGATCATCTGCTCCATCAGGCCGGCCTTGATCATCAACTCGCCGGCCACCATGAACAGCGGGATGGACAGCAGCGGGAACGAGTCCAGCGAATTGATCATGCGCGACGGCAGCATGTTGAAATCGATGTCGCTGGCCGCCAAGCCGCCCATCGCACCCATGCCGATGGCGAACGACAATGGCATTCCCAGCAGCGCGAAGGCCACGAAGACCCAGGTCATCAGCGCGCTCATTCGATCGCTCCTTCACCACTTGGGCTCTGGCCAAGAATGGCCAGGCGCACCAGCTCCAGTGCCGACAGCGCCGCGCCAACCACGATGGCCATCACGAACCAGGCGGCACTGCCATTCATCGACGACAGCTTCTCGTCCCATTGGTCAAAGGCCAGCACGGCGGACTCGTAACAGACGATGCACATCATCCCCGCAGCAATGCCGTCCATGAGACGCGCCAGCATCACGCGATACGCCTCGGGCAGGCGCTCGGTAAGCATCACCATGCCGATGTGCAGGTGCTCGCGAATCGCCATCGCGATGGCGAGAAAGATCGACCACACGAAGGCGAGACGCGACAGCTCGTCAGCCCAGTCGATGGAGCTGTTGAGCAGGTAGCGCGCAACGACTTGCGCAAACACCAGCACCACCATGAGCGTCACCAGTAGCACCAGCGTCCAGTAGTTGATGCGATGCAGTGCGTCGAGCATGGTGGTCAGCGGACGCAACAGCAAGGCCGCAGCGCCGCCCCCCGGCGGCGCGGGCAGGATTTCGGTATTCATGAGTTATCTCCCCGCGACTGGCCACTGGCTCAGAAGCGCTGACAAATTGAAGCGAAGCGAAACGATTCTGGCCAGGCGTGCCGGCGAGGCCAGAATCATTTTGTCGACGCTTCTCAGCCGCCGGCTTTCTTGACTTCAGCCAGCACCTGATCGACGAAAGGTGCGCCGAGACGCTTCTTCACTTCGTCCACCACGCCTGCCGTGGCCTTCCTCATCGCCTCGCGTTCGCTGGCGGGGAGCTCGGTATAGACCATGCCCTTCTTCTGCAGCTCGACCAGCGAATCGGCGTCAGCCTTCACCGACACGCCCCGCTGCCACTTGATTGCATTTGTCATGGCCGTACGCAGGATCTTCTGCTGATCCGCAGGCAGGGCTTCGATCTTCTTCTTGTTGGCGACGACCGAGATGAAGTCGAAGAAGTGGCCGGTGTTGGAGACGTACTTCTGCACCTCGAAGAAGCGGCTGGCGAGGATCAGCGCGAAAGGATTGTCCTGGCCGTCGATGACCTTCTGGTCGAGCGCGGAGTACACCTCCTTGATGTCCATCGGCAGCGGATTAGCCCCCAGCGCGCGGAAAGTGGCGAGGTGCGTCTCGATCGGCTGCATGCGGATCTTCAGACCCTTCAGGTCAGCCATGGTCTTCACCGGACGCTGGCTATTGGTCACCTGGCGCGAGCCCAGCTCCATGAAACCCAACGAGGTGAAGCCCTTGTCAGCCATTTTGGCCTCGATCAGGTCCACCGCCGGGCCATCCATCACCTTGTAGGCGACCTCGCGGCTCGGGAACATGAACGGCATGCTCACCGCTTCGAGTTCCGGCACGGTGCGCGACAGGAACGCCATGCCGACCCAACACATGTCAATGGTGCCCGAGCGCGTCTGCGTCACGTTCTCCTGCGCACCGCCGAGCTGCTGGTTGTCGAACACGTCGATGATCAGCGCACCCTTGCTGGCGCTATCGACTTCTTTCTTGAACATCTGCATCGCCATCGACGAGGAGTGGTCGGGCGCGAAGTTGCCGGCGATGCGCAGATGCGTTTGCGCGGACACGGCAGCAGAGAAACAGACGAGGCCGAAAGCAGCGACGAGACTGCGAACAACCGGCTTGTATTGCGACTTGTATGACATGGCAAAACCCCTTGCTTGACTGGATTGGCGAAAGTGTTTTTCAAATTGTATGCAATCCATTATTGGCAAAAGATTCGGCATGTCAACAATTAAATGCTATATTAATCAATATGTTGTACGACCCATCCGCGTTCCAATGCAGTGCATATGAGCCCAACAAGGTGCATGATTGGATACAATTTATCAAACCGCTGTACGCAATCTGGTGCAGCCATGAAAGCGGTGTGTTGCAGCGTGGTGCAGACCCGGCGGCAAGCCGCAGAAAGACTGACGCGAGCCAATGCTGCAAACTGGCGCATGCGTCATCGCGACGAGATGTGTGGCGCGACGGACAAGCAGGCGAGGAGCGCAGAAAATGAATCAGGACGGTGCAAGGACCGGAAAGGCAGCAACCGTGAAAGAGGCAAAAAAAGTTGGTGCAGCAGCGAAAATTGCGTCGGGAACGACCAAAACCGCTCCCGTGAAAGCCACGCGGAAGACTTCTGCGAAGAAGGAAGCCGGTACTTTGGCTCCACGCACGCGCGCGGCCAGAGCCACGAAAGAAGTGAAGCAGCCGAGCTCGGATGAAATTCATGAACGCATCATGTCGGCGATCATGGAACACAAGCTGCCGCCCGGCACGCAGCTGGTGGAAGAGCGCCTCGCACGCATATTCAATGTGAGTCGCACCAAAGTGCGCGAAGCGATCGGTCGCCTGGTGCATGACCAGATTGCGACCAATATCCCGAATCGCGGCGCCTTCGTCAGCAGCCCCACTTCGCAGGAAGCGCGCGACGTGTTCTTCGCGCGCCGCCTCATCGAGCCCACCCTGGCACGCAGCGTCGCCATGAGCGCCACGCCGCAGCAAGTCGCGCAATTACGCGCACATATCAAACGCGAACACACAGCACGCAGCAGCGGTGCGCCGCACGAGATCATTCCGCTGTCCGGCGAATTCCACATCCTGCTGGCGCAACTCTCCGGCAACAGCTTCCTCGTACGCACCCTGCGCGAACTCGAATCGCTCACTGCGCTGATCATCATCCTCTACGACGCACCCGATGAGCATCACTGCCCTTACGACGATCACCCGCTATTGGTAGACGCCATCGAAGCGCATGACGCCGATCGCGCGGCAGAGTTGATGCTGCGGCATCTGGAACATGTCGAGCATTCGCTGAAACTGGAACCGCCGGTTGCGGGGGAGATCGATCTGGAGAGTGTGTTTGCTTAGAACGCCTAAAAAAACGGGCTGCGAATGCGTCTGGCGGCGTTGGCTCACTCGCCGTGCTCATGCACTGATCTGCGCCTGCCGCGCTCTCGCTCCATTTTGTTAGGCGTTCTTAAGACCTCTGCGCCTCGTTATCGGGCTCGCGCTCGCCACCGAGCCCGCTTGAGCTCCCCTCTCCCCAGCCGGGGAGAGGGGTTGGGGAGAGGGTTAACCACATGAAGTCGCTTAGCACTCAACGCCACTGGATTCCCGACTTCGCGGGAATGACGAAAAACTGAAAGCGAATTCATGCGCCTCCTCCTCCTCAACGCCAACACCTCCGACTTCGTCACCCAGCGCGTCGCCAGTACCGCACGCGCAGTCGCCGCGCCCGGCACGGAGATCCTCCCCGTCACCGGCAACTTCGGCGCGCGCGTGATCGCCACCCGCACCGAACTTGCCATCGCCAACCACGCCTGCGTCGATCTGCTCGCTGAACACGCCGAAGGATGCGATGCTGTCGTCATCGCCGTCTCCTACGATGTCGCCCTGCTCGCCGCGCGCGAGATGCTGGAGATCCCCGTCGTCGGCATCACCGAAGCCGCCCTCCTCTCGGCCAGCATGCTCGGCACGCGCATCGGCATCGTGATGTTCGGCCCGCGCGTGCTGCCGCTCTACCAGGAGCTCGCCGCCAGCTATGGACTGGGGGCTCGCATCGCCGGCTGGCGTGCGGTCGACAACGACGCGCCCTACGCCGCGGGCGACCAGAGCGAAGTCGACCGTCTCACCGTCGCGGCGGCCAACGACCTCGTCGCGCGTGACGGCTGCGAGGTCGTCGTGCTGGCTGGCGCCGTCATGGCGGGCGTACCTGCGCGGCTGCAAGCGCAGGTACCCGTCCCGCTGGTCGAAGGCGTGAGCTGCGGTGTGCTGCAGGCCGAGCTGCTGCACCGACTCAAGCCCATGAAAGCAAAGACTGGCAGCCTCGCCGCCCTGCCTGCGCGCGAGAGCGTCGGGTTAAGCGATGCGCTGGTCAAACGCCTCTCGCCATCTGACTGACGCCATGCAGACACGCCGAATCGCCCCCGGGCGAAACAGCCCGCCTCGCACCTTGATCGTCATCCCGGCGAAAGCCGGGATCCAGAACCACGCGTCGTTGCTGGCCCCCCGCCTTCACCAAGGTAACGGCATTCGATTTCACGAAACCCGGACAGGAACGCCACCATGAAAGCCACCTCGACGCCCATGACGCAGCCACTGCGCGAGCACGGCCGCTATGCCTACAGCCCCATCGTCGAGCGCCCGCAGTTCAACTGGCCGGGTGGCAAGCGACTCGCCTTTTACATCGCGCTGAACCTCGAGCACTACGCCTTCAACGAAGGTATTGCCGAAGACCTCGTGCCAGGCATTCCCGCGCCCGACGTCCTCAACAACTCCTGGCGTGACTACGGCAATCGCGTCGGCGCCTGGCGCCTGCACAAGCTGTTCACTGACCTGAAGCTTCCCGTCACCCTGCTTATCAATTCCGCACTCTACGACGCCTGCCCGCAACTGATCGAAGCCTATCGCGCACAAGGTGCCGAAATCGCCGCGCACGGCCGTACGAACTCCGAGCATCAGGGCGGTTTCGATGAGGATACGGAGCGCTGCCTCATCTGCGATGTGCGCGATGCCATCGCTACCCACGAAGGCGCGCGCCCGGCAGGCTGGCTCAGCCCGTGGATCGCAGAAACTCCATTGACCCCGGATCTGCTGCACGAGGCTGGATACCAATACGTCATGGACTGGTGCATGGACGACCAGCCAGTGTGGCTGCATACGCGCAGCGGCCGCATCCTGTCCATGCCCTACCCGCAGGAAATCAACGACAGCGCCGCCATCATCGGCCGCCAGATCGGCGCAGAAGAATTCGCCGACATGATCGTCGATCAGTTCGACGAGATGCTGCTGCAATCGCAGGAGCAACCGCTGGTCATGAGCGTGGCCCTGCATTCGATGATCATCGGCCAGCCCTTCCGCATGCGCCACCTGCGTCGCGCATTGGAATACATCGCGGCACAGCGCGAGAAATGCTGGTTTGCCACGGCAGGACAGATCGCATCACATTTCACGAGGCACGCTCGATAGGCTGGCACCCTGGCCGCCCGAAACACAAACGCCCGGCCAAGTGATTGGCCGGGCGTTTTGTTTTGCATGTTCGCCATCGGTGAAGCCGTGATCGGCTCATGCA